>JAURWS010000011.1 GCA_030654835.1 Gammaproteobacteria bacterium | reverse complement strand
TTCCTTATTGGCGCTTGCGGTGAGAAGGTGGGGCGATGTCTCCCACGGTCTGTCTATGCAGATGCGAGCCTAGTCCCTCCACCCCCGACAAGCCCCTTATCGCTTGTCCACCATAAACATACAAGCGGGCCTGCCCGCGATCAGATGTAGTGCAAAGTCAATCGCGGGCAGGCCCGCTCCCACAGGAGTCACAGGGCCGGGAGAAAAACAGATTGCATGTTCAGCAGCGCTTCTCTAGAATGCCCGCTCCTTAATTTCGGGGAACTGTCTGCGGACGAAACCCCTTAACTCCTTGCCTTACTGCACATCGGTCTCTCAAACCGCTGCTCGTCGGAAGGCTACAAACCGAAAGGAGTCTCTATGAGACACTACGAAGTAGTTTTTTTGGTGCACCCGGATCAAACAGATCAGGTGCCCGTGATGGTCGAGCGTTACACCCAGATGATCAAGGAAAGCGGCGGAGCGATCCACCGTCTTGAAGACTGGGGCCGTCGCCAACTCGCCTACCCGATCAACAAAATCCACAAAGCTCACTACATTCTCATGAACGTCGAGTGTGGCAGTGCAGTGCTGGAAGAAATCGTCACTCTGTTCCGCTACAACGATGCGATTCTGCGTAACCTCGTTATGAAGATGAGCGGTCCCGTCATTGAAGAGTCTCTGATTCTGAAGGGCGAGCGTGAGAGCCGTGAGCGTCGTCAGCGCGCCGAACAGAAGCGCAAGCTGGAAGAAGATGCGGCTGCCCGTGAGGCAGAAACTGAAGAAGCTGTCGAAGAATTCGACGGCTTTGATGATGCGGACGAATTGGATGCGGATGACTCCAAGGAGTAATTCCGGAGCATCAGCCATCGACCCGTTTCTGGCGATTTTTAACAGTCATAGCAATATTAGTTGAAAGGATAGTAACCATGTCTCGATTTTTCAGAAGGCGTAAATTCTGCAAATTTACTGCTGAAGGCACCATAGAGATCGATTACAAAGATATCGAAACTCTGAAGGCCTACGTGTCCGAAACCGGCAAGATCGTGCCGAGCCGCATCACTGGCACCAAAGCCCGTTACCAGCGTCAGCTGGCGACTGCGGTGAAGCGTGCCCGTCATCTGGCGCTGATTCCGTACACCGACAGCCATACTGCCTGATTCCGTTAAGATGAGGGCTTCGGAATGAGGTCTCTCGCAGAGTTCGTAATGGCAGGGCGCCGTCAGGCCATCCTTGCCGCGATGCTTCTCGGAGTTCTCCCGGTAGTCAACTTTCTGAGTGCACCCGTGGTGGCGCTGGTTTGCCTGCGTCACGGCCGCACGGAAGGAATGATTGTACTAGCCTGGGCCGTACTGCCCGCCCTTGGTTGGGCAGTGCTCGGGGATGTGATTCCCCTGTTGTTGCTGATCGGTATCACGGTGCTCGCGAATGTATTGCGCACCACGAATTCCTGGGAAGCGACGCTGCTCAGTGCCATCGGTGTTGGTATTGGGGCATTGCTGGGTCTGTATCTGCGGCCCGACTTTCTGCTGCTGATGCAGCAACAGTTGGAGCTGGTATTAAGCAGTCCCGATTTGCAGGGGCAGGTCACCGCAGTGCCGCCGGAACAGATGCTGCAATTGCTGCAAGCGTTCTTCGGCACGATGCTGATGTTCCTGGCCCTGGTGTTGCTGATGCTGGCCAGAAGCTGGCAGGCAGGGCTCTACAACCCTGGTGGTTTTCGCGACGAGTTCCATCGATTGCGACTGAGCTGGAAGACAGCAGCAGGATTGCTTTTGATGTTTACGCTGGCGGGTCTCGGCACGCCGGTTTTGCAGCCGCTGACGCTATTCTTCGTATTACCGCTATTGTTTGCCGGTGTGGCTCTGGTCCACGGCATCGCGGGGTTGAAGAAGTGGCCGGGGGTGGTGCTGGTGATTTTTTATGTGGCGCTACTGAGTCCGATCATGACGCAGATACTGGTGCTGGCCGCTATCACGGACAGCTGGTACGACTTCAGATCGCGCCTCAGGCCGAAGGATTGATTCCTTCGTGCAGGGCGTGAAACGATCGACTCAAGTCTATTAGCAAGATTTAACGAGGAAACGACAATGAACGTAATTCTGTTGGAAAAAGTAGGCAAGCTGGGCGCTGTAGGCGACACGGCGGCGGTGAAGTCAGGTTACGCACGTAACTTCCTGTTCCCCACTGGTAAGGCAATTCCTGCTACCAGAACTAACCTGGAAAATTTTGAAGCACGTCGTGCCGAGCTGCTCGCAGCCCACAACGAGAAAGTGGGCGTCGCCCAAGGCCGTGCAAGCAAGCTGAAAGATCTGCGTGTTGTCATCGCGGTAAACGCCGGTGAAGAAGGCAGGCTGTTCGGTTCTATCGGCACTCGTGACATCGCCGATGCGGTGACTGCGGCTGGCGTGGAAGTGAGCAAGGCTGAAGTGCGTCTGCCACACGGCGCGCTGCGCGAAGTGGGCGAGTATGTGATCAGCATCGACCTCGGCCACGAAGTCGAAGAAAACATCACGCTGGCCATCGTTCCGGCTTAAGCGGTGACTGCTGGAGTCCGTCGCACAACGCGGTTTTGCCGGTTGTTGGATGGCACTCAATAGTAGACAATGAGGCGCTGTTACTCTCTGAGTGACAGCGCCTTTTTATTTCCGCAGCAGCGCAAGAAGACCCCATGTCCGAACTTTTTGAAAAGAGCCGCAAGCCCCTCGATGGCGGTACGCTCACCTCATTGAAGGTCCCTCCCCACTCGGTGGAAGCCGAGCAGGCCGTCCTTGGCGGGCTCATGCTCGACAACACCGTGTGGGACACGGTCTCCGAAAAACTCATCGAAGAAGACTTCTACCGGCACGAGCATCAGCTGATTTTCCGCGTCATGTACTCGCAGACCGAATCCAACCGGCCGCTGGACGTGGTGACATTGGTCGAGGCGTTGGACAGTCTCGGTGAACTCGACAGCGCCGGTGGGCTGGATTATCTAAGTGACCTCGCCAGCAACGCGCGTGGCTCTGCCAACATCGGCACCTATGCGGATATCATCGCCGAGCGTGCCAAGCTGCGGAAGCTGATCAAGGTCGCCTACGAGATCGCTGAGAGTGGCTACAACCCGGCAGGTCAGAAAGCTGACGATGTGCTCGATGTGGCCGAGCAGAAAGTATTCCAGATTGCCGATGACCGTCCCAAAGACGGTGGCCCTCAGGCGATCAATCCGCTGTTGCAGGCGGCGGTGGGGCGCATCGATGAACTATTCCGTTCCGACGGCGCGCTCACGGGCTTGCCGACCGGTTACAAAGACCTGGACGAGAAGACCTCCGGGCTGCAGAAGTCCGACCTGATCATCGTGGCGGGGCGACCCTCCATGGGCAAGACCTCCTTCGCCATGAACCTGGCCGAGAATGCATTGCTGCTCGCCAACAAGCCCGTTCTGGTGTTCAGTTTGGAAATGCCTGCCGAGAGCCTGATCTTCCGTATGCTGAGCTCCATCGGCCGCATCGACCAGAAGCGCCTGCGTACCGGCAAACTGGAAGAGGAGGATTGGCCCAAGTTGACCGCAGCCGTCAGCAAGCTCAAGGACAAGCCCCTGCTGATCGATGACAGCGTCGGTCTCAGCCCCATGGAGATGCGTTCGCGGGCGCGCCGCGTGGTGCGTGAATACGGCCAGCTCGGTCTGGTGGTGGTGGACTACCTGCAGCTGATGCAGATCAAGGGCTACGGCGACAACCGAGTCGGTGAAATCTCCGAGATCTCGCGCTCACTCAAGACCATGGCGCGCGAATTCGAGTGCCCGGTGATCGCGCTCTCGCAGCTCAACCGTAGCCTGGAACAGCGGCCCAACAAACGCCCGGTGATGTCAGACCTACGCGAGTCCGGTGCGATCGAGCAGGATGCGGATATCATCGCCTTCGTCTATCGCGACGAGGTGTACAACGAAGATACGCCAGAGAAAGGCGTGGCCGAGATCATCATCGGCAAGCAGCGTAACGGGCCAATTGGCACAATAAAACTCGGGTTCATGGGACAGTACACCCGTTTCGAGAATCTCGCGCGACAGGATTACGATGACAGTTATATGCACGGAAGCTGATTCGCAGCTTCGGTCTGGTGCCCATGCACGTGCCTGGGCGACGATCGACCTGCAGGCGCTGCGCGCCAATCTCTCGCTCGTTCGCACCACTAACCCTAACTGCTCGCTGGTGGTTGTCGTCAAGGCCAACGCCTATGGCCACGGACTCATCGCCGTCGCCAGCGCCTTGCGTTCGCAGCTGCGCGGGCGTGACTGTTTTGGTGTCGCGACACTCGACGAGGCGCTGACACTGCGTCGCGCGGGCATCACCGAACCCGTTCTGCTGTTGGAGGGTTTTGTCACTGTTGCCGAACTGGAACTCATCGTTCTGCACGGTTTTCATTTCGTTGTCCATGCGCTTTACCAGCTGGAAATTTTGCATGCTTATTTCGCCGACACGAAAGAATTCGCCCCGCTTACACTCTGGCTGAAGCTCGACACCGGTATGCACCGGCTCGGTTTGAGCGAGACAGATTTCGTTGCTGCCTGGCAGTTGCTGCACGGCAGCCCGCATGTCGAGCAGCTCGTGGTTATGTCACACTTTGCCTGCGCGGATGATCCACACAGTCCCGTGACTGAGCGCCAGATCGCTTCTTTACAGCAGTCGCTCGCTCATGCCGGAGTCGCCGAGGGTGATTGCGAGTTGAGTCTCGCCGCCTCCGCCGCCATCCTCATCTGGCCGCAGACACATTTTCAATGGTTGCGCCCCGGCATCATGCTTTACGGTGGTACTGCCATTGTCGGCGAAAATGGTATCGATCGCGGACTGCAGCCCGTAATGACCCTGCGCTCGCGCATCATCTCCATCAAGACAGTCGCGGCGGGTGAAGTCATCGGCTACGGCGCCACCTATGTCTGCGAAACAGAGCATCGCCTCGCTGTGGTCTCTATCGGCTATGGTGACGGCTATCCCCGCAGTGCACCGAATGGCACGCCCGTGTTGATTCATTGCCGCTCCGCGCAGCGTCCATTGCGAAAGCTGGCCACACTGGCCGGGCGCGTCTCCATGGACAAGATCATTGTGGATCTGAGCGGTTGTGATGAGGCTGTGGTAGGTGACGAGGTGATCCTGTGGGGCGAAGGACTGCCAGCGGACGAGATCGCCCGGCACTGCGGCACTATCGCCTATGAACTGTTCTGTCAGGTCACCGCGCGGGTGCACTATGTTTATATCTGATGAACGAAGTGAGTGCTTATGGCCAAGGTGAAGTCAGCATTCGTTTGCACGGAGTGCGGTGCAGAGCATGGCCAGTGGCAGGGGCAGTGCGCGTCGTGCAAAGAATGGAACACGCTGTCAAGAATCAGCCTCGGCAGTGCCGCCGCACCAGCCGCCAAGCCGGACTTTCGCCAGCAGGGTTATGCCGGAGCGATCTCCGCCGTGCAGGATCTTTCCGAGATCGATCTGGAATCGGTGCCGCGTGTCTCTAGCACCATCGGTGAGTTGGATCGCGTACTGGGCGGTGGTCTCGTGCCCGGTTCTGCAATCCTGATCGGCGGCAACCCTGGAGCGGGCAAGAGTACGTTGCTGCTGCAGGTGATGTGCCTGCTGGCCCAATCGATGAGCGCGCTGTATGTGACAGGTGAAGAATCGTTGCAGCAGGTGGGCATGCGTGCCCGCCGTCTCGGGCTGCCGGAAAAGAATCTCAAGATGCTGGCCGAGACCAATGTGGAGAAGATCTGTCAGATAGCGCAGCAGCAAAGTCCGCGCATGCTGGTGGTCGATTCGATTCAGGTGATGCACAGCAGTGATATTCAGTCGGCGCCCGGCAGCGTGTCGCAAGTGCGTGAGTGTGCCGCCTATCTGATTCAATACGCCAAGCAGACCAACACCGTGCTGTTCCTGGTCGGGCACGTCACCAAGGACGGCACGCTCGCCGGCCCCAAGGTGCTCGAACACATGATCGACTGCTTCTTGATGCTCGATGGTGGCAGCGACAGCAAGTTCCGCACGCTACGTGGACAGAAGAACCGTTTCGGCGCCGTCAATGAACTGGGCGTGTTCGCGATGACGGAGAAGGGCCTCAAAGAGGTGAAGAACCCGTCAGCCATTTTCCTCGCGCGTGCGGAAGAAGAAAGCCCGGGCTCGCTGGTGATGGTGCTGTGGGAAGGGACGCGCCCGTTGCTGGTGGAGATTCAGGCACTGGTGGACGGCACCCAGATGGGCAATCCACGGCGACTGGCGGTGGGGCTCGATCAGAATCGACTCGCGATGCTGCTGGCGGTGTTGCATCGCCATGGTGGCATCTACATGGCGGATCAGGATGTGTTCGTGAATGTGGTCGGCGGTGTCAAGGTCGCCGAGACCAGCGCCGATCTGGCACTGATCCTTGCCATTGTCTCCAGCTTCCGCGACAAAGCCTTGCCACACGATCTGGTGGTGTTCGGGGAAGTCGGTCTGTCTGGTGAGATCCGTCCCGTGCCCAGCGGTCAGGAACGGCTGCAGGAGGCGGCAAAACATGGATTCAAGCGTGCGATTGTGCCGAAGGCCAATGTGCCACGCGGCGGAGTGCCTGGCATGGAAGTGATCGGCGTCGTGAAGCTGGCCGAGGCCATAGAAGCAGTATAAGGCGACAGCGTCCCATCGTGGCGAGTCGCAGGGATTCATCAAGGGTCCTCCAAGACCAAAAAAAAAGGCGTCAGAGTTATGCAGGCAATTGTCTCGATACGTAATCTCTCCAAGACCTACGCGGGCGGGTTCAGAGCCCTCAAGAATGTCAGTCTCGACATTCAGCGTGGCGAAATCATTGCTCTGCTCGGCCCCAACGGTGCCGGCAAGACCACACTGATCTCCACCATCTGCGGCATCGTCAATCCCAGTGAGGGTCAGGTGCTGGTGGATGGCAAGGACATCATCAAGGACTTTCGCGCGACGCGCGCGCTGATCGGGCTGGTTCCCCAGGAGCTGACTACCGAGGCATTTGAAACTGTGTTTGGTACGGTGTCCTTCAGCCGAGGCCTCTTCGGCAAGGCGCCCAATCCTGCCTACATCGAGAAGATCCTGCGCGACCTGTCTTTGTGGGACAAACGCGACAATCGCATCAGAACATTGTCCGGTGGAATGAAGCGGCGCCTGCTGATAGCCAAGGCGTTGTCACACGAACCGAGTATCCTGTTCCTCGATGAACCAACCGCTGGCGTGGACGTGGAGTTGCGCAAGGATATGTGGAAAGTGGTGAGCGCGCTGCGCGAGTCAGGCGTGACGATCATCCTGACCACACACTACATCGAAGAGGCTGAGGCCATCGCCGACCGCATCGGCGTGATGACCAAAGGTGAATTGATTCTGGTGGAAGACAAGGCTGCGTTGATGCACAAACTTGGCAAGAAGCAGCTGATTCTCGACCTCAAGCATAAGCTGGAGACGCTGCCCGCAACCTTGAATGAGCACGATCTCGTGCTGTCCGAGGATGGTCTGCAGCTGACGTATACCTACGACACGCAGGGTGAGCGCACGGGCATCACGACACTGCTGGATGACCTGCGCCGTGAGGGCATCGGCTTCCGTGACTTGCAGACGACGCAGAGTTCGCTCGAAGAGATATTTGTAAAACTGGTGGAGGAATCACGATGAACTGGTACGCAATCAAGGCGATTTATCATTTCGAGATGGCGCGTACCCGCCGCACGCTGATGCAAAGCATCTTCGCGCCGGTGATCTCCACCTCGCTGTATTTTGTGGTGTTCGGTGCCGCCATCGGTGGCCGCATTCAGCAGGTGGATGGTGTGAGCTACGGCGCCTTCATCGTGCCCGGGTTGATCATGTTGTCGCTGCTGACCAACAGTATCTCGAATGCCTCGTTCGGAATTTATTTTCCGAAGTTCACTGGCACCATCTACGAGTTATTATCCGCACCAGTGTCGATGATCGAAGTGGTGATGGGTTACGTGGGGGCAGCGGCGACCAAGTCGCTGATTCTAGGGACCATCATTCTGGCCACTGCGGGATTGTTCGTGCCGCTGGAGATTGCGCATCCGTTCATCATGCTGTTCTTCCTGGTGCTCACGGCGGTATCGTTCAGTCTGTTCGGATTCATCATCGGGGTGTGGGCGGACAACTTCGAGAAGCTGCAGTTGATCCCTCTGCTGATCGTCACGCCGCTGGTGTTTCTCGGAGGCAGTTTTTATTCTGCCAGCATGCTCTCGCCGTTCTGGCAGACTGTGACGATGTTCAATCCAGTGCTATATCTGGTCAGTGGTTTTCGCTGGAGCTTTTATGAGATTGCCGACGTCAGTATCGGCGTCAGTCTGACGATGATTCTGTTGTTTCTGACGGCCTGCATGGCTGTGGTCTGGTGGATATTCAAGACTGGTTATCACATCAAAAATTGATTGTTGCAGGAAGAGCTGGTGCAGAGGAGTATCCATGAGTTTTGCTGAATTTCTGCAGATGAATGTCGGAAATCTGATCGCCGTGATCTGGTTTCTGATCTGTTTTCGCGGGTATTTCATATACACGGGAAGGCGCAGCACAGACACCCCCACGCTCGCTTTCGCCATGCATCGCCACCGCAGGCAGTGGATTCGCAAGGCATTGCGACGCGAGAACCGTATCGCGGACACCAACATCATCGCGAATCTTGAGCGCAATGTTTCCTTCTTCGCCTCCACGACGCTGTTCATTCTGGCTGGTCTGATGACGGTGCTGGGCAGTTCGTCGGAGACGGTAATCATGATGCTCAGTGAAGTGCCCTTCTCCGATCACAATACTCGCGGCCAGTGGGAGGTGAAGGTCATGCTGCTGCTGTGCCTGTTCGTGTATGCCTTCTTCAAATTCACCTGGGGGCTGCGCCAGTTCGGTCAGGTCTCAGTAATGCTGGGTGGTGTGCCTGAGCGGCACGAACATCCTTCCGATGAGGTGGTCGCTCGCCACGTCGAGAGCATCTCGCGGATGGCATCCAAGGCTGCAGGAAACTTCAACAACGGATTGCGGACCTACTATTTCAGCATGGCAGTGCTGGGGTGGTTCGTGAATTATTGGATTTTTATACTACTGTCGGTACTGGTAGTGGCGGTACTGTACCGTCGCGAGTTCCGATCAGATACACTCGCGATCATGATGTCCAATTTACCGGAGTGACCGGGATAACAAAAATAAAGGTGCCAGCATGCTAAACCTCTTCAGCATCATCAATCTGGCCTTGTTCTCGGGCCTGTTGTACCTCCTGTTCTACCTCCGCCGCCAATCCCTCACACTCTCACGTCAGGTGTTCGTTGGCTTGCTGCTGGGTGTTGCCTTCGGTTTTTATCTGCAATTTATCTATGGTGTTGGTTCACCAGTAATGGCGGAAACGCTGCAGTGGACCAATGTGGTGGGCGATGCCTATGTCAATCTCCTGCGCATGATTGTCATGCCTTTGATCCTCATCACCATGATGGCGGCCGTTCTGCGGATGGATGCCATCGCCTCTGTTGGGAGAATTGGAGTGTGCGTAGTGGCGCTGCTCGTGGGCACTGCGATCATTGCGGCGATCATCGGCATCGTAGTGACACTGGCTGCAGGACTGAGCGCAGAGGGTATGACTTCCGGCGCGCGCGAACTGGCACGGGCAGAGGTGCTGGAGCTACGGCTCGACACGGTCAGTGATCTGAGTCTGCCCGAGGTGATTGTCGGTTTCATTCCCACCAATATCTTCTCGGACCTGACAGGCGCGCGTGACAGCTCGATCATTGCCGTGGTGATCTTCGGCATTCTCAGTGGCATTGCCGCGCTGCTGGTCGTGCGTGATCGCCCAGAGCATGGGGACGGTATCAAGCGTTTCATCGAGTCAACGCAGCTGATCGTGATGCAGCTGGTGAAGATCGTCATGTCGCTGACGCCTTACGGAATTATGGCGTTGATGACTTATGTCGTGGCGAGCTCCAATGGTTCCGACATTCTCAACCTGATCAGCTTCGTGGTGGCCTCCTATGTCGCCATTGCACTGATGTTTGGTGTTCATGCGGTGCTGATTTTTCTGGCCGGGCACAACCCCCGCGAATACTACCGAAAGGTCTGGCCCGTGCTCAGTTTCGCGTTTGCTACGCGCAGCTCCGCCGCTACCATCCCCATGACGGTAAAGACGCAGATGGAGGAGTTACGGGTGCCGTCACCCATTGCCAATCTGGCGGCGACGTTCGGCGCGACCATCGGTCAGAACGGTTGTGCGGGTATCTACCCGGCAATGCTCGCCGTGATGGCGGCACCCACTGTCGGCATCGACCCGACGGCGCCAGGATTCATCATCAGCCTGCTTGGCATCATCGCCATCAGTTCATTTGGAATAGCGGGGGTAGGCGGGGGAGCGACCTTTGCTGCACTCGTGGTGCTGCCGGCCATGGGGCTGCCGGTTACGCTGGTCGCTTTGCTGATCTCGATAGAGCCGCTGATCGATATGGGACGCACGGCACTCAACGTCAACGGCGCCATCACCACCGGAGTGGTGACAGCACGTTTACTGCCGGATGTGGCTCAGACGAAGTAGGCTTTCAGTGGCGGGAAGCCGTTGAATTCGATCGCGCTGTAACTGGTGGTGTAGGCGCCGGCCGAGAACCAGTACATGCGGTCTTCGATGGCGAGATTCAGTGGCAGGCCGTATTTGTAGTTCTCGTACATGATATCGGCGCTGTCGCAGGTTGGACCCGCGATGACGACTTCTTCCAGTTCGCCGTGCTTTTCCACGTAAATTGGATACTTGATGCACTCGTCCAGAGTCTCGATCAGGCCAGAGAATTTACCAACGTCGGTAAACACCCAGCGCTGCAAAGCGGTGTGCGACTTGCGGGAAATCAAGACTACTTCGGATACCAGGATGCCGGCATTGGAAATCAGCGAGCGGCCCGGTTCCAGAATGATTTCCGGGAACTCATCACCAAAGTCTTCTTCGATGAAGCGGGTGATTTCTTCCGCGTAGGTTTCCAGAGAGTTGGCACGGGTGATGTAGTTGGCCGGGAAGCCGCCACCCAGATTGACCATCTTCAGAGTAATGTTGTCTTCTTCCTTCAGGCGTTCGAAGATCACTTTAACCTTGCCGATCGCCGCATCCCAGGCGCCGATGTCCCGCTGCTGTGAGCCCACGTGGAAAGACACACCGTAGGGGATCAGGCCCAGATCGCGGGCCAGCACCATCAGGTCCATTGCCATGTCGCTTTGACAACCGAACTTGCGTGACAGCGGCCAGTCAGCCGTGCCACTGCCCTCTGTCAGAATTCGCACATAGACCTTGGAGCCCGGAGCTGCCTTGGCAATATTGCGCACATCGGCCTCGGAGTCGGTGGCATACATTCTCACACCCCTCTCGTAGAAGTAGCGGATGTCACGGCTTTTCTTGATGGTGTTGCCGTAACTGCAACGGTCCGGAGGCACGTTAAGTGACAGCAGTTTGTCCAATTCGTAGATCGAGGCCACGTCGAAACGGGAGCCCTTGTCACGCAGTGAACTGATAATCTCGGGAGCGGGGTTCGCCTTCACGGCGTAGTACACACTCGCGTATGGGAAGAGTTCCTGTAGGACGTCGTAATGACGCTCTACCATAGCGATATCGATTACTACAAACGGCGTTTCCTTGGTATCTGCTAACGCCTTGATACGGTTGAAAGTTTCCTTGTCGTAGTAGTCTTCCACTCGAGTGTATTCTGTGTTCATTGACGAATTGGTCTCCTCCGCGGGGTGCTCTCTGGTATGTAGGGGGGTGGGTAAACAGGTGCGCTATTGTAGCAAACACATTCCTGACGTAAATCTCGAATTTCAGATTCGGGAAAATTACTTTCACCTATGACCGAAAGGCCTTCGACAATGTCTCGACTTGGTCATTTAACTTAATGATTTATATAATAAAACCTGATTTTATAGTGGTGCTCGCAATGGAGCGGCAACGAGGCTGCAAAGGCTGGTAGACTGCCCATCGCAGCCGAAATGACGGCGACAACGTTTCCGAATGGATTATCGATGGCTTTGTTTTTCAAATTAGGCTGGTATTTCCGCGAGCAATGGCGGCGCTATGTACTCGCCATCCTCATGTTCGTCGGCGTCGATCTGACCGATATGCTGATTCCCTGGATTATCGGGCAGATCATCGATCACGTGGTTGCCGACTCGCTCACCCCCGAACTGTTGTGGGCCTACGTCGGCATTGTCGTGCTGATTGCCCTCGCCGTTTATGTGATGCGCTACTTCTGGCGCGTGTTGCTCTTCCATGCCTCCTTCAATCTAGCGGAGACCATGCGTCAGCGCCTGTATGCACATTTCACGCTGATGGCTCCGCACTTCTTCCAGGAGCATCGCACGGGGGACTTGATGGCGCGTGCCACCAACGACATCTCGGCGGTAGAGATGACGGCGGGAGAGGGAGTGCTCTCCGGCATCGACGGTCTGGTCACCGGTGTGCTGGTGATCACCATCATGACGGTGGCGATCAGCTGGGAGCTGACCTTGGTCGCTCTGCTGCCATTTCCCTTCATGGCTTGGTATTTCGTGGTGCTCGGAGATCGTCTGCATGTGGGGTTCCGCGATGCCCAGGAGCGTTTTTCGGATCTGAACGACTACGCACAGGAAAGTGTTTCGGGCATTCGCATGATTCGTGCTTTTGGGCAGGAGGCGAACGAGGATGCCCGCTTCCTGCGGATCGCTGATCGCGCGGCGGAGGCGAACATGCGCGTGGCTGCCACTGACTCACTCTATGATCCAGCGATTTTCATTACCGTGGGCTCGTCGTTCCTGCTGTGCATCGGGTCGGGCGCCTGGTTGATAGAGCAAGAGCGCCTGACGCTGGGCCAGCTCACCAGTTTCACAATGTATCTGGGCTTCCTGATCTGGCCGATGTTTGCCTACGGCTGGCTCCTGAACATCCTGGAGCGCGGCTCGGCGGCCTATGCCCGCATTCAACAGTTGCTGGAGACAGCTTCGGCGGTGCCTGATACAGGCACCATCGCCGACGTTCCCACGGCAGACATCGCCATCGATATCGACGAGTTTTCCTTTGCCGATGCGCATGCTCCGGTGTTGCGCAATATTCACCTGCGGATCGGCGCCGGGGAGACGCTCGGCATTGTGGGGCCGACCGGCGCGGGCAAGACGACGCTGATCAATCTGCTGCTGCGTTTCTTTGACGCACCTGGATGCTCGATACGCATTGGCGGAGTATTGGTGCAGCAACTCACGTTGCATGCCCTGCGAGACGCAGTGGCGGTCGTCCCGCAGGACGCATTCCTGTTCACAGCCAGTATTGCCGAGAACATCGCCCTCGGCCGACCAGATGCGACCCGGGAACAGATTCGTGCGGTTGCGGCATTGGCGTCGATCGACAAGGATATTCAGCGCTTCCCGGACGGCTATGACACCTTGGTCGGCGAGCGCGGCATTACGCTATCCGGTGGCCAGAAGCAGCGCATCGCCATTGCCCGTGCACTGCTCCTCGATGCGCCTGTGCTGATCCTTGACGATGCATTGTCTGCTGTCGATGTGACCACCGAACGCAACATTCTGGAACACCTGCGCACAGTGCGTGCCGACCGCACCACAGTGATTCTCTGCCACCGTCTATCGGCTGTCGAAGATGCGGAGCAGATAGTCGTGCTCAATCATGGTGAAATGATCGAGCATGGCACGCACGCAGAGTTGGTAAGCAGGGGCGGTTGGTACGCACAAATGATCGACTATCAGAAATTGGAGCGCACCGTTGAATCAGGACGATGATATTCGCAAGGGAATCGACACCGGTTCCTTGTGGCGGTTGTTGCGCTACAGCCTCGCCTATCCGCGGCTGCTGAAGGAGGCTGCGATTCTCTTGCTGCTGGCCACGCTCGGGCAGGTGCTGGGACCGGTACTCGTCAAGATTTTCATCGACGACTATGTGACAGCAGCTCATTATCCGGCGGGCGAGCTGGCCATGCTGGCGGCGGCCTATGTGTTTTTCTACGCGCTCTCTGCATGGGCCGGGTATCAGAACGCGCTACGCTTCAACAAGGTCGCGTTCTCTGTCGTGAGAACCGTGCGCTCACAAGTCTTCGCTGCAGTGATGCGACAGCCGCTCAGCTATTTCGATCACCGTCCGACCGGCAGCCTGGTCTCACGTATCACCAACGACACTGAAGCGATCAAAGAGTTGTTTGTGCAAGTGATGGCAACCTTCGTGCAGAACATTACGCTGATCATCGCCGTCTTCATTGCCATGGCCTGGCTCGACGTTCGTCTCATGCTGGTGTGCTGTCTCATGCTGCCCACCGTGACGGCGGTGATGTACTTCTATCAGCGCAAGAGCTCGCCACGCTATCACCGGGCGCGTAGCGTGCTCAGCAGGATCAACGCGACGCTCAGCGAGTCCATTCAGGGGATGCGCATCATTCAGGTGTTGAACCAGCAGCGTCGCTTCTCACAGCAGTTTGGAGGAGTCAGCCGAGAGCTGTTCAATGCGCGCATGAGCAATCTGCGTCTGGATGCGCTGATGCTGAGACCGTTGCCCGACATGCTGCGCACGCTGACGCTGGCGGCCTTGCTGTTGTATTTCGGCACGCAGTCGTTCGACAGTGTGGTGGAGGTTGGCGTGATCTACGCTTTCGTAAACTATCTGTCGCGGATCACTCAGCCAGTGGTGGAGATGACGCAGCGCCTGAGTCTGCTGCAGCAGGCGGTGGTGGCAGGTGAGCGAGTCTTCGCCATCATTGACCAGCCTGGCGAGACACAATCCGCCACGACACACCGCATCACTCAGGGAGCGGTCCGCTTCGAGAATGTCGGGTTCGGCTATGACGAAGAGCACCCGGTGCTGCGTCACATCAATTTCAATGTGGCACCCGGGGAATTCGTCGCCATCGTCGGGCATACGGGGAGCGGCAAGAGTACGCTGATGAGTCTTCTGCTGCGTTTCTACCAGCCACAGCAGGGGCGCATTCTGATTGATGACATTCCGCTGCAGGAGATGGATCAGGCCAGCCTGCGCTCCGGGCTTGGCGTCGTCTTGCAGGATCCTTTCATCAGCGCGGGCACTGTGCGCGACAACATCACGCTGGGGTTGGAGATGACCGATAAGCAGGTGGTTGCCGCTGCCCGTATGGCGCAGCTGCATGACTTTGTGATGAGTTTGCCGAAAGGCTATGACACACAGCTGGGAGAGAGAGGTGGCAATCTATCCACTGGCCAGCGTCAACTGTTGTCATTGGCGCGCACACTTGCCCGTGAGCCGCGCCTTCTCATTCTGGACGAGGCCACTGCGAATGTGGACAGTCACACCGAGTCCGTAATCAGTGCAGCGCTTGAGGGGCTGCGCGGCCAAACCACGATACTGGCCATTGCACACCGGCTGAGCACCATCGTGCGCGCCGATCAGATCATCGTTCTGCATCAGGGTTGCATCATGCAGCAAGGTACGCATCGGGCTTTGCTGAAAGAGGATGGTTTATACAGGCACATGCATGAATTGCAGTTGCAGAGAGCGCTGGTGGCCGAGGTGGAATAATCCCGCCAAATGAAAAAGGGCGGCGACCGGATGAAAACCCGATCGCCGCCCTTTTGAAGCCATTAACTATTCAAACACCTGCAAAGTTATTCAGCTGCCTGGAATTCAACATGAATTTCCAATGTGATGTCATCGCCAACACCAAAGTTGGTGAATCGATCTGCTCCATGCGCTGAGCGCAGGAATGTGGTATCAGCAGAGAAACCCAGCGTGTATTTGCGGGTCAGGAAGTTACGACCGCCGCCGTGGAAATTCACATTGAGGTTCACCGGTGCAGTCACGCCGTGGAATGTCAGCTCGCCTGCAAACGTGTGCGAGTTCTCACCGTTCGCTCCTACGTAACCCGTAGTCTTGAACACAGCCTGTGGGTATTGCACCGCGTCCAGCCAATCCGAACCACGCAGCTCTTCCTCGAATTCAGGAAGGTTCACATCGATCGAGTTCATGTCCACGACCACTTCCACGCTGGAGTTCTGAATGTTCTCTGGATCGAAATCCAGAGACGCATCGAACGCTGTGAAACGGCCAATGAACGTCGAGAAGCCCAGGTGATTGATCTTGAACAGCAATGCCGCATGATCCTTATCAAGCGTGTACTGTCCAGATCTGAGCTCTGTAATTTCAGTATTGAAATCTGGTGTCAGCAGGCGATCGCATGAAACCAGCAATGCTGAAGAGAACAGTACCAGTGAAAACCAACGGCATTTTGAATATAAGCTTTTAGACATTGAAATAACCTGTTTGCAAGAGAGTCTGTTTAATTACTGCTGGCCGGCGTAGATGTCTACCCCGACAACGACGTCGTTCGGAATTGTCGCCGTGTTAGCCCAGTAGCCCTGACCAACGCCGAAATCCAGACGCTGAATTGTTACTTCGCTGGTCATGTGAAAGGCGACCTGACCGTCAACAGTTTCCACGTCGAGTGTGAACGGGAAGCTGATGGGGCGAGTCTGATCACGGATAGTCAATGAACCTTCCGCAACGAAAGTATTCGCTGATTCCAGGCTGCACTTCTCTGCTTTGAAGCTCGCTGTTGGCCAGCGGTCTACGTCAAACATCTCCAGATCGAGCAGATAATCCAGAACCTCGGCGCTGTCTACCTTGATATCAGCGATTGGAATGGTCACTGAAAAAACGCAAGAGCCTGGGTTCAGCGGGTCGATCTCGAAGGTTGCCTCTACGTTCTGAAACGCGCCCTGGTAGGGAGTCCCTTCATAGGAATACTTGAAGGTAACAACAGACTCACCTGAGTCGAGAACCCAGTTGGCGGCTTGTGACGGCAGGCTGGAGACCAGCAGGAGAGGCGCAAGCGCCGCTCTGAAAAACTTAGTACGCATAATTGTGATTACTCCTGATTTTAAATTACGGCAGCGCGTAGGCTACCAGCTCGGCAACCTGACCGTTACCACTGACAAACATTGCGACGTATTGCTTGCCGTTGTGCTCGTAAGTAAACGGCTGACCGGTTTGGGTGCTTGGCAATTCAAACTCTGCGACGATTTCACCTGTCTGCTTATCGTGCGCACGTAACTTGTTGCTGCCGCCAGCGCCTTCGCCTGCAAACAGCAGGGTCTTGGTCAGCAACAAGCCTGAGCGTGTTGCAACACCTGTGCGGGGAATGTCCAAACCTGCCAGAGCAGGGTTGTTGGCGATTGATGCAGGAGTGTCCGCGTTGGCCATTTGCCATACGTGCTCACCGCTGTTCATATCGATCGCTGTGATTCGGCCATAGGGAGGCTTGACCAGTGGCAGACCCTGAATGCGCGGCACACGAACACCGAAAGATTGGCTGAAGGCCACGTCTGCTTCCGGATCGTTTGCGACAGAAAGCGCCGCCACATCAGTTCGTGACGGAATGTAGATCAGACCAGTTTCCGGGTCCAGAGCTGCACCTTCCCAGTTCGCGCCGCCAGTAGCAGACGGAAGGCTCAATGTGCCCGTTGTGCCATCTGCTGCCTCAGCCAGTGAGGGCGGAGCATACACATTGGTTCCCATTCGGAAACCCTTGACGGCTTCCAGCGCTTCTGCACGCAGGGCCGGCGTGAAGTCAATCAGGTCATCTTCGCTAATTCCCTGGCGATCAAAGGCTGGAGGATTGGTTGGGAACGGTTGTGTAGGAGAGTACCACTCGCCAGGTACGTCGCCAGCAGGAACTGGACGCTCTTCAATCGGCCAGATTGGCTCGCCGGTCAGTCTGTCGAAGGTGTAGACCCAGGACTGCTTGGTCACTTGCATCACAACCTTTTTGCCGTTGGGCAGGTCCGCTAGAACAGGGGCTGCGGGGTTGTCCCAGTCCCAGATGTCGTGATGGATTATCTGGTAGTGCCAGCGGCGCTCGCCAGTCTTGATGTCCAGTGCGACCAGTGAGTTCGCGAAAAGGTTGTCGCCGGGGCGGTCGCCACCGTAACGGTCACCGGTTGCTGATTCAACGGGCAGATACACCAGGCCCAGTTCTGGATCACCTGACATGGGCGCCCAGACGCCAGCATTGCCGGTAAAATCGACACCTTCATCAAGCCAGGTTTCAATGCCGACTTCGCCGCGCTCTGGAATTGTGCGGAAAGTCCACAAGTGTTCGCCAGTGCGAGCATCGTATCCGCGCACGTCACCTTTTACGTTGGACCTGGAGCGGGGGCGCATGCCCACGCGATGAGCAGGTCCCACTACAATGACGTCATTCATCACAAAGGGTGGTGCCGAAGAACCAATGTCGACGTCTTCAAAGTCGTCAGCATTACGCAGTCCATCCATCAGATCCACGACGCCGTTTTCACCAAAGTTCGGGTCTGGCAAACCGGTTTTGGCATCCAGGGATACGAGGTGGAAGCCTGGGGTGACGCTTATGACACGCGTGTTGTCACCGTCGGTCCAGAAAGCTGGTCCGCGGCCGGAACCTTTGCGCGGTGCATCATTGAAGCGCTGGCCTTCCTCTTGGCGCCACAGCCACAATACCTGACCGTTGGTGGCGTTAAGGGCGACGATGTCTCGGGTGGTGCCGACGTGGGCGTAGAGTATGCCGTCTATTTCGAGCGGTGTGGACGGGTTGTTGAAGTCAGCGGTAGGTCCGAAGTTCGCGGTGGAGAAGCGCCAGGCTATCTTCATCGTGTTGACATTTTCCGCGTTGATCTGGTCAAGCGGTGAGTAGCGCTGAGCGGCCATGTTGCCGTTATAGTCCGGCCAATCTCCAGCATAGACGTCGGTGCCAGACTGGCTCCATGCCGATGGGGCACACATCAGTACGCCGACACTCGCAATCAATGATGAAATCAATCGTTTTTTTGTTATCAAGTTGGACTCTCCCATTATCAAATCTTGAAGTCTGCGCACCTGCCGACCGAGTCGACGACGCTAGCGGGCGGGGATGCTACGCACTTACTTTGTTTGGCGCAAGAGTATGGACTCCATACATAGGTTGGTCAAGCAGAGCACCGGTGGGAAAAAGCGTCAGACAACATTTGTTGCAGATGGGATGAAGGACGCGCCGTAGACCCAGCCGTGCTCCCTCATACAAATGCAGAGCGCCTTGAATACTGGGGTCGATCGTCTCTATAGTTGGGCAGCGTGTTTCTATTATCAGGGCACGTTCACCGATGTCGGCGGCGCGACAGGGCTGTTGAACGGTTATGCAATTCCGTCGGGGTATATAAGTGTGAGTCAGGTGGATCGAGACAAGTGGGATCAGCGCTACCGCGAAGGAGCCTACGCCGAACGCGGGCATCCGGCGGCGTTTCTGGTCGAGCACGTGCCGGAAATTCTTGCGCAGCAACTCAATGCGAAGACTTCGAACGAGTCGCTGCGGGCGTTGGACATTGCCTGTGGCGCAGGTCGCAACTCCTTCTATCTGGCAGGTCTGGGCTATCAGGTCGATGCCGTCGATGTGTCTGCCGAGGCGCTGAACCGAGCACGGGCAACAGGCAGTGATCACCACGCCAGCATCCGCTGGGTCGAGCACGATCTGGGCGATGGGCTTCCTGCGGATTTGCCGCCTGCAGATATGATGGCGATTATTCGTTATCTGGATCTCGACATGATCAGAGCCGCATTACGGCACATTCGGCCCGGAGGTTATCTGCTCTGCGAGGTGCATCTCGCCACGGAACAGGTGGTTGCAGGTCCGAGCGGATCGGCATTTCGGGCCGCGCCTGGCGCGCTGCTGGATGCCGCTTCGGGGATGGAGATCATCTCGTATTGGGAGGGTGTGACGCGCGACCCCGATCAGGCGCTCGTGGCTGTGGCTAGATTGGTGGGGCGTCTGCCGCCTTGATACCACTGCAGGCAGATGGCCGCGCTACTTTCCGACACCCGCCGCCCTTACAATCAGCCCCCACTCCCTCTCACCAACCGGCATTACCGAAAGCCGATTCCCTGCTTTGATCAGCGGCAGAGCCTCCAGCCCCGGCATGGCCTTGAGCTCATCAAGCGCAAGCAATTGTGGAAATTTCTCCACAAACAACAGGTCGACGGAGTCCCAGCGCGGCTTGTCGCGCGGGCTCTTGGCATCGAAATAGAGGGAGTTCGAATCGAACTGGGACGGGTCAGGATAGGCGGCCCGGGCAACCCGCGCGATGCCGGCAATGCCGATGTGTTTGCAGCTGGAGTGGTAGATGAAGACCTGATCGCCCTCACGCATCTCGCGCAGGAAATTGCGCGCCTGATAGTTGCGCACACCCTCCCAGACCACCGGCTTTGTCGGCCGGTTGGCCAGGTCATCGATACTGCACTCTTCTGGCTCTGTCTTGACCAGCCATTGGGCCATATTCTCAATCTTCTCGTCGCCAGCAGGGCTGGCTCATACAGAACAGAAAGGTCGGTTCTTACATGTATCCCTGCGCCTGCAGATTGAACAGGTGCGCGTACTGCCCACCCCGCGCCAATAGTTCCTCGTGGGAACCTTCCTCCAGAATCACGCCTTTGTCGAGCACGATGATGTGGTCGGCGATGCGCACGGTGGAGAAGCGGTGCGAGATGATGATGGAGATGCGGTCGGCGGTCAGCTCGCGGAAGTGGGCGAAGATGTCGGCTTCGGCCTTGGCGTCGATGGCGGCGGTGGGCTCGTCGAGAATCAGCACGTCGGCGTGGTTGCGCATGAAGGCGCGGGCCAGGGCGATCTTCTGCCATTGGCCGCCGGAAAGCTCCTTGCCGCCCTTGAACCAGGTGCCCAGCTGGGTGTCGTAGTTCTGTGGCATGTGCTGGATGAAGTCGGCCGCCAGTCCGTCGCGCGCGGCAGCCTCGACCTGCGGGCGCACCTCCATGTTGTCCACGTCGCCGATGCCGATGTTGTCGCTCACCTTGAGCTGGTAGCGGCTGAAGTCCTGAAAGATCACGCCGATCTTGTAGCGCAGAGTCTCGATATCCCACTCCTGCAGATCCAGCCCCTCCAGCAGGATGCGGCCGCTGGTCGGCGAATAGAGGCGTGTCAGCAGCTTGATCAGCGTGGTCTTGCCGGAGCCGTTTTCGCCGACGATGGCCAGGCTCTCGCCGGCCTTGATGTGCAGGTTCAATTCGTGGATCGCGGGGGTGCGGCTCTCCGGGTAAAAGAAGCTGACGTTCTCGAAGCGGATGCCATCTTTCGGGTCCGGCCCCACTGTCTTGTCGCCGCTGGCCTCGGGAACCTTGTGCTCCAGGTATTCGATCAGGTTCGAGAGGTAGAGATTGTCTTCATACATGCCGTTGATGGCCGTCAGGCTGTTGGTCACCGCGCTCTGGCCCTGCCGGAACACAGCGATGTACATGGTCATCTGGCCGATCGTGATGGTGGTGGCGATGGCGGCGAACACCACCCAGCCGTAGGCGAAGTAGAACGCGGCGCTCGCGACCAGCCCCAGCACATAGCCCCAGAAACCACGGCGTAGCACCAGATTGCGGTCTTCCTTGTAGATGGCCAGGAAGATGTCGACGTAGCGCTGCAGGAACAGGCGGCCGATCTTCAGCAGCTTCACTTCCTTCACGCCGTCCTCGCGGGTAAGCACCATCTCCAGATAGATCTGCATGCGGCGTTCGGCGGAACGGTGGCGCTGGTTGCGGAAGGCTTCACCGGAGAATTTCGCCTCGGCGAGGAAGGCAGGCAGGCCCGCGAAGGCGAGCAGCAACACCGCCCAGGGCGAGAACTGGAACAGCAGGAAGCCGTAGCTAGCCAGTGAGATAGATTCGCGCAGCAGGTCGAAGGTGCGGATCACGAGGCTGAGCGGACGGCTCGACGCCTCGCGCCGGGCGCGGGTCAGCTTGTCGTAGTATTCGGAATCCTCGAAGTGTTGTAGCTCCAGGGTGAGCGATTTTTCGAGGATCATCACGTTGATCTTGTTACCCAGCAGCACACGCAGGATCGACTGGCACACACTGTTGATGCGCTGCACTCCGGTGATGAACACCACCAGTCCTGCCTCGCACAGCACCCAGAAAATGGTCTGATCGGTGGCAGCCTCGCGCTGTGCGGGAGTAGCCTGGATGGCCGTCACTACCGCATCCACAATCAACTGCCCGACATAGGCAATGCCCGCCGGCAGGATGCCCGCCAGCAATGTCGCCAGCGCCATCGTCAGTGTCAGCGCAGCACTCGTGCTCCAGACAATCTCCACCGCCACGCGGCTGTACTTGAAGACGGAGAAGAACCTGGTCACCAGCGCCAGCGGCCCGGATGCTTTGGGTGAAGGCGATGAAGACCGGGAAGTCGATGGGGTGTGTGAATGCTGAGAGGATTGCTTCAAGGAAATACTCGGGCGCGAAGAAATCTGAGAGGATCTGAAAATGAGACTGCCTGGAAAGCATCGCGCTTCACAGGCAGTCCGGGCTTACTGCCAGTTCAAACCAACTGCATTAAGCCAGGCGGTTTGAACCGGGTATCAAACTTGAATTACTTGGTCAGCTTCAGGACGAAGCGATCAGTATTCCTTTCCAGCTCTGCGGCAAATTGAGCCTGGGTATGGTTGTCTGTTGGCACGTTCAAAAGGTCACTGTCACTTTCGACGATGGTCAGGCCGGCCTGTTGTACCGCAGCAATCACCTGCTCGAGTGGAACGCGGTGCAGCGTGGCATTATCAGCACCCATATTGCCTTCGTGGTCGATCAGGCCAAAGATGCCGCCCGGCTTGAGGGCATTCTTCACGTTGACCAGGAAAGTCTGCGCAGCAGCGGGATCACGGTTGTAGACGTCGTGGAAGTTCAGATTGGTGATGGCGAAATCGATGGAGTTCGCGGGCAGGCCGAGATCAACGACAACATCCTGCTTCAGCAGCTCGACATTGCTCAGCGCAGCCAGACGGGCATCAACAGTTGCCTGAGTGGTACCACGGGCCAGAGCGGCCTCGGAGTTCTGCATGTAGACCTTGCCAGTCGGGCCAACAGCGCGCGACAGAACTTCGGTGTACCAGCCACCACCGGACATGATGTCCAACACGGTCATGCCTTCTTCCAAGCCCAGATAGTCCAGTACCTCGACTGGCTTGCGCGCACTATCCAGCGCCTTGTCAGCATCGCTGCGGGCAGGATCGGCCAGAGCCTGAGTGACTTTGGCTGCGTCGATCGCCAGGGCGTTGCCTCCGGCCAGCAGTGCGGTAGCTGCAACTAAAGAGAGTAACAATTTCATAATATGACCAACCTTTTTTGATTATTTTCCGGGAGTTTCAATGACGGTGTTGAGACAGATATTCAGACATCCGTCTTGACTCGGATCAAGACCGCGAGAGTGTGGATCTGCTTGCACAGGTCCTGATAATTTCGCTGCATCTGTCGATTCAAGGGGATATTCGGGCGGGGTAAAGGATAAACGAAGCAGGTAAGGGAGTACACCAGTAAGTGTGCCGCAGGGCGCCATTACGCTTGATTAGTGCAGACGGCGACTGGTCTTCAGTTCAGTCTCGAACAGTTGTTTCACGCGCAGCAATTCGGTCATCCCGCCTTCCGATTCGATCATGGGCAGATGGTTCTCAATGTCGTTGAGGATGTTGGTGATGCTGCTGGTATCCAGCGCACTCAGGTCCATATCAAAAGGCCAGGAAGTATCTTTTGCCAGCATGCTTGCGATTCCTCTGCGGCGGGTCTGAACAGTAATTGGGCCCGTGTCTCCATCCGAAGGATGGCAGGGGCCATACCCGTTAATCGGCCATGAGAGGAATTACTTTAGAAATACTTTAGAAGTTTTTTAGTGGCCTGGCGATTCTGAGCGAAATTCACTCGATTCCCATGGCCGAGCGCATGATGTGATTCTTGATCAACACCGTTTTATCGAGACCAGCCATGCCTGCATTGCGCAGCCAGCGCACGGCCAGCGGTTGCTCGGCGAACAGACGCTTGAAGCCCTCCATCATGCACATCATTCCCAGATTGTGGCCGATGCGGCGGCGCTGATAGCGGCGCAGGGTGCGCAAGTCGGCGAAGTCCCGCCCCTTGCTGAGCGCCTGCAGAATCTCTGCCGCCAGCACGCTGGCATCCTGCAGCCCGAGGTTGACGCCTTGCCCGGCCAGCGGATGAATGGTGTGAGCAGCGTCGCCGATCAGGGCGATGCCTTGCTGCACATAACTGTGCGCATGGCGCTGGCGCAGCGGAAAGCTGTAGCGCTTATCCACGCTCTCGATCGTGCCGAGACGGTTTTCGATCGCTGCCTGCAGCTCACGCGCAAAGGCTGCATCGTCCAGCGCCATCAATGCTTGAGCAAGCTCCGGCAGCACCGACCAGACGATGGAGCAGTGCCGTTGATCATCTCGGCCACCTTGGAGACTGGTCCGCAGCGGTAAAAATGCCAGTACACCCTTGTCCATGAAGCGCTGGATGGCGGTCTGGCGATGGGGAAACTGTGTGCGAACAGTGGTCACGATGGCGTGGTGTTCGTAGTCCCATTCGCGGGTCTGGAAACCGGCCAGCTCACGGACCGTGGAGTTGGCACCATCGGCGGCGACCAGCAAGCGAGTAGTCAGTCGGCTGCCGTCCGCGAGTTCGATCTGCACAGGAGTTCCCTGAGAGGCAGTGGTGGGTGCCCGCAGACCACTCAAGGAAACCGGAGCCAGCAAAGTGATGTCAGCGCTCTCGTGAATACTTTGGCGAAGACGCTGCTGCAGCGCCGCCACGATCACCGAATTCTCGATGATGTGACCGAGCAGATCGGCATGAATATCGGTGGCGGAAAAATGAATGGAGCCCGTGCCGTCACCATCCCAGACATGCATGTCCGTGTAGGGAGAGCATCGCCGTACAGCAATGGCATCCCAGACGCCGATCTCGTTCAGGAACTGCTGTGACGCTGGCGTGATGGCACTGACGCGCGGATCGAAGGCCTGGTCCGCCAGGTCGGCGGCAGAACCATCGACGGCATCTGGAGCCGCGAACGGCTGACTGTCGAGCACCGCCAACCGCAACCCGGAATCAGCCAACGCGCAGGCGAGGCTCGCACCGACCATGCCGCTACCCACGATGACAACATCAAACTCACTCTCTGCTGAACTGGCTTGCATAGGGTTCCCATTGTCCCGGGGCTCGAGGTCTGTCTCTTGCGGGATCTGTTGATGTGGCAGAGTATAGCTCCGGCCGTCACCCGACAGCCAGCAAGACGCCTCGGCAATGAGATCCTGGAGAAGAACCCCATGCCTAATTTCGTGACGATTGAAGAAGCCCGTTCGTTCATCGGACAGGAGGTCGGGATCAGCCCGTGGCTGGAGGTTACCCAGCAGCGGGTCAACCAGTTCGCCGAGGCGACCGGTGACTTCCAGTTCATCCATGTCGACCGGGAGCGCGCCATGGCTGAGACACCCTTCGGCGGCACTATCGCCCACGGTTTCCTGACGCTCTCGCTGCTGAGCACACTGTCTGCCCAGACCCGTGTCATCAAGATCAAGGACGCGCGGATGACCATCAACTATGGGCTGGACAAGGTGCGCTTCATGAGTCCGGTGAGGGTTGGCAAACGCATCCGTGCCCGCTTCGAACTGCTGGAGGTCACGCTGAAGAGCCCCGGCAATATCCTGCTCAAACACAAGGCCACCATGGAGATCGAAGGCGAGGACAAGCCTGCGATGATCGCCGAGTGGCTGGGCATGCAGGTGATCTTATGAAACCATCAGCCACGCACACACGGAGCCTCCTGATCATGATCCCCCTTCTGACACTGCTGGGCTGCGCGGGCGAACGGCCGACCACTCTGGGAGCGAGCAACGGCGGGCTCGGCCTGTGTCCGGATTCTCCGAACTGCGTCTCCAGCGCCGAGAGCCGCGAGAGCCACCGCATAGAGCCGTTGAACGCCACACTGCCCGAGGTCAAGCAGGCCGTCGCTGCCATGGCCGGAGCGCAGATCATCAACGAACAGGACAATTATCTGTATGCGGAGTTCACCACGCGGTTGATGGGTTTTGTGGATGACGTGGAGTTTCTGGCCGATCCTGCCACCGGGCTTGTGCAGGTGCGCTCCGCATCGCGTCTGGGCAAGAGCGATCTGGGGGTGAACCGTAAACGCATTGAGGCGATCAGATTGGCCGTGCTGGAACAGCGGACTCGCTAGCGCAGATCTTTGCGTAGCCAGATGCGAACGTGACCTGTGGGAGCGGGCCTCGCCCGCGATAGCGCTAATCAAGCCCGGCGAGTACGCCGCTCGGCCAGCCCCATGGCCTGTCTGGCAAAGGTCTTCTTCATCACCGGGATCAGATCGATGGAGAACAAGCCGAACTTGCGCGCCCAGATCAGCGCCGGATTGCCGCTGGAGAACAGCCGCATCATGTAGTGGCTGAAGTCGATGGTGGCATCCTGATCGTGACGCTGAGCATCGACGTAGCGCTGCAACACTGTCATCGCACCTGGCGAGAGGCCTTCGTCATGCGCTGCCGCCAGGAGTTCGGCCAGCACCTCCGAATCGCGAAGCGCGAGGTTCAGCCCCTGCCCGGCCACGGGGTGCAGTGTGTGTGCGACATTGCCGAGCAACACCAGTCCCGGCCTGATCTGCTCGCGCGCGACCGCCAGACTCAACGGATAGGCGACTCGCGCACCGACCTTCTCAATATGCCCGAGGCGGTACCCGAAGCGCTCCTGCAATTGCTGCAGGAACAACGGTTCCGGCAGCGCCAGAATCTCATCTGCCTCGTGCTCTTCCACCGTCCAGATCAGGGCGCCGCGATGGTCGCCCTGCTGAGTCGCCAGAGGCAACACCGCCAGCGGTCCGCCGTCGGTGAAGCGCTCGAAGGCAACATTGTCATGGGATTTTTCGAAGGCGATGTTGGCAATGATGGCCTTCTGCCCGTAGTGAGTCACGCTGCCGGATATGCCCAGCCGTTCGCTGAGAATGGACTTGCCACCGTCCGCCAGCACCACCAGACCTGCAGTGATCTCTGTGGTGATGCCCTCGGGGAGGCCCTCCCCATGCTGAATTCGTACACTCATGCCGTCGGGGCGTGGCTGCAGCTCATCGATCACGGCGGGGCACAGGAAATCGATATTGGGCGCCCGATCCAGCGCGGCAGTCAGCACCACACCCAGATGCTGATTCTCTGCCACATAGCCCAGCGCCTCGACGCCCATATTGGCGTGGTCGATGCGCACTGCACCAAAGTGCCCGCGATCAGAGACGTGAATATTCTTGATGGGCGTGGCCAACGGGCTGAGTTCCTGCCACAGGCCGAGGCGTTCATAGATACGGCGGCTGCCATAGGACAAGGCTGTGGACCTGGCGTCAAAACTCGTCGAGGCCTGCAATGCCGCTACCGGTTCGGTTACCAGGATGCGGAGTGGATTGGCGCCCGCTTTTGCGCCCAAGGCACAAGCGAAGCTGGCACCGACAAGACCGCCGCCGACGACCACCACATCATAATGTTCACGCAGAGAAGATACTCGCACCGCTCACCACTCTTCCTTTCAGTTCTTTCAAAAAATGCACTTACACGAAAATCTTTAAGCGGCGGCTTGCGCCTGCGCCATGAAACTCTCGATCTCTTCCACTGTCTTGGGCGCGCCATGACTCAGCACGCGATGTCCGGTGCGTGTCACTAGCACATCGTCCTCGATGCGGATGCCGATGCCACGCCACTTTCTGGCCACGTCCATATTGTCCGGGGCGACATAGATACCGGGCTCGATAGTAGTGACCATGCCGGGCTCCAGCAGGCGCCACTTGTCGTCTATTTTGTAATCACCGACATCGTGTACATCAATGCCCAGCCAGTGCCCTGCGCGGTGCATATAGAATGCTCTGTACGCTTCGCTCTTGATCAGCTCCTGCACGTCGCCCTTGAGCAGACCAAGATCGACCAGCCCCTGCGTGATTACACGCACGGTGACATTGTGCGGCTCATCCCAAGGGGCGCCAGGTTTAATGACTTTGATGGCGTCGAGTTGCGCCTTGAGCACGATCTCGTAAAGTGCGCGTTGCTCTGTACTGAAACGTCCGTTCACCGGAAAGGTGCGCGTAATGTCTGCGGCGTAGTATCCATACTCGCAGCCCGCATCGATCAGCACCAGGTCGCCATCCTTCAGCAATGCATTGTTCTCGATATAGTGGAGGATGCAGGCATTCTTGCCACCGGCAACGATGTTGTTGTAGGCCGGGGCACGGCTGCCGGAGCGCACGAACTCGTGCAGCAACTCTGCCTCCAGATGATATTCGTGCAGCCCCGGACGGCAGACGGCCATGGCACGCTTGTGAGCCTGCGCCGAGATGGCACCGGCTTTCTCCATCAGCTTGATTTCCAGTGGACTCTTGATCAGCCGCATCTCATTGAGCAGATGATCCAGCACCAGAAACTCACCGGGGGGATGCGCACCCTGACGCACTTTGCCACGAATGACTTTCACCCAGTCCATCACGCGCTGATCGAAGCGTTGATCCTTGCCCATGGAGTAGTACACGCGGTCACGACCTTCGATGAGGCCGGGCAGGATGTCGTCGATGTCGCCAATCGGAAACGCATCATCAATCTGCAGTTGTTTGATGGCCTGCTCCGGGCCCATCAGGATGCCCGTCCACAATTCGCGGGTCTTGTCTTTCTCCTGACAGAACAGCACCACCTCTCCCTGTTCACGGCCGGGAATCAGCGCGAGCAGCGCGTCGTGCTCTGTGAATCCGGTGAGATAGTAGAAGTCACTGTTCTGGCGGTAGAGGTATTCGGTGTCGTTACTGCGCGTGCTCTGAGGCGCCGCACACAGCAGGGCAATGCTGTTGGGCTCCATCTGCTGCATCAATTCTTTGCGCCGTCTGGCGACTTCTTCATAAATGCTGGTCATGGTCTGCCTTGATTCGGTCTGCGTTGGTTTTTCGCCGCGATTCCTGAGCTGTATTGCATATACCGCGATTGACCGGCCAGGGTCTCAGCTCTATAGTAACGGCCATTATCCCAGTGGGTTTGTGCATAGCGAACATCATAATGAATGACGAAAGATTTAACACGCTGGATCAAAAGATCGATGCTCTCATTGAACTTTGCGCAACAATGAAGAGAGAGAATCAGCAGTTAAGGGCGAAGGAGCATAACTGGCAATCTGAACGCCAGCAACTGCTTGAAAACAACAAACTGGCCAAGACCCGCCTCGAATCTGTGCTCAACAGACTGAAGTCCATGGAACAGACACAGTCCGTGTAATCGCCTTGGTAACAGCCCTGGCAATCGCCCTTCCTGCAGAACAAGAGAAAACGCATGAGCCCTGAAGAAAATGCCCCCGGTGCAGTAATGGTCAAGATCCTCGACAAGGAATATCAGGTCAGCTGCCCTCCTTCGGAACAGGATGCTCTGCTGAAGTCTGCCCGCTATCTCGACGAGAACATGCGCAAAATCAAGTCCCGAGGCAACATCCACGGTCTTGAGAAAATCGCCGTGATGGCTGCCCTGAACATCACCCACGAGATGCTCGGCAAGAGCCAGCAACTCAACGAAAGCCGTCACATCACGGTGCAACAGGTCAAGGCGCTGGAGGACAAGATCGACCGCAGCCTGCAGATCAATCGTCAGATTGAGATCACCTGAAATCCCCTTTTCACAAGCCCTGCACAAGCCCGCAAAAAAGTTCCATTCGGCTATCGATAGCCCCAATCAAGTTGTATATACTCGATCCAGAGTTACCTAGAGCATTAGCCAATCAGAAATGTTCTTGAGCCGATATCGTTAAACCGGAGGCTCTTTGCAAGGTGCTGTTGTGCATGTCCGCTCGACGGAAAGCCTTATGTACCGCTGGAGTCACCACCTGAACCCTTGGGTTCAGGACTATTCTGGTAGCGGTGCTCCGGGTAGCTTCATTTTCTCTTCTGCCTGTATGCCATGACCCCATCCGAACGCGCCTCGTTACGCAAATCCCTCAGGCACTGCCGACGTCAACTGACTCCCAGAGAGCAGGACGCCGCCGCCTCACGCTTGTACGATCAGGTCGCCGGGAAACGCTTCTTCCACTGCGCCAGACGCATCGCCTTCTACCTTCCTGGCGACGGCGAGATCGACCCCGGTCTGCTGATGGCTGCGGCGCTGGAACGTGGACAGCACTGCTATCTTCCCGTGATACACCCACACAAGAAAAATGCCCTCGTGTTTGTGCGCTTTCGCAGCGGCGATGTGCTGCAAACGAATCGCTGGGGAATCTATGAGCCACGCTTGCGCAGTGCGGCGCTCATTCCGGCCCGCGCACTCGATCTGGTGCTTGTGCCACTAGTGGGTTTCGATGCGGCGTGCAACCGGCTGGGGATGGGCAAGGGTTTCTACGACCGCACGTTTGGATTCAGAGCTTCCGGTGTCAGAAGCAGAAGGCGCAGCCCCAGACTGATTGGCGTGGCACACGAGTGTCAGAGGGTATCTGCGCTGAAGGCACAGGATTGGGATATCAGGATGGATAGAATCGTGAGCGACTGGCAGACCTACCAGCCGCAATGAAGTCGCACTGATGTTGCACTGATGTTGCACTAGAGAGCAGGCCCTTAGAGCAGACCGCTCTGTACAACCCCGCTTGCAAGAACTCCCAAGGCAAACAGGACCACCACCACCATGAGCATGTCTGGTTTTTTCTTCATTAATTACCCGGCTTTCCAGTCTATTAAAATTGTAATCTGAGAAGCCTATTAAGATAGGCAGGCTAAGTGGTTGAAGATTATTACAATAATCTCTATTTGACAATCACAAAAATGGTTGATTGTGAACTAAGTCAAGATATCTGTTCGGAACACCTCTTATCTCTGTCTTGCCGAAGGCTTTAATACTGTTAATATGTACAGTATTATGCCAAATCCCGACATTCCAAAATCCCTCGAATCTCTGCTGAACAGTTCTCTTCTGTGGCGCGGAGGAGAGCATCAGCTCGCTGCCAGCTCCACACAGAACAGCCATCTGCCGGGGCTTTGCAGTGGCTACCCGGCACTGGATGCCTGCCTGCCCTGGGGAGGTTGGCCAGCCAGCGCACTGGTCGAAATCATCACCCCGCTCTGGGGCGCTGGCGAGCTGCAACTGGTGTTGCCACTGCTGCGCAACTTGAGCCAGCAAGGGAAGTGGATACTGTGGATTTCCCCGCCCTGCCTGCCTTATGCGCCAGCACTCACTCAGGCTGGCATTGCCGCCGGGCAGATCATCGTCGTCAGTCCGAATCGTGCGACACCTGTGCAGGCGCTGTGGAGCATGGAGAAGGCTCTGCAGAATGAGGCCTGTGCGCTGGTGCTAGCCTGGCCGGACAAACTCTCCGGCAAGCACATCCGCCGCCTGCAACTGGCCGCCAGCACGGGGAGGACGCTGGGCATCCTCTTCCATCATCACCATGTTCGCCATTCCAGCGCGGTGTTGCAGCTGCGGGTGGACAGTGATGAAGAGGGGCTGCAGGTGACGGTGCTGAAGGCGCGTGGTAGTTATCGTCGCGACTCGATCAGGCTGGCGAGGAGCACGCCATGAGCGGAAGACTCTACCAGTTGCCGCTGCTGCCCCGGACACTCCATGTCGTGCGCCCGGTCGTGCCCAAGTCGCCTACCGGGAAACGGCAGACAGATGGACGGCGCACGCCACTGTGGTACGCCGTCTGCCTGCCGCAACTGATGACAACCGACGCACTGGCGTGCACCGCGCGACAAGCTGCGATCGCGGAACTGCTCGGCAGCCTCAGCGCGAACGTCAGCATAGAGCCCCCCGACAGCTTCGTCTTCGAGGTGCGCAGCACACTCAATTATTTCGGGGGTATCCAGCGCATCCGCAACCGTCTGCAGGAACAGTTGCTGCCGCTGCTGCAGTCCTGGGGGCTGCCCGGCGACATTCAGCAGGCCGCCAGCCCCACTCCCGCTGCCAGCTTGCTGCTGGCGCAGGCAGGCTGCAACGTGCTGATACATCGCCCGGAAAATTTGCGCTCGGCACTGGGCAGGTTGCCCGTGCAGCTGCTGCCTCAGCCCGCACGCAAAAGCAGGCAATTGCACAACAGCGGCCTGCGGCGGTTGCGCGATCTCTGGCGTCTGCCTCAGCACGGACTCCGACAACGCTTCGGCGCGGACTTCGTTGGTCAGCTCGACCGCTGTCTCGGCAAGGTTGCCAGCCCGATCAAACCCTACCAGAGTCCGCCCCTCTTCCGCTCCAGCCTGGAGTTTGAGTACGCTGTGGAGAACACCCAACTCCTGCTGCATGGCGCCGAAGAATTGCTGGCCCGGCTCTGTGGCTTTCTGCGCCGACGCGAACTGGCCGCTACCTATGTGAGCTTGACCTTGGAGCATGAACACCGGCAGGGCACAGCGCTGGATATTGAACTGCGTCAACCCACCCGTGCAGAGGAACATCTGCGGTTGCTCGTACAGACCCACCTCGACACCTTGGTGCTGCCCGCGCCGGTCCTCGGCATCCAGATTGAAGTCAGGCATTTCGAGCCTTTTCAAGCCAGTGTTCATTCACTTTCAGGAATAGACCAGGCGCACCTCCCCTCACGCCACCTCATCACCCCGCTGCTGGAACGGCTCCAGGCTCGCCTGGGCAACGCCGCCGTGTGCAGTCTTCTCTGCAGGAACGAACATCGCCCGGAGCAGGCGGGGCAGGGGTTGGTGTACGGCTCAACAGTCGGCGCGGCCAGCTCCATCACGGCAGCTGCCACAACCAATCGGCGGCCCTGCTGGTTACTGCCAGAACCTCTCGCCTTGCGACAGGAGCAGGGCCGCTTGTATTACCGCAGCAGCCTGCGTCTGTTGAGCGGCCCGGAGCGTATCGAGACAGGCTGGTGGAGCGGCCAGGAGATCCGGCGCGACTACTACGTGGCAGGCAACCGGCAGGGCATGCAGCTGTGGATATTCCACGAACGTTGTGAAGAGCATGGCCGCGAGCGGAACTGGTTCCTGCACGGCATCTTTGATTAGCAACGATGACTAGCAGAAATCCCGCGACCTCAGCTCCAGGGCCGCCAGCCAGGAGCTGAGATCGACCAGCTCCCCTGCCAGCACATGAACCACCCCCTCGCTGATCTGCACCCGGCCACTCACTCCCAGCAGCAACGCCTCGCGCACTGTCAGACGGTGGCGTTCCGACAAGGTTGACCACACCACCACATTGAGAAAACCACTCTCATCTTCCAGCGTCATGAAAGTGACCCCGGAAGCCGTCTGCGGGCGCTGCCGCGAGGTGACGATGCCGACCACCTTCACGAGCGAGCCATCTGCCAGCTGCGGCAGTTGCGCCGCCGTCACGACCCGATAGCGCTGCAGGTGCGAGCGCAGCAGCGCGAGTGGATGGCGACGCAGTGTCAGCCCGGTGCTGACGTAATCGGCGATGATGTTCTGTGCCTCGGTGGGTCTGGGCAGCATGATCTCCACAAACGCCTGCTTATCGGCCCCAGCCTGCGGCCAGTCGACGGGCTCTTGACCCGCCACCTCTGGCGCCGCAAAAAGCGGTAGGCTCTCCTCATAACCGGCGACCTCCCAGAAGGCCCTGTGCCTGTCACTGGCCAGCCCCTGCAAGGCATCAGCGGCGGCGAGCGCCTCGCGATCCTTGCTGTTGAGAGCACAGCGCTCGACCAGTTCCGGCACGGTGCGGAATACTCCCTGGCGCCGCGCCTCATACACACGCTGAGCGCCATCCAGCGACAGCCCTTTCACGAGCCGCAAGCCCAGTCGCAACTCCTGTTGTCGCTCTTGCTGCAGGCCAGGCTGACATGTCCTGTCCGGGGCAGGCTCCAGCGTGCAATCCACCGCACTGTGGTTGACCGTCACAGGCAGCACCGTGATGCCGTGCCGCTGCGCATCCTGCACCAGCTGCGCAGGCGCATAGAAACCCATCGGGTGACTGTTCAGGAGCGCGCAGGTGAAGGCGGCGGGGTGGTGATACTTCAGCCATGACGAGACATAGGCCAGCAGCGCAAAGCTGGCCGAATGGGATTCGGGAAAGCCGTACTCGCCGAACCCCTTGATCTGGCTATAGATCTGCAGCGCGAAGGCTTCACTGTAGCCACGCTCGGTCATGCCCTGGATCAGCTTGTCGCGGAAAGGTTCAAGGCCACCTTTCTTCTTCCAGGCCGCCATCGCCCGCCGTAGCTGATCCGCCTCACCGCCACTGAAACCTGCGGCGACGATGGCGATCTTCATCACCTGCTCCTGGAAGATGGGAATGCCTAACGTGCGCTCCAGCACCTGCCGGACGGCGTCACTCGGATAGGACACCGGCTCACGTCCGGCGCGCCGCGCCAGATAAGGATGCACCATGTTGCCCTGGATCGGTCCGGGCCGCACGATGGCAATCTGAATCACCAGATCATAGTAATTGCGCGGTTGCAGCCGTGGCAGCATGCTCATCTGCGCACGCGATTCGATCTGGAAAACGCCCACAGTGTCGGCCGCACAGATCATCTCGTACACCGCCGCATCATCGGCGGGGATGTCGCGCATCTCCAGTGTCTGCCCCGTGGTGGCCTGTACCAGCTGCAGTGCCTTGCGGATTGCGGTGAGCATGCCCAGCGCCAGCACGTCCACCTTCAACAGGCCCAGCGCCTCCAGATCGTCTTTCTCCCATTGGATGACGGTGCGCTCCGCCATCGCCGCGTTCTCCACCGGCACCAGCTCCGAGAGCGGGCCTTGGCTGATCACGAAACCGCCCACGTGCTGCGAGAGGTGGCGCGGGAAGCCAATCAGGCTCTGCACCAGCGTCACCAACCGTTGCAGCAAAGCCGGTGCGATGCCCAGTTCATCTGGATCCAGAGAGGCCTCAATCCGCTCGGCATACCAGTCCACCGACTTGCTCAGCCGCTCGGCAAGCGCTTCATCGATACCGAGCGCTTTGGCCACATCGCGAATCGCGCTGCGCGGGCGATAGCAGATGACCGTGGCAGCCAGAGCAGCCCGCTCACGCCCGTACTTGGCGTAGATGTACTGGATCACTTCCTCGCGGCGCTCGTGCTCGAAATCGACATCGATGTCCGGGGGCTCGTCGCGCTCTTTGGAGAGGAAGCGCTCGAACAGCAGCTGCATGCGCGCGGGGTCCACTGACGTGATGCCGAGGCAGTAGCAGATCACCGAATTCGCCGCCGAGCCGCGCCCCTGACAGAGAATGTGGCGGCTGCGGGCAAACACCACGATGTCGTGCACCGTGAGAAAGAAATGCTCATAGGCCAGCTCCGCCACCAGCGCCAGTTCCTTCTCCACCAGCGCATGCACTGCGGGAGAAACGCCCTGCGGCCAGCGTTGTTGCATGCCCTGCTCGGTCAGTTCACGCAACCAGCTGCTGGCAGTGTGCCCGGTCGGCACCAGTTCGTGGGGGTATTCGTAGCGCAGCTCACTCAGCGAAAACTGGCAAAGAGAGGCAATGCGGACACTCTCCGTCAGCAGCTCCGGTGGATACAGTTTCGCCAGTCGCGCCAGTGGCCGCAGATGCTGTTCACCATTGCCCGGAATATCGAAGCCGAGTTCATCGACCCGGCAACCCAGACGAATGGCCGCCAGGGTGTCGCGTAGCATCCGCCGTTCCGGGACGTGCATGGTTACTGCACCGCTGGCCACCAACGGCAAGTGCAACCTCTGCCCCAGCGCGTCTAGAGCGGCAAGCCGACGGCGGTCCGCTCCCTGCAGCAACAACTCAACGGCAATCCAGACCCGTCCGGGCAACAGACCACTCAGCCACGCACCTTCCTCGGCAGCCAGCTCATCGTCTGTCGAGCTCCGGAAAGGGGGCACCCACAGGGCGAGGCAGGCATCCAGCCCATCGGCAAGAGCCCGTGCCTCCACCAGCGCACGGTCCATACGATAGCGGCCCTTGACCGCCTGCCGCCGCGCCAGTGTGATCAGATGAGAGAGCTGCCCATAGCCACGCCGGTTGCGCGCCAGCAGCACAACACACAGGCCATCCTCCAGCACGAAGCGGCTGCCGATGATCAGCTTCAACCCGGTGTTGCGCGCCGCCATGTGAGCCCGCACGACACCGCTGAGCGTACACTCATCGGTGATGGCCAGCGCGGCATAACCGAGCGCGCAAGCCTGTGCCACCAGCTCCTCCGGAGAGGAGGCGCCATGCAGGAAAGTAAAATTGCTGAGGCAATGCAGCTCGGCATAGGCGGGGGAAGTGATAGAAGGCGAGGTCATGGAGGCGGCACATAATACTGTTTTTATGTACAGTATTATGCGAGCCGCAGAGAGTCAATCACGATCAGCCGGGGTATTTGTCCCTGAGAGATTTATTGCGGAGTTTCGAACCGCACCGGTTCCTTGTCCAGCCGGCGAATGACCACGGTGCCAGCCAGCTTGTCGTGCCAACCCTGCTTCCTCTTGTCGATGCCGACCCAGATCAGCCCGAGGCACAGAGGCAGGATGGACACATAATAGGCTAGGTAACGGCCGACGAGTTGCCCGACGGAAGGCTTGCCGCCGGTACGGGCATCCACCACCATCAGGCGCAGGGCCATCTTGCCCGGCGTCGCCGACTTGTAGATCCAGAACAGCACGACGGCGACGCCCGGCAGAATGTAGTTGAACAGGATGTCCCAGAACCCTGTGGCAGTCACTCCGCCCAGCCAGTACTCCCCCCCGTAGATGAACGTCAGTGCTGGCACGATGATGAACATCATCAGCACCGTGTCGATCAGAGAGGCGCCGACACGCACCCAGAAACCTGCGTATTCCATGTTGTTCATAGCGTCTCCAGAGAAGCCAGCGGGAATTCAATACCCATAAAAAAGGGAGAGCAGAGGCACCGCCTCTGCTCTCCCTTTGGACTATCTCACACTACGGCTTTACATAGAATCGCTGCTTGTCGCCACGGGCATTCGTGAACTCCGCCGTGGTGGAATCGATCAGCCTGATCGAAGGCGTCACGGTGGTTCCTGTGGCGCCAGGAACGACTTCGAACTCAGGCTTCAACGTCAGCGGCTGACCATCGAACTTCAGTGTGATGCTGCCATCGACATTCACCTTCAGATCGCCGACCTGAGGTATTTCTTTGGTGGCGTTCTGGAACTCATCAGGGCTCTGAATGGTGGGCTTCATCTTCTGAGCTGTGCCATCCGGATACACCATCAACGCCTCCTCGTTACCCTTCTCACCAGAGCGATAGATTCCCGGCGGCTGAGTAGAGGTGGTGATAAACGGGTCGGCGATGCCGTTGAGAGGGTTGGCGCCGGGCATCTTGATCGAGGTTCCCCCTTTGTCCGCAACATCCAGTGTCAAACCAGGAACGGCGCTGATCAGTGCTGTCGGATTCTGCAGCGTAGGGATCACAGGCACCATGTAGCCTTCCTGAGTGGTGAGGACGAACTTGCCCGTCGCGTCCACAGTGATACCCGGAATGGAGCCAGCAGGAGCCTGCACCATGGCATTCGAATCCGGGATGAATGCCGCCATTGGGCCTGAATTGGCCCCGGTTCCCCTGACATTGAGGATGCCGCCTACCTGCTCAAACCTAAGATTGGGGTCAAAGTTGGCGAGTGCCTGGGTCATTCCCTGCAGGACCGTATTGCCGCCAGTCGCAGTACCCCCAAGCGCGAGCTTGGAGTTCAGATCCGGCAACGTGGGCATCTGCATAGTCGATGTATCCAGGCTCGGCAGCGCCTTGAACTGCAGCTCTGCTCCCGGCGGGGCCGTCAACTGCCCGGTCTGCGCGTTCATGCTCCAGCTGGGCGGAATGAAGTCCGTCAGCTGGCTGGGCGCGAACTTGGCAGGATCGAAGTTCACCATCATCTTGGAGAAGTCTTCGCTATTCATGTTCTTGAACTCGGTCTTGTTCATGGAACCGAGCACATCATTACTCATGGCATTGATAGCGTCGGGTGACAAAGCCCCCAGCTTGTTTTTGTCCATTGCACCAATCTGTGTACCGGACAGCGCCGTCATCTGCTGCGGCGTAATGCCCTCAAAAGCCTTGGCATCCAGCTTGATGAACTGCTCCGGAGTGAATTTGGACATCATCTCGGGCGCCATTGCCCCGATCTGTTCAGGTTTCATGCCTGCCATCGCCTCAGGCTTGAAGGCACCGAGCTGAGTAGCGGTCATGCCGGACATCACGGTTGGATCAAGCTTCTGCAGCTGATCTGCACTGAAGCCAGTCATCGCTGTGGGCGCCAGATTCTGGAATTGCGTCTTGTCGAGAGCCCCGATCGAGTCCGGTGTCAGGTTCGCAATGTGCTCCGGCGTGAAGTTCTGCATGAACTCCGGCTTCATGTTGTCCATCGTCGTTCCCGTGAATCCGGAGAAATCCGTTGGCTTGAACTGCTGGAAAAAGTCCTCCGGCTTGACGTTGGTGAAATCAGTCGGTGGTGCCGGCAGAGGGGGAACCGTTGTACCGCCGGGAGGCATAGTCGTTCCGCCCGGAGGAGGTGTAGTGGTTCCACCGGGTGGTGGCGTGGTCGTCCCGCCCGGAGGAGGTGTAGTGGTTCCACCGGGCGGTGGCGTGGTCGTTCCGTCCGGGGGAGGTGTAGTTGTCCCGCCGGGAGGAGGTGTGGTCGTTTCGCCCGTGGGGGGTTTGGTAGCATCACCCGGTGGCGGTGTGGTAGTTCCATCTGGCGGTGGAGGCAACTGTGCTGAGGCAACCGGCAGATACAGCCCGCACATGACAGCCACAATTGCGCTGGAAATTAGTCGTTTCTTCATCGTCATACCCATCTCCTCTTAAACAACGAAATCTCGTACGATCCCCGGTCAGTGTACCCCACTGTCGCGAAAATATACTGACTCAATGCAACAGAATATTTGTTTGTGTGAACACGGTCGCGATTTTCAATTGGCCTCTCCCGGATTACACTCTCCAGTGCACCGATAAGGCCCAATACAAGAGAAGCCGATGAAGCTTGAAGTCACCCCACGTCAGAACAACATTCAATATTCCAGCCGACTGGAGGTGGGAGACTACGTCCCGTACTTCTACATTCTGCACGGTGAACGCAAGTTGGACATGCAGGTAATGGCGAGTTATCACAACCTGCTGATCTTCATCGACTCGAACTTGCCGCAGACCGAGATCGAAGCTACTTTGAGGGTGAGTAGGGGCTATTACACCTTTGTCATCAGTGAGAGACCTGTGGCGATCAGCAATGACCGGCTCTTTCATGATCCCAACGTGTACCGGCTGTTCATGCCGCCGGAAGCCAGGTTCGGAGTCTTTCTGTGCGACAGGAACTTGAAGTTGATCAACGTCAATATTGGCAATGACTTCGCGGCACTGATTGCGCAGATTCCTCCACAGAACACGCTCGCGGTTCGCAACATACCGGCGCCACTGCTGATCATCCCGGATGTCATTTCCGACAATCTCGCACAACGCTTGATCGCCTACCTCGACAACAATCAGGACAAGGCCGAAATAAACTCAGGCAGTTACAAATCGCGCGCCCATATCCACCCTCCTATGGATCTTGAACGGGAGCTCGACAACAAACTCTGCAAGTCCATGCTTCCGGAGATCAGAAAAGTATTCTATTCGGACATCAGTCATCGCGAGACCTACAAGGTCTGCTGCTACGACTCGCAAGTGGGTGGGACTTTCGGCAGGCATCGCGACACGATATTCCCACATCTGCATCGTCGCTACGCCATGACATTGATCCTGAACGATGACTTCGAAGAAGGGGGCGTCGTGTTCCCGGAATACAACGACACCGTCGTTCAGGCCCCCAAGTGTTCCGCAATCATCTTCCCCGGTTCGCTTTACCATCAGGTGAAGGAAATCGGGAAGGGCAAGCGCTATGTCGTGGTGTCATTCCTGTTCGCCGAGGAAGAGGCACGGCTGCAGCCAGACCTGGAACGCTTCAGGTTTCTGGTACGGCGCGACATTTGTGACATGCAGATCAATCGCATCGTGCCGGAGAGCGAATAAGGCCGCAGGTCTATCAGGCATTGCAGAAAAGGTAAATTCTCTACGCGTGTCGCTGCGCATAGAAAGGAAAGTATTTGATCAGCTCGGCGTGCAGCCCGGTAAAGTGATAGTAGTCAACCAGCGTCCTTATCGTCCCGGGTGCGAAGTGTGCCCGATTCTCACGCACATCGACTTGATAGCTCTCGTCCACCTGAGCGAGGTCATCCAGCTCCAGGTAATATTTCACCTTCGTCCAGGTTTTCAATCGCCACTTGTTGTACTCACTGCAGTAATGTTGCCACGCTGGATCAGGAATGCGATCGCGGTTGGAGAGGTATTCCGTGGCTAGTGCGTGACGTGTCGGCACCAGAAAATCATAGCCTGCCGTCCATAGCCTGGCGGAATAGAGAAACTGCTCCGCCGCGTGCAAGCCATTATGCAGATTCGCATCGTAAGGAAGCGCGCGCTTGACGGATGACTCCATAAACAACATGGCGGCGCTGATCCCGAAGCCTGATTGCGGGTTGCTCTGAATCGGCACCAGCGTGCCGTGCATCTTGATATCGTCCGTACTGACTTCGCGGAAACGATCTATTCTGCCAATCATATTCAGTCGTTCTGGATTGGTCATGTCCGTAATCGAAATCGGATAATGAGAAATAATGACCTTGTCACTCACCTCCCGACAGTGCGCGAACTCTTCCAGTAGTATCTCGTCCCAGTTCGCGAAGAAGCGACTGTGGCAATCAATCTGCAGAAAAAAATCTTCATCGCGCAATAGCTTCTCGCAGCGATAGCGTGCGTAGATCGGACCGCGTGCTTCGGTGTAATGAAGCTTGTCGATCCGCACCCTGTCGATGGTGTCCAGTTCCGCAAAGTCGCCATGTCCATCTATGCCTTTTTCACAGAGCTCAGGCGCATATTGCAGACAAATCCCGACGCTGATGCGCTCGGAAAATTTCGCCTGACGAAACAGATCATTGACGGTGTTGACGACATCGCTGTCCATGAAACAGGCGATGGAGACAAAGATTTTCTTGCTTTCATTCGTATCGGAAGGCACGCGGCTGCTCCAAATTCATGACTATAATAGTGACGCACTCCTGCCATGCTTAAAAGCGCAACGTGTACTTGAATTTCACACTCAGATCCGACACCGCCGACTCGAAGGAATTGTTCTTGTCTTTGTCCTGCAGATTGTAATTGAGCACGATGAAACCCTCTTGTCCAGCGCGCGGAATCCATTGCAGGCGGGTGTTGATGCCCAGCTCTTCGGAGAGATTGTCGTATTGAAACAGGCTCACCCAGTGCAACGTGGAGGAAAATGCCACTTGTGTAGAGAGACTGGTCAGGCGCGTGACGAAATCGCCCTGCGGCAGAGTGATGTCATTCCAGTCGTAATTCAGCGACATCACGAAGTAGCGTGACTGCGTCCACGCAAAAGAACCACCGATGTTGGTGCGCTTGCCATTGTAGAAGTCACCAGTCTGATAGGTGAGGCCACCCGCGAATTCACGCTGTCCTGCGGTGCTGAAACCGATGCGCTGCTCGTCGAAATTATATTTGCCAGGCTGCACCAGCACGCGCC
>JAURWS010000060.1 GCA_030654835.1 Gammaproteobacteria bacterium | reverse complement strand
GCAGCAAAGCATCTCGTTCATCCAGCTTCTTGAAGCGATCATCAAGATCGAAAAATCCGGGGTGGGCCATGAGTCACTCGCATGTGTAAAGATTTTGCGATAGTTTACAGGAATTGGTTAATTTCCGGAGGTGCCCTAGAGAATCAGCCCCTGTTCACTCAACTGTTTTGCCAGCAACCCGACACTGCCGGCGCCCTGGGTAATGACGATGTCGCCATCACGCAGTATCTCTGTCAGCACCTTGCGGATATCGTCTTCATCCTGCACAAATACCGGATCGATCTTGCCGCGCGCACGAATGCTGCGGCACAGGTTTCTAGAGTCAGCACCAGGAATCGGATCCTCGCCGGCGGAATACACTTCCAGCATCAACAGCACATCCACATCGGAAAGTACCTTGACGAAATCCTCATAGAGATCCTTGGTTCTGGTGTAACGATGCGGTTGATAGATCATGACCACACGCGCTTGCGGCCAGCCTCCTCGCAGGGCGGCAACGGTGGCGGCGACTTCACGGGGATGATGCCCGTAGTCATCGAGCAGCATCGCGGTACCTTCGCGCAGCGGGAAGGTGCCCTGGATCTCGAAGCGACGGCCGACGCCCTGGAATTTCTGCAGACCCGCGCAAATATGCTCGTCGGCGATGCCTTCATCGCTGGCAATGGCCACTGCTGCAGTAGCATTCAAGGCGTTGTGGCGACCAGGGATACTCAATTTCACCTTGAGATTCCCGGCACGCTCGGGGCGCGCAATCTCAAACTCGGTGCACTGCTTGTTCTGCTGCAGATTCAGAATCCGATAGTCCGCGCCGCCAGCGAAGCCATAGGTCAACTTCGGTCGGGACACCAGCGGTAGAATTTCTTCCACAACTGGATCATCGGTACACAGCACCGCCAGACCATAGAACGGCAGGTTGTGAAGGAATTCGATGAACGACTTCTTGAGTTTGTTGAAGTCCCCTTCATAGGTGCTCATGTGATCGGCATCGATGTTCGTCACCACTGCCACCATTGGTTGCAGGTGCAGGAACGACGCGTCACTCTCATCAGCCTCGGCTACCAGGTAACGACTCTCACCCAATCGGGCGTTGGCACCGGCGCTGTTGAGCAGGCCGCCAATGACAAAGGTAGGATCGAGACCAGCCTCGGCAAATATCGAGGCCACCAGACTGGTCGTCGTGGTTTTACCATGGGTCCCGGCGATGGCGATGGCGTGGCGGTAGCGCATCAGCTCGGCCAGCATTTCCGCACGCGGAATAATCGGTTTGCCCAGTTCGCGAGCCGCGCTGAGTTCGGGATTGCCCGGCTTCACCGCGCTGGAATAGACCACCACATCGGCCGCTTCGATGTTGCCGGCGCTGTGTCCGATGTACACCGTGGCGCCCAGACCAGCCAGCCTTTCCGTGACTGCCGACCCTTTGAGATCGGAGCCGGTGATACGGTAGCCCTGATTCAACAGCACTTCAGCGATGCCGCACATTCCCGCGCCGCCGATTCCTACGAAATGAATCGTCTTGATGCGCCGCATCTCGGGAACAAAGTGTAGTCGGGCTTTCTGTCTTTGATTCGTCATCTCATCACTTGCCTTTGCAGGCCTCCATGCACTCCAGTGCAACCAGGTCGCACGCTTCGGGACGTGCCAGGGCACGCGCAGCACCGGCCATGGAGAGCAGCAGATTCCTGTCATTCATAAAAATATTCAGCTGTGCGGCGAGCAGCTCTGCGGTCAGCGCGCTCTGCGGCATCAGCAGTGCGGCACCGGCGTCGCTGAGCCAGTGCGCATTGCGAGTCTGGTGATCATCCACCGCGTGGGGAAAAGGGATCAGCATTGAGGGCAATCCTGCGGCGGCAATCTCACTGACTGTAAGGGCGCCGGCACGACAGATCACCAGATCAGCCCATGCGTAAGCGGCAGCCATGTCGTGGATATAGGCGTCGACGCGGCAGGCATCACTGATGGCGAGATCACCTTCAGCATAGTGACTGCGAGTCTCTTCCAGATTATTGCGACCTGTCTGGTGCCATATGTGCGGACGACTGCCAGAGTTCAGAAGGCGCAGTGCAGCGGGGATCAAACGATTAATGGCGACGGCGCCAAGACTCCCCCCCACCACCAGCACCCGCAGCGGTGCACTGGTGTCGCGCAGTCTTGCGGCTGCAGCTGTCAACGCAACAATCTCTGCGCGCACCGGATTGCCGGTGCAGATCACTTTCGCTGCCGCGCGGAAAGTTCCGGGAAACGCCTCCATCACCCGATTGGCGATGCGCGCCAGCAGTTTATTGCTGAACCCGGCGATAGCGTTCTGTTCGTGAATCAACAGCTGCCGCCCTGCGAGTCTGGCGGCAACTCCACCGGGGCCAGTCACATAGCCACCCATGCCAAGAACGCAGCACGGTTTGACCTCGCGCAACACGCGCAGTGATTGCCACACGGAAGAAACAATCATAAATGGCGCCAGCAGAGCACTCTTAAGCCCCTTGCCACGCAGTCCTTTCGCTTCAATGAAATGCAAAGGAATGTCGGAATCGCGCAGCACTTCCACTTCTAGACCACGGGTTGTACCAAGCCACTCCGTGCGATAACCACGGGCGTGTAGATTGCGTGCAATGCTCAAGGCCGGATAGATGTGACCTCCGGTACCTGCAGCCATGATCAGCACGGTGCCAAGGGCATTTGCAGAGGCGATGTTGGCTGTGTTGCTCATCGCGAACCTCGCTTGCCTGTGCCTGCAACCGTCTGGAGAGATGACTTCAATGTGCTTTGCGCGTACTCGTAATCGATACGCACCAGCACGGCCACCATGAAACCGCTGATCAGCAGACTGTTGCCACCATAACTGAGAAATGGCAGCGTCAATCCCTTGGTCGGAAGCAGGCCGATATTCACGCCGACATTGATAAGGGTCTGGCAGGCAAACAACATCGCAATACCATAGGCCAGGTAGGCTGGGAAGAGGTTGCCGCTGAGCTCGACGCGCTTGCCAATCTTGAACGCCTGAGCGACCAATGTGATGAACAAGCCCACGACAACACTGACGCCGACGAATCCAAATTCTTCAGCAACGATGGCCAATACGAAATCTGTATGAGCCTCCGGCAGGAAGTAGAGTTTCTGAATGCTATTACCCAGCCCTTCCCCGAACCAACCGCCGCGACCGAAGGCGATCAGCGCCTGCGTCAACTGATAACCCTCACCGTACACATACTCGGCGGCCCAGGGATTGAGGAACGAAGAGAAGCGATCCAGCACATAGGGTTTCATGATGGCGAGGGCCGCCACCGCTGAGACACTCAGCATCAGCACCAGAGCGAAGCGGTGCAGTTTGGCTCCCGCCAGGAAAATCATACTGAAGGTTGTCCCAATCAGAATCACCATCGCGCCATGATCCGGCTCAAAGTGAAGCAGCACGATGGCACCGGCCAGTATCACCATCGGCTTGATGAAGCCGACCCAGGTTTCCATCACGGAGAAGCGATGGCGCTCCAGGTAAGCGGCGAGATAAACGACGATGAATATCTTCGCAAATTCGGAGGGCTGCAGATTGTAGAATCCGAGGTCAATCCAACGGGCACTGCCATTGACAACGCGACCAACGCCCGGAACCAGCACCAGTGCCAGCAATGCGAACGAGAGCAACAACAGAGGCAGACTGATGGAATACCACGCGCGCACCGGAATCGTCAGCGTGATCACCACGATGACTGCAGTCAACACCGAGAAAAACAGCTGACGCTTGAAAAAGAAGAACGGGTCGTTGTACTGCCCGTTGGCAATCTCGATGGAGGCGGACGTCATCATCAGCAAGCCGAAAGTCATCAGTAGGAACATCACGACCAGTAATGTATTGGGCTGACCTGGCGCCGACATGCTGCGCTGCAGTAGCTCAAGCGTGCTGGTCTTTGACACCTTCACAGAAGAGGATGACATGCTCATCGCAACGCCTCCACTGCTTCGATGAATACGCGGCCACGATGGGTGAAATCGGAAAACATATCGAAGCTCGCACAGGCTGGCGACAACAATACCGCGTCACCGGGTGCTGCTCGGCTCGCAGAGACGGCAACAGCTTCCTGCAGCGTGGCGGCGAACACCATCTCGGTCACTCCCTTCAATGCGGCCGCAATATTTCCCGCATCACGCCCGATCAGCACCAGCAGCTTCACGAATCTGGCAACATGTGACGCCATACCGGAAAAGTCTGCTTCCTTGTCAACTCCCCCAGCTATCAGCACGAGCTTTCCTGCGACAAGTTCGCCGAGACTCTCGATCGCCACCAGTGAAGCGCCGACGTTGGTACCCTTGGAATCATTATAGAAATCCACACCACGCAGATTGCGAACCCACTGGCAACGGTGCGGCAGACCCGGAAAATCTTTCAGAGTTTCCAGCATGCTCTGGCGCGGCAGGCCAATCGCCTCACCGAGAGCGAGCGCGGCCAGCGCATTGGAGACATTGTGCTTGCCGGCGATCTTCAATTCCTTCACTGCCAACAGCTTTTCACCACCGAACGCCAGGAAATCCTGACCGTCGGCATGCAGTACGCTCCAGTTGCGGACAGCAGGCGTATCCAATCCGTAACTGTGAACAACAGCAGACGTAGTTGACTGCGGAGCACTTGCGGCGTCATCACGATTGGCAACGATCTGGCGACAACCAAGAAATATGCGCTGCTTGGCAGCGAGATAATCCTGCATGGTCGCGTAGCGATCCATATGATCCTCGCTGAGGTTCAGGATCACGGCGACTTCGGCACCAAGATTGTGAGTCGTTTCGAGCTGAAAACTGGAGAGTTCCAGAACATAGAGATCACTGCCGCCATTGCGCAGCAGGTCGAGTGCTGGTGCGGCACCAGCACCGTCAAGATTGCCGCCGACACCCACATTGATACCGGCCGCTCTCGCCATCTCACCGACCAGCGTCACCACTGTGCTCTTGCCGTTAGAACCGGTGACCGCCACGATCGGTTTGTTCGCGACTCGGCTGAACAGATCGATATCACCGCAGATGCGGATCCCTGCGTCCATGGCCGCCTTGATTGCCGGAGTCTGCAGACTGATGCCGGGACTGACGATCAACTCGGCGGCCCCCATCAGTAATGCTTCAGGAAATCCACCAAGCTCGACAACAACACCGGGGAATTCGACGCGAAATTCGGCCAGCCCCGGGGGATTCAGGCGACTGTCGGCCACAACGAACTTTTCTCCGAGCGAGTGCAGGTAGCGAGCACAGGACAAACCTGTCTTCCCCAGCCCTGCTATGACTCGAATTTTATCTGCCACCTGGTGTTCCGCCTTTGCCATTTTCTTGTCTTTACAATTTACCTGCCGAGCTTCAAATCTCTGCCACTAACGCAATTTCAGTGTCGCCAGTCCGAACAGCACCAGCATCACGGTGATAATCCAGAAGCGCACAATCACGCGCGGCTCTGGCCAGCCCTTCAATTCATAGTGGTGATGCAGTGGCGCCATGCGAAAAATGCGCTTGCCACGCAGCTTGAATGAACCCACCTGAAGAATGACGGAAACGGTCTCCATGACGAAGATTCCACCCATGATGAAGAGCACGATTTCATGCCGGGCAATGACAGCAACGACACCCAGTGCCGCACCCAACGCCAGAGCCCCCACGTCGCCCATGAAAACCTGAGCGGGATAAGTGTTGAACCAGAGAAAACCGAGGCCGGCGCCTACGAGCGTTCCACAGAAAATCACCAGTTCACCGGCACCGGAAACGTAGGGGATACGCAGATACTCAGAGAATTCCACGTGACCCGCCAGGTAGGCGATCAACCCTAGCGCACCCCCGACCATCACGGTGGGCATGATGGCCAAGCCATCGAGACCATCAGTGAGATTGACGGCGTTGCTGCTGCCGACAATCACGAAATAAGTGATCACCACATAGAGGAAGCCGACATTCAGTGAGACGTCCTTGAAGAACGGGATGATGTAGTGAGTCTCGGCAGGACCAATGGCGCTGTAGTAAAGAAACAGCGCCGCGCCAAAGCCAATGATCGATTGCCAGAAATACTTCCAGCGTGCCACGAGCCCCTTCGGATTCTTCTCAATAACCTTGCGATAGTCGTCCACCCAACCAACTGCACCGAACAGCAGGGTGACGATCAGTGTCGTCCACACATAATGGTTATTCAGGTCAGACCACAACAATGTACTGATGGCCATACTGACCAGGATGAGCGCGCCGCCCATCGTCGGTGTCCCCGCCTTGCTGAAATGGCTCTTCGGACCGTCGTCTCTGACGACCTGCCCAATCTGCAGGCGATTGAGTCTGCGAATCATCCAGGGACCAATGAGCAGCGAGATCAGCAGCGCAGTCAGAATACTGAAAATGCCGCGCACGGTGATGTATTGGAGCACCGCAAATCCGCTGTCGAACTGTGTCAGATAATTTGCAAACCAAACCAGCATTATGAGGGCTCTCCACTTTTCAATTGTTCTACGACCTTGTCCATCGCGGCGCTACGCGAACCTTTCACAAGTGCGACGATTCCGGGCCGGAAGACATTGAGTGCCTGCTCGACGAGCGCTTTCTGGCTGTCAAAATGCTTGCCACCGCTACCAAAACTTTTCGATGTCAGAGCGCTGAGAGTGCCTACCGACCAGAGACTGTTGATCCCCTGCGCGTGTGCGTACTCTCCAACCTCGGTATGTGCCGCTTCGCTCTGCGAGCCCAGCTCTGCCATATCTCCCACCACTAGAATTCTGTGGCCGACATGCGCGGCTAGCGCATCGATGGCTGCATGAAAAGATGAAGGGCTGGCGTTGTAGCTGTCATCGATCAACACCGCGCCGCCAATGCCGGAAAGAATATTCATGCGACCAGGCACTGCCTTGACGCGCTCCAGTCCAGCCTTCACCTCTTCCAGCGAGCACCCTGCGGCCATGCTGGTTGCGGCGGCGGCGGCGGCATTCACAACATTGTGCAGACCAAGCAGGGCAAGAGAGACGGAGATCGATCCAGCAGGTGTATGCAGAGTAAAAACGGAGCCTGCCGCTGCAGAGCTGCGTATCCCCGTAGCAAAGCAGTCCGCAGTGGCCTGATTCATACCAAAGGTCACCACTCGGCGACCCGCTGCACGATCTATCCAGACTTGCAGGTTGGCATCATCTGCGTTCAGGACGACGACGCCATCGACAGGCAGACCGTCGATAATCTCGCCCTTGGTGCTGACGACGCCCTGCAGGTCACCGAAACCTTCGATATGCGTCGCGGCGGCATTGGTAATCACGGCAACCTGCGGCATAACCATCTTCACTGTATAGGCAATCTCGCCAGGACCACTGGCTCCCAACTCAATCACTGCGCGCTCGTGCGTCGCATCGAGCTCCAGCAGTGTGAGAGGCACGCCTACATGATTATTGAAGTTGGCTTTCGTGATCAGCACCGGATGACTGACACCCAGAATGCAACCGATCATTTCCTTTACCGTGGTCTTGCCCTGACTGCCCGTCACCGCGATGACTCTCGCCTGCGACTGCAGACGATTCAGACGGGCGATCTCGCCGAGCGCTACCGTGGTGTCTGCGACCCTCAACTGCGGCTTGCCGCCTTCGACAATCTCATTCACAACAGCGCCGCAGGCCCCATTTTCAAATGCCTGCCTGGTAAACTCATTGCCATCGAAGCTCTCCCCGACAAGAGCCACGTACAAATCACCCGCGCACAGAGTTCTGGTGTCTGTCGACACGCGCTGAAAGCTCACGTCGGGGCCACTTGGCTGCCCTTTCATGACGTTGTTCAGTGCCGAGAGAGTCATGCTCTTGATCACAGGATTACCTGTCCGCCTATTGAGTGGAATGAGTGCGGGCCTGCAATGCGAGACGCGCCTGCGCGACATCGCTGAAGACCATTTTCTTGCCGTTTACGTCTTGATAATTTTCGTGGCCCTTGCCGGCAATCAGGACAACATCGCCGGGTGCTGCGCTGCTGATGGCCAGTGAGATGGCTTTGGCACGATCGCGCTCCACAACCAATCGCGAGCTGTCTTCGATACCCAACAGGATCTGCCTGATGATGTCATCTGCACACTCGGTACGAGGATTGTCATCGGTGACAATCAACTGATCGGCATGCTGCTCGGCGGCCTCTGCCATCATGGGACGTTTGCCCTGGTCGCGATTGCCACCGCAGCCGAACACACACCAGATCCTGCCGCTGAAATGTTCGCGTAGCGCAACGAGGGCACTGCGCAAGGCGTCAGGTGTATGGGCATAGTCAACCACAGCCGTAATGTCGGTGCTGTCTCCGACAATCTCCATGCGCCCGGTTACAGGCTCCAGGCGCGAGAGTCGATCCAGCAAGGTGTCGAACCTGAAGTCACTGCGATTGGATTCGGTTGCGATCAGCGTGGTCAGTACAGCCAGCAGATTGCTGAAATTGAAACGACCCAGCAGACGGCCGGACATCGCGCCATCGCCGAAGGGTGTTCGTACCAGCGCCTTGTACCCGGTCCGCAGCAAGTCCAGCTGCAGGGCGTGCACATCGGCATGGGGGCTGGTGACACTGAAGGTCAAGGTCTTCACCGTCGGGGCGATGCAATTCAGGATTGCAGACGCATAGGGATCATCCACGTTCACGACCGCACTGCTGAGACTCTCGGTCATGAACAAACGGGCCTTGGTCTCTGCGTACTCTTCCATGCTGCCGTGATAATCAAGATGATCGCGCGTGAGATTGGTGAACACGGCAACATCGAAACGCACACCATTCACGCGATTCTGGTGCAAGCCTTGAGAAGACACCTCCATCGCGACCGTATCAGCTCCCTGCGAACGCATTTGCGCCAACACGGACTGCAAGAATACTGGATCAGGAGTGGTGTACCCTGACTCCTGAAGATCGCCATAGAGTCCATAACCGATGGTGCCGATGACACCGCATTTGCGCTGCATGGCAGTCAGCGTCTGCGCGATGAACTGGGTGCAACTGGTCTTACCGTTGGTGCCAGTGACGCCGATCATTGTCATCGCGGCACTGGGCTCATCGTAAAACCGCGCCGCAATCTCGCCGGTTCTGGCAGAAAGATCGTCGACAGCCATCACGATGACACCGCGCCGTACAGTGACACCACGCCAGGGGCCTCCAGCATGAGCGACAATAGCCACCGCACCGTGATCGATGGCCAGATCAATATAATCGCGAGCATCATGATTTTTACCGAAACAGGCCATGAACAGATCGCCCGGCTTCACCAGTCGGCTGTCCAGTTGCACACCGCTGACCTGAACGTCGAACTCGGGCGGCAGATCCTGATTAAGGTCTGCAACGCCGTTGAGCAATTGTTCAAGTGAGGTCTTGTACACGATTCTTTCCGCTGTATTCATGGTGTCGCTACCGTTACAGAGCGCTCAGGTTCAGAACTTCCGAATCATTGATCTTGTCAGGCGGCACGTTGAGAATGCGCATCGCACCACCGGCTATTTTTGAGAATAGCGGCGCCGCCACTTGACTGCCGTAATGCTCACTGCCCCCGGGCTCGTTCATCACAATGACGATTACCACTTTGGGATCACTGGCAGGGGCATAGCCCACAAACAGAGAGTTATAAACGCTATCCTCGTAGCCAGATGCACCCACTACGTGCGCAGTTCCGGTTTTGCCAGCGACGCTGTAAAAAGGGATATTGGCGGCTGTGGCGCCACCGCCGCGCTCCTTGTCGACGACGGTCTCCAGCGCAGCCATGACCTGATGAGCCACGGTCTCGCTGATTACCTGCTCCTTCGACATGGAGTCCAGTTGTTGTGAATTGAGTTTGAGAAGCGACACCGGCTTGCGCAGACCACCGTCCGCAATGGTGGTGTAGGCCTGCGCCAACTGCAGCGCGGATACCGAGAAACCGTAGCCATAGGACAACGTTGCAGTTTCGATGTCGTGCCAGATGCGATGATTGGGAAGCACACCGCCACGCTCACCTGGAAAACCAGTGCCCGTGTCCACACCAAATCCCACCTTCACTAGCATGTTGCGTAACTGTTCATGACCGATTGCCAACGCAAGTTTGGAAGCTCCTACGTTGCTGGACTTGGTGATAACGCCCTGCACGGTGAGTATGCCGTGGTTGATGTCTCTGGTGGTGGCGTCGGTGACCCAGTCTCTGCCGATACGAATCCGTCCTGGATTGGTGTCGACCAGCGTTTCGGGAGTGAACAGGCCGGATTCGAGCGCAGCAGCGATGGTGAAGGCCTTGGCAGTAGAGCCCGGCTCGATCAGATCGGTGACGGCGCGATTGCGCAAGGCGCTAAAATCCGTGATAGAGCCACGATTGTTCGGGTTGTAGGAGGGTTGATTGGCCATTGCCAGCACTTCCCCCGTTGCCACATCCATCACCACAACCGACGCTGACCTGGCGCCTCTGAGCACGGTCTCCGCCTTCAGCTCTTTATAGGCAAGATTCTGAATGCGGAAGTCGAGACTCAACTCGACGTCTTTGCCCGGCTGCGCGGTCTGGATCGTATCCAGCTCCTTGATGACTCGCCCGCGACGGTCCTTCATAACCTGCTGACGCCCCGGAACACCCTGCAGCCAGGTATCGTAGGCGAGTTCCAGCCCTTCCTGCCCCTGATCGTCCACGTCCGTGAAACCCACCACGTGTGCCGCAATTTCGCCTTGCGGGTAGTAGCGCTGATATTCCTGGCGGGCATAAACTCCCTGAATGCGCAGCGCCAACACGCGATCAGCTTCCGCCGGCGGCATGCGACGCTTCACAAACAGGAAATCTTTCTCGGCATTCGCAGCGATGCTGGTGGCCAGCGTTTGCGGCTCCAACTGCAACTCAGCGGCCAGCAGCTCGATGTCACGCAGCTCCTGCGACAACTCCTTCGGGTTCACCCAGATGGACTTCACGGGAGTGCTGACCGCCAGCGGTTCGCCATTGCGATCAGTGATAATGCCGCGATGAGCGGACAACGGTTCGGTACGGATCGTGCGCGCATCCCCCTGCCCCTGCAAAAAGTCTTTATCCAGCACATGCAGGGTAGTGAGCTTCCATAACACGGCGACCACGCATAGCACCATGACCGCAAAGATCAGGTAAAGGCGCCAGGTCAGTGGCTTGTAATCCGCATCTCTGTCATTCATAGCGCACCATGACTATCTCGGCAAACTCCGGCACTTTCATCTGCAGTTCGTCGATGGCTTTGCGTTCGACCCGCGCTTCGAGACTGAACGTGCTCTGCTCAATCAACAATTGCCCCCATTGAACCTGCAGCTCATTGCGCTGATTCTTGAGCTGCTGGACTTCGTTGAGGAGGTAGCGATTCTTGAACGTGGTGTAGACAACCGCGACTCCGGTTGCCAGAAGAATGAAGAGCAGAAGAAGGATGAATTGCGTTCGCGCGGAGAATATTGCCGCCCAGGAGAACACTGCTTGTTCACCCTTGCGCACCTTGACGCCGCTACGACCCTCATTCTTCTTGTCTGTCTGTGTGCTCATGATCATGGCATCTTCTTGGTGATCTGGTTGCATGCGTTCAATTACGAAATATTTTTCAGGAAATTTTCTCAGCCACCCTCATGATGGCGCTGCGTGAACGAGGATTCAGACTCACCTCCTCGTCATCCGCCTTTACAGGTTTGCCGATCTTCTTCAGGCGCGGATTGAGATCCGCGTATTGCACCGGCACTCCAGCAGGATAGTCATCACCCTTGGCCTGCTTGCTGATGAACTGCTTCACAATGCGGTCCTCCAGCGAGTGAAAACTGATGACGACCAGCCTCCCTCCTACACACAAAACATCGAGAGCTTGCTGCAGAACACTCTGCAGATCCTCGAGCTCGCGATTGATGTGTATGCGAATTCCCTGGAAGGCCCGGGTTGCCGGATGCTTGTGCTTTTCCCAAGCAGGATTGGCCTGCTTGATAATCTCGGCGAGTTGCAGTGTCGTGGCAATCGGCTGAAGCTTGCGCTGCTCGACTACCGCACGCGCCATGCGACGAGAGAAGCGTTCCTCTCCGTAGCGATAAATAACGTCGGCAATTTCCTGCTCGGATGCAAACGCCAACCATTGGGCGGCACTCTGCCCCTCTTCCGGATTCATGCGCATATCCAACGGCCCGTCCTGACTGAAACTGAAGCCCCGTTGCGCCTCGTCCAGCTGCGGCGAGGACACCCCCAAATCCAGCAAAACCCCACTCACCTTACCCGTCAATCCCGCCGCCGCCACCAACTCCGCCAGCCGGGAGAACGATCCTTGCACTACCTCGAACCGCGCATCAGCTCCCAGCTCGGCGCGCGCGACCCGAATAGCCTCCGGGTCTTTGTCTATCGCCAGGAGTCGGCCCTGTGGCTGCAACCCCTGCAAAATTCGTCGCGAATGACCACCGCGTCCGAATGTGCCATCGACATAAAACCCGGTATCGTTCACCAGCAACGCGGCTACTGCAGCTTCCAACAGAACCGTCTCGTGCTGCGGTCGTTCTGACATCGATTTTTCCACCAGGGTTTACCAACAGAGGATTGCTTACGCGTGTGTCGCGTCTTGTATCGCCAGGCCGAGCTGGAGTCGCCAACTTGGAGCCGTCAACCAGCAGCTCTTTACAGAGAGAGAGACTGCAGCTCTGCCGGCAACTCGCCCCCCACAGTCTGCTGCGACATCCAGAGCGTCCTTTGCTCGTCCCAGTTCGCCTCACTCCAAAGCTCAAGCTTCTTGCCCTGACCAACCAGTGCGACCTGTTTGTCCAATTCCGCGTGAGCGCGCAGCACCTGAGGCAGCAACACTCGCCCACTGCCATCCAGCTCCAGGTCCGTCGCATAACCGATCATCATGCGCTGAAACCTTCTGGTGTCCGGATTGAAGCTCGACAGCCCTTCAATCTTCTTCTGAATCTCCTCCCACACATCAATGGGGTACAGCAGGAGGCACTTGGCCATGGGATCGATTGTGGCTACCAGACGTCCGGCAAATTCACTCACCAATTGGTCTCGATAGCGCGACGGCATGGCTAGCCGCCCCTTCGAATCCAGACTGATTGTGTTGACGCCTCTGAACACCTGTCGCCCCTCTGTTGCTCACCGTGTCTGTTGTGGGACAGCTCACTCTAAATTTCCCACTTTTCTACAGAATTTTCCACCTTTTCCCACTCTTCGACACTCTAACATACGAATTCCAATCCGCAAGGGGAATTTGCCGTTTTTAACGACGGCCTAGCGCAAAAATGCGTATATAAATCGGGAGGTTACGAGGAAAAGAGAAGGCAAGGCCACGAAGGCTGTAGACGAAATACAGCAATATCAAAACGCTAAACAAAACTATTAAAGTAGTTTGTTAAGAGTTTGCGGGATGTGATGATTTTTGGAGAGGATAAAACGAGGAAAAACTGAGTCAGCCTGTAAGCCGGGTTCTGTCTAGGACAGTCATTCATCTGGGACCTGCATCACTGCAAGCCTCGAGCAACCTACCCGAATCCAGTGCGAGCCGCACCGTAGGATCCCTATTTGGTCTTGCTCCGAACGGGGTTTGCCGTGCCACGCACTGTTACCAGGCGCGCGGTGCGCTCTTACCGCACCCTTTCACCCTTACCGCCCGATTTGCATCGGGGTTGGCGGTCTGCTCTCTGCTGCACTTTCCGTAGGCTCTCGCCTCCCAGGCGTTACCTGGCGTTCTGCTCTGTGGAGCCCGGACTTTCCTCCACCGGGCACCTCATTGGTCGCTTGCGCGATTCATGAAGAATTCCTGGCAGCGACTGTCCAGCTGACTCGGGGCGCAGATTAAGCCAGCCAACCACATTATACAAGCACTTTGTGGGCGACCGGGACGCTCCCCCGCCAGCCTTGGCACCCCCGCTGTCAATGGAAAAACCGCTGTGGCACACTGATTCAAACACTAAAGCAGGATACCGACACCAAACCGCATGAGCACGCCGAGCATTTCCAAAAAACCTCTGAGCACACTGAGCCGATTGATTGTCGGCATCATCACGCTCTGTCTCCTTGTCGGCGCCCTGCTGTCTTTCTTTACAGGCTCTCTGCTTGTTCGCATCTCCAATCCATTCCTGGCGCCAGCCGGAGTGGAATTACGCTCAATAGAAGGCTTGCGATTCAGACGCGAAAATCTCAGCGCACAGAGCATCAACTTTACTTTCGTCGATGGCGACGGTGTCAGCAGTACCACACGAGATAGCACCTTGGAGAACCTGACTGTCACCTTCAGCCTTGTGGAATTATTGAAAGGCCAGTTAGAAACAATAGAGATTGAAGCTTTGACTCTCAATTTTCCCAAAACACAGACCAGTGCCGAACCGGGTGCAGGCACTGCAATCGACATGACGCAATGGCTCGCGACCTTGCAGTCCCTCCCTCTGAGGACGCTGAGCATCGAACGCTTCTCGGTAGCGGACAACATCAAGGACGCCGCGATCAATGTGTCGCGCAACACACGCGAGATTGCTACCAGAGTCCGTCATGACGACCTCAGCCTCGATCTGTTGATCAACTGGCATGACGATGAATTTGTCTCCAGCTATTTCATTCCCGAGGATCAACTGGCGGCACATCACTTCCCCCCGCAAACCATTACAGGCAGCCTGACCATCGAGAGCAATGAGGAGCGCGTGTTCGACGGCGAATTTACCGTCAGCGAAAGCGCGGGGGAGATACGAGCCGACAGCACTGGCACGCTGCAACTGGGGACCGGAGGACGCCTGCTCAGGCGCCTGCAATTACTGCCCGAGACACTGAGCAACCTTGAAGGGTCAGTGTATTTTTCCGGATCTGCGCAAGGACGAACGTTGCCGCCAGACGACCAGACTCTCACCTTGACGCTGACACTGCTCGCGGGGTCGAGTGTTCAAGGCACAGTACCAACGCCACCAAACGGGAGCGAGACAACCATTCAATGGCATGCCACCGACGCGCTCACCATTTCCGGAGCCTATGCATCACAGAGCGCCTCCATGACTTTCGAAACGGCAGACCAGAGTGTGCAGGCGACGTTGCAGACCGGCTCGACAACGCATGTCGCGACGCTCGCCATCACGCAGGCATCGGGAGAATGTTCCCTGCCGCTGCGCTGCTCCATCCAGCTTTCTTCTGCGTTGAACCTACCCACTCTCGCCTATGAGAACTTTGCTCTTGCGGATATCAGCGCCAACAGCAGTATGGCAATCGCATTCGACAACACTACAATTGACGTCACACTGGAGCAGGGTTCCCGCATCGGTGCATCGTTTATCAGCGGGCCTGACTTTAGCCTTGGGCAAGCCAATCTGTTGATACAGGAATCGATGACCATCAGCACCGATGAGGTCGGTGAAGCCACGCTGAAAAGTAATGGCGTAGAGCTTTTTCTTCCGGAGATACGCTTGGGTACAGACAGCGGATACGTCGCAGTGAAGGCCAGCGATCTACAGGGCCGCTGGTCATTCCAATCCGACACGCCTCCACAGCTCAGCGCTCAGCTTGATGCGAGATCTTTGGGGAGCGACCAGCTCCCATTCCAGTTTCGCAAACCCGAAATCACTGCCCGGCTGGAACTCAGCAACAACAATCTCAGTGTCAACGGGCGCCTCCTAATTGCCGACCGCGACATCCTCTCAGTCGAGGGCAATGTGGACCTAAACTCCACCACTGCGCAAATTCATGCGCAGATTCCACGTTTGCAATTCGGCCCCGGGCAACAAACCTTTGCGCAACTGTTTCTCGATATCCCGGTTGAGGCGGATATCATTGCAGGAAGTGTTGCAGCAAGTGCCGATATCGCCGTGCGAATGAATGACACTACGGGCATGCAGGTGTCCGGCCCCGTCCAGCTCAATGTCGACAGGCTTAGCGGCTTCTACATAAATACGGCTGTGGTCGACTTCTCCACAGACATCAGCGGCGAGCTTCTGGACTCAGGCGACTTTGTCAGCGAGCAGGCGTTGCAGGGCCGCATAGCCAATGTGAACCCCGGCCTGCCGGTCGAGAACATCTCTTTCAACTACGGCGTCGATACCCGCAGGACAACGCTCGACCTGCACGACCTGCAGGCCACAATCTTCAATGGCGCACTGCGCTCAGAGGGCGTCGCTTACAACTGGGCGGCAGCGGAGAACACCTTCACAATGGTGCTGGAGCGCGTCGATCTGAGCACACTGCTGGACATGGGTGCCTATGAGGGCGTGCAGGCCAGCGGCATCATCAGCGGGAATGTGCCAGTGACCATCTCTGGCGGCACTGTCTCCGTCGCAGAGGGAACGCTGCATGTGGAAGCGCCTGGGGGCAGCATCCGCTATCAGCCTGCAAATGCTGGCGGCAGCGGCAATGCAGCGCTCGATCTCGTCAATCAGGCTCTGAGCAACTATCAATACGACAGCCTGGAAGCAGACGTGAACTACCTGCCAAGTGGAGATCTCAATCTCGCGGTGCGTCTGCAGGGAGCCAATCCAGACATGAACCAAGGCCAGCGCATCAATCTCAATCTCAACATCAGTGACAACATTCCCTCGTTGCTGCAAAGCCTGCAATCGGGTCGCTCCATCACCGATGCACTGGAAAGGGCGCTGCAGAACCGCTGAGCATTCATCTTTTCGACGCTTGTACCTCGCGCCGCCCCGGAAGTTGCTCCTGTGCAGTTAAATTCAGTCCGGATTCAGTTTGGTCTGCTATAGTGCAGCCATGGTAGACAGGAAACCGGCTCCGCCGATTGGTAGTCAGCTCCTTTGACAAAGACAATTGAGAACACTATGCAGATCAGACTCATTACCCTCGCGTTCACTCTCCTGACAGGGCTCATTGCCTGCACTCCCACTGTGCAAGTCGCAATGCCTAACGAACCCATCACCATCAATCTAAATGTTCGCATCGAACATGAGATAAGAGTGAAGGTAGAGCGTGAGCTGGATGACATGTTCGACGAAGACAGCGATTTATTCTAAGCGGAGACAAGATCATGAGATTGGCAAAGAAATTCGGAAAGGTTCTCGGCTTCAGTCTGTTGCTGATGCTCCTCGGTGTGAGCAGCGCGTTTGCGGCCACCTTGGATGAAGCGAAAGCGGCAGGTCAGATTGGCGAGAAGCAGGATGGTTACATCGGACTGGTGCAGGGCAGCGCGCCTGCCGACGTAGCGGCCCTCGTAGAGAGCGTCAATGCTCAGCGCCGCGCACGTTATGAGGAAATTGCCAAAGAAAACGGCATCGCCGTTGAAGACGTTGCCAAACTGGCCTTCACGAGGGCACTCGAAAACACCCGCCCCGGGAATTTTGTCGAGGCCAGCCCTGGTCAGTGGGTCAAGAAGCCTTGACCTCAAGCCTTGTCCGCTAAGAGAGCCCGTTGGTAGAGAAGATTCTTCTTTACCCCGGTAATGCGGGCGGCCAGAGAGGCCGCCTGCTTCACCGAAAGCTCCTCCAGCAGAATCTCGAGCACTCGCAACGCCTCGGCACTGATCTCCTCGCTCTGCACTACCTCGGCCCCCTTGATCAGAACAACGAACTCACCGCGCTGTTGATTGCTGTCGCTCTGTATCCAAGGCAGCAGATTGCCCAGAGTATCGCCATGGATTGTCTCAAAGGTCTTGGTCAACTCCCGGCATAACACGACGTGACGGTCCGGACCAAACACTGTCAGAAGGTCTTCAACACATTCCAGGATGCGGTGCGGCGACTCGTAAAAGATCAAGGTCCGGCTCTCTGCCAGCCATTCTTCAAACTGCTTGATCCTCGCCGCACGCTTGGCAGGAACAAATCCCTCGAACACGAAACGATCACTTGGCAGGCCTGCTACGCACAGAGCCGTAGTCAATGCACATACGCCCGGCACAGGCACTACCGTAATGCCGGCAGCGCGCGCTCGAACCACCAAGCGGTAGCCGGGATCAGAGATCAGTGGTGTCCCCGCATCGGAGATCAGTGCTACCGACAATCCGCTCGACAATTTCTGGAGCAGGCTCTCAACCCGGCTGTCTTCGCTGAAGTCATGATACGACGTCATTCTGGTGCCAATCCCAAAGTGCTGCAGCAGACGCCCACTGTGACGAGTATCCTCAGCGGCAATCAGGTCCACGGACTTCAGTACCTCTATCGCTCGCCCTGTGATATCCGCCAGATTTCCGATCGGAGTCGCGACGATATAGAGCGCCGCTTTGGGTTGGATACTTTCCGACATGTGTGCGGGTACTCCTGATAGAAACTACAGATAGAACTTGCGAACCGATCTTCGAATGTGGCGGCAGTATACACACCGACCGGATATGGCGCATGCCTGCAGGCCGTGTTGCTCGGCCCAGGTATCTGTAATAAGCTTCTCAGCCCGATCATATCCTGCGTCATGCCTTCCAATGTTTGCCAATCGCTCCCTCCGAAGCACTACCATGACACTCCGAGCTCGGACCTCTTTTGCTCGACGCGCAGCTCCGATTCTGATGCTGCTTGTTCTTGCGTCTTGCTCCGGCACAGCTCCCCGGCAAGAGCCCGCACTGGTGCCTGAACAGGCTGCTCCGGCCACGCCAGCGAGCCCAATCGACGCACTGCTGTTGCTGGCACACAGCAGCCCTTCACCTGATGCTGAAGACTATCTGCTGGATGCCGTCGATCTGCTGATGGATGCTGATCGACTGGATGAAGCCGACAGCGCCTTGAGCGAACTACGAGCGGTCGACACGCTCCCCCTCTCATTGCAGATCAGGTACGCGTTTGCAAGAGCCTCACTGGCGCTGGCAGAACAAGATCCCACTGTCGCCCTGCAGATACTGAACTCATCGCCGCTGGAGCCCCTTAGCAATCTTCCTGAGGAGCAACAGTTAACGCTGCATCAATTGCGCATCGACGCCCTTTTTCAGGACCATCAGTACCTCACAGCAGTACGGGAGAGAATTCAACTCTCATCGCAGCTGGAAGGCGATCCCCTGCATGCCAACAACAATGCCATATGGGAGGTGCTTTCGAGTGCGCCCGCTGGCACGCTGAGCATTGCAGGTAACAATGTCGACTCCTATGAACTGCGCGGCTGGCTTGAATTACTTCGCCTGGTCAGCTCTAACCAGTACAACCTGCAGACCCAGATGAGCGCCATTGATCAATGGCGCAACACCTGGACGCAACACCCCGCATCAGCACGCCTGCCCGATGGCCTGAGCATCATTTACGATCTATGGGAACAACGACCACGTGAAATTGCACTGGTACTGCCAATGCAGGAGCCACTCGGCAAAGCCATTAGTGAGGGTTTTCTCAGCGCCTACTATGACGCGATCTCCAAGGGCCACGACGTTCCTCAGGTTCGCATCTATGACACCAGCTTCCGCACAGACGTTTTGGCACTCTACGACCAGGCAGTGCAGGATGGTGTCGATATGATCATCGGCCCGCTGCTCAAGGATGCTGTGCGACGGATGCAACGCTCCAGCAGCCCAATGCCGGTTCCTACACTCGCTCTGAACTACGGCGACCTTGGTGGCGGCACGCCTGTCGGCCTCTTCCAGTTCGGTCTGGCTCCGGAAGACGAAATCATGCAGGCTGCTGACACTGCATGGAAGGAGGGGCATCGGAATGCGGCCGTTCTGACACCGACCGGTGAAGACTACCTGCGCATCCAGGACACCTTTATCAATTACTGGACAGCACTGGGAGGTCGCATCGTTTCAGTCGACACATTCGGTGGTGAGAATGAATACTCGCCGATGATAAAACGGCTCTTCAATATCGATGCCAGCGAGGCACGCGCGGCCAGCATCAGAAATCTGATCCCGCGCAGCACAGTACAGTTTGTGCCCAGAAGAAGACAGGACGTCGATTTCATCTTCCTGCTCGCGAATCCAACGGAAGGACGACAGATAAAACCAACTCTGTCGTTCCATTTCGCTGGCGACGTCCCCGTCTACGCCATGCCTTCCATTTATGATGGAGGCAGCAGCCCGATCGCAAACCGCGACCTGAACGGCATTGTTTTCAACGATGCTCCCTGGATATTGGAAGACAGTGACCCGCTCAAGCAAAGCGCATTGGCAACCTGGACAGCGGCCTCAGGGCCAATTCAACGCCTGCGAGCCATGGGCGTCGACAGCTTCAGGCTGCATCTGCGCCTGGAGCAATTGCGCCAGTTCCCCTATACGCGCATAAGCGGTGCTACAGGGCAGCTGACTATCAAACCCGATGGCGGCATACGCCGGGAACTCAGCAACGCCGTGATCGTCAATGGAGCTGCCAGCGTCCTGCCACGCTGAATGCCCGCTCCACTGCTATACTCATCAGCAGTATGTTTCCCTCAGCCTCACAACGGAAGTGAACTGATGACCGACTCACAGCAAAGTCCTCGCGCCTTTGGCAAACAGCAGGAAAAGATCGCCGCCCACTACCTCACCGAACAGGGACTACAACTGATCTGCATGAATTATCAGAACAAGCTCGGTGAAATCGACCTGATCATGCGCACCACCCGGGAGCTGGTGTTTGTGGAAGTGCGCTACCGCCGCTCCAGCAAGTTCGGCAGCGCCGTCGAAAGTGTCGACTACCGCAAACAGCGCAAACTGTGGCGAACAGCGCAGTGCTATCTGAAGACGCTGCATCTGACCAATCACGTTCCTTGCCGCTTCGACATCCTGGGAATTTCCCCGGGAAAATCCGGTCAATCTCTGCTATTCGATTGGATTCAAGGGGCCTTTCAGCTTGAATGAACAGTGCTCGCAGGCGCTACAGGTTTCCTCCCTATTCGTGCGCTGATTCATGTACAGTTCGGAAAATTAAAGTAAAATGGCCGCCAGTTTCAGCAGGCAGACGGCCAGTCTCTATGGATTTTCAGCAACGCGTGACCCAGCATTTCAATCACAGCATTGCGACCAAGCAGGGCGCCGCCGCCGTCCTGGCGCCGTCCATCGTCAGAGCTAGTGAACTGATTACCAGTGCTCTGCTGCAGGACAGAAAAGTACTGTGCTGTGGTACAGCGGGATCCGGTGGTCTGGCCCAGTACTTCGCATCAACCCTGCTCAATCGTTACGAGCGCGAGAGGCCGGGATTGCCCGCCATCGCCTTGAACGCAGACAGTCAGACTATGACGGCCATCGCCAATGATTACACCTATAAAGAAGTGTTTTCGAAGCAACTCAGAGTGCTGGCGCAAGAGGGTGATGTACTGCTGGCGATCTCTGCCAGTGGCAATTCGAGAAACGCGGCTGAGGCCATAAGAGCCAGCCATGATCGCGGAGTGAGCGTGGTTGCCCTGACCGGCAGAGATGGCGGCGATATGGCCGAGTTACTCAACGAGGGCGATGTCGAGATTCGCGTACCGGCACAATCGGTAGCGAGAATTCAGGAGGTTCACCTGCTGGTTTTGCACAGCCTGTGTGATTTGATAGACATTCAAATTTTTGGAGAGGATGAATCGTGAAAATGTATCATTTGATAGCTGTAGCTCTTTTGCTTGCCAGTACCGGATGTACTTCCATTCTGGTTGCCACGACAGATGAGAACGGGATTCAGGAAGATCCGGGCGTGAGAACCGCCGGAACGATTGTCGAGGATGAATCTATTGAAACCAAGGTCACCGTGAACATGAAATCCATGGAACCGGCCTTCCGAGACAGCCATTTCAACGTCGTCAGCCACAACGGAGTGGTGCTACTGGTGGGGCAGGTGCAGTCCGAGGCCCTGAAGATTCGCGCAGGCCAGATTGCGGCTGAAGCCAGCACTCAAATCCGCCGAGTGCACAATGAACTGGAAGTTGCGGGCAAGACCACAATGCTGTCGCGCACCAACGACAGCTGGATCAGCACCAAGGTCCGCACGCAGATGGCAGCCAACAAGGACATCCCCGCAAGTAAAATTCGCGTAATCACCGAGAATGGTACCGTTTACCTGATGGGCATGATCTCTCAGGCAGTGGGTGACAGAGCCGCACTGCTGGCTCGCAATGTGGCCGGGGTGAGCAAGGTCGTCAAGGTGTTCGATTATATCTAAGGATAGTCCGGCGAGAGGCTTACTTTACGACTCGTAGAGACGGACGTTTCGCAGCCTCTTTGGAGCCAGGCTTTCTACCCGATCCAATGGGTTGCGGAGTAGCGGGTGTCGGCGGTTGAGGCTGCGGCTTTTCCTGCTCGAAGACCATGCCCTGTCCGTTCTCACGGGCATAAATCCCCAACACTGACCCTACCGGAACATAGACAGGCGTCGGGATCCCCGCAAAGCGGCCACTGAAATCGATCGCCTCATCCATGATTCGCAATCCATGCACGGCGGAGGGCGATATATTGAGAATGATCTGTCCGTCCTTGACGTGTTCCTGCGGCACTCTTACCCCAGGGCCGAAAGCGTTGACTAGGATGTAAGGGGTGCAGCTGTTTTCCACGATCCACTCATAGAGTGCCCGAAGAATATAGGGACGACTGGATGTCATGGTCATGCTGTGCACCAATTTGGATGATCACCTGCGGGAGACCGGGCCATCATGCTGGCATCCAGCAGACACCAGCATCAGACTTGAAGACTATTGATAAAGGCCCGCATGGCACCGTATCAGACCATTTCTCTTTCCTGCTCGGACAGACTTGCTCGGACAGAATCGCGCGTGAACAGTCTGGCACGATACTCAAGCAGCGGCTGCAGAGCTTTGGAATCAGACAGCTCGATACCCATCGCAGGTAGACGCCAAAGAATAGGCGTCACACAACAATCCACGATAGTGAATTCGTCACTCATGAAATAAGGCTTTTCGGAAAATATCGGCGCAATTGTAGTCAGGCTCTCCTTGAGTTCCTTGCGCGCCTTGTCCATCTCCGCCGGACTGCCCTTCCCTGCCATTACGAAGTCAACCAGAGCACACCAGTCACGCTGGATGCGGAACATCCAGAGACGACTCTGCGCCCTGGCAACCGGGTACACAGGAAACAGCGGAGGATGAGGAAAGCGCTCATCCAGATATTCCATCATGATGTTGGCTTCGTAGAGCACCAGATCACGATCAACCAGAGTAGGAAGGCTGTTATAAGGGTTGAGAGACGCGAGGTCCTCAGGCTTTCGGTCGGGATCAACGTCGATTGTTTCGACGGTGACGCCCTTCTCGGCCAAGACTATTCTGACGCGATGACTGTACTGACTGGCACCATCAGAATAGAACGTCATTGAAGAACGTTTAGCGACCACACCCATACTCTCAACCTCAATTTTCGGATTTGCTGACTTTTACCAACCGCAGACTAGTGGATCTTTTTCCAGTACTCGCGATTCAGCAACGTCACGAACACAAACAGAATCGCCAGGAAGCCCAGGACGTAGAAGCCCAGACGCTCACGCTCCGCACGTACAGGTTCGCCAATGTAGTACAGAAAGTTCACCATGTCGGCGACTATTGCATCGAACTCTTCCGGCGCCATGGAGCCTGTACCGGCAACATGCGTCGGCTCACAGTGTCCAGCCTCGCCTTCACACACAACATCGCCCTGCAACTCGTGCATCACGTTCGGCATGCCCACGTTCGGGAATACCGTGTTGTTGACACCCCAGGGGCGTGAAGAATCAGCGTAGAAAGAGCGCAGATAGGTGTAGAGCCATTCAGGGCTACGCACGCGGGCAATCAACGTCAAGTCAGGCGGCAGCGCGCCGAACCAGTTCTTGGCATTGTCGACCGACATGGCATTGTCCATCAGATCACCGATCTGGTGATCGCTGAATATGATGTCCTCCAGAATCAGATCCCCGGGGATGCCGAGATCGTTGGCAGTGCGCTCATAGCGGGCATACTGCAGAGAGTGGCAGCCAACACAGTAATTCATGTAGTACTTGAAGCCGTTCTGCAGAGACGCCTGATCGGTCACATCCATTTCGACGTGATCAAGCTCGACAGTGGCCTCTGCACCGACAGCCTTCAGAGGCAACACTACCAGCGCTGCAAGCAGAGCCAGCGTGATGATCAGTTGCTTCCAGGTAATCCATCGGCCAGTGACGCGGGCAGGCTCCGGATGAGTCTGCTCCTTCGCGGTGTACCAGGGCATCAGGAAGAAGAAGCCGAAGTAAACCACCGTCATGATCTGCGCCAGCGCCGTACGTGCAGGGCTGACAGACATTGTGCCAAGCACACCAAGGATCAGGAAACTGACTGTGAATGCCAACAGAGCGATGCGGCTTCCCCAGCCTTTGTAACGAATCGACTTGACCGGGCTGCGATCGAGCCAGGGCACCACGAACAGAATCGCGATAGCACCAAACATTACAATAAGGCCCCAGAACTTCGCGTCGATACCGAGCAATGGCACAGTCACGGCACGCAGCATGGAGTAGAAAGGCGTGTAGTACCAGACCGGCGGTACGTGCGCAGGGGTCAGCAGCGGGTCGGCTTCCTGAAAGTTGGCGTGCTCAAGGAAGTAGCCGCCCATCTCGGGAACGAAGAACACGATGAAACAGAACACGAACAAGAACACCGTGATGCCGACCAAGTCGTGAACCGTGTAGAAAGGATGGAAAGGAATACCATCAAGCGGGATGCCATCCGGCCCCTTGTTCTTCTTGATTTCAATGCCGTCCGGGTTGTTTGAGCCCACTTCGTGCAGAGCCAGCAGGTGCAGAACCACCAGTGCCAGCAAGACGATCGGCAGTGCAACGACGTGCAATGCGAAGAAACGGTTCAAAGTGGCGCCGGAGATCAGATAGTCACCGCGCACCCAGACCAGCAGGTCTTCACCGATCACAGGGATCGCACCGACCAGCGACACAATCACGTTGGCACCCCAGTAGGACATCTGACCCCATGGCAATACATAACCCATGAAGCCTTCAATCACGAGTACCAGATAGATTGCCATGCCGAACACCCAGACCAACTCCCTGGGCTTCTTGTAGGAACCGTACATCAGTCCGCGGAACATGTGCAGATATACGACGATGAAGAACGCAGAGGCTCCGGTTGAGTGTAGGTAACGCAGCAACCAGCCCCACTCCACGTCTCGCATGATGTATTCGACAGAAGCAAACGCGGCTTCGGCGCTATTGGTGTAATTCATGGTGAGCCAGACACCGGTCAGCAACTGCATGACCAGCACAACTAGTGACAGCACCCCGAAGAAATACCAGAAATTGAAGTTCTTCGGCGCATAGTACTTGCTCATGTGCCGTTCCCACGCGGGGATAATCGGCAGACGATCATTGGTCCAATCTCGCAGACCAGCCAGCGAAGAGACGATCCAGCCACTCTTGTTCGATGTACTCATTATGCACCTACCCCATCTTCACCAATTACCAGAACAGTCTCTGACTCGTAATAATAGGGCGGCACTTGCATGTTGCGTGAAGCAGGAGAGCCCTGAAAAACTCTGCCAGCCAAATCGAAACGAGAACCATGGCAAGGACAGAAGAATCCGCCTTTCCAATCTTCGTCGAACGGCTCGGCACGCAGCTCAATGTGGGGAGTGGGAGAACAGAACAGGTGTGGGCACAGACCAACCAGAACCAGTATCTCAGGTTCGCGTGAACGGTGAGCATTTGTCGCATACTCTGGCTGTTCAGGTTGGGTAGAATCCGGATCCTGCAGTCGGTCTGCCACTTCAGGCAGTGCGGCCAACGCTTCCGCTGTCCGTCTTACAATAAATATAGGTTTGCCACGCCAGGCAGGAATCGGCCCCATGATGGCTCCCTCCTCGACCTGACTGATGTCAATTCTGACAGCAGCGCCTGCAGCCCGGGCCTTGGCACTCGGACTCCACGACCCAACGAAAGGCACCACGGCGCCCACTACTCCAGCAACCCCTACTACCGAGGTAGACCCCAATAAAAATCGTCTGCGGCCAGAATCAGTACCGTCTTCACTCACCGTGTTATCTCCTGAGCATTGGTAATGTTAAGAACCCTCCCCTGCGATAACGAGGAAAGAATCCAGATTAGAAATTTGGAAACGAGAAGCACCTGACCCCTCGATATGCAGCGGTCTCACAAATTGCGCGAATGGTAGTGAGTTTCTCCCATTTTTTCAAGCATAGCCCTTCTTAATATAGGGACAACAGCTTGATTTAAGTGGGAAATTTTTATTTTTCTAAAAAAAAAGCGCTTCACCAGATTGGCAAAAGCGCTTTTATAAAATTTTTTAATAGCGGTGGCAGCCCTTGCAGCACCACCGCGATTACCTTCAAAGCTTGAGCAGTCAGCGGTATTAACGCTTGGAGAACTGTGGTCTCTTGCGTGCTTTGCGCAGACCAACTTTCTTTCTCTCCACGGCACGCGCATCACGAGTCACAAATCCTGCTTTACGCAGAGTCGGACGCAGCTCGCCATCATATTCCATCAGCGCGCGGGTAATACCATGACGGATCGCACCGGCCTGACCAAAGCTACCGCCACCTTTCACAGTCACGGTTACATCGAATTTATCCTTCAGATCAACCAGCTCAAGAGGCTGCAGAACCACCATGCGAGCAACTTCACGACCAAAGAAGTGATCCAGAGTTCGCTTGTTGATAGAGATAGTGCCAGTTCCCTTGGTCAGGAATACTCGGGCAGTAGCTGTTTTGCGTCGACCCGTACCGTAATATTGTGTCGTAGACATAGCTATTCAGTGAACCTCTTTACAGTGTCAGCGTTTGCGGTTGTTGTGCAGTGTGGGGGTGCTCTGTACCCGCATACACCTTCAATTTCTTGAACATGGCTCTACCAAGAGGAGTACGTGGCAACATACCCTTAACCGCCAGCTTAAGTACGCGCTCAGGCGCTCTGTCAAGCAGCTTGCCGAAAGCGATGTTCTTCATACCACCTGGAAATGCCGAGTGGGAATGATAGATCTTGTCTTTCACTTTATTACCGGTTACAGCCACTTTTTCGGCATTGATAACAACGATGTAGTCACCGGTATCAACGTGCGGCGTGTACTCAGGCTTGTGCTTACCGCGCAAACGGCTGGCTATCTCAGCGGCCATACGACCCAGAGTCAGCCCTTCGGCGTCCAGCAACAGCCAGTTATGTTCAACATTCTGCGGTTTCGCAATAAAGGTCTTCATTTACTTTCACCAAAGGAGCATTGTCTTCAAGGAGCGCGAATACTACCGAAGCAACTTTAATTATTCAAGCACTAAATAGCCATAAACAGTACGAACCCATACGCTGCACCCTGTTTACCCACTCGCCAGACAGGAGGCAGTCAGGCTCTGTGTTCACGGGCGAGATAGTCATGCGATTGCATTTCCAGCAGACGGCTGCTTGTGCGCTCGAACACAAATGCCAAGCTGCTGCCTACATACAATTGCAACAACGGCACTGCCGCAGAGATGATCAGTTTAACGTTGCGATCATAAAGCTCGTCCACAAGACTCACAAACCGCCTTGCCATATCGTCGGTTTCAGCCTTCAACTGCGGGACGTTGCCTAGCAGAATGGTTTGATACACTTTGGCCAGCTCAATGTAATCATAGGCACTTCGGGGACCACCGCACAACTCGACAAAGTCGAACCAGATCACGTCGTCGGCACTCATGCGAGAAGTGATGGGCCTGCCCAGCACTTCAATGACTTCGCCAGCCTGAATCACCGCATGCTCTGGAACCAGCCGCCGAAAACTACCGGCCAACTCCTTATCGGAATCCGCCCCCAGCGGACTGTGGTAAATCCTGGCCTGCTGCAGGCTACGCAGCCGATAGTCGACACCTCCATCGAGTTCAACAACATCCGTATCACGTTTCAACAATGCAATCACGGGGAGGAAACGCTCCCGTTGCAGACCATTCTCATACAAGAAGTCTGGCTGGATGTTCGACGTGGTCACCAGTGTCACGCCATCGTTCAACAAATGGGTCAGCAAGCCTCCCAGAATCATCGCATCGCCAATGTCCGACACGAAGAATTCATCGAAACATATGACTCGCGCCTCAGTGGCGATCTTGCGGGCGACACTCTCCAGTGGATTCTTCTGCTGCTTGAGCAGAGTCAATTCGGTGTGCACCCTTTGCATGAAGCGATGAAAGTGCGTTCGCATCTTGTTCTGGAAAGGCAGGCTCTCGAAGAACACGTCCATCAAATATGTCTTGCCCCTGCCAACGCCACCATACAGGTACAGGCCTTTAATTCTGGAGTCGTCGGCACGCTTGCCCACAGCGCCCTGTCGCCCCACCCGTGCCAACAATTGCCATGCGGTGGCTACGACGCCACGTGTCCGCTCAGGGACACGCATCAAGTCATCATACAAACGCTGGAAGTGTCTGACTGCCTGTTCTTGCGCAGGATCCGGAGCTATGGCTCCGGCCGCAACATCCAACTGGTAACGTTCAAGAGGCGTCATTGAAGGCATCATTTATTCATGAAACGCGAAACACAGTGAGAGTACGAGTCGTGCGGTCTGGGTACTGTAAAGAACCGCACCCGTCAGAAGGCTGCGCATTCTAAGGCAAAAGGGCCATCAGGAACCAGCCAAATCAGCGCTTTCTCCCACTACCGACCAGTTCCTGGCGCGGACTTCTGGTGGATTTTTTTGCCCTCGCAAAGAGCATTCAGGCTATACTTGCGCTCCCTGACTAACTGGCCCGCTTTTTAGCGAGCTTACGAACAAGAGGCAAGGTATTGCTATGTTGTGGTTGACCGCTATTGTTTGTCTGGCAGCCGGTGTTGCCATCGGCTTTGTGCTGGCAAGCCGAGTGAACACCAATCCCTCCAGGATCACGGAGCTTGAAAAGAACCTGCAGGATATGGAGCGCACTCATTCTCGCTACAAGGACGAAGTGAGCGAACATTTCAGTGTGACCGCCGAGCTGGTTCAGCAGATGACCGACAGCTACCGGGACGTGTACCAGCATCTGGCCAGTGGTGCACAGGACCTCTGCACGGGAGAAGTGGCGAACAAGCTCCTGCCCGCCTCCAGAGAAGGTGCTTTCGGCGCTTCAGCACTGAGTAGTGACGCTGCTGACATACAGCCGCCCAAGGATTATGCCCCCAGGCAAAATGCCAGCCAGAGTGGCGCCCTTTCCGAGGGCTTTGGACTAGAGAAGCCGAGAGAATCAGACAAGGATTATCTGTAGCGGTTCCAATCGGGCACCTTCGAACTACTTCCCTTTATATAACGATATTGTCCCCAGCCTCCTCACCGGTGAGCTCAAGGGACTCAACACTACAAAGTGAACAAGCATGACAGACTACAATCTGACGCATCTGAAACAACTCGAAGCTGAGAGCATTCATATCATTCGCGAAGTCGCAGCGGAGTTTGACAACCCGGTGATGCTGTATTCCATCGGCAAGGACTCAGCCGTCATGCTTCATCTCGCCATGAAAGCCTTCTATCCTGGCAAGCCTCCCTTCCCGCTGATGCACGTCGATACCACCTGGAAGTTCAAGGAGATGATCGAATTCCGCGACAAGCAGGTGAAGAAACTGGGGCTGGATCTGATTGTTCACGTAAACCAGGAAGGCATCAACAATGCCATAGGTCCGTTCACTCACGGCAGTGAAAAGCATACCGACGTGATGAAGACCCAGGCGCTGCGCCAGGCTCTGAGCAAATACAAATTCGATGCAGCATTCGGTGGCGCGCGCCGCGACGAGGAAAAGTCCCGCGCCAAGGAACGAGTCTTCTCATTTCGCGACAGGAACCATGGCTGGGATCCCAAGAATCAACGTCCCGAACTGTGGAATATCTATAACTGCAAGGTCAACAAAGGCGAGAGCATCCGCGTATTCCCGCTTTCCAACTGGACGGAACTCGACATCTGGCAGTACATCTTCCTGAACGATATCGACATTGTGCCGCTCTACTTCGCCAAGGAACGCCCTGTGGTGTCGATGGACGGTGCCGACATTCTGGTCGACGATGACCGTATGCCGGAGCAGCTGCGCAAAAGCGCTGTCAACAAGATGGTGCGCTTCCGCACCCTGGGTTGCTATCCGCTGACAGGCGCCGTCGAATCATCAGCGACCACACTGCCCGAAATCATTCAGGAGATGCTCCTCACCACCACCTCCGAGCGCCAGGGGCGCCTGATTGACAGCGACAAGGCCGGCTCGATGGAAGACAAGAAGCGCAAAGGGTATTTCTGACCGCACACGACGCGTCGGAACACATTCGAATTCAGTCATGAAAAAGATCAACCAGGTTCAATCACTATGTCACATCAATCGGAACTCATCAGCACAGACATCAACGCCTACCTGGCTCAGCACGAACGCAAGGAGCTGCTGCGCCTGCTGACCTGTGGCAGCGTCGACGATGGCAAGAGCACGCTGATCGGCAGACTCCTGCACGATTCCAAGATGATCTACGAAGACCAGCTGAGCGCCATCAAGGCTGACAGCGTCAAATCAGGCACTACCGGCGGCGGACTTGATCTGGCCCTGCTGGTGGATGGCCTGCAGGCAGAGCGGGAACAGGGCATCACCATCGATGTTGCTTATCGCTACTTTTCCACTGCGCGCCGCAAGTTCATCATTGCCGATACGCCGGGACACGAGCAGTACACACGCAATATGGCGACTGGCGCATCCACCTGCGACCTGGCCGTCATTCTCATCGACGCCCGCCACGGCGTACAGGTGCAGACGCGTCGCCACAGCTTCATCACATCGCTGCTGGGCATCAAGCATCTGGTGGTCGCCATCAACAAGATGGATCTCGTTGGCTATAGTGAAGAGACTTTCGAGCGCATCAAAGCCGACTACCTGAACTTTGCCAAAGGCCTGACCAAGGCCGACCTCCACTTTATACCAATGTCGGCGCTCGACGGTGACAACGTCGTCAACCCAAGCGAGCACATGCCCTGGTACAAGGGGCAGACGCTGATGTCGTTATTCGAGACTGTTGAAATCGCCAAAGATCGCAACTTGAAGGACCTGCGCTTCCCCGTTCAGTACGTCAACCGCCCGAACCTCAACTTTCGTGGTTTCTGCGGTACCATTGCGTCCGGCATCGTGCGCAAGGGCGATGAGATTGTCGTGCTGCCCTCGCAGAAGAAGAGTCGCGTGAAGTCGATTGTCACTTATGACGAGGAGCTGGAATCGGCGTATACCGACATGGCGGTGACACTGACGCTGGAAGACGAGATCGATATCAGCCGTGGCGACATGATCGTCCACAGCGACAATTACCCCGTAGTAACTGAGCGCTTCCGCGCCACCATCGTGTGGATGGCAGAGCAGCCCATGCTGCCCGGCAAGATGTACGACTTCAAGCTGGGCACCAAGACCGTGACCGGCACAGTCAAGACTCTCAAGCACCAGATCGACGTCAACACGCTGGAGAAACGCCCGGCCCCGACCCTCGAACTGAACAGCATCGGTGTCTGTGAGGTGGAAGTGGATCAGCTGGTGTGCGTCGACAATTACTCGTCAAATCGCAGTACGGGCGCCCTCATCATCATCGACCGTCTCAGCAATGCGACTATCGGCGCGGGCATGATCTCGGTAGATGCCTCCCATTCAGCCGCGCAGACTGATGCCACGAGCAGCACCGTCCACGTCACCCGCGAAGAGCGGGCAGCCCGCTACGGGCAGAGCCCGGCGACAGTGATGTTCATCGGCGTATCGGGAGCGGGCAAATCGACTATGGCACACGGACTGGAGCGCCGCCTGTTCGATATGGGCCGCGTCAGTACGGTACTGGACGGCAAGACGATGCGACTGGGCATCAGCAAGGATTTGCCCCATGACCAACAGGGCCGCGCGGAAAATCTGCGCCGCAGCGCGCATGTGGCGAAATTGCTGAACGACTCCGGCCTGATCTGCTGCGCCGCTTTCGTCGCGCCCAACAATGACTCCCGCGAACATGCGCTGAGCGTGATCGGCCGAGACAACTGTTTCATGATCTACCTGAATCCGTCACTTGACGTTTGTAAGCAGAGAGATCCAAGCGGCCTCTACGCTGCAGCCGAGCTGTCACCTTCCGCCGACATCCCCGGCGTATCCTTCCCTTACGAAGCTCCGGAAGCACCCGACCTCGTGCTGGATACGGGCGCTCTCTCCATCGAGGAGTGCATCAGCCAGGTAGTCAAGCTGCTGAAAGACAAGAAGGTCATTTAAACGGGCGTGCCATGCCGTTCCGGGTGTAGAAGGCAGTGAATCGAAACACGCCGTGAACCCATCCCTGGGGGCTTGGCCTCGGCATCCATGCCTCGGACAGTTTCGTTTCACTGCCTTCTACACCCGGAACAGGATCAATGAGTCGTCGGCGGATCAACAAACTTCTACACCGGGTTGTCGATATCGACGAACTGGTGCTCCAGGCCGAAGCGCTTGACCAGGTGGGCGGCCACAGCCTGCACACCGTAGCGCTCTGTGGCGTGGTGCCCAGCAGCATAAAAGTGGATGCCGGTCTCTCGGGCGATGTGGACGGTCTGCTCGGATATCTCGCCAGTAATGTAGGCATCGACACCAGCTTTGACAGCGTGCTCGATATAGTTTTGCGCTGCACCCGTGCACCATGCCACTGTCTTGATGGGGTCGGCGTGACCGGGGATATGCAGCGGCGCACGGTCCAGCCGACTTTCAATCAAAGCAGCCAACTCTTTGCCCGAGGCAGGTTCCTGCAACGCCCCTTTGAGCCCGATGCTGTTGTTGTTCTGTTTGCCCAGATCACCATTGACGCTGAAGCCCAATAGCTTGCCAAACTGCGCGTTATTGCCGAGCTCGACGTGCACATCCAGAGGCAGGTGATAGGCCAGCAGACTGATGTTGTGTTTAAGAAGTGCCTGAATCCGGTTTTTCTTGATACCGGTGACCACGGCATCCTCTCCGCGCCAGAAATAGCCGTGATGAACCAGAATCAGATCCGCCTCCATCTCTATGGCCTTGTCGATAAGGGCCTGGCAGGCCGTGACACCAGAGATCATGCGTACGACTGTTGGCCTCCCTTCCACCTGCAACCCATTCGGAGAATAATCATTGAACTGCTCCGGACGCAGCAGGGATTTCAACTCCTGCGCTATATCATCAAGCCTTGCCGACATTGGATTTCACCTTCACACCGCTGTTAATAACTCGCATAATGGGCGCACTTTCGGCACACCGCCGACACCATGCGCCAATCTCAGGCGCGTATGGTAGCAGACTCAACCACAGCGGCCTGAACCGCCGCGAGATGTCATGAAAAAGCTCCTTCAGTTCATTGGCTGGCCAACAGTTGCCGGTATCCTTTTCGCCGTCATTCTGGCCCAGTATCAGCAGATCAACAGACTGGGGGCCGTCCTCTCCCAGACCGCTCCCGCGCAAGCGATCCGGAACGCCAGCGAATCTGCGTCCCTGGCCGACGCTGTCAGCAAAGCGGCGCCTTCAGTCATCAGCATTCATTCGACGATCCGCCAACAGATTCAACTACCCCCTGCCGATGAGATCCCTCCCCTGTTCCGCAATCTGCTGCAGAACATTCCGGCCGAGCGCTCCTACAGCAGCCTCGGCTCTGGCGTCATCGTCAGTGCGGAGGGGCATGTCCTGACCTCTCTGCATGTCATCGAGGGCGCCGAGGACATCGAAGTACGTTTCGGCGACGAGAACAACAATACCTTCATTGGCGCTGCCAAGCTGGTCGGTTCCGATCCTGAGACCGATCTGGCTCTGCTGAAGATTGAAGTAAAAGAACTCCCGCCCCCGATACCGATAGGATCGTCGGACGCCGTTCGCGTGGGAGATACGGTACTGGCCATAGGCTTCCCCAGTCAGGAGCTAATCAGCCAGAAGTCTGTGTCGCGCGGCATCGTCAGCGCGCTGGGCATTCCTCAGAACGGCCTGCCAATCGTCGAGTACATCCAGACCGATGCGGCTATCAACTATGGCAATTCGGGAGGCGCGCTCGTCAATGCCGATGGCGAACTGATCGGCATCAACTCCTTCATCTATTCACAGTCGGGTGGCTCTGACGGTATCGGCTTCGCGGTTCCGATCAACAAAGCGATGGGCGTCGTAGACCAGTTGATCGCCTATGGCGAGGTGACACCTGGCTACCTGGGAGTCATCACCGGCGAGATGCTGACAGCCGAGACCAGCCAGAACTTTTTCGGCCGACCCGATGTCTCTGGCTTGCTGATAGAACAAGTTACCGAGGCCAGTCCGGCAGAGCTAGCGGGAATCAAGGCTGGAGATGTGATGACCGCCATTGATGGTTCGGTCATTGCCGACGTGATCGGTGCAGTCGATCAGATCAACCGCAAGGCGCCCGGCCAGATGGTCGATCTGACGATCTATCGTGAGGGTGAGACGTTGACCATTCCGGTCGAGCTCGGCACAGGCACCACGCAATACCGTATTCCGCAACTACCAGCGAACTGAAACTGAGGCCTGACCACAGGAGAGATGCCGCCAGGCCCTAGCAAACTACTTGGTTAGCGGCGATAGGCTGCAGACTCTGCGTGCGCATGCAGAAACTCATTCGTCGCCAGCTCCTGCGCGATTCCAGCCAAATGACTGGCCCCTTGCGCCGAGCACTGGATGATGGACGTCCGCTTCTGGAAGTCATATACCCCCAGTGCGGAGAAGAATCGCGCAGTCCCGGAAGTTGGCAGCACATGACTGGGACCGGCACAATAGTCCCCCAGAGCCTCTGCACTGTAACGCCCCATGAACAACGCGCCAGCATGAGTGATATGTGCCGCCAACGCCTGAGGATCGGCAACGGAAAGCTCCAAATGCTCAGGAGCGATCTGATTGCTCACGGCAGCGGCCTCTATCAATGACTGTGTCAGAATGAACATACCGCGATCACGCAGCGACTTGCCGATGATCTCGCGGCGATTCATGGTGGGCAGCAGGCGCTCAATACTCTCCATGACGCGCTGTAGATATTGAGCATCATCGCTGATCAGGATCGATTGCGCCTGTTCGTCGTGCTCAGCCTGTGAGAACAGGTCCATGGCGATCCAATCCGGATTGGTCCCGCCGTCGCAGATGATCGTCAGCTCGGACGGACCGGCGATCATGTCGATGCCCACCTCGCCAAACACCAGTTTCTTGGCAATAGCGACATAGATGTTGCCAGGACCGGTGATCTTGTCGACCTTCGGAAGACTCTGTGTTCCATAGGCCAGGGCGGCGATGGCCTGCGCCCCGCCAATCGTGATCACGCGATCCACGCCGGCGAGGGCGGCGGCGGCGAAGATCAAGTCACCCTGTTCGCTCCAGCGCGTCGGCACCACGGCAATAATCTCACCGACGCCGGCTACCTGCGCGGGAATCGCATTCATCAACATGGAGGATGGGTAGTTGGCCTTCCCTCCCGGCACATAGATCCCGACGCGGTCCAGCGGACTGACTTTCTGACCGTAAATGGAACCATCGGGCTCCTGATACTGCCAGGACACTTGCTTCTGTCTCTCGTGGTAGATACGGATTCGGTCTGCCGCCGCCGTCAACGCATTGACCTGCGACTCTGGCAGGCGCTGCAGGCTGATCTCCATCTGCTCCTTCGAGACGGAAAGATCGGCAATGCTGTCAGCCTCGAAACGATCGAAGCGGCGCGTGTACTCCAGCACAGCGGCATCACCACGTTGATGCACATCCGACAGGATATTTTCCACCGTCCTGTTCGTTTCCGGGTTGCCAATCATCGCCCGATTGAGCATCGCTTTGAGCTGGCTGTCAAAGTCGGGACTGCGGGTGTCCAGATAGGTGATCTGCGGCTTGTCTGCTGACATAATGCTTTTCTCAGGCGCGATTGCTGGCCTCAACGGCCTCTGCAAGCTGTTGTAACAGAGGACCAATGACCGCGTGCTTCATCTTCATGGCGGCCTTGTTGACGATCACGCGGGAGCTGATCTGAGCAATCAACTGCAAAGGCTCCAGACCGTTAGCCCTCAGCGTATTGCCGCTGTCCACGATATCCACAATGATATCCGCCAACCCCATCGACGGCGCCAGCTCCAGCGCGCCATTGAGTTTGATGACTTCAATCTGAACGCCTTGCTCGGCGAAGTAGCGGCGCGTGATATTGGCAAATTTGGTGGCAACCTTGATGCGCCCGGCGACTGGCGACGCACCCACAGGGGCTGCGGTCATCAGGCGACAGCGCGCCAGCCGCAGATCGAGCGGCTCATAGAAGCCTTCGCTGCCATATTCCATCAACAGATCCTTGCCTACGACACCAAGATCCGCACTGCCGAACTCTACATAGGTGGGGACGTCCGAGCCACGAATCACCATGATCTGCACATTCGGCATGGTGGTATCGAAAATCAGCTTGCGACTGCTGTTGATGTCTTCCAGTGGCGCTATGCCGGCACGCTCGAACAGCGGCAGCACCTCGTCGAGGATGCGGCCCTTGGTCAGGGCAATCACTGTGTTCTGTTTGCTCATGGGTTTCAGGCGCTCAGGAGGTAATCCGACGGATGCGGGCACCCAGCGATTGCAATTTCTCTTCGATGCACTCGTACCCGCGGTCGATGTGATAGATACGATCGACAATGGTCTGGTTTTCGCAAACTAGTCCCGCGATAACGAGGCTGGCGGAGGCGCGCAGATCGGTCGCCATCACGGGAGCGCCCTTGAGGCTCCGCACGCCGGTGACAATAACCGTATTACCCTCAACGTGCATGTTGGCACCCATGCGGTTCATCTCATGCACGTGCATGAAGCGGTTTTCAAAGACCGTCTCCGTGATGGAGCCAGTCCCGGTCGCAATGGCATTCATGGCGGTAAACTGTGCCTGCATGTCAGTCGGAAAGGCGGGATATGGCGCGGTGCGCAGAGACACCGACTTGGGGCGCTTGCCATGCATGTCCAGCTCAATCCAATTGTCACCGATTCTGATATCCGCGCCGGCCTCTTCCAGCTTGCTCAACACAGCCTCAAGGATATCCGGACGCGTATCCTTCACCTTGATTTTCCCTCGCGTGGCCGCTGCAGCAATCAGATAGGTGCCCGTCTCGATACGATCCGGCATCACGGCATAACTGCAACCATGCAGACTCTTCTTGCCATTGATGACAATGGTGTCAGTTCCCTGCCCCCTGATGTCGGCTCCCATCTTGATCAGACAGTTCGCGAGATCCACTACTTCAGGTTCCCGTGCGGCATTCTCGATGATGGTCTGCCCATCCGCCAACGTCGCCGCCATCAAGACATTTTCAGTCCCCGTGACAGTGCACAGATCCATGAAAATATGAGCACCCTTGAGCCTGCCATTGACGGAGGCCTTGATGTAGCCATCCTCCACAACAATCTTGGCACCCATTTTCTCCAGTGCACTGATATGCAGGTTCACCGGCCGACTGCCGATGGCGCAGCCGCCAGGCAGGGCGACCTCTGCCTGACCGAAGTGAGCCAGCAACGGCCCTAGCACCAGAATCGAGGCACGCATGGTCTTGACCAGATCATAGGGGGCGCTGAATTGCGTAATGGATCCGCTGTTGATTTCGACATTCAGCTTCTCGTCCACAACAGGCTGGACACCCATGCAGCCAAGCAGTTCCAGCATGGTGGTGATGTCATAGAGGTGTGGAAGATTGCACACCTGTACCGTATCCCGTGTCAGCAGGGTCGCGGCCAGGATGGGTAGCGCAGAATTCTTGGCACCAGCAATACGGAGCTCGCCATTGAGGCTGATCCCCCCGTGAATCAGAAGCTTGTCCATTTATTTCTCAGTCTATGGATTGGAGGAAACTCAGGCAGAGACTGCCTTTTCACTAGAAGTCATTAACCGCATGCTCACGGCATGGATGGCGCCGCTCGCGATATGAGGATTAAGAATCTGGTAGATCTTTTGCTGTCTCTTGACAGCGTTGAGGCCAGCGAACACCTCACCAACAGCGAGAACCTGGAATTTGTTGCCTTCGCCCTGCACCTGTATTTCGCAGCCCGGTAATTGCGATTCGAGCAATTGTCGAATCTGATCTGAATCTATCGCCATACAATACAACCTTGAAAATCTGCACGGTGGGACGTGAAAAACGGCTACTTCCAGTTATCGATAACCTGATCGATATCATTGCCATAGCGGTTCATGAGCGCAGAGAACTGCGTGAAATACTGGCGACGCAGATTGATCCCGCCAAGATACAGGTTTTTCAGCTTCCACTCCCTGTTCGCATTGAGGAACAGCGTGTATTGCAGTTCGATCTTCGAATTGTTGGCGCTGAGTTGCATTCGGACATTGGTATTCAGCTCGGGATCCGGTGACGGCTCACCGGCAGGCATGAACTCCAGTTTCTGACCGTCGTAACCCACCAACGCTGCCCCATAGAAGCGTGTCAGCGTGATCTTCAATTTGTCGCCGAATCGGGAAATCTGCTCGGGAGTTGCGTTCTCTCCCAAGCGCGCCATGACACCAATGGCGACCTCGTCAAAATCCACAAAAGAACTCAGGGATTGCTCGATGCCGGCAAAGTATCGCTCTTTGTCAGTTTCAAAATACGGCTTGAGTTCTACTACTGTCGCAAGCAACTCGTTCACGGATTTCTCCGCAGAAGCCACGGCACTGAGCTCCTCTGCTGCCTGCAATCCGGCAGAGGCGAACAACGCCAGGGCGGCCATGACTAAGAATGTTTTGATCGACTTCACCTGGTGAATCTCCTGTGTGTTGAGCAACTCTCAGCGTCGAACAGTTGAGTTCGATCACCTGCTTCCGACCCTGCGTCGGCCTCATCCTGACCTGCAGACGCCAGATTTCCCATTACCCGCTAATGCAGGCGGCAGTTTACATGAAACGGGAGCGGCAATAAATTACTACTTGCAAACAATAATAATCCCTCGTCTAATTGTGCCCCTTCCGTAAATTGCGCAGTCAAGGTCTTTCGACGCGGACAGGTAGTGCCAAGCAAAGCCCACCCCATCACCGCGAAGCGCCGGGCGGTATCAGGGGTCTGCAACAGCGTTACCCGGGGGTACTCTCAAGCATTCCGAACCCACGTCAGACCAGCATCGCAATGCTTTTCTACCGCTACCGACGGAATACTTCAGCGCCTCTTTCTGGACTGTGAATTCAGAAAAAATCAAAGTAAATGTGAAACAGGCGCATATTGCGGCGTTGAATATTGCATAAGAATGGTAGGGAACTAGAAATGACTGACGGTGACATCCTGATCAACAGCGCGCGTCGCACGATCGAGATAGAGCACAGAGCCATAGGAGAACTGTCGCAACGCATTGGCAGCACGTTCGTCCAGGCATGTGAAATTCTGCTGGCATGCGAAGGCAGAATTATCGTCACCGGCATGGGAAAGTCTGGGCATATCGCGCGCAAGATTGCCGCAACCCTGTCCAGCACCGGGTCTCCGGCCATCTTCGTACATCCAGGTGAAGCGAGTCACGGCGATCTTGGCATGATCACGGAAAAAGACGTCGTGGTGGCACTCTCCAACTCCGGAACCACCAGTGAGATATTGACCATTCTGCCAGTCCTGAAACGCAAGGGCATTCCTCTGATCAGCATGACCGGCGACAGTCGCTCCATGCTCGCTCAAACGGCCACCGTGCACCTGGACGCGAGCGTCAGCGAGGAGGCCTGCCCGCTGGGGCTCGCCCCGACCACCAGCACCACCGTGGCACTGGTGCTTGGCGACGCGCTGGCAATGGCGCTGCTGGAAGCCAAGGGCTTCACCCGCGAGGAGTTCGCATTTTCCCACCCCGGTGGCCGCTTGGGGCGACGACTTCTGCTGAAGGTCAAAGATGTCATGCACAGTGACACCGCAATCCCGATGGTGGAACCCGGAACGGTACTGAGCGAGGCACTGCTGGAAATCACCCGCAAGGGCCTGGGCATGACGACGGTCGTCGACACCAAAGGGATCCTGTGTGGCGTGTTTACCGATGGCGATCTGCGCCGTACACTCGACTCCGGCAAGGATATTCATAAGACTCTGATCAGGGACGTCATGTCGGTGCGCAGCAAGAAAGTCCGCGATAATGCGCTAGCCACAGAAGCCGTGCATATGATGCAGGAAAACAGCATCTACACGTTGATCGTTGTCGACGACCAGGATGCTCTGAAGGGTGTCATTCGCATGCACGATCTGCTGCTGGCCAACGTCGTGTGATCAGATCAGCAGCTCTGTCGGAGAATACTTTCGACCCAAAGGACACACGTTAAGATGATTTTCAGAACGGACGAGAACGACATAGTCAGGCGCGCACGCGAGGTCAGATTACTGGTGCTGGACGTCGACGGCGTGCTGACCAGCGGCGAACTGTTCCTGACCGATAGCGGTGAGGAGATGAAGGCATTCAACACCCTGGATGGTCAGGGTATCAAGCTCCTGCAGAATAGCGGCATTCAAGTGGGCATCATAAGCGGACGCAAATCAGCGTTGCTGGCACGACGGGCTGAGAATCTGGGAATCCGACTACTGATTCAGGGGCGGGAGGACAAACTCAATGCCTTGCAGGAAATGTGTGCAGAGGCTGGCTTGACGCCGTCGCAGATCGGCTATGCCGGGGACGACCTGCCGGATATCAAGCCCATGAAAGCGGTACAACTAGCCATCGCCGTCGCCAACGCACATAGATCCGTCAAGGAATCAGCACACGCTCAGACCTCACTGCAGGGCGGCCAGGGCGCGGTACGTGAAATTTGTGATTTTATTCTGCAGGCACAGGACCGTTATGACTCAGCCATTGCCCACTTCCTCTAGGGACGCGGTCAGCAACCTACCTGTTGATGAGAGAATCATTGACGAGGAGATCGTTGGAGAGGGTGTCGCTGGCGAAGAAGTCGTCGATGAAGAGACACGCCAGCTTCTAACGGGCTGGCGCTTGTGGGCACTGCTGGGACTTCTCGTGCTGGCAATTTATTCCGGCCGCTATATGTTTTCCAGCACCCCGGCCATTGTTGATACAACCGAGCCCGGCACCGAGATAAATTACGATGCCTATTCCGTGGGAACCACCAGCGTTCTCTACAATGCCGAGGGGCGCATCGACTACACCCTGGAAGCAAGCGAACAAACCCACTATCTGGATAACACTACTGTACTCAGCAACCCCTACGTACGCCTCTACCAGAACTCCGGGGAGCGCTGGAATATCGCGGCCAAATCGGGCAGAATCCACGGGGTTGCGGACAGTGACAATATTGAGCGCCTGGATCTTAGCGACGAAGTAGAACTTTTCCAGATCGATGCTGCCGGTGAACGCATGACACTTACTACCGGATTCATCTCCCTATTTCCCGGCACTGAGACAATGAACACCGACCGGGAGGTCACCATGACAACCAACACCTTGCGACAGACGGCTATCGGCTTGCTCGTCGATCTGCGCCAGGACAAATTGACTTTCCGCTCACAGGTCAGAGGCCGATATGAAGTTCCCAGCAGTCAACCCTGATCTCATGAAAGTCGCAACGCTGTTGGGGGCGATGCTCCTATTCGGAGCCGGTTCTATCACTCTGGCGCAAGAAGCCAATGGTGCTCATGAATACCGGGCAGATGGTGAAACCACCATCGAGACAGTGAATGGTTTGCGTGTCATCACATTGCGCGACAATGTCTTTGTGCGCCAAAACGATATCGAACTGACGGGCGACCAGGCAATCCTTGAATACAACCTCGACAACCAACTGCAGACCGTGCGCCTGACGGGATCACCTGCCCGTTTTCAGCAAAAGCCGGATGGAGAATCCGCGCCACTGACTGGCAGCAGCGAAACCATCAATTACTACGCCGGCAACGAATCGGTGGTGGAGTTCATCGGCGGTGCCAGTTTCAACCAACCCGGCACCGCATTGCAGTGTGCTCAGATTCGCCATGTAATCGAATCCGGCGCCACCTCCGGACAGGCATGCAGCGGCTCTCTGAGCCAGCAAATAAACTGATGGACACCTTAACAGCCTCTCATCTCGCCAAGTCCTACAAGGGGCGACAAGTCGTCCGGGACGTGTCGCTGAGCATAGACAGCGGTCAGATTGTCGGGCTACTCGGCCCCAACGGTGCCGGCAAAACCACCTGCTTTTACATGATTGTTGGCCTGGTGAAAGCCGACAGCGGCAGCATCGAACTGAATTCCACCAACCTGACCTCGCTGCCCATTCACGCCAGGGCGCAACGAGGGCTGGGCTATCTGCCGCAGGACTCCTCCATCTTTCGCACCCTCACGGTAGCCGAGAACATCCTCGCCATTCTGGAGACCCGCAAGGAGCTTACCCGCGCACAGCAGATGGAGAAGCTCGAAAGCCTGCTGGGCGAATTCCACATTGGCCATATTCGCAACAACAAGGGCATGAGCCTGTCCGGGGGGGAGCGCCGTCGTACCGAGATCGCCCGTGCGCTCGCCACCGAACCCCGCTTCATTCTGCTCGATGAACCCTTCGCCGGCGTCGACCCGATCTCCGTCAGCGACATCAAGGACATCATCACGCATCTGAAAAACAAGGGCATTGGTGTGCTGCTCACCGATCACAATGTGCGCGAGACTCTCGACATCTGCGAGAAGGCCTACATCGTCAGTGAGGGGCAGATCATAGCCGAAGGTTCCTCGGCGGACATCCTTGCCAATCAGAAGGTCCGGGACGTTTACCTCGGCCACCAATTCCGTATCTGATGAGTTCATCGCACTGTGCGTCGACAGTGCTTGAAAATTAACCTGCAACTACGGCACGATATTTGCTAAAATCGCCAGGCAACTTCGCCGTCTATCCAAAAGCGTCAAAAATGCTTATGAAGCTTATGAAGAAGTACAACACACTATGAAAATGTCGCTCCAGCTCAAGTTGGGTCAAACGCTGACCATGACACCACAGCTGCAGCAAGCGATTCGCCTACTTCAGCTCTCCACTCTTGATTTGCAGCAGGAAATTCACCAGGCACTGGAATCCAACCCAATGCTCGAGCTTGATGAGGGCACTGATGAGTTTCATGCGAAGTCCGATGCCGGGACGGAACAGAACAGCGAGAGCAATGTCTCCAGTGACGAATTCAGTGCCGATAGGGTCCTGAACACCGAGAGTTACGAAAAGAGCGACAACCAGCAACTTCAGGATCAGGACGAAAACCGCTGGGAAGACCACATCCCCGAAGAATTGTCCGTGGATACCAGCTGGGAAGACGTCTATCAGAGCAGCTACACCTCCAGCAGTAATGGTTCGAGCGAAGGCGATGGACTCGACTTCGAATCACGCAACAGTGCCACCGAGACTCTGCAGGACCACCTGATGTGGCAGTTGAATCTGACTCCCATGTCAGACCCCGATCGCCTGATCGGACTCGCCATCATTGACGCCATCGACGCCAACGGCATGTTGACCTCCACGATAGACTCCATCCACGCCAGCCTGATCCGTTCGCTGGACATCGATCCCGAAGAAGTCGTTGCCGTCCTGCACCGCATTCAACAGTTCGATCCCGTCGGAGTGGGCTACCGCGATCTCGCAGAGTGCCTGCTGATCCAGTTGCAGCAATTCACCGACCACGAGGTCACACCGGCCATCCACCACGCCAAGATTATCGTCAAGGATCATCTGCAGCTGCTGGGTAATAGAGACTATGCACAGCTGATGCGCCTGACCCGCCTGAAGGAACCGGAATTGCGGGATGCCATCGCCATCATTGAAGGGCTCAATCCACGTCCGGGCTCGGACATCGCACCGCCTTCAACGACCTACATCGTGCCGGACGTCATCGTCTCCAAGGATTCTGACACCGGGCGCTGGCTCGTGGAGCTAAATCCAGACACAGCACCGAAGATTCGCATCAATCCCGATTACGCTTCCCTGGTCCGCCGCGCCGACAGCAGCAACGACAACAATTACCTGCGCGACAACCTGCAGGAGGCACGCTGGTTCATCAAGAGCCTGCAGAGCCGCAACGAAACACTCATGAAGGTCGCCACCCGCATCGTAGAGCACCAGAAGGGATTCTTCGAATATGGGGAAGAGGCCATGAAACCGCTGGTTCTGCATGACATTGCCGAGGCAGTGAACATGCATGAATCCACTATCTCGCGCGTAACCACCCAGAAGTACATGCATACACCGAAGGGCATCTTCGAGTTGAAATACTTCTTCTCCAGCCACGTCAGCACGGCAGGTGGCGGTGAATGTTCTTCCACGGCAATCCGGGCGCTGATCAAGAAGCTGGTGGCTGCCGAGAATGCCCGCAAACCCCTCAGTGACAGCAAAATTACCAAGCTCCTCGAAGCACAGGGCATCAATGTCGCACGGCGTACCATTGCCAAGTATCGGGAATCACTGTCCATTCCACCGTCCAATGAGCGCAAGAAGCTGATTTGAACAACAACGAACACAGCTGATAATCGTACGCATGTCGCAAAAATCACTCATAAGCCCGTGCACTTCGGTGCTAGAATCAGCCGCGCAAAATTTCCCTTTGAGATCTGTTCAACATGCGACTTGATACCATCCTGACCCCCGAGCGCTGTTACTGCAACCTGCCCGGCGTCAGCAAGAAGCGCTTTCTGACAACCATCAGCGAGCTTATTGCCGAAGACACCCCCGCACTCAATGCCGACAACATTTACACTGCGCTGCTGGCAAGAGAACAACTGGGCAGCACCGGCATTGGCAATGGCATAGGGATTCCTCACTGCCGCCTGGCCGATTGCAAGGCAATCACCGGTGCGCTCATCAAACTGGATGAAGGCATCGACTTTGACGCTGTCGATTCACGCCGTGTGGATCTGCTCTTTGTCCTGATCGTCCCTGCACAGGAAACGCACGAGCATCTGAAGGTTCTCGGTGCATTGGCAGCACTGTTTCACCAGGAATCCTTCTGCAACAAGCTGCGCCAGGCGACATCCGCGCAGGAATTGTATGACATAGCGGTGAATTCCTGATCACTGTTCACGACCCGGCAAACCTGATACTGTTAGCCCGAAACTGATGCCGCCATACACCCGGCGCTGCATTACTCCTGCTCCAAATCCCAGGCGACAGACATTGTGAAACTGCTCATCATCAGCGGCCGTTCCGGTTCCGGCAAGAGCACGGCGCTCAACATGCTGGAAGATCACGGCTATTACTGCATCGACAATCTGCCGGCCAGTCTGCTGCCCGCACTGGCGCAGCGCGTCAGTGCGCAGGCGACTGATCTGCCGAGAGTTGCTGTGAGTATCGATGCCCGCAATGTCCCGCTGGACCTCAAGCAAGTACCGCAGATTCTGGAGGCATTGAACCAGACCTCGCTGAGACCCGAGATCATCTTTCTCGACGCCAGCAGCCCGACCCTGATCAAGCGCTTCAGCGAGAGTCGCCGCAAGCATCCGCTGACGACTGACAAGATTGGTCTGCGTGAAGCGATCAACATGGAAACAGAGCTGCTGGAGCAGATTGCACTGCTGGCCAGTCTATCCATCGACACCAGCCATATGTCACTGCACCAGCTACGTGACAACATCAAGACGCGCATCGTGGAACGGGATGATTCCACCGGTATGGCGCTGCTGTTTGAATCGTTCGGATACAAACACGGCGTGCCCATCGATGCAGACATTGTTTACGACGTCCGCTGCCTCCCGAACCCTTATTGGGACACGCAGTTGCGTCCGCTTACGGGGCTGGATATTGAAGTCGGTGAATGGCTGGAGAGTCAGCCCGAATTTCGCGCCATGCACGAGGACCTGCGTGCGTATCTGGACAAGTGGCTGCCCAGATTCGCGGAGAGCAATCGCAGCTACATGACAGTGGCCATCGGCTGCACAGGTGGCCAGCATCGTTCCGTTTATCTGAGCGAGCAGCTGAGGCATCATTTTTCCAAGACCATCAGAAACGTGCAGGTCCTGCATCGTGAACTGCGCCGCAGGGAAACCGCTTAGAGAATCATGATCACATCTACCATCACCATCAGTAACAAAGCGGGATTGCACGCCAGAGCCGCCTCGCGCATGGTCTCGGTCGCCTCCACATTTCGCAGCAGCATCAAGGTCGGCGCGGACAAACTGGTCGACGGCAAGAGCATTCTCTCTTTGATGATGCTGGCCGCCAGCAAGGGCACTGTGCTCAACATCATCATCGACGGCGAGGATGAGAAAGAGGCCCTGGAGGCCATCACCACACTGGTTGACAATCGTTTCGACGAAAGCGAATGACACACAACCCTCATATCGGGGCAGGAAAGCAAGCATGAAACAACGCGAACCCATCGACTGGAGCCTGGAACCTCCCAGCAAGTCACAACTGAAACGCGACGCTACCCACCTTCAGGAGCTAGGTCAAGAGTTGACGACCCTGAACAAGAAGCAGCTGGAGAAGTTGCCTCTGCCAGACACGCTGATCGCCGCGATCAACGAATTCAATCGCCTGCCCAATAGCAATGGTGCGAGAAGGCGCCAGCTGCAGCTCATTGGCAAGATCATGCGCGATTCCAATCATGACGAAATCCAGGCGCAACTGGACAAGATGCGCACGCCCGACATCGCTCAGGTTCGGCGCGCACAATTGATCGAGCAATGGGGTGATCGACTGCTGGCTGGATCGGAAGAAGATGTCAACGCGTTCGTCACCGATTTCCCGCTCGCCGAACGTCAGGCTATCCGTCAGATGGTCCGCAACTACAGCAAGGACGACACCGAGGCCGCTCGCGTGCATCGTCGCAGACTGCTGAACTACATCAAGGAATACATCGAGTAAGCGGCGGTAACGCCGTCCTGCACACGTTCACGGCCTGAATAACCTCGTCATGACTTCCCGCAGCCAGCGATGCGACGCATCGCTGTCAGAGTGCTTGTGCCAATACAGATGGAAATCGAGTTTAGGCACCGCAAAAGGCAACGGCAGGATTTCCAGATCGTATTTGACCGCAAGGTAGCGCGGCACGCTCAGAGCAAGGTCTGTCGTCTCGACGATGGCGGCCGCAACCCTGTAATGCTGAACCCGCAACATGATGCGGCGCTCACAGCCATGCTTGAGCAGTGCCACATCGATCTGCCCCAGCCCTTTGCGGCGACTCGACACATGAATATGCTGCAGCGCCATGAAGCGCTCCAGCGTCAACTCCTGCTGCAAGGCCGGGTGCCCATGGCGCACAACGCAGACGTAATCATCGGCAGTCAGAGATTGATGACAAAGCTGAGGGTCCTCCACAATCGGAATATCGACAGCGAAATCGATCTCACCTCGCGCCAGATTGCGCACGAGTTCCGTGCGTTTGACATAGTAACTCTGCAACGCCACTCCGGGAGCATGCTGCTGAAAATGCGGAATCAACCGAGGCAACACCAGGTCCTCTGCCAGATCGGTCATACTGAACTGATAGGTCCGCTCAGCCAGCGCCGGGTAAAATTCTTCCCGTTCCATAATACTGGCGTTGAGAAGTCCGAGTGCGTCCAAGACATTCTGGGCTATCCCATCGGCCACAGGCGTCGGTAACATGCCTCTGGCTGTGCGCACGAACAGCTCGTCATTGAAGAGCTTGCGCAACCGCGCCAATGCATTGCTGACAGCAGGCTGAGTAATGGCCAGAGCCTTTGCCGCCTGAGTCAGATTTCGCTCCGAATAAATGGTGTCGAACACCAGAAACAGATTGAGATCACATTTCTTCAGACTCATACGCGCCGCCACTTCACATTTATCAGGAATACTGCGATCAATTTATATCAATGTCATGAATAGTAATGCAATTGATTAATAAATCAACAGTCGGCTCTGAGGGGCGGCGGTCAGCAACTGCAGCCGATGTACGAGCTATTTTTTTAGTGATACCATCGGCGCTGCCTTTGTATGGACAAAGAATAAAAAACAACAAAATCAATAAATTATAAGAGGCCCGCAATGTCCGATAGAAATGCGCGCTCGTACTGGAAAGCCAACATCAGAATAGTGCTCATTCTGTTGTGTATCTGGTTCTTCATCTCCTTTGTCTGCGGCATCTTGCTGGCGGATTTTCTCGACAACTTTCGACTCGGCGGCTTCAAGCTCGGCTTCTGGATGGCCCAGCAAGGGTCGATCTATGGCTTTGTGGTCCTGATATTTGTCTACATCCGGCTCATGGACAGGCTGGATCATCAGTACAAGCTCGATCAGATCGAGACGGCTGACAAGCCACATGTTACTCACTCCGCGAATGTCGACACGGAGATCAAACCATGAGTGTGCAGATCTGGACTTACCTATTTATCTTCCTGTCTTTCGGACTCTACGTCCTGATCGCCATATGGTCAAAGGCCGGTTCCACACATGATTTCTATGTCGCCGGTGGTGGTATCCACCCCCTGACGAATGGCATGGCGACGGCTGCCGACTGGATGTCGGCTGCATCCTTTATTTCGATGGCAGGTTTGATTTCCTTTCTGGGGCGGGACGGCGCTTATTACCTGATGGGCTGGACCGGCGGCTATGTATTGCTGGCATTACTGCTGGCACCCTACCTGCGCAAGTTCGGCAAGTTCACCGTGCCGGCCTTCATCGGCGACCGTTATTATTCTCAGAGCGCGCGGCTGACGGCAATATTCTGCGCCATCGTGATTTCATTCGTGTATGTCTGTGGTCAAATGCAGGGCGCCGGAATCGTTTTCTCGCGCTTTCTGGAGGTCGACATCACGACCGGTGTCGTCATCGGGATGGCGATCGTATTCTGTTATGCGGTGCTCGGCGGCATGAAAGGCATCACTTATACGCAGGTCGCCCAGTACTGCGTACTGATTTTTGCATATATGGTCCCGGCGATATTCCTGTCGCTGATGATGACCGGCAATCCGATTCCACAATTGGGCTTTGGCTCAGAACTGACTCCTGAATACGGTGGCGGCTATCTGCTGGACCGCCTGGATGGCCTGTCCAGAGAGTTGGGATTCGGCACCTATACCGAAGGGCAGAAGAGCACACAGGACGTCTTCTTCATCACCGCCGCGCTGATGTTTGGCACCGCCGGACTACCGCATGTGATCATTCGCTTCTTCACTGTGCCGTCAGTACGCGATGCGCGCAAGTCTGCGGGTTATGCGCTGCTGTTCATCGCGCTGCTGTATACAACCGCGCCAGCGCTGGCAGCATTTTCCAAGACTAATCTGCTGGACACGGTGAACAATGCCGAATACAGCACCATGCCCTCGTGGTTCTCGACCTGGGAACGCACGGGCCTGATTACCTTCAATGACAAAAATGACGACGGACGGATTCAGTATGTGGGAAATGCTGCAGTAAATGAGTTGACCGTCAACCGGGACATCATGGTGCTGGCAAATCCGGAGATTGCTCAACTGCCGAACTGGGTCGCGGCACTGGTAGCGGCGGGCGCACTCGCGGCGGCACTCTCCACCGCATCAGGACTGCTGCTGGTGATATCGACGTCAATCTCCCACGACTTGATCAAGCGCTGCCTGCGGCCCCACACTACTGAGAAGGAGGAGTTGAATTACGCACGCATTGCGATCTTCTTTGCAGTACTGATCGCGGGGTATTTCGGCATCAATCCGCCCGGCTTCGTGGCCGAAGTGGTCGCCTTCGCCTTCGGGCTGGCAGCCGCCTCGTTCTTCCCGGCCATCGTACTGGGTATCTTCTACAGCAGGATGAACAAGCACGGAGCTGTGGCCGGGATGGTCTCTGGATTTACCTTCACGGCGGCCTACATCATCTACTTCAAGTTCATCAATCCCACGATGAGCACCGCCGAACACTGGTGGTTCGGTATCTCCCCCGAAGGGATCGGGACACTGGGCACACTTCTCAATCTCGTGGTCGCACTGGTGGTCTGCCGCTTCACCGTCGAACCACCATTCGAGGTGCAGGAGATCGTCAGAAACATCCGCCTGCCGGGAGAGCACGTGTAGTCTTTAGCTCGATCAGACACGTCGATAACCGGGGCATTCAAAAGGCCCTCTCAGGAGACTTGGCATGAAGACGATTATCCGCAGGGTTCTTTTCAGTACAGTGGTAACTGCTCTGTTACCCCACGCATTGGCATATGCACAGCCCCCTGCCGCGTCTGCAGCAGCGGTCGTAAAGGCTGCCGATTGGCAAGCGACCATGAGCCGCTCCGTAGCGGGCAACATTCTGGACACCAAGGTCAATGAGACTCCAGTCAAAGGCGGGTTGGTGCGCGTGGGCATTGTGCATCGCACCGCAGCGGAAAACCGGGCACTGATGCACGAAGAGTTGACGGAGATCTATCAGATCATCGAAGGTTCCGGCGCGCTCGTCACAGGCGGAGAAATGCAGGAGCAGCGTGCCGTATCCGATCCCCCCAACCTCGGCGACACGCCGAGCTTCTTTGTGACGCAGATTGGGGGTGACACGCAGGAGATAGGCCCGGGTGATGTCGTCGTGCTGCCTGCGGGAATACCGCACCGCTTCAGTGTTCTGCACTCCCCCATGTCCTACATCATCTATCGTTTCGAGGTCACACCATCACCCTGACCATGGACATCAATCATCCGTCATGCTGATACTGGGTTGTGCCGATTGTGAGGCACTCAGCCCCTCAATCTTCTGCACGACTTTTTCCGCCAGCACACGATAGGCCTTCGCCACTGCGCTGTCTGGCTGTGCCACCACGATCGGGTTGCCGCTGTCCGTATGCTCACGAATCGAGAGATCGAGTGGCAGCGACCCGATGACATCGACACCGTAGTCGTTCGCAATCTTCTTGCCGCCACCCTCTCCGAAAATCGCCTCTGCATGTCCGCAGTTTGAGCAAATGTGGATTCCCATGTTCTCGACTATGCCTAGAATCGGTACATTCACCTTGCGGAACATCTCGATGCCCTTGCGCGCATCCAGCAGCGCCACGTCCTGCGGTGTGGTCACGATCACTGCACCACTGACTGCCACCGACTGGGAAAGACTCAGTTGAATGTCTCCCGTACCCGGCGGCATATCGATGATCAAATAGTCCAGATCTGACCACAGGGTCTGCTCCAGCATCTGCTTGAAGGCACCCACGATCATCGGTGCACGCCACGCCATCGCCGTCGTTGAATCCACCAGATAACCCATGGAGTTGGAGACGATGCCATGGGCGCGAATCGGCTCCATGTATTTGTTGTCGATGATCTGCGGCCGCGTACCGGCTTTCACGCCAAGCATCAGAGGCTGGCTTGGTCCATAGATGTCCGCGTCAAGCAGCCCGACACGCAGACCGCGTTGATGCAGGGCCAGTGCAAGATTGACGGCGGTCGTGGATTTACCGACACCACCCTTGCCAGAGGCCACGCAGACGATGTGTTTTACTGCATTCAACATACTCAAGAGCGACTCACTTTTACAAACAGAAAGGGTGATCGATGACCAGAGACCGGTCTTCGGAGAGCAGGCATTATCCATTGCCACGCCAGTCTTGAACATCCCTGATCTATCTTCATCTCACTCGCAGGCAGGGAGATGGCAAGGGCGATATCGGCGTGGAAAACCCCTTTCTTTTCAGCTAACCTCTGAGCCCGGACTCAGCACAATAACCACTCAGCCAGGAATAACTATTGCGATGTCGAAAGCAACGTTGTGCATGCTAATTGCCCTGGCGATTGCTGATTCCGCGCTCGCACAGGGAGCCGCCACAATCGCCCCGCCCGCGGAAAGTGACTCGCCTATCAAGTATGCGATCTATTCGAGTGCGTGGGGCGAGAAAAGCAATGCTGGCCTGCGGCTGGTGGCACAGAATCAGAGTGAGCATGCAATCAAACTCAATTCGATCCTTTTCAGCGACGAGAACAATGCCGCCATCACCACCAATCTTGCCATCGATCTGACCGTTGCCGCACAGGCGTGGGCGGAAACCGAGATGTCTTACGTCGATCTGCTGTCCGGAAGCCAGTGCATCAGCGATACGATGGCGGAGAACTGGAAGCTGGTGGAGATTTCCAACTACACACTCAATCCGTCGGTGCGGGGGTTGATAATCGAGGACACGGATTCCTTCCGAATTTATCAGTGCGTGCGCAATGTCACTCTGCACTGGCAGGACCCTGTTTCAGGTACGAACACCGAATTCACGGAGTGGGTCATGTATCACTTCGAGCGGCGTCGCGAGTTCTGATTTTCTTCTGAGTTCTTCAAATACTGCTCCGTAGGTCGATCTGTGGTGTGAGATAGGGACTGTCAGGACACGCCCGTGAATACATCCATGTAGGGCTCGATCGCGCCATCCATGGCGCTCAACGGTCCTGCCATCCCCTATCCCACACCACAGATCTAAGCATGGTGATACTCGAAGACCTGAAGATCAGCACTCGCACTTGGGGTTGCCATTGGGTACGCATAGCATCGTGCTTCGGGAGTGCCTTGCTGGTGCGGCCATCATGGACCGTCTTGAGCCATGGATGGCGAAAGCGAGCCCCCATGGATGGGTTCACGGCGTGTCCATGATGGCCGCACCAGCAAGGCGCTCAAACCCCAGTGCTTCGCGATACTCAAAAAAGAGGGCTGCAATTGCAGCCCTCTTTCATTCAAGCAGGAAGATCACAAGTATCAACCACCAGTCAGCACACCACCGTACTGCACGAAGAACGGCGCGAACACCAGACTCAAAATGGCAGACAGCTTGATCAGGATGTTCAGTGATGGACCTGAGGTATCCTTCAGCGGGTCACCTACTGTGTCACCTACCACGGCAGCCTTGTGCACTTCGGAACCCTTGCCACCCAGATTACCTGCCTCGATGTACTTCTTGGCATTGTCCCACGCACCACCGCTGTTGGACGCCGATATGGCCAGCACACCACCGCACACCAGTGAACCCGCCAGGACACCCGCCACAGCGGGAACGCCGAACAGATAACCGACAACTAGCGGCGTGCCCATGATCAGGATGCCGGGAGCGATCATCTCGCGCAACGCCGCTTGGGTAGAGATGGACACGCACTGAGCGTAATCAGGAGACGCAGTGCCTTCCATCAGACCGGGGATAGTGTTGAACTGACGACGCACCTCTTCGATCATGTCAAAGGCGGCCTTGCCGACTGACTTCATGGTCATCGCTGTAAACAGGAACGGCAGCACCGCACCCATGAACAGGCTCACGAACACAACCGGGTCGAGCAGGTTGATCGACGCCAGCAGATCCGAAGTCGGGTCCTCTTCCTTCATCAACGCGTCCGCACTGGTCAGGAACGCCGCGAACAGAGCAAGCGAGGTCAGGATGGCCGCACCGATGGCGAAGCCTTTACCAATCGCAGCCGTGGTATTACCAGCGGCATCAAGGATATCAGTACGACGACGGACTTCCTTCGGCAAGCCAGCCATTTCGGCGATTCCGCCAGCGTTGTCAGACACCGGGCCGTAAGCATCGATGGTCAGCGCAATTGCCAATGTACCGAGCATACCGAGTGAGCCGATAGCCACGCCGTACATGCCACCCAATTTCCACGAAACGAAGATCGCGATGGCGATGGCGATATAGGGCAACACAGTGCTCTTATAACCGAGCGCCAGACCGTAGATGATGTTGGTAGCAGCGCCAGTCTCACAGGATTTGGCCACTTCCTGCACGGGCTTGAATGCTCCCGAGGTGTAGTAGCCGGTGAGCAGTCCTACTACGAGACCTGCAGTCAGACCGGACAGGAAGCACCAGTAGATGCCCATGCTGGTGTACGCCACTTCACGCAGTACGAAGTCCGCAGGAATGAAGGCGCGTGTCACGAAGAACATGGCAATGGCCATCAGTGTACTGGAGATGATCAGCAGCTTCATCAGCGCCGGAGAGACGTCGTCTTCTGTTTTCACTTTGACGAAGAACATCGTCAGCAGGCTTATGGGAATACCCACGGCACTGATCAGAATCGGGTACAGCAGGGCATCAACATTGCCGGCAAACACCACAGCACTGATCACCATCGCGGCACAGGTACTCTCGGCGCAGGAACCGAACAGGTCGGCACCCATACCGGCTACGTCACCGACATTGTCACCGACGTTGTCGGCGATCACTGCGGGGTTGCGAGGGTCATCTTCTGGAATGCCTTTCTCTACCTTGCCCACGAGATCCGCACCGACGTCAGCCGCCTTGGTGAAGATACCGCCGCCGACACGGGCGAACAGCGCAATCGTGGAACCACCAAGACCGAAGCCGGCAATGATTTCCATGAGGACGTGGTTGGGAAGGTCGGCGGGCAGCCAGGCCTTCAGTACCACGTACACGATCACCAGACCCAGCACTGCCAGACTGACCAGTGCGAAACCCATCACGGCGCCGGAGTTTAGCGCCACCTTGAACGCATCACCAATGTTGTCTTTGGCCGAAACAGTTGTACGGGCGTTGCCCTGCGTGGCGATCATCATGCCGATGTAGCCGGACGCAATGGAGATGATGCCGCCGAACAGGAAGGCGACTGCTGTGTAGATACCCTCCCGGGTATCAGGGGTATGACTGTCGTCGATCAGCAGCGCGATGATGGCAGCAAATACGACCATGAATATTGCGAGGAATTTGTACTCTTGCTTGAGGAATGCCATGGCCCCTTCAGCAATTGCACTATGGATCATTTTCACACGGGATTTCTGTTCTCCATCCAGACCCAGGTCCAGAGGGACACTCATTACCTGGCGCATGTAAAAATACGCTACGCCCAAACCGAAAATAGAAAGCAACACACTTATTGTAATTGTCATGCCTGGCATCTTGCGGTAACCCCTTTATCTATTGTTTTTGTATGGACCGGGGGCACTGTAGCATATCAATTACGACAAACAAAGCCGTCGCCAGGGTGCCTCGAAGGGCCCCTGAAACTGGAACTGACTGCTAGTTTCTATTGCGCTGAAACGGTGAGGAATTGGTTCTGAATTGACTTGCAATGAGCCTAACGGGTGGGTTTTTTACCCTTCTTTTTGTTGCCTGAGGTGGTCTTGGTAGAAGTTCTGCCCGCCGCGCCGGAATGAGCTTTCTTCTTCGCGACCTGAGCGTCAAGCCGTGCCGCCTTGAAAGCACCGCGCAGCTCATTCAAGCGGGACTCTTTCTCCTTGAACCGGCGTTCTTCACGCGGCCCGTTGATGTCGATTACGTCTGCGCTCATTACTGGACCAGTGCCTGTGCCTCGCGCTTGAGAGAGTCTTTGCGAGACTCCAGGTCAGCGATCAAATCCTTCTGCAGGGGTTCCGCGAGCTGGCCTGTGGCGTCAGCAGTGCCATACTTGAGCTGCTCGGCGGCGAGCACGTCCAGCAATTCTTCGGCGGTGGCAATCGCTTCTTCAAGCTTGCCATTGGCCGCCGTCACATTCTCTGTCTGCGCGCGGGCTGCTGCAATCTCAGCCTCCAATTCAGCGATGCGGACCTGTTGTTCACGCTGACGATCTTCGGCTTCACGGCGCTGCTGCTCTGCGGCTTCGGCACGAGCCAATTGTTCGCGCTCAACTCTTGCCGCCGCTTCGGCTTGAGCCTGACGTTCAGCCGCTTGGCGGGCAGTTTCGCGTTCGGCCTGCTCAGCCTCGATTCTCGCTCTCTCCTCTGCGGCCCTGGACACAGCAGCAACCTCGGCCGCACGCTGTTCTTCGGTGATCGCCGCCTGCTCTGAGGTCTGGTCAGCCTGCTCTGAAGATGAGGCACAGCCTACCAGCACGAGCACCATTGCCCCCAGCCCCGCTCGCAGGGAAAGGGTGGAAAAGTGGCCGATTAATTTCAGGGTCATCATCATGAAGTGGTCCTTGTACAAAAGTCAGGGCGAGAGCCTATAGTGCTTGACGACACCATAATCACTCTAAGATAGTACCGTCAAGTCTGCGGCAGGCGCATGCAGCAAGGTAATTGACCGGATTTCGACACTCCGGCCGCGTTCTTTATAACGGTAATCCACGAATTTGTCAGCAGTCCATGCTGAAATCCCATGACGATAGCACGCTTCTCCAGTTTGATTACCCTGGCAAGACGACTCACCGCGCTACTGCTCGGTCTGTTGGCGTTAGTGCTGTTGTTGATGATATTGACTCTGCAGACATCTCCCTCGGTTCCCGTGACCCGCACGATTGACGATGTCGATATTCGCACCATCGAACAACTTATTGTCGACAACGCCCCCGAAGAGATCAGCAGCGCTGGCGAACGGCGCCTGCAGCTGGACAAGGAGGAATTGAATCTGCTGGCGGCCTTTGGCCTGCAAACAATCCCCGGCCTGCAGGACTTGGCCGCCGACGTGGCACTGTCGCCCGGCAGCGCCAGAGTCGATCTGGTGGTGCCATGGCAACTGCCGGGCCTGCCCCTTTATCTGAATCTGCATGCCCGCGTCAGGCAACGAGACGGAGCCATCGAGCTGTACGGTGTGCGCGCCGGGCACTTGCCAATTCCAACGGCGGTGGTGCGTAGCGCAATCCTGATGGGACAACGCATACTGGCGGCGAATTACGTGAACTATCAGGAATTCTCAGCGTTACAGCAGAGCGTTCGCGATGTGACCTTCGAGGAAGAGGCAGTGCACGTCACTCTCGACTGGCAGCCGGACATGCTGTCGCAGGTCAAGGGACAAGCCGAGCAGCTGTTCCTGAGCGCGGATGACAATGACCGCATACTCCGCTACTACGTGCAGATAGCCGAAATCGTCGCCGCACTGCCTGCCGACACCTCCTCTGTCTCGCTGAACGAACTGCTGTTCCCACTATTCCGCATCGCCAGCGTCCGCTCCGCCAACGGCAGGGATGCCATTGCAGAGAATCGCAACCTGCTGCAGGCCTTGTCTCTTTACGTCAATGAATCGGACCTCCGGCAGCTGGCTGGAGAGCTCGGCGGCACCCCAGTGCGCAGGGTTGAAGTGACGATCCAGCGCCGTGTCGATCTGGCCCAGCATCTGACTACCTCCGCCGCCATCACGGCGTCGGCGGGAGCCGGGGTGGCAGGCATACTCTCCAACAGCAAGGAAACCTACGACGCCCGCTATCGCAGCGGATTCAGCTTCAGCGATCTAACAGCCAACAGCGCTGGCGTGGCGCTGGGCAATGCTGCGACCAGTAATGCCACAGAGGCGCTGGCTCTGCAGCAGAGGCTGGCGCACGCCACACTGGAAACGGATTATGTTCCCCTTGTTGCACGAGATCTGACAGGGCTCAATGAAGCGGACTTTTCCGAACAATATCGGGACCGCAACAGCCAAGCCTATCTGGACAGGGTGGCCGCCATCGACAAGGAGATAGCCGCACTGCCTGTCTACTTACCAGCCCACTCACCAACCTTCTCACCCTCCCCCGCTGGTATTCAGTAATACCAGCCTCGTTATATACTGCCGCCCTTTCCAGCCACCTTTCGCACTCCCATTCAGGCTGGTATTCGTCAAGCAGGACTGTGACAGCATGAGCAAATCAGGATTCGATACCACCAATCTGCATTCCGACCGCGCCGATCATCCGGAGCATGGCAGCCTGCACAAACCCATTCACACGTCGATTGCCTACGAGTATGCCGACGCGCGTGAACTGGCCGCCGTATTTCAAGGCCGCAAAAACGGCTACAACTACGGTCGACAGCAGAATCCCACCGTCAACGCCTTGCAGAACCGCATCACCCACATGGAGCAGGGCCTGACGACCGTTGCCTTCGCGACCGGCATGGCTGCCATTGGCTCGATCCTGTTTGCACTGCTACGCCAGGGCGACCATGTGGTGGCCAGCTCGTTCCTCTTCGGTAACACCAACAGCCTCTTCAACACCTTCACCAATTTTGGCGTTGAAGTCAGCTTCGTGGATGCCACTGCAGCGAGCAATGTGCAGGCGGCTGTGAAGAGCAACACGCGTCTGGTGTTTGTCGAGACCATCGCCAACCCGGCGACCCAGGTGGCAGATCTGGATGGCATCGGCGCGCTGTGCAGCGAGCTGGGGCTGATCTATGTCGTCGACAACACGATTACAACACCATGGCTGTTCTCGCCGAAAAAAGTCGGTGCATCATTAATCGTCAATTCACTGTCCAAGTATTTTGGTGGCCATGGCGACGCCTTGGGTGGCGCCGTCACCGATACCGGACTCTATGACTGGTCAACCTATCCGAATCTCTACGACAACTACAAGACTGGTCCGGCGGCACAGTGGGGCATGACGCAGATAAAGAAGAAGGGACTGCGCGACTTCGGCGCCACACTGGCACCCGAGCCCGCTCACCATCTTGCGGTAGGGTCAGAGACCATGTCCCTGCGCGTGGAACGCGCCTGTCAGAACGCCATGGCGCTGGCACAGTTCTGCGAACAGCATCCGCGCGTCCGCAAGGTCAACTATCCGGGGCTGCCCAGCCACGCCCAGCACGAGCGAGCGGCGCAACTGTTTCGTCATTTCGGTGCGCTGATGAGCATCGAACTCGTCGATGAACTGGATTGCTTCGACTTCCTGAACAAACTCAACTGCGTAGTCTCTTCAAGTAATCTCGGCGACACGCGCACGCTGGCGATTCCTGTTGCGCACACGATTTTCTTCGAGATGGGGGCGGCACGCAGAGCGTCCATGGGTATCGCCGATTCCCTGATCCGGCTCGCAGTCGGCATCGAGGATATCGATGACCTGCTGGCCGACTTCGAGCAGGCGCTGGCTTAAGCGCCTGGCCTGAACACCAGAAAGATATCCGCAGGCGAGTGGCGTCAGAAAAAGGATCGGAAGAATGATTACGCTTTGTCATACGTCAGACATGGAAGAAGGCACTTCCAAGGGCTTCGAGATCGGCAACAAGTATGTGTTCGCCGTGAAAAAGGACGATCGGATGCATGTCTACTACAACTATTGCCCACATCTGGGGACGCCGCTGGAGTGGCAGGAAGATCGCTTTCTCGATAGTGATGGTGCGCTGATTCAATGCTCCACGCATGGCGCGCTGTTCCTGATCGAAAGCGGTCAATGCATTCTCGGCCCCTGCAAGGGCAAGCGGTTGCACCCGATTCCCTTCGTGATTGGCAATGGCTTCCTGATGGTGGACGAGCAAGACGTCATCCACCTGGGCAGGATCTGACCCACACCTTCCCGGGAAATGCGCTTCAGGGCATCTGCACTGGAAGTTCGCGCCGCAGGATGATCTCCTGCGATCCGATATCACATCCCCATGCCATTACCTCCACGCCTGCTGCTCTGGCCTCGCGCAGCGCTCTCCCGTAGACCGGGTCTATGCGATCTGCCGGTACCACAGTATCAATGCCCGTGTGTTGTACGCAGAACAGCAGAACCGCTCGCTGCCCACTCTCGCGCATGGCTACCAGCTCGCGAAGGTGTTTCAGACCGCGGGCAGTCACCGCGTCGGGAAATGCACCGAGACCATCACCCAATCCGAGCGTGACACTCTTGACCTCCAGGTAACAGGAGGGCAGTGGTTCCTCTCCGCCACCGGAGAGTAGAAAATCAATCCTGCTGCCTTCACTGCCGTAGGCCACTTCACTCTGCAACATGGCATAACCGCGCAACGCCGGAATCACCTCATTCTGCAGCGCTTCCTTGACGAGGGTATTGGCTCGGCCCGTATTAATGCCGACGCGATGACCTCCGTCGACTTCCACCTGCTCCCAGGTAAACGGATACTTGCGTGCCGCATTCTCAGCCACCGAATACCAGACACGACTGCCGGGAGCAGCACAATTGAGCATGGAACCAGTGTTAGGGCAATGCAACGTCGTCGTGCTGCCGTCGGCAAGAACGACATCGGCGAGAAAACGCTTGTAGCGTTTTATCAGCCTAGCCTCCTGTAGAGGCGTGGCAAACTTCATCGCCGTAACCTTCCAGAGTTCACCGCCACGCGCAGGCGGTCGGCCGCCACCTGCAACTGCTCCATACTGGTCGTGAAGGCGAAGCGCACATGGCGACGATTTTCGAAATCTCCGAAGTCTGTGCCAGGCGTCACAGCCACGCCAAAATGTTCCAGCAGAGCGTGGCAAAAATATTCACTATCGTCGCCAAACTTGTCGATGCCTGCGTAGATGTAAAACGCCCCCTCGGTGGCGACCGGAACGGCGAATCCCAGCTCCTGCAGAACACCGGTGAGAAAATCACGACGCTGCGCGAAGGCCACCCTGCGCTCTTCCAATATCTCGCGCGTATCAAGATCGAAGGCTCGCAATGCGGCGTACTGCGCGACAGTGGACGCCGCGATGAAGAGGTTCTGCGCCAGAATATTGCTGGCCGCCACTAGAGGTTCGGGCACGACAAACCAGCCCAGCCGCCAGCCGGTCATGCCAAAGTATTTCGAAAAACTGTTCACGACCAGCGCATCGTCGGAGACCTGCAGTGCCGTAGGCAGGCCCTCTGTGTAATCGAGACCATGATAGATCTCGTCCACCAGCAGGTGCAGGTTGTGGCGGTCCGTCCACGCGCTGAGCCCCTGAAGCCCGGCGATATCCAGCACCGTCCCAGTGGGATTGCCGGGGGAGGCGATCCACACGCCACGTGTGCGCTCGGTGCGATGGCGCTCCAGCAATTCCGGAGTGACCTGATAGCGGGTGTCGGCACCGACCTCGACGAGCTGAGCTTCGCCTCCCGCCAGGCGCACATAGTTGCGATTGCAGGGATACCCGGGATCACTCATCAGCACACCATCTCCCGGATTCAGCAGCAACTGCGCGAGCAGACTGAGTCCGCCACTGGCGCCAGGCGTCACGAAGATACGCTGCGGTGCAATATCGACGTCATAATCACTGCGATAGAATGCGGCGATACGCTCCCGCAACTGCGGCAGCCCGGCGGCAGGGGTATAGCTGGTATGTCCCTGCGCCAAAGCGGTCCGTCCCGCCTCCAGAATTGGCGCGGCCGTCACGAAGTCGGGTTCCCCCACCTCCAGATGAACAATGTGCCGCCCCTGGGACTCCAGATCTTTGGCCCGTTCCAGCACCGTCATCACCCGGAATGGATTGACGCCACGCATGCGCTGCGCAACCGTGAATCGGCATCTGGTTTCGCTGGGCATGAATTGCAACTCCGGTTGCTGAGACGTTGATGAGACTGTATAGGTGGGACAAGACTGCTGACTTTTATCAGGAAGTGCATTATATAGACGGTGATAGAGTACGGCGAACTACTTTCCGGAAAGTCCCGGGCGCGCCAGACCTGCAATTGCCGGTTGTGACATTCCTGTGGCATGAGTGAGAATATTCTGGTAGCTTACCGGGCTTTCTTTGGACCCAGTGCTGGCATCACGCTGTTAATGATTGCGAGTGATTATTTTGGACGAGCCCCGTGTGGGCAATGAGGCGTAGCGAACCATGTCTGACAAGCAAGCCACTGCTCCTGTTCTCAAGAACTTCACCCCCTACAATGAAAAGAAGGGGGAAGAGTACATGAACGAGAATCAGAAGGAACACTTCAAGTCCATCCTGCGCCACTGGCGCAATCAGCTGATGGAAGAGGTGGATAGAACCGTTCACCACATGCAGGACGAAGCCGCCAACTACCCTGATCCGGCAGACCGTGCCACACAGGAGGAGGAGTTCAGTCTCGAACTTCGCACCCGTGATCGCGAACGCAAGCTGATCAAGAAGATCGACAGCACGATCGAGAAGATTGCTCAGGACGATTACGGCTTTTGTGAATCCTGTGGCATCGAGATCGGCATTCGTCGCCTTGAGGCCAGACCAACGGCCAGCAAGTGCATCGACTGCAAGACCCTCGACGAGATCAAGGAAAAGCAATGGGGTGCCTGACAGGGCGCTCCGTGTTCCTCCCGGGCAGACTCGCTCTGCCCTCTCCCTCTCGCAACTGACTCTCCATCCACTTCCGCACCCATGAGCAACAAGGCAGACTACATCGGTCGCTTTGCCCCCTCGCCCAGCGGGCCTCTGCATTTCGGTTCGCTCGTGGCTGCACTGGCCAGCTATCTTGATGCTCGCTCTGCACAGGGCCTGTGGTTATTGCGCATGGAGGACCTCGATCCAGCTCGGGAACCACCGGCAGCGGCGGCACAGATTCTCTCGACACTCGATGCGTTCGGCCTGCACTGGGATGGCCCCGTGATCTATCAGAGCCAGCGCCTGAGCGCTTATGCCGACGCGCTTGCGACTCTGCAGGAGCGCGGCCTCATCTACAGTTGCGATTGCTCCCGCGCGCATATTCAGGTTATGGGCGGGGTCTATGACAATCGCTGCCGCCTGCGCCGATTGCCGCCGACGTCAGGGGCGCTGCGCGTCGTGGTGCCAGATGAGATTTTCGATTTCGTGGACACGATACAGGGGCCGCAACAGCAGAATCTGCAGCGCGAGTGTGGGGATTTTGTTCTGCGCCGCAAGGATGGCCTGTTTGCCTATCAATTGGCGGTAGTCGTCGATGATGCCTTTCAGAACATCACGCATATCGTGCGCGGTTCCGATCTTCTCGATTCCACCCCACGTCAGCTCTACCTGCAGAAACTCCTGGGTTTCCCGAGCCCGAACTATGCGCACATGCCGGTGGTGGTGAACGACAGTGGCCAGAAACTCAGCAAGCAGCACTTCGCGACCCCACTGGATCTGCAGCAGCCGACAGCTCAATTGCTGGCGGCGCTGCAATTTTTGGGGCAGTTTCCCGGACTGCATCCCGACCCGCATCTGGCAACTGCGTTACCGGCGGAGTTGCTCGCCTGGGGAGCCGCGCACTGGGATATACAGGCGGTGCCGAAGTTAGCTACCATTCCGCTCCAGTCAGACAGTTGAAGGAACTTGGCTGGTTCACCACTTCGGCATCCAATCAGGTCCGCTTACCCCGGACGGACACACATCTGCGAGAGAACTTTTGTACATCACACGAGCCACATTGCTGCTGATGCTGTTCAGTTACCTGCTCTTTCTGACGAGCGTGGACTGGCTGGCAGAGCCAGACGGCGCCTGGTATCGCCCCTTCATCATTGGACTGCTCGTGATTGCACTGGCCGCCTTCAGCCATCGGGAACAAAACTCCGATGATCTTTGACCTGAGCACGCTGTTTATTCTGGGCATCTGCTACCTAATGCTGCTGTTCGGCATCGCTCTGGCTACTGACAAAGGCTGGATTCCGCAGAGGATTACCCACCATCCCATCGTTTATGTCCTGTCACTAGGGGTGTTCGCCAGCGTCTGGTCCTACTATGCCGTGACGGGCAGCGCCTTTCGCGACGGCTTCGGCTATCTGGCGCCCTTCATAGGTATCTCGCTGGCATTCCTTTTCTCGCCCGTCATGCTGCGCCCCATTCTGGACATCACCAAGAGCTATCAGCTCAGCTCCCTGGCAGACCTGCTGGCTTTCCGCTATCGCAGCCCGCTGGCTGGCACGCTGACCACAATCGTCATGCTGATGGGGGTCACGCCACTGTTATCGCTGCAGATTCAGGCAGTTGCCAGCAGCGTGGCAATTCTCGCGCCCGAAGCGTCACAGACTACCCTTGCCGTCACATTCTGTTTACTGATCACCTTGTTCGCCATCTTCTTCGGCACCGGCCGTGGTGCTGGCCGCGAGAAGCACGAGGGCCTGGTAATGGCAATTGCCTTCGAGTCCGTCGTGAAACTGCTGGCCATGCTTACGGTGGGCGGTTTCGCTATTTATCAGGGGTTCGGCAGCGTCGCGGGGGTCGATCAGTGGCTGCAGGCGCAGCCCGAACTCTTGAGCAGCATCAAGGACACCTCCACCGCTGGCAGCTTCCACGTGACGGTAATCCTGTTTTTTACCGCAGCGGTCGCCTCCCCTCACATGTTCTACATGATCTTCAACGAGAACAACGACCCCAAAGCGCTGACCATGGCCAGCTGGGCGCTGCCGCTCTACTTCCTGCTGCTCAGCCTCCCGGTGATGCCTATTCTCTGGGCTGGGCTCAAGGCAGGTTCCACCGCCCCGCTGGATTTCTATCCTGTGACGATTGGCGCGGATTACGGCTCACCGCTGATCACGATGATAGGTTTCCTCGGTGGGCTGTCGGCCGCCAGCGGGCTGATAATTGTCATCACCCTCGCACTCTCCAACATGTGCCTGAACCATTTGATTCTGCCGGTCTACCAGCCCACGGCACGCAACGACATTTACCGCTGGCTGCTGTGGAAACGCAGAATACTGATTGCGGCACTGATCTGGATCGGCTTCCTGTTCTATTACATCCCCGACGACAAGCTCAGCGTCCGAGCCATCGGCAACGTGTCCTATATCGCCAGCCTGCAGTTCCTGCCCAGTATCGTCGCCCTGCTGTACTGGCCACGCGGCAACAAGAACGGCTACATGGCCGGGCTCTTTACGGGAGTGGCGATCTGGCTGTTGTTCCTGATGTTGCCCGTCGTGACAGGAGTCGATCTACTTGAATTCACCAATCTCAGCTCACGGGAAATCATCGCCATTTCCCTCGTCTGCAACATCCTGATATTCGTGATGACCTCTATTTGGACACATACCTCAGCAGAGGAACGGGCGTCGGCGGATATCTGCGCGCTGGACACCATTCGTCGTCGCAACCGCACTGGACTGGTCGCCCGCAGCCCTGACGAATTCATCGCCAAGCTCACCAAACCACTGGGCGAACGCACGGCTACTCGCGAGGTGTTGCAAGCCTTGCGCGACCTCAAGATCGATCAACAGGAAAAGAGCCCGCATGCAATGCGCCTGTTGCGCGGCAGGCTCGAAGCAAACCTCTCGGGACTGTTGGGCCCCTCTATTGCCCACGATCTAATCGATCGCTTCCTGCCTTACACCATCGAATCTGCGGCCGACTCAACGGATGTCGACGTTATCGAAAGCCGCATCGAAGCCTATCGCAGCAATCTATCGGGGATGGCGGAAGATCTCGACAATCTGCGCCGCTATCACCGCCAGGTATTGCTGGAGTTGCCATTGGGTGTCTGCTCGCTCGGCGAACAGAATCAGATCGTGATGTGGAACCACACCATGGAGAAATTGACAGGCACACCCGGGCAGTCGGTGCTCGGCGCCCAGCTGAGCGACATTGGCGAACCGTGGGCATCCTTGATCCACGACTTCACAGTGGGAGACGCGGCACATGCTCACAAACGCGTCGTGCAGGTGAAAAACAGCCGTCGCTTCATCAGCCTGCACAAGGCCATTATCGAGAAGTCGGCGACCCACAAGATCAAACAAGACGGCGTCGTGATTCTCTTGGAAGACCTGACCGAAACCGAACTACTGGAAGAAGAGTTGACCCACAGCGAACGACTTGCCTCCATCGGCCGACTCGCTGCAGGCGTCGCCCACGAGATCGGCAACCCCATCACCGGCATCGCCTGCCTGGCACAGAACATACGCGATGAAACCGACAACGATGAGTTGCGCTCCATGGCCAGACAGATCATCGAGCAAACGGATCGCACCTCACGCATTGTGCAGTCACTGGTGAATTTTGCTCACAGCGGCGCCAACAAACTAGACCACAATTCTGAAGTGGTGACGGTGGAAGAATGCGCCAAAGAGGCGATCACACTCATTTCTCTCGACAAGAAACGCAAGGACATCCATTACGTCGTCAATTGCCGACCGGGGCTGCAGATACTGGGGGACTCCCAGAGACTCCTGCAGGTCATGATCAATCTCATCAACAACGCCCACGACGCCAGCCTGGCCGGCAGTACCATCACTATTGCCAGCAAACTGGTTTCAGGTTCCGTGCAGATTTCTGTGACCGATGAAGGCACAGGCATTCCCGAAGAAGTGCGCGACAGGATATTCGAGCCATTCTTCACCACCAAGGAGCCAGGCGAAGGCACGGGACTGGGCCTGTCACTGGTCTACAGCATCGTTGAAAACCTCGATGGACATATTGATATAATCAACGCATCGCTGCGCAGGGAGAATCCCGGGACACGGGTAATTCTGACCTTTCCCTGTTATGATGGCTCGGCCTCTGCAGCCGGGGCATCTCCACATGCACTCTGATCAAATTGCCAGTCCGTTAGTTTAGCCTGTTGGTTTTGTTAGCACTTTTTGAGTAAGAAGATGGCAGCACAGAGCAAAGTATTGGTTGTTGAAGATGAGCAGGTTATTCGCACTGCCCTGCGCCGATTGCTGGAGAGACACAACTATCTGGTTGAGGAAGCGGGCAGCGTAAAAGACGCCGTCGAGCAACACAAACTGGACGGCTTCGACATCATCGTCAGCGACCTGCGTCTTCCTGGAGCCCCTGGCACCGATCTCATCAAGAGCACCAAGACCCCGGTGCTGATCATGACCAGCTATTCCAGCCTGCGCTCCGCCATCGATTCCATGAAAATGGGCGCCGTCGACTACATTTCCAAACCTTTCGAACACGAAGAGATGCTCGAAACCGTTGCCCGCATCATCAAGGAAAGCGCCAACAGGAAAGTGGTCGCCGAGAAGCCCGTGCCACCGCCCGAACCGCCGGTCTATGGAATGATCGGCAGCTGCCCTCAGATGATGGAGCTGTTCCGCCGCATCCGCAAAGTTGCTCAGACCAATTCCACTGTTCTCATCAATGGCGAATCCGGCACTGGCAAGGAGTTGGTGGCGCGCGCCATCCACAAGCTCAGTGACCGCAAGGACGCCGAGATGATTTCCGTGAACTGTGCCGCCATTCCCGAGAACCTTATCGAATCTGAATTGTTCGGGCATGAGAAGGGTGCGTTTACCGGCGCCACCGCCAACCGCACCGGACTGGTAGAGGCCGCGAGTGGCAGCACACTGTTTCTCGACGAGATCGGCGAGTTGCCGCTGGAAGCTCAGGCTCGCCTGTTGCGCGTACTGCAGGAAAACGAGATTCGCAAGGTTGGCTCAGTTCAATCCAAGAAGGTCGATGTGCGCCTGGTAGTGGCAACCCACCGTGATCTCAAGCAACTGGTGATCGACGGCGACTTCCGTGAAGACCTCTACTATCGAATCAACGTGATGACGCTGGTCATACCCCCGCTCAAGGAGCGCGGTAATGATATTCTGGAACTGGCAGATGCCATTCTCGAGCGCACCTGCAAGCGCCTGAAATCCCCGATGCTCAAGTTCAGCCCCGAGGCTACCCAGACCATCGCCACCTACTCGTGGCCGGGCAATGTCAGGGAGCTGGAGAATGCCATCGAGAGGGCCGTCGTGCTGGCCGAGTCAGAGTATATTGGTGCGGAACTGCTGGCCATCGAATCCGGAGCCAAGATGGCACCACGCTCGCTCGGTGAACGCCACCCCGCTCCGAGTTCTCTGAGCCACGACGAGGCGGTCGAGGAATTGTCTCTGGAGGACTATTTCCAGCGCTTCGTGCTGGAGCATCAGGATCAGATGAACGAGACGCAGCTGGCTAGAAAACTTGGCATCAGCCGCAAATGTCTGTGGGAAAGACGACAGCGCTTCGGGCTGCCAAGAAAGAAGAAGCAGGCCTGATTCAGGCTTGGAGGTCTCGGACCACAGTCCTTCAGAATCCTCCAATAGTGCACCAAAAATCCCCCCCACCACCTGCGCAATGCACCCTAATTACACAATGTCAGTGTCATGCAACAATTTGTTACTGATACCCATCTACACAACGAATCAGAGACGTTCGGTAACACAGTACCAGTTTAAGCAGTAAATTAATCGCCACAAAAAACTTAACTAATTGTATTTATTCAACTTTAACTATCTGGCACGGTTAGTGCTCTATATACGCGACAATAACAATAAATAATAACAACGAAAGCCAATAATAATAAAAATTGCATGCTCAATTTGGTGCAGTGAATAAAAACAACAAGAAGTGGATTTTCGGTTTTTAGTGATGGCGTAGTTGTTGTCTGGCTGAAGATACTGTTTCATAAAATGCTTTGCGGTGCTGTATTTGGTGCCTCATTAGTACAATAAAAATAACAAAACTAAATTACCTTCCTTGCGGGGGGGTGTTACTCGCCCCCCAGAGCATTTCCTTCTGCTACTTTCCACCATTTCAGTGTATTATCCCGGCCCATTCGCTTCCCCCTTCGATGAGAATCACAGATTTTATCCGCGTATCCTGCTCTGGTGATTTCCACCATGACCGAGTCGTACCGGTAAATGGGTCCTGAAAAACTGATGTTGAGAAAGTTAACCAGAGTTCTTTTCGGCAAGCGCGCCAAACCAAAAAACAGCGTTGACGAGTTGCCGGAAATTCAACGTCCCCGAGGCGACAGGCCAGACAACGCAAGTCGCCAAGCTCCCGCCTCCGGCAGAGCCAGCCTCAGCGATCTCGATCTCTCCCGCGCCCGTGTTATTGAACGCGAAGACCACTGTATCTCCCGCAAAAGCATCTCACCAAACGCACTCAAGGTCTTGTACCGCCTGAACGATGCCGGTTACCACGCCTTTCTGGTCGGCGGTGGTGTGCGCGACCTGCTGCTGAGCGACACGCCAAAGGACTTCGATATCGCGACCAGCGCGACCCCGGAGCAAATCCGCGAGCTGTTCCGCAACGCCATGATCATTGGCAGGCGCTTCAAGATCGTGCATCTGCGCTACGGCCGAGAAATCATTGAAGCGACAACTTTCCGCGCCCACCATGAAGCTGAGAACGAATTCCAGGATGACACCTCACACCGGGCAATCAAGGGACTGGACTCCGCCCACTCAAGTTCGGGCATGATTCTGCGGGACAACGTCTATGGCAGCATCAACGAGGATGCCTTGCGTCGCGACTTTACCGCCAATGCGCTTTATTACACGACCGACGGCTTCCGCATCATCGACTTCGCCAGCGGCCTGGAGGACATCGAGAAGCGCCTGCTGCGCATGATCGGCGATCCGGCCACCCGCTATCGTGAGGACCCCGTACGTCTGCTGCGTGCGCTGCGCTTCGCCGCCAAGCTCGACTTCGAGATCGAAAAGAAGACGCGAGCACCGATCAATGAGCTCGCCTACCTGCTCGAATCCATCTCACCTGCACGCCTGTTCGACGAGAGCGTCAAGCTGCTGACCGGGGGGCATGCGGAGAAGACGTACTCCCTGTTGCACCAGTTCAAGGTTGGCGATTTCATGTTCCCTGGCACCATGGCATGCACCCGCGACCCCGAAGCGCCTGCCAGCCGTCTGGTGGTGTTGGCCATGCGCAACACCGATAGCCGCCTGGCAGACGGCAAGTCTGTAACACCTGCGTTCCTCTTCGCTGCCCTGCTGTGGCCAGCGCTCTTGCATGAACTGGAGCGGGTACTGGGAGACAAACCTGTGACACTGTTGGCCCAACAGGATGCTGCCAACAAGGTCATCGGTCGACAACTGCAGGTCACCTCCATTCCCAAACGCTTCTCTATCGCCATGCGCGAGATCTGGGAACTGCAATTACGCTTCGCCGTGCGCAGCAAGCGCGGTGCCGAATCGGCCTACCAGCATCCAAAATTCCGGGCAGGATACGATTTCCTGCTGCTGCGCGAAGACGCCGGGGAAGATCTGGCTGGACTCGGTCAATGGTGGACAGACTTCCAGGATAGCGACAAGATTCAGCAGGACCTCATGCAGGAAGAACTCGGCAAGGGCAGCACAGGACCGCGTCGTCGTCGACGCAAACCTTCACGAAAGCCGACCAGTGGAGCAGGTGATAGCGCGTGACAGACAGCCCTACAACAGGCTCTGCATTCGGCAGGAAGCAGCCCCGCTTCATCGCAGTGGAGGGCCCGATTGGCGTGGGCAAGACCAGCCTCGCACGACGCCTGGCAGAGACTTTCAATTACGATATCCTGCTCGAAAAGCCCGAGGAGAACCCTTTTCTCGAACGCTTTTATGACAATCCCCGCCAGGGCGCACTCGCAACTCAGTTGTTCTTCCTGTTCCAGCGTACACGCCAGATTCAAGACCTGCGTCAGGACGATCTCTTCGAGCCCGTGCGCGTGGCCGATTTCCTGATCGACAAGGATCAACTATTCGCCCGGCAAAACCTCGACCAGGACGAATACACACTGTATCAGCAGGTCTACGAACACCTCACCATCGACGCCCCGACTCCCGACCTGGTGATCTACCTGCAAGCACCTGCGGAGGTGCTGCTGCATCGCATCCACAAGCGTGGCATCGCCGCCGAGAGACAGATTCAACGCGAGTATCTGGAGCGGCTGAACGACGCCTACACCAGCTTTTTTCACTACTACGACAAGAGCGCGCTGCTGATCGTCAACAGCGCGGAGATTGACCTTGTGGATAATCAAGACGATTATCAGCAACTCGTCAATCACATACTGACCGTGCCCCGGGGCACCCATTATTTCAATCCGAGGCCCAGCCTGCTCTGATGATCACGCTCTCTGACGCCTCGCTGCCAATTGCCACTCAGTCGATTCCGGTTCAACACCTATGAGTTCACAAGCCGCGCCAAATCAAGGTTCTGCAAGCAGCCGACCCGCTGTCACCCTGAGCACACTGATTAAGATGAAGCAGCGTGGCGAGAAATTCACCTGCCTGACGGCCTATGACGCCTGTTTCGCGCAATTGATCGCGGAAGCCGGTGTCGAGGTCACATTGATCGGCGATTCGCTGGGCATGGTGCTGCAGGGCCACGACAGTACATTGCCGGTCACGATGGATGACATGGTCTACCACATCAGCAGTGTCAAACGCGGCAATCGCGGCGCCTTCCTGATCGGGGACATGCCCTTCATGAGCTACGCATCGGAAACGCAGACTCTGGAGAATGCCGCCACGTTGATGCGTGCCGGGGCACAGATGATCAAGCTGGAGGGTGGTGCCTGGATCGCCAACTCCACTCGCCTGCTGGCCGAACGCGGCATTCCGGTATGCGCCCACATGGGCTTGACCCCACAATCGATCAACCGCATCGGCGGCTACCATGTCCAGGGCAGAGACCCTCGTCAGGCGGAGAGCATGCTGGCCGAGGCAAAATTGCTCGAAGAATCCGGTGCCAGCATGTTGCTGCTGGAATGCGTGCCGCAGACGCTGGCCAGGACTATCTCGGAAGCAGTGACAATCCCGGTCATCGGCATCGGCGCAGGCCCTGATACAGATGCTCAGGTGATGGTGCTGCATGATCTGCTGGGCATCTCGCCCATCACTCCAAAGTTCGTGAAAAATTTTCTGAAAGGCTCAGACGACGGTATTCCGGGCGCCCTGCGCGCCTATGTCGCCGACGTCAAGGCGAAGCGCTTTCCTGCACCGGAACACTGCTTCAACTGAAGTTGCTTCAACTGAGCATGTCATGGACCTCGTCACGCACATCAATGAATTACGCTCCCTTCTGAACAGCCACCGGCAGGCAGGTCGTCGCATCGCCGTAGTGCCGACAATGGGGAATCTGCACAGCGGGCACATCCATCTGGTCAATGAGGCGCACCGCCATGGCGACGTCGTGGTTTGCACGATCTTCGTCAATCCCATGCAGTTCGGCAAAAATGAGGACCTGGACGCTTACCCGCGAACGCTGGAGCAAGACAGGCAAAAACTTGCAGCAGCCGGGTGCACTGTCCTGTTCGCCCCGCCCGTATCCGAGATCTATCCTGACGGCCTGGAACAGCAGACGGTTGTCTCTGTGCCGAAAGTGTCAGAACGCCATTGTGGCATCAGTCGCCCCGGCCACTTCGATGGTGTCGCCACGGTGGTGAGCAAACTCTTCAACCTGGTGCAACCGGATACAGCGCTGTTCGGACTAAAGGACTACCAGCAATTCATGGTCATCACCAGAATGGTGGCCGACCTGTGCTTTCCGATCAAACTCATCGGTGTGGAGACACAACGCGAGAGCAGTGGCCTGGCCCTCAGTTCCCGCAACGGCTATCTCACACCCGATGAGAAGCAACGCGCCGCAGTGCTGTACCAGACTCTTCTGGAAAGCCGCGTACGACTGCAGGCTGGCGACTCGATAGACAGAGTGGAAGCAATGGCGCGTGTGCGGCTGGAGCAGGTCGGCTTTCAGCCCGACTATTACAGCGTTTGCGATGCTCTCTCGCTGGAACCCGCACAACCGCATGACAGCGACCTCGTCATTCTGGCTGCTGCGTGGATGGGTACGACCCGCCTGATCGACAACTTGCGCGTACAACTTTCCTCACATTGATCTGATGCCCTTCACACGGGCTGCAGAGATCGAACCAGCACAATTTACTCGCTCAGGAAAACCTGCTAAAACTCCTTGCTCGTCATAAGACTTAGCAAGGAATTATTCGATGTCCGATAGTCGCGTCTATCCAGTCTCCGAAGAGCTCGCCGCTCGCAGTCTGCTCAACAAAGAGCGTTACCAGAGCATGTATCAGGAGTCGATCCATAACCCGGACGCCTTCTGGGCGCAACAGGCTCACGATTTCATCGACTGGATGCAGCCATGGACCAAGCTGCACCACAGCGACTTCAGCAAGGGCGAGGCACGTTGGTTCGAAGGCGGCAAACTCAACGTCAGTGTCAATTGCATCGACCGTCATCTCGCGACCCGAGGCACCCAGACCGCATTACTGTGGGAAGGCGACGACCCCGCCAACAGCCGCCATATCACTTACAACGAACTGTATGAACAGGTATGCCGCCTTGCCAACGCACTGCGTGCACGAGGCGCTCGCAAAGGAGATCGGGTCAGCATCTACATGCCGATGATTCCCGAGGCCGCCTATGCAATGCTGGCCTGCGCACGTATCGGTGCCATCCACTCGGTGGTGTTCGGCGGCTTCTCACCGGAATCCATCAAGGATCGCATTCTCGATTCCGACTGCCGTGTGGTCATTACGGCCGACCAAGGATTGCGCGGCGGCAAGGGTATTCCCCTCAAGCATAACGTCGACAAGGCGCTGGAGCACTGCCCTGACGTTCACACCGTGATGGTGGTGAAACACACCGGCGTGCAAACAGGCTGGACTACCGGACGCGACCTCTGGTACCACGAGAGCATCGCCAGTGCCAGCGCCCATTGCGAGCCAGAGATCATGGATGCGGAGGATCCGCTGTTCATCCTCTACACTTCTGGTTCCACAGGGAAACCCAAAGGCGTGCTGCACACCAGCGCAGGTTATCTGCTGGGCGCTGCCATGACGCATCGTTATGTCTTCGATTATCGCGACGGCGATATCTTCTGGTGTACTGCCGATGTGGGCTGGGTCACCGGCCACAGTTATATCGTCTACGGGCCACTTGCCAATGGTGCCACGACGCTGATTTTCGAAGGTGTCCCCACCTACCCAGACGCCTCGCGCTTCTGGCAGGTCATCGACAAGCACAAGGTCAACATTTTCTACACCGCACCGACGGCACTCCGCGCACTGATGGCAGCGGGCAATGATCCCGTCACCAGCACCTCACGGCAATCGCTGCGCCTGCTTGGCTCGGTCGGCGAGCCGATCAACCCCGAAGCCTGGCAATGGTATTACGACATTGTCGGCGAAGCGCGCTGCCCCATCGTCGACACCTGGTGGCAGACCGAGACCGGCGCCATCATGATCACGCCATTGCCCGGCGTGACCGATCTGAAACCGGGTTCAGCCACTCTGCCCTTCTTTGGTGTCAGGCCGGCACTGCTGGACGCAGACGGGAAAGAGCTGAAGGGGCCGGGCACCGGCAATCTGGTGCTCGCGGGGAGCTGGCCCAGTCAATTGCGCACGGTATTCGGAGACCATCAACGCTGCATCGACACCTACTTCACCGCCTATCCCGGCTACTACTTCACCGGCGACAGCGCGCGCCGCGACGAGGATGGCTATTACTGGGTGACCGGCCGCGTGGACGATGTGATCAATGTCTCCGGCCATCGTCTCGGCACCGCTGAAATCGAGAGTGCTCTGGTGCTGCATCCCAAAGTGGCCGAGGCGGCGGTAGTGGGTTACCCGCACGACATCAAGGGGCAGGGCATCTACGCCTATGTAACTTTGATGCACGGCGTACCGGACTCGGCGGAGCTACGCAAGGAGCTGATCGCTTTCGTGGCCGAGGAGATCGGGGCATTCGCGCGACCGGAGATACTGCAGTTCGCGCCGGGCCTGCCCAAGACTCGCTCCGGCAAAATCATGCGGCGAATTCTGCGCAAGATCGCCGCGAACGAACTCGAAAACATGGGCGACACCAGCACGCTTGCCGACCCGGCCGTGGTAGACCAACTGATTCAAAATCGCTTGAATCGATAATTTTTTGAATTGCACAGAGGTGTGGGTAAGACAGGGATTGGGTACTCACTGCCATGACACGCCGTGAACCCATCCATGGGGGCTCGACGCCAGCATCCATGCTGGCGACGGTCATGTCAGTGAGCACCCAACCCCTGTCTGATCACGTTCTGTGGAATCGTCAGATACATAAATCCTGTGGGGCCAGAGCATGCACGAAGTATACATAGCCGCAGCCGGACGTAGCGCGATTGGCGGCTTCAATGGGACCTTGGCGGATCTGTCTGCCGTGGAGATGGCGAGTCAGGTTATTCGGCAGTTGCTGGAACGGCATGCCATTGATCCGGCGCTCGTTGATGAGGTCATGCTTGGGCATGTTCTCTCGGCGGGCTGCGGGCAGAATACGGCGCGGCAGGCCAGTCTCAGCGCTGGCATCGGCATCACGACACCCGCCATGACCATCAACAAAGTGTGCGGCTCGGGACTCAAGGCGGTTCATCTTGGCGCACAGGCGATTGCGCTGGGGGATGCTCGGCTCGTGGTCGCGGGAGGCATGGAGAGCATGAGTCAGTCTGCGCATGTGCTGCCGCACTCGCGGCAAGGACAGACGATGGGCCACTGGCAGTTGATCGACACCATGCTGCACGACGGACTCATCGACGCCTTCAACGGTTATCACATGGGCATCACCGCTGAGAATCTTGCCCAGAAGTACGGCATCTCTCGCCAGCAACAGGATGGATTCGCGCTCGCCTCACAACGCAAGGCTGTCGCAGCCATGAGTGCGGGGCGCTTCGTTGACGAGATCATTCCGCTGCGCATTTCTCAGCGCAAAGGTAACGCGTTGATTGTTGATCAGGATCAGGGGCCACGCCCCGACAGCAGCGCCGAACTGCTGGCGCGCCTCAAACCCGCCTTCAAGACTGATGGCACCGTCACCGCAGGCAATGCCTCAGGTCTAAACGACGGCGCAGCGGTCGTCGTGCTGTGTAATACCGTCATGCTGAAACAACTCTCCCTGACGCCGCTGGCCAGCATCCGTGCCTGGACGAGTGCCGGCGTCGATCCATCCATCATGGGGATTGGCCCGGTCTCGGCTACGCGCCGCTGTCTCAGCAAGGCTGGCTGGTCGATCGGCGATCTGGATCTGATCGAGGCCAACGAAGCCTTTGCGGTCCAGGCACTGGCGGTATCACAGGAGCTGCAGTGGGATGTCAGCCGGGTCAACGTCAATGGTGGCGCTATTGCGCTGGGCCATCCCATCGGTGCATCCGGTTGCCGGGTACTCGTGACACTGCTGCATGAAATGGTGAAGCGTGATGTGCGAAAAGGACTGGCGACCTTGTGCATCGGTGGTGGTCAGGGTGTGGCGATCGCGGTGGAACGCTGATACATCGTGACGATGTCGCGGGAAGGCAGCATCACGCTTTCGAGAGGTGTAAAACCAAGCTTTTTGCAGAGTGCGTGTCCGGCGGGATTGGCAGGCCTGTCGCGCACCTGACAGACGAGGTTGTCGATGCCACGCTCGCGACACCACTGCAACACCTCCATTAGCATCGCGGTCGCCATCCCTCGGCGCCGAGCGTCAGCTACCATCACAACGCGGTCGACATACAGGAAGTTGTCAAACCGCGTCTGAAACCACATATAGCCAAAGTTCTCGACAGCCCTGCCTGCACCGATGCTCAGCAGAAACCCCGACAATTTCCCGCCGGGTTTGCCTTGCCAGCGCTCTACCACACAATCGCTTTGCTCCACGAGCTCTGCAAACTGACTCTCTGGGAGACTGAACGCCTCAGCGCCCGCTGCTTCGTTCAGCTTCCAGCGTTTTCTGACATGAGTGTGGTAGTTCATTCGTGAATGTTCAATCGGGCGCCGTCATCATTTCCGCCCGCTTCATCATTACTCCTTACTGTCCAGCTTGGGCGCTGCCATCCACTCGTGGCCCTTGAGCATAGCGTGCCAATAAATCGGCGGCAGCATGTCTTTCTTCAAAATCCACGCGAGACGAGTCGGCTCGGTGCCTTTGATTACCCACTCAGGGAAACTGGGCAGGAGCTTGCCACCATAGCCAAACTCGGCGAGCACGATCTTGCCATTCTCGACAGTCAGCGGACAGGAACCGTAGCCATCATAGCGTGCTGTGCTGCGCGTGACGCCCATATCGGCCAGCAGATTGTGTGCAACCACTGGGGCCTGCTTGCGCGCGGCAGCCATGGTCTTGGCATTGGGCGCATTCATGACATCGCCCAGTGACCAGATGTTGCTGTATTTTTTGTGACGCAGCGTTTCCTGATCGACATCTACCCAACCCGCAGCGTCCACCAACGTGCTGCTGCGAATGACATCGGGCGCCTGTTGTGGAGGACACACGTGAATCATGTCGAAGTGAGTCTCGACGACACTCTTCTGTCCATCCGCATCGGTACGTTCGAACCAGGCAGTCTTTGCTTCGCCATCCACTCTATTCAAACGGTGATTGAAGTTGAGTTTGGCGTGATAACGCTCGATATACTTCATCAACGCTGGCACATAGTCCTTCACGCCGAACAACACGGCCCCAGCATTATAGAACTGAACGTCTATATTGCTCAGCACGCCCTGTCGCAGCCAATGATCGGAAGAGAGGTAGAGCGCCTTCTGCGGCGCGCCTGCACACTTGATCGGCATCGGAGGTTGAGTAAACACCGCGCGCCCAGATTTCAGTCCCTGCACTAGTTTCCAGGTATAAGGCGCGAGATCGTAGCGATAGTTTGACGTGACGCCATTGCGCCCCAGAGACTCGGTGAGCCCCTCGACTCCAGCCCAGTTCAGTTTGATACCGCAAGCGACAACCATACGCTCATAACTGACGACAGTGCCATCATCCAGCGTCACCCGATTCTGTCCCGGGGAAAATTCCTGCGCGGCCGCCTGTATCCAGGTTACCCCACGAGGAATCAAGGGAGCCATGTCACGTTCGGTGTCCGTATTCTGGAAGACGCCGGCGCCGACCATGGTCCAGCCGGGCTGGTAGTAATGCTTCTGCGCCTTGTCGATGATGGCGATCTGCAGATCTGGTTTACGCTTGAGCAAACTGGATGCGGTGCTGATACCACCGGCTCCGGCACCGATAATCACGACACTGAAGTGGCGTGCTAAAGAAGCTGAAGTCTGGGCCTGCGGTGCTGATGCCGTCGCTTCGGCGCGCCGCACGCAATCGCTCAGATCATAACCTGCAGCATTGCCCACACTCAGGATGTCCGCACCGGGCATGCCTTTGCCGCCCTGCACGAGCGCCCATAGATTGATCGATCGGGTACCGGTACGGCAGTAGGCAACAATTGGCTGCGGCAGCTCAGCGAGCGCCGCACCGAATGCCTGCACATCGGCCGGACCAAACTGTCCGGACACGATTGGCACATGACGAATACTCATCCCCTGCTGTTGCGCTGCAGCCGCGATTTCAGCATAGGACGGCTGCCCGGCAACTTCGCCATCGGGTCGGTTGCAAATAAGGCTCTTGACGCCTTGTGCCGCCAGATCGGCAACATCGCTGACGTTCAGTTGTTCGGCGACTGCGAAACCTTCGTTTACTTTTTTAATAATCATATGCTCTCCGTCTCCTGCAAAAGTATGTGGTCATATTACAGCACGTTTACCGGCAATTTCAGAAAAACCTGACCGCCGGCATTGGCTGGGGGCAAGTGCCCTGCCCGCATGTTCACTTGCAAAGATGGCAGGATCAGTCTCGGCATGTCGAGCGTCTTATCGCGAGCCTCGCGCATAGCTACGAACTGGTCCTCCGAGATTCGATCATTGACGTGCACGTTGTGATCACGCTCTTCTTTTACCGTGGTCTCCCACGCTTCCGCACGCCCTTCCGGGTAGTCGTGACACATGAACAGGCGCGTCGCATCGGGCAACTCCAGCACTCTGTGCACGGATCGATAAAGTGTGCGGGCATCACCCCCCGGGAAGTCTGCTCTAGCCGAACCGCTGTCAGGCATGAACACTGTATCACCGACGAAGGCTGCATTCCCGATCACGTGCGTCATACACGCTGGCGTGTGACCGGGGGTGTGCAGAGCATATGCCACCATGGTACCGATCTGATAGCTGTCTCCGTCCGCGAAAAGTCGATCAAACTGCGAGCCGTCACGCTGAAACTCGGCGCCTTCATTGAAGATTTTGGCAAAGGTTTCCTGCACAACTGTAATGCGATCACCAATGCCCAGTTTGCCGCCAAGGTGCTGCTGAATGTAGGGAGCCGCCGATAGGTGATCGGCGTGCACATGGGTCTCGATGATCCATTCCAGTTTCCAGCCCTTCTCACGAATGAACGCAATGATATTGTCGGCACCGGAATAGCTGGTGCGCACGGCCGCATAGTCGATGTCCATGACCGAATCTATTACTGCGCAGGCGTCGGAGTTGGGGTCCTTGACGACGTAGCTGAAGGTATTGGTTGGCTCATCGAAGAAGTGATAAACCTGTGGTTGCACTTGCAGGTCTGGCACGAACGGTAAGGTGGTCATATTGGCATTCCTCTCCTGTTAGGTTTGATTCTTGATAAGAAAAGAGCAATTCACGGGCCAAGCTCGCGTAGACTTGCATAAGTCGCGCACCTGATTGATAGATAAGCCTTTTTCAAAATCGTACCAGATCAGGATTGACAACCTGGAGTGCGCCAGCCAATACTTCAGACAATAACGACACGTCACTTTGTCAATATTGACACAACTATGCAGATCATCAGTTCCGACAAAAATTTTCACTCCAGCGCAGGCATGCTGGAAGGGTTCGACTACCCAGCCATTCTCGTCAGCAGCAGCTATCAGATTCTGGCTGCCAACGACCTCTATACTCGCACCTTTGGTCACATCGATACCTCCGCCAAAGCCTTCTGCTATCAGGTATCGCACCACTACAGCAAACCCTGCGACGAGGCTGGCGAGTCATGCCCGCTGGTAGCCTGCCGGAAATCCGGTCACCGCGAAAAGGTGCTGCATATCCATAACACGCCACGCGGCCGCGAGCACGTCGACGTTGAAATGCTGCCTATCTTCGGTGACGACGGGGAACTTCGCTATTTTGTAGAGCTGCTCAAACCCGTCGCCCATGCCAGCGCACAAGCCAGCAGCGAGCTAATGGTCGGCACAAGCGCGCGCTTCAATACACTGATCGAGATGATCAATCGCGTCGCCCCCAGTAACGCCTCCGTGCTGTTGCTTGGCGAGTCCGGCACCGGCAAGGAACTGGCGGCCAGGGCCATTCATCGCGCAAGCTTGCGCAAGGACATGCCCTTCGTGACTGTCGAATGTGCGGGGCTGACGGAGACGCTCTTCGAGAGCGAACTCTTCGGACACACCAAGGGCGCATTTACCGGAGCGACTTTCAACAAACAGGGCCTGGTGGATGCCGCCAATGGCGGCACTCTCTTTCTGGACGAGATCGGAGACATTCCTCTGTCGCAACAAGTCAAACTCCTGCGCCTGATCGAGACCGGCACGTACCGTCCGGTCGGTAGCGTCGAAGCTCTGCGAGCAGACTTCCGCCTGATCTGCGCCACTCACAAAAATCTCAAGGAGATGGTCCAGAAGGGATTATTCCGGGAAGATCTCTACTACCGCATCAACGTGTTCCCCGTTCATCTGCCCGCCCTGCGTGAACGTGTTGAGGATATCCCTTTGCTGGCCCAGTCGTTGCTGGCCAAAATAGCGCCGCAGCAACCATACACCCTGACAACGGATGCTCAGACCCTGCTGCAGAGCATCCCCTTCCACGGCAACATCCGCGAGTTGCGCAACATTCTCGAGCGCGCCATCCTGCTCAGCGCGACGACGCGCATCGATGCCGACCTGCTGCGGGATTGCCTGGACGGTGAACAACCCGGAGCCGACACGCCGGTGGATCTGAGATCCGTTGAGCGCGGACACATTCACCGCCTGCTCACGGAGTTCAAGGAGGATAAGCAGGCTGTTGCCGACCATCTCGGCATCTCCTTGCGCACGCTCTATCGGAAATTGCGGTGATCCCAAGCGGGTTACGAATGAAAGGGGGTGCAATCCCGCTCTCTTAAGGCATGGTTTGTAACCATTCGAGCGGCTTATAATCCAGGCACCTGCTAGATCCCATACCAATAAGAATAGGAGCACGACATGTTTACGCCACAGAAGGCCCGCTGGGCACTTGTCAGTTTGTTGTTGATCAGCGGAGGCCTGCAGGCCCAACTGACGATCAATCCTACCAACGAACACCCCAACCCTTACGATGCCGATACAGACTTCTTCGATCTTCCCGGCGACCGTGAATGGGGCTCAACCAGTGCCGTGGATATTGACCCGGACGGCGAATCCATCTGGGTGGCCGAGCGCTGCAGCGCCAACAGCTGTGCTGGCTCCGACGTTGATCCAATCGTCAAGTACGACAAAGACGGCAACATCCTCACCAGCTTTGGGGGCGGCATGTTCATATTCCCGCACGGGATTCACGTGGACGCCGAAGGCAACGTCTGGGTCACCGATGGTCGAGCGGCCAACGCCAACGAGTTGGCCGCCAACCCCAGCGCTGCGGGCAAGGGCCACGCGGTCTACAAATTCAGCGCGACCGGCGAAGTACTGATAACCTTTGGCCAGCCTGGCGTGGCCGGAGATGGTGTCGGCGGCGCCCTGCTCAACGAACCGAATGACGTGATCACTGCGCCGAATGGTGACATCTACATCGCCGAAGGCCATAGTGGGCAGGGCGCCACCGCAGATTGGGATACAGTCGCGCGCATCGCCAAGTATGACAAAACGGGCCGCTTCCTGGAGTCCTGGGGCCGCATTGGCACGGCACCGGGTGAGTTCCGCACACCCCACAGCATGGCCTTCGACTCCAGAGGCCGCCTGTTTGTTGCCGACCGTGGCAATGTGCGCATCCAGATATTCGAACAGGATGGCACGTTCATCACCGAGTGGAAGCAGTTCGGTCGCCTGAGCGGTATCTTCATCGACAAGAATGACATCTTGTACGCTGCAGACTCCGAATCCAGTGCCGTCTCCAACCCAGGCTGGCGTCGTGGCATACGGGTAGGCAGTGCCATCACCGGACACGTGATCTCCTTCATTCCCGATCCAGAGCAGAACCCAGGCGGGACGAGCGCCGCAGAAGGCGTTGCTGCCGATGCAGCGGGCAACATCTACGGGGCAGAAGTAGGTCCACGCCAGCTCGTCCGTTACACCCGTAAAACCCAGTAACACCGGAGCCTTTGCGCTCCAGCAAACAATACAGCCCGGTTGCAGACAACACTGCTCCCGGGTTGTTTGCAAATAAAGGTTTGACTTGGCGCATTTACCCCGTATACTCGCGGCCAGCCTGAATAGCGGCTATATTTATGTACTGCAAATCGATGCCCCGCCGTTAAGTCCTCGTTCTGTATCTCATATTTTATATTCGAATTCTTATGCTACCGATTCTCTCAGTCCTTGACGCCTGCGCGTGAATGAACCGATGAATCAAAAAATCTTTTTATTATTTTAGAAATACAGGACTACAAAATGTCAAACACAGTGACTGGCCAGGTTAAATTTTTCAACGAATCAAAAGGCTTCGGCTTCATTTCTCAGGCCAATGGCCCGGACGTATTCGTTCACTACAGCGCCATTCAGGACAGCGGTTTCAAAACTCTGGCAGAAGGCCAACAGGTGAAATTCACCGTGACTCAAGGTCAGAAAGGCCCACAGGCCGAGAACGTCGTAGCCTGCTGATTGCGTCGCACCGTCCTCTGTGACGGCTTCGATTCGCAAAAGCTGCTAACGCAATAAAAAGGTGGTGTCATTAACGGGTGACACCACCTTTTTATTTGGGCGCAGGAAAAGGGCGATCTTCAAGTAGTCAGGCCCCCCCCCCGAAACACCGACCATGATCAATGTCAGAGGGATCAGCTTTTGCGTGCTGACCCTCTCCCAGCATGGCCAGCATCGGCAGAATTCGCCTCATCAATAGCGCTCCCTTGTCGTGAAACCACGCTCCAAAAGAAAAGGGCACGTACCGTCAGGTACATGCCCTTTCTCATTCTTTACTCAGCTGAATCAGGGAGTGACGTTAATCGTTACCCACTGATCGTGGTACAAACCACCATCATCCGCTCTGGCCCACAGAACATAAGTTCCTGGCTCATCGAAGGTGACAGATGTGTTGTACATGCCATCTGCCGGAACCGCTGGTGGAACCCACAATGCGCCCCACGGAGAGTTGGCATCGGTACGGGTATCTTCCCAGGGCTTGACCTGAGGAGGATCGAACGTCACCTTGCCAGCACCACGATACACGTTCCAGGACAGGAACAGACCATTCACCTTACCCACAGTAATTCTTGTGGGCGGACGCATTATGCGACGCAGCTCAGTCTCCGGAGTACGCGGACCGCGGGAAGCTGAAGGTTTGGGCAGACCGTCGTCATCGACTTTGGCGGTCAGGACGAGCGGTTCACCAACTCGGATTGTGCGCACGATCTCGTCACCGACGCGATCACCCTGTACTGTCACGACAGGTGGTACGTTGGAGCGTGATTCAGGGCTGCTGGTACCGGCTCCGAGGGAGCCGGTTTCAGACGCAATCACCACGTTGTCGATCACGTAATCACGAGCCAGTGTGCCATAAGCAATTTTGGTCACGCCATTCGCTGTGATCGTCCAAGCCAGCTCCTTGTCACCCCAATCCGCTGGAACCGGCACCTCAAAGGTGAACCGGTTGCGGCGCGGCAGGAAGTGAGTCGGCTGCCCTCGGTCTTCGAGCCCGGGAGAGAAGAAATTTTCCGTCCCGACCGGGATATCCAACTCTTCTTCCCAGTTCTCGTTTTGGTAACCGAAAATGAGGACGTAACTACCATCCTCCTGCTTACGCCAGCCTTCGTACGCGGGCTCAATGTGCTGGCCCTTGCGGTAAGTCTGAGCGTTGGCAGCTCCTGCAAGCAGAGTCAATACCACGAAGAACGCGGCGGCAACGACTGCATTACGTTGCCTTGCAAATCTAAACAGGCCCATCAATCAATCCCCTTGTGACGTTGCTACTTCGGCTGTGGCTTCCGCTGGAGGTACTGGCGCTACGAGCGGAGCCAGACAAAGCGGACAGCCAATCTGGTGGTCGTTCGGGCCGAGATTCAGCAATTCACGACGATCAGCCATTTCCTGCAGGAACTGTTCTTCGCTCAGGGTAACTCGCATACCCAAATCGATGAACATGTTGGTTACGGAACGATTACCGGAACCCTGCCAGTTTCTGGGATCAGGCATGTTCGGGTTGGTCTTGGTGTTGTTCATGTAGCCAACGATGTGCAGTACAGTGCCTTTTGGCAGCAGTGGAGCGGTGTGATCGGCATAGGTGTAGCCGCGCACCCAGTTGTGGTCATAGCCCACGCAGGTCAGTGTCTCCACTGTATAACCCCAGATCGCTTCCAGGCACATACCCTCGCCTGCGGCGTGCAGGTGTGGCTCGAAAGTCACGATCTTGGTGTGTTGCTCCAGCACGGAGTAGGCATGCAGTTCCTGGCCGTCTTCATTGCCAGTGATGCTGATGTCTACACCATTGCCCAGACCAACCAAGGCTGGCTTGTACTTGGGCTCATAGCCGACGGGGTGGAAACGGAAACCGAGCAGCAGATGGCCCGTGGTATCCACGCCAGTGGAGTGCAGGTGTACTGAGTCGGTTACGAAATAAGAACCCTTCTTCAGCAAACGGCCGCTGTCAGGATCGAAGATGTCGGGGTTACGGGCAATCTCGTGCACCGGCCAGTTCACAGCAGGCTCGCCTTCAATGGCAACGAGGTTCTCGTCCAACATCTGGGTGCTCCAGATCATGTGGTGGAATATATTGCGACCACCTACCGTACCGGTAGCGCCACTCTTATCCACGTCATTTACTTCGATGATCTCCACAGAGGACACATAACGATCTTCGGTGAGTGGGATCAGTACGCGAGGAACATCACCCCACCAGTCAGGAGCACCACCCAGAACGGTGATGTCTGTTGTCGACACAATCAGATCAGGCTCGCCAGCAGTCCAGGTTTCGCCAGCTGCCGGGAATTCGCGGCGGGGAGGCGCATCGGCTGCGTCACCTTCCGGTGAGCCCGAGCGGGCCCAGGCTGAAATTGCAGCGACTTCTTCATCGCTCAACGAGGGGTCATCCTTGTAGTCCTTGATGCCAACATCTTTCTCAAGGTAGTAAGGGGGCATAGCGCCTGCACGATCACGCAGACCGGTCTTGTACTCAATCAGACCAGCGTACGGAGCCGCTTCCTCATAAGTCACCAGAGACATCGGCGCCACACCACCAACACGGTGACAGTTCTGACAACTGCGCTGCAGGATCGGCTCGATATCCTTGTGGAACGTTACACTGCCGGGTTCGACAGCGCTCTGGGCACCGGCAGCAGCGGGTAACAGGAACGCTGCCACAGAAACGCACTTCGCAAGTGCAGACATACTCTTCACATTCACGCCTAACAGGGTCTTCAGCCGTACCAGTTCATTTGCAACTCGCACAGGGCACCTCCTTCGTCTGGTGGTAAAACATTATTGTTAATTCTTGGCGGCTCGTTCGAGCCGATGGACACGCTGCATTTGAGCACAGCGACGACAATCCGTCTTCCGTAAAGCGAAATTCCTGTTACTGATTTCTAAAAAAATCTGCTTCATTTCACGTCAGTCCAAGCCAAAGTGGACGGACTTGCTGATCCTGTTGATCGACTGACGTTTAGTTCTCAACTATGCGACAAAGGTGCACCTACGGCGCAGTGCTGACATGGGAAAGGAATGAGGCAGAGTCTACGAGTCGGACAAGGCAAATTCAATCAGTGAGTGCCACCTGCAAACTCAGCTGTCAACCGATTCGTCGCTGAGGCGTTATTACCCCTGTGACACCGAAATCGGTGAATCCCGTGCGGTGAACCCCGTTTCCCCGCCCAACAATCAACGTCGAAAGAGGAAGTCTCATGTTTATCAGGAAACTGCTCGTTATCTCCACACTGCTGGCAACCAGCACCGTTGCTCTGCAGGGTTATGCTCAGGATGGCACTCGTCCGTTCAGGGATGGGGCCGCCCCCAACCGTGACGACCGCATGCTGGAACGTCCAACCCCGCAGCGTCACGCACCCGGCCGCTTGATCCACAATATGGACAGCAATGCGGACAGCCTTATCAGCCAGGAAGAATTCACTACACAACAAACCGAAAACTATGAAAGGCAGTTCGATAACAGGGATCTCAACGAAGACGGTCTGCTGAGCAGCTCAGAATTCGGACCCCGCCACCCAGCCCTGGACCCCGACATCGATATCGCTGAATTCCGCGCCTGCATCGCCGAGAATGGCGGTGACCCGGATCTCGAAGAGGATCGCTTTGCAGCCTCGGATACCAACACCGACGGATCGGTCAGCAAGGAAGAGTTCTTCATGCATCTGGAGCAGCGCGCCTATGACCAGTTTGGCCGCATCGACAGCAATGATGACGGACAACTGACTGCCGAGGAACTGGCCAGCAACATGCGGGATCGCAATCTGCAACGCCGGGCCTCACGCCAGTGTCTGCGCGAGGCTGGCGCTCCCTTCCTCTGATCCCCACTGGTTATTCAATGCCCTTTTGGCCGGACTTGTTCCGGCCTTTTTTAGCTCCGATCTGTTGCGGCGCTAATTTCTTCCATCGCCGCCAGCAGAGACAGGGCTTCAATGCCACCTCGCATCGGGAAGCGCTCCTCACCCTTGTAAACCAGAATGCGACGCTCGGCCCCCAGATCATCAGCCGCGTTATGAAAACCACGATCAACAGTTGGAGCTGTGCTCAATTTGATCTCGATCGCCCAGACGCGGCCGGGTGCAAATTCGAGCACCAGATCAGCCTCGGCGCCCGCTGCCGTGCGGTAGAAATATGGCCTTACCCGGCCATTGCCTGCACCGATCAGCGCTTCAATCACGAATCCTTCCCAACTCTTGCCGGATACGGCGTGCCCGCGCAGATCGTCCATTGATTCAAGATTGAGTAGTGCGTGGAGCAGACCGCTGTCGCGCACAAAGGGACGCGGAGACTTCACAAGACGCTTTCCTGCATTCAATGACCAGGGACGCAGTTGCCGCACCAGCAGGAGTTTTTCAAGAATATCCAGGTAACGCAAGACCGTGTGTCCACTGACTCCCATTGATCTGGCATAGCGCTGGGCGTTGAATAACTCGCCCTGGTCATTTGCCAGCATTCGCCAGAACAGACCAAGTTGCTCCGCGCCGACCTGCAGCCCGAACAGCGGCACGTCACGTTCCAGATAGGCTTGAATGAAGTCGTGCCGCCACTGCAGGCTTGCAGATTCGGAGTCGCGCAGATAACTTCCCGGGAAGCCGCCTTTCAGCCACAGCGCATCTGTCACGGCTCGCAAGTTGCCAGCCTCTGGCGAGACTTCACGCAAATTGAATGGGGAAAGCTCAATAAAACTGATGCGCCCTGCCAGACTTTCCGATGATTGTCTCAGCAGCTCCATGGAAGCCGAACCTAGAATGAGGAATTTACCGCCCTTTTCCCCCATCCGGCGCCGAACGTCAATTTGCCCGCGCAGTATCTGGAATATTTCGGGAGCGCGCTGGATTTCGTCAAGTATGATCAGACGATCGGCGTAAGCAGAGAAGTACGCTTCAGGATCATCAAGCTGACGACGGTCGCCCGGGCTCTCCAGATCGAGATAGCGAGCGGCGTCACCCAGCCCGGACGCAATCTCGCGGGCCAGAGTGGTTTTGCCGACCTGACGAGGCCCCAAGAGGGCGACACTGTCGAACAGCGCCAGTCGCTGACGGACCAGATTAAGGATTTCACGACGCATCATCCTTGCATTATTGCAGCGACACTTCAAATTTGCAAGGTTGAAGGCGGCTGGATAGGGCTATGAACAAACGCCCCGCCGCCACGCCTAGCGTGGGGGGTTGACCCGTTGGGGCGCGGGGCGTTCGATCCTTGGGGTTTCGACTCTGGGGGTATCCACTCTGGGAGGGACAACTCGCGGAGGAGTGACACGCGGGGTATCAACGCCTGGTCTTTCAATCAAAGGTCTATCGATCCGTGGCGGAACAGCGGGGACTGCCTGCGCATCAGGACGACTCTGCAGGGCATCCGGACGTGGCACCTGCTGCTCCAGTCGCTGCTGACGCTGAGCCTCAAAGCGCTCTCTCAGCACCTCGCGCTGTGCAGGAGGCAGGGTGCGGAACTGCCGCTGAATGTCTCGCAATCGTTGCTGCTGGACCTTCGGGACGTCGTTGAACTGGCGGAAACGCTGATTGATGATCTCGCGCTGGTCCTGCGGTAGCTGTTCAAACCGACGCTGCTGCTGTTGCGCCTGCTGCCGCTCTCGTGGCGCCATCTGCTGCCAGCGGGCGGCACCGCGACGCAGACGCTCCTGGCGCTCGGGGGTGAAGCTTTCCCATTGTTCCTGCACCTGATTGAGCAGGCTGCGCTCCTCCGGAGTCAGCGCACTCCAGGGGATGCTGTCCTGTGCAAAGGTCAACGAAGCGCACAGCAACGACAGCACACCCAACGCCAGCATGCCTGCACGTCGACTCGCCACCACCCTGTCATGCCATTTAGTTGCTGTCATCGGATCCACCATCGTCCTGGCTCGCACCATTTACTTCGTCGCCTGCGCTGTCATCATTCGTTTCCACCGGCGCCGTCTCCGGCGCCAACGCTGCCTCCAGCAGATTCACCAGCGCGGGGTCTTCCAGTTCTTGCGGATCTATCCATTCCCCGTCGTCTGTCTCCCACTGACCAAGAAATTCAAGCAGCTCCAATGGCGGCGGCGCCTCCGTCTGTTCATCACTCCCATCCTGATCGCCCCCCCAGGCGCTGGACGCCATCAGCAGCGTCAGTGCCAGTGACCAGGCCGCTGCGCGTCTACAGACCATTGTCTGCAAGCCACTGGTAGAACTCGAGATTCTCATACAATTCAAGGTCGTCCGCAGACGCCAGCACTAGCCCCTCTTCATTCATGGCCACGGGCATGACCTCGTTTGGTTCGCTCACCCTGAACAGGGCAAGCGTGGTCACCAGGACGCACACAGACGCAAAGGCGCCGGCGGGAATGCCCAGCCTCGGATTCAGCAGACGGGCAAGAACGCCCCACCCCGTGGATTGCGACTTCTGCTCCAACTGCCGGGCGGCTCGCTGCAGGGCCTGTGCCCGGATGTCGTCAAGCCGAGCACTCACGAACGAGGGTAGACCTTCTGCCACCTCCTCGCCGGAAAGAACCATTCCAGCGCTCCGCGCAAACGCGTCATGGCCAACTACGCGCGCAAGTGCCGTGCTGCGCATGCTGTCGAGCCGCGCTTCAATGTGGGGGGGCAGCCCCTCGATACTGCTGTCGAGTATGGCCGCCACACGCGCGGCAAAACGCTCATCGCCGTCATGATCGCCAATCATATTGCCACTCGCCTCTTGTTCCATCACCAATGCTCACCCAATTGCTCTCTCAGCGTATGTATTGCCCGCGAGTAATGCGTCTTGACACTGCCTTCTGCACAAGACATCGCCAAGGCGGTCTCCCGCACATCCAGTCCCTCCCAGACCCGCAGCAGAAAGACCTGCTGCTGACGCAGTGGTAGTGCCTGCAAAGCGCTCTGCAGTTTGGTCATGCTGTGTCCCAGTTGCACATGCTGCTCCGGAGATCGCTGTCCTTCATCGACAACATTATGAAGAGGATCCTCTCCATCGTCGTCGCCAATTCCCAGCCAGCCACGGAAACGGTTGCGCACCGAACTGCGCCGGTGCCAGTCGTTGATGCGGCTCTGCAGAATGCTGTAGAACAGCGGCCCCCATTCCTCTGCACTGCGGGTGGCGTACTTTTCCACCAGCTTGAACATGGCGTCCTGCACCAGATCGAGCGCATCGTCCGAGTTATTGGTCGCGATCTGCGCTATCCGGTACGCCCTGCCCTGCACATCGGCCAGGAACTTGTCCAGGTTTTGCAAGGTATCCAGTTGGGTATGCTCCACGATGGATTCTATTTATACGGATTTACTGTGTGTCGATTCTAGCGGTCGACTCTGCCCTTTCAGATATAACGCACGACTCCGGGATCGGTTTACAACCGTCGAGCTACCTCCTCGATCAAATCAATTAATTATTATATTTCTTGAATTATTTATTGCTTTACGATAATTTATTTCCACAATACATTATCAGGAGATATTCCATGCTTCCTACACTATCACCAGAGCTCAAACAGGCACAACAGCTTGCCGACACTGCTCAGGTGTTTGCCGTCATCGCTCTGGTCGTCATCGTGACAACCATCGCGTTCGATGGCGGAGTGCCTATTGGCGTCGCGCTTTTCGATGACACTCTGGACTGGCGTGAGAAAACCAACCGCGTCGGTCTGCTCATGGTCGCACTGTTGCCAGCACTGTTGTTTTACGAAGCGGTCAATCGTCTGCGGCTCGCCCTGCAACACTATGACAGAGGGGAATTCTTCAGCACGGAAGCATCGGCGCGGGTGGCCCAGGCGGGTGACTTTGCGATTGAGGCGATGGTCGCTGTGATTCTGGTCGTCCCCAACGTGACGATGTGGATCACCCACCGCGGTGGCTTCGACATGGAGCTCGAGCCCGCCACCATCGGAATGCTGGCATTCGCATGCTTCGTAGCAGCCGTGGGCCGCATCCTCACCGCCGCCACTCAGCTCAAAGCTGAGAACGACGCGTTCGTATGAAAGTCATTATCGTTCGCCTCGATGTCATGCTCGCCCTGCGCAAGATGCGCGCAAAGGATCTGGCCGAGCAGATCGGCATCACCGAGGCCAATCTGTCGCTGCTCCGCACCGGTAAAGTCAAAGGGGTACGCTTTGACACGCTGGCAAAGCTCTGTGAAATGCTGGAATGCACGCCAGGGGAACTGTTGGATGTGGGAGAGACAGAAGGGGCTTGAAGAAAATATTTCTGTGGGTTATTTTCCCACGGAACCCTAAACCCCACGGAATACCACGGCAATCAAAGGACTCTGAGACCACCATGAAGCACGCATCCAAGGCAGTTTTTGCAACACTCTTCTTCCTCTTCCTCGGTAGCAACGCGCTGGCCGCAGACAGAGTGACCCTTTCCGGCACGCTCTCCCAGGCGGCATGCCCGGCGGCCTGCGGCGTCTGCTGCGGAAACTACCTTCTCCAGGACACCAGTGGGCAGATCAGCCTCAGTGTCGGCAACAGCTTCGTCGACCTGACCGGCGTTACGGACGGCAAGGTGATCAGCCGCTTCAGTGGTTCTTTCTATCCAGCACCAGGGCAGTGCGGCATTGGCCAGTGCAATCTGTTTGTGATCGAGGAAGTCGACAATGAGACGGTTGCGGAAACCGTCTACGACCAGAAGAAAGACACGCTGGCTATTCCCTCGGCGACGATCAGCGGTACCAGCGACCATTTCGCTTTGACCCTCAAACCGCCATTCAACATCGACAGCATCACCGCGATAGGCAAGGGTAAGTTCGCTGCACAGGGGCAGAGTTGCGCAAGCGTCGCCGATCAATGTGCGACGGGACTCAGCTGTGTCAGTTATTTCGGCATTGCGGGAGGATCGGGGCCGGAGTTCAAGACCTGCGAGATACCCTGTGCTCAGCCCGGCGCGGTGTGTCCTAGCGGTCAGGCATGTGTCACGGTTGCCGATGGTCCAGGGCAGGTTTGTCAGGCAGTCCCCAGGTAGGAAATAGCCGCGCGACCTCTCTCAAGACGAGGATTCCCGAGTGATTTTTTCCAGCACCAGGCGCAACTGCTCGCGACTCTCCGCTGTCAGCAGCTCTGGCTGATACTGCAACTGGAAGCCGTCCTGACTGAGGGTTTTTACTCGCTCGGCAGCCTCATCCATCAGGACTTTATAGAGCTGCACCGGCTGCGAGATACCCTTGGGGGTGACCTTGCTGACCGGCAGACTGGCGAATTTCTCGCGTACCAGCAGATAGGTATCTTCGGAAATATAGACGGTGCCCGGCTCGGCTGTGGACTCAATGCGACTGGCAAGATTGACCGCCGACCCCACAATTGTGTAGTCCATCCGGCTCTCGGTGCCAAAATTGCCCACCGTACAATAGCCCGTATGAATCCCGACGCGAATCACGAACGGTTTGGTGTAGCCAGCGGCTCGCCATTCCCGGTGCAGCTCACGTACCCGCCTCTGCATGGACAGCGACATCTCCACACACAGCAATGCATCTTCCTCCACTCCTCGCGAATGGGGATCTCCGAAGAAAATCATGATGGCATCGCCGATATACTTGTCCACTGTAGCGCCATAGCGCAGGGCGATGTCTGTCATCTCACGAAGATATTGGTTCAAGAGTGCTGTCAGATCCTCTGACTCCATCTGATCCGTGGTCCCGGTGAAATTGACGATATCCGAAAAGAAGATCGTGAGTTTCTTCCTGGACGACCCCAGCTTCACATCTCTCTCCCCGGAGAATATCGATTCGTAAATCTGCGGAGACAGGTACTTGGACAATTTGTTCGACAGCGTCTGCAGCATCTCCGCGCGATTCTTCTCTTGCGCCAGTTTGAGACGATTCTCACCTTCCTCCTTCAACCGCGCGATCAAGTCCTGCATACCCTGAATCATGGCGTTGAAGGCAGAGGCAAGATTGCCGATCTCGTCTGAGCGGTCCACCCGAACGCGCTGACTGTAGTCATGAGTCTTGTAGATCGAGCGCGCAGTCGAGGACAGCAGCAGTATCGGACGCAGGATGTAACTGGCTGCGAGGAAAGCAATCGCGCTGATGATGAGCGTGCCAATCGTCAGGGCAATCAGAAAACTTCTTGTGAAGCTGTCCAGCACCGCAAAGGCAAAGTCACGATTCTGCTCAAAGATGATCCCGATCTCGGGGCGCAAACCAATCACACCGCTGACACTCAGCGCATCCGCGCTCTGCATCTGAGCCGGATAGCGCTCCCCGTCCACCAGCAGCGCGTACCTGAAGTTATCGTCGTTGGCGAAATAACGGGTCAGGTTTGACATCTCATAGCGCACTCGCAACGTGCCTATGTTGTCATCGTTGAAAGTCGAGAACAGCGGCACCTGCATGAATGGTTCTCCGTTGATCCGGGAGCCAATCGAGTCCAATGCCGTGGAGGCCACCACCAGACCGCTGGCGTCCACCACGTCGAAGTCTCCGTCCAGCGCCAGATCATCCTTTTTCAACAGCAGCAGGTTGACTATGCGCCGGTCAAGATCTCCGGTCAGCACATCGTTCATGATGTCCAGCGACGCAATGAACTCAATGTCGTTTTGCAGCGCCTGCAAACTCTGGTCGAGGCGATCAATAGTGATTGCAAGTTGATGTCCCATGTCCTCCATGAGGCGATTCTCTACGTCGTTCCGGTAGGCATTGCCCAGAAAGGTCATGGTGACCACGTAGGGAACAAGACTCAGCAGGATCAACAGCAGGATCGTCTTGGCTTTAAAACTCATGGAGAACCTTCAAGCCGTCGTCCACCATTGAGATAGGCAGATAGCCGATGGCACCATCGACCCGTTCAATAAACGTCTTGATTGATTGCAGTGAGGCCTGGGTCGCAGGTGGTTTGATGCCCTGAAAATGGCTGGTGACCCAGTATTGATTGATCTGACCACGATCCATTTGCAGCACCTGACTCTCAAACTGGGTGCGGACCGCCTCCTCCCCCAACAGGTTGACCGGGACCAGCGGTATATTTCCTTCGAAACTGCGACGACGGAGGAAAATATCCCGCAGGCGCTCCGAATCCAATGCCTCAATTGGACTGTTACGGGCGACCACCACCGCATACTCCGCTGCTTCCGCAACGGAGACCAGGGCAATTGATAGCAACAGCAGAATTATTCGCATCAGAACAGGACTGAAAATGAAGAGACAAAGCGGTTATAGGAGGACTCCTGGTGCCACTGATATTCAAACTTCAATGACACAGGGAAGACCGGTCTGAAGCTGTAACCCAGAATTCCGATGCGCTCTGGCACCGTGACTCCAGTGTCGTGAAAATACTCCAGGCGGCTGATCAGGGAATGTCGTGGTCTGTAACGGTATTCCCCCTGCACATAGACAGCCTTGGAGCGCTCCCGTCCAGCACCCACCGCAGACTCAGAGTTGATGATTCCTTCAGCAATCAGACTGTAGCGCTCGTTGTCAAAGCGACCGTTCGCCTGCCAGTAGCGCGTGAAAGTGCGAGTGCTCGACGTGCTGCCCATCGCCTCCTTGAACTGGCCCGCACTGCCCCCAATCCGCCAACCCTTCCCATACTGCTTCGCCAGCGCAAAGCCGTAGTGACTCACAGGCTTGATGTTGATGTTGGCTTCGTCCATATCCCTGCTGTTCTGCAGGTAGACGTGATAGGTCAAGTCTTCCCCCAGCGGCGCGAAGCCGTGCACATCGATGCCGGTGAGGAATTTGGGAACCATCTCCTTGCTGAACCTCGGATTGGAGCTTGTCTCGCGCAGCACATTGATGGGCTGCTGGTTCCAATAGCCGACTGGAGTAATCTGTTTGCCTACCCGCACCGACACATGGTCAGAGCGTTTGTAGTCGATATACAGTCTTTCGATGGTGGGAGGGAAATTGCTGGAGGTGGTATCTCGCTCAAGATTGGCGACATATGCGTTGACCGATTCCAGTTCCAGCAGGTAGGAAAAGCGATTGCTGAACTCGCCGTAGGCCATGACGGCCACATCATCCAACTGCAGCTGATCCACATCTGATGACTTTTCATATTCGGTGGAAAAATAACCACCCAAGGTAAGCCAGTCGTTGACAGATTTCCCAAGCCCGATCTCATAGCCTGAGTCCTGGGCCATGACCGGGAGATGAAGCAGGCACAGCACCAAGCACGCGCCAACGACTCTGAATTCGACAAGCGTCATGGATACCTTGAAGTTGCTATTGGAAGTTGTTTTTAAAAGCTAAGGTGATTCTAGAGGCAATCGAGCCCGATACCAATCTCGAAATCGGAAAATAGTTATCGCGCCGGTAGAGCGTGACTGAGTCTAGGCAACCAGCCCCCCCAACAGCACTCCCACACCATAGGCCAGCAGCGCGGCGATGCCACCGACCACCGCAGTCTCCAGCCCGGAGCGATACCAGCTCTGTTCGACATAGCGCCCCTTCATCGCGCCTACTGCGAAAAAGGCCAGCATCGTGATTCCAATACTGACTCCGAACGGATCGGCGATAAACCCCTCTCGCCACCAGTTCAGCAGAAAGGGAATCAGCGGCAGCGAGCCTGACAGCAGAAACGCCATGAAGGTCGCGAGCCCGGCCATACCGGCGTTCACGCCCAGCAGACTCAGGCCATACTCTTCCTGAACCATGGCATCCACCCAATGTCGACGGTCGGAGGTGATGACACCGACCACCTCTTCCAGCTGCTGCCCGCCGAAGCCCTTTCTCGCATAGATCTGTCGAATTTCTTCGCGCTCGCCTTCGGGGTCCAGGTCGATATGCCCCTCCTCTGTGGCGCGTATGCTCTGCAGCCGCTGGCTCTCCGCACGTGTCCCCAGATAGTTGCTGATCGCCATGCTGAAGCCATCGGCGAAGATGTTGGCCAACCCCAACACGATGATCACTGTACTGGCCAGCCCGCCACCGGCAACCCCGGATACGACAGCGAGCGTTGTCACGGCTCCGTCGATGGCACCATACACGAAGTCCTTCAGATAGACCTGACCCGGGCCAGCGGCGAGGCGATCTGCAATGGCTGCGGGGCTGTGGTCATGCATCGTGCGCTTGGTGGTTTTCGGCATGCAAGGCTCGGACATGCGATGGACTGGGAAGCATCGTGGAGCGTTTTGGGTTCGGGATCAAGTTAAGGAACGAAGCAACCTGCGTAAAGCAAAAAAGGAGAGCTGAACGCGTGACGTCCGACTCTCCTTTTTCTTTATACCAACGGTCTGGTTACAACCAATGACTCAGCTGGAGCGATACAGCACAGTGGTCGTTGGCGCAGGCTTGCGTTGTGGCTGTCCAGACGCAGCCGGGCGACCCGCTGAACGGCTGTCAGTAGAATAGCTCGTCGCACGACCGCGGTTCTCACCGCCATTGTCGACATTACCACGATCACCATATGGACGGGGGCTCGCGCTGCGCGGAGCACTGCGGCCATCGGCGCCACGTCCCTGCGCTCCACGATTGTCAGCGGGTCGCACGGGTGTTATCTCTCCATAGGTGCCACGATTGCCTCCACCAGAACTGCTGCGTGGGGCCTCGTTGCGCTGGGAGTCGCCTCTTGGCGCGCTACTTCTTTGTGAATCACCGCGTTGGCCATCACTGCGCTGCGAGCCATTGCGAGGCGCGCTGCTGCGAGGTGATCGACTCTGACCATTACCACCACCGCGTGAAGGCGATGTCATCGGCTTGGCTGTGGCGAAATTCTCGGTGGACTTGAAGCCTTCCAGTTCGATGCGCTGAATGGGGCGTTTGAGCAGACGCTCAATGTCCTTGAGCATCTTGTTCTCTTCACCACACACCAGCGAAATCGCGTGGCCATTGGTACCCGCGCGACCAGTGCGGCCGATACGGTGTACATAATCTTCCGGGACGTTCGGCAGATCGTAATTCACCACCTGCGGCAGTTGATCGATGTCGATACCACGCGCCGCGATGTCGGTCGCCACCAGGATCTGCAGCTTGCCTTCCTTGAAGCGCTCCAACACCTTGGTCCTATGGGCCTGACTCTTGTTGCCGTGAATCGCTGCGGCGTGAATACCATCGTCTTCAAGTTGTTTCACCAGCTTGTTGGCACCGTGTTTGGTGCGGCTGAACACCAGCGCTTGATACCAGTCCTGCGACTTGATCAAGTGCTTGAGCAGCTCGGTCTTGCGAGCCTTGTCGACGATGTAGAGATTCTGTTCGACAAGCTCGGTCGCCGTGTTCATTGGCGCGACGCTGATCTGCACGGGGTCGTTCAGCAGGCCACGGGCAAGACCCTGAATCTCTGGCGAGAAGGTCGCCGAGAACATCAGGTTCTGACGTTGCTTCGGCAACTTGCTGAGTATTTTCTTGATGTCGTTGATGAACCCCATGTCCAGCATGCGGTCCGCTTCATCGAGAATCAGTGTGTTGATCTGATCAAACTTGATGGCGTTCTGCTGAAAGAGATCCAGCAGACGACCCGGTGTTGCCACCAGAATCTCGACGCCGCCACGCAGCTTCAACATCTGCGGACTGATCTTCACGCCGCCGAAGACGACAGTGGAGCGCAGGTTCAGATACTTGCCATAAGTCTCGATGCTCTCATGCACCTGAGCTGCCAGTTCGCGGGTTGGTGTCAGCACCAGAGCGCGTGTCTGATTGGCGCCGGCACGCGGGCCTTCGGAAAGGCGCTGCAGCAGTGGCAGGGTGAAGCCGGCGGTCTTGCCGGTGCCCGTCTGCGCAGAGGCCATGATGTCATGGCCCTTCAGAATCAGGGGAATGGCCTGCTCCTGGATGGGGGTTGGTTCGGTGTATTCCTGTTCTAGAACAGCTTTCAGCAGGGCTGGACACAGCCCCAGATTGTCAAAACTCATTAATAACTTCCTGGATGTGCCATACGGCACTTTTAATAATACCCGACGAGTGCAATCAGACATCTAGTGTCAAGCAACAGGTCAGATAAGGATAAAAAGGGCAAACGAAAACGCAGTATTCCGCTTTCCAGTGAAATGTTTGTTATTAGATTTCACTACGTTGCTGGATTGCCAATTATTGTGCGATAAACACAGTGCGGCATGCAGTAATTGGCACTCAGAGGAGGGGCCTAGCGACAGCACTAAGGCTGCGATGACCAAACAATTAACGATGACGCCTTTGATCTCGATGATCAAAGCTCGGGCGGCACTGTAACACAGTTGGTGATGCTTACCTAATCAATGATTTTGTGCTTTTGAGAATCACTTCGTAGGTCGCGCTGCGCCGTGAGGTCGGGGTGGGCAGGACACGCCCGTGAACCCATCCATGGGGGGCTCGGTCGCGCCATCCATGGCGCTCGACGGTCCTGCCCACCCCGACCTCACGGCACAGCGCTAACTATGGTGGTTACCCAAAACTCTGTTGACCAGGAGTAACGTTAGCACAGAGCTTCCGGAGCGTGGTGACCATGGGCGTGGCGGTGACCGTCTTGAGCCATGGATGGCGAAAGCGAGCCCCCATGGATGGGTTCACGGCGTGTCACCGCCACGCTCATGGTTACCGCGCTCTACCCACTAAAAACATCACCCCTGATTCAACAGCTCACGCAGATCGATGATGGCGGCATTGGCGCGGGAGACGTAGTTCGCCATGACCAGCGAATGGTTGGCAAACAGGCCGAAGCCTCCGCCATTGAGAATTACGGGACTGAACACAGTGCGCTGACTCGCCTCCAGTTCGCGAATGATCTGTCGCACGCTGACCAGCGCATTCTTGTCGCGCAGCACTGCGTCGAAATCGATTTCAATCGCCTGCAGGAAATGCATCAGCGCCCAGGTGGCGCCACGTGCCTCATAGAACACATCGTCGATCTGCATACTTGGCGTCGTCACCACACGGTCGCCACCGGACTGCGTGGACTGCTGTGCGCCGATCTCACCGGCCAGCTCCAGGCTGCCCGCCTGCGACTGCCCGACGCTGGCACTCAGGCGCTGCGACAAGCTGCCGAGCCGCGACTCCACATTTACCAGCCAGCGCGACAGATTATCTGCACGCGCATAAAACTGCGCGTCCTGATCATCGTCGTCGCTGATGCGCTGCAAGTAGGACTCTAGTGCCGCGACAGCTTTGCGGTATTCGTCTTCCGAAGCCGGCAACAACCAGCTGTCATTGGGAAGATGGAACTGTGGTTCAACTATCACCAGATCAATGTCCTCGGCGGACTGCGACTGGGAGCGACTGAAATTCTCACGAAAGGCGCGCGCCAGATCCCGCACCTGCACCAGCACACCGAACTCCCAATTGGGAATATTGTCGAGGTACAGACCCGGAGGTGCGATGTCATTGCTCAGATAGCCACCGGGCTTGTCCAGCATGATTTCGGCGGTGCGGATCAGCGCGGTCGTGGTCGCCGCTCCGGTGACAATCTCGGTATTGGGCCCGATTTTCTCCACAAGGTTGTCGCGCACGGAGAAAGGTTCAGGCTCCGAGCTCCAGTAGAAACCCAGAACGATCACGATCAACAGATAGAGGATAAAAAGCCCTACACCCATTTTCCCCAGCACTCCGAAAGAATGCAGGGAGGTGGTGCTGGGCATCAGCGCCTTGAGACGGTCGGCAATCATGGAAACTCCCGGCTTCGAATCACGCATCGCCGTCAACTGGCATGATCAGACGAATCGTGGGGGTAGAGCCCAATTCAATATTGCCACGCAAGCGATGACCCTCCACGGCAGCCTGCATCTGGGTATAAATCCAGCGCGCCTGATCGTCGCTGGGAGCAGTAATCAGGAAGAAGGCACCGGAGTCGCGCGCCTGAATGGCGATTCTGCTCAGCTGCACCGAAATGGCCGCAGACTTGCTCGCCAGCTCGGCGGCACTCAGGCTGTGCACAACATCCACGGACGTCATCTCGGCTTCCAACGCAACCCACGCCGGAGCGATCCCAGCATGATTGTGGTCGACCTGTTCGGCACGGCGCAGATACCCTTTGGCTTCGTCGTACAGACCCTGGCGCCCGGCCTCCCCCGCCAGTTGCAGATACTTGGCGACAATGTCCTGAATGCCCTGTAGAGCGACAGCGTTCTCGGGCTCAATGGCCAGTACCCGCTGAAAATACGCATGCGCACTGATATCGGGAGGGGTCAGCAGGCGATTGGCATTCAGCGCCTTGCGCCCGTCATAGAGAATGTCGGCGATCATGCGCTGATAGCGCAGCTCTTCGTCGAAGCGCGCGCGTGCGGCAGCCTCATCCTGCAACGAAGTGTCTTCGATGACCGGCTCAGGTTCCGGCACCACCACGACGGTTTGACGGGTAGGCTGACAGGCAACCAGCAATACGGGCAGAAACACAGCCAGCCCAGCCAGCCGGAGCGAGGAAATTTTCTCTTGAAAATGCACTGACGTGTTCACAATGGTTCGCTCTCGATGACTCTGATTGTCTGCTTTCAGACCTGACCGACTATCTCACTTAACGGCATGAATCTCAACTTGTCGCCCCGCTGCACGGCGCTTAGCGGCGGCACTATCGCCAATCCGTCCGCGTGACTCACCGACGACAACACTCCCGAACTCTGGCTTCCCGCCAGGCGCAAAACCGTCTCGCCTTGCGCATCCGTGGCACAACACACCCGCAGGTATTCCTGGCGGATTCCGGAGACGGGCAACTCGAAGTCTGCTGGCAATTGCCACTGCATTGGCGCCTGGTCGCGGGCACCGCCCAACCTCTGCAGACAAGGACGCACCAGCAGGGCGAACGTCACGAATGCCGAGACCGGGTTACCGGGCAGTCCGAAAAATGGCTTGCCCGCCACCTGACCGAAGGCAAAGGGTTTGCCAGGCTTGATCGCCAGTTTCCACAGCGACAGCTCCCCGATACGCTCCAGTGCTGTACGCACGTGGTCTTCCTCACCAGCAGAGACACCCCCGCTGCTGATGATGCAATCTGCGCTAGCAGCCGCCGCATGCAATGCCTGCTCGGTACCGTCGAGCGAGTCCGCGACAATCCCGTAATCCACCGCCACATGACCGAGCCCCTGCACCAGAGTACTCAACATGTAATAGTTCGAGTTGTAAATCTGTCCAGGCTGCAGCGGCTCGCCCGGTCGCACCAGTTCGTCACCGGTGGTGAGTACGGCAACGCGCAACGGCTTGCGCACGACTACAATCTCTCTACCTACCCCCGCCAGCAAACCAATGTCCGGAGCTCGCAGACGATGCCCCGCCTCGAACAATAACTCACCACGCTCGACATCGCTGCCAGCACGGCGCACATTCTCTCCGGCCACTACCGACTGCAAGACGATGATTTCGTCACCCTCGACCCTGCAATTCTCCTGCATTACTACGGCGTCCGCGCCCGTTGGGATTGGTGCGCCCGTGAAGATGCGGGCAGCGCTGCCGATTTCAAGCGCCCGACCGACTTTTCCTGCCGGAATTCGCTGAGTCACTCGCAAGCGACACTGCCCATCAGCCAACGACCGGCTGTCCACCGCGTACCCATCCATCGCGCTGTTGGCATGACCGGGGACGTCGATCGCCGCATAGACCGTTTCCGCCAACACGCGGTGCAAGGCCTGCGACAATGTCACCTCTTCGCAATCAGCCACTGCCGCCATGCGGCTGAGCAACTGCGCCAACGCGGTGTCGATGGGCGTCAGGGCAGCACCGGGGGAAATCGCCATGTCGCTCACCCTCGCGTCTCTGGCTTGTAGAGGCTCTTGATCAAGTTTTGCAGGCTGCCGTTCCAGGTGCGCTGCTTGATTCCAAAGGTGTCGAAGATCTTCTTCGTGACAAGTGTCGTGTTGGCGATCTCGGGAGGATCGGCACGCAGCAGATTGAGGCTGAGGTGGTCCAGCAGCTTGTAGATGCTCTCGTCGTGCTGGGCCGCAAGTTTCAGGACCTGCTGGACAAACTCGCTCTCGCGCTTGGTCTCCAGCCCGCAGTAGTGATAGATGCCCCAGATATTGGCATGGCAATCCACCTGCAAGGCGATCGCCATCAGCACACGGGCGACATCTTCGACCGGCGTCGGACTGAACTTGCGCCGCGATACTGTTACCACCCCTTCGGCCTGACGCGCCTCGGCGATCCAGCGCAGGATCAGCTCATCCTGCCCCTGACCGAAGATCCAGCCGGTGCGAACGATGATGTGTTTCTCCAGCACACCGCAGATGGCCTGCTCCCCTGACAACGATGTGGCTCCGTAGACACCCATCGGTTTGGTAGCATCCTGCTCGCTGTAACCCAGCTTCTTGTCGCCGTTGAACACATACGCAGAGGAAAGGTGCACCAGCGGAATATTCAGATGATCGCAAACCTGGGCAATGACCGACGCCTGCTCATGGTTGATGGCATCACATTCCTGCGGATTCTTTTCGGCTTCGAGAATCGCCAGTTGGCTACCAGCGCGATAGGAGGAAAGGTTGATGACCTGATCGGGGGCACACTGGGTAATCACTTTGGCGACGCTCAACGGATCCCGGGAATCAATCCGACCGGGCTCGGGGGCGAAATATTCCACCCCTCTCTGCTGCAGTTGCTTGATCAACTCCATTCCGACCGGACTGCCGGCACCGACAAGTAAAAGCTTCACCTTTCCTGATTACCCTGCATTGTGTTCCCGTATAGTGATGCCGGGGTGGCGATGATCAGAACGGGATATCGTCATCAAAATTGTCGAAGTTCGATGGCGCGGAGGTTGGCGCCGGTGCGGACTCGCGCGGACGATTGCCATATTGTTGTTGAGGGGCCTGCTGAGGGGCTTTCTGCGCTGCAGGTTCCTGTCCGAACTGGCTGTCGTAATCATCCACGCCACCGCCTCCAGACGCTCCGCCCATGCCGCCCTGACTACCACGAGAGTCGAGCATCTGCATCTCGGCCGCCACGATTTCGGTGGCGTAGCGCTTGATGCCATCCTGCTCCCAAGAGCGTGTGCGCAGGCTGCCTTCGATGTAGAGCTTGGAGCCCTTCTTCACGTACTCGCCGACGATCTCGGCCAGACGGTTGAAGAACACCACGCGATGCCACTCGGTCTTCTCCTGCTGTTGACCGGTATTCTTGTCTTTCCAGGATTCGCTGGTGGCCAGCGTCACATTGGCAACGGCACCGCCGCTGGGCAGAAAACGTGTCTCGGGATCGCCCCCGCAATTGCCTACCAGAATTACCTTGTTTACGCCTCTGCTCGCCACTTTGAAACCTCCAGTCGGTTTTCTGTTTTCCGTTTGTTCGCCCCTTGTGGGAGCGAGCCTGCTCGCGATTGATTCAGTGTTACTTTTGAACATCAATCGCGAGCAGGCTCGCTCCCACAGGCGGCGTAGTCTACTCCAAGAATAGCACTAAAAGCATCGCACGCAGGCAGCCTTTGCGCTTGCCAACCGATTTAATCATAATCCGCTGTTTGGTCATCGCTTGCGACGAGTGTAGATCGCCTGCGTGCGGAAAGTGCGGATAGTCAGGGACACGCTACATGGACAAGATCATAGTCAGAGGGGCCAGAACCCATAATCTGAAGAACATCAACGTCAGCATTCCCCGGGACAAACTGGTGGTCATCACCGGCCTGTCAGGCTCCGGGAAATCCTCTCTTGCCTTCGACACACTCTACGCCGAAGGCCAGCGCCGCTACGTCGAATCGCTGTCGACCTACGCGCGACAATTCCTGTCCATGATGGACAAGCCCGACATCGATCACATCGAAGGGCTCTCACCCGCCATCTCCATCGAACAGAAGTCTACCTCACACAACCCGCGCTCGACTGTAGGCACCATCACAGAGATCTACGATTATCTGCGGCTGTTGTTCGCGCGCGTCGGCGATCCCTACTGCCCGACCCACCACAGGAAGCTGGAGGCACAGACCGTCAGCCAGATGGTGGATCAGGTGCTGGCGCTGCCAGAGGGAACGCGGGTGATGGTGCTGGCTCCGCTGGTGCGCGAGCGCAAGGGCGAGCATCTGCATGTTTTCAGTGAACTGAAGACCAGCGGTTATGTCAGAGCACGTATCAATGGCATCGTCACTGAGATCGATTTTCCACCGGAGTTGGAGAAGAACAAGAAGCACAGCATCGACGTCGTCATCGATCGCCTGAAAGTGCGCCCGGACATGCAGCAGCGACTCGCCGAGAGTTTTGAGGCAGCCTTGCAACTGGCCGAGGGCCTGGCCATGGTCGCGCTGATGGAGGAAGACGGCAGTCCTTCCAAGCGCGAAGAAATGCTGTTCTCCTCGCGCTTCGCCTGTCCAATTTGCGGCCACAGCATCAGCGAACTGGAACCACGCCTGTTCTCCTTCAACAATCCAGCCGGGGCCTGCACGGGCTGTGATGGCCTGGGGCTAAAACAGTTCTTCGACGAAAAGCGCATCATCACCGACGAATCCCTGAGCCTCGCCGAGGGCGCGATTCGCGGCTGGGACCGGCGCAATTTTTACTACTTTCAGATGCTCACCTCACTGGCGAAGCACTATCGTTTCGAGGTGGACACCCCGCTCAAGGAGCTGTCCGGGAAGCACCGCAACGCCGTGTTGCACGGCAGTGGCAAGGAGATCATCGACTTTCATTTCCTCAACGATCGGGGCGACACGGTGACGCGACGCCACGAATTCGAAGGCATCCTGCCCAACATGGAGCGCCGCTATCACGAGACCGAGTCCGCGATGGTGCGCGAAGACCTGGCTCGCTTCCTCAGCTCGCAGCCCTGTCCGGACTGTGAGGGCACCCGCCTGCGACCCGAGGCACGCAATGTCTTCATCAACGGCGTCAATCTGCCGACCGTCGCGGCCATGACCATTACCGAGGCAGCAAGTTATTTCGGTACTCTCACGCTGGCTGGCAGCCGAGCTACCATCGCAGAAAAGATACTCAAGGAGCTGCAGGATCGTCTGAAGTTTCTCGTCGATGTGGGGCTGAACTATCTCACCCTCAGCCGCAGTGCAGACACCCTCTCCGGTGGCGAGGCGCAGCGCATTCGCCTGGCCAGTCAGATCGGCGCCGGGCTGGTCGGCGTCATGTATATCCTGGACGAGCCCTCCATCGGGCTGCATCAGCGCGACAATGACCGGCTGCTCAGAACGCTGTTCCATCTGCGCGACATTGGCAACACGGTGATTGTCGTCGAGCACGACGAAGACGCCATCCGCCACGCCGACCACATCATCGACATCGGTCCTGGCGCAGGCGTCCACGGCGGCAGGATCGTCGCGCAGGGGACGCTGCAGGACATACTCGACTCTGAAGAATCACTGACGGGCAAGTATCTCTCCGGCCGTCTGCGGATCGAGGTGCCCAAGCGCCGCGTGCCAGCCGATCCGAAGAAGATGCTCACTCTGAGGGGTGCCACTGGCAACAACCTGCGCAACGTCAATCTGCAGATTCCGCTCGGCCTGCTGACCTGCATCACGGGAGTCTCCGGTTCCGGCAAGTCGACGCTCATCAATGGCACGCTCTACCCGCTCGCCGCCACGCAGTTGAACGGCGCGACGACACTGACACCCGCTGCGCACACCGGCATCGAAGGGCTGGAGTTGCTCGACAAGGTGGTGGACATCGACCAGAGCGCCATCGGCCGTACACCGCGCTCCAACCCGGCGACTTACACCGGCATCTTTACACCCGTGCGCGATCTCTTCGCAGGAACACAGGAGGCACGTTCACGCGGCTACAAGGCCGGACGCTTCAGCTTCAACGTCAAGGGCGGCCGCTGCGAGGCCTGTCAGGGCGACGGTGTGGTCAAGGTGGAGATGCACTTCCTGCCGGACGTCTACGTGCGCTGCGATGTCTGCCTGGGCAAGCGTTACAACCGCGAAACTCTGGAAGTCAAATACAAGGGCAAGAACATCTGCGAAGTGCTGGAGATGACCATCGAAGATGCGCGCGAGTTCTTCGACGCCGTGCCCGCCATCGCCCGCAAGCTGCAGACTCTGATGGAGGTGGGCCTGTCCTATCTCTGTCTGGGACAGGCGGCTACGACGCTTTCCGGCGGGGAGGCGCAGCGGGTCAAGCTGGCGCGGGAACTCTCCAAGCGCGACACCGGCCAGACTCTCTACATTCTCGATGAACCCACCACCGGGCTGCACTTCGAAGACATCAAACAACTGCTCGCCGTGCTGCATCAGCTGCGTGACCAGCACAACACGATCGTGGTGATCGAACACAATCTCGACGTCATCAAAACGGCGGACTGGATTGTCGACCTGGGCCCCGAAGGCGGCAACGGTGGCGGGCAGATCATCGCCGAGGGCACGCCGGAGCAGGTGGCACAGAATCCGGCGTCGCATACCGGCAAGTATCTGGGGCGCCTGTTGAGTACAGGAAAATTATCAACCGACTGACATCAGCAGCAGCAACGCAGTACCCATAATCTGACCACAACAGGAGAAACGCTATGCGCTACAAGCTTCTTGGCAAGACAGGACTTTATGTATCGGAGTTATGCCTCGGCACCATGACCTTTGGCGGCAAGGGCTTCTGGGAGGCGATCGGCAAACTCGGCAGCAAAGATGTCGATACGCTGGTGGGCACCGCGCTCGACCATGGCGTCAACTTCATCGACACCGCTGATGTCTATTCCGAAGGCGAATCCGAGCGACTGCTGGGGGCGTCACTGGCGTCGCTTGGGCGACCACGCGATCAGATCGTCGTGGCCACCAAGGTGCGTGGTCGCCTCGGCAAAGGCGTCAATCAGGTCGGCCTGTCGCGCGGGCACATCCTGTCGAGCGTCGATCAAAGCCTGCAGCGTCTCGGGCTCGACTATATCGATCTGTATCAGATTCATGGCTACGACCCCGTCACGCCCATCGAGGAGACAGTACGCGCGCTGGACGACGTCGTGCGCTCCGGCAAGGTGCGTTATGTGGGATTCTGCAATTTGGCCGCTTGGCATGCCATGAAGGCCGTCGGTTTCGCCGAAGCCAATGGGCTGGCGCGCTTCCAGAGTGCGCAGATGTACTACACCATCGCGGGTCGCGACATCGAGCGCGAGATCGTGCCGATGGCGCAGAGTGAAGGCCTGGCGATTCTGCCGTGGAGCCCATTGGCGGGCGGACTTCTGTCGGGCAAATTCGATCCGAACAAGCAAGGTCCGGCCGGTGCCCGCCGCTCGTCCTTCGACTTCCCGCCCGTGAATATGGAACGCCTCCCGCGTGTGCTGGAGGCGCTGCACAGTGTCGCCACTGAGGCGAATCAGTCGGTGGCACGCGTGGCGCTGGCCTGGTTGCTCAGCCGCTCTTTCGTGACCAGCGTGATCATCGGCGCCAAGACCAGCGAACAGCTGCTGGACAATCTGGCGGCGGTGGACTCACAACTGTCCACGGAGCAACTCACGCGGCTGGACGAAGCCAGTGCCCTGCCGAGTGAATACCCAGGCTGGATGCTGGACTTCCAGAATCGGGAGCCACGTGGCACGGTGCCACAGTAGCGTCACCTGGGTTTTTACGACTGGACTTTTACGACCGGCTCAGCGGCAGCTGAAATTGGCTGCCACCCAGTTCGCAGGATTGTTCTCGCCACCGGCGGGACCGGCATAGACGGCCTCCTGCGGATACGGGCAGAGAGGCCGTTCGTTTTCGACGACGCCGTTGGTGCCCCCACTGCTAGTGCTGCGCGTGGCAATGATGCTGTCCGGCGCCCTGCCATTCTCGACCCAGTCCACCAGCGCTGGCAGCTTGTCCCAGGTGTTCGGGCCAGCGCCACCACTGCAATGCCCCATGCCCGGCGCGAGAAACAGGCGCGTGCTGTCACCCGCCGCACCGATCTGCCCTGCGAAAGTCGTATCCACCATCGCATTGAAATACTGCACCGTAGCCTTGGCAGAGGACAGTGAATCACTCCAGCCGTGATAGAGCAGCAGCTTGCCATCGTGCTCCTTCAGGAAGCGGGTCAAGTCAGGATCGGTGGCATCCATCAGCGACTGCATGAGCGTGGCATCGCCCTCGGCCAGATCGTTGATGTCGAACTCCAACCAGGAAAATTCCGGCAGCGCTGCATTGCGGCCCGTCACCACCATTGGCTGCGTCAGATCGGGAATCGCCACGCCGGGGTCTTCCTCGTAGAACAGATAGTTCACATGATCACCCGCAGGCCCCACGAGCATCGTCGGCGCGTTGCGGTTGCGAGCGGTGGGCGTGTAGAGGTTGATCCACTCCAGCTCCGACCCCAGCGCCTTGCCGGGATAGAGAATGTTGCCACTGCTGTCATAGGGCCCGCTGTAGAAGTCGGCAATGGTCTGCAGCTGCGCCGGAGTGAAACACTGATCGGAGGCGCCATCTGCCCCACAGGCAATATCGGCAAGATCACGCTGAGGTTCGAAATTACAACTCATGGGATTGGTGAGCACGCCATCGCTGACACCATCATTCGCATCACACTGCTGCAGCACACGCTGGTTGAGTGTCTCCAGCAGCTTCACGCTGTCGAAGCTGCCATCGCCATCGGTGTCCACGGCAAGGTTACCTGCGAAGTTGTCCTTGAACATGCGCTGCAGCCACCAGACACCGGCCGCGTTCATCGCCTGATAGTAATTCACCGGGGCACCCGCCACGATGCCATCGAAATCCTGTGGGAAGCGCTGTGCTTCCATCAACCCTTGCCGTCCACCGGTGGAGCACCCCTCGAAATAGGAATAGGTCGGCTCGCTGCGATAGTAGCGCTCGACCAGTGCCTTGCCCGCCATGACGGTCAGGTGTACCGAGCGGTAACCGAAATCGATCTCGGACTGGCGATTGTTGAAGCCGAATTGCGAACCAGGCTCTGTCGCGCTGTCGTGACCGGTGTTGCTGTTGGCCACCGCGTAACCCTCGGCGAGACGATGATCGGCAAAGTCCAGATCACCGTCCTTGCCACCATCGCCCCATTGCAGAAAGCGTCCGTTCCAATTCTCCGGCAACGGCAACTGCACATGGTATTGCGTCGAGGGGGAGATCAGCCCACGCACGTAGCAGTAGGCTGGAGTGGTGTCGGCGGCGGGCACCAGTCGTGCGGAAAGCACGGTCAGGTCGGCTGTGCTTTCGAGTACGGCACAGGCTGCAGCGGCGTCAGTCTGCGCCGCAGCGTCTGGCGCGAGCACCATTTGGGCGGCGAACAGTGACAGGGTGAGCATTGCGAAGGAGCGGGATGTTGTCATTATTGTCTCCTGTGAATCAACCTCCCGCATGATGGCTCATTCGTGTCGCAGCGACAAGACCGGGTTGATGCTCGCCTTACGGCTCACCAGCAGACCGACTGTCACCGCAGCCACGGTGGTTGTCAGCAGCCCGGCCAGCAGGAATAGCGCAGGGTTGATGGCGACGCGATAGGCGAAGCTCTCCAGCCAGCCACTCATGAAATACCACGCCAGCGGCCAGGCCAGGCCATTGGCGAGCAGCACCAGGGTGACGAACTCGCGCGTCAGCAGAGTCACGAGCTGTGCGGTGGAACTCCCCAGCACTTTGCGAATGCCGATCTCACGGGTGCGCTGCCTTGTCAGGCTCGAAGCCAGACCGAACAGGCCCATCACCGCAATCACGACAGCGAGCACCGCGAACCCGGTAAACAGTTGACCCTGTCGCCTTTCTGTCTCGTAGAGTGCCGCGAGGTCGGCATCGAGAAAAGATTGCTGAATCGGCACGCCCGGCAGGAAGCGATTCCAGGTCTCATTCACGAACGCCAGCGTCTGCGTCATGTTGTTGCCGGTGACACGAATGGCCATGTGACGAAGATTAGGAAATGGCGACACGGCACTGTCGTGATTCATCAGGCGGTAGTACACCGGCTTAACCTCCTCGCGCAGCGACGAGAAATGAATGTTGTCGACAACGCCGATGACCGTGCCGCGCACCATTCGTGTAGCTTCCTGATCCCAGATGCTCTCGAACCACTTCCCTGGTGCGCTCTGTGCAGTCCAGCCGAGCTGCCGTGCAGCCAGCTCATTGAGAATGAATCCAGCACTGCCCTGCGGATTCTCTGCCGTGGGTTCCACCAGCAAATCGGTGCTGCGTTCGCGCGAGAAGGCGCGGCCGCTGAGCATGCGAATGCCGAAAGTCTCGAAGAAATCGTGGTCCACGTTGAGGTAGCCCATGCCCATCATGTCGGAGCCACCGCCTTCGAAGCGAATGCCATCGGCGTTGGTGTTCTGATCACCGGGCAGCAGATTGGCAGCCGTCACCGACACAATCTCGGAATGACGCAGCAGCTCCTGTTTCATGGTCTGGTAGGAAGCTCCCAGACCAGTTTGTGATGAGCCGCGATAGATCAGCACCTGCTCACGATCAAATCCGAGATCGAGGTTCTGTGCATAGCGCAGTTGTGACATCGCGATCCCGGAGGCGATCACCAACGCGATGGAAATTGCGAACTGCACGATCACCAGCGCCTTGCGCAGCCACACCCCTCCGGTACCTCGCGTCAGATTGTCTTTGAGAATGCTCACTGCAGGAAACGACGAGAGAAACAAGGCCGGATAGCTGCCCGCCAACACGCCGACCACGCTGGCAAGGCCGAGCAGCGCGGGCAAAGCGAGCGGCGTCTGCAAATAGTTGAGTTGCATGTTCTTGTCGAGCAGCGCGTTGAACGCTGGCAGCGCGATCTGCAGCAACACGGCGGCAAGCACGACGGCGATCAGAGCCGTGACCACCGACTCCAACAGAAACTGCACCGCAATCTGACCGCGACTGGCACCACACACTTTGCGCATGCCGACTTCACGTGCGCGCGACATTGAGGTGGCGGTAGACAGATTCATGAAATTGAAGCAGGCGATCAGCAGAATGAAGACAGCAATGGCACTGAAGGTGAGCACCGTGACCCCATTGCCGTTGGCCTGCAGCTCATTGTCGCGGTGCGAGTTCAAATGGATGTCGGTCAGTTTGATCACGGAAAAGTCAGTGAAGGACGTGGCGTCGTCCCCCACATGACGACGCAGGAAATCGGGAATCTGTGCCTTGAAGTCAGCGATGTCGTAGCCGGGCTCCGTCACCACATAAGTATGAAAATTATTGAATCCCCAGCTCTGCATGCGCTCACCGAGGATAGCCTCGGCTGTCTGCATCGAGGCAAAGGCACGCACATCGAGATGCGTATTCTCCGGCAGGTCGGCCATCACGCCCGTCACCTGCACTGGAATCTGCCCGCTGAGCAGCAGAGTCTGTCCTACAGCATTGTCATCCCCGAAATATTTCTGCGCGAGTGATGCGTTGATGACAAGCTGATACGGCTCGGTAAGCAGCTCCTCCGGATTGCCTTGCAGCAGAGGGATGTCGAAGACGGCAAACACGTCCGGATCGGCGAAGTAGACGCCGGGTTCGTACCAGCTCTGTGTACCGTCGGGCAGCGACATCACCGGCGTGTTGTCCATCAGACGCACGACATGCTCGAACTGCGGAAAGTCCCGCTGCAGCAGTGGCCCGACCGGTGGTGCATTGGTGGCCAGATACAGGGGCGGCGACCCGCCGGGCGGGTTGAAGCTGCGCATCACCCGCCAGGTTCTGTCGGCGTTGGTCCACTGCGTGTCGTAGCCCGTCTCGCTGCGCACGAACAAGGCAATCAGGAGAACACAGGCCAGCCCCAGGGCAAGGCCGACAATATTGATCAGGGAGAGTAGTGGTCGGGACAGCAGATTGCGCCAGGCCATCAGCAGACAGGATTGCAGCAGGGCAAGATTCGGGGATTGGGTTCGCGGCATTGTTATTGCTCTTTTTTGAAAAAAAAAGGGCTGCTCGGATGGCGGATTGCGCCCCCAGGACGAGCAGCACCAAACTTTGCTAACCGCAGAGGACGAGGCAAAGTTCGGGCCACAAAAACAAATACAGCAATTACAAATAGTTAGGAAAAGTTCCGACGAGCGGGAGTGGCGACATTCGCCAACTGATTGCGGTACAGGGACATCATCTCGGGACCGCTGCTGACTGTTGCAGCAGGTAGGCGCGAATGTTCTCCACATCTTGTGCGCCCATGTCGGCGGAAAATCCCACCATCCCGCGATCTGCCAACAGTCCATCCAGCACGATGCTGATGAAGGCGTCCTGACTCAAAAGAGTCGCTGAGTAACGCAGATCAGGGATGGACCCGGCACTCATCGCCACCGGGCCATGACAGACCGAGCAGAAGCTGCCGTATTGCAGTGCACCCGCCAAAGCATTGCCCTGCGTCGTCGTGGCAGTGACATCCAAAGGCACTGGAGGCGTCGGGGTAGCAGTGGTCAGCGGCGCGTCGGCACCCAGTTTGAACGCGATCAACCGGCCATTCTGGTAACGCGGATGATTGCCTGACAGGAGGCCCATGGTGAGCGTTATGGCGCCCCCCTGCCCCGCCAGCGCCAGCACATACTGCTCACCATCCAGCTCGTAAGTGACCGGGCCGCCCAGAATCGCATCGCCGACTTCGCGCGACCAGTACTCGACGCCATCATTGGTGCCGTAGGCATGAAAGACCCCATCGGCAGAACCCTGGAACACCAGCCCCCCTGCCGTCGCCAGTGTGCCGCTGTTGCCATAGACCGGGTAATCCACACGCCACGCCGGGCTCTGGGTCACCGGATTCCAAGCGACCAGACTCGACGGCGTCATCGCAGCGACGCGAGCCCTGTCCTGCGGATTGATCGGATCACGCGGCATTGGATCGAGCCCGAGATTCCAGCCCCGTTCCTGCTTCTCCATGCTGCCCGGATTGGTGTACTGATACGACGTGTTCTGGGTAGGCAGAAAGACATAGCCCGTCACTGGATCACGAGACATCGGGTACCAGTTATGACCACCGAGAGGACCGGGGAACATGACGATGGGATTATTCTCGTAACGGATGCCTTCGGCCTCGATCGGTCGACCGGTCACGGGATCAAGTCCGGATGCCCAATTCACGTCGACGTAATTGTTGCCGGAGATGAACTCGCCATTGGTTCTGTCGATCACATAGAAGAAGCCGTTCTTGGGCGCCTGCATCAGCACCTGACGCAGGCGGCCTTCGATTTCGATGTCGGCCAGCATGATGTGCTGAGTAGCGGTGTAATCCCAGGACTCGCCCGGCGTGGTCTGGAAATGCCAGACATACTCGCCGGTGTCGGGACGCAGCGCCACGATCGAGGACAGGAACAGATTGTCGCCCTCGCCGTTGGAGCGGATGTTGTGGTTCCAGGGGCTGCCGTTGCCGACGCCGATATAAAGCAGGTTCAGCGTGGGGTCATAGGCCATCGAATCCCACACGGTGCCGCCACCACCGAGTGTCCACCATTCACCCGCCCAGGTCTGCGCCGCCATCTCCAGCGCGGGGCTCTCGAAACCATCGGCTGGATTACCGGGCACCGTATAGAAGCGCCACAGCATCTCACCAGATTCCGCATCATAGGCAGAGACATAACCACGCACGCCTAGTTCGGCGCCGCCATTGCCGATGATCACGCGACCATCAATCACGCGGGGCGCGCCGGTGATGGTGTAGCGCAACTCCGGATCGGCGGTCTGGGCAGACCAGACTTCCTCCCCTGTCTCACGATTCAGAGCAATCAGTCGACCGTCGATGGTGCCGAGGAAAAGCTTATCTCCCCACGCCGCCAAGCCACGGTTGACGACATCACAGCAGGCGTTCACTCCGTAGCGGCCGGGCACCTCGGGGTCGTAGCGCCACTTCTCGGCACCAGTGCGAGCATCCAGCGCGAAGGCCTTGCTCCATGCCGAGGTGAAGTAGACTGTGCCGTCGATGACCAGAGGCGTGGATTCCTGCCCACGGTTGGTATCCAGCTCGAAGGACCAGGCCACCCCGAGTTCACCAACGGTGTCCCGATTGACTTGCGTGAGGGGGCTGAAACGATCCTCCGCGTAGGTGCGGCCGTGGGTCAGCCATTCGGAGTTATTGCCAGCGGCGGCGACAATGTCCTGCGTGCCGACCAGCCTGACGCTGTCAACAGGAGCTGCTGTCACGCCGGCTTCAGTAACGGGCGCGGCAGTCTGCTGAGTGGGGGCCTCAGGTTCGCCGGAGCAGGCCGCCAGAGTGCTCAGCACCAACAGCAGTCTGATTGCTTGCAGAGACGGCGATTTATTGAGTGGCTTGGTAAACGAAGTATCGATCATTGGTGAATTGAAATTCATGGCTAACTTCCCCTTTTTCCGATGAGCATAGCCACGCATTGTCAAACGTGCAAGGTGGGAGCGGGCCTGCCCGCGATTGAATTTTTGTACTGAGTCGATCGCGGGCAGGCCCGCTCCCACAAGGGTAAACTCCGCAGGATCGGTCAGGCGCCGGAGACAACGTGTGGCTACCATGAGCACCGTCGAGGAAAAGAATGAGCCAGAAACAAACAGCCCGCTACGCCCGGCGCATCAATCAGGTTATCGATCATATCCGCCGTCATCTGGACGACGATCTGGACGTCGCCCGCTTGAGTGAGCTTGCCCATTTCTCGCCCTTTCATTTCCATCGACAATTCTCCTAGTATACCGGAATTTCCGTATATCGGCTGGTGCAACTACTGCGGCTGCAGCGGGCGTCCGTACAATTGGTGTTCGAGCGCGCACACCACCTACCGGCTGGGCTGCGGCTACTCCGCCGATCACGTGAACGAACTGCAGGCCGCGCTCGCCGATACCTATGGTCTGGGCACAACACGCAACATCCTGCTGGCCACGGGCTCCACGCCGTTGCTGGAGGGCGCCGTGCATGCCTTCTGCTCAGCTGAGCGTCCGCTCGCGACAGTCGATCCCACCTATGCCACCAGCGAGGGCACCGCCCGTGCGCTGGGCTATGAGATCCGCTCCGTCCCCGTGGACAACGGCATGGCCATCGAACTGGCTGGGCTGGCTGCTGCCGCAAAAGGCGCGGGCCTGGTGCATTTCTGCAACCCGAACATTCCCACTGGCACCGTGCATTCAGCTACCATCGTGGAGGGCTTCGTGCGGCAGATCATGCGCGAGTCACCCGATACCCGCATCCTGATCGACGACGCCTACATCGCCTATGCCGCACCGGCCCTGATGCAGACGGTGCTGCCACTGACCGCCGAGTTCGCCAATATGTTCATCACCCGCTCGTTCTCCACGGCCCACGGACTGGCGGGCATGCGCATCGGCTATGCCATGGGTCAGGAAGAGACGCTGCGGCGGATTGAACGCGCCTGAGGCATGGGCGATGTGAGCATGCTGGCGGCGGTGGCTGCCGTGACTGCCCTGCAGGACAAGGCGCATCTGGATGGGGAGCGGGAAGAGAATGCGCAGATCCGCGCCTTCACCACCTCAGCAGTTCGTGAGCTGGGCTGCACGGGGCCTGATTCGCAGACGAATCATCTGTTCGTGAACCTGCACCGTTCTGCACTGGCCTTCCGCGACGCATATCTGGCGCAGAAGATCCAGCTGGGTCGCGACTTCCCGCCCCTTCAGGAGACACACACCCGCATCTCTCTGGGCAGTCGTGAAGAAATGCAAGTGGCGGTGGGAGTGTTCAGAAAGGTGCGGAGCGCGTAGGCGAATAGATTGTAAGTGCGGGCTTACTTGTTACGGTATCCCGACTGCCACTCCGAAGCACTGCTGACGGGCGCGACCACAGGTGTGTGAGGCAGCGGATGCTGCACACAATCATTGTCCGGCCGTCCCTCCCGTGTTTCATTGATGTGCAGCCTTGAGGAGCTTCCCATGGGATATCTGATCTACGCATCGTTGGACAACGGCAAATCCACACTGAAGGTGGTGGATGCCGTTACCCGCAAGACCTGCCTGAACTGGCATTGCCGTGTGCAGCCCAGTGAAGATGAACGAGCGGCTCAAAAATAGAACCGCAAGTTGTTCCGGCAACTGCTACTGCTCAGTGTGCAGCAGGGACTTGTACTGCCCGCGCAACTGCCGCGCCGCCGCCACCATGTTTTGCAGCGCCGGCAACACCTCGTCCCACTGCCGCGTCTTGAGGCCGCAGTCCGGGTTTATCCACAGTCTGGCCGGGTCGAGACGCAGCGCCGCTTTCTCCATCAGCCCGACAATCTGCGCCACGCCGGGAATGTTCGGCGAGTGGATGTCGTACACCCCCGGCCCCAGGCTGTTCGGATAGGCGAAGTCATCGAAGGCGTCCAGCAGCGTCATGTCGGAGCGTGAGGTCTCGATGGTGATCACGTCAGCATCCATCGCGGCAATGGCGGGCATGATGTCATTGAACTGCGAGTAGCACATGTGGGTGTGGATCTGCGTAGTGTCCGCCACGCCATTGGCACACAATCGGAAACTCGCCACCGTCCAGTCCAGATATGCCTGCCACTGACTGCTGCGCAGGGGCAACCCCTCGCGCAAAGCGGCCTCGTCGATCTGGATGATGCGGATGCCTGCGCGTTCCAGATCGAGCGTCTCCTCGCGCATAGCCAGTGCCAGTTGCAGACAGGCGTCGGCGCGCGGCAGGTCGTCGCGCACGAAGGACCAGTTGAGCAGCGTGATCGGCCCGGTGAGCATGCCTTTGACCGGACGCTGCGACAGCGACTGCGCATACACCGCCCAGTGCACAGTGATTGGCGCCGGGCGCGACACATCGCCGAACAGGATCGGTGGCTTCACGCAGCGCGAGCCATAGGACTGCACCCAGCCATTCTGGCTGCGGGCATAGCCCTCCAGATGCTCGCTGAAATATTCCACCATGTCGTTGCGCTCGGCCTCGCCATGTACCAGCACGTCCAGCCCGAGGGCTTCCTGCTGTTGCAGACAATGGCGAATCTCGTCCTGCAAAAAGCGTTCGTAGTCTTGAGGGGCCAGCTCGCCCTCACGCAGTTGCCTGCGCGCCTGACGGATGGCGGCCGTCTGCGGGAACGACCCGATAGTCGTCGTGGGGTAGCGCGGCAGATTCAGGCTGGCCTGCTGCAGTGCGGCGCGAGTCGTGAACTGCTCTTTGCGCGTGCCCATCGCGGGCACCACGGCAGCCACCGCCGCGCGCACAGCCGGGTTGTGGGTGCGTGACGAGCTGCGTCGCGACAGCACCGCCTCCTGATTGCGCGCCAGCGCCTCGGCGTGGGCTGCACGGCCGTCGCGCAGGGCTGCGGCCAGCAATTGCAGCTCCTCCAGTTTCTGCACCGAGAACGCCAGCCAGCTCTTCACCTGCGGGTCCAGCGCGTTTTCGTGGCGCAGGTCCACGGGGGTGTGCAGCAGCGAGCAGGTCGGTGCCAGCCACAAGCGCTCCTTCAGGCGCCGCTGCACCGGTTCCAGCCAGTCCAGCAGCCCATGCAAATCGGCTTTCCAGATATTGCGTCCGTTGATGACGCCCAGAGACAGCACCTTGAACACCGGCAGCCAGTCCACCAGTTTGTCCACCTCGGCGCGGCCGTTGATGGCGTCCACGTGCAATCCGTCCACGGGCAGCTCGCAGGCCAGCGGCAAATTCTCCTGCAGCTCGCCGAAATAACAGGCCAGCAGCAGCTTCAGGCGCGTGCTGCGCAATTCGTGATAGGCCTGGGAGAACGCGCGCTGCCAGGGGGCGCCGAGTTCCGTACACAGGATGGGTTCGTCTATCTGCACCCACTCCACACCACTGGCCTGCAACGCCTCCAGCAATTGTTTGTACACAGGCAGCAGGCGCGGCAGCAGTGCCAGCGGGTCGCTGCCATCGCGGGCTTTGCCCAGCCACAGATAGCTGAGGGGCCCCAGAATGACCGGTTTGGCATTGTGGCCCTGGGTACGTGCCTCCACGACGTGGCTGAGCAGGCGCGATGCATGCAGCGAGAACGTGGTGTCGGCGGTGAATTCCGGAACGATGTAGTGGTAATTGGTGTCGAACCACTTGGTCAGCTCGCCGGCGGCCAGTGCCTGATCGGGCGGGTCCTGCGGTGCGCGGCCCCGGGCAGCACGAAAATACGACTGCAGGTCCCGCAGGTCGGATTCGGCGGGATCAACCCCTGTAGAAGCATCCTCTGTGGGAGCAGCCGGTGTGGGAGCGGGCCCTGCCCGCGAACCAATCACCTCTCGCGAACCCTGCACCTCCCGCGCCCGCCTTGGCAGGTTCCCCAGCGTGACACTCATGTCCAGCACCTGGTCATACAGCGAGAAGTCCCCCACCGGCACCAGGTCCATGCCAGCCTGCAGCAACCAGTGCCGCTGGCGCAGGCCGGCCGCGCAGTATTCTAGCGTGCGGGCATCGCTCTGGCCGCGCCAGTACGCTTCCAGTGCAAACTTCAATTCGCGTTGCGCGCCTATGCGCGGGAATCCCAGGGAGTGAATCAGTGGCATCGCATGTCTCCTTCAATGAACAAGGCGGGCATCTTAGGGCTGACAAACGATGAATAAAAATGGTAATAATGCATCCATCAATGCAATCGGCTCATACATTAAGCATCAGGAGTCTCCATGCTGGAGCGCAGCCATCTCGCCATCATTGCCGCCGTCGCAGACCGTGGCACCCTTACCGAAGCCGCTATCAGTCTGCATCTGAGCCAATCGGCCCTCAGTCACGCCATCAGCAAGCTCGAAGATCAACTGGGCACAGCAGTGTGGCAAAAGGAAGGCCGCGTGCTGCGTCTGACCCAGGCCGGCGAGCAGGTACTGCAGCTTGCCCGGCGCCTGCTGCCCCAGTTCGAACACACCGAGCAACTGCTGCGGCAGTTTGCCCGAGGCCAGCGCGGCACGCTGCGCATCGGCATGGAGTGTCATCCCTGCTATCAGTGGCTGCTGAAGGTGATTGCGCCGTTTCTGGAGGCCTGCCCCGATGTGGGTGTGGATGTGAAACAGAAGTTCCAGTTTGGTGGCATCGGTGCGTTGTTCGCCCACGACATCGACATTCTGGTGACGCCCGACCCCTTGCGTCAGAAAGGCCTGCTTTACACCCCTGTGCTGGACTATGAGCAGGTGCTGGTGGTGGCCGCCACCCACGCGCTGGCGCAGCGCGACGTCGTGCAGCCTGAGGATCTGGCGAACGAGACGCTTATCAGCTATCCCGTCGAGAAATCGCGGCTCGACATCTATGCCGGGTTTCTCACCCCCGCCAGGTGTGCGCCCCGCGAACATCAGGAGATCGAGGCCACCAACATCATGCTGCAGATGGTAGCGGCAGGGCGTGGCGTGGCTGCGTTGCCGCGCTGGCTGGTCGAGGAATACGCACAGACCATGCCGTTGCGCGCCGTGCGTCTAGGGGAGAAGGGCATCGCTAAGCAGATATTCCTGGGCATTCGCCGCACCGACGAAACGCTGGCCTACATGCAGGCCTTCATAGCGCTGGCGCGCGATCCTCAGATCAGGTCGCTGTCAGCCTTGGTCAGGTAGAGCGCCGAGCGCACCCACGCCGCCTGCGGCGCTTTGTCGTAGCAATGCAGGAACAGGCGGACGGGGTGCGCGGCACTAGTGTCCCGCCAGCCACTGCGTTGCAGCACGGCAATGGCTGTTGCATCGCCCTGCAGCCACAGCGCCATGCGCGCACATCCGCGCTGTGCCGCGCAGGCACGACACGCCGCGAGCAGCGCCTGCAATACGGGTTCGTCACCACTCCATAGCAGGTCCGCCACCCACAACACGCCGCCGAGTACGCGCAGCACTACCCAGGCGCAGAGCTGGTCGGCGGTGTCGACGCAGTGCAGGAAATGGTAGTCCCGCACATCGGGACGCTGCACAAAGCGCCACGACACCCAGTCACTGTCGCGCGGGCAGGCCAGGGCGTAGCGGGGAGCGCAACGTTGCCACAGGGTGTCCAGAGCCGCTGCCGATGGCAGGCCGTCACGCACCGGCACTCCTTGTTGGAGCGAGCCCTGTGGAAGCGGGCCCTGCCCGCGAACAGACTCCATTTCACTCAACCCCAACCCCGCGCACTCCCAGCGCCGCACCGGCTGCTCATCTCCCTGCAGGGCCTGCATCGTCGCGTGCAGCCCCTGCAGAGTGGCGCTGGGAAACCCGAACAACAGTGCCAGGTGGCCCTGCGCCTGTTGCGCCCGGTGAAAGGCTGCGATGGTCTTGAGCATGGTCCTGCCGTGTGCCACTACGGGCAGGCGCAGCGCGAAGGCATCGCCCGCGTGACCCACCCGCAACGGGCCATTCGCAGACTGCCAGCGTACCGGATGCGCCGCCAGTTGCGTCAATACGCGGCCGTGCTCGTCCACGCTCAACCACGCCAGAGCCTGGCCATCGTGCAGGTACTTCCAGCGCCAGTAATCGGCGTCGCGCTGCTCGCCAAACGCGGCGTTGAAGCTTTCCATGATGCGGGCCTCGTCGCCCGCCTGCCACGCGCGGATGTGCAGAGTCATGGGGCGACGAGAATCGCGAAGCTCATGGCCGCCTCGCCCATCGGCACAGGCTCCCGCTGGCCCAGATAGACACGGGCAAACTGCTCGCAGATATCCAGCCAGCCTTCGAAGGTCTGCGCGGTGTCGAGGAAGCGTTCGGGCTGGAAAATGAAGGACGCAATGGCGATGGTGTAGAGTCGGCACTGCGCGCAATCAACATTGGGCATGCAGCACTTGGCATCGCTTGGCTGCATGTCCACACGGTAGCCCTGATGCCACGCAAAATTGCGGCCGTTGCAGTTGCGGGCGATGCCGGAGTCGTCCAGCGAGTAGAGCGGGCCCGGTGCCGTGACGGCGTCGTTGAACGCGCGGCTCTGCAGCACTGTGGCGGGATATTGGCCGATCAGTTCATTCACAACGGCACGGGCGCGCAGCAGCGAACCTGTGTCGAACAACATGTTGGTGGCGCTGCTGCTGATGCGGAAGTAGTCCTTGTCGTTGTCGGCACCACACGCGATTTTTTCCAGATAGGACTGTGTGGGCGAGAAGTAGTTGAACATGATGCGGTGGCCATAGTCCTGCAGGATGCGCACCACGCCCGGCAGCTGCGAGAGGTTGTTCGGATTGATGGTGAACACGAAGCACGCGCGCGGGTCGTTCGCGAAATTGCGGATCGATTTCCAGAACACATTGCCGCCACGAAAATGCTTCGTGGTGTCTTCGTCGCCCCACACCGAGATTTGGATGGAGTAGGGAATCTCGGGCCGGATGCGCAGAGTGCCGTTGGTATGGATAGCCCCGCGCGGAATGTGCTTCGCCGCCCGCAGCAGACGCTCCTGCGCCAAGCCCGGCTCGGCACCGGCGAAGAACCCGAAGCTGACGCCTGCGGCAGCCTGGGCCGCGAAGAAGGTGTCCCAGTGTGCATCGTCCATGTCTTCAGCCGCGCGCTTGTAGTCGTCGCCCTCGAAATAGAAACAGCCCTCGCAGAACAGATTGCAGCGCGAGGTCAGATCGTAGTTGTTTGACTTGCGCAGAATTCTGCGGATGGCGCGGGCTTGCTCGTAGCGCGGGCGCAGAGCAGGGTGCGCGTTCAGATAGCCTTCAATGCGTTGATTGGTGGTCCGCAGCGAGTGCGCGTGGAGGGTCATGGCGTTCCTGTGAAGAGTCGGTCTACGAATCGGGACCGACATCATAGGAAGCTTTCGGACGGGCGAAAAATGGTAAGAATTCATGCACCCATGAGCGGCGTTCATGGGTGCGGACTTGCCTGGCGGCCGGGAATCGGCAACACCTACGGCATCCATTACAACGATTCCGACACGATGTCGCGCCTGCGCGCTGGCTCTACAGCGAGTGGCTCCCGACCAGCGGCGAAGAGCTGCGGGACTTCCCCATCTTCTTCCATTACGCTAATGTCGGCCCGCACATCAAGCCCGAGGAGATGATTACCGATGTCTATCTCCCGTTGCGATAGCCGGCCCTCTGTAAGATCGTGGCTGTAAGATTGTGGCCAGGAGGGCGGTCAGTGTGTGCGAATGCCGTGGTCAGCTCCCGTCAGGAAACCCCGTGACAGCGACAACGCGGCGTTTTCAAATAGCCACAATCAGGATGCACCGATGCTTAATAATTCGCTTAGTAACTTCATAAGAATCAAAAAGTTTGCTGCTTTTGCGGCACTCTCGCTCGTGCTTGGAACAGAGGCATTTGCACAATCCACGCCCCCGGCTATACCACCAGCGGATTGGGGCCCGGTCTCCATCAACCTGGAGGAGATCGCTTATCCCTACCCAGTCCACTTCCTGCATCGCAATCTCTATGGTCAGGATGTCCGCATCGCCTACATGGATGCCGCACCAACAGGGCCCGCCAACGGACGCACCGTTGTCCTGCTGCATGGCGCCAGCTACTACGGCTGGTACTGGGAGCCCACTATGAAGGCCCTGACCGAGGCAGGCTACCGAGCCATTGCCATCGACCGCCTGGGCTGGGGCAAATCATCCAAGCCCATCATTCCCTACGACGTCAATCTGCACGCCTCCAACGTCAATGCCATCATTGAACACCTCGGTATTGAGCAGATCGTGATTGCGGGACACTCACTGGGCGGACGACTCGCGAGCAACTTCGCGCACATCTATCCGGAGAAGGTCACCCAACTGATCATGGTGAATCCGATTGCTCTGAATGACTCGGACCGTGGTCGCCCCTGGAGCGAACCGAGCGGTGGTGCCGCCGAGCCGGATCTGCAGGCGCACTACGAGTCCAACCTGCGCCTGGAACAGAATCGCATCGTGAACTGGAAGCCCGAGTACATGGAGCACGTCCGGATTCGCTACGGCCAGGCGCTGAGCAGTGAATTCCACCGTCTCAATCTGATACGAGCCATGAATAGTGGTCTGACGACCCAACCCATCGATGCCTACTGGCCCAAGATCGATACGCCAACCCTGCTGATCGGCGGCGCACAGGATGGCCCCAACTATCCAGAGACCGCGCGCCGCGCGGTGGACCTGCTGCCCAATGGCGAGCTGATCATGCTGCCCGATGCCGCACATAATCCGCACGTCGAAATCCCGGACCAGCTCAACCGCGAAATCCTGCGCTTCCTCGACGGCAACAGCTAACCCCCTGCGCCCCCCGTGGGTCTGACCCACGCAACCGGTTGACAGTGATAGAGTTATTCTAAAAATAAGCGGTTTAGAACGCCTTATTTGATGGAAAAACATATGGATTTGGCTCCCGTTGACGCAACGTCTCGGGAGCCAGTCTCTTCCTCTTCTCCCCATCTGCTACTCACCAGTTATTAGCAAAATATCCCAACTCTTTTTCCTCGAAAGCCAACAACTCATTGTTTTTAAAAGAAATAAATACTGGTATACCGATTGCTGTCTAAGCATGCGCACAAATTTCTGAAGCTTTCTTCGACAGGTAACCGTAGAAATACTAGGCTGATACCATTTGTGCCAGAACTTCTGACCAACAAAATAGGAGACAGGGACATGATCATCAAAACAGTAGACATGGTGAAACGATTTAGAACAGAAGAGGTTGAAACCACCGCACTGGACGGCATCAACATCGAAGTGTCAGAAAGTGAGTTCGTCTCCATCATGGGCCCCTCGGGCTGCGGCAAATCCACACTGCTGAACATCATCGGCCTAATCGACAATCCCGACAGCGGCAGTTTCTTCTTCCTCGGCGAAGACATCACCGCCTATAACGAACGTCAGCGCGCCGCTTTGCGCAAGGAAAACATCGGTTTCATTTTCCAGAGTTTCAATCTCATCGACGAACTCAGCGTGTACGAAAATGTCGAACTGCCGCTCATTTATACCAATACGCCTGCTGCCGAACGCAAGCGGCGTGTCGAAGCGGTGCTCGAGAAAATGAACATGAGCCACCGCATGAAACACTTCCCGCAGCAGCTCTCGGGCGGACAGCAACAGCGTGTCGCCGTGGCACGTGCCCTGGTCAACCAGCCCAAGCTTATTCTCGCCGACGAGCCCACCGGTAATCTGGACAGCGAACACGGCGACGAAGTGATGAAGATGCTGCTGCAGCTCAACAGCGAAGGCACCACCATCGTCATGGTGACGCACTCCCCCGAGCATGCGGCAGTCGGCAAGCGCATCATCCCCATGCTGGATGGACACGTGGTAATGGAACACAACGGCACAGAAAGAAGGGAAGCTTCCTATGTTTAGTCATTACCTCAATATCGGATTGCGCACGCTGCTGCGGGAAAAATCCTACAGCCTGATCAATATTGCCGGACTGTCCATCGGCATCGCCTGCTGCATGATTCTGGGGTTGTACCTGACTCATGAACTGACCTATGACCGACATCACCCCAACAACGAACGCGTCTTTCGTATCGTCAATGAATTCGGACTGAATGGTAATGTGGACTACGCCGCTGTCACCTCCACGCAGCTGGCGCCACTGCTGCAGGAGCAGTATCCCGATGTGGAATTGGCGGGTCGCCTGCAATCCATGCCCTCCCCCCGCTACCTGCTGCGCACGACCGATAATCAGGGTTTCTACTGGGAGAACCTCTACTCTGCCGACAACAGCATCCTGAAAATACTCGGCCACGATGTGCTGTACGGAGACATCAACACAGCATTGGTTGACCCCACCAGCATGGCCGTCAGCGAGTCCTTCGCGCGCCGCTACTTCGGCGACAGGAACCCACTCGGGGAAACGATCCTGACTGACATCAGCGCCTATCGTATCGATCTGGTGTTCGCAGATCTGCCTGCCAATTCCCACATGAAGTACGACGCGCTGCTCTCCTACAATCGCATCGCTCAACCCGAGGGGATCGCGCGTCGACAGGCATTGTGGAATATCGGCGCTTACACCTATGTCCTGATGCGAGAGGGTTACGACGCGAGTTCGTTCGAAACCATCTCCAATAGTTTTTTCGAAAACAACATGGCCGAGATGGCGAGGACGATGAACATCAATGCCGTCGTGCGCTTCTTTCTGGAACCTATCAGCAGCGTGCACTTGAACTCGACAACCACCTATGACCGTCCACGTGGCAATCTCTTTTATGTGTATGCATTCGCCGCCATCGCCGTCTTCGTACTAAGCGTGGGCTGCATCAATTACATGAACCTGGCCACTGCGCGTTCGACGCGACGCGCCAAGGAAGTGGGCATGCGCAAGGTGCTCGGTGCGACCAGAGGACAATTAATTGGACAGTTCACCGGAGAGTCGGTGCTCTACTCCGTCATATCACTCCTTCTGGCGCTGCTGATTACGTGGGCCGTCATTCGTTTCACCAGCTTGACTGTGCTGCTGGATGCTCCTTTATCGATGGCGACGCTGTTTGCCCCCGGAGTGATCACCACGTTGCTGCTGGGAAGTGTAGTGATAGGGATTCTGTCGGGGCTGTATCCGGCTTTCTATCTGTCGACCATTCCACCGATCGCGGCATTCCGAGGTGCCCAAGGCACCGGGCGCGGCGGCAAGACGGTTCGCCAAGGGCTGGTGATGCTGCAATTCGTCATCTCCATCGCCGTCATCGCCAGCACTTTGTTGATGCTCACCCAGATGAATTACGTGCAAAGCAAGGCCCTGGGATTCGGCAAAGAAAACCGGCTCGTGCTGCGAATCGCCGGAGCAGATCAGGTTGAGCGCCTGCCCGCACTCATGAATGAATTACGTCAGGTGCCGGGTGTCCTTGGCGTAGCCAGAACCCAGCACGTGCCGGGGCAACAGGCGGGGCTGTCTGCAATCAGCGTAGAAGACAATGACGGCGTGATGCAGCAGCAAACGTTCAGTATGCTGAACTTTCGGCCTGGCCTGATCAACGTACTCAACATGAATCTACTGGAGGGGCGCGACTTCGATGAGAATCGCGAGACTGACCTCGGCAAGACTGTGCTGGTCAATCAGACGCTGGTACGAGCGATGGGCTGGGAAAATCCTATTGGCAAACGCTTCCAGCAATTGGGCCCGATGGCGCAATCGATGGAGGTCGTCGGTGTCATTGAGGACTTCCACTTTGAAGGCCTGCAGCATGAGGTGGTCCCGGTGATCATGGCTTATTTCATGCCCAATCTGGCGACCATGGATCAAACCAATCGGGGCACCTATTCCGAACAACTGGTACTGAATGTCAGCCAGGAATCCGTGCAGAGTGTCATTGGCTTTCTCGAACAACGCTGGACAACTTTCGATCCAGCACACCCGTTCGAGTTCAATTTTCTGGAGACAAGCCTCAATCAGCTTTATGGTTCAGAGCAGCGTTTGATGCAGTTGATCGGAGTCTTTGCCGCGCTGTGCATATTCATCTCGTGCCTAGGGCTGTTCGGATTGTCCGCCTTCAATACGGCGCAGCGCACCAGAGAGATTGGCGTCCGCAAAGTGTTGGGAGCCTCAACCTTCAGTATCATTCTGCTGCTGTTCAGAGATATTCTGGCATTGGTGGCCAGTGCGGCAGTGCTGGCCTCGGGACTCGCCTTCTGGGCCGTGAACCTATGGCTGCAAGGCTTCTACTACCGGATCGAACTGCTCGGGCCGAATCTGACCTTGTTTGTGGTGGCGAGCTTGATCGCAATCACCGTCGCATTCATCACGATGGCCTTGCAGTCATTGAAGACTGCTCAGTCTAATCCAGTGCTCGCGTTGCGATACGAGTAGGTGAATCAACATGGCCATGGATAGAGTAATCGAGAAGAAAAGGTTGCCATTGTGGCAATGGATGTTGATCGCGGCAGCAGTGATCGGCGTGTTGTTGCTCGCCTGGGGCATGCTGGCGGATGCGTCGATCCGCACCTATCGCCTGCCGCAGGAGCAGACGACAATCGCCAGCGTGCAATTCGGCGCCTTTGAAGACATCACTCCGATTCGCGGTACTATCCAGCCACTCAACAGTGTCTTTCTCGACGCTGTGGATGGAGGGGTCGTGGACGCGGTGCTGGTAGAGGAAGGTAGCTTCGTGGAGGCAGGTCAGCCATTGCTGCAACTCAGCAACACAGATCTGCGCCTGAATGTGGCACGCAACGATACCTCAATTACCGAACAACTCAACAATCTGTCCAACATTTCCAACACGCTGGAGACCACCAAACTGAACACGGAACGACAGCTCATCGAAGTCGAATACCGTATTCAAGTGCTGGAACGGCAGGAGAGGCGCCAGCTGCAACTTGTGAACGACAATCTGGTGTCCCGCGAGCAGTATGAGGCGATTGTGGACGAGCTGGCCTATCAACGCCGAGTTTTGGAGAACAGCAAGGCAAGGCAGGTGCTCGAGGAGCGCATTCGCGGAGATCGTCAAGCACAAATTACTTTACAGGTTGAAAAACTCGAAGAAAACCTGGCGTTGTCGCAGAGTAGTTTCGAAAATCTGCTGGTGCGCGCACCGATAGCTGGACAGTTGACCTCGCTGCCAGTCGAGGTCGGCGAGAACAAGATCCGTGGTCAACGTCTGGGGCAGATTGATGTGGTGGAACAATACAAAATCGTAGCACAAGTTGATGAGTATTACGTAACCCGCGTGGCAGCGGAGCAATCGGCGCGGTTTACGCTTGATGGCAAATCGTATCAGGCGCGCGTCATCAAAGTGTATCCAGAGATCACCGATGGGACCTTCGAAGTGGATCTTGTGTTCGAGAGCGCCGCTCCTGGCAATCTGCGACGCGGACAAACTCTGCAGCTCGACCTGACGCTGGGAAATCCTGTGGAGTCCCTGCTCCTGCCTCTCGGTGGATTCCTGCAGGATACCGGAGGCAACTGGGTGTTTGTGGTGGATGCCAACGGCGAGTACGCGACCCGACGCGACATCCGGACAGGACGTCGCAACAGTCGTTATCTGGAAATCACCGACGGCCTGAAGTCCAGCGAACGTGTCATCACTTCCAGCTACAGCCAGATGACCGAAATGGAGCGCATTCAACTAACCCCCTGAACCACTGCGCGCGGGTCAGACCCGCTCAACCAATTGAATTTTATATATTTTTCAATAATATAATACTTATTTTATCGCTTAAAATCTCATTTATAATGAGAAATTCGCATCACTCTACATGCGTATTTGCGTGACAAAATTGCGCTGTTAGTGCTATTAATTCGATCTATTTCAAGCAATTTCCCTTTTTTATCAAGAGGTAACGTAGGTCTGACCCACGCTGCACGCGCCAGGTGTACACTGAAGCCGCCAAAACACGACGCATGTCAAAATTTTGTATTGCCAGTGCATGTAAGGTATACACACTGTGTGGAATCACACGGTAGCTTGGAAATTCAAATCACGAGGAGAGAGTTATGCTTAAGGTGAAGTTCAGTAAGGCAGTAGTATTCATTGTGATGGCACTGTTTCTGGCGAGCTGCGCTACGGGCCCGGGGATGCGGATTGGGAATACAGTCACGCTGTGCTGTCCCGGCAACTATGACAGCTACACAACCTTCGGCGTTGAAACAGTGGATATGCCTATTTTCCTGCGCGACTACATGGTGAGCGAGTTCGACGCCGCATTCCAGGAGCGCGGTCTGACCCGTAATGATCAGCGCAGCGACCTCATCGTCACGCTGTCCTACAGACACGTCAATCTGGATCCGGAGACTCAGAACATCGACCCGTTCGTGCGCATGGAATCGATCAATGTCGAACTTCACTATATCGCCACTATCGACATAGCTATTCGTGAAAGGGCAGGTGGCAAGCAGGTATGGGGCGGAGAGATCAGCCGCATCCACAGTGTCAGTCCTGGTGAGTACATGCACGAAGGCGGCGCCCGCAGTGCATTCCTGGAAACATTCCAGGATCTGCTGGAAGGCTATCCAAGCCGTCTGGACTGATACCCCGATACAGACTCTTAAAGGGTCAGGACTGATTCTAAGCAGGACCACGAGGCCGGAGCGAAGCAATACGCTCCGGCCTTTTCATTTGGCGACGGCTTGCACCCTCACCGTCAACGACACTTCTGACTCACCCGCCTCCGCTACCGGCTCAGAATTTTCCGCCATTGCATCCATCTCCAGAGCACGAACCATCATCTGTGGCTGCGAATATCCCAGCGACGCATCGATATCCAGAACCGCGATATCGACATCGCTTTTGCCCAATGCCCGCGCAGCACGTTCGGCATTGACACGCGCTCGCGCAATGGCGCTCTCCATCAGACTGTCGCGGACCTCGTCGGCGCGCTGCGTGCTCAACACATACCCCAGCTCGCTCATGATGAAACCCATCTCCTGGATGACACCGGACAACTCTAGCACTTTCTGTGCGTCCTGCCCCTCCAGCGTAATCGACTGACTGCCGCGCCACACATTGTCGACGCGCCCGCCCTGTGGCTGATTGTTGTACTGATACACGGAGTAGTAGCCTGTGGACACCTTGACGTCAGTCGCATCCTCGGTCTCCTCCAACGCCTGCGCCATCGCCGCGTTGATCTCACGCTGCAACGTTCCCGCATCGCGGTTCTCGCGCTCAATCCTTAGCGTAGCGATCAGTGTGTCCTGTTCGACATTGATCCGCTCGGTGACCGACAAGGTAATCAAGGTCTGGCCTTCCGGCAGCAGATTGATGTCCTGGGCAAGAGAGTGAGAAGACAGCGCAGCTATGCTCAATGCAAACGCGCCTGCAATTGTTGATATGGATTTCATCGTGAATGTCCTGTTGTGCTGGTTCGGTTGTGCTTGTTCTTTAGTCGAGTGCTCGTGGCAATCCTGCAGGCAGTGCTATAGATTACCTGCAATGACGCCCAATATAGACTCACGCGCTGCACTTGTCGCCACTCCACGCGTCTCACGACTCGCGGAGGATACTCTCCTGTTTCTGTTCACTGCACCCGGGGACAACACGCCGCCGCTCCCTCTGCAGCGGCGCCTCTGGGCAGTGACAGAAGAGCTGGAGTCCCGGCGCGAGGAAATGGGATTGCTGGAAATTGTCCCGGGCATGGGCAATCTGCTGCTCAGGCTGACAGCGTCGGATGTACAACGCTTGCAAGCCCATATTGATGCACTGACCGCCAGCGTCCTGAATCTCTGGAGCACGCTCGCCACAACCTTGAGTCCAGCCCTGATCACAGCCGACCAAACCGGCCAGACCATCACCATCCCGGTCACCTATGGCGGTGAAGCGGGACCAGATCTGCAGACCGTGTCCGCACACACGGGTCTCTCTGCGGAGGCCATCATCGCCCGGCACAGCGCCGGCCTCTACCGCGTCTTCTGTCTCGGCTTTCTGCCCGGTTTCGCCTACCTTGGAGGCCTCGACCCGGCGCTGGCAATTCCTCGGCGCGCTACACCACGCCTCTCGATTCCCGCCGGTTCCGTCGCCATCGGTGGCAGTCAGACTGCAGTCTATCCCTCTACAACGCCTGGAGGCTGGCACATCATCGGCCGTACAGATGTGACTCTCTTCGACCCGGCGCGACAGAGACCAGCATTGCTCCTGCCTGGCGATACCGTGCGTTTCGTGGCAACAGGAAGGACGGCATGATTGAGGTCATTCGCTGCGGCGCACTCACTACCATTCAAGATCTCGGTCGCCACGGTCTGCGTCATCTGGGCGTCAGTCAGAGCGGCGCGCTCGACCCCATCGCCATGCAGCAGGCCAATCTGCTGCTCGGCAATGCACATGACGCGGCGGTACTGGAGATCAGTGTCGGCCCGCTTGTGCTGCGTTTCGAGCAAGACTGTGCCATCGCCATGAGCGGCAGCAGCTTTGCCGCATCCCATAGCACGCCTGATGCAGTGACCGAAACCCAGCTGCTGCCCGGACACGTGGCGATCATCCGCAGTGGCGAGACGCTGACTCTGAGTAAACCTCTGGTGCCGGGCGCCCGCTGCTATCTGGCCTTCGCCGGTGGCATAGACGTCCCCGTCGTGATGGGCTCTTGCAGCACCGATCTGAATGCAGGGTTTGGAGGATTGCAGGGGCGTGCTCTGCAGGCCGGTGACCGACTGCCGACTGGTCCGGCGGCACAGCGCCAGCTGGAAACCGGAAAGGGGATTCGCCCCCTCGCGCCGTCGCATATCCTGCGAGCACTGCAGGGGCCCGATTATGAGTCTTTCACAACCGATTCGCAGATTCTGTTCTGGAGTCAGCCCTGGCGAATCAGTCACCAGAGCAATCGCATGGGGTTGCGTCTCAATGGCACTGCCCTGCAGCTGGAAGAGCCTCTAGAACTACCTTCGGCCGGAGTATTGCCCGGCGACGTGCAGGTGCCACCTGATGGCCTGCCCATCGTGCTCTCCAACGACGCGCAGACGATCGGGGGCTACCCGCGCATTGCCAGCGTCATCAATGCAGATCTGTGGCAGCTGGCACATGTTCCACCAGGCACGTCTGTCTACTTTGTCCCGGTCTCGCTGGAAGAGGCCATCGCGGCCAGGGCGCGCCAGGAGCGCTACCTGCGGCGGTTGAACGAACTCTCTCAGCGGAGCGTGGCATGCACATCGATCTGAACGCCGATCTGGGTGAAGGGGGCCTCTACGACCGCGAACTGCTGGCACTAGTCAGCTCTGCCAACATCAGCTGCGGCGTCCATGCAGGCGACCCCGACACCATGACCACGGCCATTCGGCTGGCCATCACTCACGGCGTGCGCATCGGCGCGCACCCCTCCTGGCCCGATCGAGAACATGGCGGACGCCGCGAGATGCAGCTCGGGTTTGCGAGTCTGCGCAATCACCTGCTGTATCAACTGGGCGCCATCGACGCACTGGTGAAAGCACAGGGAGCGCAGCTGTCTCACATCAAACCGCACGGCGCTCTTTACAACCAGGCGGCTGCCGACCGTGTGCTGGCAGAGGATCTGACCATGATTCTGCAGGAGTTCAATCCGGCACTGGTGGTAGTGGGATTGGCGGGGGGAGAGTTGCTGCACGCTGCCCGGCAGGTCGGCCTGCGCACTCACTCGGAAGTCTTCGCAGATCGCGCTTACACCGCCTGGGGTTCATTGGTACCTCGTAGTGACCCGCGCGCGCTGCTGCATGACCCGCAGCAGGCCATCGCGCAATCCCTGAGCATTATCCGCGAAGGCTACGTCACGGCAGTCGATGGCAGTCGGGTGGAGGTAGAGGCGGAAACGTTGTGCCTGCATGGCGATACGCCACAGGCATTGGTCTTTGCTCAGCAGTTGCGCGCGGCGCTCGCGCAGGAAGGAATCACCGTGGGGCGAAGATAGCGGGCGAAAAACTCAACGCTCGGCCTCCTGCGCCTGCGCCTTCCAGTTTTCGTAGTACTCCATGCTGACCATCTCATTGAGATTGCGATACTCTTCTGCACTCTGTTGCAGGGTGGCATGCATCACATCGCCGGCCGACAGGATGCCGACATACTGACCAAAGTCCTCAATCAGCAGATGCCGGATGCGGCGGCCGACAAATTTCTCGTAGAGCTCATACGGGGTGGCATCCACGTGCGCCGAAATCAGGTTGGAGGTCATGCCATTGCGCACCAGATCCGTCTGCGGATCGAAGCCCGGTTCGACGACGCGCCGCATCAGATCACGCTCCGTCCAGATGCCGACAATCCGGTTGTCCTCATCCACGACAAGGATGGCGCCCACGCGCTTCTGATTCATGAAACTCACCGCCTCATAGACAGTCGCTTCTGAACTGATCGTCAGCATATGACCGCCTTTCTCACGCAAGATGTCTCTGGCAGTTCTCTTCACGGCGTTACTCCTTCGTGCAATGACTGTTGGTTTTAACGTGGACTTCTGACGCTGAATCGTTCAGTCCGGATAGCGAATCTAGCGTTGGCGCGGCGAATTAGCAACAAGGCATTGCGAAGGAGTGGCAGGTGGAGTACTGCCCGGGACCGCTGAAACGAATGTGTTGATTGATGCAAGCCGGCTGCTCATCATCGGTGTGGCTGACGTAGATGATCTGGGTAGAGGTAGTCGCAGCGATCAGGTCCACCGTCCCCAGAATCAGTGCCCGATAATAATCATCCAGCCCGACACAGGGTTCATCGAGAATCAGAATGGCGGGGTGCTTCACCATGGCTCGCGCCAGCAGTACCAGACGCTGCTGACCAAACGACAGCTCGTGGTAGTACTCTCCGGCAAGATCAGTAATGGCGAAGGTGCTTAGCCAGGCCAGCGCTGCATTGCGTTCACTGGCACCGCTGTCATCGTAGAGCCCGACCGACGCAAAAAATCCGGACACCACCACGTCGAGCACTCGCCAGCCCTTCACGTACTTGTTGTGCAACTCGTTGGACACGGTGCCAAAACGTGCCTTCACATCCCAGACCGTCTCGCCACTGCCACGGCGGCGGCCGAACAGCGTCACCTCTTGCCCGTAGGCCTTGTGATTCTCGCCATTGATCAGGCTGAGCAGCGTGGATTTGCCACAGCCGTTCGGCCCTTCGATCAGGGTGTGCTGACCTCTGCGTAGCGTCCACGAGAACTGCTTCAGCACCAGATGTCCCTGATAGCCCGCATCGACATTGTGCAGTTCGAACAGGGGTTGCTCCGGGTCGAGATCAGCAAGGGCTGAGCGCCTGCCGACCGCAGGAGGAGGGAGTGATGAGGGAAGAACCACCTCGCGCTGCGCAATACGCTGCCACGTCGCACCAGCCTGCACTTCTTGCAGCGGCCCCTGCGCCACCACCCGTAGCTCCTCCATCAATGCCAGATGCGTGATGCCCGGCAGAATATCGCGCTGCCGCCTGCACAGCAGCAGGGTACAGGTGTCTGGCCCCATCCATTGTTGCAGCACAGCAGCAATGCGCTGCCGGGAGTCGCGATCGACGCTTTCCAGTGGATCATCCAGGAGCAGCAGACGCGGGCGGCGATACAGGGCCCGGGCGAGCAGCGCCTTGCGCACCTGCCCGGACGAGAGATAGCGAATACCGCGCTGCTGCAGCGTCTGCAAGTCGAGTGCCACGAGCAGCGCAGCATAGCGAGCAAGCCCGTCGGCGTCGGGTATCGTCTCGCCAAGGATCAGGCTCGCCACAGTGGTGCCTTGATCGAGCGCTGTGTCGTTGTACTCACTGATGTCGTGGCGATTGTCGAGCGCCCACAATTGTTGCTGTTCTTCGAAGGAAACTACCTGTAAATCCTGACCGCTGACGAGCGTGCCACACAACAACTTCGCCAGCAGCGACTTGCCCGCCCCATTGCCGCCGAACACGCACCAGTGCTGCCCGAGCGCAAGTGCGAAGTCATCCACGCGCAGAGTCCTGCGGCTGCTGATGCGGCTCACGGCATTGTGCACGTGCAATAATTCGCCGCTCCTCACCATACCGACACTACTCATCGATTGGCGTTTGCGACACCAGGGCTTTGAACTTCTGCGGCAGCCTGTGGGCACTGGCCGGGGCAATCTGCAGCATGATGATTGCCACCATGTCCGTCTCCGGGTCCGCCCAGGCGTAGGTCCCCAAGGTGCCGCTCCAGCCGAACTCGCCGTTGTTGACGCCGTAGGCACTCTTCGCCTCGTCGATCACCACCGTGAAACCATACCCCCAGCCCACGTCCAGCATCGGGCTCTGCGGAGAGAGCCCGATCGGCAGCAATTCCTTGGGAATGTGGTTGCGCGTCATCTCGGCAATCAGAGGTTCAGAGAGGACGCGCTGACCGTCCAGAATGCCGCCATCAAGGAAGGCCTGCAGGAACCGCAGATAGTCGGGCACTGTGCTGACCAGCCCCACAGAACCCTCCAGCAATGCGGGTTGGGTGGTAATCGGCACGTCCATCTCCGGCACTCGCACCAGAGCCCCTCCGCCTCTGGGCACCTCGTAGATGCGCGCCAGGCGGCCGACCTTCTCCGGCGGCACATGGAAGGCGGTATCCATCATGCTCAGCGGCTGCAGCACGTGCTCGTTCAGGTACTCATCGAAGCGCTGTCCGGAGACGATCTCGACAACGCGGCCCAGCACCGAGGTCGATTCACTGTAGATCCAGCGCGTCCCGGGATCGCCCATCAGCGGTACGGCGGCAATCTTCTCTACCAGCACGTCGAGTGGCTCGGCACGTGACCGCACTGCCCGGCTCTGATACAGCGCGCCGTCGCGATGACTGAGGCCACCGATGTTGAGCAGAAGGTCCTCGATGGTCATCGCGCGAGACGGCACACGCGTCGGACTGTTGTCAGGATCATCAGGATTGGTGAATACCACCATGTCGGCAAAACTGGGGATGTAAGTGGAGACCGGATCATCCAGGCCAATACGACCCGCCTCGATCAACTGCATGACCGCCAGCGAAGTGATGGCCTTGGTGTTGGAGCGGATCTGGAATATGGAATCCTCGCGCATGGGCGTGGCGGCTTGAGCACCTTCTGCCAGGACCTGCGACCCCATCGCCTCCAGATAAACTATGCGGCCATGACGGGCGACGCCCGCCACCAGCCCGGCGACTCGTCCATCGTCGACATGCTGACGCAGCATGGTATCGAGCAGCCGCAAGCGCGCCGAAGAAATGCCGACTGACTCCGGCTCCACCCGCACCAGACTGGTGTTTTCGGCGGCGTGCAGCGACACAGCCGAGAGGGCAAGGACGATGAAAACCAACATCTTGCGGGCAGGCACTCGGCAGAATTGGGTCATGGTTGTCTCGCTCGTTCTATGGATGTAGTGGCGATGATATGCGTAATCGCGACAAAGACAAACCGCACTGCAAAATCCGACGAGAAGTGGAAAGCGCCCCGCCATCCGGCTTGATTAAATGGGCCTTTGCGTTCACGATAGTGCCCGCTGTCGCCCCGCACGGGGCGGCGCACAGGCTGACCAGATCCTCATTTCAACACTGCGTTTGATGCCCGGACTGGCAAGGCTACAATCCAATAACAGGAGGTGTTCGAATGAAACACACAATCAAAACGTTGTCTGCGGGATTACTGGTTTCCATGGCACTGGCAGGCACTGCCCAGGCCGCCGAATATGTACGCTATGAACAGAATGGCACAATTTCCTGGGGCGAACTGGTCGGCACGACCATTCACCAGCTGAGCGACGCCCCTTACCTGGAAGGTGCACGCACCGGCCAGACGGTTGATCAGTCTGCCGTCACTCTCAAAGCCCCCGTAGACCCCGAGCTGGTCGTCATGACCGCGCTGAACTTCAGAAGCCACATCACTGGCGAGCCCGCCAAATACCCAGGCCTGTTCATCGTTCCTTCCAGGTCCATTGTTGGCCCGGACGAACCGATGATCATCCCCGTCGAAAGCAAGAACTACCACTACGAGGCGGAAGCCGTGATCGTGATCGGCAAGCATGCCGAGAACGTCTCCGTAGAAGACGCCCCGAACTACATCTTCGGTGTCACCGCCGGCAACGACGGCAGTGCCCGTGACTGGCAAGGTGCAGACCTGCAGTGGACTCGCGCCAAGGGCGCCAGAACCTTCAACTCCGTTGGCCCCAAACTGGTCACTGGCATTGACCCGAACAACATCAAAATCGAAGGTCGTCTGAACGGTGAAGTGCGTCAGGGTGAGAACACTTCTGACATGCTGTACAACTTCGACTACATGGTCAGCTACATCTCCCATTACTTCACGCTCGAACCGGGCGACATCATCTGGTCCGGCACCATGGGCACTACCCGTCCGATGGTTCCAGGTGACACCTTCGAAACCGAAGTGGAAGGCGTAGGTATCCTGCGCAATAAAGCCGTACTCGGTGAACCACAGCCCAACAACCCGGCGCTGAAAGGCCAGTAATTCTTCGGCAAAAAAAAGGAAAGAGGCTCTCCTGCCTCTTTCCTTTTTTCCCCTTCTTTACTCCCCCCGACCTGTCTTTTACTGAGCCGTGCTGCTCACCAGCGTGCTTTGATCGACATACTTCCAATACACCTGACCGAAGAACATCTCATCCCAGCTCTGCTGACCCCAGGGCACTTCGCGCGCCGGATCAGGATTCGCCTTGTTCTGCGTTGAGTTGTCGAAAGCGGCTGTCGCCACAATTTTTGTGCCAGCAGGCACAAACTTCGGCTCTTCCAGTTGGTAGTCGAGTTGCCAGTTGTAGTTGTAGTTGGCGATGTTGATCAGCTGCTCCACCGAACCATCAGGATAGTGAGCCGCGAAACGCATGTTCTTGCCACGGAAGTGCATGTGCGGGATAAAGCTCTGCAGATAGGCGTCACGCTCGATAATGATGCTCTGCGACTGCTCAAAATTCGGCGCGTACGGAGGGATGTTGGTCCAACTGTCCGGGAATATGCAGGCACATTCACCGGATCTGCGCTCCTGCGGAACCTGGTCATCCGGATAGAACCAGATACCGATCTCGCTGGCATCAACGGTCGCCTTGCCAGTGGTGGTGTAGTGCAATTGCAGCCCAAGCATGGAGCCAGCCTTGAGCAGGCCACCAGTATTGGGAGCCTCCATGTGTGGTTCGGCACCTGGAATGTATGGGGTGATAAATGCACCATGCGGATCAGTGGCACCTAGAAAGGCGCCTGCGGTCGGTCGCTCGCCGGGAGCAATCACGGCATTCAGAGTGTGGTGCAAAACAGTGCGGTCCCCCGCGATGTACTGGCTAGCGCGAACCCAACGGTCACGATCCAAACCTTCGAAAGGCACCATGAGGGTGACGTATTCAAGCACGCCTGTCGCTGGAATCTCCTGTGGTGGCACCTTGACGATCAGGTCTGGTTCGCCAAACGCCCACTGAGTCTCCGGCCAGGTCAGCGCGGCCAGTGGATCGGCATCGCCGTCCTTGGGAGAACCGGCTTCCACCCAGCTGATCAGCGTCTGCTGCTCTTCCACGGAGAGGACATAGTCGTTGGAGAATTTGCCGACATGCGGGTCCAGTTGGCCGGGCGGCATACGCTTGGTCATCAGCACCTCACGAATCATCGGCGACCAACCCTGCACCATGGCATGACTGTCCATCGCGAACGGGGCAACGCCTCCTTCCCGGTGACAGGTGGCACAGTTTTCCGCGAGAATCGGCGCCACATCGTTGACGTAGGAGATGCTCACGTTGTTCCTGTAAGTCACGTCGGCACCGGACATCGCCACCACGGCATTGCTGACCGGCTTGTCGGCGACGACCTCGTCAAGTGCCGCTTCCAGAGCCGACACCGGCCCACGAAACATCACTTCAAAGGTCTTGGGGTTGAACAGGAAGGCCTCGCCACTCTTGTCGATGCCCATGGCGCTCGAAATCACCTGTGCGTCGTCAATCAGTACCGGCAGCTGAACACCCAGATCGGCGACCGCTTGCTTGACCGAGGCGCGCTCCTGCCCGAGCGGATTGATCATCATGAACTCGATGCCTTGCGCATCGAAACGGGATTGCAGCTGCGCGTAGTCTGCAGCAGCCTGCTCAGTCTGGTCACTGCCATTGACCTGCACCAGGAAGGCAATAGCCTTATGGTCGTCATACCAGCCGATGTGGTGAAAAAAGCCATCCTGATCGAGCAGGGCAAAGTCCCCTACGCGCTCGGCGGCCTGCAGTGAACTGGTGGAAGCGGCGCAGAACAGCGCGGCGAAACCAATGGCAATCGTTGACCTGAACATAAACCCTCCGGGGGATCTGCGAATTCGAAGGCGATCCTAACACCGGCGCAAACGAATAACAGACAGGCGTCCGGACTATCCATCACCAGTTTGTCAAATTCAGAATTCAGCAAGAAAAAGTCAGTCAGAAAGCATCATCAGGACGCTTGCGGGAGCAACATGCGCAAGGCCTCGCGCAGGTTTTGCTTGAACTCATCCTCAGAGATGAATTCGCAGAGATAGCCCTGCAGGTGGTGGTAGTAGAGGGCAAAGATACTCGACACCGTGACGGCCACGGCAGTGTCGGCCGGCAGTTTGTGATCATGGGCAGCACGCTGCACCAGCGCCGCCAGTTTGCGATAGGTCTGTGACACGATAGCCTTGATATCGTCATGGCGCTGCGGTGTCACCGGAAACGACAACTCCTTGAGCACCGTTCTGGCCAGAATGGAGTTTTCCTTGTGGTACTCGATGTGGCCGTCGAAGAAAGCCATGATCTGCTCGATGAAGGGCAGCCGTTCGGGAATGCTGTCGAAAGAAGTCTCGATCATCTGCAGCAGGTTTTCGCGAAACACCAGCACCAGCAGATCTTCCTTGCTTTTGGCGTAGAGGTAGAGCGTGCCGAGGCCGACATCAGCCGCCTCGGCAATCTCCTGAATGGTGGTCTCTGCAAAACCCTGGCGAACAAACAGCTGCCTCGCCTCAGCGATGATGCGCTGCAGCTTCATGCGTTTGTTGCGTTCTCGCAGACCGGGCATTCGCGACTCCCTGGCTCGTGGGATCAGGCACCAGAGTAGAAGATATTGAGCTTGTTGCCATCCGGGTCACGGAAATATCCGGCGTAGTAAGTGTCGCCGCGTGGCCCTGCCGGACCCTCGTCCTTCGCACCCAGTTCCATCGCCTTCTTGTAGACTCGATCAACGGTGGCTTTGCTGTCCGCCGCGAGGGCGACCATCGTGCCATTACCACCCGTTGCCGTGTTGCCGTCGAAAGGTTTGATGACGCACAGGCTGACGCCCGTCGGGCTGTTTCCCCAGGCGATGAATGTCGGGAACTCCATGGTTCTCTTGGCATTCAGTTCGGCCAGCAGCGCATCGTAGAATGCGGCAGCGCGGGCGATATCGTTGGTCCCTAATGTGACATATCCAATCATGTGTGACTCCTTCATCTTGCGGTTTGTAGTGGGCTTGAATCGTGGCTTGAATCATGGCTTGCATGTGGCGCCAACTCTAGCACAGACCTGTGTCACAATAGCCAGCAAAAGCTGCATCCAGAATCGATCCAGAGAAGCCACGAACCAATCTCATGAATGAAACCAGCAAAACCTTTGTAGACAGAACCATTGCCGACCCAGAGCACCCCGTAACGCTGTTCTCCCTGAGCTGGTGCTCCTATTGCCGAGGAGCCCGGCAGCTGCTGGAGCAGTTGGGCATCCCCTATCAGGTGTTCGAGCTGGACCGTGGCGAATTCCTCGAACCGCGCCTGCAGAGTGAGGTACGTACTCGTCTGCAGCAACTGACCAGCAGCGGCACGCTGCCGCAACTGTTCATCGGCGGAGAGAGCCTGGGCGGCTACACCGACACCGTTGCAGCACGCAGCAATGGCAAGCTCGCTGCAGTGCTGGCCAGACACGCCATCCAAGCGAAGGGCCCTGAGCTAAAAAGGCCTGAGCGGAACAACTGACGAGGAGAACCACCATGCTGGATATTCTGATCCGCTACCTGCACCTGGGTGCCGTGCTGGTGCTCGCTGGCACCTTGATCATCGAGAATATGGCGATGGCGCCGCAGATCTCCAGAGAAGACCTGCGCAATCTTCTCAAGGTGGATGCTGCTTACGGGTTGAGTGCGTTGCTGGTGCTGGCGTGCGGCTTGACGCTGTGGTTCACCGGCGCCAAGCCCAGTGCCTTCTACTCCGGCAATCCAATTTTTCATGCCAAGCTGGGCTTGTTCGTAGTGGTGGGGCTGTTGTCGATCTATCCGACTGTGTTCCTGCTGCGCCACCGCAAGAGTGCGGCCGAAATCCTGAATGTGCCCGCTGGCGTGCGGCGCGTCCTGCGCCTGGAGCTGGCTCTGCTGGCCATCATTCCGGTGCTCGCCTTCCTGATGGCGCGCGGCGTCGGGTTGTAGGTCACACCTAACGAAGAATCATCTGCAGCCATGCGGAGATATCGCGAATCTCCTCCAGGCACACCGAGTGCTCCATCCGATAATGATGGTAGCGAGTGGGATGCCCCATCGCGCGCAATGCCTCGTCGGCGTGGCGCCCCAGCGACTCATGCACCACAGGGTCATGCGTCCCGTGGCAGATCAGCACCGGCAGCTTCGCATTGGCAGGGTCCTGCGTAATCGAACCGGCCGTCGGGAAGTAACTGGACAATGACATCGCCCCGGCCAGCGGCAGGCGACAGGTCAGCGCCGCGTGCAGGATCACCGCCCCGCCCTGGGAGAAACCCGCCAGCACGATGCGCCCGCTGTCCACACCTCGCTCCACTTCCCGCTCGATCAACGCATGCACGGCAGCCACCGAACGCAGCAACTGCGCCTCGTCCACCCGACGCTGTACATCCATTTCCAGAATGTCGTACCAGGCCGGCATGACATAGCCATTGTTGATGGTCACCGGGATCGATGGCGCATGGGGAAACACGAAGCGGATGGGTAACGTCGACGGCAGGCGCAGCTCCGGCACTATGCCCGCGAAATCGTTGCCATCGGCACCCAGTCCGTGCAACCAGATCACGGAGGCAGTGGCCTCGCAACCACGGGGGGAGAGCAGTTCCAGGGCAGGCAGATAAGTCATGGCGATGGTATTCCGGATAGTGAAGGTGCAGTCATGGATGAATGCTAATACAGCGACACGGCATTGTCATGGAGGGCTCGGCGGCACTGTCATCTTTATCTTCTGGAGAAACAGGCTTAATCTGCCCGTGCTGTTCAATTGTCTCCACTGCGTCCACTACGGAACCGACGACATGCGCCTGCCATTCCTCTTGCTATCGCTGTTGTGCCTGCTAAGCGGCAACCTGCAGGCACTGGACACCGCTGCACTGGCGACGGCGCTCAACGCACCGGGGCGGGATGTTGCCGACCGCGTCCGCGATGCGGTCCGCAAGCCAATCGCAGTGCTCGACTTCCTTGGCGTGGACACCGGCATGACCGTGGTCGACCTCTATGCGGCCGAGGGTTACTTCACCTATATCCTCGCCAAGGCCGTCGGACCGAACGGCGTGGTGTACGCGCAGACCCCACCTCGAAGCGCCAGTGGCCAGGATGATCGCGTCGACATGACGCAGGGCGATGCGCTGCAGCAGAAGATCATCGACGGCAACCTCACCAATGTCGTGCGGCTGGAAAAGCCTGTGCAAGAGCTGGGTCTGGCGCCCGAATCCGCAGACTTCGTGCTGATCTCGCAGATCCTCCACGACTACTTCAACGCCAACCCGCTGCGCGGACAGCAGATGCTGGAACAGGTTCGAGCGCTGCTCAAACCGGGCGGCATCGTGGGCATCATCGATCATGTCGGCAACCCGGACGGGGACAATCTGCGCATGCACCGCATGCTCAAGACGGACGCCGTGCACGTCGCCGAACAGGCCGGCTTCATCGTGGAGGCCGACAGCGACCTGCTGCACAATCCGGCAGACAATCACCGCCGTTCCATCTTCGATCCCATGCTGCAACGTAATTCGGACCAGTTCCTGCTGCGCCTGCGCAAGCCATCGCAATAAGCGCCGCAAAATACAGGCAGCCGCCGGATCAATCTTGCACCGCTTCGAACTTGTTTGTTACGCTCGGTCCGCCTGTTGAACACATCGGGTAAGACCAGGAGAACAATAATGATCAACCGTCTTTCCGCTCCAGTTCACACCGCGCCGACCGCCATAGTGGGTGCCGTGCTCCTGCTATTGAATCTCTCCCTGCCGAACACAGTGCTCGCCCAGCAGGCCAGCTACACCGTGCCCCGCACGGCCGATGGCAAACCTGATCTGCAGGGCCTGTGGACCAACAACACCATCACCCCGCTGGAGCGCCCCGCGCGCTTTGAGGGCAAACCTACCCTGACTGCAGAAGAACAACGTGCCTGGGAACAGCAGATCGCCGACCGCACCGCAGAGGCGGATCTGCCCAGCGACCCCAACCGACCGGCTCCTACCAAGGACCAGATCGATCTGGAGGACAGCTACAACAACTTCTGGTTCGACGACGGCACCACCGTCGCCGTCTACAACGGTGAACCACGCACCTCGCTGGTGGTCGACCCGGCCGACGGACGCGTCCCCGCGCCGACAGCCGCTGCCCGCGCACGCATGGACATGGCCGCCGAAGAGCGCCGCCTGCGCCCATCCGATGGCCCGGAATCCCGCTCCCTGGCCGAACGCTGCCTGCTGTCCTTCGGCTCCAGCTCCGGCCCGCCCATGCTGCCGATTCTCTACAACAACTATTACCAGATCGTGCAATCCCCCGGCTACGTCATGATTCTGGTGGAGATGGTGCACGATGCGCGTATCATCCGCATCGACGACGAACCTCTGCCAGCCGCCTTGCAGCCCTGGCTGGGTGACTCAATCGGCCGCTGGGAAGGCGAGACACTGGTGGTGGAGACCCACAACTTTCATCCACTCCAGACCTATCGCGGCTCGGCAGACCAATTCCGGACTACCGAACGCTTCACCCGCGTCGGCCCCGATACCATCAATTACAGCTTTACCGTGAACGACCCGGACACCTTCACCTCGGCGTGGACGGCGGAAATCCCCATGATCAGGACCGACAACAAAATGTACGAATACGCCTGTCATGAAGGGAACTACGCACTGCCTGGCATACTGGCAGGCACCAGGGTCGAAGAGCGGGAAGCAGGAGCCAATCAGTAACATGGAAGACGTCATAGACATTTTGCGGGAACGTAACGAACCAGTACCGGTCCCGCTGGATTTACCGGATGAAGACCTGCTGGTGGAAATCGAGGAGGAACTGCTGATCTCGATGCCGGACGACCTGCGCTTTTTCCTGCTCACCGTCAGCGATGTGGTCTATGGCAAGCTCGAACCAGTCACCGTCACTGATCGCAACTCCCACACCTATCTGCCGGAAGTCGCAGCCGTCGCGTGGAGCCTGGGCCTGCCCAGACGCTATCTGCCGATCTGCGAAAGCAATGGTGCCTACTACTGCATCAGCCAGGACGGCACCGTGCTGCTGTGGGATCAGCGCATCAGCGACGAGAGCTGGGAGAATATCTGGCAATGGGCCAGGGAAGTGTGGCTGGCCGAATGACGCAGCGAATAATGTAAAGACCAATGCCTGAAAACTGACAAGGAGAGAGCATGACTGCAGCCCTGTTGTGGATACTGGTGGGAATAGTCCTGATTATTACCGAGTTGCTGGTCACCGGCATTGTCGCCGTGTTTTTCGGCATCGCCGCCATCATCACCGGCTTGTTGCTGCAGGTCGGGCTGATCGAGACGCTGGCGCTGCAGTACGCCTCTTTCGGCATCATCAGTGTCGCCACTCTGGTGCTGGCCCGTCAGCGCCTGACGCGCTGGTTCAAGGGCAACACCAAAGACAAAACGGAAGCCAGCCCGAGCTTTCAGCAGGACATCGGCGAACGCGCCACGGTGATCAAAGACTTTCAGCACGGCAGCGGTCGCGTCACCCTCAATGGCGTGAGCTGGACTGCCTCCTCTGCGGAGGAATTGAAAGCAGGCGAGGCAGTATGGGTCATCGCCAACGAAGGCATCCGGCTGACGGTCTCCCGAGAACGCCCTATCACTTGAAATCAACCAGAGGACATCAGCATGGAACAGCTCACCCCCGGTAATCTGCTTGCGATTGGGTTCGCCATCGCCATCATCGTCACCATCGCCAAGACGGCACGCATCGTTCCGCAGCGCTCCAACTTCGTCGTGGAACGGCTGGGCAAATATTCGCGCACGCTCGACTCCGGCTTTCATCTGCTCATTCCGTTCATCGACAAGGTGGCCTACCAGCACACGCTCAAGGAAGAAGTCATCGACGTGGATCGCCAGACCTGCGTCACACGGGACAACATCCAGGTCGGCATCAACGGCGTGCTCTACATGCAGGTCGTCGACGCGCAGAAGGCCAGCTACGGCATCAACAACTACCGCCACGCCGCCTCCCAACTGGCACAGACCACGATGCGCTCGGTCATCGGCCAGACCGACCTCGACAAGACCTTCGAGGAGCGCGCCAAGATCAACGAAGACGTGGTCAAAGCCCTCGACGAAGCCGCCAGCCCCTGGGGCATCAAGGTGCTGCGCTATGAAATCTCCGACATCGAACTGCCCGTCAGCATCAAAGACGCCCTCGAACAACAGATGCGCGCCGAACGCGAGCGCCGCGCCGCCATCGCCAAATCCGAAGGCGAACGCCAAGCCATGATCAACGTCTCCGAGGGCCAGAAACAGGAGGTGATCAACCTCTCCGAAGCCGACAAGATGCGCCAGATCAACGAAGCCGAAGGCCGCGCCAAGGAAATCGAACTGATCGCCATCGCCACCGCCGAAGGACTACGCAAAATCGCCGCCGCGATTCAGGAACCCGGTGGCCAGCAAGCCGTGAGCCTGCGTGTCGCCGAACAATACATCAAGGAGTTCGGCAACCTCGCGAAGACCAACAACACCATGATCGTCCCGGCCGAACTGGCCAATGTCGGCGCTGCTGTGGCGGGGTTGACGGAGATGTTGAATATTGTGAAGCCGAGGGGGTGATGAGTGTGGGCTATGCATAAGCTGTACGACTTTTCGAACTCCACAAAGAATCCCTATATGAGTTCTACGAAGTTCCTGGCCATCAATTTAAGCAATGACTTCCAAACCTGCGTCGAATTCCTCTGCGATGCCTTTGTATGCAGCTACGGCAACACGGATGAGTTCGAAAAAATGGGCGGCGCCGAGGTGTACCGAGCCTGGCTTGAAGACCTGCTGTCAACATTTCCAGAAGGGGCCGTCCACGTGTGGCATCAAGATCGCATCGTCGGTCAGATCGAAATGCAACTTCGCGACGACCTCATGATTGGGGTTGTGAATCTTGTCTATTTGATTCCCGAAGAGCGCGGGGGACAACTCGGCATTGCACTCCAGTCCTACGTGACCGACGTACTGCGTCAGCAGAATGTGAACAAGGCTCGCCTGTCTGTGTCCCCGAGCAACGGCAGAGCAATGGCCTACTACACGAAGCACGGTTGGCACGATCTCGGACCACGCCCGGATCGACCGTATGTGAACACCATGGAATTCGATGTCGACGTCATCGAAGCAGGAAATGGCTGATCTGAATTACAAACCCGTGCACCACAACCACGCGGACTTTATTGCAAAGGCAAAGCAGCGTGAGGGCTTTGCGGAAGCGTACGAGGGGCTGGAACTCGAGTATGCGCTTGCGGATCAGATGCTCAAGGCGCGCTCGAAAGCCGGATTGACGCAAGACGCCGTTGCCGAGCGTATGGGGACGACAAAGAGCGCGATCTCCCGGCTTGAGTCAGCCGGTCGGCATACACCCTCGCTCGCGACATTGAAGAAGTATGCGTCTGCAGTGGACTGCGATCTGCAAGTTACGCTGGTGCCGCGCAAGGTCCCATGATGTAGCCACCCGCGGCACGATAACCATCAACGAAAATGGTACCGATCCGCAAACCCTGACATTCGCCCACGCAACATCGCCCCCACCGCGAGGTCATAGTCCATCCTCTCCCCCTCCCAGCGCGTCACCGCCGTGCGGGAATCAATCGCCAGACCAAGCCCGTCATGCTCTCTCTCGATAGCCAGTGCTTCACTCACAACATCCTCAGCCGCTGCAAATTGCGGAGTAAGCGCTGCCTTTAGCGCGCCGCCGCTTGAAGTCAAAAACTCGAACTGCTGCTCACTGCGTTTCACAATCTCGTAACCCTCCTGATGCAGCAGGCGATGGTGATGTCGGCACAGCAGCACGAGATTATCGAGCCTCGTCTCGCCGCCATCGCACCAGTGCTGAACATGATGCGCATCCACGTAGCGAGA
>JAURWS010000059.1 GCA_030654835.1 Gammaproteobacteria bacterium | reverse complement strand
GTTACCTTTCTTGCGAGTAAGTGCCAGTGAATGACATTCTAGTTTTAAGATTTCAAGCACGAGACACTGCTTTTGAATTGCAGCTTAAATCTATAAAACAAGATGCGGCCGCACGAAACTCTTTCGGCGGTAACATGATCTTAAAAGGCCATGAAGCACTAGTTGCGGAACTTGTCGAGAGTCGAAAATTGATTGCGAATACTTTGTTTGAGAACCTTCAAATTACTCACCCCAAAAAGGTTTCATCTGCTATTACGGAAGTCGCAGTCGCACAATTGCGGGAGCGGCAAAAATTTCTTGAGCGCTTCTATCTTGAAAAGATGAATCCGGTACTAAAGGGCCTTCAAAACAAAAAAGCGCTAGAACCGCATCTTGATCTTTCCAGCGTCATTGACCTGAATGAGCAAGAACTAAGGGTAGAGCTCGCGCGTAAAATCAATGAATATATTCATTCTCAAGGTGAAACACTTTATCACCGTATTCGAAACCAGTTTCTTAATCGTCCGCTGGTTGTTATTGGAGTAATTGTGTTTGCAACAACTATGGCTGTTTTAGCTTTTGTTTCGGCCGTATTGACTTGGAGATAGCGAAAGGTAACAAGAAAAACCAGGCGGACGCATAAATGCGCCGCTGTTTTGAGCGTTATGCATAAGTTCGAGCCTGCAGTACAACAAGGAATAGTAATGATGAAGGAAGGTGTGCACGTAAGTCTGAACGAGGCAATAGATAAAGGCCCGCCTCCTCAAGGAAACTTAGCGACGCCGATTTATCAGCATGGCTCAATGGTTGCTGAACTCTATAGGCCGATAGGGCAAGATCCACAGACCCCACATGAGCGTGATGAAATCTACGTCGTAGCAAAGGGTTCTGGGAGTTTTTACAACGGAAAGAGTAAAGTCCATTTGGACATAGGTAGCTTCATCTTCGTCCCAGCGGGCGTGGAGCACCGCTTTGAAGAATTCACTGAAGATTTCACGGTTTGGGTATTCTTCTATGGACCGAAGGGCGGGGAAGAGAGTAATGCATAACAATCTGTCTCTGAGCGACCAAGTGTGTCATGCGGGATGAGCATCGTATGAGTATCAGGAAATTCCAAGAAAAGGATAGAGAATCGCTGGCTGCGCTTTGGAAGCAAGTCTTTCCAGATGATCCTCCACATAACGAACCGTACCAAGTTATTTCTGCCAAGCTGAAAGTTGACGATTTGATATTTGTCTCTGAAGACGACAATCAAATTGTAGGTGCGTGCATGGCTGGTTATGACGGTCATCGAGGTTGGCTATATGCGGTAGCAGTGTCGCCTCAACATCGCCGAGCCGGCACAGGTAAGGCGCTTGTAACTGCAGCGCTTGAAGAATTGAAAAGCTTCGGCTGCATCAAAGTAAACCTTCAAATACGCGCAACCAATACTGCGGTTGCAGCGTTCTACGAAGCCTTGGGGTTTGCGACTGAAGATCGACTCAGTATGGGAGTCTTCATCAAGTGACAAGCATAACAATCAATTCCACGCGGCCAGCGGAGCTGGCGCGTGAATACGGGTGTTATTGCACGTTGGCTTTCGCAAGAATGTAGAAATTGGTTGTGAACAGGAAAGTGGCGTTGTTCTTGGTGGTTGTCGGAAAGTAATCAATGAATGTGCCTTCGCTGGTGGCGTGTCGTCTTTACTGTTGTGCCAGCAGGAAGAGTTCACGCAGTTTGCGGTGATGTGCAGTAAGTGGTGTGAGTGGCCAGGAAAGTACGGTGTTCTTTTCGCGCCTTGGAATTTGCTCCGCTAGCGCTTCGTTGCGCGGCTTCGATCAAAACTGCAGGACGGCAATAACCATTAAATCAACCGGACACCAACTGCGTTGGCACCGGTTATCAAGAGCGTTAAGCAGCACTGATAGTCCATCCCGAGTCAGGAGATCGAATGCGCAGCGTTCTACTCATAGCATTAGTAGTTTGGTGTATTGATGTCACTGCTCAACAAATAGTCCCGGGTAACTCATCGGGTGCAGAAATAGTTACGTCGCTCAACGCCACGGCTCTAGGATTCACTGTTGAGTTAAGCCCCATCAACGCAGGGGTGCGCGTTCGCATAGTACTGCCGGACCCGATTCACAATGGGTTTGAATATGCTTACACGCGTATGCAACTAAACGATCGAAATGAGGTTTCTGTTTTAACCATTCGCCCAGATGTATATGAAGACTTTTTAACAAAGTCTAGATACTTACAATTCTTCGTGCCTAATGAAATACTGTCTTGCCTGGGAGTTACATTGGTTTATCTAAATCCAGAGAGCCCCATGCATTCAGACTATTTTATGGATATAGATTTAGCGACCTTTCTGGAAAGTGATCCCATGGCATGCGCTTTAGAAAGAGTAACTGAACCTAATTAGTGGCGCATATGCATGTGCTGCTTAACAAGTGCCTTCAAAGTGACGCGCAAGCGCGCACTTGAGGCAAGCGTTATTGCACTCTCTTCGATCTCATCAATTGAATAGGTGCTTGTGATTAGATTGTCGCTTCGCTCAGGAGCTTGTTCTTGAAGTGATGAAACAGATTTGCATGCCAGTGGTTTCGTTCTTGGTGGTTGTTGGCAAGTGAACAAAGCACTGGCTTTAGCGTTGTCGTGGTGGCGTGTCGTCTGCGGTGATGTGCAGTAAGAAAGCCAGTGGTTGTGAAATTGCTCTCTGCTCTTTTCCGATTGGCCGCAGCTTCGCTAGCGCTGCGCTTTCTGGGTTGTCGCAGGCGTGGCGCGGAGGCAATAACCATTAAATCAACAGGACGGCAGCTGCGCTGCCACCTGTTATCAAGAGCGTTAGGGCTTAAGCGCACAATCATGGTCCGTCCTGCGATACCTGATGTCATAACCATAGTAGCTTCGGCGTATTTTCAGCCGATAGCAGATCTGTTGGACAAGCTCTTGAGTCGGCCGATTTCGAAGCCGGGGCCTGCCGGTGTCGGCATGCATGAGAATGGCTATTCGGCCGCATTAGTGGTTCTCCTTATCGCGGTACTTGAGTCCTACACATCACGCGTTCGTATCATGCGGAAGTCGGAAATATCCGGGGACACTAATACGCCAGCGCTTCTCTCGAAGCTTTTTCCTGCCCTTCCTACTAAAGACGAACTGGTTGAAGTGTGCCTTGTTAGAAATGTCGTTGCACATAACCATGTCTGGCATCTGGATGTCTCAGATTTCCACAATGCCGGTGCCCCAACGATTGCGAATCCTAGGGAATTGGGCTTCAAGCCGAACCAGAATTACGACGTAGTGGTAGATGTCGCAACACGTACCACGCGCCTACTCCGGCTCAACATCAGTCCCACATCGGTAGACCGAACAGACGTTTGGAAGGTCTTCGATGTAACTTGGCGTACACTCAAGTACATGAACGCACAGAACTTCAGCGATACGCCTCTCGGCGGGTCTACAGTCGCCTTCCGGGGAAAGCGCCGAGAGTTTGCCGATCTTCTCCAGGAGCTTAAGAATGGAATCGCTGATGAATCGCCCTAACAAACAGTTCCTGAGCGACAAAAATATGTCGTCATGCCTTTTGCAAAAGGCGCAAAAGCCACGCCAACATATTTTCGCGCCAGAACATGGGCGTTAGGGAGCGAGATGGAGTACAGCTTAGAGTTCGGGAGAAGACTGATTGAAGCGGCTGAGAATGTACATGGCGGTGAAGAGGCAGATCGTACAGTTTTATATCTTAGCTTACTTGCATGCGAAATAAGCCTAAAGGCTTTGCTCGAAAGTGTAGGGTTCGATATCGGCCACCTTTCTCGCAGGTCTCACAGAATTCACCTGTTGATTGACGATGTAGCAAACTGCCAGTTCATAGATACAGGTGATCTAGCGACACAGATACGTGCCAGAACTGTTGTCCATGGTTCGGCAAATGGGACTGTTGGGGCTCTGCTAACTCAAGGCGTTTCAGAATGTTCAAAGTACCCAAATGGAATTCGATACGGAGAGATTGTGGTTCACTTCCCGCCCTCAGTTATGCTGATGTGCGCAAGAGTCGTAAATGATTGGTGTGGTCAAAATTTTGAAAACTTACGCAGAGTAGAGGCCAATTGAAAGTTTTGGGAGTAGGTGGACTATGAAGATACAGCGAAAACTGACTATTCTGTTGTTGTTTTTGATTGCTGCTTGTACTGAACAAAATTCTATACAATCAACGAGCATAACTGCCTTTTCAGAGGCTGTAGACGCATACTGGGAGGCAAGAGACTTTGAAGCTGAATTACTAGCTCAAGCAGATGGTTTCGTCAAAGTGAATGATGAAACTCATCGTCGATGGTTGTTCCTATTTCGGGATGCCAGTGAGAAAGCCAGTCTAGTTAGTCAAGACGAAACCTTTAAGGAAAATATGGGGGAGAATGTTTACGAAAGCCTACCGCTTTTTACGGAGGGATTACGCTTGAAATTTGAAGCGGTTCGGGACGATGATTTCCAGAAGCATATCCAAGGAGCAGAGCTCTTAAATAGATTTTCGGATGTAATGAATGCCTGGCAACAAAGCGAGAATCAAAGTTCTGACAGGATACTATGGGAATGGGGCCCTATTAGTTGGGAGCCGAGTAGAAGCATATTTCCAACCATTGGATGCAATTCTGAAAATGTAGTTCTGAGTTGGATCGCGGGGTGTCCATAGTGACGATGCTCGCGATCCCTAACAATCCGCTTCAGAGCGACCAAAGCATGTCGTCATGCCTTTTGCATCCGCAAAAGCCACGCCAACATACTTTGGCGCCTGAGCAGGGGCGTTATGCGGCATCTTAAGCAATGTGCCCGTGATTGACTTATGTCACGTGACGCGTTACATTTACCGGCATGATTAAGACATTTGCAGACAAGCAAACCAAATCTTTATACGAATCAGGAACATCCAAGAAGTTCCCGCCCGATATTCATGCGAGGGCTTCTCGGAAGCTGGAATACGTCAATTTGGCAACGACCTTGAACGATCTAAAGGTTCCACCAGGGAACAATCTGCATAAACTGACGGATGATCGTGAAGGGCAGCATGCCATAGCGATTAATGATCAGTGGCGAATTTGCTTCCGGTTTGAAGACGGTGATGCTTTTGATGTGCAGGTCTGCGATTACCATTAACCAGAGGTAAAAGACATGGCCCTAAACAATACTGGAATTAAACGAAAGCCTACTCATCCAGGAGAAATGTTGCGTGAGGATTTCATACCGGATTACGAGCTGAGCGTTTCTGGCTTGGCAGATGCTCTTGGTGTATCACGGCAATCGATAAATGAACTGTTACGAGAGCGCCGAGCGGTTAGTCCTGAAATGGCTATTCGGCTTGGCCGTTTGTTTGGCAATTCTGCGGAGTTCTGGCTGAATGCCCAGCGCGCCGTGGATCTTTGGGAAGCAAACCAAGCGCTAAAATCTGAAGTGTCTCGGATTCGGCCGTTGAATGCCGCATAACCAACAATTCCACGCGACCAGCAGAGCTGGCGCGTGTATACGGGCGTTATGTGCTCGTGCGCTGGCCGTTCCGGTGCTAGACTTAAGCTCAATCAAGCGGCAAGGTTAATTAAGGAACAATTCTATGGAAATTCAATCACTTACAGTCTCCGAACGCATCATTCTCGCTGAGTCTCTTTGGGACAGTGTGATCGCTGACGACGTCGAGATCGACGTAACTGCCCCTCAGCGCGAGGAACTGAATCGTCGGCTCGCAGCGTTCGAGATAGACCAAGATATTGGTTCTCCCTGGGCAGCTGTCAAAGCTCGAATTCTGTCCAAGTAAATGGCGTTCACTCTCACAGTCCGGCCAGAGGCTGAACTTGATATTGATGAGCAATACCTAGCCTACGAAAGTAAACGGGTTGGTTTGGGTCACGACTTCCTATTATGCATAGAAGAGGCCTTGGATAAGCTGCTGAGAACCCCTCTCATCTACCGTAAGTTCCATAAAGAATTGAGGCGAATTCCTGTGCGCCGTTTTCCCTACCGCGTAATGTACTTCCTCAACGGACAAAAGGTCATTGTAGTAGCGGTTTTTCACGTGCGCAGAGACCCAACTTCTTGGGACAGCCGCACATAACCATCAATTCCACGCGACCAGCAAAGCTGGCGCGTGAATACGGGCGCTATGTGCCTTGACCGCGCCAATCGATAGACGTATCGTAATACCGATCTCTTATCGATAAGTGGCATCATGGCAGAAGTAACGGTTTCCCCGAAGTATCAGATTGTAATTCCTAAAGAAATCCGTGAATCCATGGGGATTTTCTCTGGCCAGAAGGTGCAGATGATGTCCTATCAGGGACGAATCGAGGTAATCCCGCTAAGGCCTATGAAGGAAATGAAGGGCTTTCTTGAGGGCATCGATACCTCCGTTGTCAGGGAAGAAGATCGGATATGAATGTCGTTGATTCATCCGCCTGGTTGTCGTATTTCGCCGGTGACGGCAATGCTGCAATGTTTTCGAAACCAATTGAAAAGCTCCCAGAGCTCCTTGTGCCGAGTATCACGATCACAGAAGTTTTCAAGAACGTGCTCCGCCAGCGTGGTGAGGAAGCAGCCTTGATAGTTACTGCACATATGAAGCAAGGCAAAGTGATTCCCTTGGATTCGGATCTTGCAATGGATGCTGCCAAATATGGTGTGCTTCACAAGCTGCCGTTGGCCGACAGTATCATCTTCGCCACGGCTCAAAAGTACGCTGCGGTGCTTTGGACTCAAGATAATGATTTTGAGGGATTGGAGAATGTCAGGTACATTTCCAAGAAAAGCACATAACAATCTGAAGAACTGCGTGCGCTAGGTTTCGTCAATCCCCGCCCCGCATCTGATCAAGATTGCCTTCCCATTTCACTCTGCCGCGTAGCCCGCGAATCTTTTCCTGATGTTTCAGTCGCTGTGCCCTGGCGCGTGCGTGATCACCGGCTTCCAGTTTGTCGATCAATTCCAGTCCGCGAGCACTGTTGCCCGCCTGCGCCATTGACTCAAAAATCTGTTCTTTATCATCTGGTCGTTCAGGAACATTTTTCTTGTCAGTCATGGCTTCGATCTCCGTGGGCTACTCATACTCAAGCACCGGTTTATCCAGCGCCTTCAGCATAAGTTGTAGCGTTTCGCGAAGGTCCTCAATAGATTCACCCGTGACTGAAACGGGATTTTCAGTATACCCAACATCATCGGCTGTTACTTTGCGGTCATCGCGCGACTTGTCCTTGTAGTACACCTCGTGAATGGCCAGCATGACTTCTGTTTCACCGCTCTCAGGAGAAGTATATTTGTGCCTCATTACTCTGTGATTCCATGTACTCATTTCCGTTCTCCCCTGTCTACGAGTTTGAGCATTTCTCGGAGGTCTGCAAATGCGATCTCAGCAGGAACCAATTTCTCTTCCAGCTCTTCGTCAGCATGGCTCACTCTTCCGTCGTCATCGCAGGAAAAATACTGCTCTTCATCTCTGCGACGCCGACCGTTGCGGCCTACTACGTCAATTGTCACCAGAACAATTCTCATGGGGTTTGTTTCTGGTTTCATGCTGCGCATGGCGTAGAACAAATGTTTATAATCCATGGTGAGATCTTTGTCGTCCTGGAAGAGCCATTCGAGTTGTGCTTTGACTTCAATCCAATGGGTATCCCAGATCCGTTCGAAGCCATCAAATTCAGGATGGATCAGCAAGGTCTTACTGTTGAGGACTTTGTTCCAACCACTGGTCGCAAATATCGGGTTTATGAAATCCTGGCCCGAGAACGATCTCTGATCCTCCGTATGAATGAGGGGCTGCATGAGACATTTTCAATCCCTGCTGAGAGCTTGCTAAAGCACAGCTCTCACCGTGGCACTCAGACTGATTTAGCGAAACAGAAGCAGGCATCCATCTAACCCGGATCTTGAGCCCCCCGACTTCATTGCACAGGTTCTGCCGGAATCGCGCTTTGAGCATGAGCTGTTTGAAATGCACTGATGCGACGCAAGTGCTAGCATTCCGCCCCATGCCGCTTCTCAACCTTGCCGATCTCGACCAACGCCTGCACGCCCTCAAGGCCCTGCCCATCCACCGTGGGCGGGTGCTGCGCGCGTGGTTGAACGGCAAGGCGCTGGACGCAGGGCCACGCCATCAGCCACAGGAGAACTTCCTGCCGCTGTCGGTACGCAATGGCTTGCCTGCACTCAGCGAAGCACTGGACGCAGTGGCGCAGATTCATTCCCAGCATCCGGGGGCCGATGATTCGGTGCGTCTGCTGGTCAAGCTGGCCGACGGGCAGATGATAGAAAGCGTGCTGCTGCCGCGCGACGGGCTCTGCGTTTCGACCCAGGTCGGTTGCGCTGTCGGTTGCCGCTTCTGCATGACTGGCAAGAGCGGCCTGATTCGCCAGGTGAGCAGCCTGGAAATCGTGGCGCAGGTCGTACTCGCGCGCCGCCAGCGCCCGGTGAAGAAGGTCGTGTTCATGGGCATGGGCGAGCCGGCGCACAATCTCGACAATGTGCTCGAAGCCATCGATCTGCTCGGCACCGAAGGCGGCATCGGCCACAAAAACCTGGTGTTTTCTACCGTCGGCGACCGCCGTGTGTTCGAACTGCTGCCGCAGCAACGCGTCAGGCCTGCGCTGGCCATGTCGCTGCACACCACCAAGGCCGACCTGCGTGAACACCTGTTGCCACGCGCGCCGAAAATTGCGCCGCAAGAATTGATGGAGCTGGGCGAGGAGTACGCGCGCAAGACCGGCTACCCGATCCAGTACCAATGGACGCTCCTCAAGGGCATTAACGATGGGCAGGACGAACTCGACGAAATCCTGCGCCTGTTCAAGGGCAAGTACGCGCTGCTGAACGTCATCCCCTTCAACAGTCTCGAAGGCTCGGGGCTGGAAGCCGGAAACGGTGTGAGCTACGAACGCCCTGATGCCGAGCGCATCCGTGAGATCGTCAAGTACCTGCACAGCCGCTATGTGCTGACCAAGGTGCGCAACAGCGCCGGGCAAGACGTGGACGGCGGCTGCGGGCAGTTGCGCGCCCGCGCCGAGGGCGCCGCCCAGCGGGTGGATATGCGCCGCTTGCGCGACACGAGGACCGCCCCCGCCGCACCTGTTTTCAAAGATGTTGTGCGTTTCCACTCTCCCAACCTAGAGCCGAAAATGAATATTGAATGTCGACACTGTGCTGGTAGCTGGGACGTATCTGGTATTGTCTCGGATACCTCCATTGCTATATTCAAAGAGTGCCACCCTGAAGTTAGCGCAAAGTCGGTGCGCCAGCTGAAGGAAATACTGGGGTTGCCCATGATGGAAACCAAGAAGCTTGCGGCGCATGTAACTACCACAAAGGATATGTGCTTTCATTGCTGCGCACCACTGCTGTTAGACGCGCACTTTGTTAAGCAATGTCAGAGATGCGGAGCCATCAACCTTGATATCTACAACGCATAATCGTTTATGTACCAAATGTCCAATCTGCATTGCAGCTTTTTAGCGCTGCCTTCGGGCTGAAGCAAAAGTTTTTGCATGAGTCCGGTGACTATGGTGAACTCGAAACAGGGGAAACTACGTTGGCGTTTGCTTCACATGAGTTGGGGGCTGCAAACTTTCCCGCAGGTCACATCCGCGCAAGCGATTCCAAGCAACCTCTGGGTGTTGAAATTGCATTGGTAACAACAGATGTTAGTCAGGCACATCAGTCGGCGCTCGCTCACGGAGCAAGCGAATTGCTAGCACCCACAAGTAAGCCATGGGGTCGGATAGTTTCGTACATTCGCACGCCTGACGGCACTCTTATTGAACTTTGCACACCGGTTCAAAGCTAGGAGGTGCTGCCGAACCATTCGCTTAACCGTTGGGCAAAGGAGAAACCGTGTTGCGCATTTCAACTATTCTAACTTGCGCGCTTCTGGTGCTCGCTCCGTGCACTGTGGAGGCGGACTCCTGGGTGCAACCTGAAATCAAGACGTACCCCTCGAAAGCGGACGGCTACTCCTTTACTGTTGAGCCGCGGCTGTTTGGCAGTCAGCTGTTCCCTTTCAAGGAACGGTCCACGGGAAGGGCCGATGTTGGTGCCGACTCTGAGTACCCGAAGGGTCGCCTTGTTTCGCCGTCCGGTGAGGTGTTGTGGGAGCGAAAACTCGTCAATGAGGTCTCGCCTGTCAACGCACTCGTGTCTGCGGGTGGTCGGTACGTAGTCACCTTCGACAACTGGTCCTCGATCGGCTACGGCTCCGATGTAGTGGTCATCTACGGACAATCGGGTCAGTTGATCCGAAAACTCTCGCTGGGAGACATAGTCGGGCCCCGGCGGGTGTCGGAGTTCCCAATATCCATTGGCTCAAGATGGTGGTCTGGCGATCACCAGTTCGAGTCAGAAGAGTTCCTTTCACTCAGTGTTTTGGCAGGAGGATCTGATTTTTTCAGCGATGAACCGAAGTTCGAATCTATTCGGGTCAGGCTCGAAGACGGTGTGGTGGTCGCTCAGTGAGCCTTCGCTACCGATCGGCCAGTTGCAGCTTATCAATATCCACTCGCTCCACATTGAGCTTTCCAAGAGCCTCCTTGGGAAGCAGGATACCCATGGAGTTGGCGTTTTTCACTTTCCACTCTCTTCATCTCCACCGCGTGTCTGATCAAGGTTGCCTTCCCATTTCAGACAGCCGCGTAACTTGCGAATTTTTTCCTGAATTTCCAATTGCTGCGTCAGAGCGCCGCTGTCAAGTTTGTCCAACAATTCGAGCCCGCGGGCTGTGCTCTCCGTGTGCTGCTTGTATTCAAGCACCGGTTTATCCAGGGCGTTCAGCATAAGTCGCAGTGTGCTGCGTAGCTCTTCGATAGACTCACCCGTTACTGTAACAGCGTTCTCAGTAAACCCAACATCATCGGCTGATACTTGGCAGTCATCAACGGTCTGGTCCTTGTAGTACACCTCGTGAATGGCCAACGTCACTTCTGTTTCACCGCTTTCGGGAAAAGTGTGCTTGTGTCTCATGACTCTGTGATTCCATGTTCCCATCATTATTCTCCACCATCCACGAGTTTTAGCTTTTCCCGGATACTCGCAAATGCGACTTCAGCCGGAATCAATTTCTCTTCTCGCTCTTCGTCTGTCATGGCGTCAATTTCTTCAACGCGCCTGTTTAACTCGTCGCGAAAGTCAACGACATCTGCTTCATCAAAACCGTAAAATGTCAGATCATTCAGGCAGTATGCAATGATTTGTGCGGGCAAAAAAGCTTGCAGAGTTGTCGCATCGATCTGCATGCCAAGCCATTTTGTTCGAGGTTCGAAACTCAGGCTCCATTGCACCTCTTCATCCGCATTGTCCATTTTGCCGTTGTCATCACGGGGGAAATATTGCTCTTCATCTCTGCGACGTCGGCCGTTGCAGCCGATTACGTCGATGGCAGTGCATTCACTGAATTCAGAAGGCTCAATCTTCACCAGAACAATTCGCATGGGGTTTGTTTCTGGTTGCATGCTGAGCATGGTGTCGAACAAGTGTTTGTAATCCGGAGTGAACTCCTTGTCGCATGGAAAAGACCATTCCAGTTGCGCCCTGACTTCGACCCAATGGGTAGTTCTCATAATTTCTGAAAGTGTCATTTTATTTTCGATTTTAAGTTGCAGAATATACTTCTTCTTTAAATATACTTTACATTCCATTAGCTGTCTAAAAGAAAACAACAATTCTAGAAGATTATTGAACTCTAAGGTATCGTGTGAGGATGTTATATGCGGCGTCACAATAGGATGCAGCCACCATCCGTCGCTATATCGGGGTGTCAGATTATTAAGGGGGAGAGAGTTGTGATTGAGGCCTTCATCGGTGCAGGGGTTGGTGTTCTTACCATCGCGTCTGCGCGATCTATTCATGGGGAACGCTGGTTGTATTCGCGTGTGTGAGCGTCCGCAGGTCAGCAGTAGTGGTCGGTGTATTGTGGCTATTGCACGGGTTATACGATTTGGCGCATAGTCAGCTCATCACAAATACTGGTGTTCCCGATGCAAATCTTCGCGAGGCGTAAGTCGAACCGTTGCCGACCCTGAGTGGGCAGGGATTGCCAATCGTAGCGTTTGACCGATTATGAACTTCGTGAAATCGCAATGGGGAGTGGATCATGAATCCAATTCAAAGCGCCGCCTTCGACAACGAGATAGCTTTAGCCAAGGAGTTCATTGCAGGTGGTGAGCTTGCGGCCGGCTTCGCCCACATCGAGCGCGCTCATGTCATTGGTCAGGCCTTTGTCGTGCCCCACGCCAGATCGCATTGGCTGATGCTCAAGGTGGCGTTTCGTCAAAAGCGGCCTGTAGCTGCCTTCGGCCAAATTGTACGCCTGGTTCTAGGTACTCTGGGTTCCGCTGTCGGGGTTGTCCCAGTCGGGAATACTGGCGGCAGTAACGTAAGCATGTTCGAAAGTATGCCCATTGCGCCCGAGTTGCAGAACATTATTGATGGCGGCGCACCGCCTGACGTGCGCTTATAGCACCATGAACAGCGGCTCTGAATGATCAAGTCAAAATAAGCAAGCGAGTCAAGAATCAGTATAAGCCGGCCTGTTTCATATCTCGCGTCGCAAAGCAGCCAGCTTGCCCTTGTAGAGTTTGCGCGCACTGTTTCTGGTGGTGCTGTCGATGGCCAGTCGCAATGCATGGTCTGCCGAGTTCAGCGCGCCGAGTTCGTAGTAGGCCATGGCCACGCCAAAGTGGGCCTCGTGCAGATAAGGTGCCAGTTCAAGCGCCTTTTGGAAATACTCGATGGCGCGACTGAAATCACCTTCGTTCTGAGCGCTGCGCGCGAGGTGCAGCCAGTTGAATGGGCTGCGATCATCCATCTGCTGCAGTTGCTGTTCGATCAGCATCGCCTCGGCGACACGACCCTGACTGCTGAGCAGTATGCGATAGTTCTTCAGCAGACTCAGTTTCTCATCGCTATGCTCGATGGCGTAACGATAGATCTGTTCGGCGGTGTCCGGATTGCCCGCTCGACGGTTCACGATGGCCAGCATGTTCAGAGACTCAGCACTGGCGGGGGACAACTGCAGAGATTCCATTGTGTACCAGTACGCTGAACTCAGATCTTCGCTGCGCAGCGCCTCGACGGCCCTGTTGCGGTAGTACATCGCCTGATATTCCTCGTGGCGCATTTTCATGACGAAGCGCTCGGCATTGGTGGGGAAATAGTCGATGGCAATGCCGCGATTATTGGACATGAAATCGCCGCGCGCCGCCCGGTACGGATCAAACAGCAGCGAGCGTACGTGCAGGCCTTTTTCGATGACGGTGCCGTATTGCTCGAAAACCGGATAATCGTCCACCAGTTCATACTCGATTGGCACATTCACCAGATTGGCCAGAGCCGTGGTCATGATGGCAAGGGAGAGGCAGTTGCCGCTGTTGCTGGCGAACGCGGCGCTGGCGGTCAGCGTGTCATTGCGATAGGTAAAGTCCTGCACCTTGCCTTCGAGATAGTAATACAGGCGGCGAAACGCCGGCTCATCAGCCAGACGGGGATGGTTGAAAAAATCGAGGAATTCCTGCGCTTGTTCTGGAGTCAGGGCGTGAATGTCAGCGGGGCTGATGATCTGGGGTCGGGCTCCAAAGGACTGGGAGGTCTGCTGCAGCATTTGGACAACTTGCGGCTCGATAGCTGCGGGTAGCGTGGAGCAGGCGTGCAGTATGGCGGCTGACAGAAACAGCAAGGCCACGGTGCGGAAGCGTCGTGCATCAGTTTGGCAGCGCATGGGAAGACTCCCTCTGTCGTTGTTTGAAAAGCCTGCGGACACTACTGATCGTACACGATGATAGTAAGCTGGACATGCAGATGAAGGCGAGCACTGATATTCTGCTGATCTTTCTCAGCACGCGGGAGACTTCCGCAGGAGGTGATGGCTTATGTCTGTGGAACACGACGACTGTTCCAGACTGGAGAATGCGCTCCTTGAACGCATTCTCCATGAGCTCACGGCCATCCGCGCGGACATGGTCGCCGACGCAGCACGGTCGGCGGCACGCCTCGATCAGGTTCACTCCAACTACCGGGAGAGCGCCGGGAACCTCGTCCATTACCTCGCCCTCCGGCGTCGCGACCTCCGCCCGTTGCAGATGCGGTTGGCCACACTCGGGCTTTCCTCCCTCGGCCGCGCCGAGTCGCATGTCCTGGCCACGGTCGATGCTGTCCTGGAAGTCCTCCATCGACTGACAGGATGCCCCGTTCCACCGACGCCGTCGGCGACCGAGGTCATCGATTTCGGTACCGGAGAGCGGTTGCTGGCGGAACACACCGAAGCGCTGTTGGGCCCCGTTACGCCGGGACGCGGGGTTCGGATCATGGTGACCATGCCGGGCGAGGCGGTGGACGATTACACGCTCGTTCGCGACCTTATCCGAGGCGGCATGGAATGCATGCGGATCAACTGCGCCCACGACGACGTCGTGGCGTGGGATCGGATGATCGAGCACCTGAGACGGGCCGAGCAAGAACTGGGACGGTCGTGCCGCGTGGTCATGGATCTGGCTGGGCCCAAGCTGCGCACCGGGCCGCTGGAGCCAGGCCCGGCAGTGGTGAAAATTCGCCCCCGCCGGGACGTCTTCGGCCGGGTCACCGCTCCCGCGCGGATATTGTTGACTCCCGGGAATGCCCTCCATCGTTCCCCGTCGTCGGCTGACGCATGCCTTCCGGTACCGGAGGCTTGGCTGGCGCGCCTCCAACCGGGAGATCGAGTGAAGTTCACCGATGCCCGGGGCTCCAAGCGAATCCTTGTTGTCGTCGATGTGACGCACGGCGGTTGCTGGGTGGAGGCAACCAAGACAGCTTACGTCGTCCCCGGCACCATTCTGCGGCACGAGCGCGAAGTGGATGATCGTGAGGGGTTGGTTGGGGATATGCCGGCCACCGAGAACTCCATCCTTCTCCAGCGGAGCGACCGGCTCATCCTGACGCGGAACCTCGAGCCGGGCCGCCCGGCCACCCGCGACGGTGCGGGGCAGTTGGTCACCCCGGCTATGGTTGGCTGCTCCATTCCGGAGGTGTTCGATTCCATCCGGTCGGGAGAGTCGATCTGGTTCGACGACGGCAAGATTGGTGGCGTGGTCGAGAAGGTGGAGACCGAACGGGTTCTGGTTCGGATCACTCAGACGGGCTTGCGCGGAGAGAAATTGCGCGCCGACAAGGGGATCAACCTGCCCGAGAGCAACTTCCGGCTGCCAGCTCTGACCACTGAGGATCTCGAAGACCTGATCTTCGTGGCCAAGCGCGCCGACGTCGTTGAACTCTCCTTTGCCAACTGCGCGGACGACGTAGAATCGCTCCAGAGGAATCTCGCGCGCCTGGGAGGCCGTCCGCCCGCGATCGTCCTGAAGATCGAGACTCGGCGGGCCTTCGACAACCTACCGGACATGCTGCTCACCGCCATGCGGTCGCCGTGTTGCGGAGTGATGATTGCCCGCGGCGACCTGGCCGTCGAGTGTGGCTTCGAGCGGATGGCGGAAGTTCAGGAGGAGATCCTCTGGATCTGCGAGGCCGCCCATGTTCCCGTGATCTGGGCGACGCAGGTTCTGGAAACGCTCGCCAAAGAAGGGATGCCCTCCCGTGCCGAGATCACGGACGCCGCAATGGCGGATCGGGCCGAGTGCGTCATGCTCAACAAGGGGCCGCATGTGCTCAGCGCCGTGAGGGTTCTGGACGACATCTTGCGACGCATGCAGGCCCACCAGGCCAAGAAACGTGCCACGCTCCGGGAGTTGCGGTTGGCGCACGCGCTGTCGGCCGAACCAGACGCGGCCCGTACGTAGGCTTTTCAGGACGTTAAGTGGTTGCAAATGTCGGTTAACAATCGGCTGCACAGCGACCGGGTTACCGCTCAATCGCGTAGGTCATATACCCCGTAAACATTTCCTCGGCGCTGTCGAATCCCCACTCGACCTCTTCCCGGAAATCGGGGTTGAACGGGTTGGACAAGGAATTATCGAATGCCCCCGCTACATTCATCACCGTTCCCGGCTCGATAGAGCGTGGGGTTTCCAGCCAGTACTGCGGTTGCCAGCCATAGTTGTAGGCAGGAACGCTGACAAGGGTTTCAGTCTCGCCACCGGGCGCTACCAGATCGAACTTCATGTGCTTGCCGCGCTGGTTCATGCGCGGCCGCACTGCAAGAAGCGTCGCCTTCTCTTCAAACTCGTAGCTGGCGAGCAGAGCTTGTTCATTGTCGTTGGGAACCAGGGTGAACTTCGCGGAAACAGGGCGAGTCACTATTTCACGTGCCGGGGCAGCGTCATGAAAGTACAGCCCTATGGCCGTGCTGTCCTCAAGCACCCGACCGTGTGAGTAGTAATGAAACTGCAGGACAAGCTTGTGGCCCGCAGGAATCAGGACGCCTGTGCCTTCGGGGAACACGGTCGCCGGATTCTCACCCGGGACAAAGCTGCCAAGGAAGCGCCTCTCGGAGGTCAACGCCTCTCGTTCCTCTCCCCAGAAGTCGCTCTCTGCTGGCACGATGAACGCCGACAAGTTGTGAATCACCCGTTCCTCTCCTGGCGAAAACTGCAACGCCCTCACCCATTTGTCTTCGGTGAAGGGCAACTCAAGCTCCGTATACATGTAATCCAGGATGCCGACGGCGGGGATCACATTCTTGGGGGTGTCGATGACGAAGTCCGGCGCACCCAGTTGCCAGTCGAAGGTTTTTTCCAGAGGCACTTCTGCCAGCGGATCCACAGCTCCGTTGCCTCGCGGTGCACCGGCCTGCATCCAGTGCATGATCTTCTGGCGCTTCTCGGCCGACAGGAAATGCGCACTGGGAGTCGCAGCATAGGCCGGGTCGACCTGCATCGGCGGCATGCGCTTGTTCATGATCACCTCCCTGACCATTGCCGACCAGCCGACCAGAGAGTAATGCCCGTTGAATGCGAACGGGCCCGCACCGTCCTCCCTGTGGCAGATGGAGCAGTGCTCCACGATGATGGGGGCAACCTCGGTGGAGTAGTCCGGCACGGGTGCTGTGGCGCTGTCATAGGCGATCGGGCAGCCCTTGACCTCTGAGCCCGAAGGTGCGGCCGATTTGCCACTGAGTATCGCGTCCAGATTCTCCTGCAGCGCCTGACCGGCGCCGCCGCGATAGTAAAGTGACAGGCGCTGAGGGTTAAACACCAGAACCTCGCCTGACTGACTGATCTGCAGACCTTCCGCCACCAGTTTCAGCTCATCCGCCAGGATGGGAAAGGACATCTGCCAGCCATGTTCGGTGGTTCGATCCATCGCGTTGATGTCCAGTGCAAGAAACTCGATGCGGTCGTCAAATTGAGACTGGAGATTTGCAAGAGTGGCTGCGGCGTCTCTCGCGGCAGGGCAGTTGCTGTCATAGGCCAGAAGTACCACGGCATCGCGGTGCTGGTAGCGACTGAGCTGATGAAACGCGCCCTGCTCATCCAGCAGCGCAAAGTCGCCCACCCGCTCGGGTGCTGCGACACTCGACATGCTGGTCAATCCCACTCCAAAGCCACTCAAGATGAGGCAGAGCGTGCTCAGAATTTTGCTACTCATGGGTCTATTTACAGGACTACCCACAGGACCTCCTATTTTGCTTCGCGACTGATGCTGACGTGGGGGTTCTCCGATTGCTCCCGGGACCAATTGCGATCAGGCCAGGTCAAGCCCCCACGCGCCGGGCCACCCGCGTTGTAGATTCCCCCGCGCAACACGAAGAGCAGATATTTCATGTCATCGGGCGCCAGGTTGGCGCTCTTGTCTGTGTAGGCGGCGACGGCGTCCGCGATTCCCTGCGACCGATTCTCAATGCCCGGATAGGCCAGGACATCGCCGATGACCACCTTCAATGCTTCCAGATTGTCCAGGATATAGGCCGCATCCGGATAAAGTTCGTAGAACGTGGGCGCGATGACCGGGCTGGTGGGAATATCGGCTGGCAGCTGAACGAACCCGCTGTGCTGCCTGATGAGCTTTTCGTTGTACAGCGCAATCAGGCGCTCGACGTCCGCATCCAGTTGCGCGTCGCTTTCTGCGGTAATGACGATCTCCAGCAGGGCGATCTTCAGCCACTGGGAGGCCCAGGTCAGTCCACTGAACTGGGGGAAGCCAACCGGATAGGCATAGGCATAGGCATGTTCGGACAGCAAGTCGTCAGACTTGGGTCGTGAGGCAACCGAATGTGCATCGTCATTCAGGTAGTTCTGCACGGCTCCAGCCACTGCGGAATTCTTGTCTTCAATCTCAGGGTTCAGGTGGATTTCAATGAGCTGCTCCACGAACTCGCGTCCTCTTTGCAGCGTTTGCAGGGCGACCGGAGGCAGATTGCCAATTTCCGCCAGCAGAGGGCGGACCTCGTCCGCGTCATGTTCCTCGTAGATCACACCGAGCAGCCCCGGTGTCACCCGGCTTTCAAACGCGCGATGCGGCCCCAGAAGTGACAGGTGGTTGCCTGCGGTGTGGTAGTGGGAACTTTTTGTTTCCTCCAGCTCGTCCAGCTTGTCCAGCAGCATGCGCTGGCCAATGGCTGCGGAGGGGGATTCATTGGTAAGCACGATCTCCTCATACGCCCTGGCCTGGAGGACATCGTGAGCCAGGAGCAGTTGCTGTAGCTCCGGATACCTCTTTGCCAGGATCGAAGAGTCTGCCGCCGCCGTGGCAATGCAGACAAAGGCACCAATAGCCAGGACCAATAGCCTGGAAAGGGGGCGAATCAACGCGCGACATGCAAAAGAAATCATCGGTCCTCTCTTCAATATTCTTGGTTCATTCAGTCCCGGGTCAGAAGCATCAGGGTTCGATGAACCCGGTGCCAGGGAATCTCAGGGTCCAGACTAGCAGATGCCGCCAAGTGTTCCATGATCTTGGTCAAATGGGATGGGATTGGTTCTGATGGGCGCCAACAAAACTTAATAGTCGTGCAGGGATAAGCCCCGAAATGGCTCCTCGACTATCCATTGCATTCGACTCTATCCATAGAGCAGACTTGTTCCCCAAGGAATAAAAATTAAAGGAGCTGCCGATGACGCCTAAACGTAAAACACTAGTCCCCGCTTTGATTGTGATCGCACTTCTGGCCTTGGTTGTGAATTATCAAGTAAACCGAGAAAGAGAAGATTCAATGTCGAAAGCTGTGACTGCTGGCCCTGGGCAAGAATCGGGCGTTTCAGACGCAAGTACTACGACAACTATTACCGACTCTGGTAGTGATTCGATTGTAATACCTTCACAACAGGCGGCTGGAGATCAAGCTGTGTCAGAACCTGCCAGTGGCAGCAGTAACAACAAACTTCCTGACTCTAGTGTCGACACATCAAGATCCTCTGTGGCCGACGCTAATTTATCTAGTCAGCGGCCGGATTCATCTAAGCCAGCTCTCAGCGACCGAGTATTCTACGTTATCGAAGAGGCTCAGAAGCGGCAGCTGGAGGATCAATGGGAAGAAGCCCTGAACGAGCTTAATGCGCTATATTTAGATTTCGATTCTTTGAACCCTTTCGAACAAGCAACGCTTCTTAATTTTTACACCAATACCCTGATCCGTCTCGAAATGTGGCAGGAGTCCATCTCCGCTTTCGCCCTGATGCTTACTGTCGAAGATCTACGCCCAGACATCAATGCGCGCGCCCTATTGGCGCTTGGTCAGCTACATGCAAAAGTAAATGAAGTTCCTGTAGCAACTGCCTATTACGAAGAGTGGCTGGAATTTACGCGCGGCATGGATGGATTAGAAGCTCAAACCGCGCGAGTTGAACAGCAACTGAATAGTTTGGAATCACCTTATGAGCGCCTCATCGAATTCTGATCGTATCGAACGCTGCATCGTCATCAATGCTCCACGCGAGCGAGTGTGGCGTGCAATCTCTAGTGCAGAAGAATTTGGCACATGGTTCGGTGTCGATCTGAAAGGCCAGGCTTTCGTTCAGAATCAGCGTACGCGTGGTCTAAATACCGCCTGCGGGCATGAGGATGTATGGTTCGATATTATTGTTGACCGCATCGAGTCCATGAATCTGCTCTCGTTCCGCTGGCACCCGTATGCAGTTGACCCTACGATGGACTATTCACAGGAGGAGCCTACTTTGGTGACATTCACGCTGACAAATGCGCCCGGCACCGGCACGCTGCTGACTGTGGTGGAATCGGGCTTCGATCAGGTTCCACCGCACCGCCGCCTCGAAGCGTTCCGCATGCATGGTGGTGGTTGGGATGCGCAACTCGGTAATATTGCGCGCCATGCCAACACGTAAGGGACAGGCAAATTGTGCAGACTTGCGGTCTTTTGCCCGGTCGAGCGAAACGCTTGCACCCATATTTGCCGCTTTGGGTGATCCCACGCGACTGAAACTCGTGGCGATACTCTGCGCGGGTGGTGCATTCTCGATTGTGCAGTTAACGGCGAATACCGAGATCAGTCGGCAAGGAGTAACAAAACACCTTCAGGTGCTGGCGGACGCGGGCGTGGTGCGCAACGTGAAGCTCGGGCGGGAACGACTATGGCAGTTGGAGCCCAAGCAGATCGAGGAAGCGAAACGAACGCTCGAGATAATTGGGAGCGAGTGGGAGTTGGCACTTGGGAAGCTTAAGACATTTGCAGAATCAAAATAGGGGTGAACTTGGCGATGACAATATTGCGCTTACTTCGTCGTCTCTAGGCAACGGAAACATCACGGCTGAGATAGCCTGTCGCCAGCAAGATGGTAGTTGGCTTTGGGTTGTCGATCAGCCCGCGATAGGGAAATAATGTCAAATGATTGAGTGCCGAGATAACCAGCCGGTTGAACCTGTCGAAGTTGCTCGAGTCTTCGAGGCATCTGGCACTGACGGATTACAGCTATGCATCACTCAAATACTGATCCATATTCCTCGCGGTAAATTCGCGGCTAAAGCTGGGCGCTATATTTCCGGCACCACCGAGTGCAAACAAAATGGGAATGGTGCCTTCGATGATCCCGAAATCGAGCGAGAATGTTGGTTCTCATAAATCACTTGTGTGTATATATGCCAGGCGTTGTGCCCGCACCACAATGAGCTAAAAAGCATATCAATCGACAGCATGGCGACAAAGGCGTTAGGTCGACATTCAAAGTCATGAGAGGAGAATCATGAGCAAAGTATTCGTAAACATCGGACTTAGCCTTGATGGCTACATGGCTCCGGAAGGGATGGCAATTGAGAACTGGGACAGGCCCGAATACAAGGACTGGGGCGCGAAGTGGGGTGCGATGATGAGCTGGATTCTTGAGCTGCAGTATTTCCGCGAGAACCTCAAGTTCGGACCAGGCGGAGAGACCGGTCCGGTGAATGACATGTTTCGTTACACCATGGAGCGCAGCGGCGCGAGCATCATGGGCAAGCGAATGTTCGAGCAAGGCGAGGTTTCATGGCCCGAGGAGGCTCCGTTTCACACGTCGGTATACGTGCTTACCCACGAGAAGCGCGAACCTTGGGCGCGGCCGGGCGGGACGACATTCTACTTCGTCAACGACGGCCCGGAGAGCGCTCTTGAGCAGGCTCGAGAGTCTGCGGGTGGTCGCGATATTCGCATTTCGGGCGGCGCGGACGTGATCCAGCAGTACCTGAATTTGGGCGTCATCGAAGAGCTGGAAATTGCCCTGGCGCCGGTGATGTTCGGTGGCGGGAGGCGCCTATTCGAAAACCTTCGCGAGCCAGTTCCCCAGTTCCGAATTGACCAAGTGCTCCATAGCCCAGCCGCGACCCATTTGCGCTATGTGCGTTAGCTTTCTTCATATGGGCGCCTATACTAATCCTGAATTGCTCCAGAACATTTCGGAGAAGCTCACCATTCAGCAAGTGGGCCCTACAGCCAATCCACAGCGGCAGCGGACAAATGAAAATATGGAAATAATTCGCTTTATCAGGACACTGCTTCCAATAGTGACGAGTGCCGTGTTGTGCAGCGCCGTTATGGCCCAGAGCACCAGCATCACTGAGTTGGGTGGAGCGCGCGTGCCGTCAGCAGGCATTTCCGGCGTGGGTACCAGCGTCACCTTCGCTATTGGCATCACCACCGACAACGGTCTCAGCTGGCGCAACAGTGCCACACCAACTGACCTGCTGCGCATCGTCGGCAAGATACGTCCTGAAGCGTCTCAGATTGGTCAGGCAGCGGACATTTATCTGCTTGCGAAAGTGGGAGCCGTCGTCCTGATGCGCAGAACCGATGGTGCCTTTGAGCAGTGGAGCGGCGATCTGTCCGAGTTGGTGCCTTTCCGGCAGCAAGCAATGCTGGCAGCCGATACCGAGGTGGATCTGTACACAGGACAGCTCGGCGCCACTGGGCAGTTCGAACTATTCCTGGGTTATCGCGGCCCCGATGGCGTGCTGCACTACAGCCCCACTCCCTTCAGCCTCAGCAGCAGTACGGGCCTGCCCGATGCTTCGTCGTCCTGGTTCTTCAACGGTACGGTCTGGCAGAGTAACGGTACAGCGACACAATGTCAGAGCCCGCTGTTGCAGTCCCCTGTTGATCTCAGCAAGGTGACCTCAATTCTCTATCCAGGACAGACGCGTGGCGGTGATTACAAGGCACACGGTGGCTTCCGCCTTGATGGCGCGGGTCAGACTAACCAGGTCACTGTGGTGTCTGCGATAGCAGGCACCGTGGTTCGGGGGGAAAGGGATACTGCGCACGGGGTTGTACAGTACGGCTTTGATATCATCAATCCGTGCGGCGTGATGATGAGGCTTGGGCATCTTCTGGAACTGTCACCAAAGTTTGCCGCCATCGCCGACACGTTGCCGCCGGCTACCACCAACAGCTCCTTCACCGAGCTGTCCGGTTATACGGTAAGCGTGGGCGAACCGATTGCTGCAGCAATCGGCGTGCCTGGCAATGTGTTCATGGATTTCGGTATCTATGATCTGCGTTCGCGCAACCCTGCTACCACTGACCTGGATGGCGAACTTAAACCCTATGGCATTTGCTGGCTCGACGCCTTGCCTGCAACTGACAATGCACGCGTGCGCAGTTTGCCAGCGGCGGATGGGGTGTCGGGGACTATGAGTGATTACTGCAGGTAAGCTCTTGCACGCCTCTACTGCTGACAAATCAACTCATCAATCCTTCGTTCCGATCGTGGCCACCCGCCGCAGCAGTTCTATCAAAAGAGCCGTGTCGGCTACGCCCAGGTGCTCCGCAAACTCGGCCTGGGCCTTCCTCCACATTGGCATCAGGTCTTGCAAGGCTTTATTGCCAGCCTCGGTAATGGTGACTTCCCGCGCACGCGTCATGCCTTCGTCACTGACTGAAATATACCCGTGGGATTGCAGCGGCGTGAGATTGCGGCTCATTGAGGTTCTGTCCAACCCCATCTTGTTCGCCAGGTCGGTAATCGACAAGGCGCCTGACTTGCTCAGGATGAACAGCACGCTGAACTGAGTGGCCTGCACGTCACTGTCCTTCATGGCCGCGCCGTACTGTTTGCTGACAGCGCGAGCGGCGCGGCGCAGGTAAAACAGATTGCAAGGGTTGTCCATTGGCGTGAATTCAGCGTCCTGCGCGGATGTGAGCTTGTCAGCCTTCATTTCAAAAGGGCCTCTAGTGTAGTAACAAAAAAACACATGTCGTGTATATACACGTATGGGGAGCTCACTGTAACTTAGCGGCTAATAAAAACACCAGCTTTTCAGGAGCCCCATGCGCCGCGCCACCAATTTGCATCGATTGACCACTGCATTCTGCCTCACCACTGCCATCTCCACTACCATCTCCACGGCACTGGCGCAGACGCCGGAGGCGGATTCCACCGCGACCTACGGCGCCGAGTTCTTTCAGGGGTCCGGCGCACTGACCGTGAATGACATGCTCGACCGCGTACCGGGCATCGAGATGATTCTGCAGGCCACCAACGTCTCGTCTGTTTCCAGCGATGGCAACCGTGGCCTGGGGGCAACGTCGCAGATTCTGATCGATGGCAAGCGCATGGCCGGCAAGGCCAACGAGGCCCGCAGCCAGCTTGCTCGCATCCCTGCCAGTCAGGTCGCGCGCATCGAAATCATCCGTGGCTCGTCCAGCGATCTGGATGTGCAGAACGGCAACCAGATCGTCAATATCGTCCTGCTGGAAGCGCTGCCCACCAGCAGCCTGTCGAGCGAGATCAATGTCACGCAGTACAGCGACAGCACCCTGAACCCTGGCGGTTCGCTCTCGCTGAGCGGGCAGCGCGGGCGCCTGAACTATCTGTTCAGCGGTCAGGCCGCCAGTGCCTACGAGCATCAGAGGAGTTTCGAGACCAGCATCCTGGGCGACTTCTCGCCCAACGAGACCATCGACGCCGATCGCTACCGCGATCAGACCAATTACACCTTCAATTCCACGCTGGCCTATGCCCTGACGCCGAATGACCGCATCACCTTCAATGCGCTCTATGGCGAGCAGGACCCGCCCGTGAAACTGCTGCGCACTTATGTCGATCAGCGCGCCAGGCCAGTCAACACCTATTACGAACGCGAGACCATTCCGGCCACCGCCAGAAACTGGGAGATCGGGGGCGATTACGAGCACCGCTATGCCAGCGGCAGTCGCCTGAAGGGGCTGTTCATCGTGAACGAGCGTGACAATCAGTCCACGCGCGAGCGCTACCGAGCCACCTCGCCCGCAGATGCGGGCATCAAGAATCTGTTTCTGGACACCAGCAGCGTGTATCAGGAAAAGATCGTGCGTGGCTCCTATACCTTCAATCTGACAGGTGGTCAGGGAGTGGAGCTGGGCGTCGAGCGCGCCCTGACTACTCAGGATTCCGGCCTTCGCCAAGGTGTGCGCACTGGCGCCCCGGGCGTGGCCGAATACGGGGGCCTGACGCCACTGGTGCTGCCCAATGCATTCGGGACGGTCGAAGAAATCCGCTACGAACCTTTCGCGGTCCACACCTGGCAGATCAATCCGCGCATGACGCTGGAAAGCACACTGGTGGCAGAGTTCTCGGAGATCTCGCAGTCCGGCGATGTGAACAACAAGCGTGATTTCAGTTTCGTCAAACCGAAGGTGGACGTGCGCTACGACCTGAGCAGCACGCTGCAGGTGCGTGGCACTCTGGAACGCTTCGTCTCGCAACTGACCTTTGCGGACTTCTCGCGGACGATCGATGAACGCGACATTGACCGGGACACAGTAGCGGGTAATCCGACCCTGGAGCCGGAGGAAAGCATCCGCGCCGAGCTGAGTTTGGACTACCGTCTGCCAAGCGACGCCGGCACGCTCAATACCCGGTTCTTCTACTACGATTTCGACAACAAGATCGGCAAGATCGACATCTCGCAATCCATCAAAAATCTGCAGTCCACCAACGGCAACATCGGCCCGGCCGTGGCTTATGGCCTGATCAGCAACGCCAGCCTGCGGCTGGGGTTCCTCGGTTTGCCGCAAGCGCTGGTAACTGCCGCACTCACCATGCAGGCTGCCAAGTTTGAAGACGACCCATTCGTGCCTTACTCACATCGCTTCCCGCCCTATGACCGTGGTAGCCTGCGTGTAACTTACAGACACGACCTGCCCGCCTACAACCTGAGCTATGGCGTTACTTACAACGCCCGCGCCCACGATGGCCGCTACATCTACGAGAACGACAGCCGCTACACCTGGATTATTCCCACCAACCTCAGTGCCTTTGTGGAAATGGTAGGTTTTGCCGGACTCACCTATCGACTTGAAGGCGGCAATCTGGCCGATTTCGAAGCCTGTGCATTGCGCCGACGCTATGACGGTTACCTGCGTGACGGTATCATCAAGGAAATTGAAAACAACTGCTCCACCACTGGCGCGCAGGTAGCGTTCAAGGTGAGGGGAACGTTCTAGTGACGCACCGGTTATTGTTATCGCTGTTGCTGGTATTTACCTGGATCATTCCTGGTCTGCCAGCTCTTGCGCAAATTCCCGACCTCGACAAGGTGCGGGTGACACGCTTGCTGGACAAACCGATTATCGCGCCGGGCATACATCCCAGCATCGGGGTCAATATCCAGGGGCCCACGGTGGTGAAGGTATCTGAGTGGCTGGCGAACCCGCTGGGCAAGTACTATTTGTATTTCGCCGACCACAAGGGCGACTATATTCGTCTCGCCTATGCGGATGCGCTGACTGGTCCGTGGCAGATTTACGAGCCCGGTTCGTTGCAGCTCGCGGAATCGCATTTTCTCACAGCTCCACCGACGGTTTCCGACGAACGTGTGCGCGAGCTTGAAGCCGAGCGGCGGACGAGTGGTGTCAAATACGCCCATGATTTGCGCACGGAGTTGACATCCCCTCATATTGCCTCGCCCGATGTGCACATCGATAACGTCAATCGACGCTTCATCATGTACTACCATGGTCTCGCTGACATTGGCAGACAACATTCCCGGGTGGCGACATCAAGCGATGGTATCCACTTCGATGCGCAGCCCCAGAATCTCGGCCGCACTTATATGCGCGCGTTTGAGCATGATGGTATGACTTATGTGATGTCCATGCCTGGTCAGTTCTATCGCTCCAAAGATGGAATGACTGATTTCGAGACGGGCCCATTGTTGTTTGCATCTAACATGCGTCATGCGGCATTACTGAAGCGGGGAAATACCCTGTACGTATTCTGGACCCGGGTTGGCGATGTGCCAGAGAGCATTATGGTGAGCACGATAGATATTAGCGGCGACTGGCAGCAGTGGCGCAATGTCGGTGAAAGAATCGTGCTGCAACCCGAATTCGACTGGGAAGGGGCGAATGCGCCCTTGGAGCCGTCTGTACGCAGCACCGCCTATGGCGTGGTCAATCAATTGCGGGACCCGGCCATTTACGTCGAAGGCGATGATATCTACCTGTTGTACGCAGTCGGCGGCGAGAGCGGCATTGCGCTGGCGAAAATTGACTTTCTTTAAGCAGGTACTCTAATCACCCGCAAATTCACCCTCATTGCCTGCCACTATCTGCTACTACAGGATCACCTGATGAAAAAATATAATAATATCGCGCGTCAGATTTGCCTCCTGCTTTCGTCATTGCTCTGCTCCATCGTTGTTGCCCAGGATATCGTCGTCAGGCGTGACGCTGAAGGCAATACCTTCGTCAACGCGACGCGCTACGACGATGAGGTTCGCATCGACGGCAATCTCGATGAGGCGATCTATACGCAGATTGCTCCGTTGAGCAATTTCATTCAGCAGATACCCAATGCAGGTTCCCCTGCCAGCGAGAAAACCGAGGCGTGGATTTACTTTGACGATGACAATCTGTATGTCGCGGCACGTATATATGAATCTGTTCCAGAGAGTGATTGGATCGCCAATGAAATGCGGCGCGATACCATACAGCTGCGTACCAATGATTCGTTTTCGGTGTTGTTGGATACCTATCTGGACCGGCGCAACGGTTCCGCGTTCCTGGTGACACCCATTGGCGGCTTTTCCGACTTCGCCATCACCAACGAAGGCGATGGTGGTCGCGGCGTCAATTTCGACTGGAACGTTGTGTGGGATTCCCGCGTGGGGCGATTTGATGGTGGCTGGACGGTGGAGATGGAAATACCGTTTCGCTCGCTGCGCTATGAGCCGGGTGTGGAACAAGTCTGGGGATTGCAGCTCCGACGCATCATCCGGCGTTTCAACGAAGCATCCTACCTGACCGAAGTACCGATCGCGGCGGCCAGAGGTAACAGCCTGGTATCTGGCATGTGGAGAATTTCCGAGGCTGGCACTTTGGAGAATCTTCAGGTTCCCGCGCGAAATTTCAATCTTGAAGTCAAACCTTATGGCCTCGGCAACGTCACTACCAATCGGGAATCAACGCCACGAATCAATAACGAGGCAAAAGGCGAAGCGGGTGTCGACGTCAAATTCGGCATCACCAATAATCTGACTGCCGACTTTACCTATAACACCGATTTTGCCCAGGTCGAGGTGGACGAACGCCAGGTCAACCTGACCCGTTTCAACCAGTTCTTCCCTGAGAAGCGCGAGTTCTTTCTGGAAGGACGCGGAAACTTTGACTTTACCCAGGCACGCGGACTGGAAGTGCCCACCATGTTCTTCAGCCGCAGAATCGGGCTGGAACAAGGGCAGATAGTGCCTATTGAAGTTGGAGCCAGACTGACCGGCAAGATCGGTAATTACGAAATCGGCGCCCTCACGATCAATACTGACGCCGATGATTTCGCCACGTTGGAATCCACCGGGTTTTCCGTGCTGCGGGTAAAGCGGGATATCTTCAGTCGCAGCACGGTTGGAGTCATGCTCACGGACAGATCCGAATCGCTGGTTGGCCAGGGATCCAGCCAGTTGTATGCCGTCGACGGCGCCTTCGATTTTCTTGAAGACTTTTCCCTCGATACTTATCTGGCCAAGACCGACAGTCCGGGTTTGAACGGTGATAACCAGAGTTATATGACGAATCTGGCTTACGACAGCGACCTTTACGGACTTAACAGTGGTTATCTGGTGGTGGAGAACAACTTCAACCCGGAAATAGGTTTCAAGCGTCGCAATAATTTCAAGCAGTTCTCCGGCGGCGCACGCTACAGCCCGCGACCGACCTCCATCGACTGGATTCGACGCTTCAATCTCGAAGCCAATACTCAGTCTTACTGGTCAGCCACCACGGACGAACTTGAGTCACGCCAGCACAGTCTGAGTTTTGCTACTGAATTTGAAACCAGCGATATCTTCACCATTTCAAGCAGTGATGAATTCGAGATGCTTACCCGGCCTTTCCGAATCGCTACGGGAGTGACTCTACGCCCTGGCAAATACGATTTCACCAGTTACCAGGCATCCTATAACTTTGGTGCACAGCGACAGGTTAGCGGTGTCCTGTCGCTGCGTATTGGAGATTTCTGGAGCGGGACCAATACTTCGATCGGCTTTGGTAGCGGACGCATTGAACTGTCGCCGCAGCTATCCGTGGAACCGAGTTACTCTATCAACAAGGTAGAATTGCCGGAGGGCGACTTCAGAACTGAACTGTCGAGCTTTCGCGTCACCTACACACTTTCTCCACGCATGTACCTGGGAGGGCTCATACAGTACGATTCAAATGCCAATTCGTTCAGCACGAACTTCCGCTTTCGCTGGGAGTGGGCGCCGGGCAGTGAATTTTTCGTGGTATACAGCGACGACCGCAATACAGATCCATTCGGCCACCCCAGCGGGCTGGAACTGCGTAACCGGGGGTTTGCCATCAAGATAAACAAGCTGTTCCAGATTTAGGGCCAAAATTCCAAAGAGAAATGTATGTTCGTCGATTTAATAATTGTTGCGGCAAACTAGAAGACATTCATGAACGTAAGTCTATTTCGTCACGCCTTTTTTCTCATCCTGCTCTCGCTTCTTGGCGGCCTTTTTATTCCGGCCATGGCCGTGCCAAGGCTTGGGCTCTCCGCGCACACCATTGGTGTTCTCAGCGGTGCCCTGCTTCTCGCGGTGGGTGCTATATGGCAACACTTTCGCCTCTCCACTTTACAAGGAACATGGCTCAAGTGGTCGTGGCTCTATTCAAGCTATGCCAATTGGCTCGGCTGCCTGGGAGGGGCTATCTTTGGCGCTGGCAAAATGACGCCTGTAGCATCAGCGGGCCTGGTTGGCAGTGACATCGCGGAAATCCTGGTACAAGCGCTCCTCGTAAGCGTTGGCATCGCGTCTTTAATGGCGGTCGGTTTGTCGCTCTGGGGTTTGCGCCGTGCGTCGTAGAGACAATGAAATCATTCAAAGTCCAATGTTCCTTGTCGACTTGGAACGCTTCGCCATGCTCGGGCAATGCAAGGATCTGCATCAGGTAGTTCATGTTGTTGGCGGTGAGTCGCTTGGCGTTCCAAAAAAAATGACCCGATTGCGTCCGCTATCCTTTGCCTGATACATCGCCATGTCGGCCCACTTGAGAATATCTTCCGGGCTGGCTTCGTGATTGATGAATAACACCACGCCAATGCTCGATGTGCAATGATGTTCCACCGGAGCGTCAGCATTGTCCCCTTGCTTGCGCGTCAGAAAATAAGGCTCCGCCAACGTGGCGCGGATTTTTTCAGCGACCATGCCCGCTTGTGTGACAGATCGTTCCTTATCAATATCCAGGTTGCCGAGCAACACCACAAACTCATCGCCTCCGAAACGCGCGACGGTGTCCATCTCACGCACACAACGGGTGAGGCGGTGCGCCACTTCGAGCAACAGCAAATCGCCCACTTCATGCCCATGCATATCATTGAGCGGTTTGAAGTTATCCAGGTCAAGGAATATCACCGCGCCATAATAGCCGCTACGTTTGCTGGCGGTCATCGCTTGTCCCACGCGGTCGCTTAACAAGCGACGATTGGCGAGTTGCGTCAAAGGGTCATGGAAGGCAAAGCTGCGAATTTGATTTTCACTTTCACGCAAGGCGCGCGTAATTTTCTCGTTTTCACGCAGTGCCACTTCGAGTTCATCGGTGCGGCGGCGCACCTGATCTTCAAGGGTAATCGCAGTATGGAACAGGTTGAAATCCGACCCTTGAATGCTCGCGTTGCGTTCGGCGCGATTCATCAGCGCCTTGATGATTTTGTTCAAGCGCACAATCTCGGTCTGCAAGGCCTGCTTGTTTGGTTCCGTTTTGTCAGGCATTGAGCGCACCTGTATTTTTTTCTTGGGCATCCGGCGCCGGGGCGGCTCCGATAGCGCAGCCGGTTAGTGTCTGATTGACGTGTACGCCGTGGAATTGTTCTCCATAACTGCTGAAACCAATGGTGTTGTTGCGTTGAAAAATTTCTTCGACACGTTCTTTCAAGCCATTCTGGGAAATTTCCAGATTACGCAGGATGCAATCGCAGCCGAGAACGAGTTGAGGCGGCCCGATTTCTGCCCGTATCTTGTCGAAAGTCTGCTCCAGGTTTTTTACCAAATCCACGCCATGCGCCACCCTGAGAACCAGCCCCTCCTCAATGGCGCAAAAGAAAGTCAGGCTGCCGTCTGGATTGGTTTTCTGAATGGAGCGCACATAGTCCGTGCCATCTATCATTACCACGACGGGCGAAGCGGCGAAACGCATGGGGTTAAGTTCGCGCACATCAACGCCCACCAGCCGTGCGTACTCTTCAGCGGCAGGCAGCCCGTTAATCTCTCTGACGATGCGCCCGGAGGGATCGGCTTCCGTGACCACCAGCCGCTCGTCTGTGGAAACAAAATGCTGGGTCTTGAATATTTTGAAGGGCAAGGACGTGTTGATCAGGATCAATGCGGCGCTATCTGAATGGAAGCGGCCATCGCTATAGACATAGGTTCTGGTAAATTTCAGATCGTCGCCCGCAGAACCGCCGAACAGCGTGATCTTGCCCAACGCATATTGCAGCGCATGTGCCACTGGCTCCTCGCGCACGGACATACCGTCAATCAGCAACAGCGCGAAGCTGCTATCCGGACTTGCATCCGGGACTTTGCTTTCCAGCCGCTGCAATAGGGTTTGGGCAAAGCCATTCCCTTTGGTAATGTCGAACTGGTTCAAGTGATCCAGCAGTCCGCTGACGGCGGTGCAACTGCCCGCAGGGAAGCTAACTCCCGACAGGCTATGCTGAAGATAACCGGCTGGCCCTATTTCTCCCGCCGTGGTGCAGCCCACCACTTGAACCCCGGCAAACAAACGGTTCATTTCCGCAGCCAGCACATCAAGGTCGTATTCGCTGGAGCAGAAGAAAATCACCAGCTCCATTTCCGGCTGAGCCACCGCCGCATGAAATTCTTCTACCGCCTGGCGTGCCTCCGTTGCGCACGATTGTGCCGTGCGAATATTTCGAATACTCATATTGACCACCTCAATTTGGATGCAATTGTGCTGTCACTTCACAACTGCAGGATTGCAACTTACCACGCCGTCAAGGAGCTCGACGAGCTCGGACGTCAACTAACTTGCTGTTAGTGATGGTTGGTGTTAAAGGGAATGGCTATGTGCTCATTTGCCTTCGGCTAATGAGTGCTAGCAAACAGACGGCCCCTGACGAGTGCGATGACTATTATCGTTCGTCGGGCGCGAAGCGGCCATTAGGAGGATTTGGTCATGCCTGATAACGGCAGCGAGAGGCTGATCAAGCGCGCACAGGCGCTGCATGCGGGATGTATGTCGTTGCTCGTGGAGCAGGTGCGGCTTGCGCCCGCTGATGTGCATCAGCTGCGGTTATCGGTCAAGGGGCTCGTGGCACTGTGGCAGGTACTGAAGCCCTTTCTGGCAGAAGGACAAGCTGATGCCGCCAGTCTGGATATCGGACATGCGGCGAAGCTGCTGTCCGGTGCTCGTGATCAGTATGTCCAGATCAAGACCTTGGATAAGCAGATCCGCAGGGCGGGGGAGGAGGAGCTGTCGGCGCTCCAGCTGGCCCGCGAACTGTTGATAGCGCAGCATTCGGATCTGCCGGAGGACGCGTTGATGACGGCGGATATCGCCTCCCGCTTCGCTCAGGATCGGGAACGCTGGCAGAGGCTGGAGCTGGGCTGTAGCAGGCGCGAGCTGATCCGCGATGGTTACGGGCGGCTCTACCGCAAGGCGCGCAAGCGCTTTCTTAAGGCAGCCAGAAGCGGGAATGCTGTGGATTGGCATAGCCTGCGACGCTGGACGAAGTATCTGGCCGCCCTGGCACTGCCGGTGGCTGCAGACGATAGCAATGCCGAATCGGCAGCAAAGCGTTATGCCGATCTCGCCGGAAAGCTCGGCGATCTGCACGATCTACATGTGCTCGCAGCAAGTCTTAAGTCGCTGCCCGATCATGATGAGTCGTCGATCCATCAAGCAATCGCGGTGCTGGAGCAGCGAGCGGATTTGCTGCAGAGCACATGCCACAGAAAATCCAAGCGGCTTTTCCGCGTGCGACCAAAGTCAAAAGAAGCCGAGTCTATTTTATAACATCAGAGTACTCGGCAATCATGTTCAGAAACTCATCACCCACATCCATCCCCAGCGGACGACTGGAACGCATGGAGCACGATATGAAACAGTTGTCGGAGTTAGCAGAGCTGGTCATTGCCAATAAGGAGCTGGCCTTTCAAAATGAAGAGAGAGAAAAGCGTGCGGCAGAGCTAGTCATTGCCAATAGGGAGCTCGCCTTTCAAAATGAAGAGAAAGAAAAGCGGGCTGCAGAGCTGGTCATTGCCAATAAAGAACTTGCATTTCAAAACGAAGAGAAAGAAAAGCGGGCCGCAGAGCTAGTCATTGCCAATAAGGAACTCGCTTTTCAAAATGAAGAGAAAGAGAGGCGGGTAGCAGAGCTAGTCATTGCTAATAAGGAGCTTGCCTTTCAAAGTGAAGAGAAAGAAAAGCGGGCTGCAGAGCTGGCCATTGTCAATAAAGAGCTTGCCTTTCAAAGTGAAATGAAAGGCAAGCTCGCAACTGAGCTTAATAACCTGGCCTTTTACGACACGCTCACTGGCCTGCCCAACCGGCGGCTTTTGGTGGATCGGCTCCGTCGCGCATTCGCCACTAGCCAGCGTGGTGGTCAGGACGGTGCGCTGATGTACATTGATCTGGACAAATTCAAAGACCTCAACGATACCCTCGGCCATGATTTCGGAGACTTGCTGCTACAACAGACAGCGCAACGCCTGGAATCCTGTATGCGCAAAAACGACACCGTGGCACGACTGGGTGGCGATGAGTTTGTGATATTGCTGGAAGACCTGAGCCAGCAACCCATTAATGCCGCATTACAGGCAAAAGCCGTCGGCGATAAAATTCTCGCTGTGGTCAATCAGCCTTACCTCCTTGTCACGCACGAATACCACATCACCCTCAGTATCGGTGCGACCCTTTTTAGCGATCACGCCACGTCTGCGGAAGAACTGCTGAAACGAGCCGACATCGCCATGTATCAGGCAAAAAAGGCAGGCCGCAACACCCTGAGATTCTTTAACCAGAAAATGCAGGACGTCATTAACGCTCGCACATCCCTCGAGGACGATTTACGCAAAGCACTTGAGAGCCAGGAATTTCAGCTGTATTACCAAATTCAGGTGGATAATTTGCACCGTCCGTTTGGCGTGGAGGCATTGATTCGCTGGATACATCCAGACCGTGGCTTGGTGTCTCCCGCTCAATTTATTCCACTGGCGGAAGAATCTGGTTTAATCTTGTCCATCGGGAAAACGGTGCTGGAGACGGCTTGTTCCCGGCTCAAGGCATGGCAGCAGGATGCGCTAACCCGCGATCTGATTCTGGCGGTCAACATTAGCGCCGTGCAATTTCACCAAGCCGAATTCGTGGCACAAGTGCAGTCGCTTGTGCAAAGCCATGCCATCATCCCGACGCGACTTAAATTGGAAATCACCGAAAGCGTGTTGTTGAAGGATGTCGAGAGCGCCATTGCAACCATGAGTGCATTGAAAGATATTGGTGTCAGGTTCTCACTGGACGACTTTGGTACTGGCTATTCGTCCTTGCAATACCTCAAGCGGCTGCCGATTGATCAGCTCAAGATCGATCAGTCATTCGTACGCAATATCGCCACGGATAACAGCGATAAGGCGATTGTGTGCGCCATTATTGCCATGGCACACAGCCTGGGCCTGGACGTTATTGCCGAAGGGGTGGAAACGGACGATCAACGGCAATTTCTACTGGAAAAGAACTGCACTCATTACCAAGGGTATCTGTTTGGCAAGCCGGAACCGATTGAGCAGTTTGAGGCGTTACTGCGACACGGTTGACATACGCAATGAGCGGAATCATAAGGAAAACAAACAATGTTCAATCACATCATGATCGGCTCAAACGATATCGAGCGATCCAAACGCTTCTATGACGCAGTTCTCGGGACACTTGGTGCAGGCGAACCAGTGCGCAACAAGGCGCCCACCGGGCACACTCGGCTCTTTTACCGGCATGATGGCAGTGTCTTCTGCGTCACCGAGCCCATCAACGACGAACCGGCAACCGTCGCCAACGGCGGCACCATCGGCTTCAAGTGCAGCTCGCCTGAACAGTTACTCGCATTCCACGCCGCAGCCATTGCGCATGGCGGCACCTCGATTGAAGAGCCGCCAGGGCTTCGACAAGGCGCTATGGGAGCACTGTACCTGGCCTATGTGCGTGATCCCGACGGCCATAAGCTCTGCGCCATTCATCGTCCCGCGTAGGGCTGCTCACCATATGCGCGCTACCGCACCGAAAGGAAGTTGATCAACCGGCTCTAATCGCAAAATTTTTATTTACTCAGGTCCACGCGAGCCGAAATGTCAGCCAAACCCCAGCCCCAGCCTCAGCAGAATCATCTTCTGGCAGCCTTGACGCCCGACGTTCAAGGCCGTTTGTTTCCGTACCTGGAACTAGTGCAATTGCCGCTCCGCGCGCTCCTGTATGAATCCCGGCGCCCCATGCGTCACGTCTACTTTCCCACTGACTCTATCGTCTCACTGCAGTACGTGATGGAAAACGGGGCATCGACCGCGCTCTCCGTGGTGGGCAACGAGGGCTTGCTGGGCATCACTTTGTTCATGGGTGGCGAGAGCACGCCGACGCGGTCAATGGTGCAAAGCGCCGGCTACGCTTATCGACTCCCCAGGCTGAGGGTGAAAGAAGAGTTCAACCGCCACGGCCAACTATTGCTGCTAATGCTGCGCTACACGCAAGCGCTGATTACGCAAATCTCTCAGACCGCAGTTTGCAACCGGCACCATACGATCGACCAGCAGCTCTGCCGTTGGCTCCTGCTTTCCATGGATCGCCTGTCGCATAACCACTTGACGATGACTCAGGAATTTATCGGTAATATGCTCGGCGTTCGCCGCGAAGGTGTCACCCAGGCCGCATTAAAATTGCAGCAGCAAGGCGTGATTTCCTATGCACGCGGTATGATCAAGGTGCTTGACCGGCCGAAACTCGAAGCGCTTAGTTGTGAATGCTACGGCGTGGTCAAGAAGGAATCAGATCTCCTGCTCAATTACCTGCCGCAGCGCCAGGTGATTGTGAATACCGACTCCATTCCCACTGCGGAGCTTTCAACCATTCCAGCCGCGCGCTGACAGTTCTCTTACGCACTTCTCTTACGCACTTCTCATGCGCGCCTCGAAAGCGCGGTATCGCACTGTTTCCACAGAGGGGTAACCGTAGGCTTCTTTTACGCCGCAAGGTGCTTCAACAGTCGAAAAAACACTGGAGTTTCATATGAATCAACATACGATCGATACTAACAGCAACACCCACGCCCACCGTGATCCGATCACAGGTGAGCCCGGATCACATCCTATAGGGACAGGAGTTGGTGCGGCGGCCGGTGGCGCGGCTGGCGCCCTGGTAGGCTCGCTGGGTGGCCCCGTGGGTACATTGGTAGGAGTAACCGTGGGAGCGGTCTTGGGGGGGCTAAACGGAAAAGACTTCGCCGAGATGATTGACTCAACGGCAGAGGACGACTACTGGCGCAAAAACTATACGACCCGGGCGTATGTGAGACAAGGCGAGGCCTTTAACGATTATGGGCCTGCGTATCGCTTCGGAGTCGACTCTTACGGGCGCTCCAACGGCCGCACGTTCGATGAATCGGAGGCCGAGCTAATGCGCGAGTGGGAACGTAATAGAGGTTCGTCAAACCTGACATGGGATCGCGCCAGGCATGCCAGCCGCGACTCCTGGCAGCGGGTAAGCGATTCAGTAGAACGCCCAACCCATCACGTTCGGTAGCACTTCGACACACACGCGCGTTATAGCGCCTTGGAGAATAAATATGTTTGGAAAACTGATCCCAATTACCGCGATTGCTGTACTGATGTTGACAGGCTGTGGAGAAACTCCTTCCGAAACGGCAGAGGATGTTTCGGAGGCGCGCGAAGACGCAGCGCAAGATATTACTTCAACTCGTGAGGATGCAGATCAGGCGATCAACAGCGCTCAGCGCGACGTCGTCGATGCGCGGCAGGACCTTGTCAGAACCGACCGCGATGCAGTCAATGAGGTCACCGAAGCCGAAGCCGAAGTGATGGCCACGACCGCTCACGCAAATTACGATGTTGCCAAAGCCGAGGCTGAAGGCCGCAATGACGTCGCGCAGGAACGCTGTGATGCCTTGACAGGTGCAAGCAAAGACTCGTGCGTTAGCGAAGCTGAGATGACACTGGCCTCTGCAATGGCTGTTGCCACGTCCACTCGTGACACAGCGCTGGTGGCTGCGGAACGCCACTGATAGCACTGGATGCTCGTGGCGGTGGGCCGCTACGCCCAGGCGGCACCTGCTCTATCTGGCGCCATCAGATCAACATATGCTGATTGTGAAAGATAAAATAGGCGCCAGAGAGAATCGCTCGCGCCCTGCAATCGACCCCTTGTTTCGTTCGGCAGCGGTGGCCTATGGCAACCGGGTAATAGGAATTATCCTTACGGGATATCTGGATGATGGCCATCAAGAGATGCGGCGGAGTCTGCATTGTCCAGGATCCTGGGGAAGCAGACTTTCCAGATATGCCGCAATCGGTTATAGCCAGCGTCGCCGCAGTTTCCGCATTCACCGCAAAACCAAACGTTCATATATTCCTGAGGCTGACCGTCACGCGAGTGGCGCCCGCAGCCTGCTGGACTTCGCCAGCCTGATTCACTCATCAGGTCTTCTCCCCCCTTGAAAAGCGCGGTATCGCACGGTTCCCACGGAGGGGCAACCGTAGGCTTCCTTCTCCGGCGCCCGGTGCGTCAAGACTATCTGGAGAAAGGAATATGGGTATCTTTGTATGGCTCATCATGGGCGCACTCGTCGGTTGGATCGCGAGCATAATCATGGGCACCAACGCTCAGCAGGGCCTCGCCCTTAACATCGTTGTCGGCATCGTCGGCGCCATGATCGGCGGATGGCTGATAGGGCCGCAGCTTGGCGCCGGTTCTATCAACGACGGCATCACCTTGATGAGCTTTATCGTGTCGCTGATTGGCGCGGTGCTGCTGCTCGCCATCCTGAGCGTGTTCCGCCCCAGAGCCAATCGCTGAGGCTTGTGATCAGCTGCGGTCGCCTTTGGCGTTAAGCACTTCAACATTAGAAATACACACTGGAGTTCAATATGAATGAACATACGATCGATGATGGCACCGATGCCCACGCCCACCGTGATCCGATCACGGGGGAGCCTGGATCACATCCTGTAGCGACAGGAGTTGGTGCGGCGGCCGGTGGCGCGGCTGGCGCCCTGGTAGGCTCGCTGGGTGGCCCCGTCGGAACATTGTTGGGAGCAACCGTGGGAGCGGTTTTGGGGGGGCTTAACGGCAAGGACTTCGCCGAGGTGATTGACGCAACGGTTGAGGACGACTACTGGCGCAAAAACTATACGACCCGAGCGTACGTAAGACAAGGCGAGGCCTTTAACGATTATGGGCCGGCGTATCGCTTCGGAGTCGACTCTTACGGACGCTCCAACGGTCGCACGTTCGACGAATCGGAGGCCGAGCTAATGCGGGAGTGGGAGCGTAATAGAGGTTCGTCAAACCTGACATGGGATCGCGCTCGGCATGCCAGCCGCGACTCCTGGCAGCGGGTAAGCGACTCTATGGAACGCGCGATTCCAGGTGATTATGATCACGACCAAAAGTAATCGCAGCCCGACCGACGCTCATGCGCACTTACCATATTGCCCTTTGTACTGCATTAATTAACTTGAACTTCAACAGGCGCGTCACAGCGCCCAGGAGCATTAAAATGTTTAGAAAGATTATTCCAATTACCGCTATCGCTTTCCTGACGCTGACAGGCTGCCAGGAAACCCCTTCCGAAACGGCAGAGGATGTTGCGGAGGCGCGCGAAGATGCGGCGCAAGACATCACTTCCACCCGGCAGGATGCCAATCAGACGGTCAACAACGCCCAGCGCGACGTCGTCGATGCGCGGCAGGACCTCGTCAGGACCGACCGCAATGCAGTCAACGAGGTCACTGAAGCTGAGGCCGAAGTAATGATCAAGACCGCTCACGCAAACTACGATGTGATCAAAGCCGAGGCTGAAGGCCGCAATGAGGTCGCGAAGGAACGCTGTGGTGCATTCACGGGAGCCAGCAAAGACTCGTGCGTTAGCGAAGCCGAAATGACCCTGGCCTCATCAATGGCTGCTGCCACTTCCGATCGTGACGCAGCGCTGTTGGCGGCTGAACGCCACTGATGGCAAATGGGTCTCATGGCGGCCGACTACATAGCCGCCATGAGACCCGCTGGACACGCACCGCCAGCAGGACGGACCAATAGCTACTCTCTTGTTCCCCCTGCTGCCGGATCGCGATCACGGGATGGATGACGGTGCGCAGCGATAGCACTTATGAACTTCGAAGTGATCCTCATGTTGCCATCCGCCAGCAGGATGCCTGGATTTTCCTGCATCGCAGCCCCGATGCCCGCCAACTCCAACAACTCCCTTCCTGCGCCCAAAGCGAGAATCGCTTTGCCGTGCCGAAACAAATCCCCGATGAACTCCCTGGTATGCCCATTACCGGCCAGCGCCTGTATGGCCTTGCGTCCGTCGGGCAGCACCAGCGCATCGAACAGGACGGACGGAGAATTCTCCATCGACTTGTCTGCTTCTATTAACTCGCCGTTATCGCTGACAAACATGCCCACACGCGGGCCAACAAAATGAACGACCGCTCCTGCTTCGATCAATGCTCCATGCAGCTCGACAAGCGAGGCATGATGGACGCCCTTGTCTATCAACACGGCAATCTGTCTTGTGCGGATACCACGTTCCCCAGGCAACGCCTTGAGCGATAATGCTGGAGAAACGCTTACCTCAGGCGGCTGCGGATTGGTGACAGCCTTTGGCATTGCAGAGGGTACCGCCATGCCCAAACCTGCTGCGACTTCCGTTGCCAGTTCTATCGAAACGTTCACCAGCGAGGACAGCATCCGCTCACGTATGGCGGCGACGCCGACCTTGCTCAGCTCGAAGCGGAATGCGGCGGCAATATGTGCTTTCTCGACCGCCGTCTGACTGTTGAAGAACAACGTGGCCTGCGCATAATGTTCCGCAAATTTTTCCGGCTTTCCACGGACTTTGTCTTCGGTTATGGCTTCGGGAAAGGACACGAATCCTGCTGCTCCAGACTGAAATGGACAGCCGCCTGCCAATGAATTCGGCTCGTACGAGACGCGGCCGCGATGCAGCGCTTGACGGTGCATACCATCGCGCTGATTGTTCTGCACAGGGGCAACCGGAGAGTTGATCGGGATCTCGTGAAAATTGGGGCCGCCGAGTCGCGTGATTTGCGTATCAACATAGGAGTGAATGCGACCGGCCAGCAGCGGATCATTGGAGAAGTCGATGCCAGGTATGACGTGCGCCGTACAAAAGGCAACCTGTTCCGTCTCCGCGAAGAAATTGTCAGGGTTGCGATTCAGAATCAAGCGACCGACGGGCAGAATTGGTACGAGCTCCTCCGGGATTAGTTTGGTCGCATCGAGCACATCAAAGCTGAAGCCATCGGCCTGCTCCTCGCTGAATATCTGCAGTCCGAGCTCCCATTCCGGGAACTCGCCCGACTCGATGGCCTCCCACAAATCACGTCGATGGAAATCAGGGTCCGCACCGGAGATTTTCACCGCTTCGTCCCAGACGAGTGAATGCGTTCCCTGCAGCGGTTTCCAATGGAACTTGCAGAATACGGACTGACCCTGGTCGTTGATCATGCGGAAGGTATGCACACCAAAACCCTGCATCATACGATAGCTACGCGGTATCCCGCGATCCGACATCACCCACATCAGCATGTGAGTCGATTCTGGCATCAGGGAGACGAAGTCCCAGAACGTATCATGCGCCGACGCGGCTTGAGGCATGCCGTGGTGCGGTTCCGGTTTTACGGCGTGCACCAGGTCGGGGAACTTCATTGCATCCTGAATGAAGAAGACCGGAATGTTGTTTCCGACCAGATCCCAGTTGCCTTCGTCGGTGTAGAATTTCACTGCGAATCCGCGCGCGTCACGTGCGGTGTCTTTCGATCCGCGTTCGCCTGCGACTGTGGAGAAGCGCACGAACACGGGCGTGACCTTTCCTTTCTCAGTGAATGGGGCGGCGCGAGTGTATTTTTTAAGCGAATCGTAGGCCTCGAAGTATCCGTGTGCGGCTGAGCCGCGTGCATGGACGATTCGTTCCGGGATACGTTCGTGATCGAAATGCGTGATCTTCTCACGCAGAATGAAGTCTTCGAGTAGCGTTGGGCCACGCAAACCCGCTTTCAACGAGTTCTGATTATCGCCAATCCGAACACCTTGATTAGTTGTCAATGGCTGATCGCTTGCATCGACTCTAACTCGCTCGAGTGAAGAAGTCGTCGAGTTGGTTCCGAGGCGCATTGCGCCGCCGGTTTTCACAGTCTCGATTTCCTCGGTCACCGTGCTCGCGGTCAGCTTACTTGAGCCTGGCGCTGCAGTGAGACCAGGAGGTGGCACTGTGGCGTTGTCGTGTCCGTATTCGAGCTTCTTGTTACTGTTGTAAGGTATTGTCGCGACAAAATCGTCACTTGCTCGCGCTTGTTCCGCGACGATGTCATTGGTTCTGAGCACCCCCGCGTCTGCCAGTGATGTTGGATCGGCTTTTCTGCCGTCGTCTTTCGCTCGCGACGACTGAGGGGGTGGACTTTTCGTAGCCATGATTATTCTCCAGGAAGGTTGGCGATGAAGGAAAACTCGTTTGGAAGATCGCCGAAAAGACGGCGTATTCGCAGCAGCGTTGCGCCACATTCGACGCACGCGAGTATCGATTAATACGCGCTCCGGAGAGAGCTATCTGTACGTTAACAAACGGGGAGTCAAGAAAAGTGCGAGGCATTTTGCGCGGAGTCTTCAGATCAGTGTTACAGCGCACCGACGTAGCCATCTCCATCCCTCAGGCTGATGTTCAACAGCTCGCCTTTTCACGGCAGAAATACATGGAACTGATACCTGATTTCGATTGGAGCATTGTTGCGTTGCACATACGCGATCTGTTGTTCGCCTATATTCTTGCCCTGCCGATCGGTTGGGACCGCGAAAAGAGTGAGCGTTCAGCAGGCCTGCGTACATTTCCCCTGGTAGCCGTTGCAGCCTGCGGATATATGCTCGTCGGGCTTCAGTCCCTTACGTCAACGGATGCCGAAGCACGCGTCATGGAGGGCATCATCACCGGCATCGGATTTATCGGCGGAGGTGCCATCCTCAAGAATGTCGTGCAAGGCGAAGGCTTCGTTTCAGGCACCGCAACAGCCGCAAGCTTGTGGTTAACGGGGGCAATCGGAATATCAGTAGCCACCGGGCGGTTCGAAATTGCGCTGAAGAAAATATCAACGTTGAATCATGTATGCTTGCGCCCTGCTGGGGAAATTTCTCAAGAGGCCGCACATGTCATCCATCGCAATACTCGGTGCCACCGGAAATCTCGGCAGGCACGTCGTTCGTCAAGCGCTTGATTGCGGTTGGAATCTCTCGGTCGCCGTTCGCAATCGCGGTCGACTCTCTCCCGAAGTCTCGGCACTCGCACAGGTCACGGACCTCGATCTGGCCTCTGCTCCGATCGAGCAACTGGCATTGTTCGCGGACGGCCACGACGTCTTCGTCTTCTGCGCCGGTGTAGTCACAGAGGGTGAAGCCTTCGTCCGCATGTTCGACAAGGCTGTCTCCGCATTGGAGACCCTTCAACCCGACCGGCGCCCGGTCTGCTGGTTTCTGGCCGGTGCAGCACTCTTGTCGCTGGATTCTTCGGGCAGACGCGGTGTGGATCTCCCCAAGGTCCGGGATACCTACTGGCCGCACCGGAAGAACTTCGAACGCCTGCAACGCTCCGACATTGATTGGCGTCTTCTGTGCCCCGGGCCGATGGTTGAACAACCGGCCCTCGGGTTGCAGCGGCTCCGAATCTCTATCGACAGCCTGCCTGCTCCACTGCCCGCCATTGCGCGGTCATTGCCAGCCCCTCTCGTGCTTCCTCTGTTCGCGATGAATATCCCGCAGATGATCATTCCCTATGCCGACGCGGCGTCGGTGATCCTGGCCAATGTTAAGCCCGACGATTCGACATCGAGGCACCGGATCGGCGTAGCGCTGCCAGTGGGCATGAAGGGCAAGAAGGATCAGTGGGCTGCTTCGCCTCGGCGCGCCGATTAACTCTGCTGAAATACCGCGTGGATCACAGGCCCAGATCGCTGAGGCCCGGATAGTCATCGGGGCGCCGCCCCAAGGGCCAGAAAAACTTGCGCGCGGTGGCCTCGATGGGAAGATCGTTGATGCTGGCGAAGCGGCGCAGCATGAAGCCTTGTTCGTTGAACTCCCAGTTCTCGTTGCCATAGGAGCGGAACCATTGTCCGGAGTCATCGCGCCATTCATAGGCAAAGCGCACTGCGATGCGATTGTCGGCGCAAGCCCATAATTCCTTGATCAACCGGTAGTCCAGTTCCCTGGCCCATTTTCGTGTCAGGAACTCGTGCACCTCGTCGCGCCCGACCGGAAATTCGGCGCGGTTACGCCAGCGCGTGTCCGGCGTATAGACCTGCACCACGCGATCAGGATCGCGCGAATTCCAGGCATCTTCGGCCATGCGGACTTTCTGTCGGCCGGTCTCTTCGGTGAAGGGCGGGACGGGGGGCTTGGTTTCCATGGATCACCTCGAATTTATTCAAAACTCTCGTATTGCATTCGTCCATCCGGGATCGCAAGCTCGCGCGCTGCCGCGCTGGCGGCTTCAAGCAAGCGGCCGGGGCCGCAGACGTAGAACAGCGCATCAGCGGGGGCAGAGCGCATGATCGAATGAAGATCAATGCGGCTGCCGCCCGGGGAGCGCGTGAAATACAGGTGCAGCAGCCCGGGGAACTCGATGGTCAGCTGCTCCCGATAGGCCATGTCGGCGGCAGTCCTGCCGCTGTAGTGCAGTTCAAAGGGGTTGCCACGGGCCTTGAGCTCCTGGGCCATGGCCCTGATCGGCGTGATACCTATGCCTCCGGCTATCAGCACGGCAGGGCGTTCGTCATCATGGAGGGGGAACTGATTGGTCGGCCGATCGAGCGCGAGTCGGGTCCCGATCTGCCACGTGGCATGGATGGCCGCCGACCCACCGCGTCCCGCTTCCTCGCGCAGTACGGCAATCTCATACGTGTCGCGCCGGTGCGGATGCGCGGCCAGCGAATACTGTCGGGTGACCACAGAGCCCTCCGGCAGTTGCACCGGCACGGCGAGATGCGCGCCCGCCATGACGAGAGGCAAGTCGCTCCAGTCGGGCGCTCGCAGTTCGTAGGCTCGGATGCGTGGTGTCATCTGGCGCATACCGGTCACGACAAGCTTCAGCATGCCGCTGCCGACTTCATCCAAATCCGTGGTGGGTGATTCGCGTTTTGCGGCCTCCCGCTCAGTGAATCGTGGCGTGATGTATTTCGGGCAATTCCAGTCGAAGGCCTCCACCGTGATGATGACCCCGCGTTCGACGCGCGCCCGATAGTCGGGCGACTCGAGCCTTGCTACCAGCGCTGGCTCCGCGTCCTCGTCAATCAGTCGCGCCCGCCCCCAGATCTTGAGTCGGCGCTGTCCCGGATAATCCATCAGGAACAGGCTGACCCGGTCATCTCCGTCAAGGTTGCCCACCGAGATGTACTGGCGGTTGCCGGAGAAGTCGGCATAGCCGATCGTGTGCGGACCCAATATCTTCAGGAAACCGGTCGGCCCGCCGCGATGCTGCACGTAGGGCCAGCCGTTCTCGCCCACAGTGCCCTGGTAGAAGCTCTCCCGCGCGCCGATGAATTCGATTTCATAGGGGCTGAGCTCAACCACTTCGGCAGCGCCCAGTTCGGCCGTGCGGTAGGCGTCGCGACTGCCCATTCGTGTCTGGGCGGCTTGAACTCTCGAGGTGAAGGCAATTTTGGCAAAGGCACGGGCCATGATGAATCTCCTTGCAGCCGGTGGCCTCGCCACCGGCATCGGTAGGTGGGGTCAGGCGGCGAGCTTCAATTCGACTTTCGGGAAGTCGATATCGATGCGTCCGGCTTTGCCCAGCAGGTTGGTCAGGATGTTCATGCCGACGTGGGTGATGACCTCAACGATGTCGGATTCGCTGTAGCCAGCATTGCGCATTTCCACATGGATGGCGTCGTAAAGGGCTTTCTGTTCTGGATTGGCCGATTCGGTGGTAACGATGTTGATGCGTGCCATGCTGATTCTCCTGTTTGGGATTGGTTGTGACGACGTGTTGTCGACGGTTGCCACTGTGCCAAATTCCATTAGGAAGAAGAATGGTCATATAATGGAACACATACTTCCATTTTTCGGAATAAATAGTGGATCGATTTCATCTCATGACTGTTTTCGTCGCAGTGGCCGAAGAGGAAAGCTTCGCAGCGGCGGCGCGGCGGCTGCGCATGTCGCCACCGGCTGTGACCCGAGCCATTGCCTTCCTTGAGGAACGGCTAGGGGTGCGGCTGCTCACGCGCACCACGCGTCTAGTGCGGACCACCGATGCGGGTTCCCGCTACCTTGAGGACGCGCGGCGAATCCTCCTTGAGGTGGAGGAGGCCGACGAAGCGGCGGTCGGCATCAATGCCACGCCGCGCGGACATCTCGCGATTACGGCACCAGTGCTGTTCGGGAAGATCTATGTGATGCCCATCATCACCGCCTACCAGACGACCTTCACGGAAACCACGGTGTCGGCGCTGTTCGTTGATCGCGTGGCCAATCTGGTCGATGAGGGGCTCGACGTCGGCATCCGCATCGGCTCATTGCCCGATTCGTCGCTGCGCGCCATTCGCGTCGGGCAGGTGCGTCGCGTCGTCTGTGCAGCACCGGCCTACCTAGAAAAGCATGGCATCCCCAAAACCCCTGGAGATCTTGCGCAGCATCCGACTATTGCCGCCACATCGGTGTCTGCCGGTTCGGAATGGACGTTCGCCAAGGGAAAAGAAAAGATCGGCGTCCGGCTCAGTCCACGCATTCTGGTGAACACCAATGACGGTGCGCTCGAAGCCGCCAAGAGCGGGTTCGGCCTGACGCGGCTGATCTCCTATCAGGTAGCGAACGAATTGGCGGCCGGCACGCTCATGACGGTGCTGACGGACTTTGAAGAAGCTTCGCTGCCGGTCCACGTGATTCATCGCGAGGGTCGCCATGGATCTGCCAAGGTCAGGAGCTTCGTCGATCTGGCCGTGGAACGGCTGAGGGCAGATAAGGCATTGCAGTGAAGTTGTGTTCTCGTAGCCGTCAGGGTGCTTGAAAACGTCATTGGTCAATGTCAGCATCCCGGCGCATGATCCAAAATCGAACCCTGCCCCGTTATAGTAGACAAGGCAAATAATATGCCGCGTATTCCCGTCGCGCCGAAATCCATTCAGAAGGGAATTCCTCTGAAGCACCTGCTTGGGACAGAGGCGATTGAATGCTTGGCGCACAATATTTTGCTTGTGTATCCACAGTTTGATGAAGCGTTGTTTCGTCGTGTAGCGCTGGAAGGACTGGAACCGATTGGTATTCTGGAGCGAGGTCAGCAATTGGCGCGGGCGCTTCGTCAGTGTCTGCCTGATAAATACGAGACGGCCATAGAGATACTCTTGGCTTCACTGACGCCGCCCCTGGTCAAAACAGATGATCTCGGACTTGCGGTGTTTTTCTATTTGCCACACGTTTGCTTTGTCGCTGAGTATGGACTTGATCCAAGAGGAAATGGGGGGCACGATCCGTTTGAGATTTCCATGCTGGCGCAATATGAACTCACCAAGCGCTTTAGTGCAGAGTTTTCCATACGACCATTCCTGATCCAGCAACAAGAGCGCACTCTTTCGCGACTGCTTGAATGGACCTCCGATCCAGACCCTCATGTTCGGCGCCTTTGCTCGGAAGGTGCGCGCCCGCGTTTGCCTTGGGCCATGCGGATTCCAGCCTTCATCGTGAATCCAGACCCCGTGTTGCCAATCCTTGAATCTCTGAGGAACGATCAATGGCTCTATGTGCGCCGCAGTGTTGCAAACCACCTTGGCGATATTGCGAAAGACCACCCTGGAGTGGTCCTTGCGACATGTGAGCGCTGGCTAGCGGAGGCATCTACCGAGATGAAGTGGCTTATCCGCCATGCGCTTCGGTATCCTGCCAAAAAGGGGGATGCGGCCGCGCTCCAACTCAGAGCGGCCGCCAAATGAATTCTTTCAAAAGTAGCACCACCAGAACCGGTGTTACACCCGATCAGGTACTTTCCGCGTCGCGCCGCTGAACTTGCACACTATGTGTCTATAAAGGTGAAACCGAATTGACTCGTTATCTCGCGAATCTGACCACTGGAAAAATGGTTCTTTGGTGCTATCTCATTTGGTACCTGGTCACCGTATATTTCTATTTTGATCCGGCCATTTCCGTTTGGCTAAATTCAATGGGCCTCAGTGTCATCATTGGGGTGGGTCTCAATCTCAGTGTATCCAGAGGCACAAGCAGCGTTCGAGACCCGTGGCAGACACTTCGCCTGTTCATGATGCCCTTTTGTGTCTCAAGCTTTTCGTCCCTGACAAAGGGCCACGACTACTTCTTGGTGATTCCTCCTAAACTATTTGAGCAACTGGTGTCGGTGGGGTTGTGCATTGTGTTTATTACTTTTGTATTTTTGCTAAAGTTTTCATATCGGGAAAAGGGGTCGACATAACCACTGACTCAATATGAGAAGGCTGGCATTGGAGCAATTGAGTATGTTCAGTTGCGTCCAGCGATCACCCCGCCATCGACGTCCCAGATCGCGCCAGTTACCCAGCTCGCATCTTCGCCAAGCAGGAAGCTAATGACGTTTGCTACGTCTTCAGGAGTGCCAATTCGTCCAATCGGGTGAAAGGTTTTGAAAGAAGCAAGTGTTTCGCCAAGTTTGTCCTGGTCGATGAAAGCCTCGTAAATAGGCGTTTTAACCACAGCTGGCGAAACCGCGTTTACCCGAATGTTATAGTCCGCCAGCTCCATTGCCATGTGTTGCGTGAGTGCGTGCAATCCAGCTTTCGCCATCGAATAGGCAGAGGAAGGCGTCGCCTTGATGGCCTGTTTTGCCCACATCGATCCAATATGCACAATCGAGCCGCCGCCGTTGGCTTCGTACAAATTGGCTTGGAGAATTTCAACATCGCCAAATGCGGAAAGCGCGCGCTTGGCTGCTTCCAGCTTTTCCTTGGACTTACCCACAATCACGGTTTTAATGTCGCGTTCCAGCAAGAGTCTCGCGGTCGCAAGACCCATTCCGCTAGAACCGCCCACAATCAGGGACAAAGGTTGATTCACGCTTCTCATCAGATGAACTCTATAAGTAGTAACAGGGTGTGGACGCAGTCTATGGAGTTCGGTAGCCTGTTGAAAAGCAGGCACAATCTGGTACGGTAGTCACTTATTGGTACATGTTGATGAGTAGTCGAGAAAAATTATTTTCGAGAAAATCCGCTCCCGAGCGGAGCGCACGAATGGTTGAGGTCATCTATGGACAGAAAAACCGTGTAGCCGCTGCAAAGCCCGCAGCTCAGTTCAGGTCTTCGCTTCAGTGATCTTTCACGATTGTACATGCAGTGTTGTATGCCAATAGTTCCAGGAGGTCGAAATGATGGGTTGGGCCGATGGGTATGGGATGGGTTTTGGCTGGATTTTCATGGCTCTATTTTGGGTGTTGATTATCGTAGGAATCGTCGCGCTTCTACAGTGGCTGGGGATGAGTGGAAAGGGTGCGTCGCGGAAGACCCCGCTCGAAATCCTGCAGGAGCGCTATGCGCGGGGAGAGATCGAACGGGAAGAATATGAGCAGAAGCGCCGTGATCTCGAAGGGTAGTCAACGGATCCTGTTTACATGCTGGCGGTAATAGCACTCTGGGTTACATTCATTGTTACTTTATACGTTCGATTTATCGGACGCTGCAAAGGGGAAGTTGTGTCTGACCTCAAAGATCCTAGAGTCCTGTTCGCTGCGGAACGCACCTTGCTCGCCTGGAATAGAACCAGCATAGGGTTGATTGCCTTTGGTTTCGTAATAGAGCGCACTGGTCTTTTGATCAGGGCGATTGAACAGACATCATCCCGTGACTCTTTGCATTCGAGCACATTCTTTCTCGGCATGTGCTTTATCATTCTTGGTGCCATTTGCGCTGCGGTGTCCTCTTATCAATATGCGGCGATATTGAAAACACTCACGCAGGCCGAATTTCCGGAGGGCTATAGTCCTCGGTGGGGGCTCGCTGTAAATATCATTGTCGCGCTGTTGGGTTTAGCTTTGGTGGTAACGCTGTATGGGGTCTCTCCTTCGTGAGAAACCTAACCCCCACGTTCGAAACGTTAGTGAAAAATGGAGAATCATCGACAATGAAGGAGTTCCTGCAGGCGAGCAAATACATTGATTGGGATCATCCCGACATTGTTGCGAGCGCGATGACACTGTCTCAAGGTTCAAAAGACTCAATCGAAATTGCACGCTCATGCTTTGAATTTGTTCGTGATGAAATCAAGCATAGTCGGGATTTCCAAATGAACCCTGTCACTTGCAAAGCTTCAGATGTTCTCAAATATCGCACTGGTTATTGCTATGCCAAAAGCCACTTGCTGGTAGCCCTCCTCAGGGCCAATGGAATTCCTGCGGGTTTGTGCTATCAACGCTTAATTATCAGTAGCGGCCATCCACCCTATTGCTTACATGGCTTGGCTGCGGTTTATCTTGAGCCTTATGGCTGGTATCGAATCGATCCCCGGGGTAACAAGACTGGTGTGAACGCAGAGTTTTGCCCTCCAATGGAGAAACTTGCATTCATGGCGTCTGCAGAAGGAGAGGCCGATTTGCCGGAAATATGGGCAGAGCCTTTGCAGCCAGTAGTACGGGTTCTTGAGTTATATAAGAACTATGTCGACGTTTCAGATAATTTGCCTGATGTTCAGTTAATCAACGCTACGAAAATCACAAATGGCACATAGGTCAGTAGACGCATCGGATGCACAACGTTACATGAAACTTGCAATCGCGGAGGGGCGCAAGGCTGTCTCTATCTGCGGAGACAATCCCCCAGTTGGATGTGTTTTGGTCCGCAATAATGTCGTTATTGCACAGGGCCATACCAATGCCCCTGGTGAGCATCACGCCGAAGCAATGGCACTTCAGCAGGTGAGTGGAGTTGGCAACGAAACCATCGCGTTTGTTACGCTTGAACCTTGCTCATTTCACGGCAGAACTCCCTCATGCGCGTTGGCGCTGATAGAGGCAGGGATTCAGGAAGTGTACGTTGGAATTTTAGATCCAGATCCGAGAAATAATGGCCGAGGCGTTGCAATGTTGAAGGCTGCAGGCATCAAAGTTCATCTGGGAATACTTGCGGATGAAATAGCCCTGGAGCTAAGAGGTTATCTTGGGAAGGCGCAGTAGCATTAGCCATTTTGAGAAACTGCACTGAGCCACTAGTGTCCGGCTAATAGTTGGAAAATTCAATTGGTTGCTGTTGCCATCCTGTTCGGCTCTGTCGACAACGTCTAAAAATGCCTTGTTTAGAGGGATTTTCTCGAAAACACTGACCCAAAGAATCTGTCGCAAAGTGTAAAGAGCAGGTTGGCATCGTTGAGCAGCCCACGCATCCCGCGAGAACCCCTGAATGTACGACTCCAGATTGGCCTTGATGCCAGACTCACCGGGAAGAGCGCATGTAACAAGCTCAAGGGGCTGAATCTCCTACATCCACCGCCCCGCACTCAACCCCAGCATCCGCCCACGCAACATCGCCCCCACTGCCAGATCATAATCCAGCCTCTCCCCTTCCCAGCGCGTCACCGCCGTGCGGGAGTCAATCGCCAGACCAAGCCCCTCATGCTCTCGCTCGATAGCTAGAGTTTCACTCGCAACATCCTCAGCCTCCGAAAATTGCGGGGCAAGCGCCACCTTCATCGCGCCGCCGCTTGGAGTTACAAACTCGAACCACTGCTCACTGCGTTTCACAATCTCGTAACCCTCCTGATGCAGCAGGCGATGGTGATGTCGGCACAGCAGCACGAGATTATCGAGCCTCGTCTCGCCGCCATCGCACCAGTGCTGAACATGATGCGCATCCACGTAGCGAGA
>JAURWS010000050.1 GCA_030654835.1 Gammaproteobacteria bacterium | reverse complement strand
TTCCTTATTGGCGCTTGCGGTGAGAAGGTGGGGCGATGTCTCCCACGGTCTGTCTATGCAGATGCGAGCCTAGTCCCTCCACCCCCGACAAGCCCCTTATCGCTTGTCCACCATAAACATACAAGCGAGCCTGCTCGCGATTGTATGAGAAAAATTTGGGGTCAGAGTAAAAATACAGGCTGTATTTTTACTCTGACCCCAAATTTCCCAAATTTCATCGCGGGCGGGCCCGCTCCCACAGGAAACGTACACGACAAGGAATTGGACATTTGAAACAAGAAGAAACCCTCGCGCTCGACTTTGACCAGTGCTGCAACCAGTTCATGGAGTTCGGTTATGAGGTCTCACCCTCGGAAATTCATGGCCTGTTGTCGGGTGTCGTTACTACGGGCCTGAAGATTCGCCCGGACAGCGTCGTCAACCTGGTGGTCAAGCATGTCGACGCGGAGAGCTGTTCCGAACTTAATCGCCACACCATATTGCAGATGTATGAATTCATCGAACGTGAGATGTTCAACAGCGATTCGTGTTACACCTTGTTCCTGCCCGATGACGAGCTGGATTTGTCCCAGCGCGTGCGCTGTCTGGCCGCGTGGTGTCAGGGGTTTCTCGTGGGCTTCGGCACGGCGAGCGGACAGAGGGGCATCGCCAATTTCAGCCCTGAGACCGAGGAAGCGTTGAAGGACATCGTCAACATTGCCAACCTTGCCGATGACTTCGGTACAGAGGACGACGAGAGCAACGAGAGCGCCTATGCGGAGCTGGTCGAATATCTGAAGGTCGCGGTGTTGCTGATGAGCAGTGAACTCTTGGCGAGCACCAAGAGAGACAGTTAGGATAGCCCTGTGGGAGCGTGCCTGCACGCGATGAATCCTGCGCTGGTCATCGCGTGCAGGCACGCTCCCACAAAACCAGTGGAGAACTCATGTTGCACACGAACCAGGCATCACCTGTCACCAGCACTCCCGTGTCACCGCACTGGCCCACGTTCTGCTTCCTTCTGGCCTTCGTGCTGTCGGCAACGTCCCTCGTGCAGGCCCAGACTCCCGACATCGGCGAAGCCAGTATCCGCGATCTGCAACTGGCCATGGAGAAGGGGGAGTTGACTGCGGCGGTGCTGGTCGCCGAGTCGCTGGCGCGCATCGAAGCGTTCGACGATCAAGGGCCTGCGCTCAACGCCATCATCCATCTCAACCCGCAAGCTCGCGAGCAGGCGCAGGCACTGGACGAGGAGCGTCGTCAGACCGGCCCGCGCGGTCCGCTCCATGGCATCCCCGTAATCCTCAAAGACAACTATGCGACTCAGGACATGCCCACCAGCGGTGGCTCGCAGGCGCTGGCCGACTTCATTCCCGATGCCAACGCCACGCAGGTGCAGCGTCTGCTGGACGCCGGTGCCGTGATCCTCGGCAAGGCCAACCTGCATGAATTCGCTTATGGCATCACCACCATCAGCTCGCTGGGCGGGCAGACTCGCAACCCCTACGACTTGACGCGCATCCCCGGTGGCTCCAGTGGTGGTTCGGCGGCCGCCGTTGCCGCTGGCTTCGCGACGATTGGCATGGGCTCGGACACCTGTGGCTCGATTCGTATTCCCGCCGCCTTCAATAATCTGGTCGGCCTGCGCCCCACCAAGGGCTTGTCGAGTATCTATGGGGTAATGCCGCTCTCCAGCACGCAGGACGTCGCCGGCCCGCTGGCGCGCAGCATCACCGATCTGGCGGTCGTGCTGGATATCGTCGTGGGCTACGATCCCCTCGACCCGGCTACCGCTCCCATGCAGGAACGCAAGCCGCCACGATTCCGCGAGCAGTTGGGCAAGGCCTCGCTGCAGGGTGTGCGCATCGGTCGTCTGCTGGATTACTACGATACCGCACAGACTCCCGTGCAGGTGCTGCTGGATGCTGCATTGGCGCAGATGACAGAGCAGGGCGCGGTGGTCGTCGACATCCGCATCCCCGGTTTCAGCGATCTCATTTCGCGCTCGGGCGTGATCGGGCAGGAGTTCGAGAGTGACCTGAACGCCTGGCTCGCCGAGTTCGGGAGCACTGACTACACCAGCCTGGAGGCCATCGTCGCCACGGGCCTGCATAACGACGCTGTGGACGGTGTGCTCACCCGCAGTGCTGCTGCGACGCAGGATCCGGTACTCTATAGCGCCGCCTTGCTTGCCCGGCAGGGGTTGCGCGCTGCCATTGAGGTCGCGATGCAGGCACAGAATCTGGAGCTGCTCGCCTACCCGCCGATTGGCGCCTTGCCGGTGGTCATCGGTGAGCCGCAGCCCGGCAACAACTGCAGCCTCAGCGCCAATTCCGGGTTGCCGGCCTTGTCGCTGCCAATGGGTTTCACGGCTGAGGGGCTGCCGCTGGGGATCGAGTTGCTCAGCGCTGCTTTTACGGATGCGCGCCTGCTGGCCCTGGGGTATGAATTCGAACAACTGACGCAGTATCGACGCGCCCCTGCCAGCACGCCATCGCTGCTGCGGCTGGAGCGTTAGGGAAGCTATTCAAGCGCAATGAGAGTCAAGCAACTGGAGCCAGGTACGATGACTGACAAAGTGTCGACAGAGCAGGACAGGCAGAGCTGGGACAACGCCATCGTCGGCAAACCTGGTTCGGGGATGGTCGGCTCGCACAGCTTCGGCGGCGCAGGCAGTTTCTTCCGCGTGCCGTACTCTCGCGACCTCACTGGCGTGGATGTCGCCGTGAGCGGTGTGCCGCTGGACATCGCCACTACCAATCGCTCGGGCGCCAGACTCGGGCCGCGCGCCATTCGCAACGCATCGCTGTCGCTGGCCTGGGAGCGTCCCTGGCCGTGGAAAAAGGACCCGCTGGCAGAGATGGCTGTCATCGACTACGGTGACTGCGAAAATCACAGCGGTGGTGGTTTGCTGGGCGTGGCGCATATCGAGCAACATGTGGCCCGCATTCTCGATGCTGGCGCGGCCTCGTTGCTGCTGGGGGGGGATCACTTCATCTCCTATCCCAGCCTCTGCGCTCACGCCAAGGTGCACGGACCACTGAGTCTGATCCACTTCGATGCCCACACCGACACCTGGCCTTCCTCCGGCGAGGGCATCAATCACGGCACCATGTTTTACAAGGCCGCCAAAGAGGGCGTCGTGCTGCCTGAGCAGTCGATTCAGATCGGCATTCGTACTACGAACGATGCTACTCTCGGCTATCAGATACTCTCGGCATCCGATGTACATCGACAGGGTTGTGATGCGGCAATCGCGCAGATACGCGCGCGAGTGGGGCAGAATCCGGTCTATCTGACCTTCGACATCGACTGTCTCGATCCGGCTTTCGCGCCGGGTACAGGCACGCCGGTACCGGGAGGGTTGTCCTCGTATCAGGCGCTGGAGATTATTCGTGGGCTTGTCGGCATCAACCTGGTGGGAATGGATGTGGTCGAAGTGGCACCTGCCTACGATCACGCCGAGATCACTGCGTTGGCCGCAGCCCAGATTGCCATAGAACTGTTGTGTCTGTACGCCGCCAGCAGACGCCCGACTGCCTAAAAAAAACACTGTGGGAGCGGGCCTGCCCGCGATGCCTGTGCCCGCGACGTCTGTGCCACGTGAGGGCATCGCGGGCAGGCCCGCTCCCACAGAATTCATCGAAGGAAGAGAATGTGATCGATAACACCGCACCGAAGAAAGCCTGGACCTCTGCCGCCGCAGAGGAACTCTATGCCATGAAGAGCTGGAATGCCGGCTTCTACGGCGTCAACGACAAGGGCCACGTGGCGGTCCGGCCGATCCCGGGCAGTGATCTGGAGATCGATATCACCGAAGTGATCGACGCGGCCATCAAAGAAGGCTGCACATTCCCGTTGATCGTGCGCTTTCAGGACATCATCAGCGCGCGCGTGCGGCGTCTCAATCAGACTTTCCGCGAGACCATCGCCGAGGCGGGTTACACCGGCGAGTACCGCACCATTTATCCGATCAAGGTGAATCAGCTGCACGAGGTGGTTGCCGAAGTCATGGACGCCGGCAAGGAATTCAATCTGGGGCTCGAATGTGGTTCGCGTGCCGAGCTGATGGCGACGCTGGCGTTGATCGGCGATGACATCCTGATGCTGTGCAACGGCGTCAAGGATCACTCGATGCTGACGCTCATGCTCAATGCACAGCAGTTGGGGCAGCAGGTGCTGCCGGTGATCGAAAAATATTCCGAGTTCGAGCAGTTGCTGGTGCTGGCCGACCAGCGCGAGATGCCGCGTGACACTGACGTGCGCCTGACGCCGCGCTTGGGCGTGCGCATGAAGCTTTCGACACGCGGCTCGGGCCGCTGGTTCGAGTCCGGTGGCTCTGGCTCCAAGTTTGGTCTCACGGTTCCCGAGCTGGTGCAGCTGGTGCATGAGCTGGAGAAGCGCGGCAGCGGCGACTGTCTGGAGTTGTTGCACTTCCACCTTGGCAGTCAGATCGCCGACACCCAGGCCCTGCGCTCTGCGGTGCGCGAGATTACGCAGTTCTATGCCGATCTGCACCTGCGCGGTGTCAAGGTGAAATACCTCGATGTCGGGGGCGGCCTCGGCGTGAACTATGGTGGCAACTACGGGAGCGGTCACGGTGCGGGGCATGGCGGTGCTCATGGCGGAGAGTACGAAGAGGGGGAATCCTCGATCAACTACGGCCTGCGGGAATATGCCAACGTCATCGTCTTCACCGTCAAGGAAATCTGCGAGCAACGCGGTGTGCCAATGCCGACGTTGCTCTCCGAGAGTGGCCGCGCGATCACCGCCCATCACTCCATTCTGGTGGTGCCGGTGATTGGTGTGCATCAGCCGGACAATCCGCCCAAGTGCGAGCCGCCCGCCAATCCGACGTCGGTCGTGTTGCGGATGGAAGCCGCGTTGAAGGAAGCGAAGGCAGTGCGCTCGCGCGGACTGCTGATGGAGGTGATTCACGATGCGCAGGACGCACGCATGGAGGCCGGGCAGCTGTCGCGGCTCGGCTATCTCGACATGGAATCACTGGCCTATGTGGAGAGCGTCTACTGGAGCATCTGTCGCAAGGTGCTGCACAAGTTCACCGCGCTGCATCTGAACCCGGCCCCGGCCGAGCAGGCCGAGCTGGAGACGCAGCTGACCGATCTGTATCTGTGCGACTTCTCGGTGTTCCAGTCCATCCTTGACCATTGGGCCATTGGCCAGGTGTTCCCGGTGATGCCGCTCGACCGCCTGGATGAGGAGCCGACGCGGCGCGGACAGGTGGTGGATCTGACCTGCGATTCCGACGGCAAGATCGATCAGTACGTCTCCTCCCACGCCAACAAGAGCTGGCTGCCGCTGCACGAGTATCGGTCGAACAAACCCTATTACCTCGGGGTGTTTCTGGTGGGGGCGTATCAGGAGATCCTTGGCGACGCCCACAACCTGCTGGGCCCCGTTGGCGAGGCGCACATCTACGCCAGCGCCGATGAGCCTGGCAACTTCTGGATCGAGGAGACCATCAAGGCCATCAGCATCAAGGACATGTTGTCTCAAGTGCAGTATGTGCCGAGCGACCTGGACCGGCGCATGACCGAGCTGATCCGCCGCAAGATCGAGGCGGGCGTGGTCAAGCCGGCCGAGGGGATGCGTATTCTCAACAACTACACGAAGCGTCTGGAAGACACCACCTACTGCGATACCGACAAGGTGCATAACCCTGGTGTATAAGCTGGCCGCGCCTCACGACCCGAGGCGCCCGCCGCTACTCAAACACCTCTTCGAGAATCTCCACCACCACGGCCGTCGCGATGGCAACCAGGATCAGATCCTGCCCGGCGATGCGCCACTCATGATCGGCAATCGACGGCAGGCCAGACAACATGCCCTGTGGCACTCGCGTGCGAGCGATGCCTGGGGGCAGTGGCTTGCCGCGTGCCAGATTGCGCGCGATGCCCGGTGGCAGAGCGCGGCGTCCGGTCAGACCGGCTGCAGCCGCCAGCTGGCGAGCCTGTGCTGCCGTGATGCTGGCGCGCGCGGCTGCGGGGGTGTTGCCGGAATTCCCGGGAGAATTGGTGATGACTCTGCCAGTGCTGGCCGGTGGATTTCCCCGCACCATGCCCATTTCGGCGCAGCTGCTGAAAACCAGGAGGCCGCAGCAGAGCAGCACGGAGCGCAGTGAGACACGAGTCTTCATGGAGAATTCCTTTTTGAATCATTGAATTGAAAGGGCATTCGGGATGCTGGTCACATCTTACACCAGTATGCGCGTTGATCTGCGATCTGGCGCACACAGCCAGCCTGCCTGTCCTGCTGCTTTCGCTGTGGCCGACTGCGGATCTCAGCTGAGTAGATTCATCCGCTCCAGCCTTGTTCGCCCGGCAGTGGTCAGCAGACCGACAGCGTCCATGTTCAGCGTCAGCTGCCGGAAGCGCTGCCGGTTGAGCTCCGGGTGCTGCAGGCGATAGCGGCGCAGATGGCGCCGCAGCTCCGCCAGATCCCACCCCTTCGCCAGGCCGATACGGTTGTAGATATTCAGAGAATTGGCCAGCCGCAGGACATTGTCGAGCACGAAGCGGCTGCGCTCCTCCAGTGCGGCCTCATCCAGCGTCGCCATATGTTCGCGCAGGAACTCGACCCCGAAGCGAACGTGCCGTGCCTCGTCACGCAAGATGTAATCGATGGCGAAGCGCAGCACCGGCACGCGCGTGTGCTGGCGCAACTCCTGAAAGCGGGCCATGGCGAGACTCTCGATGAGTATTTGGCAGGAAATGAATTTCATGTCCCAGCGCGGCTCGTCCACGCATTCGTGTATGAGGTTCATCAGCGCGTTGCTGGGGGGCGGAATTTCTCCTCCCAATTCGTGCAGATAGCGGGAAAAGAATTCCACGTGCCGGGCCTCATCTGCCACCTGGGTACTGGCGAACAATTTGGCCTCAACAGTGGGCAGGCACGACACCAGTTGCGAGGCGATCAGCATGGCCGCCTGTTCGCCGTGCAATAGCTCCGCAATCTCCAGGCGATGCTGCCACCAGCTCAAGCGCCGACGCTCGGCTTCCGGCAATCGATCATAATCCGGAAATCCCAGCAGCGGATTGCCTTCGTCGCTGGAAGGGAAGTGCGCGTACTCGCCGTCCTGCTGCCAGGGGATGTCAGTGCTGGCATTCCACTGACCGGCCTTCGCGAGTTCATACAGGCGGTGAATCGGCGTTTTGACTTGCGGGTAGTGCCAGGGGATGACACCGTTCACTTCGGCGCTGAACTCTGATTGCTGGCAGGAATGCTGGGAGGAGTGCTGAGAAGTCTGGTCCGGCGCGTCGGCTGTCTGGCGCAGTTGCTTGTTGAGCGGGCTGTGTATGAGCATGGCAATCCTCCTTGAAGGTCTCACTTGAAGGTCTTGTGACTTGTCCAGTTAACGTAAGCATAGTCCGGATTTTGCATTCGCGCCCGACGCTGCCCGATTTGACGATTTTTAATTCCCTGCCTATAGTCGATTCACAAGCTCAGATTCGTACAACCCCTCTCAGGAAGAGAGGGACGAGAGCGCTGTGATTTCTCTGTGCCAGTTGTTCATGTCAGCTCAAGGATGAAACCCATGCCCAAGGATCGGGATCTGCTTTCGCTTTTTGAATCTCGCCTGCACTCACAGCCCGATATGCCGCTGTATTCCTTTCTGGATCGCGATGGTGCTGTCAGTCAGTCTCTTACCGTTTCCGCTCTCTTCGTGCAGGCACGCGATCTTGCCGAAGTCCTGCAGGCTTATGGTTTGAAGCACCAGCCCGTGGTGCTGCTGTACCCCCATGGCAGTGAGTTCATCGTGGCCTTCTTCGCTGCGCTGCTGGCTGGCGCATATCCCGTGCCGGTCGCCCGGCCAAGGGGGCGGGACTGGCGCGTGCTGATGGGAATTATCCGTGCGAGCAGGGCAGGTGCGCTGTTGACGCTGAGTGCCACAGCGCGACATCTTCCGGCGGAGCTGACTGTCGGTGATCCGTTGCAAATAGTCCATACGGACAACGTTCATACACGTCGTACAGACCGAATGGCACGGTGGCAAAGACCTGCCCCGGAGTCTCAGGACCTCGCCTTTATCCAGTACACCTCAGGGTCCACGTCGGCACCGAAAGGCGTGGAGATCACGCACGCCGCCATCCTGCACAACTGCGAACTGATCGCACAGGCGTTTGCGTGCTCGGGTGCAGATATCGGCGTGAGCTGGCTGCCCTTCCATCACGACATGGGCCTGATTGGGCATGTCATCACCCCGTTGTACTGCGGCATACACAACTACTTTCTGGCGCCATCGGGCTTCGCAGCCAAACCGGTGCGCTGGTTGCAGGCCATCTCTCGTTATCAGGGCACGATCAGTGGCGCGCCGGACTTCGCCTATGAGCACTGCCATTCGCGAGTCATCGAGGAAGAGCTGGAGGCGCTGGATCTGCGTAGCTGGCGTCTTGCCTATTGCGGCGCGCAAAGAGTGTCAGCGGACACGTTGAGAAAATTCTCGGCACGGTTTGAACGCAGGGGATTTACCGAGCAGGCATGGCATCCCTGCTACGGACTGGCGGAGGCGACGCTCTATGTGTGCAGTCGTCAGGGGCTACACACTAATCGACAGCAAGGCAGACTTCGTCATACAGAGCGCGAGGACGTGAGTATTGGCCAGCTGAATGGGCGCGTGGACATTCGCATCGTGGATACAGAAGCGGGGCGTGAAGTTGCGGAAGGGGAGGCCGGGGAGATTCTGGTGCGCTCTGCTGCACTGGGCAATGGCTACCATAGAGATGCGGTGAGCACCGCTGCCACTTTCGACGTCGGCAGGACGGGCTTCCTGCGTACTGGCGACCTGGGCTATGTCCACGAGGGCAATCTCTACTTCACGGGGCGCTGCAAGACGCTGATCAAGCGGCGAGGGCGCAGCTTTCATGCGGAGGACATCGAGGCAGAGGTGGAGGCGTTGCTGTGCGACAAAGGCGTGGAGCGCAGCGCTGCCTTCGAGCTGAACCCGGATGCAGCAGACTCACTGGTCATCCTGCTGGAAGCCGATGGCAGCATCGATCCCCGGCTGATTGAACTCAGTATTCCAGATTTACAGTCGCGGTTGTGTCAGTCGCCGGGCATTCTCGCCACTGACATCGTGGTGGCGCCCCGGCACAGCCTGCCCTTGACCAGTAGCGGCAAACTGCAACGCATGCGCTGTCGTGAACGTTATCTGGCAGGAGACTATTTAAATCGAGCTGACAAGGAGTGTGAACATGCAGAAAAGTGTTGAAGAAGCGGTGCAGCGCCGGGTGCTGGAGGTATTCAAAGACGTCTGCGGACAACGCGGCCAGACGGTGGACCCGCTGCCCGACACTACCATCGGCGCCTTGGGGTTGGAGTCGCTGCAGTTGGTGGAGGTCGTCTTCGAGCTGGAGTCCTGCTATCAGGTGCAGGTCGACGAAGAGCAGCTGGCGCAATTGGAAAGTGTGGCGGATGTTATCGAGATGTTCAGCGATGCACTGCAGAGGGCTTCGCAGCAAATGGCTCCGCAGCAGGAAGCAACCGTATGAATACGAGGATCGCAGCAGCGCGCCTGTTGATGGAGGCCGGTGCCGCCCATCGCGACGGCAATTATGTCGAAGCGCTGTCTTCGACGTGCAAGGCGTTGGAGCAGATGTTTGCCTGTCGCGAGCCGTCGGTGATTCGTGCGCTGCTGCGTGAGTATCCGTGGCCCTCGGGTGCGACCCGATTGCTGCATACCGAGGTCGGTCTGCGTATCGAATTGAGTCCACAGGATTTCTGCGCTGCAGCAAGCAAACAGGTTCTGGAGTACGCGTCCGGGATGCCCGCGTGGTTTTCACGCAGGACATTCGTAGAGGTTGTCTATGTGTTCCTGCAGAGAATGGCCGCAGATTGTCTGGAGAGCGCCTTGGCGCCATGGCAGCAACAACGGATATTGAGAGTCCTTCACCGACTGCGGGCGCCATTGAAATCCCGCCTGCCAGCGGCCATCGCACACCGTGAAGCGGTGATTCTAGGACTGAGCCCCTTGCTCCATGAACCGCACGCGGCGCTGCGTCGACTGCTGCAGCAGCACGACTTCTATTTCGAGTACAACTACGCCAAGCGTTGTGAGCATGATGAGGCCGCCGGGTCGCTTCCTGCGCAGCCAAGGTTTGTGTGGCCGGACAGGAAAGCCTATGCGGCACTGGTGCGACGACATCCGGGTTCGCGAGTGCTGGTGACTATCCACATGGGGGATTTTGTGGGCGCCTTCCGAAGCATTGCCGAGCAGGTCGAGAGCGGGCGCACGGTCTTGTCGTTGCAGCGCGAGAGTCGGTCGCCGACAACCGACGCGCCGGGGTCGGGTCTGCACCTGCAGGTGTTGAGGCACGGAGTGGACGCCCCGCTGGAGGCCGTGGCGGGACTGCGCAAGGGCGATCGCAGTCTGGGAGTGCTGTTTGATCTGAGAGATGACTTCGGCACGACAACGGAGGTTATGTTTTTCGGTTGCAGGGCTCGTCTCGTCAAAGGTCCGGCGCTGCTGGCGATTGCCGGGCGGGCTCCGATCATTCCGTTTGTCACATGGGAAAGCGCTGGCGTCGATGTGATTGAAATGGAAGACCTGATCGACACGCGGGTGCTGCAAGGCGAGTCCGTGGCAATGGCCGCCACCCGCATCACCCAGAGACTCGCGCTGCTCGCCGAACGCTGGATAAGACGTGCACCCGCGCAGTGGAAATATCTTCCCTCACTGCCGGGCTACTGTCACCGCAGTGGCACCCTGAATGGTCTGGTGACCGCGCCAGCACGAGGGGCTCATTCATGAGCCAGGGCCTGTTCAGAGAAGAGGCGTTGCTGGCGATGACCGGTGAGCGGTTCGGTGCAGCCATGTTCTATCAGCCGCCCGCCGTGCGTCTATTCTGCGTCGGAATGCTGCTGACTTTCATGGGGTTTCTCCTGTTTGCCGGATTCGCCGGTTTCAAGCGGACGGAAGTCGCGCGGGGGCAACTCAATCCGCTTGCCGGAGCCGTGAAAGTCTATGCGGCGCGTGCCGGTGTGTTGCAGGAGATCGTCGCCCGGGAAGGTCAGCGAGTGGATGCCGGGCAGCGACTCGCCGTCGTGTCGGCGCGGCAGTTTGATCAGGAAGGCGGAGCGACTCTTTCTTTCCTGTTGCAGCAGGTCGACAGTCAGCTGCGACAACTGGAAGACGAGATACAGCTGGCTTGTGAGACGGCGGCCTTGGAAAGTGAACAGTGGAGGCAGAAAGTATCGGCACTGCAAGCCGAGCTGGTGCTGTTGGGTGATCAGCAGGAACTTATCGAGAGTCGCCGCTCGCTCAGCGAACAGGACTATGCGCGCAGCAGCCATCTGCACAAACAGGGAATGCTGCCCGATTCCCTGCATGATCAGCAGCTGGACAAACTCTACAGCGCGCAGCAGTTGAGCCGCGTGAATCTCCTGCAGATCGAAACGCGCGGACAGGTACTGGCGGAGGCGCAGCACCAACTGGCGATGCAGCCTCTGCAATTGCGGCACGAGTTGCTGGAGCTGGAACGTGCGCGCTCGCAACTGCTGACGCGCCGCAGGGAAGTCGAGACGCAAGGCGCTTTCGCGGTGACCGCACCGGCGGCCGGCGTCGTCAGTAATCTGCTGGCCTCTCAAGGCGACACTCTGGAGCCGAATCAGCCACTGCTCACTTTATTGCCTGCAGACAGCCAGCTGGAGGCGTGGCTCTACCTGCCCTCGCGGGCGCGGGGCGAGGTGGCTCTGCAGCAGGAGATCATGCTTGCCTACGATGCCTATCCCGTACGCACCTTCGGCGCGTTTCCGGCCACGGTGACGTTTATTGCCGACACGGTCATGGACCCGCGTGAGGTCGCTCTGCCTCACGAGCTTCGCGAACCGGTGTATCTGGTGCGCGCTCGATTGGGCAAGCAGGCGATCGAAGACACGGCGCTGGAGCGTCTGCGGCCGGGCATGCAGTTCAGTGCGCAGATCGTTACGGCGCGGCAATCTCTCCTGCAGAGAGTGCTCGCCCCGTTGCGCAGTCTCGGGAGAAAGCTGTGATCGCGGCACTGTTCGCCACTCGGCACCGGCTTCCGGAAGTGTTGCAGTCCGAGCGGACTGAGTGCGGGCTGGCGTGTTTGTCTATGGTGGCGTCGTATTATGGCAAACACATCGATCTGAATAGCTTGCGCCGGGACTACGCGGTGTCCGCACGAGGCGCGGGCTTGAATGACCTGTTGTCGATTGCCAATGCGCTGGGTCTGCAATCCCGGCCACTGCGCCTCGAATGCGACGAACTCGCTCAGCTGCAGTTGCCGGCAATTCTGCACTGGGACATGCACCACTTCGTCGTCCTGCGCAGCGTGTCTGCCAAGGGCGTGGTTATTCATGATCCGGCGGTCGGCAGGCGCGAGTATTCTCTGCGCGAGCTGGGTCGGCACTTCACGGGCGTCGCCATCGAGTGCGTGGCTGGCAGGGCTCTGGAGCCCGAGCGGCGGGAGCTGCGGTCGCGGCTGTTCGATCTGTTCAGTCGTTACCCCGGCTTCAACATGGCGGTCGCGCAGCTCTTCATTCTCTCTCTGCTTCTGCAGCTCTCGTCGATTGGCACCGCGTTCTACCTGCAGCTGGTGATAGACGAGGGCATCACGAAGCTCGATGCCGATTTCCTTGCCATGCTCGCCCTCGGTTTCTTTCTGCTGGCACTGACCAGTGTGGGGATGAGCAGCGCCCGTGCCAGCGTGCAGCTGTATTTCTCCAATCAACTGGGCTTTCAGATGGCGGGCAACGTATTCCATCATCTGATCACGCTGCCCACGGAATTTTTCGGCAAGCGCCACGTCGGCGATCTGGTCTCCCGCTTCGGTTCCATTCGCGAAATCCGCAACATCCTGACGGAAGATCTGATCACCGTGGTGCTGGATGGCACACTCGCGTTGCTGACGCTGCTCGTCATGTTTTACTTCGACGCCGTGCTCGCGGGCGTGGTGCTGACGTTCGTCGTGCTGATAGCAACGCTGCGGCTGGCGATGATTCCGACGGTCAAATCTCTGAGCGAGCAGCGCATCGTCGCGGAAGCGAAGTCCAGCACCAGCCTGATGGAAAACATGCGCGCCATCGAGGTCATCAAGTTTTATTGTCGAGAGCTGCCGCGCGCGCTGCTGTGGCGAAATCAGTATGCCGAACAGGTCAACGCCAATGTGCAACTGACGCGGGTGATGATCCGGATCGATGCTGCGCATGGGCTGCTCAGTGGTCTGGAGAATGTGCTGGTGGTTTATCTGGCGGCGCTGTCGGTTCTGGAAGGTACTCTGTCGCTGGGTTTCCTCACCGCGTTCATCGCCCTGAAGAGCAATTTTTCGTCGTCCATTCGCTCCTTCATCGAGAAACTGGTGCAGATCAGATTGCTGCGACTGCAATTGGAACGGGTGTCTGACATTACCTGTGCCCCACGCGAGTTCGACACACTGTATCTGCCGAAATTGCGCGTGCCGGTGCAGGGGCGGCTGCAGCTCGAAGGGCTGGAATATTGTTATCCGGGGGGGCGCACCCCGGTCTTCCTGGATGTCGAACTGGAGATTGCGCCGGGGGAAGTTGTCGCCATCACGGGCCCGTCCGGTGTCGGCAAGTCCACGCTCGTTAAGGTGATGGCGGGGCTGCTGTTGCCGACCTCAGGCGTAGTGCGCGTCGATGGTGTCGACATCCAGGCGTTTGGGCTGAGGCAGTTTCGCACTGCCTGCGCGGGGGTGCTGCAGAGCGATCAGCTGCTGTCGGGAACTCTGATGGACAACATCACGCTGTTTGCCGACGAGGTGGATCAGGAGCGTCTGCGGCGAGCCTGCCGCATGGCGCAGATCGAGGAGTTCATCGCCAGCTTGCCGATGGGCTGCAACAGCCTGATTGGTGACATGGGTTCGATCATGTCGGCAGGGCAGGGGCAGCGCGTGCTGCTGGCCCGAGCCTTCTATGCGCAGCCACGCATTCTGTTTCTGGATGAGGCCACCGCCAACCTCGATCCACAGGTCGAGAGTGCGATTCTGAGGGAGATTCGCGCGCTACAGGTGACGACGGTCATGATCACTCACCGCACGGCACCGCTGACGATTGCCGACACGGTCTTGTGCTTCAACGAGGGGCGTCTGACGAGAAGCAGCGAGCGCCTATGACCTCGGTGACCCCAGTAATCTCAAGAACCCCAATGACCTCAGTCCTGCGTCTCCTCGACGATGGTCGAGATGGTGTCCTGATCATGCACCTGTTTCAGCGCGCCGGTGAAGATGTTGTAGTGCCAGCCCTTCAGCGTCAGCGTGCCAGCTTCCACACGGCTGCGGATCCACGGATAGGTCATCAGATTACGCAGTGAGTAGCCGACGGCGGCCTGTTCGCAGTGGTTGAAGGTGGCGTAGTCGTTGGGGTCGAGCGTATCCGGGTCGGCCAGGTTGGCCACCGGAGCGACAATGGACATCCAGCGGGCGATGAAGGTGTCCTGCGGCAGGCGCTTGGAATCCATCACCAGCGAGCGGATGCCGCCACATCGAGAGTGGCCGAGCACGATGATCTCGGGCACTTCCAGCACGGTGATCGCGAATTCCAGCGCGGCGCTGGTGCCGTGGTAGGAACCCTCGATCTCGTAGGGTGGCACCAGGTTGGCGACATTGCGGATGACGAACAGTTCACCCGGCGCAGTATCGAATATCAGGGCGGGTTCCATGCGTGCGTCGCAGCAGGTAATCAGTACGTGATTGGGGCGCTGCTGATCCGCCAGTTGCCGCAATTTTTCTCTGTTCACGGCGAAGTAGCCGTTCTTGAAGCGCTGATAACCAGCGAGAAGTTTGTCGCTCATAACTCTCTACCAAATGCTGTGTGCTGCTTGAATTTGTGGGAGCGAGCCTGCTCGCGATAAGGTTTGTTCGCGATAAATTTGCTTGCTGGCAGGCAATCGCGAGCAGGCTCGCTCCCACAGGGTTGTCATTACTCCGGCAGGATGCGGATGATGCCATCACCCTCAGTGGCGACATAGATGTAGCCATCGGGGCCCTGCTTGATGTTGCGTACGCGGCCGATGCCGGGGAATACATTCTCACTGGCCACCACGTTGTTGCCGTCCAGCACCAGATGCACCATGTGGCGGAATTTCAGTGAGCCCACCAGCAGGTGGCCCTTCAGGTCCGGTCCGTAGACATCACTGGTGACGAAGGCCATGCCGGACGGCGCGATCGATGGGTCCCAGTAGAAAATGGGCTGTTCGATGCCTTCGCGGCTGGTGGCCTCTGCCAGCGGTTGACCGTTGTAATCGATGCCGTAGCCGATGATCGGCCAGCCATAGTTCTTGCCCGGCTGGATGATGTTGATCTCGTCACCGCCCATCGGGCCGTGTTCGTGTTCCCACACCTGACCTGTGGTCGGGTGCAGGGTCAGGCCCTGCGGGTTGCGATGGCCATGGGAATACACGGCTGTCTTGGCGCCTGGCGTGTTGACGAAAGGGTTGTCGGCCGGGATGCGGCCGTCGTCGTGCAGACGGTAGATCTTGCCGCCGTCGCGGTCCAACTGTTGGGCGTTTTCGAAATGGGCACCGCGCTCGCCGATGGAGAAGAACAGGTAGCCGTCGTTATCGAAGACGATGCGGCTGCCGTAGTGCGCACCGCGCTCGGTGTTGCCTTCGCCCTTGTAGAGCACCTGCTGCTCGACCAGGCTGTCGCCCTGCAGTTTGGCGCGCATGATCGCCGTGTGGCTGCCGGTGCCGCCACCTTCCATGCTGGAGTAGGTGATGTAGATCCAGCCGTTGTTGGCATAGTCCGGGTGCAGCGCGATGTCGAGCAGGCCGCCCTGGCCGTTCACATGCACTTCCGGAACGCCGCCCAGCGGGGCGCTCAGTGTGCCTTCATGGACACGGTACAGCTGACCGCCACGGTTGGTGACGAGCATGTCGCCGTCGGGCAGCCAGGTCATGCCCCAGGGCACGTCGATGCCGTCCACGACTTTCTCGGTGCGAAAGCCGGGTTGATTCTGGGCAGTGGCGGCGGTGAAGGGAATGGCGACCGCCAGCAGTAGCGCAGTCAGACAGCTCGTCAGTATTCTCATGATCAATTCCTGGGTTTATCGAGTGTATATGCCGATGGGCATTGTATCCAAAGCCGTCTGGGCTGGCAGCAACAAACTGGTGTGCCTCTGTGCCTCTGTGCCTTGTGGGAGCGGGCCTGCCCGCGATGAGGCTGGCTCAAGCGCGAATCGCGAGCGGGCTTTTATGCCCTTTGGGTACGCTCCCACACGATTCTTGGTCGCAGTAGTATTCAGCAAGGGGTCAGCAGCGGCCGCCCCGCGAAATGCGCCGCCAGATTGTCCAGCACCAGCTGCCCCATGGCGCGGCGGGTTTCCACGGTAGCGCTACCGATGTGCGGAAACAGCACCACGTTGGACATGCCGAGCAGGGCCTCTGGTACACGCGGTTCGTTGGCGTACACGTCGAGGCCCGCACCGGCAATCACGCCCTGCTGCAGCGCGGCGACGAGGTCCGCCTCGTCCACACTGCTGCCACGACCCACGTTGATGAAGATGCCCTGCGGCCCCAGCTGACGAAATACCTCCATGTTGAGCATTCTGCTGGTGGCCGCGCCACCCGGGAGCATGCACAGGAGGATGTCGCTGGTTTGCGCCAGCGCGGGGAGGGACTCGCAGTAGCGCCAGGGCAGTGGCTTGGGCTGGCGGTTGTGGTAGGCGATCTGCATCTTGAAGGCGGCGGCGCGATTGGCAATCTCTTCGCCGATGGCGCCCAGGCCGACGATGCCGAGGGTCTTGCCAGCCAGGCTGCTGGAGAACGGGAACGGCGCCTGCAGCCAGTGGCCGTCACGCACATGGCGGTCGGCATTGATCAGGTTGCGCGAGGTGGCCAGCACCAAGGCCATGGCGAGGTCTGCCACGGCGTCGTTGAGCACGCCGGGAGTGTTGGTCACGTGGATGCCGCGTGCGCGGGTGATGCCGAAGTCGATGCCGTCGGTGCCGACGCCAAAGCAGCTGATGAGCTGCAGCTTTGGCAGTTGATAGATCAGCGGATTGGTCGCCCAGGACGCGGTGGCCACGGCCTCGCAAACGGGTGCCAGGCGGGCGATCAGCGCCTGCTGTTCCTGCGGGCTTTCCAGCAGCCAGAGCTTGTGAGTCTGGTATTGTTCGTCCAGCCTCGCCAGTGTCTCCGGATGGAAGCTGTTGGCGATCAGCAGCGGCGGCTTCCGGGCGAATTGTTGTGGGGTGCGTGGTTGGGTGTCTGGTGTCGTCATGGCGGCGATTCTAGCACGCTCTTTGCGACAATCTGCCGCAGTTTGCGGCTCGGCAATCGAGAAGGATTCGTATACACTGGCTCGCAGAAGGACACACATAAAAACAGACACAGAACCAGACACTGAACCATATAAACACCGAGGTGACACCATGAAGAGATTTACCCTGTTGCAGGGCCTGGCCGCTGCACTGCTGATGCTGGTCATGCACAGCGCAGCATTTGCCCACAGTGCGATGAGCAGCTCTGTCCCCGGCAACGGCCAGACTGTGTCGACTCCCGAGATGTTGATGATGCATTTCAACGGCAACGTGCGGCTGGTGCGCCTGACCGTCACGGGCGACAGCGGCGTCGTCGATGTCGGTTTCGTGCCTGTGGCCGAAGCCAACATGATGTTCCATGTCCCAATGCCGCCGCTGGTCGCCGGGGCTTACCGCGTCAACTGGACGGTGATCGGCGAAGACGGCCACTCCGTCAGCGAAGACTTCCGTTTCACCGTGGACCCCAATGCCCCTGCAGCCGTCATGACTGAGCACGGTGCTGGTGGTGGAGACCACGTACACTGATGCCGTTTGCCGCCGGGCCCTGGGAGCTGGCCATCGTACTCGCCAAAGTGCTGAGCTACGCTGGCCTCGCCAGCCTCACCGGCGGTTTTCTGATTTTCTGGCTGGGCAGTGATCGCACTGCCCGCCACCTCCTCAATTTCCTACTCTCTGCCAGTATCGTCGGCGCTCTTGCCGTTGTGTTGTTTTTCCTGCTGCAGGTAGGCGTCGTCAACCGGAATGGCATCGCTGGCATGTTCGACAGCTTCATGGCGGGCCTGGTGCTGCAGTCACCCATCGGTTATGGCAGCGGTTTGAAGCTCGCCGGTTTCCTGGTGGCAGCCGTTGCGCTGTGGCTGGCCAGACCCACTCTGCTGTCTGCTCAGGGCGCGGTGAAATTCCCTGCCGCGCTGCGCATCGGCGCGCCGCTGGCGATTGCCCTGTTCGCAGCCTCCTTTGCCGTGCTCGGTCATGTCGCAAGTCTCGGGGTGCTGGCGCGAGTCGCCATCGCCGTTCACATTGGTGTTATGGGGCTGTGGATCGGTGCACTGTATCCGCTGTACACGCTTTGCCAGCGCGAACCGGCTGCTGCGCTGACACCGCTGCTGCACACCTTCGGTCAGATCGGCTGGGTGCTGACCGGCAGCCTGCTCGTCGCCGGTACTTACCTTCTGACCCAACTGCTGGCGGCGCCGTTTGATCTCATCAGCACACCTTATGGTTTTCTGCTGCTTGGAAAGTTGTTGCTGGTCATCTGCCTGCTGGGCCTGGCGGCGCTCAACAAATTCCGTCTGGTGCCAACGCTGGCGACTGTCGGAACGGGTGCGCTGCAGCGCTCCATTCGCGGCGAACTGGTCCTGGCTCTGTTGATTCTGTTGCTGACTGCGTGTCTGACTACCTTCACCGGCCCGACACATATGTCGTGACGACCGGGTAGTGAACGCGGAGTAATAGTCACAGAGCGACGCGCTCCGCAGTTTTTGGAATCATTTGCAAAAAAAATTTTGTAAAACATCAAGGGTTTGAATAGACTTTCGAGCAATGAGCGACTTTGAAATTCTATATACCGCTGTCGGTGGTCTGGGGCTGTTTTTCCTGGGCCTGAAACTCTTGTCGGATGCGTTGCAGTCCAGTGGCGGCGATATCATCCGCAACATCCTGGCCACCGCGAGCGGCAATCGGGTGATGGCCCTGCTCGCCGGTCTCGGCATCACTGCGTTCGTCCAATCCAGCAGCATATCCACGGTGATGACAGTCGGCCTGGTCAACGCCGGCGTGCTGGAACTGAAACATTCCCTCGCAGTCATTCTCGGCTCCAACATCGGGGCGACGATTTCCGGCTGGATACTCGCGCTCGACCTCGGCAGGTATGGCCTGCTGCTGATCGCCGTCGGCGCCTTGCCGATGCTGGCTGGCAACAGCAATAGTATGGTGGCCGCAGGCAAGACTCTGCTGGCGCTGGGATTGTTGTTTACCTCTCTCGATTTCATGAGTGTGGCGTTCGAGCCCTTGCGACTGCATCAGGGCTTCCTCGCCTACATGCATCTCATTGATGCGGAGTCCTTCGGCACGCTGCTCGCGTGTGTGATCCTCGGCGTGCTGCTCACCATGCTGATTCGTAACAGCACTGCGATGCTGGCGATCACGCTGACGCTGGCGGCCACCGGGGTTATCGATTTCAACACGTCGCTTGGGCTGATCATCGGCATGAATCTCGGCGGCGCCATGATCGCGCAGATGGCCGCGAGCGAGGCCAGCACCTCAGCCCTGCGGGTTGCGCGCGCCAATGTCCTGTTCAATGTGCTTGGTGCGCTGCTCGCGATCGCGCTGTTCCCGCTGTTCATCAATCTGGTGGATGCGCTGGTGGCGGGCGATCCAGATATGCAACTGGCGTCCGGTGAGCGACCCAACATCGGCTGGCATATCGCCATCGCGCACACGATGTTCAACCTGATCGTTGCTTTGGTGTGGATGCCGTTGCTCAATTTTCTGACGAAGCTGCTGGAGTGGCTGATACCGCAACAGGTCGATGCAGAAGTCCACAGGGTCAAGTATCTGAATCAGCGCGCGACGCAGGCGCCCGAGGTCGCGCTGCAGCAGGCCGATCTGGAAATGGACAACCTCATCGAGATCACCCGTCAGATGTTCAACCTGACGCGCACCTATGCGACGGGTGAGAAGGCCGACAAGGAGTGCTTCGACCGTATCTATGCGTTTGAGGATGTCACGGATTCCATCGAGGAGGAGATGATTACCTTCATCACCAAGGTGCTGGCCACGTCGGTCACGCAGGCTCAGTCGTCTCGCGCCTATGGCCTGATCCGCATGGCCGACGAGCTGGAGAGTATTGCCGACTGTCTGGAGTCTTTCTGCATCTACCGCACCCGCCTCTTCAAGCAACATGAGACGCTGAGTGCGGATGCTTGGAACGACCTCATGACCTATTTCAACGATGTCGATTCATTTGTGGGACGCGTGGTCGGCGCACGTCGCAAGCGCGCGGATTCCACGCGGATCACCCACCTGATGGAAGAGGGCAATCGCCTGAACCGGGTGGCGAACACCATGCGCGACCGTCATCTGGAGCGGCTCAAGGACGGCACCTGCATGGCCCTGCCCGCGCAGACCTACAGCGACATGTTTGTCTCCATGCGCCGCATCAAGAACCACGCGATCAATATCCTCGAAACCTACGCCAATTGAGCCAGCTGACCTACATGTATGCATCTTCTGTGAAATTTGGGGTCAGAGTAAAAATACAGCCTGTATTTTTACTCTGACCCCAAATTTCCTGACCCCAAATTTCACAGTCACACTCAGTGGGCGGCGTCCACCGGCACCAGCAGCCGAAAGCTCAGCAATGAGATCGCGGCCGCCACCAGCATCAGCACCAGCATCGGGTAGACCGTGCCGTTGAAGATCAGCGCCACCGTCTGTGCCGCCACCGCCGAGAACCCCATCTGCATGAATCCCGTGAGCCCCGAAGCACTGCCCGCCATGTGTGGCGCCGCGTTGATGGCACCCGCCTGCGCGTTGGGCAGCGTGATGCCGTTGCCGAAGATCGCCAGCGCGATCGGCAGGAACAGCGCCGCAGGGTGATGCAATCCGAACAGCTGCAGGACAATGGCGAGGCTGATGCCAGCCAGTGAAATTTGCGAGCCGTAATCGATCATGCGCCGAATGCCGAACTTGCGCCCATAGTAGCGCGTCACGTAATTGCCGATCATGAAGCCCAGCGGAATCATGATGAAGTAGTAGCCGTACTCCGTGGCCGGCCGCTCGAACACGCTGACCATGATCTCCGGAGCGGCGGAAATGAAACTGAAGAACACCACGGACACGAATGCCACGCTTAGCGAGTAGCCCTGAAAGACCCGCACACGCATCAATGCGTGATAGCAGCGCAGCATGTCGCCGACGCCAGTGAAGATCGTCGGCTCGCGCAGCGTCTCCGGTAGTGCATAAAACAGCATGCCGAGCAGCAGCGCGCTGATAATCGCCACGAGTATGAACACCGAATGCCAGTCCAGCCGCACCATCAGCTCGCCACCCACTGCGGGTGACAGCATGGGCATCACCACCATCACCATGACCAGCGTGGCGATCACCGAAGCAGCCTCGCGAGCGTCGTAGACATCGCGCACGATGGCGCGCGCCACCACCATGCCCACCGCGCCACCGGCGGCCTGCACGATGCGGCCGGCGATCAGCAGTTCGATGCTGGGCGCCAGTACGCACAGAATGGAACCGATGATGGTGATGATCATCCCGGTCATCAGGACCGGCTTGCGTCCGTAGCGATCCGAGAGCGGGCCATAGGCGAGCGTAGCGACGGCAATCGCCGCCATCGACAGGCTGAGCGTCAGTTGCGCCACCGCCGCGCTGACCGCGAAACTCTCCTTGATAATGGGGATTGCGGGCAACAGGATCTGCATGGCGACGGGGCCGAGTGCCGAGACCATGGCCAGCAGCAGGATGAGTCCTTTGGAGAGGTGGGTGGTCATTGCAGAACTGCGTCCCGGTTGCGTTGCACAGTGGCGTTGTTCTGGGAACTGAGAATCACGCTGGACCCCATCAGCGCCATGCGCTGAGTCTGGCTGATTTCGATGCCGGGGCCGAAGGTGCGGTTATGGAACGTCTTCACCAGTTGCTGCGCCGGGGTCAAAGGCTCTGTCTCGCCATCGACGCCGATCTCCAGCGTGGTGACATCACCCATCTGCAGGCATGACAAAGGCGAGCCGCCACGGGTGCTCAGGCATAGTGTCAAGTCGCTCTGCGGGAAGACTTCCAGCAGCAGGCCGTCGGGGTGATTGCGAAAGCGCGGCGAGCTTTCCAGATAACCGATGACCTCGCGCACGAACTCGTCGTCGACACTGGTAATATGGACCGGCAGCGCCAGACCGAGTCGGCGTATGACGCTGGGGTCCCATTCCAGCGCCTGCTCATAGCTGCTCAGGGCAATCTCGGTCTCGCCCAAGCGCCAGGCGGCGTCGGCGATGCGGGCAGCTAGGCGTGCCTTGAGCAACACCTCCTGTGTCGGCAGCATGTTCATGGCGCGACTGGCGTGCTCGATGGTCAGCAGATCCTGCCCACGCAGTGCGGCGATCTCGGCGTGATAGGCGTGGTAGTAACCTTCGTTGAGGCTGAAGGCGCCCGCCGCCAGCGTCTGCTCCAGCACCGAGGACATGACGCCCGCGCCGATGATCGACACCAGCTCCGGCTCCACCCACTCGGGAATGTGCACGTCCAGCGGGGCATAGGGGCGCAGACGGTTCTGCAGTGTGGTGGTGTTGGCAAACAGCGCTGCTGCGTGACGGGCTGAGCGCCAGGATTTGAAGCGAAGGCTCAGTGCCTCGGCGCGCGCGCTCAGAGATTCGGGGAACGGCAGGATGGCAATCTCCTCCAGCTTCATCTCATAGGCGGTCTGGTTGGCCATGTGATTGATGAGTGCGGCGATGGAATCCTTCTGCGCCTCGTCGGCGCTATAGGAACCGGTACGGTCCGGCTGATTGAGCGCGGTGGCGCTGAGCGTCGCCGCGTCCTCGGGATAGCCGGTCAGAATCAGCAGCGCGGCACTCACCAGAAAATGTTCGGCGCGGTTCATCACCCCGACAATGGGCTCCTGGTTGTCGCGCCACACCAGCAGGTTGTCCAGCGCGGTGCGTGCCTCCTCGAAACGCCCCTGATTCATGTACAGATAGAGCAGGTTGATCCACGGATCGCCGACGCTGTCCGGGTTCAGATAACGGGAGGCGCGGGTCAGGTAGTCTTCGGCTTCCTCCATGCGCAGCATACTCAGTGCGACTTCGGAGGCGTTGAGCAGGTACACGGTATCCACCACACCGCTCTCGTCCTCGGCGGCGGCTTCGTCCTCGCTGATTGACTTGTCACAGGCCTCCAGTGATTCGGCAGGACGCAGGCTGGCCAGCTCCACCGCGCACAGTGTATTCCAGGCGCGGCTGCGTTCGCGCACATCGTTGCTGGTGTTGAGCACGAGATTGGCGCTGGCGCGGGCCTCGTCCCATTTCTGCATCTTGATCAGCGGCCAGCCGCGAAACGATTCCACCTCCTGCCCGTATACCGCCTCGATCTTGTCGAGATAGTCGAGGGAGGCCTGCTGATTGCCCATCAGCTGATGGACATAGGACAGTTGTGAGAGCGCGAGGTAGTGCCACTCGGCGCCGCCGTCGGCCATTGCCCGCCCGAGCGAGGTGTAGTTGGTCAATTCCTCGGCGCGCGCGAGATGAAAGAGTCCGCGTGCCAGGTTGCCCTCGACACGTATGAGCACCTCGGCGAGGGCGAACTGCGCGGCGGCCGAGTTGGGTTGCTCGGCAATCCAGCTCTGCGCCAGCTCACGCGCGCGGACATTTTCCTTGAGGGTGAGCGCGTCACAGATCGCCAGCGCGCGCTGCTCGGTGATGCCAAGCATGCCGAAGCACAGCGTGGGGGTGCCGGGGATGTTGAAGCCGTCGAGGTCGTTCTGGGCATGGGCTGGCAGGATGGCGATGCCGAGCAAAAGAGTGACCGCGAACCCGATCCGCCTGCAAACTTGTGGGAGCGAGCCTTGCTCGCGATCAGACACGGCACGCTGTCGCACTAAACGCAGGCGCGGCAATATCCCATCGCGGGCGGGGCCCGCTCCCACAGGGGGGGAGTGGTGTGCAGAGCGTGGCCTCTTCACTGCAGCGTCGTCCGCGCGAGTTGTTCCATGGGTTCACGCATGCAGTCGTGCAGCACCTTGCCGAGATCGGCGACGCCGGGGGCCAGCTCGACGCGGTGGCCGAGCACGCGGGGTAGCAGTGTCTCGATGTCCTCGGCGCTCACGAAGCTGCGGCCGCGCAGGGCGGCCAGCACCTGCAGGGCGGGCATCAGCAACACCATGCTGCGGGTGGAGTTGCCCTGCAGCACGCGCTCGTCGCTGCGCAAGTTGCGGGAGATATCCACCAGCGCGGTCTTGATGGCGCGGGCGATTACCACATCCTGATCGATCACCTCGCGAGCCATCAGCACCTCGCTGCGGGTCACCTGGTGGAGTGACCCGTGAGCCCGCTGCTGACTCTGATCGCGGCGCGTCTTGTAGGTGTCCAGCACGTCCAGCTCGGCGTCGCGCTCGATATGCTTCATGGTGATCTTGAACAGGAAGCGGTCCAGCTGCGGCGTGGGCAGCGGATACGTGCCGACCAGATCGAGCGGGTTCTGGGTCGCAATCACGAAGAACAGTTTGTCCAGCCGGTAGGTGGTGTTGTCGACCGTCACCTGCTTCTCGCCCATGGCCTCCAGCATCGCCGACTGCACCTTCGGCGAAGTGCGGTTGATCTCATCCGCCAGCACGACGTGCGCGAACAACGGGCCGTGGCGGAAGTGGAAGCTGTTGGTGCTGGTGTCGAATACGGAGCCACCGGTCACGTCCGAGGGCAGCAGGTCCGGCGTGAACTGGATGCGGCGGAAGGGCACGATGGCGGCCGCGACGTCGTCGGCCTGCTCTTGCAGAGGCGTGATGATCGCCTCGCCCAGCGCCTTGGCCAGCGTGGTCTTGCCGGAGCCGGGGAAGTCTTCCAGGAGCACGTGGCCGTCGGCGATCAGCGCGATGATGGCCAGTTCGATGACATCGTCACGGCCCAGCACCTGACTGCGCACGGCGCTGCTCAGGCGATTCAGGACCGCGACGGCCTGTTGCAGGCGCGCGGATTGCGCGGCAACACCGGTTGGGGCCGTAAGCGCCTCACTCCGGGCGGCGGTTTCTGTCATTGCTGCGTTCTCTTCTGTGCTCTCTATTGCGTTCGCGCTTGTGGCTTCCAGGGTCATTCAGGGTCTCCGGACTGATTGGTTTTCGCTTCGGTCAATGTGTGTGGAAAAGACTGGGACGCTTGCTGGTCGTCGGGTCAATGGGTTCTCAGCCAGGCAAACGGATCGAGGAAGGCGAGCACGCGCTTCCACCAGGGAATGTGGCTACCGATTTCCTCGCGGATGCGGTTTTGCAGGGCTAGCCAGTCGGGGGTGGGGGTGGCTCTCGCTGGCGCGCGATCTGGAGCCTGATCGAGAGCTTGTGCCAAGGGCGATCGCGGCTGGGCCTTTATGCCCTCGGGTACGCTCCCACAGGGGCCCAGGGCGGCGTACAGGTGGGAGGTGGTCATGGTGGCGAAGGTGGGGGTCATGGTGCTGAGGCGGCGGGCGAAGGCTTCACGACTCTCGCCATAGCGGCGGCGCTGGCCCAGAGCCGAGAGCATGTCCAGGGTGGCGCGGTAGCTCAGGCGGTAGCGCAGCGCCGGATCGGCAAATTGTGGGGCGCGCAGGCGGTAGACTTTCACGACGTAACCACCCAGCAACGCGAGCAACAGCGCGGCGACCAGCGTCTGCAACAGCACGGTCAACGGGAACGGCTCGTCCTGCTGGGAGCTGATGAACTCGTCGAACGCCGCCTCGTCACGCAGCATGTCGCCGAGCAGTTGCTGCAGGCTGTTCTGCGGGTCCACGGACATGTCCACCAGGGTGCGTCCCGGCGCCGGATCGACGATCACCCAGCCCACACCATCCAGAAAAATCTCCGGCCAGGCATGGCCATTGATGGCCTGAATCAGCAGCGAAGAGCCTCCGGCGCGATTGCTGGCCGGCACCGAGTAGCCGATGCCCACGCGAGCCGGGATGCCGATGCTGCGGTACATGTAGGTGGCGGCGAAGGAGAAGTGCATGCAGTAGCCGGTCAGGTCACCGAACAGGAACGAGGCCGCCGGGTCTTCGGCGTAGGCGTGTTCATTCTTGAGGCTGTAGATGCCGTTGCGGTCGAGGTAGTCCTTGATCGCCAGCGCCTTGGCATAGGGATCATCGGCATAGCCGGGGCGCAGGTCCTGCAATATGGTCTCGGCCAGTTCGCGGTAGCGCGGGTCGTCGGGCAGCTCCAGATAAGCCTGACGCTGCGCGGGCGTCCAGTCGGGATCACCGGCGGTACGGCCTATCAGGTCGGGAAATTCGAGCAGCGGCACCATCGAGTAGGCGTCGTAGGTCTGTTTGAAGCGCAGGTTGTTGGGGTTAGGCGTGTTCTCGAAGGCCACCGGCGTGTCCAGCCCGAACGGCGTGCGGTGCGGGGCGAGCAGGCCGATGGTGGTGCGCACGGCCTGACGCTTGTCCGGCAATGGCAGCGGCTCTTCGATGTCGGCGCGTACGGGCGGGAAGTGCGTGATCAGATCTTCATCGAGATCATCCCGGTCCGTCACCGCCAGCATGGTGCCATTGAATTCGGTGTAGGCGGATTCGCGGAAATAATACGAGCCACCGGCTGGCTCGTAGTCATCGCGGAACAACACGATGGCCACCGGGGCCTCCTTGTCGCTGGCGTCATTCTCGCCATCGCGGAAGGGGTTGTCCTGCTCGGCGGCACTGCCTTCGGCGCGCGCGGCACCGGTCAAGCCCAGGTCGTCGGTCAGGCGTGGGGAGGGCAAGCCGAACAGTTGCACGTAGGCCAGCAGGCTGAAACACAGCAGCCCCAGCACGGTGAAGTGATAGGGCAGGCGGCGGTGATTGTTCTCCATCATCAGCAACCCGGCTAGAGCCAGCACCGCTCCGCAGCCCAGCGCCATGAGGATGGAGCTAGGGTCGATGCCACGGGTGAGGGCGTAATCGCCGATGAAGAAGGGGCGGTGAATCATGCCCTGCCGATGTGCGGCCAGGGTGATGACGAAGGCGGCGGCGACAAACAGGATCTCCGTCACCCGGCCATAGCTGGTGCGATGCGCGAGGGTGCGCAGCAGGGCGGTCAGCGCGGCGGCGAACAGGAACCACTGCAGGACCTCGCCGATCTCATAGGTCAGCAGCGGGGGAATCAGGCTGGCGATGGTCAGGCTGCCGGTGATGACGCTACTCAGGAACACGCCGACGCACAGCAGCACCAGGGTGAAGACGGCGATCACGCTCAGGCGCAGGTCCCGCAGGGGCGGGCGGTTAATAAGCCCGTCGATCAGGTAGCAGGAGAACAGGCAGCCGACGAAGGCCGCCACCGACCCGCTCTCGCTGGTCAGCGACAGGCTCAGCACCCAGTAGCTGGAGGCAATGATCGCCGCCCGCAGGCTGGAGGGCAGCAGCTGGCTGAGGATGGAGTCCTGTGATGTCGTCTGTGTTCTGTTGTGCATGTGCGTGTCTCTCACACCCGGTTCATGCGTTTGTCATAGGTCAGCCCGGTACGCCGATCTACAACCATGGTCGATTCTACAAGTTGACCGAGTTCCGTCAACAAACGGCTCAGCTCGACGACAGAAGTCGCCTGTCCCTCGCGTTCGCGCAGTTCACGGTTTGCGGCACTGTCGTTGAACAGCAGCTTCTGCCAGCGTGGGCGCGGCTTGCTGGTAATGAAACCATCCGTCGCCAGCACCACCGAGAAGCGCACCCGGAAGCGCCCGATGGTCGCGCGCAGCTGTTGCATCCAGGGCCCGGTTTCGGCATTCGCAAAGACGATGCAGTGCACGCTGCCCTGATTGCCGAAGTGCTGCAGATAATGGTCGAGCCCGTAGGCGTGGGCTCCTCCATCCAGGGCTCGCGATTGCGCGATAAGCTCCAGCGCCTCGCCCGTCTGATTAGTCGGTGTGTCGCCGCCATCGGCGCAGAACAGCCAATCCTCTCCGAGCGCACCGGACTCCACCGCGACGCGGGCGACCGCTGCGGCCGCCTCGTCATTGGGGTCAGAAAGCAGATAGGCGAGCGTGCGGTTGCTGTGAAATACGCTGCGCTCGGCCAGCCGCACGGTCAGATGCCGGTTGCGGGCATAGACCTTCCACATGATGTTGCGCACCGAGTCGCCCGGCACATAAGGACGGATCTCCATGCGGTCGCCCTCGGGATGGCCACCGGGGTCGGGAATCCCATCTTCGGCTGTGAGCGAGCGCAACAGCGGCAATGACTTGATGCTGCCGGCCTGCGGCAGCGCCAGCAGCTCTCCTTCCTGGGTGAAGCGCCAGGAGAAACGGCTGAAGCCCAGCACGTCACGCACTGTGAAGCGACGCGTGATCGCCGGGCTCTTGCAGCGCCGCAGCGGGACGATTTCTTCCTCCCACTGCTGCTCGTCTTCGGACAGACGGTTGTGAGTCCGGATCGCGTCCGGCCGCACAATTTCCCAGCGCACGCTGATCAACGGCAACCACGGCATGGTGGGCATGGTGAAGCCGGTTTCATTAGGGTAACCCGCCTCCACCTTCATGCGGGCGATGTGACGCTTCAGGATCACCTGGCGCTCCAGTTGATCGACGATCTGATAGCGCAGCAACAGGCCACCGAGCAGCACGATCACCGTGGAGAAGAGGACGATGGCGAGGGCGCAAACAGCCAAAGCGAACACCACCAGATCCATGCGCCCGTAGCCGAAGGTTCGAAGCGCGAACATGGCGATGACCAGCACGGCGACACCTTGCACGGTGAGCGGGAAGCGATCGCGCAGCAGGCCAAGCAGCTGGCTGACGAGCGCGCGCAGTGATTGCGCACGCGTGAACCTCTGGTCCGCAGAAGCTTGCTGCATGCGAGGTGGAAGCGCCTCGCCGGAACCACTGTGGTTGGTTCGTAACTGCATTGAAACCCTTGAAGTGTGTATTGCATCGGAAGAGCAGGCGCGACCTGCAAATTTGCGTGTTTCTTATATCAGGTTTTGGGGCCGAGGTAATACAGGTAGCCGATATATGTCATGAACAGGAAGAGGCCTTCCAGGCGCCCCAGCCGACGGTGTGTCCATGCCATCGGCAGCAGCAGGATGGCAATGCCCATCATAAGCGCGAAATCGATCCGGCTGAAATCGGTCGAAGACAGAGGGTTGATGATGGAGGCAACTCCGAGGATTCCGAGAATATTGAAGATGTTGGAACCGACGATATTACCAAGGGCGATATCTGCCTGTTTGCGCAAAGCGGCGACCACTGAGGTCGCCAGCTCCGGCATACTGGTGCCGAGCGCCACAATGGTCAGCCCAATCAATGACTCCGAGACGTTGAAGAACCGCGCGATATCCACAGCGGCGTCGACCAGCAGCGCCCCTCCTCCTGCCAGCGCCGCGAGCCCCGCCGCGATCAGCACCAGACAGAACCAGGTCTTGTCCATCAGTGCTGGACCTGCGCCGGGCAGGGGTTGTGCGAGCCCTGGCACTGCTGCATTTCTGGCGCTGCGATAACTGTAGAAATTATAAATTATGATGCCGACAAACAGGATGACTCCGTCCCATTGACCAATCGTGCCATCCAGTGTCATCCCCCAGAGCAGAAGTGACACCCCGATCATGATGGGGATCTGCTCTGTCAGCAGGGAGGTGTGCACTCGCATGGGTTCAATCATCGCAGCCAGACCAAGGATAAGGGCGATGTTGGCGATGTTCGAACCAATCACGTTACCAATCGAGATGGAACTGCTGCCACTGGCAGCGGCTTCCACGCTGACAGCCAGCTCCGGGGCACTGGTGCCGAAGGCGACGATCGTCAGCCCGATTACCAGTGGAGAGATGCCCAGGCGTAATGCCAGCGCCGAACTGCCACGCACCAGCCCTTCAGCGCCAATGGTGAGTATTACTAGCCCGCAGATAAACCAGGTGATGGAGATGATCATGATGTCGAATGTCCGGCAGTTCGGTTCAGCGCTTCGGTTTGTCAGCGATGGCGGGGGCAGTCTTTGGAAGACGTCGCAGACAGCGGCGCATCATCTGGTTGTTGTGGCTGTGCACCAGATGTTCGTAATTAAGGAGCTGCGGCACCTCGATGATGGCGACGGCCAGCAGGAGGGCGCCGCCATACGCGGGGCTGTCAGTGTTGAGCAGTACGTACAGCGCGATGCTGGACAGCAGCAGATCGATAATGCCGCGCGGCCAGCGGCGCAGGTAGAAATGATGTAGTCCCAGCAGAAAGAACCAGTTCAGAGCGGCATACGTGCCAGGATGTTTGCGAAGGGATTGCTCCATCTGCAGGTATTTTTCGTGCTGCGCAGGCGTCAGCAGCGAGACCTGTTCGCGCAGCTCGGTTTCCTCAAGATTCAACTCTTTTTCTGAGAACATGTTCGAGAACCGTTGTTATGAATCTTGCACTGCCCCTGCCCTGGCTCCCACAGGGTCTCTCAGGAGGTCAGGCAATACTGCGCTTCTGCCAGAGAATGACGCCGAACAACAACGCCGCACCGACCGTATGATACGCGATTCCAAAGGGATACCACATCATCAAGACGGCCGCCATCAGCAACATCAGGGCAGTGAGTGGATTCAGAGGTTTCTCCAGGCGCCATTGCAGGAGTCCGGCTGCGGCATACAACCCCAGACAGGCCCAGAAGAAGACGCTGAGGCGCTCGGGCCAGGTGCCTGTAATCAGCGGAGAATAGGCGAACAGCAACGGCACCAGATAAAGGCCTTTCGCCAGCTTCCAGGCAGTCAGTCCTGTCGCGATGGGCTTGGTGCCGGCGACGCCTGCCGCCGCGAATGCTGCCAAACAGACTGGTGGTGTGACGTTGCTGTCCTGCGACAGCCAGAAGATGATCAGATGGGCGCTGAGCAGCATGCCTGCCAGCAGCGTCGGGTCCAGCAGTTCGGCCCGCAGCAGCTGACGCATCTCCAGTGGCATCTCCCGCAGCGCCACCACCGGGTCGCCGCCGAACAGGCCCAGGGTCGCCCGCACGCTGGTGGGCAGGTCGGTGGCCTGCAGCGCCTGCAGTAGATAGTCCTGCGCGATCAGGTCATAGATCATCGGGGCGGACAGCGTTGCCAGCACGATGTAGGACGCCGTCACCGGCAGGCCGACACCCAGAATCAGCGAGGCCAGAGCCACCAGCACCAGCGTGAGGAAGAGGCTGCCCTGCGCCCATTCCACGATCATCAGAGAGAAGGCATTGCCGACTCCGGTCGTGGTGACCACATTGATGATGATGCCGACGGCCACCAGCAGCAGCGCGGTCATGATCGAGCCCTTCACCCCATCCACGCAGGCGTCGAAACACACCTGCCATGTCATCGGTGTCGGCGAAAGCCAGGACGCGGCGATGCAGGCGACGATGGCGAAGACTGCCGACAGAATTGCGGTGTAGCCCAGCGCGAGCCCGCCAACCAGCACGCCCAGCGGCAGGATGAACTGCCAACCGTTGCGCATCACCGCACGCAGCGAGTCGCCATCGCCCAGCTGCTCGGCGCTCAGACCCAGACGCTTGGCTTCGATACGCACAAAGAAGGCCACGGTCAGGAAATAGAGCAGGGCTGGCAGCACCGACACGGCGACGATCTGGCTGTAGGGTATCTGGGTGTAGCCCGCCATTACGAAGGCGCCCGCCCCCATGATGGGCGGCATTAGTGCGCCGCCCGTGGAGGCCGCCGCCTCGACACCAGCGGCGAACTGTGGGGGAAAGCCGGAGCGTTTCATCATGGGGATGGTGATGACTCCGGTGGAGACCACATTGGCCACGGCTGAACCCGACACAGAACCCATCAGGCCCGAACCGACCACGGCCACCATGCCGGCACCGCCCGTGAAGCGCCCGGCGAGACAGCGCGCCAGGTTGACGATGAAATCGCCAGCCCCGGATTTGAGCAGGAAGGAGCCGAACAGGATGAACATGAAGACATAGGTCGCCGAGATGTTGGCCGTATTGCCGAACATCCCCTCGGCACTGAAGAAGGTGCGGTACAGCACCGTCTCCAGGCTCAGGCCCGGGAATGCGAAGATGCCGGGTGTGTAGCGCCCCAGGAAGAGGATGTAGCATAGCGAGATGACGATCAGCACCGGGGTGAACCAGCCTGAGGTGCGGCGTGTGAATTCGATGGCCAGCAGTACAGCGACAGTGGCAACGACATAGTCCGCGAGCAGGAACTCGGCCTCGCGGGCGTAGAGCGCATCCTCGAAGAGAATCAGATAAGTGGGAACCGCCACAGCCAGCAGCGCCAGTGCGATGTTGACACCCCGCCGCAGCCGCCCGGGGCGCTTCTCATCGGCGCCGACTTCGTTGTCCATCAGCGCGCACAGCGCACAGAATCCACCGAAGTGGATTGCAGAGAACCACAGCTCCGACAGGGCGGCGAAGACATTGGTGTAGATATGGAACAAGGCAAACAGAAATGCGGCCCAGCGCAACAACGGGGATTTCATCGGGCTGTCTGCTCCTCAATCTGTTGCTCCTGCTGTTCATTCAGCAGCAAATGCGGGGGAATTTCGAGGCCCTGCTCGCGGTAGTAACGCAGGGCGCCGGGGTGCAGGGGCGCGGCCAGGCCCTTGAGAGCGATCTCCAGGCGCATGTCCTTGGTGGCGGCGTGGATGTCCTGCATCGTGCCGAGGTTTTCCCAGATCATTTTGGTGATCTGATAAACGGCTTCATCGGGAATGTCGGAGCGTACCACCAGCACGTTGGGAGAGGCGATGGAGCGCATCGCCGTGTCCTGATTCGGGTAGGTGCCGGGGGCGAACTCATACCAATCCCACAGCGGGTAGCGGCTGTTCAGCGTGTCCAGTTCCTGCTGCGAGAAGGTCAGCAAGGTGATGTCATCCCCCATCTGCGCGAAGGCCTGGGTGATGGCACTGGCAGGTGCTCCGGCCGGGACGTTGATGCCCGCCACGTTGCCGTCCTGCATGGCGTTGGCGGCCGCCTCGTAGCCCATGTAGCCGAAGGTCATGGCGCTCTCGTAGTCGATGCCGAGCTGTTCGAGAATGTAGCGTCCGGTCTGATCGGCTCCGGAATTGCGGGCGCCGAGCACGACGCGCTCGCCCTGCAAGGTGCCGAAGTCACTGAGGGTGCCGTTCTTGACCAGCTCGGTCAGCAGCACGAAGTGTTCGACGTTCAGCCACATGGCGCTGACGCTGCGCATCTCGGTCTGCGGGTTGCGCACCGGGCCTTCACCGTTCCACGCCCAAGCGGCGAAGACGCCCTGCAGAATCGCGAATTGGGCCTCGTTGTCGCGCAGCAGCTTGACGTTCTCCAGCGAACCCGCCGAGCTGATGGCGGAGAGCGAGATGTTGTGTGTGCGTTGCAGCTGGGACTTGGAGATGGTGGCCATCGCCACGCCGATCGGATAGTAAGCACCGCCGACGGTGGCGGTAGTGAGAATGTAGGGGCGGTTGGCAGCCAGCTGCTCCGAACAGCCGATGAGCAGCGCTGGCAGGAAAAGCACGAGCAACAGATGGCGCCATTTGCAGTTGAGGCGCACTTTGTCTCGAGAGAGCTCTCTGGAGATGCTGACCGATTGGTGGTAAATACCCATACTGCTCAGATCTTCTTCTTACGGCAATTGCCTGTTTTTATTGAGTTTCTGGAAGAGTCTTGTGGTGATCTTCAGCGCCCCCGGATGAAACCATAATTTCCCGGAAAGCACAATTGAGCTGCGACGAAGCGCTCAGCCGAAGAACCAGTAACAGGCCAGAATCGCGGTGGTAACGCCGGCAAAATCGGCCAGCAGACCACAGGTGATGGCATGGCGGGTCTTGCGGATGCCGACGCTGCCGAAGTAGACCGCCAGCACGTAAAAAGTGGTCTCGGTACTGCCCTGCACCGTGGCTGCGACGCGTGCTGCAAAAGAATCCACGCCATAGGTGTTCATGGTTTCCAGCATCATAGCCCGCGCACCGCTGCCACTGAGCGGTTTCATGAAGGCGGTCGGCAGTGCATCGACAAAGCGGGTGTCGATGCCCAGCGCCGCGACCAGCGCGCGGATGCCTTCGAGGAGGATGTCGAGACAGCCGCTGGCGCGGAATACGCCGATGCCCACCAGCATGGCCAGCAGGAAGGGGATGATCTTGATGGCGACGTTGAAGCCTTCCTTCGCCCCGTCGATGAACAGAGAGTAACAGTCGAGCTTGCGCTGCATGCCGGACACCAGAAACAGCACGATGACGCTGAACAGCAGCAGGTTGCCAAACAGAGCTGAACGCGTGGAGAGGACGTCGCCAGGCAGGCCGACGATGACGCTGAGCAGAGCCGCCATCAGCACCGCGAAGCCGCCGAACCAAGCCAGTACCACCGGATCATGCAGGCGCAATTTCTGTATCCAAGCCACGCTGAAGAGGCCGACCAGTGTGGAGGCCGAGGTCGCCATCAGAATTGGGAGGAACACGGCGGCGGGTTCTGTCGAGCCCTGCTGGGCGCGGTAGAGAAAGATTGTCACGGGTAACAGGGTCACTGAGGAGGTGTTGAGTACGAGGAAGAGGATTTGCGCGTTGCTGGCGGTGTCCTTGTCCGGGTTAAGCTCCTGCAGGTCATTCATCGCCTTCAGGCCCATGGGCGTGGCGGCGTTGTCCAGGCCGAGGAAGTTCGCGGCCAGATTCATGGTGACGGAACCGATGGCGGGATGATCCGCGGGCACCCCTGGCATCAGTCGAGAGAACAACGGTCCCATGGCGCGGGCAATGATGTTGATGAGGCCGCTGTGTTCTGCGACGCGGAACAACCCCAGCCACAGGGCCATGACCCCGATCAGGCCGATGGCGATCTCCACCGCGAGATTCGACATCTCGAAGGTGGCGGCGACGAGCTGGCTGAAGACCTCCGGATTGGTGCCCGACAGCCATTGCCACAGAGCGGCAACGAAAGCGAGCAGGAAGAAACTTAACCATAGAGTATTGAGCATGGCGGCCATGATACAGAAAAGCAGTCGCCGCAAGAACGCAGAGTCAGAATGTGCAGCAACGCTGTCACGATTTGGCACCATTTTGTCGGGACCTGCAGCGACAGGTTATGCAAATGCCTGCGTATCAAGGGCCAATCACAACAATTTCCCTATCAGTTTTTTGAAGGATATTTGCATGAAGAAGGAACGTGACAGCCACTCCGAGACGCAGGATTCCCTATTGCTCACCCCGCCCGGCAGAAAGAAGCGTGGCAAGAAGTGGGGGCTGATCAGCGTCGTGCTGCTCGCCGCTCTGGGTCTGTATTTTTATCTGCAGGACGACGAAGAGGCGTTGGTTGATCAGCCACTGATCGCCACCGTCACGGTGGGCGACATCGAGAACACCATCTCTTCGGCTGGCAGTCTGAAGCCGAGCATATTTGTCGATGTCGGCGCCCAGGTGTCCGGGCAGCTGCAGAAGCTGCACGTCGAAGTGGGCGACAAAGTGGAGGCCGGGCAGTTGCTGGCCGAGATCGATGCGCGTACCCAGGTCAGCCGTGTGGAGGCAAGCCGTGCGGCGCTGGCAGCGCTCGAAGCGCAGGTCAGCTCGCGACGGGCCAGTCTTGATCTGTCCAAGGCCAACGCCCAGCGCCAGGAGCGTCTGATGGCGGCCAACGCCACCAGTCAGCAGGACTACGACACCGCGACGGCGAACCTCGCCAGCGCCGGGGCCAACGTGACCCAACTGGAACGGCAGATTCAGCAGAGCCGCTCCACACTGAATTCCGAAGAGACCCAGCTCGAATTCACCCGCATCTATGCGCCTATCGCTGGCACGGTGGTGTCCATCGAGATGAACGAGGGGCGCACGTTGAACGCCAATCAGCAGGCGCCGACCATTCTGCGCGTTGCCGACCTCTCCACGATGACCGTGCAGACCGAAATCTCCGAAGCCGACATCGGCAGCATGAAGACAGGCATGGACATCTATTTCACGACCCTGAGCGGAGGCAGCCGACGCTGGGTGGGAACACTGCGGCAGGTGCTGCCGACGCCTGTGATCGAAAACAACGTGGTGCTCTATACCGGCTTGTTCGATGTCGACAACGCCGACGGTGCGTTGCTGCCCGAGATGACCGCGCAGGTGTTCTTCATCACCTCTGCCGCGCGCGCCGTGCTGATGGTACCAGTAGGAGCACTGACCTTCGCCGATGCGCCGCTGCCAGAGGGTGCTTTCCCTGCGGGTGCCGGGGCGCCAGCGGGCGCGAGACTCCCGCCCGACGCCTCGGGAGCGCCTGCGGGCACCCCTGTGAATGCCGAGGCTGCTGCTGCAGCGGTGCGGCAGGCGATTCAGTCCGGTCAGCGTCCTCCACCCGGTGCCAACGGCGGCCGCCGTGGTCGACCCGGTGCGGCGCCCGGTGAGACGCCAGCCAGACGCCTCGCCACCGTGAGAGTCATCGGTGCCGATGGCATCGAGCAGGAGCGCAATGTGGTGGTCGGTATCACCAGTCGCGTCAACGCCGAGGTGATTTCCGGTCTGGTGGCAGGCGAACAGGTCATTGCCGGCATCCTGCAGGCGGCAGCCGAGCCGCAGGGCAACAATAACAATCAGAACATGGGCATTCCGCGCGGCATGGTCCCCGGGGGCTTCCGATGAGCACCGTTGTCCTCGATGGCGCGCTGCCGGATTCCAGACGTCGTTCGCTAGGCCGTGCACAGCAGGCCGACGGCAACGCCCATAACATCACGGTCGATGATATTCAGCAGATCCCCATCATCGAGCTGCGCGGCATTCAGCGGACTTTCATTACCGGTGGAGGGGTCGAAGTGCGGGCGCTGCGCGGCATCGATTTGAAGATTCATGTCGGCGAGTTTGTCGCCATCGTCGGGCAGTCGGGTTCCGGCAAGTCGACCATGATGAACATCCTCGGCTGTCTGGATAAACCCACTGCCGGCACCTACCTGTTCGGCGGTCGCGATATCCGCGATTTCGACCCGGATGATCTGGCCTGGTTGCGCCGTGAGGCCTTCGGCTTCGTGTTTCAGAGCTACAACCTGCTGCCGCATTCCACCGCGTTGGAGAATGTCGAGATTCCCGCAATCTACGCAGGCCTGAACGGTACCGAGCGGCGCCTCAAGGCCGAGGCGCTGCTGACCTCGCTTGGGCTCGGCGAACGCATGGACCATCGACCCAGTCAGCTCTCCGGCGGTCAGCAGCAGCGAGTCTCCATCGCTCGCGCCATGATCAACGGTGGCAACATCATACTCGCCGACGAACCTACTGGTGCGCTGGATTCGAAGAGCGGAGTGGAGGTGATCAATCTGCTCAAGAGTCTGGCGCGGCAGGGGCACACAGTCATCATCATCACCCATGATCCGAAGCTGGCCGAGCATGCGGATCGCATCATTGAATTCAGCGACGGCGTCGTCATCAGTGATCGCCATCGCGAGCGGCCCGACGTCCCGCATGGCAGCAACAGCAAGCTGCGCGAACTGCTGATGAGCCGCCGCACGCCCTCGCTGCTGGCCGGCGTCGGCGAGGCCATTCGCATGGCACTCAGCTCACTTACCGCGAACACCTTTCGCACCATCCTGACCTTGCTGGGTATCGTCATCGGCGTCGCCTCGGTGGTGGCCATGCTGGCAATCGGCGAGGGCGCGAGCCGCGAGATCGTCGAGCGGATCAGTTCCATTGGCACCAACATGCTGACGTTGCAACCTGCCAGAGTAGAAGGGCGGCGCAACGCACCGTCGACACTGACCTTTGATGATGCAGACGCCATCGCCGAGAGCATTCCCAATGTGCTGGGCACGTTGCCGGAGATTCAGGGTAACTACACCGTGCGCTTCGGAAGACAGGACTATTCGACTAGCGTGACAGCCAACACCGAGAACATGCCCGAAATTCGCAGTTGGCCTCTGGCTCGCGGCATCTACTTCAGCCGCGAGGACAGCGAGACCTATGCTTCCGTCGCCGTACTCGGGGCGACTGTCGCGGACGAGATGTTTCCTGACGGTTCCGATCCGCTGGGAGAATACATTCTGATACGCAACGTACCATTCCAGATCATTGGTGTGCTGACGCGCAAGGGGGGCTCCGGTTTCGGTGGCGCCGATCAGGACGACGCCGTGTTCGTGCCGCTGAAGACGGGTGCACTGCGGCTGTTCGGTACCAATGTCGCCCGCTCCATCTCGGTGGCGGTGGCGGACATCGATCAGATAGGCATGACCGAGGCCAATCTGCTGGAGTTCATGACAGTGCGACATGGCACCCAGGACTTCCGTGTCTTCAATAGTGCCGAATTGCTCGACACCGTGTCGGCCTCGCAGGATGTCTTCACCATGCTACTCGGTTCGATAGGGGCGATCTCGCTGCTGGTAGGCGGCATCGGGGTGATGAACATCATGCTGGTGTCGGTGACCGAACGTACCCGCGAGATCGGCATCCGCATGGCTACCGGGGCGCGACAGTTCGACATTCTCTCCCAGTTCCTCTCCGAGGCCATCGTGGTATCTGCCTTGGGCGGTATTCTCGGGGTCGCGATCGGGGTGGGGATCGGGTTGGTGCTGGAGCGGGTCGGCGCGCCGATTGCGTTTACGTCGGGGCCCATGGTGCTGGCTTTCTGCTGCGCGGCGGGCACTGGGCTGGTGTTCGGCTTCATGCCAGCCCGCAAGGCGGCCCGCATGGACCCGGTGGTGGCACTCGCGAATGAATAGACAATTATTTTACGGGCATTTGGTAAACAGCAAAGGCGGGACGATGAAAGAGTTGTATGGAAGAAGTGTGCGGACTGCCGCCTTGTTGTCGCTGAGCATCGCCGCGCTGACCGGTTGCGCCTTGCAGAGTGACGTGCCGCCGCTGGATCAGACCGATGTGCCTGCCGCCTGGCTGGGGCCGGTCACGACCGATGCCATGGTGTGGCCGACGGTGAACTGGTGGGAGAGCTTTGGCGATACGGAACTGACCGGGCTGATTGCTCAGGTGCAGGCTGGCAACTTCGATCTGGCCAATAATCAGCGCAACCTGCAGGCGGCACAGCTGGCCCTGCGCGAGGCACAATTCAATCTGCTGCCCAGAGCGAGCCTGACGATTGGCACCGGGGCGTCGTACAGCGACTCCCGCGTCGACGGCGTGCAAAATTCCACCAATGCTGGCTCGCCGTTCGACGTGGCGGGCGCTGTCAGCTACACCGACATTCTCAGCAAACCGGCGGTCTATACTCAGGCTCTTGCGGACTTCGACTCACGTGCCGCGCAAGTGGCAGACGTGGCACTCAACACGCTGGGCACGTCGGCGTCGACCTATTTTCAGCTGCTGCTGATTCGTGACAAGACTACCGCCGCCCGTCAAAACGTCGCCAATGCCGAGGCCATCTCCGAGATTGCCAACGCACGAGTGGCGGCCGGTGTCGCGGTGCCGATCGAGGCGCTGCAGCAACAGATTGCGCTGCAGCGCGAGCGTGCCTCGCTGAGTAGCCTGCTGCAGAGTGATCTGGCGGCGCGTGCGTCGCTGGCCTTGCTCAGTGGACGTGGTGTGCAGGGTTTCGACATCGCTGGACAGACGCTCGCCAACATCGTCGTACCGCAGGTGCAGCCGGGGTTGCCCTCGGAGCTGCTGTTGCGCAGGCCCGATCTCGTGCAGGCCGAGGCGCAGTTGCGTAGCACGGTCGCGGGGCTGGATATTGCGCGCAGTGATTATTTCCCGAGTATTTCGCTGACCGGTGGTTTGAATACCAGCAGTACTTCGCTGTCAGAGCTGGTGACCTCGCCGGATGTGTACTTCAGATCCAGCGCGGCAATCTTGCAGACTCTGCTCGACACCGGGCAGCGCGCTCGTACCGTGGAGAGGACGCGACTTACGCTGGACAGCAGTCTGGCGACGTATCGTCGTACCGTGCTGGCGGCCTTCAATGAAATCGAGGTATTGCTGAGCAGCATTCAACTGCAGACCGAACAGGTCAACGTGGCACAGCAGAATCTTAATGCCGCCGAAGAATCGTTCCGCATCGCACAGGTGCGTTACGAAGAGGGAGTCACTGAGTTCCAGACCGTGCTGACTTCCCAGAACACTCTGTTCTCCAGCCGCAACGCCTATCTCGACAGCAAGCTGCAACAGCTCAACACCGCCGTGAGCCTCTATCAGGCCCTCGGCGGCGGTTGGCAGTTTGCAGACTAAAACGGATCTTTGTGGGAGCCTGCCTGCCCGCGACAGATTTTGTGGGAGCCTGCCTGCAGGCGATTGAAATCTGGTGCAATCGCCGATCAATCTCCGATCAATCGCGGGCAGGGCCCGCTCCCACAGAAGAAAAGGCGTTACGCCAGCGCAGTCTCGAAGATCGCCAGCATGCGACCCCAGGCCTTCTCGGCCTGCAGTTCGTTATACACAGCAGAGTCTGGCACACACCAGCCGTGCATCGAGCCCTCATACACTTCAATCTCGGCAGTAACACCAGCAGCATCGAACGCCGCGCGCAGCACATTCTTGGATTCCGGATCACGTTCGTCGTCATTGGCGGCAACGGCGATCAGCATGGATGCCTGCATGTTGGCGATGCCCAGATGCGGGCTGTCCGGGTTGGTCGTATTCAGACCACCGCCGTGGAATGTGGCACCGGCACCGACGCGGTCCGGCAGCGTTGCTGCAGTCCGCATTACGATCGGGCCGCCCATGCAGTAACCCATGGTGCCGATCTTGCGGCCGGTGTCCACGGATGACTGTTGATCAACCCAGGCGACGAACGCACGCGCGTCGGTGACGTGAGTAGTGGCATTCAGCTGGCCAGCCATTGGGCGCACGATGGCGGCGATCGCCGGGTCTGCAAAGCTGGCGCCTTCGGCCACCACGGGAGACTTGGCGCTGCGGTAGAAGGGGTTCACCACCAGCACGGAGTAACCGGACTGGGCCAGGCGCTTGCCCATGGCGCGGAATGCGGGGCGCAGACCGAGGATGTCCGGCCAGATGATGACGGCGGCGTGAGTGCCGGTAGTCGGGTGTACGAAATAGCAGTCAGCAGTCCCGTCGGGTGTCTCGATGTTGACGTCCATCTCCATCACGTCCTGCGCATGCAGCACAGAGGGCAGCATCATCATCATGCCTGCGCCAGCCGTGAGCTTGCCGAAGGTACGACGGTTCATTTTCTGGTGCAGCTTCAAATAGGCTTCGTTCTCTTCATTGGTATGGTTGTCACACATTCTTCTTGTTCTCCTTGGAAGCGGTTGGTTTGAATTGTTATACCGAGATGGGCAGTGTAGGGGGAAACGGGGGCAGAAAGCACGTCGAATCGGGCTTGCAGAATTGAAAATCTGCCCTGTCAGTACAATTGCCCGCAGGCAAGAGACGTGACAAGGCGATTCAGGGTTGCTGTTGTCGGGACGGTTCTCGTCAGAAGAGTTCTTGTCAGAGGAGCTCTTACACTTTGAACTGTCCGACCAGACGTTTCATCTCCAGTGCCAGCCGTGCCAGTTCGTCGGAACCGGCGCTGATTTCCTTCGATCCAGTGGCTGTTTCATTGGCCACCTGAGAAATATTGTTGATGTTCTTCTTGATATCGATGGTCACCGCAGACTGCTCTTCTGAAGCACTGGCAATCTGGGTGGTCATGTCCTTGATGACAGACACCGCCTTGGTGATGGCCTGCAACGACTGGCCGGCACGGCCTGCATGTTCCACGCTGGACGACGCCTGCTCCTTGCCTTTGCCCATGACGGTCACCGCCTGACGTGCTCCGGTCTGCAGCTTCTGTATCATCTTCTGAATCTCTTCAGTGGATGCCTGAGTGCGGCTGGCCAGCGTTCTCACTTCATCCGCGACTACCGCAAAACCACGCCCCTGTTCCCCGGCCCGCGCGGCCTCAATGGCGGCGTTGAGTGCCAGCAGATTGGTCTGTTCCGCGATGCCCCGGATTACGTCGAGCACAGAGCCGATGTTGTCGGTCTCTTTCTGTAACTGAATGATGACTTCGGAAGCACGGTCGATGTCGTGTGCGAGTTCATTGATAGCATGCATCGTCTGAGCAACGACTTCTGCACCTTTGTTGGATTCATTGTCAGCCTTCTGAGCATCCGATGCGGCCATCCCGACGTTATGTGCCACCTCTTCCACTGTGCTGGCCATTTCGGTCATTGCCGTGGCCACGTGAGCAATCTCCGACTGCTGGCGATGCGCCCCATTGGCCGTCTGATTGGTTGTTGCGGAAAGCTGCTCGGCAGCCGACGTCAGATTGAATGAAGAATCTTTGAAGCTGCTGATAACGACGTGAATACGACTGACGAACACATTGAACCAGTGCGCCAGCTGACCTATCTCGTCTTCCGAAATGATCTGGATGCGCTGGGTCAGATCCCCGTCACCTTCTGCGATATCGCGCAGTGCATCTACCACCTGATTGATGGGGGCCACAATGGAACGCTGCACCACGAAAGAGATCGCCAGCGCCATCGCCGCTATCCCTACAACGATGCCGAGGACCGATAGCAGATAGGTGTTGACGACCTGCTGATACGCCTCCAGGCTGACACGTAGGTAGATGGTTCCTATCATGTCACCGTCCATCTGGATCTGCTCATAGAGTTCCAGGTACCCGAGATCATCATGGCGGACAATCTCTCCTGTCGCGCCCGGCCTGTTCGGCAGAGAATTGGCCATCGTGCCGCGAGCAGCAAACGTCGCAAACGAGCTGCCACCGGCATCGAATATAACCGCACCGCTGATGTTCTGATTCAGTTCCAGCGAACTTAAGGTTTCCGTCGCCGATGCAGAGTCCAGGAATGCCAGTGCTCCGGTTGAATTTGCTCCGATCAGACGGGCCGTGATCTGCGCGTCGGTATTAGTCGACTTTTCGAGTCTGTTCAAATCCATCACGATGAAGATGATGCTGCACACCACAACGGCGAAAGTGCTGGTCACCGTGACACCGGCTAGAATTTTCCACTTTAATGTCCACTTCGAACTCATCATGTGAGCACCCTCCAAAGGTTTACTGAATTGCCCGCATCAACTGTTCTCGGACCTGCAGATTCACGCTGCCTATCAAGGTTTTCTGTATGCTGATGGCGATCTTGCCGCCAGGTGCTGGCGCCAGACCTATCATTCCACCGCTTTTGGAGAAACCGTCAACCTCGCCGACAGTGAGTATCGGAAGGCCAGAGAGAGCATTGGTTATTTCCGTCACCCGAGCCTCTTCATCAGCACTGATGAAGAGGATATTGCAGCCCTTGGCATCTTCTACTTGCGCAGAATTGAGCTCGGTAACAGCAAAGGCTCTCTCTCCAGCCTTCTTGTTCCGCAGGTTCTGCTCCAGTACGTTGCCAAGGTGATTTTCACCGAGAACACAGAGTTTGAAATCGGCTGAAGGCGATGCAAAGGCAGTCTCCGGCCAATCGATGAAGCGACCAAAGTTCAATAGAAACTTGGCAATGGAGTCCTTTCCTTCGTCACTTGCAGAAATACGTTCAGCCATGGCGCCGGAATGATAAGTACTCAAGAACAAGACAGCCACAATCGCAGCAAATCTTCGGGTCAGTTTCTGACGGGGAGTTGAGTGTTGCATGGACATTCTCCTTACGTTTTTATGGGCGATATATCTTCTATCTACACCTTTTTTATGATGCAGGTTTTGCTGGTCGGAGGGTGTTGAGTAGTTGGCGGATTGGTTTACTGCTTGTTCAAACCAAGACTCCCTTCTGGCCATTCAGTACGGGTAGCGACCTTGGCGGGAGAAACTTTAGGATGATTTTTGTACAATTCGATAAATTTTGAATTCAGAGGAAGGTGTGCTGAGTTGGGCCGTCGTCACCGGCCCGGGTTCATCCATGCCAGCCCGAGCCGCACGCTCCAGAAATTGGCGTCGCGACTTTGCCGCAGCGGTGGTCGGCGCACATCCAGTGGGGTGTAGGAGAATGCCGCCGTCACTCGCCAGTCCAGCGCGGCGTGATAGACAGTTCCGACCGACAGCGTCGCGAGTGGTCCGTTGGTCTCCAGTTCGGAGCGGTCCAGGCTGTCGAAGACTTTGGCATTGACCTTCACATAGGGATTGGCGTGGGTCTTCGCCATCGCAATGAACGGCTGCCAGCGGGTATTGGGAATACGGTGCGAGGCCATCAGTTCGACGCCCTCATGGTCGAGTCGCAGTCGGTCATCGGAGGGCTCCCGGCAACCGAAAGGATTGGCAGCGGAACCCGGTGCAGCAGAGGCTACGGAGCGGCTGCACGTCGTGTCCCCCGAAGCCTCGCCGCGTACCGCGAACAGGCGCACGCCCAGTTGCCAGCCGCCTTCGTCAAACAACGACTTCTCCAGCGCCAGGCCGTAGATGCCTTCGGGGCGCGCCCCGTCGACCTGCACAGGGGGCGTCCAGGATGCCTCGATGCTGACGTTGCCCGGCAGCCCGAGAAGCGCCCGGCCTCTGCCGAACACCGGTGACTTGTTCATGTCTTCCAGTTTGTATCCGCCGAAGCCCACTCGCTGCTCCTCGCGAGTCAGGTGGGGGATGGAGCCCATTTCCGCCGACACACTCCAGTGCCAGGGTGTGAGCGCTTCCGGCGGCAGCGCCCCCAGATTCAGCGAAGATGACAAGGTATGGGCCATGGCCCAGCCTTCCGGGCTGTCGAAGGTCTCGCGCTCGTAATCGCGCAATACCTCCTGCGCCAGCGCTGCCGGGGCAGAGAGCATCAGCACGCAAGCGGCGGCAGTCATGCGCAGGGTCGAAAACTCTCGAATTCTCATGCCGTCACCGTTGCAGACGATTGAAGATGAAATTGGCGACGTCGGTGGCACAGGTGGAGCTGCCACTGTCGACGCAGGCCGAGGAGTTGCCCAGCGGCATGGTGCTGTTGATCTTCACCCGCAGAGCGCTGACGGTATTGAAACCACTGCTGACCAGGCTCGGCCCCAGCAGAGCACCTTCGCCATTGTTGCCGTGGCAACTGACGCACAGCTCCGAATAACGGCTTTCCCCGGCAGTGATGCTCAGCTGCAGTGGGTCCGGCGCGGGAGGGGGCACATTGGTGACACCCAGCACCTGCAGGTTGCCGAACGTAATCGGGTCCGGCTTGATCAGCGTCATGTTCAGTTCATAGAGTTGGCTGCCTACCGGCAGGCTCGGAATGTAGAGGACGCCGCCATCTCGCACCCGGGCAGATTTGTCGTTCAGCGTCACCGGTGTCGTGTAGATCTGCGCCGACTGCAGGGTGAATTCGATGGGATTGTCCTTGCTCAGACGCAGTCCGGCATTGACGACCCCGGTGCCCGGCACCTCGACCTCCGGTAGGCTCAGTATGCCGGTGGCGCTGTCGAATGCGGCATCGGCAGCCAGCGACGGTGTGGCATGTGAAAGCGCGCCCGCCAGCACCAGTCCGGTGAAAAATGTGTTGAAGAGAGTCCTCGCAAGTATCCATGTTGAAATTTGCATGAGTATTCCATTCCTTGGGCTGAGTCGCCCATCAGTGGTGATCGTTGGTTGTAACATGCTGACACAATGACCGACGTTTGGGCCAGTTTGTTGCGTGCCCAGCTCAGCTATCGCTGCATTTTGATGTGGGGAATTCCCTGCTCAATATAGAAGCCACCTGATGTCCGATAGCCAAGTTTTTCATAGAAGCCGATGGCTGATTGTCTTGCGGACATCTCAATCCGCTGGAAACCTATCTGCCTGAGAGCGTCCTCGACAAACTCGAGCAAGTGCCGACCCACTCCCTTCCCCTGCTGTTGCGGACACACCGCCATCTGCCGCAGTTTGACAGCGCCACTGCCAAGCGGTTTAGCCACCACACATGCCAGCAGACTCCATTCGTCAAAGATCGCGAAATGCAGTTGCTGATCTTCGTCGTCGGTATCGATGTCGGACAATTTGAGGCCGAGTGGAATGCGTAACACGCGCTCTCTCAGAGCGAGCGTCTGCTGGTACTCGGGAGAGTTATGGACGATTTCAGTGAATGTCATTTGGTTGCCGTCATATCAGGATCAGGTGTTCCATTCCGGCGCCCGCGACCGCACGCAAAGGGACAGCGTGGTCAAATGTGACAAAGACCCCCGAGTGCTGCACCGCCAGCGCGAGCAGATAAGCATCAGTGAGCTGACGGGCATTGAACAGATGTTGCCAGTCAAAGAGCTCGGCATTCAGCAATGACGCATCATCTGCCCAGAACTGATGCTGGGGTGATAGTGTGGCCTCACGCAGACGTGAAGCGATTTCAATGGGCGAACGGGAGTTGGGATACGCTGGCTGTGACATGATGCGGATACAACCATTCTGGGTAATCGGGCATGATGCCCAGCCCTCCGCAATATTGGCACTTAGCCAATTCATTGCCTGAGAGTGGTGGATGTGCGCGCTGTCCAGCAACGCGATGAGCACATTGACATCCAGCAAGGCTCGCATCACACCCCCAGTTCGTCGCGCAGTTTGTTCACCAAGGCATTACTGACCAGGGTGTCACCACTGGCGGATAGAGGGCGGAAGCCATAGCTGGCTGGCGGTTCGCCCACCACATTGCCCTGTTGGCGGTCAGATGCCCCGGCACCCTGCAACAAGGCCTGACGTGCCAGCGTCGATATGACCTCGCCCGCTGTTTTTCCTTGGCGGTGCGCAAGCTCCTTCACTGCGTTCAGGACAGAGTCTTCAATATCTAATGTGGTACGCAAGATATACCTCCTTTGCATCAGATGATTTGATGCTACCGCATCAGACGCAGGGGCGCAAGAGAAGGGCTCGCCGTCGAAAGACTAAAACTTCAACCACAGCCCCTGCAGTCCCTGCTGTTCGACGCCGTCCTTGCTCCAGTCGCACACGCCGTCGCGGAAGTCTTTCGGCAGACGCGCCGCCTGCGCGGCATATTTATCCTTGTCGCGGTAGATATTCAACTCAACTTCGGCCAGCGGCGAATTTTGCAAGAACTCTACCAGTGTGTTTATGGTTAGTGTGATCTTGTGGTACTCGGGTGCTGACATGATTACCACTATTGGGAGTCCGTGACGAGTCACAGTTTGTGGGCCTTTCGTCAATGCCTCTTCCGCGATTTCATCGAATCGATTTTCAGCTTCCTGTAACTGCCACTGCGTGCCCATGAATAATTTCCGATTCTTTCTAGTCATGCCGGGCATTTATCAGCTATTTTGAGCAGCTTGTCAGTGAAGTCACTCTACCGTCGTTTGCAGGCAGAAGTGGGATATCACCGTGCCACCAAAATCAACATCTTCTGTAAAGAATTGAGAGATTGGGCTCGCAAAGAACCCGCGCCTCCTTTGGTTGCGGGTTCAAGAATCACTTGAGAATCTTTATGTTCGTTCTCTGCCTATTTGACGCATCGGCACGTATTCATGAGTTTGACGTTAAGTCGTCTTTGCATAGTAACGGCGTCATCCAGACTAATTAGCGGACCATGCCATCAGCAGTGGTTCGGATCATAACCGCCAGCTAATCCCTGTCCATTCCTGCAGAAGCCACAGTCGCCAGTATGGATCACGGCTTTATGCGGGCCAGCCTGCCAATTTTCATACATCGTTGAGCAGCCCGAGAAACTCATTGAACTTGAAGTGCTCGAAGATCTCCCGCGCATCCCGCGAGAACCCCTGAATGTACGACTCCAGATTGGCCTTGATGTCAGATTCACCGGGAAGAGCGTATGTAAGAAGCTCAAGGGGCCGGAACTCCTAAATCCCCCGCCCCGCACTGAACCCCAGCATCCGCCCACGCAACATCGCCCCCACCGCCAGATCATAATCCATCTTCTCCCCCTCCCAGCGCGTCACCGCCGTGTGGGAATCAATCGCCAAACCAATCCCGTCATGCTCTCTCTCGAT
>JAURWS010000048.1 GCA_030654835.1 Gammaproteobacteria bacterium | reverse complement strand
ATCGAGAGAGAGCATGACGGGATTGGTTTGGCGATTGATTCCCACACGGCGGTGACGCGCTGGGAGGGGGAGAAGATGGATTATGATCTGGCGGTGGGGGCGATGTTGCGTGGGCGGATGCTGGGGTTCAGTGCGGGGCGGTGTAGAAATTTGGGGTCAGAGTAAAAATACAGTAGTCCTCTCGGAAACTACTGTATTTTTACTCTGACCCCAAATTTTTCTGACCCCAAATTTTTCAAATTTTTGACTAGCGCGCCTGAGCCTCCAGCGCGATGTGCGCCTGCGCAATCACGTACTGGCGAATCGCATCGGGATCTGCGTCTTCCAGTGAACTATCGAACGACACCATGCCGCGACTGGCCAGCTCGCCGCCCACTACTACTGACTCGAAGGCTTCGAGAGTCTGCAGACGCGGGCTGTAGCGCAGATCCGGGAACGTCCCTACGCTGGCGCTGATGGCTGCCGGGCCGTGGCAGACGCTGCACAGACGGCCATAAATCTGCTCGCCCTGGGCTAACACCTCGTTGACCGCCGTCAGCGGAGGAGGATTCAGCTCGCCCGCTGTAGTCACTTCCTGCGGCAGCTCACTCGGCAGCCGCCCCGTGCCACCGATCTTGAACACCAGCACGCGGGAGTTGTTGTTGGAGGCGCGCGTCGTAGAGCCAATGGCACCAGCACCAACGGTAGGCAGAGAGCGACCACCGGAGAGAACCGCCACGTGCTGGACGCCATCCACCAGGAAGGTCACTGGCGCGGCAACAGTCATGGCCTGGGTCAGACCGGACCAGAGGCGCTCACCAGTATCGTCACGGTACGCCACGAACTCGCCCGCCGCATTGCCCTGGAACACCAGACCACCAGCAGTACTCAGCACACCTGCCGCATCAGTAGGATCGAGTTGCGGAACACGCCAGGCTTCCGTTTGCGTCACCGGATCCCAAGCCAGCAGATAGGACTGACGCGTGGGCGCGGAATCACCCGCAGCACTGATCAATGCGCCACCAGCAGCCAGATCGGTACCTGTGTTCCAACCACGCTGAGAGGTGATGAACTCAGTCTCGCCCGAGTAACCCATGATGTTCTCACGTGCTGCCAGGTAGACCAGGTTGGTGCGTTGACTGAACGACATCGGGTGCCAGTTGTGACCTCCGAGTGCGCTAGGCTGCACGATGATGGGAACACCAGTCTCGTTGTAACGGGCTTCCGGGATCTCCACAGGACGATCCGATTCCAGATCGATGTGGGTTGCCCAGCTGTTGGGCACGAATTTCTCGGCAGAGAGCAACTGTCCGGTTTCCGCGTCCAGCACATAGAAGAAACCATTCTTCGGCGCCTGCATCACGACACGACGCTCCTGCCCATCGATGCGCAGTGTGGCGACGACGATGTGCTGAGTCGCGGTGTAGTCCCAGGTCTCGCCAGGCGTGGTCTGGTAATGCCAGCGGTAGGTGCCGTCATCCGGATTGATCGCCATAATGGAGCTCAGGAACAGGTTGTCGCCGCCGCCGGGGCTGCGCAGACTCTGGTTCCAGGGCGAGCCATTGCCCACGCCGATGTAAAGCAGGTTCAGATCTGCGTCGTAAGCCATGGAATCCCAGACAGTACCTCCACCGCCCAGCTTCCACCATTCGCCGTTCCAGGTCTGGGCGGCCATTTCCAGCTCGGGCTGTTCGAAACCGTCGGCCGGGTTGCCGGGAACGGTGTAGTAGCGCCAGTTCTGCTCGCCAGTTTTGGCGTCATAGGCGGTGATGTAGCCGCGCACACCGTATTCCGCGCCGCCATTGCCGATGATGACCTGTCCCTTGATGATGCGCGGGGCGCCGGTGATCGTGTAAGGCTTGGTCTGATCGAGGGTGACGACGCTCCATACTACCTCGCCGGTCTTGGAATCGAGCGCCACCAGGCGACCGTCCAGCGTACCGACGAACACTTTGCCATCCCACACGGCCACGCCACGGTTGACCACGTCACAGCACGCGTCCACGCCCTTGGCCGGGTCCACTTCTGGATCGTAAGACCACAGCGGCGCGCCGGTGCGGACATCGAATGCCTTCACATGGCTCCAGGCCGTGCTCACATACAACGCTCCGTCCACGACAATCGGTGTCGCTTCCTGTCCACGGCTGGTGTCGATGTCGCCAGACCACGCCAGACTCAGCTGATTGACGTTCTCGGTGTTGAGCTGATCGAGCGGGCTGAAACGCTGTTCGCCATAATCACGACCGTTGGACATCCATTGACCGGGCTCGTTGTCGGCGGCAAGCAAGCGGCTTTCAGACACGTCAGCGCCAAAATCGAACACCTCTGCCGGGGCGGCGGGGGCGGTTGCTTGCGCGGTCGCTGGCGCTGCCTGTGCGGCGGGAGGCGCCTCCTCGGTGGCAGGACTGCAGGCGGCGAGCAGCAGAGCCGCTGCGGCCAGGGTGGAAATATTCTTAAACTTCAACATGTTTTCAATTACCTTTTTTATTGATTCAGCAATTTCAGTCCCTTACCAGCGCGTCTCCACCGCTCCTTCGCGCGGATGAGCAGTATACACATGGCAGGCCCCGGATAGCGACGCTCAGCAAGGCCTAACGAGCGAGACGGAAGACCAGCACACTGTTCCCGGGCAACTGACCGAAGGTCGCGTAGCCACTGTTCACGATCATGTAGTCGCCGGAAAACACCGGCCCCGTGGAATCGATGGCCCCGCCCTTCGCGGGCACGTTGTTGATCGTGGCGAAATCCTGCAGCGTGTTGAATTCCCACACCAAGGCTCCGCTACTCTGGTCGTGCGCAAACAGATGCCCGTTCAAGGCGCCGGTCACCACCAGATCAGCCGTGGTGCTGGCAGGTGCCGAATAGGCATCGATGCAGTTGCTCACATCAGCCGCGCAGCGTCTCGGCACTTCCGCATACCAGAGGCGTTCGCCAGTCTTCATGTCGATGGCATGCAATCCTGGCTGTCGAGGCAACTCCTCGGTGCCACCAGCGCTACGATCCGACACTGGCACGAAGGCGATGTCGCCCACGAAGCTCATCCCCCAGTGCACTCCGCCAAGCGCGCCGCCACGGCCTACGCGGGTCTGCCACAGCACCTTGCCGTTGTCATCGGGGTCAAGCCCGAACACCACGCCGCCCTTGGTCCCGGCGACCAGAATGTCCTTGCCGGTGGACAGCGTGACATTGAGGATCGGCGCCCCGATATCCAGATCCGGGCCAGCGTCCGGACAGTTAGGATGCACGCGTCCGCCGGTACAGGCCATGGTGAAGGCATCGTTGCTGGTGGTCTGCAGCACCCAGTCCATGTTGCCGGTGTCCATGTTGAAGGCGATGACCGAGTCACTGGTAGCGCTGGCGGGGCGAGTGTAGTTCTGGCCGGTGCCGACGTAGAGACGATTGCGCTTGGCATCGAGTGTCGGTGCGTCCCAGATCGGCGCACCGGACGGAGCGAAGATGGTATTACCCGCACTGTTGGTGCCCGCAGGTTTGGCCTCTTCCATGATGTAGGTATGCCAGAGCTGCTCCCCGGTGTTGAGGTTGTAAGCCGCGACATTGCCACGGAAGGTACAGCACGCATGGGTAGGCGTCCCCGCGACCGCGACCTCGATGGAGGATGTAGGGACAAAGACCTTGTCGCCGTGCACAACGACCGAGCCGGTGCTGCGGGCGTAGGGGTTGGGGTCGACATCGGCATGCCAGAGTTTCGCGCCGGTCAGAGCATCGAGCACGAACACCCGGTTGGAGTTGTCGGCGGCCACCACCAGTGTCTTGTCCAGGGCGTCCGAGTGCACCACGGAGACCGCTCCTCGCACCTCGGTCGTCGCCAGGAAGGTCCAGTGTGAACAGCCGGTGGCTAGGTCCAGCGCGTAGACGTTGCCGGTGCTGCTGCCCATGAACATCACCCCATCGACAATGGTCGACTGGGCACGCGCACTGGAGGCTTCCTCCATGCCGAATGCCCAGACCAGTTCCAGCGAACCGATGTTCCCGGCATTGATATTCGTACCGGTTGCGGGTTGATGGCGGGCACTGCGCTCACCGTTGGCCCAACCATTCCAGTTGGTGGCGGCCTCCAGGTTCAGCGTGGTCAACGGCGCGGCGCATTGCGTGAGCCGTTCCAGGCGGGTGGCGACATAGGGACGTCCGGTCAGGTATTGCGCGACCTGCAGCTTCTGCGCGTCGCTGAGCGCAGAGCCCTGCGGCGCCATGAGCCCCTGGGTCAGGGCGTAGTAGATACTGTTGGGAGTGAAGGCGCCCAGCGCAGTGCGCGGAGGGGTACGCAGATCGGCGGGGGCGGCATGGCAGGTGGCACAGTACTGGTTGTAGACCGCCTCGCCTTCTGCCACGACGGCTGGCGGGATGCCACCGGGCTGCGCGAGAACTGCGGTGCTGATTAACAAGCTGCTGAGCAACACGAACGGAAGGCTGAATCGCGACTTTCTCATTATTATTTTCCCCGGCTCAAGAACGCAGTAGGCACCGTGCTCATTCCTCCAATCCTGACACAAGGTGGTTGTGATTTGATCTTACCTGAAGCCTTGCGAATTACGAAATAAAGCGTATCAGCAATACGCTGGAGGCCGCCTTTTTTATAGCTCAGGCGAGGGGGCTTGGTGTATAGTTCGCACCCAGTTTCGGCTGGCATTTCCCGGCCTGTTCACCTGATCCGGTTCCACAACCAGATCCGGTTCCACGATGAGAGTAGACGATGAGCGACAACACCAGTGACAAAAACAGCCGCAAGTATTCCAGCCAGGTAGTGGATGGCGTTGAGCACGCCCCCAGCCGCGCCATGCTGCGTGCCGTTGGTTTCGGCGACGAAGACTTCAAACGCCCCCAGATCGGCATCGCCTCCACCTGGAGCATGGTGACTCCGTGCAACATGCACATCAACAAACTCGCCGAAGAAGTGAATCGCGGCGTGGATGCGGCAAACGGCAAGGGCATCATCTACGGCACCATCACAGTCTCCGACGGCATCTCCATGGGCACCGAAGGCATGAAGTACTCGCTGGTGTCCCGCGAAGTGATTGCCGATTCCATTGAAGCGGTGTCCGGCTGCATGGGCCACGACGCCATCATCGCCATCGGCGGCTGCGACAAGAACATGCCCGGCTGCCTCATGGGGATGGCGCGCCTGAACCGCCCGTCTCTGTTCATCTACGGCGGCACCATCCAGCCCGGCAAGAACCACACAGACATCATCTCCGTGTTCGAAGCGGTGGGCGGACATGCCAACGGCCGCGTGTCTGACATCGAGCTGAAGAACATCGAGGAAACCGCGATTCCCGGAGCCGGTTCCTGCGGCGGCATGTACACGGCCAACACCATGGCCTCTGCCATCGAGGCCCTGGGCATGAGCCTGCCCAACAGCTCTGCTCAGGATGCCATTTCGCATGAAAAGGTGGATGACTGTCTGCGGGCGGGCGAAGCCATCATGAATCTGCTGCGCCACGACATCAAACCCTCCGACATCATGACCCGCAAGGCCTTCGAGAACTCCATCAAGGTCGTGATCGCGCTGGGCGGTTCCACCAATGCCGTGCTGCACCTGCTGGCCATGGCGCACACCATCGGCGTGGACCTGACGCTGGACGATTTCACCCGCCTCGGCGCCGACACGCCGCTGCTGGCCGATCTGCGTCCGAGCGGCCGCTTCCTGATGTCCGAGCTGATCAAAATCGGCGGCATCCAGCCCCTGATGAAGATGATGCTGGATCGCGGCATGCTGCACGGCGACTGCCTGACCGTCACCGGCAAGACCCTGGCCGAAAATCTCAAGGATGTGCAGCCCTACCCCGCCGGTCAGGAAATCATTCAAGCCTTCGACAAGCCTATCAAGAAGGACAGCCACCTGGTCATTCTGCGCGGCAACCTCGCCCCTCAAGGCGCCGTCGCCAAGCTCACCGGCAAGGAAGGCCTGGAGTTCACCGGCACCGCCCGCGTCTTCAACTCTGAAGAGGAGACCCTCAAGGGCATCCTGGACGGCACCGTGGTCGCTGGCGACGTGCTGGTCATCCGCTACGAAGGCCCGAAAGGCGCCCCCGGTATGCGCGAGATGCTGAGCCCCACCTCTGCCATCATGGGCAAGGGACTGGGCAAGGACGTCGCGCTGATTACCGATGGGCGCTTCTCCGGCGGCAGCCACGGTTTCGTGGTCGGCCATATCACCCCGGAAGCGATCGAGGGTGGCCCCATCGGCATCGTGCAGAACGGCGACAAGATCACGATCGACGCCCGAAGCCACGAGGTGAAGCTGCACCTGAGCGACGCGGAGATCGCGGCACGTATGGCCGCATGGCAGAAGCCTGCCCCGCGCTACACCAGAGGCGTGCTGGCAAAATATGCGAAGACCGTCTCATCCGCGTCAGAAGGCGCTGTGACGGATAAGTATTTGTAATCAGACTGTCATGAAGTCCCGGGTAGCATGCGCTGCACGCCGCCCGGGACCACCTTACCAGCCCTGCTCCAAATCGCTGTGGTAGAACTCATTCATGCTGAACACTTACGATCTCAATGAAGAACAATGCCTGGTCACGGGACACGAGGAGCACACCGCCGAGTCTCTGGCGGGCGCCCTGTGGCTGGACCTCGTCGATCCCGATGACGAAGACCGCCGCCTGGTGGAAGTCATGCACCGGCAGATTCTGCCGGACACGGAAGACGTGGAAGAGATCGAGGCCAGCGCGCGTTCCTATCAGGACGAAAAAGGCGGCCTGCACATTCACTCCATGTTCCTGCACACGGTGGACGACCGCCCGCGCAACACTACGGTAGCCTTCACGCTCACAGGACATCAGCTGATCACGCTGCGCGAGCGCGAGATACCGGCCTTCCGTCTGCTGCGGATGCGCGCCAAACGACAGCGCGGACTGGCGCAAGATGCCATCGCGATTTTGCTGGCCCTGTTCGAGATCAAGATCAACGACCTGGCGGACACGCTGGAAGAGGTCTATACCGGCCTGGAGCGCACCAGCAATCTGGTGCTCGAAGAGACTTCCACCGGGATGGAAGATGCCATCGACGAACTGGCACAGCACGAAGACACCAACGGCAAGGTGCGCCTGTGCCTGATGGACACCCAGCGCGCCCTGACCTTCCTGCTGCGGCACGGGCGTTTGTCACAGGATCACGCGGAATCTGCGCGGGAGTTGCTGCGGGACATTGAGTCGCTGCTGCCGCACAACAGTTTCGTGTTCGACAAGATCAACTTCCTGATGGATGCGGCGCAGGGGTTCATCAACATCGAGCAGAACCAGATCATCAAGATTTTCTCGATCGCGGCGGGGGTTTTTCTGCCGCCGACGCTGGTGGCGAGTGCGTACGGGATGAACTTCAGGTACATGCCGGAGCTGAATTGGGTGTTGGGATATCCAATGGCAATCGGGCTGATGTTACTTTCGGGTGTGGCCCCGTATTGGTATTTCCGGCGGAAGGGGTGGCTGTGATAGCACTCTGGTCGTCGATCTGTGCGGCGGGCTGTGCCAGTCAGGACACGCCCGTGAATACTTCCCTGTAGGGCTCGATCGCGCCATCCATGGCGCTCAACGGTCCTGCCTGGCACAGCCCACCGCACAGCTCTAAGTTCAGTGTTTGCCCCGCCCCGCAAGTGGAATGCACAGGCCAGTGCCGACGTCCGCATCAACCCCTGCCTTTAAGTATGCACAATGCCTCCATGTGAAACTGCAACACATGCCTGCGTGGGTTGTAACCTGACGGTTCGCACAGTCTGCGGGAGTGGGGTGCTGGCGGGGGCTACGGTGACCGTTGAGCGCCATGGATGGCGCGATCGAGCCCTACAGGGAAGTATTCACGGGCGCGTCACCACAGCCCGCCCCGGCACCCCACTCAAACCACTGAGCGAACCACGACGCCAAAGCCGCCTGAGCAATCCTGATTTCCGGAGCCCCGCTATGTTGAAGTTCTATTACGCCCCCAGAACCTGCGCCCTCGCCGCGCACCTCGCGCTCGAGCACCTCGGGGCGCCCTATGAAGCCATCGCGCTGAATTTCGCCAAGCAGGCGCAACGCTCACCGGAGTATCTGGCGCTCAATCCCAAGGGCCGTGTGCCGGCACTGGTCACCGAGCGCGGCATCATCACCGAGACCCCGGCGCTGTTGCTGTATCTGTGTCAGCGTTACCCCGAGGCCGGGCTTGCGCCGCTGGATGACATCTTCGCGCTCGCCGAAATGCAGGCCTTCAATAGTTATCTCAGTTCGACTGTACACGTTGCACACGCCCACAGGGTTCGCGGCGAGCGTTGGACAGATGACCCGGCGGCCATAGAAGCGATGAAGAGAAAGGTGCCGCAATCGATGGGTGACTGCATGGCGTTGATCGAGAACGGAATGCTGCGCGGCCCTTGGGTGATGGGCGAGCGTTACTCGGTGGCGGATATGTATCTGTTCACGATTGCCGGGTGGCTAGAAGGCGATGGTGTGGACACAAGCAAACTGCCACGCGTGCTGGAGCATCGCGCGCGCATGCTCGAAGATCCGGTGGTGCAGCGAGTCTGCGCGCTGTACGTCTAAGACTCTACTCTGACCTGTGGGAGCGGGCCTGCCCGCGATTTCTTGCCTGCGGTCTAGAGATCATCGCGGGCAGGCCCGCTCCCACACTTAGTGGTTCTGAGCCAGGCGTTGCGGATCACGGGCATCCACAAACACATCTCCCCAGAGAATGATCTCCCCGACATCGCTCCCTGCAGCACCCTCTGTCGGCACCTCATCAAACTGGTCGATCAGATAGAGGTGTTCTGAGTAGCCGGGCGAGTTGCCCGCAGCCAGAGCAGGGGTCAGCGCAATGTTCCGGAAGTACAGCTGAAGGTCGGACATGATCAGGACTCCTGTGCCTCTATCGATCGTGAGGCACACTATGCCCGACAAATATGGCATTGCTATGAAAGGATTCAGGCAAATTCTGAATAATGCTGGAGCTTTATCAGGTCCGGTGTTTCAAGTACGATGCGGCAAGATCGCTCAACCCCCACTCTCTTCCGGCCACTCGCTGGCAACTTCTGATCAGGATGAAGACTATGTACAAGAAGAAAAACGGTTTCAATCTGGCTGCGCTAGGACTGGCAGGCTCGGGATTACTGATGGTGATGTTCGGTTACGTCAATGCGCAAGGCGAAGCGCCAGAGGTCATCGAGACAGACTCGCACCGCTTTACGCGAATGGCTGAAGGAGTCTATCAGGTGACCGGCACCGGCACGGTGTATCTGATGAGCAACGCCCTGATGATCGTCGGCGACGAAGATGTGCTGCTGGTGGACTCGCACGTAACGCCGAATGCGGCCAACGCTCTCTTGCGCTCCGTCGCCGAAGTCACCGACAAACCCGTCCGCTATCTGGTCAACACGCACTATCACTTCGATCACGCCCATGGTAACCAGGTGTTCCCCGATCAGGTGGAGATCATTGGCCACAGCTTCACACGCACCAAGCTAAATGGCGAGATGGGCAACGTCCTGACCGAAGCCACCCACTTGAGTTTCACCGAGGGGGTGCCGGCGCTGGTAGAGAGCTTGAAGGCTCAGGTTGCTGCCGCGACAGATCCTGCCGAACGCGCCAAGCTGCAGGCCGATCTTGAGGTGCAGGAGGCGCACATGATTTCGCTGAGAGAAATCGTCCCCACCCCGCCGAACATCACGTTGGAAGACAAGATGACGCTGTACCAGACGCTGAGTGACGGCGACCGCGAGATCCAGTTGCTGCATCTGGGCCGTGCGCACACAGCAGGCGATGTGATGGTGTATCTGCCGCAGGAGCGCCTGATCTTCACCGGCGACGCGATGCTGCCATCACTCTCCTACATGGGTGACAGCTTCCCGCAGGATTGGGTGCAGACGCTGGAAGAACTGAAGAAGCTGGAGTTCGACATCATGCTGCCGGGGCATGGCGCGCCAGTGCAGGGTAAAGAGAAGATCGGTCACTTCCAGGCCTACATTGGCGACCTCTGGCAGAAGACCAGTGCCATGAAGGCGCAGGGCCTGACGGCGGAGCAGGTGGCCGAGCAGATCGACATGACCAACCATGCCCCCAACTACGGCCAGATCCGCGGCCCGGGTGCTGATGTCAGAGCGATCCGCCGAATCTACGCTCTCCTCGACGAATAATAAATTTGGGGTCAGAGTAAAAATACAGTGCTGTATTTTTACTCTGACCCCAAATATTTAGCGTCCAGCTTGAATTTCTGCCGCGATGCGCTGCACGTCGTCCAGCACACGCAGCAGGTTGCCGCTCCACAGCATGCCGATTTGCTCTTCGGTGTAACCTCGGCGCACCAGCTCCAGCGTCACATTGAAGGTTTCGGACGCATCATTCCAACCCGCCACACCGCCACCGCCATCGAAATCGGAACTGATGCCGACGTGCTCGATGCCGATCAGGTCCACCATGTAGTCGATGTGGTTCACGAAATCCGCCACATTCACCGGCGGCGCCACGGCATCCACCTCTGCGGCAATGCGCGGCGCGGCCAGAGCATTCACCTGTACCATACGCTCGTCATAGGCAGTGCGTTCATCCTCGCTCAAGGCGCGCACGGCAGCACCATCCAGCAAGGTGAAACCCAGTTCCTGAGCAATGCTGCCACGCAACGCAGAGAGTGCCGCCAGATTGGCGTTGTTCTTTTCCGTGTCCAGATAACTGCGGAACGCGGTCGCCTGCACCACTCCGCCATTGTCGCGAATCGCCAGCAGCTCTTCGTCGCTGAGGTTGCGGCTGACATCGTTCAGCGCACGCGCAGAAGAATGGGAGGCGATCACCGGCGCCCGCGTGAGCGCCAGCACCTGCATGTTGGCCTCCTTCGAGGGATGCGACAGATCGATCATCAGACCCCAGCGATTGAGCTCAGGCACCGCCTGACGCCCCAGCTCACTGAGTCCGTTGTGCAGCCAGACCCCGTCCGCCTCGCCCGTATTAGAATCGGAAAACTGGCTGTGGCCGTTGTGAGCCAGCGACACATAGCGGGCGCCCTGCTCCTGAAAGCGTTGGATGTTGCCAATGTCGAGCCCCATGGAGTAGGCGTTTTCCACCCCGATCATCGCCACCTTCTTGCCGCTGGCGGCGATACGACGCACGTCCTCGGAGGTGTACGCCATCTCGATGGTGCCCGGGGCGAAGCGCTCGGCCAGGCGATGAATGGCATCGAACTTGTCGACGGCATTGGCCATCGCCGCCGCATAACCCTCGTCCGTCAACGGCCCCTGCCCGGTGTAGACGATGAAGAAGGCCACGTCGAGCCCGCCGCGCACCATCTTCGGCAGCGTCACCTGAGTGTCCAGATCCATGGTGTAGTTCTTGTCGTCCATGAAATTCACGGTGTTGATGTCGGCGTGGGTGTCCAGCGTGATCACGCGCTCATGGATGCCACGGGCGCGGGCCAGCAGCGCCTCCTCCGACTCAATGGTGGCTATCGGCTGCTGTGTTGCGGGCACCGCAGCCGGAGCATTCACAGGAGCAGTCGACGAAGAAGGCGTCTGTTCTGCAGGGCCGCAGGCGGTCAACAGCAGAGTGGAGAACAACAGACTGGCAAGTAAAAGGGGCTTGTGGCGTGATGAAGCAGGGCAGACAGCAGACAGACTCGACATGTATGGATCCCCGGCAAGTGAAGACAACTGCTTGCCATGCTAGCAGCGCATGCCGGGTTTTGAAAGGAACATTCCCGGCTCAATCGCTGATCTGGAAGGCGTTGCGCCCGCGGTTCTTGACCTTGTATAACGCATCGTCTGCCTTCTTGAGCAGCGTCTCGTGGTTGTCTGTGCTCTTCGGATCGAAGATGGAAATACCAATACTCAAGGTCACCTGCAGTTCAATATTGCGCAGAACCAGTGGCACGTGCATAGCATCCAGCATCGCCTGAACGACACGCTCGACATCCAGGGCGGAGTGAATTTCACTGAGCAGCACCACAAACTCATCTCCCCCCTGCCGTGCGAGCGTATCTGAAACCCGCACACAACGGCGCAGGCGGTTGGCGACCTCACAGAGCACCTCGTCACCAACATCGTGACCATGGCTGTCGTTGACACCCTTGAAGTAATCGATATCGACAAACATCAGCGCCATCAGGCGTTCGTAGCGACGGCACTGCGTGATCGTCTGCGCCAGTCGATCGTACAGCAGTCGACGATTGGGCAGCCCCGTCAGCTCATCGTGTGTGGCCTGGTGCAGTACCAGTTCCTGAAGCTGCTTGCGCTCCGAGATGTCTTCAATCTGAGACACATAATGCACAGGCCGATCGTCCTGGTCCGTGACCATCGAGACGCTCAACAGCGTGTAAATGATGGTGCCATCCTTGCGGTAGTAGCGCTTCTCCATGTTGTAGTGGTCGATCTCCCCATGGCGCAGCTTTTCCAGAAGCTCCACGTCCAAGCTCAAATCGTCAGTGTGTGTGATCTCGTGGAAGCGCAAGTGCATCAGATCTGCTTCTGTGTAGCCAAACATCTTCACCAGTGCCTTGTTGACCTGCAACCAATGGCCATCGAGGCTCACCAGCGCCATGCCGATCGGCGCTGTCTCGAAGGCGCCACGAAAGCGCCGATCACTTTCCAGCAGTGCCAGCTCAATGGCTTTCTGTGCCGAAATGTCGGTGTGCGTGCCGATCGTACGCAAGGCCTTGCCTTGCTCGTCGCGGCTGACGACCGCACCGCGGGTCAAAATCCAGCGCCATTGGCCATCGCCGGTGCGCATGCGCATTTCCATGTGGATGGTGGAGATCAGTCCATCGACACAATTCTGAGCAGTTGCCATCGTAAACGCCCGGTCGTCCGGATGTATTAGTCGCTCCCACTCGGACATAGTGTTGCCAATCTCGTCATCCCGATAATTGAGCATCGCCTTCCAGCGGCTCGAATAGATGACCTCCCCCGTCTGATTGTGCCAATCCCAGACCCCGTCACCCGCCCCTGCCAGCGCGGCCTTCCAGCGAAACTCGGTGTAACGCAGCTCGCGGGTCATCTGGGCGGCCTTGACCAATGCGCGCTCGCGACCGGTGACCAGCGTCCAGACCAGAATAGTAAGCAGCAGGCTGAGGATGATGCCCGAGACGACCACCAGCGTTGGCGTGTTGCGCGCATTCTCCTCTTCGAAAATGGCAGTAGAGCGCACGCGCGCGGTCCAGGGCTGTCCGGCGATAGATAGATGCCCGATAGACTCATACACGGCCCTGCGCGCTCGTTCTTCGCTATCGGCCGAACTGTATAACAGTGCCTCGGCAGTCATGGTCCGACCGTCGTAGATCGACACCTCCAGACCGTCAAGGCTGTCAAGACGCACTCCTTGCATCAGGATGTCCATGCTGAAGGGGGCATATACCCAACCCAGCAAGGTCCGCTCGGAAACGCGATTCACCTGCCCGTTTCCATACACCGGCAGATACAGCAACACACCCGCCACCCCCAGGCGCTCAACGTCCTGCACCAGAGCAACTTTGGCTGAGAGTGCCGCCGCTCCAGTGGCCGCCGCACGATCCATGGCTGCACGACGCACAGGCTCTGAATACATGTCAAAACCAAAGGCATTGAGATTCACTCCGCCAAATGGCTCGATATAAATGATGGAAGTGTAGACATCCCGCAACCCGGCCGGACGAATGTCATAGTTCGGAAAACCTTCGGCGCGCACCGCTGTCAGGTGCGTCTGCAAATCGGCGGCGGGGACACGTTTGGAATAGGCCACCCCCAACATGCCGGGGTAATGCTGCGCGAGACTAAGGGCATTGAAATATTCGGCAAACTCCTGCCGACTGACCTCTTCCGAGGCGGCGAACAATCCCTGAACTCCCCGCAGCACCTGCTCGTAGGTCGCCATGCGCGCCTCGATCAGCGCATGAATCTCTTCGCTCTGAAAGGTAAAGCGCTCCTGTTCATCAATGCTCAAATTGCGAGTGGCGTTCATCCACAGGACGAAAGTCACCAGCATCGCACTGACGAAGACGAGCCCCGTCAATGCCCAGACATTGTCGCGTGCCGATTTTTCCAGAGTCGCTGATGAGATGGAGGGCAGTTGCATAGATGAGATTGTAAGGCTTCGGACCTCTGGCGGTATAGCCCTTCCAGATGCTGCAGGCAACACTGTTCCAGAAAGCGTTTTTAGCGCATGATCCACGGCAATTCCGGCAGACCCTGCCGACCAACAACACTCGAGAATCTTCGTGCATAGTCCGGCACCGCTTCAGCATTACTACACGCCCGCCACCGCGATTGCCGTCGTCATCGCCAACATGGTGGGTACCGGTGTCTTCACCTCCCTGGGCTATCAACTGATCGATATTCAGTCCTCGTTCGTGTTGCTGCTGTTGTGGCTGGTTGGCGGGCTCGCAGCCCTGTGCGGCGCGCTGACGTATGCCGAACTCGCGAGCCGCCTGCCACGTTCGGGCGGTGAGTACAACTTCCTCAGCCAGCTCTATCATCCGGCACTCGGCTTCGTGACGGGATGGGTGTCCTTCACGGTCGGCTTTGCCGCACCGACGGCGCTGGCCGCCATGACTTTCGCCGCTTATCTGGACTCATCGGTCAGCCACCTCTTTCCCATCAACAGGATGGCCGCTGCGCTGCTACTGGTGGCCATACTGACCATCGTGCACGGCCGCAACCGCCATGCCAGCGGCGGCCTGCAGAACTGGTTCACCATGCTCAAGGTGTTGTTGATTGTGGTGTTCGTCACCCTGGTGTTCCTGTTCACGGCCGAACCACAGACGGTGAACCTGTTGCCCTCGACTGAAGACAGCACGTTGATCGGCAGCAGTGCCTTTGCCGTGGCACTCATCTATGTCAATTACGCCTACACCGGCTGGAACTCGGCGACCTATATCACGGGCGAGATCGCCAACCCGGATCGCAACGTGCCCTTCATTCTCATTGTCGGCACCAGTGTAGTGATCCTGCTGTACATGGCTCTCAACGCCATCTTCCTCTATGCCGTGCCGCAGGAATTGCTCGTGGGAAAACTGGAGATCGGCGTCATCGTCGCCCAGCAGACCTTCGGCACCACGGGCGCGCTGGTGATGGGCGGCGTGCTGTCGTTACTGCTGATCTCCACGGTGAGCGCGATGCTGATGGCGGGGCCGCGTGTGCTGCAGGTGATGGGCGAAGACTTCCGGCTGTTCCGACTGCTCGCCATCAAAAACAAAGGCGGCGTGCCGCGCACTGCCATCTATACTCAAGGCGCGCTGAGCATGCTGTTCATCGTGACCTCCAGCTTCGAATCCGTGCTGGTGTTCTCTGGTTTCATCCTCGGCCTCAGCTCGCTGACCACCGTGCTCGGCGTATTCATCCTGCGCCATCGTCAGGGCGATGGAAAACAGGATGGCGACACCGGCTACCGCACCTGGGCCTATCCGCTGCCGCCGCTGATTTACAGCGCCATCATGATCTGGACGCTGAGTTTCATCACCATCAACCGCCCGCTGGAGGCCGCCGTCGCTGTGGCCATTATTGCGGTGGGCTTTGGATTCTACTTCGTGACGGAGAGGCTGCAACACCCTCAACGATAACATCATAAGTAGATCGCAAGACGCGCTGTAATTACGCTGTCACGGTAATGGAGTATCAAGTTGCTACTTGATATTTCTTTATCGGTTTCGTCAGTTGAGGTCAGCGATGTTTCTCCCCCCGCGTGCATGGTTAGTTCTTTTTTCTTTCTTCCTGAGTGTGTCCCTGCACGCTCAACAGCCAGCTAATCAATCAACAACCCCCACTGTCGAAAATGTGGTGCTCGTGACCCTCGACGGCTTGCGCTGGCAGGAGGTCTTTCGAGGACTCGATGCACGGCTGCTCGCCGACGAGCGCTACACGAGCACGAAGGAAACGCTGGAAGAAAAATTCGCCAACACTGCCAGCAAGAGCAGCGCGGAACGCCTGCTACCCTTCCTGCATGGCGTGGTCTTTCAGCAAGGCAGTGTGATCGGAAATCGCGACGCAGGATCGTGCGCGCGGGTGACCAACCCCTGGTACTTTTCCTATCCAGGTTACAACGAAATCCTCACAGGATCGGTCGACAAAGGCATCGATTCCAACGCCAGCATCGCCAACCCGAATGTCACAATGCTCGAATGGCTGCAGAAGCAGGAAGGCTTTCAGGATCGTATCGCGGTGTTCGGATCGTGGGATGTTTTCCCGTTTATATACAACACGCAGCGCAGCGCCATTCCCGTGAATGTCGGCCCGCGTGCCGCGCCGGACAATTCGTTCGAAGAAATCCTGAATCAATTGCATCAGGACATCCCCTCGCCGTGGCCGACTGTGCGTCTTGACGCCTTCACGCATCACTACGCCCTCTCCTACCTGCGCAATCACCAGCCGCGTGTTCTGCATGTCGCGTATGGCGAGACCGATGACTTCGCGCATGACGGCGACTATGACCAATACATTCAGTCCGCCAACCGCACCGATCGCTTCATTCGCGAGTTGTGGGACTTCTTGCAGTCGGAAGCACAGTATCGCGACAACACCGTGCTGTTCATCACCGTCGATCACGGGCGTGGCGAAGAACCGCTGGAGACCTGGGAGCACCATGCGAGCAAGGAATCCCTGACGGGCTACATGCAATCGCTTGCCGAGTACGAGGAAGGCATTGTCGGCTCAGACGCGATCTGGATGGCGGCGCTTGGGCCGGGCATCGTCAGTGGTGCTGGCGCTGCTCCTGATGTTACAGAGAGCGCACCCGGGAATTGCGCAGGTGCCAATCAGATTGCGGCGACTCTGCTGACGCTGCTGGGCCAGGATTATCTTTCCTTCAACCCGCAGGCGGGGGCTCCGCTTACCGAAATGCTGGCTGCACCATGAGTCAATTGAAGATCAGCAAACGGCAAATATTGAAACTCATCGGGCTTGGCTCGCTGGCGTTTTCGGCCCGGCCTCTGCTGGCGCAGGAGTCACTCACGCGCATCGCATTCGGCTCGTGCCTGCATCAGGACAAACCGCAACCGATCTGGGACGCGGTCATCGCCGCCAATCCGCAACTCTTTCTCTTCCTCGGCGACAACATCTACGGCGACAGCGATGATCCCGAGGTGCTGGCCGCGCAGTATCGCAAACTCAGTGAGCAACCGGGCTTTCGTCGACTGCAGGAGATAACGCAGCTGCATGCTATCTGGGACGACCACGACTATGGCCGCAATGATGCCGGCGTCGAGTACCCGAGCAAGGAAGCATCCCGTGAATTGTTCCTCGATTTCTGGAAGGAACCTACGTCTTCCCCACGCCGCAGCAGAGCGGATGGCATTTACACCGCCAGCACTTATGGTCCGCAGGGGCACCGCACGCAGATCATCATGCTCGACTTGCGCTGGAATCGCACCGCGTTGACCGCCGTGGCGAGTGAAGCCGAGGAAGCCGCTCGGGTGGCGCAGAACATGGGGCCTTACGCTCCAGATTTGTCGGCAGGCGCTTCTCTGCTGGGTGCCGCGCAATGGCGCTGGCTTGAGGAACAATTGCGCGAGCCTGCGGAGCTGCGCATTCTCTGCTCCAGCATTCAGGTGCTGGCCGACTTTACCGGCTGGGAGAGCTGGGCGAATTTCCCGGTGGAGCGTGAACGCCTGTTACAACTCCTCGGTGAGACCACCTCCAGCGTGAATCTGATCATCAGTGGCGATGTACACTGGTGCGAGTACAGCCAACTCTCCTTGTCGCCTGACAAAATTCCTCTGGCCGAACTCACCTCCAGCGGCCTTACCGAAACTTGGGAGGCCATCAGTCCAAACCGCCATCGAGTGGGTGAGGCCTATGCAGTGCCCAACTTCGGACTGATTGAAATCGATTGGAGAGGCAGCAAGCCTCGACTGCATCTGAGCGTCAGAGACCAGTCCTCGGTTGCGTTGATCGAGCAGCGCTATCCTCTTTTCTGATTTGTATGAGCCAGCCAAACAAAAAGGCCACCCTCGTCGCCGGGGGTGGCCTTTTCTATTGCGGTTTCAGTCTGGTTTTACACTAGCATCAGAACGACGCCTTCACCGTCATGAACATCTGTCGTGGGGCACCTGGCAGAATCGTCTGCGCGGTACCGGCCAGATCGGAGTTGCTGAAGCCGCCGCTGCCGACAGTGGAAATGTAATCCTTATCCATCAGGTTGGTGACATCCAGTTGCGCGGTCAGATCCTTGAGTGCGCCGAGATCGCCGAAGTGATACCCGAGTGCCACGTTGACCATGCCAAAGCTACTGACAGAGCCTTCGTTCAGATAGGTGTACTGACGCTCACCAGTGTACTTGTAGCTGAGTTTTGCGAAGAGCGTTTCTGTTTCCATTGCCAGCTCTGAGTTGAACATCCATTCCGGAGAATCCACCACGGTCTTGCCGCCAGTTCTGATCACGGTCGTCCCGCTGGTGAAATCATCTTCATAAGTAGAGAGGTTCAAGCTCGCGGAGTTGTACCAGCTGAACATGTCATTGAGCTGCCAGTTCACGCCAGACTCCAGACCGGTGGTCTTCACGGCGCCGACGTTAGCCAGCGCGTTGAAATTACCGATGATGGCAGAGCCCTGCTGAATCGCCAGCAGACGGTCATCAAACATCACATGATAGCCAGTGACCACGCCTTCGAGCACGTCGGTGCGGAAGCGCCAGCCCAGCTCCATGCTGGTCGACATCTCCGGCTGAATGGTGCTGCGAATCGCTTCGAAGCCGGCCTGTGTTGCAGAGAAGGGTGATGTACCAGTGGCAGAACCGATGAACGCGCGTACGTTGCGGGCAAAGGAACCGAACAGCTCGTTGCGCTCATTCAAGTCATACACGAAGCCAGCCTGTGGCAGGAATTTCTCGTCCGTGTTGATCTTGCCAGTCTTGTTGTCGCCGACGACGGTAGTTGCCTTGACATCGACTTCGACGCTCTTGAAACCCAGCTCCAGACGCAGGGCATCTGCAACCCGCCAGGTGTCACGCACGTGCAGCTGTAAGGTCTCGGTGGTGAAGTCATATTCCCACTGCGTGAAGAAGGGATTGCGCTGGAAGTCCTGGAAGGAGCGGCTGGGGACAGTGGAAGAAGATTCCCCGTAGAAACGTCTGGCCTGATTGAAATCGTTGTCCTCGGTCCAGATGCCGCCGCTCAGAGTGTGTGCGCCCATTTCGAGAGAGAGCGTGGAAATCAAACCACTGCGGTCGATCTCATACTCGGTGGTGCGGATAGACAATGGCGCGCCGCCGGGCGTGGCCACATACGGAGTGCCCCACAAGCCCTGCCCTTCGTTGTCATGGAAATATGCCGTGGTCTTCCATTCCATGTTGTCCTGCAGCGGCATATCGAGCGTGACATAAGAGAGATTGTCTTCGCGCAGACCTGCTGCGTCCCAGTACGCATCGTCCTGACTCTTGACGCCGCCGGTGAGAGTGCCACGAGCCACCGCTATCGCACGGGCGTAGTCCGGGGCGTAGTTGTCCCAGTCGCGGCCCAGACGGGAAATCATTTCCTTGGACATATCCTGATAATCGATCTCGGCGCGATCAGAAGTGTTGTAAACGCCGGTGACTGTGGCCTCGCCGATGGATTGCACGAGTTTGAAATTCACAAACTTCTGCTCCTGGGCACCCGAGCCTTTCCACTTGTCGGTCTCCTGATTGGCAACGCTCAGGAACATCCGTGTTCCAGAACTCAGTTCGCCGCTGTCGGCACGCAGGAACAGGCGCTGTGCGCCGTCGCTGCCCACGGTGGCATTGGTCATGACGCCGAATGTCTCGGAAGGTGCTGCTGAGGAAAACTCCAGCGTGCCGCCCAGATTGCTGGTGGAAGCAGTCGCGAGAGCTCCGGCACCTTGTGAAAGAGACACACGGCCGATATTTTCAGACATGATGGCGCGGCTGATGTGCAAGCCGTTGTGGTTGGCGTAGGACATATCGCCCAACGGCACGCCGTCCAGCGTAAAGCCCATCTGATTCTGGTTGAAGCCGCGCACGACGATGCGTGTTGACCACTCATAGGCGCCGTATGGATCTGCGGATTGAAAGTTGACGCCTGGCAGTTTTTCAATAGCCTTGAGGGGGCTGGTGCCGGCGGGGAATTGTGTCAGTTGTTCAGCATTCAGGCTCTGGACCTGACGAGTTTCGCCTCGGCCAAACACGCTGATTTCCTGGATTTCAGTTGCGCTGTCAGCGGCGATGGCACCGATGGAAATGCCGGAAGCGATGGAAAGCATGGCCACCTGCAGCAGAGTCTTGTTGCCATGTGAGCGGCGGTGCAATTCTTTTAGTTTGAAATTCACGAACGGTTCTCCCGATTATTGATAGTGATGTACGGTGTACATCGCGGAGGGTAGACGTGTCGTGTGACCGCCGTGTGGCGGATTTTTGAAGATCTGGTGAAAGTCTGATGAACGTTGCGTGACAGATCGCCGACGTGGTTAGTGTTTGTTCAGCCCCAGCAGGTGATGCGTCTTCACTGCATCAATTGCCAATGTGCGCGGTGGATACGACGCCGGTGCTCTGGCCATTGGCCTCGGTCTGCTGGCCCTGTTGCGCGGAGGTGAGGCGGTCGACGACTAATGGCTGCGGGTTGCTTTGCGCCAGCGCAGTGCCGAGCATCAGCGCCATGAGGGCGGCCGGGGCAGCCTTGTTGAGGAGAGTTTGTTTGTTCATGTCGTGGTCCTGCGCGGCGTTCGTGCGATGAATTCTCATCACTCTAACCGGGGTTTGTGACATGACGGTGTTTTTCAAGATAGTTGTCGCGTCAATCGTCACGCGGCTTGCTGCTGATCCATCTCCTTATCCGGATTCAGAAATACTGTCGTAATCCGATCCCAATTCCTTGTGTCACCAGACCAGCGCTGCGGGTTTTCCCGCTT
>JAURWS010000041.1 GCA_030654835.1 Gammaproteobacteria bacterium | reverse complement strand
CGGTGCCATGCAGCGCCACCTGCAACAGCATCTGTTCATTTTCCGGCGTCGCGGAACGGGTCATGGCGCGCACTTTGGAGTAGCTGATCGTGCCGGACCGGAAGGCATCGTCGATGGCGGGGAGTTGTTGCAGGCTCTTCGCGACGCGCACTTTTTCGCGCGCGGCACCCAGATCAATGCCGCAGTGGTAGTTGAGCCAATGGGCGGGCGATTTGATGCCGAAGCCCTCCCATGCGTCGCGTTCGATGAGGGCAGCGAGTAGTGTCAGGAAGCGATGTTGCGCAGCGTTAATGTGCCCGGCGAGACGGGTAATCTCGTCGCTGAGCGCGGCGTTGTCTGTAGGGATGAAAGCAAGAGACGGGAGCTGTGACATGAGACGATTCCTCCTTGGAAAGGCCGTAAACGGGCGCCTGAAAAACACTGATTATTTATACATATTATAGCTCTATCTCGATGATTTAGCTGCAAAATATCCACATATAATTTCACGAATTATGACCAGAGCGCTCTCAATCCGCAGATCATAAAAAGTGATGCGTTCAAAAAAAACAGTGATGAGAGATTGGTACTCCTCGCCCGCTGCCACGGCGCGCAATGCGTTGACGAGTGCCTTCAATTTAAGGCATCGCGTTTCAAATCGACGCCAAATGAAGTCGGCTGAAAAGCTGCGTCATAACTGGGCTTTAGCATCCGCATAATCAATTTAACAGGACACTACTGGCGCTATATAGGAAATGAATTTGAGGTGTGGCGGTAAATGCATCACCAGGTGCTCAAGTAGGTTCCGGCACCTGGGCCTCCAAGAGACTTCCCTCGATTCAGTTGTAAAGGATTTCTTTACAACTGCCGCCGATGGAAAGCGATAGAGCATTGCTTTTTCCAGGCGGTGAAAAGCAAGATTCAATCCCAGCCTCATTTTAATGTATGCCGATTCTTCGGACTGGCCGAGAAATTCATCAACGCTACCGACCTTCCAACCAGCGGCTTCCAGTTTCTTTCGTTCATTATCATGATTGGCTATATCCCCGACAGCACAAAATCCACAGCCGCAACAATCTCGGAGCGAAGCGCTGACAGATCATAAGATTGAGCACCGAGTTGGCTGCGATCAATCCCCGCAATGTCTTGAGTGATCGCAAAGAATGTCTCGCCATCAAGCGCGAAGGACGGGTTCAGTCTCGACAGGCTCATGGGGGCTGCGATCTTGGCGGGGGAGAGGGGTATGACCAGCGTTGTTTTCAGGTCGCTCAGCAAGTCGCTTTGAATATCCAGCAGGTAAGGGTACTGGTTTCGAGTGATGGGGTTGGCGTTCTTGTAGGCAAAAAATTGCGCCATTAGAACTTCCTTACGCTGTCGCTGAACGTGCCATTGGATTCAACAAATTTATTGTAAGCCTTGATGGCGTCTGCATTTTCCTTCAGCCATTGCGCCCGCTGCTCAACTCGCAGCTGCTCGGCGAGAGCCTGCTCAAGAGTCGCGGACAAGTTGATGCCGAGCGTCCGGGCTTTTTCAAGTAAGTCGCTGTTGATGCTGACGTTAGTCGGTTTCTTGGGAGCTTGGATGTTGTATGCATGGCTCATGGCGGTATCTCTGGGTTTGCTATGCGCATATAGTATGCGCATGAATAATAGCAGGCAAGGCGTCTAGTACCGCGTCCATAAGCAAATCATAGCCAAACCTTCTCTTGCCAGTTCGTATCTAGTCGGATACGTTTCGACATGGCGCTAGAAGTCTAGCGAAAAGATATCGAACGGGCGAAGTCATTGGTCAAAAAGTACGAGGAGTTTCTAGATGACTGGTCTTAAACGATTTGACGCAGCGGATTATTTGGGCAGCGAGGAAATGATAGCTGAGTATTTGTCTGCAGCACTGGAAGACGAGAATCCGGAGGTCTTCCTCGCCGCTGTGTCTCATGTTGCAAAGGCTAGAGGGATGACCTCTATTGCCAACAGCACAGGATTAGGGCGAGAAAGCCTCTACAAAGCGCTTGCCCCCGGTGCCAAGCCACGATACGAGACTATTGTCAAAGTGCTGCATGGTCTGGGGGTCAGGCTGACAGTTCTTCCGCAATAGTCAAAAAAACTGGTTCAGTTCGCACTCGACGGAGGAGGTGAGTCTACAAAAAATTACCTATAAGGTTATATTTTGTTGACATAAAGGATGGTGCTCTTGTTATTATGGTCTACAGTAAATTACGTTATTGGTTGTTTTTTGTAGACTTGCTATGACAAAGACAGAGAAATTGCTTGCCGCTTTCTCGAAAGCTGCTAAAGCAGGTGGAGGGATCCATACTGCACCAGAACTCGCCTTTATGGTGGGTGAGCGCTATACGCCAGTATTCACAAAATTTCTCGCAGACTGTGTAAAAAAAGGCATCGTGCGGAGAGTCGCTAACGGTGTTTTTGAAAGCGCCCTGACGCCACCTGACCCCTCCACCGCCATTTACAAGACAATTAAAAAATTGCGTGGAGAGGGGTTGAACTACATCAGCCTTGAAAGTCAGCTTAGCTATACGGGTGAAATCTCTCAAATTGTCATGGGTAGGGTAACTGTTATGACAAAAGGGCGCAGTGGTACCTTTTCCACCCCGTATGGTGTTATCGAGTTCACTCATACAAAAAAGCCAGTCAACAAGATCGCCCCTAATTTGTATTTTGACGCTGACATCAACATGTATCGAGCAAAGTCCGCGCAGGCAATCGCAGATCTAAAAGATTGCAACAGAAATGCTCACATGCTGGAGAGCTGAAATGCTGAAAGAGCAAATTCAACAAATAGTGAATTCGAACCCCGAGTACGCGGCAATTACGCCAGTCATTGAAAAGGAAATTCTGCATCACGACATCATGGATGTCATGATTAAGCATGGGGCACTGCAGTCGTTAACATTCATTGGAGGTACCTCACTTCGTTTGTGCTACAACAGCTCTCGCCTATCAGAGGATTTGGATTTCAACGGAGGGCATGACTTCAAGCCGTCAAATTTTGACGGACTGGAAACCGAGATTCAAAAATATATTCAAAACAAATATGAGACGGAGGTGTGGGTCAATAAGCCAACGGAAGAGAAGCAGGGGAACACATCTTCATGGAAAATCAGCATTGTGAAGGAGGCGAATCGACCTGATTTTCCCCGTCAGCAAATGCATATAGACGTTTGCGCCATTCCCTCTTTTGACGTTGAGAAGCGAGCATTGTTGAATCACTACAACATTGTCGTCCCTACCGAGGGCTTGCTGATTCCCGTTCAGTCATTACAAGAAATACTGGTAGACAAATTGATTGCGTTGGCGTATCGAGCACGGAGAATCAAGCCGCGCGATGTATGGGATATCGTCTGGATCAAGCAGCGCGGAATCGACATTTCACCAGTACTGGTTGACAAAAAATTGGAAGCACGAGGAAAGGATAAGAAGGAGTTTGTTGAATCGCTTCGTATCCAGATAGATAAGCTGATGCAAGATGATGAAGTTCGCACTGACTTCAGTATGGAGATCAGCAGATTCGTTCCGAAGCAGGTAAAAGAGCGAACGCTGGATAATCCCGACTATTGGGCTTACGTTCAGTCAGAGGTCAGGAGCATTTCAAATCCATTGATTGGCAGTGGAAAGTTGCCAAACAAGTTCGATATGGGGTTGTGATTCGCACAATGCCCTCAATTGCCCCTCAACACATGCCGTTCCAGCATCTGCCGCCGCACCACCGCACCACCGCACCACCGCGCCGGAGTGATCGGTAGAGGATGCTCATGATTTGCTCCTTGCCACCGTGTGTAAAAAATATTTGACATGGGAATGTCAGGCGTCGTAGTTTGTGTCAAATTTCTTTGACATCACCCGGGCAGGAGAATCTCCGTGAAGATCGCCATGAAAATCACCGTTGCTGCTGTGTTCGTGCTCGTCGCTGTGTTCTTCGGGCTGCATGTCGGCCGTCAAAGCCATCATCTTGTCCACGGTCAGGAATCAGGGCCAGTCACGATATCAATACGCGAGGGGGATGGCTCGCTGTGTATTGAACCGGTATTCCAGGAGTACTACCAACTGACCGTGAAAGCCTTTGCCGATGGCCCAGCCTCGGTGGACGAGGAAAAGTTTCGGCAGGACACCTTTGATCTTATGAAAACTTCCGACTTCTTTGGCGAGCTGACGCCCGAGCAGATCGTGGACCACATCAAGGACATTCCGGGGCAACTGATACAAATCATTCGCGAGGACGCCTCCGTGCTGGAGAATTGTGAGAACCTCAGCATTGCCTTGATAGGGCCAGTCTGATGTTCTTCCTTACCCTTGTCTCTGCACCCGACCCGATAATCGATTCAGGAGCCAGCCATGCCGTTCCGTGAGAAAAAAGCCTGGGCCACCATTTTCGCCCTGCTGATTGTGTTTATCCCGTACTACATCCTCATGGTTCAAGCCTATCATCGTCCCGACCCCAACATCTTTTCGCTGGCCCATCTGGCAGCTCTGGCCTTGACCAGTTTTGTGGTCCTGGAACTGTTGCTCGTCTTCATCGCGCGCAGACTCTCGCCGGAAGATGCCGGCATTCCCAGGGATGAACGCGAGCAACTATTCGCGTTCCGGGCCGCCCGCGTTGCGTATACAGTCCTGATCATTCTGCTGGTGCTGATCACCTTCGCGATGATCCACACTGAAGGCCGTAACTGGGGCTGGGGTATGCTCTACCTCATGAGCATCATCATCGCCGAAATTGTTAGAGCCACCATGCTGATCGTCCAGTACCGAAGGGGATAGCCGTGCCAGAGTTGCCCATCAACAATAGAATTCGGGAATTGCGTGCCACCCACAGCGATATGTCGCAGCTGGCGCTGGCACAACAGATCGGCGTCACGCGTCAGACAGTGAATGCGATTGAGCTGGGCAAGTACTCCCCGTCTCTCGAAGTGGCATTTCGCATCGCGGCTGTGTTTGAGCTGCCACTTGAGGAGGTGTTTCAGTATCAGAAACCGTGATCACCAGGCTGCCATCAAAATTCTACTCTGAGCATGATGAGATTCCCGTATACACTAGACCTACGCCCCCAACTGCCCCGCCAATTCCAGAAAGTCGTCCGCAAACACATCGAACTCATCTCTCGCCGGCGGCACCGTCGGTCTCTCCGCTCCGCGCTCCAGCGGACGGTGCACATACCCCGTTCTCAGCCCGGCCTCCGCCGCGCTGCGCAGATCGCCCGGATGCGCCGCCACCAGCATCACCTGTTCTGGCTCCAGACTGAACAGCTCCGCTGCCTTGAGATACGCTTCCGGGTCGGGCTTGTAATGACGGGACAATTCGGCCGACAGGATGGTGTCCCACGGCAATCCCGCATTCTTCGCCATGTTCAGCAGCAGCGAGACATTGCCATTGGAGAGCGGCGCGATCACGTATTCGTTGCGCAAGCGGCTGAGCCCGGCGATGGCGTCGGGCCAGGGGCTCAGGCGGTGCCAGGCGTAATTGAAATGCTGCAGCTCTTCCTCTGTCATTCCGGTCAGCTTGAATTCCTCGACCAGCTCGTTCAGTACCATGCGGTGCAGATCGTCGAGTTTGGTCCAGGGCAGCTCGCCACTGCGCACGCGATTCATGGACGGGCCGTAGCCAGCGCGCCAGCGGTCGGCGAACTCGGCCCAGTCGACGTCGTAACCCTTGCGCTCACCCAGCAGCTGGCCTTCGCGGATGACCGAGCCACGCCAGTCCACCACCGTGCCGAACACATCGAACACCAGCGCCTTGACGTCGGGCACGACGGAGGCATTCGCGGCAAGACTGCTCAGGCTGTGCAGGGAGCCGCCTGCCAGCACGGCCGATGAGGCAGCGAGAGTGAGGAATGTGCGACGGGAGATCGGATTCTGTATCGATTTGGATTCACGCATGGCCAGCTCCTTTTATCAGGTTATTATTGTTTGGTCAGGCTCACTTCTGTAACGTTCGTGCGGCGAGTCTATCACTACGAAAAGTTTATTTGGACAAAAGCATGAAACAGTTACCAGACAATGTTACCCCCTACAAAAGAACGCCCGAGTTCACGGAAGAGAGCGTCCCGAGCGGGCTTCTGCATGCGCACCAGACCAAGGAGTCGGTATGGGCAAAAATCGTGGTGCTTGAAGGGGAGTTGCAGTACACAATCAATGGACCCGAGACAGAAGTTGTGGTCCTGAACAGTAATACTTTTGGAGTGGTGGAGCCCACTGTTTTGCATGAGGTGAAACCGCTTGGCAAGGTACGGTTCTACGTCGAGTTTCACCGGTAGGGCGTCTTCAAACAGCAGTGTCATGCGTCAGCAGGAGTAGCAAATGATCAAGATTGAAGGCGGATGTTTATGTGGCGCGGTGCGTTATGTCGCAAGCGCAGAGCCCATTGTTTCGAGGGTGTGCTGGTGCCGTGTTTGTCAGTATCTGGCATCGGGAAATGCCACTGTGAATCTGGTATTTCCCGCCGAAGCGATCACGATAACGGGCGAGTTGCGAGACTATCCGAGTATCGCTGACAGTGGTCGCCACATGCATAGACGATTTTGTCCGAACTGTGGCGTTCATGTGTTGAGTGGTTCCGAAGAGCGATCCGATCTTGTCGTTGTGAGAGTCGGCACGCTTGATACTCCCGAGAATGTTGCGTTGGATTCTCATATTTGGACCAGCTCGGCCCCGCACTGGGCGTTGCTGGACCCGGACCTGCCGCAATTTGAAACGCAGCCGCCTCCTCTTGTGAAAAAAGACGCAGGCAATTGAGCATCACAAACGTGTGCGATGAGGGAGACCAAATGAACAAGGAAACGATGGAAGGAAAATGTTTGTGCGGAGCCGTCGCCATTGTCGCCAAGGCGGCCACCGATGTAGAGGTGTGTCATTGCGGCATGTGTCGTCGGTGGGGCGGCGGGCCGTTGATCGCGATTCACTGTGGCACCGATGTGCAGATTTCCGGTGTCGAAAACGTCACGCAATATGCATCATCGGCGTGGGCCGAGCGGGGATTCTGCAAGACCTGCGGCACGCACTTGTTCTATCGACTCAAGCCCGGCAGTGAGTACATTGTCCCGGCGGGGTTGTTCCAGGATCAACCCGGGTTGGAATTGAAAGAGCAGATTTTCATCGATAAAAAGCCTGCGTATTACGATTTCGCGAACCGCACCAACACGCTGACTGAGGCGCAGGTGTTTGAGAAGTACGCGCCGTAATGAGTGCACGCACGCCGCCGGGAGGTTAAATCATGAAACTCAGCTACACTTCAGAAACAGATTCTCTGTATATAGATCTAATCGACAAGCCGGGGGTTGATAGTCTTGAGGTCTCAGAGGGAGTCGTCCTCGACTATGACACGGACGGTAATCTAACCGGCATCGATATCGACAATGCCAGTCGTAAGGTCGATTTGCAGAGGTTGACACTGTGCGGATTGCCTGGCGTTGTCGAGATGGAAGCAGTTTAGCTGACATGTTTTTTGGGCGCTGGACATGAATAATTTATACTGTATTATTGTACAGTATTGGCGCGTGGAGCAAGGATGCTATGAAACATGTATTTGGCGGTATCTGGACTAGAAAGAAATTAGCGGTGCTTGAGGCTTATCTGAAGTTTTATGCGTCAGCTCTCAAGAACCAGCCATTTACTCTGCACTACGCTGATGCGTTTTCAGGCGCAGGCTCGCATGTTCCTACTGATGAGGAAGGTCAAGCGGTGCTGGTTGCACAAGAGGATTTCAAAGGCTCGGCGCTGACAGCATTGGACGTGGAGCTAGGTTTCCATCGTTATCATTTTAATGACCTGAATCCAGAACACGTTAGAGAGCTGATGAGAATCAGGGATGAATATCCCAACAAGAAGATTCTGGTTTATCAGCTGGACGCCAATCAGTTCGTTCCAAAGTTTTGCGCAAGTCTTGGCAGACATGATCGTGCTGTCTTGTTGCTTGATCCGTACAGCACTCAGCTGGATTGGTCTACCCTTCGGCATGTAGCCGAATCGGGGAAGGTCGATTTGTGGCTGCTCTTTCCCATCTCTGTCATTTTGAGAATGACTCCAAAGAATGACTCCAAAGAATGAGTCGCGGGTCAGGCCGGAATGGAAAGGGACGCTGAACAGGCTCCTCGGTACTGATGAGTGGGAAGCGGCGCTCTACAAGCCTGTCGACATGCCAGCAACACTCGATTTGTTTGGAGATACTGATCCAACTCCTGAGGCGCAAAGGTTGAACACCGATGAGCTTGAGCGGTGGGTGACAGCGAGATTGAAAGAGCTGTTTCCTTACGTTGCACTTCCCGTACCATTGAAGAACAATGGAAAACCGTTGTTCTTGTTTTATTTTGCGGTTTCTAACAGGAAGCAGAGTGCCTGGGGGCTCGCGGAGAGGGCGGCATCGCAGATTATCAAAAACAATATTGGCAATGATTGATCATGAGCAGAATTGAGTGGACAGAACAGACTTGGAACCCGGTGACCGGATGTATCAAAGTGTCGCCAGGTTGTAAGCATTGCTATGCGGAGACCATGGCCAGACGTTTGCAGGCTATGGGAGCGCCTGGATATGAAAATGGTTTCCAGCTCAGCCTCCTTCCTGAGCGCTTGGAGCAACCGCTGCGGCGCCGCAAGCCGACGATGTATTTCGTGAACTCAATGAGCGACCTGTTTCAGGATGGCGTGCCAATCGAGTTCATTGATCAAGTCATGGACGTTATCCGTGCGACGCCACAGCACACATACCAGATACTGACCAAACGCAGCGCCAACATGCGCGAGTATTTCTCGTCTCGACTGGTGCCTGATAACGCATGGCTGGGTGTCTCTGTCGAGGACAGAAAATATGGCAAGCCGCGCATTGCAGATTTGACGAACATCGACGCGAGAACGAGATTCCTGTCGGTCGAGCCTCTACTGGAAAATCTTGGCTCGCTTGAGTTGGAAGGTATTCACTGGGTCATCGTGGGCGGCGAATCCGGTTTCGGAGCCAGACCGATGCAAGCGGAGTGGGCCATTGATATCCGCAATCAGTGCATCCGCGCCGGTGTGGATTTTTTCTTCAAGCAATGGGGCGCCTGGGGAGCTGATGGAATACATCGCAACAAGAAGGCCAACGGTCGCCAACTCGATGGCAAAGTCTGGGACATGATTCCGTCTGTTGCTGTGTAAGGTGTTCAACGATATCCACTAAAGTTCTGGAAGTTACCAAGGAGGTTCGCCATGACCGATAGATACGTAATGTGCGCGCGTGCAGTCAGCAAAGGATCTTTCACAACCGAGCCGGGGAAAACGTTGTACCTCGTCGTTCCACCCGGTGTGTTGCCGACGCCGCAGCATGCCGTCAGGCGTGACGTGTGGCTCAAGGGGCTGCTGGAGGATGCGGCCTGGGGGACCGATGAGCGGGTGGGGGCTGATGTGCCGCGCGGGGACATTCTTTTCTTCGTGCATGGCTACAACAACGACCAGGACACGGTGATGAAGCGGCATGATCGGCTGGCGTCCGATCTGGATACGGCTGGTTTCAAGGGCGCGGTGGTGTCCTACGACTGGCCGAGTGATGACACGGCGCTCAACTATCTTGAGGATCGACACGACGCGAAGCGCAGTTCGATGCAGCTGGTGTCCGATGGCATTCATCTGCTGTCGAAGGCGCAGCGGCCGGACTGTGCGATCAACGTGCATCTGCTGGGGCACTCGACCGGCGCGTATGTGATTCGCGAGGCCTTCGATGATGCCGACGATGCCCGGTTGGAGAACAATTCGTGGATGGTGAGTCAGATTGCGTTGATCGGTGCGGATGTGTCGGCGGGCTCGATGCGTAGCGACAATGCGACCACGGATTCGCTGTATCGACACTGCATGCGGCTGACCAATTATTCGAATCTGCACGACTCCGTGCTGAAGCTTTCCAATGCCAAACGGGTGGGGATGGCGCCGCGTGTCGGGCGGGTGGGAATGCCTGCCGAGATACCGATCAAGGCGGTAAACGTGGACTGCAGCGGGTACTTCGCGGTTCTGGATTCGGACCTGGTTGTGCGGCAGCGGGACCAGCGGGAGGAGATCGGCTCTTTCAATCACTCGTGGCACATTGGCAATCGTCATTTTGCGCAGGATCTGTTTGAGACGCTGATTGGGGATGCGGATCGGAACGTCGTGTCGACGCGGAGGCTGGATGTGGATGGCAGGCTGCATTTGGTCGTGTCGGGTGGGGCAGTGGAATTTTGAGGGGATTGAATTGACCGTTTGACGCTGCCGGGGCGGCAGATTACGATCCGCGCGTGCATTTACCGGAGTAAGCGTCACGATGGGTCCCATAGTCAGTAATGAAGCGATCCTGCGGGCCTTGCTGGTGGCGATCATCGCCGCCGGTCTGTTCTTCTTCATCGGATTTCTCGTCCCGGGGCTGGCTGCCCTGATCATCTGTTTCGCCAGCTGGCCGATCTATCAGCGCCTGCTGCGCGCCTGCGACGGCAATACCACCTGGGCTGCGTCTCTGGCTTTGTCGGCTATGGTGCTGGGCATTGTGATTCCACTGGCGATGGTGTTTTCCTACGCGCTCGACGAGGTGCGGGAGTGGATTCGCTGGCTTACTTTGGCTAATGAGAATGGTGCGCCGGTGCCTGTTTGGTTGAATGCCGTGCCGATGATGGGGCCGACGCTCGCGGAGCAGTGGGAGATCTATCTGGGTGAGCCACATCAGCTAGGGCAGGTGTTGTCACTGGTGAGCGGCGCCCAGATCAGCGGCATTTCGCGCTGGGTGCTGGTGTTCGGCTGGGGCACTGCGGGCCTGTTGCTGACGCTGCTGTTCATGCTGATTACCTTGTTCTTCCTCTACAAGGACGGCCACATCATTGCCAGACAGCTGGACACGCTGGGTGAGCGGATTCTGCCGGAGCGCTGGTATCAGTTTTCGCGAGTCGTGCCCGCGACGGTGACGTCTACAGTGGTGGGCATGACCGTGATCGCGATTGGCGAGGGCATCATTCTGGGCATCGCCTACTGGATCGCCGGGGTGCCGTCGCCAGTGGCATTCGGTGTGTTGACTGGGTTCATGGCGCTGATTCCCGGCGGTGCGCCGCTGATCTTCAGTCTGATCTCGATTTACCTGCTAGGCTCCGGAGAGACGGGTGCGGGTCTCGGGCTGTTTATCTGGGGCAGCGTCGAGTTGTTCGTGGTCGACAAGACCATCCGTCCACGGCTGGTGGGCGGGCCAGTGAAGCTGCCGTTCCTGCCGACCTTCTTCGGGCTGATCGGTGGCGTGAAGACCATGGGCATCATCGGCCTCTTCGTCGGCCCGGTGCTGATGGCGCTGCTGGTGTCGATCTGGCGCGAGTGGCTGCGCGAAGAGCTGCCGCGTCAGCCGCCCGATCAGAGTCAGAATGGGCCTTGATTGCCTCGCGCAATCACCATCAATGTTTCCTTGAACGCGGGCAGCAATAGCCTTTGCGGATCAACTCATCGGTCGCCGCCTCGTAGCGGCGCCGCAGCCGCCTTCGGCACAGGGTTCTGTTGGCGTCATGGCAAGTCTCATGGGTCTGCTGATCGGTTGCTCAGGACTGTTGATCCTGCCGGGCACGGTAAATCAGATAGGCACCGAGTGCAATTGGCGCTATTGGCCACCAGTCGTTGAGCCAGTCCAGTGGCAGATTGAACAGCGTATTGGACAGCGCGATGACACCGCCCGCCAGCAGTGCCGTACCCGCCACCGTGCTGCCCCCGAGCAAGGGGCCCTGCATCTCGTCGGGCAGCGGCATGTTCTCGATGCCCTCCAGTGTCAGGTTGATGAGCGTGGCGCGGCGCAGCGCGTCGATCTGGTTGAAGAACCAGAAGAAGGAAATAAAGGTGCCGAGCAGGGGGCCGAGGCCGTCGATCTGTCCGGCGGCGACCAGCGAGATCGTGCTGCCGAAGACAGCGACGTGGATGAAACCGCGCTGGTAGTAACCCAGATAGATGTGCCCAAGCCCGGGCATCAGCGAGAGCAGACCAGTAAGAAACAGTGACTTGCGGCGTGGATCACTGGGCAGGTAGGTTCGTGGCGTGGCGACGGCGCGTGGCTCCTCCACGTGATTGGTTGGCGCTTCTTCGCGGTAGAGCGTGTCGGCTTGCAGGCTGGTGTCGTTCATCGTGGTGCTCCTGGTTGGTCTGATGATGATGAGGGTAAGGGTAAGGGTAAGGGTAAGGGTGTCTCTGCATCGGGTTTGATGCTGTCGAGCAATGTGTCGCTGCGCTGCTGCAACCAGAGCCTGGTGTCCTGTGTCAGCCGGCTCCATTGCTCACGGCTATTCTGGTAGGCGCGTTCCAGCAGCGAGAGGTTTTCACGCCGAGCGATGTCGCCTTGCTGCATCAACTGTTGCAAGCGCTCCAGCTGTTGATCCATCTGCTGTTCAAGTTGCTGTTCAAGATGCTGTTCAAGATGTGCAGAGTTGAGGCGCAGCGGGTCCGCAAGCCGCGTCGTGAACTGTTCCATGCGCTGCAGGTCGATGGCATTGCTGACGGGCAGGCCGAAGACGAGGACGAACAGCAGGCTGCCGAGATAGGCACTCTCCAGTGCAAAACGGGGGCGCAACAGCCAGCTCTGCAGCCGCGACAGTTGGCGTTGGTGTTGCGGCGCGGCGCGACCAGTGGTCTGGAGCAGGATGCGCTGACGAAGTTCGGCGGGTGCCGGGCGGGTGCGCAGCGCGGGCAAACCGTTCTGGCTCAGCAGCAGTGCCGCCCGCAGAGTGCGGCACGACTCGCAGTGCTGCAGATGCTGCGCGATCAGTGGTCGTGGCATCTGGGAGTTTTGAGGCGCCGCTTCCACCCCGGGTTCTTCCAGCAGTTGCTCCAGAGCGGCCATGCACGGGTCGAGTTGCAATCTGTCCAGCACGGCGCGCGTGAAGGTCGGCGGCGGAGTGGGACCGGGATTGGGGGTGTGATGGGGAGTGTGATCAGGAGTGTGATGCTCGCTCATGATGCAGCCCCCTCAGGCAGCGGCGCGGTCGGTTGGCCGGGGGCGCTCAGTTGCACAATTGTCTGCGCCAGTTCCAGTTTGGCGCGATGCCATTTCGATTTCACCGTGCCCACCGGCAGGTCCAGAATGTGCGCCACTTCCTCGATCTTCAACCCGTGAATGTCTTTCAACAGAATCAGATCCCGCGTCTCGGGGCTGGTCTGCTGCAGTGCCCGGTAGAGCAGACGAGTTTCCTGCTGGCTGGCCAGTGCCTGTTCCGGCGAGAGTTCACTGGAATGCCACGGTGCGTCTTCGTCCTCAGCGTCATCTGTGTTGGTCTGTTGTGCAGCGGTGTCGCTGAGGGACTGCGTGGAGATTCGCGCACCGTTGTGACGTTGGCGATCGATGCAGCAGTGACGGGTGATGGTGAGCAGCCAGGGTGTCAGTCCGGCAGCTGGCCCGCTGAACTGTGCCAGGTTGCGAAACACCTGCACGAATGTCTCTTGCGCCACTTCTTCGGCTTCGGCGCTATTGTGCAGATAGCAACAGCACAGCGCGTACACCCGGTCCTGAAAGTGTCTGACGAGAGCTTCCCACGCCAGCGGGTCATGGCGGCGGCAGGCTTTGAGTAGAAGCTCGATTTCGATGGCAGATGCCTCGTACAGTAAATGGATGACTCTTGAAGATATAAACGCAAGTTACTGCTAAAGGTTCCCGCGCGTGTGGAGTATTAGAACTGACAGTCCACCGGTCAATGGACATCTGCAGGCAAGCTCCTTACACTCCCTGACGCTATCCCCTCAACCGCTATCTAAATCGCTGTCTAAAATAAGAAAGGAGTGATAACAACAATGAAAAAGCTCATCAGACACGCGCGGACGGTCACAGCAGGCGGATGCCTGTTGGTCATGGCTGCACTGCACACGACTGCCATGGCGCAGACGCTCACCGTTCCTTATATGCCGGAAGACGCATCCGGTCCCGAAGTGCCGGAAGGCGTGGCGCAGTTCGCCGTCGATCCATTCTGGCCGAAGCCGCTGCCGAACAACTGGATCATCGGACAGGTGGCCGGTACCGCCGTGGATGCCGACAACAATGTCTGGATCATTCATCGTCCCTGGACCGTGCAAAGCACCAACGCCGGTTCTACCCCATTGCAGACTGTTCGCGATCAGACCTGGGGACACGCTGTCCTGCAGGCCGAGTGCTGCACCACTGCACCGGCGGTTCTGGCTTTCAACCCTGCGGGAGAAGTGATTCATGCGTGGGGCGCCAGCGCAACCAATGCCTATCCCTGGTTCAACAGTGAACACGGCATCCATGTGGACTACAAAGGCTTCGTCTGGGTGGGCGGCAATGGTACCGACGACCACATGATCCACAAATTCACCAAGGAAGGCGAACTGGTCATGACCATTGGTGGCGTTGGCATGAACGAGGGCAGCAACGATACCGATTCCGTGAACCGTTCTGCGGTGATGGAAGTGGACCCCACGACCGATGAGCTGTATGTGGCTGATGGTTACGGCAATCGCCGCTTGATCGTGTTTGATGCCGACACCGGTGCGTACAAGCGTCATTGGGGTGCCTACGGCGAGCGTCCTACCGATGATAACCCCGGGCTATGGGATCCGAATGCAGCGCCGAGCCGAACCTGGCGTACTCCGGTGCATGGGGTGGCAATCGCCAATGATGGTCTGGTGTATGTCAGCGACCGCCCCAGCAACCGGATTCAGGTTTTCCAGAAGGACGGTACTTACGTGAGTGAGAGCATTCTGCGTCCGCAGACTTATGGTCCTGGCTCGACCTGGGAGATGGAGTTCGATCCGCTAGATACCGAGCAGCGCTTCGTGTACGTGCCGGACGGCACCAACAATGTGGTGTGGACTCTGGATCGTCAGACTCTGGAGCCCGTGTACTCATGGGGCACCGGGGGTCGTCAACCCGGCCAGTTCGACTGGCTGCACAACATGGACTTCGACTCGAACGGCAACCTGTTTACCGGTGAAGTGCAGACTGGCCACCGTGTGCAGAAATTCATCCGCCTGAACGGCCCCCGTTAGAAATTTGTAAATTTGGGGTCAGTAAATTTGGGGTCAGAGTAAAAATACAGCCTGTATTTTTACTCTGACCCCAAATTTACAAATTCACAGATTGACCTGCCAATACCCCACGTCCAGCCAGCGGTCGAATTTGAAGCCTACTTCGCTGAAATGGGCCACCTTTTTCATGCCAAATTTCTCGTGCAAGGCGACGCTATGCAGGTTTGGCAAGGCTATGCAGGCTACTGCCGCATGCACCGGAAGGGCACGTAGCTTATTAAACAATGACTTATACAGGTCCGACCCACGGCCGGAGGAAGTGGCGTCGTGGGCGAGGTAGATGGTGACCTCGACGGTGAAGCGGTAGGCGGGTCGGGCCTTCCAGGTGCTGACGTAGGCGAAACCCATGACGACGCCATCTTCTTCGGTGACCAGCCAGGGCAGGCCACGGGATTCGATCGCCTGCAGTCGTGCGGATATCTCCATGGGTGACACGGCCGCCTCTTCGAAGGTGATCGTGCTGTTGAGGATGTAGTGGTTGTAGATGTCAGTGATGCGCTGAGCGTCATCGTGGCGGGCGGGTCTGATCATTTGTGCCTCTCGTCATGGCAATGTCTGGTGTCATCCTGGGTGTGATCCTAGAGGTGATCATAGCAGGCACGGGGGATTTGTTTGTGCGCGTGCATTCTCATCGGGCGAGGACTGTGATACACAAGGCACATATAACGACCATCTGAAAGTCAATCGCGGGCAGGCCCGCTCCCACGATACAAAAGGCGCACATAATTACGAACTCCAACCTGAAGAGGTGTAAAACACCCATGTTCAACTCAATACGAATTCGCCTCGGTTATCTGTTCCGCAAGCTGCTGACAGCGGGCCTGCTTCTCTCCAGTTTGCCACTGATGGTGCACGCCGCTCCTCCGGGCTGGGAGCCCTTGCTCGAACCAGCAGAGCTCGCGACCATCATGGGCGGCTCCCGCTCTGTGCGCGTGATTCATGTGACGGGTGACTTCGCCGCCAGCCACATACCCGGTGCTGCCAATGCTCCATATCCACAGTGGCGCGGTCCGCAGGCAAATCCCGGTTCACTGCCTGCCTTGGAGAAGCTCACCGCACTCGTGCAGAGCCTCGGCATCCGTGCCGATACGCCCGTCGCCATTGTGCATCAGGGGACGAACCCCGCCGACATGGGCTCCGCGACCCGCGTGTACTGGACACTGAAATCTCTGGGCATCACTGACTTGGCCGTCGTCAACGGTGGCTTCGCCGCCTGGACAGAGGCTGGCCTGCCGATCAGCAGCGTCGCCGATCAGATTGCCCCCTCCACTTTCGTGCCACAGTGGAGCGACAAGTGGCGTGTGACCACTGCGGAAGTAGAGACGTTGGTCAGCGAAGGCAGCGCGCGCCTCATCGACGCGCGCCCGGACGGCTTTTTCAAAGGCCTGCAGTCCTCGGCAGGTCGTCCCGGTACGATCCATGGTGCAGGCAACCTGAATTTCGAATCCTGGTTCGACGGCAATCGCATGAAGGAGTTGCCCCAGATGAGCAGCATCCTCTCCAGCTACCCGGTGCAAGAAGCTCCACTGACCGTGTCCTTCTGCAATACCGGGCATCAGGCCTCCGTCAACTGGTTCGTCCTCAGCGAACTGCAAGGGGTCCCCAATACCCGCTTGTACGCCGAGAGCATGGCCGAATGGTCACTGACCGATCGCCCCATGGATAACCAGCCCAGCCGCGTCAAGATTTACTGGGACATGACCAAGGGCTGGTTCAGTGAACTGCTGGGGTCCTGATCGATGAGCGCCTCGTTGCCGATTCCCGTTCGTCGTACTGGCTTGGTATTGCTGGGCTTGTTGCTGGTGCTGGGCAGTTTTGTCACCGCCGGGCCGCGCGCTGCCCTCCTGATGCTGGTCGGACTCGGTCTGGGGCTGGTGCTGGAAGGCCTGCGCTTCGGCTTCGCAGGTCCCTGGCGGGTGATGGTCACCGAGCGTGATGGTCGTGGATTGCTAGCGCAGTTTGTGGCCATCGGGCTCGCCGCACTCGTTGCCTTTCCTCTCCTTGCCAGTTTTCCAGATGAATTGAGCGGTGCACATGCGCCCGTCGGCTTCGCCATGATAGCTGCGGCCTTCGTGTTCGGCGTCATGATGCAGATCGTCATGGGTTGTGGCTCTGGCACTCTCGTCAATGCCGGCAGCGGTAATCTTCTCGCGCTCATCGCACTGTTCGGCTTCATCGCCGGCAGCTTCTTCGGCACGCTGCACCTGCCGTGGTGGACGGGGCTGGGCAGCCTGCCTGTGTATACCTTGCAGGGCCTCTTCGGGGAAGGCGCCGGACTGGGCGTGACACTGGCCGGTCTGGCAGGATTGGGCGCTGTGGTGTACATGAAAGCGGCACCGGACAAGCGCCGTATTCCCAGGCGACTCTGGGTGGCGGCATTGCTGATTGCAGTGTTCGCGTCGCTCAATCTCGTCATCGCCGGTCAGTCCTGGGGCGTGGTCTACGGTCTGGGGCTGTGGGGGGCCAAGTTTGCGCAAGCCGCAGGGATGGAGGTGGCTGCGACCACATTCTGGTCTGCGCCTGCCCATGCGCTGCGTCTACAGCAGAGTCTGCTGACGGACGTCACCTCGTTGACCAATATCGGCCTGCTGGCCGGTGCGTTTCTGGCAATGCGCTGGAAGCACAATCCCGACCCGCAGATCGCGGCGCTCAGTGCCAGCAGCTGGGCTGTGGTCCTGGTGGCGGGAGTCATCATGGGCTACAGCGCCCGAGTGGCGCTGGGCTGCAATGTCGGCGCCTTCTTCAGTGGCGTCTCCACCGGCAGCGTGCATGGCTGGGTGTGGTTTGTCGCGGCGTTTGGTGGTTCTTGTGTGGGGCTGCGATTGCGGCCACGTCTGTTGATTTCAAGCAATGCTATCAAGACTGCGGCTGGAGGCAGTGGCTATGAATGATCCCATCAAACTGCAAGGGCAGCTTCCCGGTCGGCCTGTCGTCGGCATGCTGGCGCTCGGTTTCATCCTGGTGCTGCTGATAGTCGACAACGCCGAGTCCACGCCGATCAACCCCTTCAATGCGCCGCCCCTGATCGCTGTCGGTTCGGGTCAGGCGCCCAGTGGCGCGCACTGCACCCAACCCTGATCCGCAATTCTTTTTAGACAGAAAACAAAAGGGCCAGCGCATCTCTGCACTGGCCCTTTTGTTTGATCGTTTACACGGCAACAGCTCCTGAGCTTGGCTTACATCTCTTCGTTGTAAGTGTAGGTCAGGTAGCCCGCGAACATCTCATCCCAGGTCTGCTCGCCGCCGTTGGAAACCTCTGTCGGGTCCCATGCGCCGGGGTTGTACTCGGAGTTGTCGAAGGCGCCGTCGATCATGACGCGTGAACCCGCTGGCAACACCATTGGTTCGGTCAGACGATACGTAGGCTGCCAGCCGAAGTTGTAGTTCGCCACGTTGAGCAGGTCAGCAGTGGTGTTGTCCGGGTAGACCACTTTGAAGCGCATTTCCTTGCCACGCGTGTGCATGTGCGGACGGAATGCGTACATGGTGACTTCTTTATTGAACACATAACTGGCATACATGCGGTGGTCTTTCACACCAGGCGGAATCACCAGGCTTCTGCCTTCATGAGACAGACGGTAGGTGCGGAACTCATGCTCCGGCACTTCGTCGGAGAGGTAAATCCCGATGGCTGTATGGTCGCGCACCTCGCGGCCCATGGTGGTGTAGTGGGAGTCCAGACGGATCTTGTAGCCCTTCGGAATGAATACACCGGTGCCTTCCGGGAACACAGTCGCCTGTTCCTTGCCGGGAGCATAACCTTCCAGGAAACGCACTTCGCCACGCTCGCTGGCATCCATCTCGCGGCTGTACTGTGGCTCGACAACACTGGCGATCATGTGGTGAACCACGGAACGCTCGGTCGGGACGAATTGCACGGCCTTGACCCAGACATCTTCCTCGAAGGGCAGGTCGATGAGCGGGTAGCGATATTCGATCACGCCGGTGGCGGGAATCACAAAGTCTTCGGCATAGACCACCAGATCCGGCTCGCCCAGTTCCCAGCCTTCCTGGAAGGTCAAGCCTTCGAGCGGGTCAGTGGTGGAGGCGCCGCGTGGTGCGCCAGCATCGATCCAGTGCACCAGCGTCTGCAGGTTCTCGGTGCTGATGTAGCGGGCGTTGGAGAAGTGGTTGATGTCCGGGTCGACCTGCGCCGGGGGCATGCGCTTGGTCAGCAGGGTCTCGCGGATCATGGTGGACCAGCCCATCACCATTTGGTGGCTGTCCATGGCGAACGGTGCGATACCGCCGACACGGTGACAATTCACGCAGTTCTCTTTCAGGATAGGCGCAATGTCAGCGGCGTAGTCTGGCGTGTTGGACGCATGCATCTCTCTGGCAGGGAAGTTGATGTCGCAACCGTCGGGCTGTGTCACCACGGTCTCGGCGTCGCGGGTGCCATCGGCGATGGCCACTTGAATGGCGTCACCCAGATGCGTCACGGATGGAGCAGCGGGATCGCGTGGAATCACATCGAGACCACCACGGTACAGAATCTGCAGACGCTCCGGGTCAAGTACTACGATCTCGCCCGCTCGGGTAATTCCCAGCGACTCGGTCACCAGCTGCGAACTATCGAGCAGCACTGGCCAGCTGTAATCATAGGCTTGTGCTTCGGCCCTGACTGCATCACGGCTTTCGCCGGCCACGTTCAGCATCATGACGGTGACACCTTGCTCTTTCCAGGTGGTTTCCAACAGCTTGTATTTGTGGTGCTGATTGTAGTTCGCTTCGCAGCCATTGGCCTGCGCCACGATGACCACAGCATTCTGATAACCGTACTTGTTGAGCTGGTGGAAATCGCCGGTGGTGTCCAGCAGAGCAAAGTTGCCGATCCGGTCAGCAGCATTGGCGGCGGGAAGTGCCAGCAATGACAGCATCGCGGTACACAGCAGGTGCTTCCAGTGGTTGGTTTTCATGAGGGTCTCCTTATAGTTTTTGTTGTTATACCGCTTCTTGTACTACTTTTAGCCTGGCCGGATTCTACTCCCACAATCAGCGTGGCGGCCAGCATTTCCGTCGCCCCTAGCCCTGTAATCCTTTCAGCTCGGCGGCTGTGACTTCCCGGCTCTGACCCGGCGCCAGTGCTGGGTCCAGCTGCAGATTCCCGATTGCCGTGCGGTGTAGAGCGAGGACAGGATTGCGGAAGCGCCCGAACATGCGTTTGATCTGATGGTAACGGCCTTCCACCAGCGTGACGCGGGCAAGCCGCTCTTCTAGAATTTCCAGTCGGGCAGGGCGGGTGGTGATGTCCTCATAGTCGAAGTACATGCCTTCGGCGAAGGCTTTCTCATAGTCTGGTGTCAGGGGGTTCTGCAAGGTGACGAGATAAACTTTGGGGACTTCGTGCTCCGGCGCCATGAGCGCGCGCGACCAGCGGCCGTCGTTGGTGAGCAGGAGCAGTCCGGAGGAGCCACGGTCCAGACGCCCTACGATGTGCAGATCGTTCTTGTCGGCACGGTGCAGCAGGTCGATCACGGTGGTGTGCTGGGGATCAGTAGTGGCGCTGAGAAACCCGACGGGCTTGTGCAGCATGAGGTAGACGGGCAGTTTTGCCTGCAGTACCCGCGCATCGAAAGTGATGTGGGAGAACTCATCGATTAGGTGATCGGCGGCGCTGACGCTTCGGTTATCCACCAAGATGCGCCCTTGCGCGAGTAATGGCTTGACCTCCCGGCGATTGATGCCAAGCGTCCTGCTGAGATAGCGGTCCAAACGCTGACTGCCGGAGGCCATGCCGCTGCCACTCGTGGTGATTGTGACTGATATGAATTAATTCATATCTTGCGGACGAACTCCGATTTAAGCCCCATTGCGCCGATACCATCGATCTTGCAGTCGATGTCGTGGTCGCCGTCGACCAGGCGAATGTTCTTCACTTTTGTTCCGACTTTCACGACGAGTGAAGACCCTTTGACCTTCAGGTCCTTGATCACGGTGACCGAGTCGCCATCCTGCAGGATATTGCCGTTGGCGTCTTTGATGATGCGTGCTTCGTCGCCGCTACCCGCCGGTATGGCAGCGATAATGGGCCACTCGTGGGCGCACTCGGGGCAGACGTAAAGGTCGCCGTTCTCATAGGTGTATTCGGATGCGCACTGTGGGCACTTTGGCAGGTCACTCATTACTTTCCCTCTTTATCTGGCGGTGTGGCGCTATTTTTCAACAACGGCCATCGCCATTAATCCGCTGTTAATAAATGGTATGTTGTCATTGGTCATGAGGCAAATTCTCAAGAGGCGGCATACTGACAGAACCGGGTCTTTGCTGTCCACCCAGCGTAAATTTGGCTTCAATAGGGAGACATCAAAATGGTTGCAGGAAGACTGTGATTTTGCGTGACAGAGTGGGGCAGTTGCTATTCCGGCAGAAACAAAAGCGGTAGTATCGGCGCCCGTTTTAGATCCACCAATTATTTGGAAGGTTCCAGAAGGAGTGTACGCGTGACAAAATCTTCATTGTTCCTGCTTTTCAGCATAATGGGTGTTGCTTCCACCTATGGGCAGGAAGCCAGCGTCGAGAGTGGCCAGGCAGTGTTTGAAGCCGAATGTTCTCGTTGCCACGTGCCAGTGGACATGAACGCGCGCGTGCGTGCCACCTGGACTGGCCGCACTGGCGGGGATCTCTACAATTTTATTCGCACGACTATGCCAGCCGAGACTCCGGGCTCGCTGACCAATGACGACTATCTGCACCTGACGGCCTATTTGCTGCAGAACGGCGGCGTTCCAGTGGCGGGTGGCACGCTGACGGCCGACGCTCTGACTGCGCTGCCAATTACGCCAGTGGCCGCATCCGTTGCTGGCAGCGACACCGTCGAGTGGGCCGTGTTCAATGGCTCCAACGCCGCGACGCGCTATGCACCGCTTGACCAGATCAATGCTGCGAATGTCGCCACGTTGACCCCGGCCTGGTCTTTTGACACTGGCCCCTTCGGTCCCGAGCCGGAAAATACCAGCGTGACGACTCCCTTGATGGTCGATGGCCGTGTATACCTGACTGCGGGCGCGACGCGTAACGTCGTGGCACTGGAGGCGGCCAGTGGCCAGATGCTGTGGATGTGGCGTCCCGATGAAGGCGCCCGTTTTGACGCCGCGCCGCGCAAGGGATCCGGCAAGGGCCTGACCTATTACGACAACAACGGTCAGAAGACCATTTATGTGATGACCCCCGGCTATTATCTGGTAGCGCTGGATGCCGCCACTGGCCGCGAGATCGAGTCTTTCGGCGACAAGGGCTGGGTCGATCTGCAGCAAGGGCTGCGTCGAGGGCCGGGTCGTGAAGACCTGGATATTGGCATGTCCTTCATGCCCATGGCTGTCGACGGTGTCGTGATTGCCGGTGCCGCGCACCTGGTCGGCATGCGCCCCATATCGGCGAGCAATGTGAAGGGCGACATCCGTGGCTTCGATGTGACTACCGGGGCGCTGTTGTGGACCTTCAAGACCATTCCCGAGCCGGGCGAAGAAGGCTATGAATCCTGGCTGGCGGGAGCCGATTTCACTGGCAACGCCGGTGTCTGGGCGCCGATGTCTGCCGACGAAGAACTGGGTCTGGTGTTCCTGCCGGTGGAAGCGGCGACGGGTGACCGTTACGGCGGCGATCGTCCAGGCAATAATCTGTTCTCCAGCTCCACTGTCGCCCTGAACTACAAAACCGGCGAGAAGGTCTGGCACTTCCAGACGACTCACCACGACATCTGGGACTGGGATACCCCTTCGGCACCGATTCTGGCTAACCTGCCCGACGGTCGCAAGACTGTCATCCAGACGCTGAAGCAGTCGCACCTGTTCCTGTTTGATCGTGCCACAGGTACGCCGCTGTTCCCGGTGGAGGAGCGTCCGGTGCCGGGTACCGATGTTCCCGGTGAGTGGACCGCGTTGACGCAACCGTTCCCGGTCAAACCGCTGCCATTTGACCGTCAGGGCTTCCAGGAAGACGATCTGGTCGACTTCACGCCAGAGATTCTGGCCAAGGCCAAAGAGGCGGCATCCAGGTTCCGTTTCAGTACGTCAGTCTTTACGCCGCCCTCGCTGTTCCAAGATCCCAAGGATGGTACCGAGGGAACGCTGCACCTGCCGTCTTCCACAGGGGGCTCGAACTGGGAAGGCTCTGCCTATGACCCCGAGACTGGTGTGATCTACGTGCCGTCCCGAACCGCGACCAGCGTGTTGTCGCTGACGCACGAGCCGGAGGCTTCCAGCGTCGCTTACATTCAGGGCGGCAGTCGCACGCCGTCGGTGGATGGCATCCCGCTGGTCAAGCCTCCTTATGGCCGCATCACGGCGATCGACATGATGAGCGGCGAGCATGTGTGGCAAGTGGTGAACGGTGATACGCCTGCCGCCATCAAGAACCATCCGCTGTTGCAGGGCGTGGACATAGGCCGCACTGGCAAGCCGACGCGTTCCGGTCTGGTATTGACCAAGACCTTGCTGTTTGCCGGTGAGGGCGTTGGCGGAGATCCAGTGCTGTGGGCGCACGACAAGGCGACCGGCGACATCGTTGCCAGGATCGATATGCCGGGGGTTGTCACGGGTGTACCGATGACCTATATGTATGAAGGCAGGCAGTACCTGGTCATGGCTGTCAGCTCACGTGGCGAGTCTGCCCGCATCGTGGCGCTGGCGCTGCCTTAGCGGTATCGCTTGCAGGCAAGCTCCCACACAGTGACTGTGGGAGCCTGCCCCGCAGGCGACAGGCCCCGCGCTCGGGTGCTAGACTGCACCCGGGCATCCTGCCCAGGCCTTTACAGACAGAGGAGCTGCCATGACAGTTGTAACGATTGTTATCCTGACCCTGACCCTGATCGCGATAGCCCCCTTTTACGCGATCTCCATCTTCAACAAGCTCGTCAGTCTGCGTAACCGCTTCGAGAACGCCTTCGCCCAGATTGAAGTGCAGCTGAAGCGTCGTTACGACCTTATCCCCAATCTCGTCGAGACCGCCAAGGCCTACATGTCCCACGAGCGTGAAACGCTCGAAGCGGTGATTGCCGCGCGCAATGCTGCCGCCTCCGGTCTGGCTGCTGCGGCAGCCAACCCCAGCAGCGCTGTCGCTATACAGGATCTTGCAGGTAAGGAAGGCGCACTGGGCGCTGCACTTGGCCGCCTCAGTGTGGTGATGGAAGCGTATCCAGATCTGAAGGCCAACCAGAACATGATGCAGTTGACCGAGGAACTCACCAGCACGGAGAACAAAGTGGCCTTTGCACGGCAGGCCTTCAATGATCAGGTGATGGCGTACAACACCTACAAGCAATCCTTCCCGCCGGTGGTCGTCGCCACGATGTTCGGTCATGGTGCCGACGCGACGCTGCTTAAATTCGAGGATAGCGCTCAGATTCAGGCGGCACCCAAGGTGTCGTTCTAACCTCCTATGGACTTCTTCCGCTCACAGGACATTGCCCGTCGCAACACGGTCAAACTGGTCGTCCTGTTCGCGCTCGCGCTGTTAAGTCTCATCGCCATCACCAATCTGCTGGTGATGGTCACACTGGGCATGGTGGCGGAGAGCCTTCCTGCCAACCTTCCACTCTTCCAGCGCTTCGATTGGCGCCTCTTTCTGTGGGTTTCACTGGCGATTATCGGTGTGGTGGGGTTTGGCAGTCTCTACAAGATTGCCAGCCTGGCCGGGGGCGGCGCCCGTGTCGCCGAACTGTTGCAGGGTAAGTTGTTGATCCCCGGTGGCAGCAATCTCTCCGAGCAGAAAATCCTCAATGTGGTGGAGGAGATGGCGATAGCGTCCGGTACGCCGGTGCCGCCGGTCTATGTGCTGGAGGAGCAAGGCATCAACGCCTTTGCCGCTGGTTACACGCCAGCCGATGCCGTCATCGGCATCACTCGCGGGGCTATCGAAACCCTGAGTCGCGATGAGTTGCAGGGCGTGATCGCCCACGAGTTCAGCCACATCCTGCATGGCGACATGCGTTTGAATATTCGCCTGATCGGTATCCTGCACGGCATCATGGTGCTGGGCGTGATGGGCTATTACCTGCTGCGCAGCACTGGCAGGACGCGCCGCTCGAAGAAGGGCGGTGGCGAGATCGCCGTGGTGGCACTGGGTTTGATGGTGATCGGCTATGCGGGGACCTTTTTTGGCAACCTCATCAAGGCAGCCGTCAGCCGACAGCGCGAATTTCTGGCCGATGCCTCTGCCGTGCAGTACACCCGCAATCCCGATGGGATCGCCGACGCTCTGAAGCGGATCGGTGGAGCGCCGCAAGGGTCGGTGCTGGAGAATCCCGGTGCGTCCGAAATCAGCCATGCGCTGTTCAGCAATGGGTTGCGGATGTCATTCAGTTCATTGTTCTCTACTCATCCCCCGCTGGAGCAGCGTATTCGCCGCATACAACCGCAGTGGGATGGCAGTTTCGAAGTGAAGCCGAGGCCTGCGCGAGCGCAGGGGCCGGCAGGGCAGGGAATTTCGGAAGAGAGCGCTGGAGCCACCAGTGGTTTGGCGAGAGGTGTACATGCGGGGATGCAGTCGGCGTTGCTCATGACTGACGCGCTGCTGGCGCGGGCGGGCAATCTGCAGGAGTCCGATATTCAGCAGGCGCGAGCGCTGCTCGGGAGCATTCCCCCGGTGCTCCTGGATGCTGCGCATGATCCCTTCAGTGCGCGTGCGCTGGTCTATTATTTATTGCTGGATACCGATGCGAGGATCGCTGCTGAACAGATGGCGTGGCTGCAGAGCAATGCCGATGCCGCTGTGTTTGCCGCCCTGCAAGGGCTGATTGAGAAGCGGCAAGTGATCAGTGCGGACATTCGACTGCCTCTGGTATGCCTGTGCCTGCCGGTGTTGCGGCAGCTGAGCGCAGAGCAGTACACGCCGTTCCGGCAGAATTTGCAGGCGCTGGTACTCTCCGATGGCAAGACCAGCCTGTGGGAGTGGGTGTTGCAGCGCGTGGTTCTGCAGCAACTGGACGGGGTGTTTCAGCCGCACAGCCGCTTTCACCACCGTGCACATCACAGCCTTCAGCAGCTGGCGCCGCAGTGTGCTGTGCTGCTTGGTTTCCTGATCCAGGTCGGCAGGCAGGCGGAGGGAGGGGAGTCCGCTGCCTTTGCCAAGGCAAGCGAGAAGCTGGAGATGCCAGATCTGGCAATGCCTGCAGCAGGAGATCTGAACATCGCGAGCGTCAATACTGCGTTGGATGCACTTCTCGCCCTGAAGCCTCTGCAAAAGCCAGCCTTTCTGAAAGCCTGTGCCGCCGCCATCTGCGCGGACGGTGTGGCCACGGTTCAGGAACTGGAGATATTCCGCACTATTGCTACCGCGCTGGATTGTCCATTACCCCCGCTGCCATTGCGTGGGTCTGCCATTGCGTGGGTCAGACCTACGCACTTAATTGTTTTTAATAGGGTTATGTGAAAAATACAACCCTAAAAACAAGTTAGACGATCAATTCCTGCCGCAAAATCATTGCGGTTATTCGAACGCGTACAGAGTGCAGCTCCATTGCTTAAGAGTGATGGGGCTTAGGATTGATCAGACTGATTCGATTTGGCCCACAATATTGCCTTCTAACTAAATTTTAGTTGCATTTTTTAGTGAAATATTATTTCTATTCAATGGGTTGCGCGGGTCTGACCCGCGAGGTTCGCGAGGTTTTCGATTGGTCAGAATGATTCGATTTGGCCCACAAAATTGCCTTCTAACTAAATTTTAGTTGCCTTATTGAGTGAAATATTACTTCTATTCAATGTGTTGCGCGGGTCTGACCCGCGAGGTTCTGTGGCAGGGCGGTCAATCAACAGGGAGAATAACTCATGGCAAGGCATCTGATTCTGGTAGGCACCCGCAAGGGCGCCTGGATTGTGGAAGGGAATGGGGACCGCAGTACGTGGACGATCAAGGGGCCAATGCATCTCGGTGCCGTGGTCAGTCACTACGTGGCAGATCCACGCAGATCTGGGTATCAATTGATGTCGGTGGGAAGCGGGCATCTGGGACCTTCTGTCTTCATCTCCCGTGATACCGGGGCCACCTGGACTGAGGCGCAAAAACCTCCGGCATTTGCCGCAGTTCCTGGTGCAGAGCCCGGCGCGCCAGGTAGAAGTGTGGATCATGTCTTTTGGCTGACGCCTGGGCACGCCAGTGAACCGGACGTATGGTACGCGGGCACGTCTCCGCAGGGGCTTTTCAAGTCGCTTGATGGCGGCAACACGTGGCAGGAAGTAGAAGGCTTCAATCACCATCCCGATTGTTTTCAGTGGCGCGGTGGCGACAAGGATGGCACGCCGGATGGCCCCAAATTACATTCGGTGATCGTCGATCACAGCGACAAGAAGCACTTGCTTGTTGGCATGTCTGGTGGCGGAATCTTCGAGAGCATGGATGAAGGAGCCACCTGGAAACCGCTCAACAAGGGTGTTGCCATGGACTTCTATCCTCCAAAGGAAGATGGCAGCGAATACGAGTTCGGCCACGATCCGCATTGTCTGGTGATGCACCCCGTGCATTCAAATCGCCTCTATCACCAGAACCATTGCGGCCTCTATGCGCTGGACAGAAGCAAGGGCGAGCGCTGGCAGCGTATCGGCGACAATCTGCCCAAGGATGTCGGCGACATCGGGTTCCCCATCGTATTGCATCCTCGTGATCCGGACACCGCGTGGGTCTTCCCCATGGATGGTTCGGGGCAGTGGCCACGTACCTGTCCCGGTGGCCGACCAGCCGTATTCCATACGCAGGATGGTGGTGCCAGTTTCGAGCGTCAGGATCAGGGATTTCCTCGTGAACAGGCCTGGTGGACCGTGAAGCGCCAGTGCCTGGCGGTGGACAACGAGAAAGCGGTAGGTGTCTATCTTGGCACCACAGGCGGTCAGCTCTGGGTGAGCAGGGACGAAGGGCTGCACTGGGAAGCGATCACCGTCAATCTGCCGCAGATATACTCGGTCGAGGTCGTGACGCTGCCATGATTCGAGTGATTCTCCCCAGTCAGCTGGAGGACTACACCGACCGGTTGCGTGAAGTGGAGCTGGACTTGCCGATGTCCGATGGCGGCGAAGCAACGCTTGCCGATGTGATCGCCGCACTGGAGAGTCGCTTTCGAGGTCTGGCATTTCGCATCATTGATGAGCAGGGCAATATCCGTCGTCACATCGCCATCTTCGTTGGTGAGTCCATGGTGCGGACGTTGCAGGCCCCGGTGCGCGAGAACGCGCGCGTGCAGATTGTCGGAGCATTGAGCGGCGGGTAAAGTTAGAGAATGAAAAAGGGGCGAAGATTTGTAGTCTTCGCCCCTTTTTTTATCGTCGGACTTATCATCCGACAATCAATTTCAGCACTTACTCAGCAGCAACTGAACGTTGCTTGGCTGCTTCACGCTGGGCAACGATTTCGTCGTAGCCGGCTTGGTCAAGGTGAGTGATCGCGATCCAGGCATGCGTCATTTCGTCCGCAGTACGGCTGCCACCTACCACCCAGAAATCCGGATCAGGATTGTTCGGGTTGTTGGCGGTGTTGTCATACCACTGCTTGATGACCATCACAGCACCCGTTGGCAGCAGCGGAGCGACGTCCGGCTCATACAGGTGGCTGTGGTGCCAGGTGGCACTCCAGTTGGACACCTGGCTGATCTGCTCGGTACGTCCCGTTGCTGGGTAGAAGATCTCCAGAGACGCTTGACGCATACGCAGGTGGCCGTGCGGCTGGAAGCTGTCGATACGCACTGGATGGTCGAACGAGTGGAAGCCCTGAGTCATGGCAGTGCCATTCGGAGGAACAATCAGCTCGCCTGAATCCAATCTGTAAAGCTTCAGATCCTGCTTGTACTTGGCCACTTCTTCGTAGCCTTCCGGATGCAGCCAGATACCGATCTCTACGACATTGTCTTCGATCACGGTGCCAGGAGCAGTCGCGCCCACACCGCCTGGGAAGAGGTGGATATCCCAGCGCACGCGCGAGTTGGCTGGCAGGGTGCGGCACACGCCTTCCGGCATGATTTCGCCCCATTTGCCCATCGCGTACTCAGTCAGCTGACCGTAGTCTTCGTATTCGCCGTCCTCATTGAGGATTTCCACGTCGGAGTTGGCGTGATGCACCACAGCCTTGGCGTTACCGGCCGGTTTCACTTGAATCGCTTTGATGCAGCGGTCAGTGCTCAGGCCGGTCATGACGTAGGGACGGTGCCACATGTCATTACCCAGCGCTGGGACATCAATCGGTGCGGAGTCCAGAATCAGACTTGGCTCACCGAACTGAGCGGCAAATGTCCATTGATCTGCCGGTGGCAGGTCGGCGACTGGGTGCGAGCGGTCACCCCAATCACCTTCCGGTGCGCCTTGCTGCACCCATGCAACGATGGTGTCGATCTCACTCTGCTCCAGCCTCCAGTCGCCTTGCAACTCCTGGATGCCGATGCCGTGGTCGTAGGCGTAGGGGGGCATTTCGCGGTTTTCAACTCGGTACTGAATCAGCGGAGCCCAGGGACGGACCTGCTCATAGTTGGTGAGTTGCATGGGGCCGACACCGCCTTCGCGGTGGCAGACGACACAGTTATCAGTGATGATCTGTGCAACGTGATCAGCATAAGTCACTTGACCCTGGTCGATTGACAGGGAAGTGGACTGAGCCTGGGTCTGGGCGCTAAGCCCCAGAGCAGCAAGGACGGTCAAGCCAAGAATGGCTTTGCCGGTGCGCTGCGTCTGTCTCCAACACTGCATTGTTCTCATTATTCTCTCCTCGAATTGGGTGAGCAGTGGTCGAAACGTAATTCCGCTTCTGAGGAGTTGTGTACTCTTTTCAAGAAAAATAAGCAATAGAGACATGATCGGTCGACGACTGCCAACCGATCATCAAGAGCTGCAAGATCAGCAACCCGGAGTCAATGCTAGTGGATTATGTGAGAGGTGCGAGAGAAATTTCCAGCCGCAGTACCCTTTGAGGCGGGCCAAAGTGTCATTTGTTTGATCGTAATCAAACTATCTTCTACCTGTTGCGTTTTTGCCTTGGGCGAAGTAGACAGCCCACCGGAACTGGATTTACATTTCGCCCACTGCTCACCCAATAACGAGGAGAGGATCATGACATCAAAGCAGTTTCGGAAACAAAAACAGAACACTGGCAAAGCCATACTTGGCTTGACCGTCCTTGCTGCTCTGGGGCTTGGCGCCCAGGCTCAGGCTCAGTCCACTTCCCTGTCAATCGACCAGGGTCAAGTGACTTATGCTGATCACGTTGCACAGATCATCACTGATAACTGTGTCGTCTGCCACCGCGAAGGCGGTGTCGGCCCCATGCAACTCACCAATTATGAGCAGATCCGTCCCTGGGCTCCGCTGATTCAGTACCGAGTTGAAAACCGCGAAATGCCCCCTTACGCCTACGACCACGGCATCGGCATCCAGAAGCTGCAAGGCGACTGGAGGCTGGAGCAGAGTGAGATCGACACCATCGTTGCGTGGGTTCAGCAAGGCGCACCGGAAGGTGATTGGGGTGACCGTTCGCACCCGGTAGCGAATCTGCCACCGGCAGATGATTGGAACTTTGCCGCAGAGATGGGGCAGCCTGATCTGATTCTGGACTCTTCTCCGATCGACGTTCCTGCACTGGGTAATGACATGTGGCACCGCCCCTACGTCATGACTGGCCTGAGCACTGACCGCTGCATCAAGGCGATTCAAGTGAAGCCGTCAGGTAACGCCAAGGCTGTGGTGCATCACGCCAACTCCGATGTGGAAGTCCTCAATGCGGAAGGCGAATACGAGCCCTACGGTCAGCTGACCGAATACGCGATGGGCAAGTGGGGCGAAGTGATGCCGGAAGGCGTGTGCCGTACCCTGCCAGCCAACTCACGCGTGCGCTGGGATATCCACCTGTTCCCAGGCGGTGTGGGCGCGACTGCTCCTGGCACCATGATTGAAGACAACGTCGTAGAGATCGGTCTCTGGTTGTATCCAGAAGGTTACGAAGAAGTCGCCAAATACAAGCAGGATCTGAAGCTGTACAGACTGAACGCCGGCGAGATGATTGTTCCTCCACATGGCACTGCTATGACCCAGGGCTTCCACTCGTTCGACCATCCAGTGCGTATCGACAGCTTCCAGCCGCACGGCCACCTGCGTATGCGTCAAGCGTCTCTGGAGATCTTCTACCCAGCGACTGGACGTACTGAGCAGATCAGCCAGATCTCCAACTGGAGCGCCACGTGGCACCACAACCACCTTTATTCACCAGATGTTGCTCCACTGTTGCCAACTGGTGCAGTTCTGGTGATCAAGCAGTGGTACGACAACACTGCCAACAACCCGAACAATCCCGATCCAGATTTCTGGGTAGTGGAAGGTAGCCGTACCGCAGATGAGATGACGCACGCCTGGATTGCAGTCACTCACCTCGATCAGGCCGGGTATGACGATCTAGTGGCTCAGCGTGAAGCGGCCAAACAGCGTTCAGTGGCTACGCAGTAAGCTCTGACGGGGAGCACCGGAGGTTGGGTCTGGTGCTCCCAAACAAACGAAGGGGACGAAGAGTTATATCTTCGTCCCCTTTTTCTTTGTCTGCGCTTTTATTACAGCGGGCGGATCTGCATGTTGCGGAAACGGACGGTGCCACGTGCCCACTGCAGTGCAATGGGGCCACTGGCGAATTGGGTATCCTCTACATGGGCTGTCATCACACCATTGAGCGTTACCATCAGATGCGTGCCATCCACCGTGATTTCGTAGGTGTTCCACTTTCCCCCTGCCTTGGGAAATGGCTCGGCGACAGGACCGATGTGCACGATGCCGCCGGTCCCAAAGGTCAGGTCTGGACGCTGATCGAAGATGTTTGCTTCATAGCAGGTGCGGTCGGTGATAGTGGCGACATCCTGGCAGCGCATATAGATGCCGCTATTGGCATCATCACTCACCCAGAATTCCACGCGCAACTCGAAGTCGCCGTATGATTCCTTTGTCACCAGAAAGGCAGCGCCGGGTCCCTCGGTAGCTTGAATCGTGCCGTCAGTGGCGCTCCAGTTGGCCGCGCCGACGACATTGAAGTTCTCCAGGCCGTTGACGCCATCGATCAGTGTGGTCCAGCCGTCTTCCGCAGCCTGCGCGGCAGCGCCGGCGAGGCCGCCAAACAACAGCCCCAGTGAGAGAAGTGCAGATTTTTTCATGTTGTGTACTCCAGTGGTTGAAAACAAGTGATCTCTTTATGAGGAGGTCACCGGGGTAAGATCAATGACAGGAATTGAGTGCTTATCCTTCTGACGACGCGTAATTTCTTCCATCGGATGACGGCAGGTGCCGACCATTTTAACCAGCTTGATCTCGCAGACATCACAGCGCACACATTCCTTGAAGTCTATTTTCTCGCGCCGTATGGCGCCGGTTGGACAGCTCTGTTCGCAGACCTTGCACAACGTGCACTGCGGCACACGCTTGATGCGCAGAGGACTAAGCAGTGACATTACGCCCAGCGCCGCTCCCAGCGGGCAGACATAGCGGCAGTAGAAGCGTTCCACGACAACACAGCCCGCCAGGATGGCCAGCAGGATCACCCACAGCAGCACGGAGGGGCTGAAGAAGAACACCGTTCCAAAGGGTTCGAAGTACTGGAACACGCTGATATTCGGATTAGTCAGCGCCAGGGTCAGGATTACGGCAAGGATTCCGTACTTGATGTACAGCGCATTGTCATGAATCTTCTGCGGCACCTTGATGCGCCAGTGCTTGGGCGCGAAGCGCGCGATGAAATCCTGTAGTGCTCCGAACGGGCACAGTGATGAACAGAATACCCGGCCCCAGATCAGTGTCGTGACCACGGTGAAGGTCACAATCATTAGCGTCGGCAGGTTGCTGGTGAAGACTTCTGGCCCCTGTTTGAGCAGGCTGGTGATATGGGAAACCGACAGGAAGCCTGCCTTGTAGAAACCGAGATAGAGTAATGTCATGGTCAATGCGACCCAGCGTACGGCGCTGCTCTTGCGCAGGAACGCGACCATGACCAGTGTAAACAGTATCGCCAGCAGTACGACATCCACCCAGGGCGTGACGCCCCAGGGCGGTGCCACTCGCAAGCGTTCGAAGAATCCAGCATTGGCCAGTTGCGCTTCCAGCAACTGTTCCTGAGAGAGTATCGGCTCGTTCTTTGCCAACGACAGACCCACGCCGTTGAGGCTGTATTCAACCGTGGCATCACCGCCGCCTCCAGGAACGTGATAGATCAGCGTGAATGGCTGGGTGATATCGAAGTCCGGGTGCATCGCGATCGCTACGGCGTAACTGGCGTGTCCGACGATAGCGCCTTCCAGGACAGGTCCGACGTTGCTGAAGCGGTTGCCTGCCACCCGACGGGTGATCTCGCCCTGTCGTACTGACATCGGGAATTGGCGGTAGGAGACACCTGCGCCGGGCCCGGTCGGCGCGATCAGCATCAACTCACCGCCGCCCGCACGAAATGCCGCATCCGATTCCACAGCGTTGTAGGTGGCTTCGCCAATGAAGAATTGTCCCAGTGCCGGTTTGCCGATATAGGTAAAGGCCAACTGTAACTCGCTACCCTCGGCATTGCGGGTATTCATCACACTGATCATGCCCTGATCGAGCATCTGCCCCCAGGTGAGTGGCTCCAGCAGGGCCAGCGCGTTGGCATTGTTGTTCTGCTCTTCCTCCGAGCCCATCCCGTAGCCCAGGTAGGCGCGGGCGACACGACGCGCGGTTTCACCGACGCTGCGGGAGATGGCGCTGCTGGTGGCTGTAGCGGCGGTCAAACCATCAATGTCACGGTTCAGGCGGAATTCGTCCGTGATCGGCTTGCGGCGAAACTGGTTGAGGAAGAATGAGTTGTCGACGAAGTCGCCCCGTGAGTACATATAGGACTCGTAGTAGTCGAGCACCTTGATGTTGGTGACGACACCGTCCATATCCATGCCGACCAGCAGGTCTATAGGTGCCGCATAGCCCACACGCTCTGGCGGGTAGTCGTCCGTCAGGAATACAAAACCGACCAGCTCTTGTTCTCCAGTATCGGGATTCTTGCGATAACCCCGGTACACAGGCGCCTCTCCCAGCTCTTTTTCCGAGAAGGTTTCGGCGTCAGGCAGCACCTCATTGAACCACTCGGGTTCGAGAACCATGGTAAAGGGAGTTTTGGCGAAAGCGGAGGTGGTCAACAGAGCGAGCAGGCATGCCAGCAGTACTGCAGGGAAAGTCAGGCGGCGCATATTCTTATTATTCCTGTGCTTGGGGTGATTCGAAGCCGACGCCTAATATACCCTGTGAGGGAAAGGCACTCCAGCGCGGAAACTACCCGGATTGTGTCGTTGTTGTCACCCTTTTTGAAAAGGGTTATGGTGCGGAAAGACCTTACAACTAATGCAGTCATGTCCTCCAACAAGTCCCGTGTGCGCGGGAAATGGTAATTGAATATGTTCGAAGCGGCAGAAGTGGGGCGTTCGCTCTCCAAGGAAGAATACAAACACGCCGAACCCGAGGTGCACACGCGCCTGCTGAACCTGCAGATGAAACTGCGCCAGAGTGGCAAGGCGCTGATCATCATCGTGTCCGGTGTTGAAGGCGCAGGCAAAGGGGAGGTGGTGGACAAGCTCAACCGCTGGTTCGATACCCGTGACGTGCAGACCCATGCCTACTGGGACGAGACCGATGAAGAGCGCCAGCGTCCGCGCTTCTGGCGCTTCTGGCGCACGATGCCGGCGCGCGGCACCATCAGTGTCATGTTTGGCTCTTGGTATACCAAGCCGATTGTCGACCTCGCCTTCAAGAAGGTGTCGGAGCATGACTTCGACAATGAGATGCAGCGCATTGAGGCGCTGGAGCGCACGCTCTCGAGGGATGGCAACATCATCGTCAAACTGTGGTTCCATCTCTCCAATAAGAATCAGCAGGAACGCCTGAAGCAAGACCCCAAGATCGCCAAATTCAAGAAATCACCCCAGCTCGCCGAGTACGCCAAGTCCTATGATGCTTTTGTGGCAGTCTCCGAGCGGGCTATCCGCATGACAGACAATGGTTTCGCTCCATGGCACATCGTCGAGGCCACCAATGATCGCTATCGCGATATCAGTGTGGGGCAAATCCTCGCCACCACTCTGCAGCAGGAGCTGGACAAGCCCATGCGCGACAAGAAGGCCCTCGCCGCCTTGCAGGCCGAAGAAGATCTGCTGGCGCAAACGCTGAGTTCCGAGGACGCCACGTTGACGGTGCTGGACCGTGTCGATCTGAGTCAGAGTCTGAGTGACGAGGACTATGACAAGCGCTTGGAGAAACTGCAGTTGCGTCTGCATCAGCTGGCCTGGGCCATGCACGCACAGAAGAAGAATGCGGTCGTGGTATTCGAGGGTTGGGATGCGGCGGGCAAGGGCAGTTCACTGCGACGCGTCACCGCCGCCATCGATGCGCGACTGTATCGCGTGATTCCCATCGCCGCACCCACCGATGAGGAAAAGGCGCATCACTATCTCTGGCGGTTCTGGCGCCACCTGCCCCGTGAAGGGTACATGACCATGTATGACCGCTCATGGTACGGGCGCGTGCTGGTCGAGCGTGTAGAGGGATTTGCGGATCGCATCGAGTGGTTGCGCTCGTACCAGGAAATCAATCACTTCGAAGAGCAGCTGGCCAACCACGGCACCGCTGTGGTGAAATTCTGGGTACACATCAGCTTTGAGGAACAGCTCAGGCGTTTTCAGGAACGTCAGGGCAACGAGCTCAAGCAATACAAGATCACCGATGAGGATTGGCGCAACCGCGAGAAATGGAATCAGTACAAACTCGCCGTCAATGACATGGTGGCGCATACCAGCACGGTGCGCGCGCCGTGGACACTCGTGGCTGGTAACGACAAGAAGTTTGCACGCGTGCAGATTCTGAGCACGCTCTGCCATGCGCTGGAAGGGGTTCTGGATTCAAGCCAGATTCCCGAGAGCTGAGGCGGTCAGTGGCTCCCCTCGCACTGCGCCAGGTCAATCCTCTTGCGGACTTTCTGCTTCAATTAGCCTGTTCTGCTGCTTGACGCTCTTCGGCTCTCGCTCCAGCGAGAATGCCCTCCAGCGCGTAGTTGCCTTCATGGCAGGCGTATTCGAAGATCGGGTCTTCACTGTGAGTGAAGTTGAGCACGGCGGTCCATGGTGCTACCCAGGTTTCCGGGTCTTCAATCGTGAATTCGTAAGTGAGGATATCGGGCGCTGTGCGGGTAAAGCGTTCAGTGAACAGGCGGTTGCCCCGCGATCCACGAAACTCGCTGGCATCGGAAAAATTGCGGGTCTCGACCACCAATGTGTCCCCGTCGAAATAGCCGCGCGAGTCCCCGTGCCACAGGCGGATCTTTTCATCGACATGGGGGCCGCTATCCAGTGGAATGACGCGTACGTCGTGGATCATTTCCTGGAGGATGGCGACGTGAGTGGCGCTCTGCACAACCTGATAATAGGCGTTGTAGCCCGCGAGCATATAGGGCATGCCATAGGTGATGCAGCGTTCCTGAAGCGGGCGCGAGGTGTACGAATCGGATGGATTCTCGCGACGCAGGCGAGCCTCTTCCTGCATGCGGGCGCGTGCCTCTGGAAGCATTTCCGGCAGACGGCCATTGGGCGGATCGACGATCAGGGAGGTGCGGTTCTCGAAGGTGCGATTGGCCATCCAGGTCTGGTCGTAGTTCCCTGTTGCGGGATCGTAAGATTCCACCTGACCGGTGATGACCGCAGAGAAAAAGCCATCACCGAAGAGGGCATCGCCATTCCCTTGTTCGATTTCGCGGACACGGGCCGACAGAGTTTCATATTCTTCAGGAGTCAGCTCGGCGCGATCGGCGAATGCATCAGGCCGTTGCAGCGGCGTCGTGCTGTTGTTTGCCCACACCCCCTGCAGGTCCGGCTGTCCGTCGATAGTGCGCGGGACCATCCAGCCGTCCGGAACAGTACCCTGTGCAGCAACCAGCGGGGCAAATAACGAGAGCATGATGGCGCTGGCAAGCGCTGTGCGCGATCGGTGTGTTTGTGCAATCTTCATGGCGAGTTCCTCTATAGATGGGGTCAGAGTAAAAATACAGTACTGTATTTTTACTCTGACCCCAATTCTTCTTTAATTCTGCTCGGCGCCCTTGACCAGGTGCCCGTACAGCAGTTCCTCGGCAAATTCCACACATTTGAATTCAAGCAATCGAGCGTCTTCTTCCATGCGTCGGTACAGAGGCATCTTCATCGACCAGGGGCGGGTGTAAACGCCAGGATCTTCGAAGGTGACCTCGTACTGGATAACATCGCGACCGAGATGCGTATAACGCTCGGTCACTTTGAGCTGTTCGGTGTGGTGATTACCGGAATGATCCAGCCAGGAGTCAGGCATCTGTTCAGTCACGTCGATCACCAGCGTGTCGCCCTCCCAATGGCCGAGGGAGTGTCCCATCCAGCTGGGAATCGGAGCAGCGAAATCGGGTCGATTCATGTAGACGATGCGGCTGGCGCTGGCGAATTCGTAGGCTATGATCAGATGTTCAGGAGACTGAACGATCTGAAACGGGAAGGGCATGTAGTTGGCGCGCGGCACGCCCGGCATGTAGCACTTGACCACCGGATCCCGGGCCAGCCAGTCGGATTGATTCTCCTGCTGCTTCGCCCGTGCCTCAGAGGTGTAGGGAATCTCGCCGCCCTCGACCACTCCGAGTCCGGCAGGAATAGCGCCAATTGCCGCCCATTGAGCGTCCGGGCCCATGCGGGCATTGCGTGGTTCGATTCCCCAGTGATTATTGCCAAGTGCCTGCCACAAGCCGTTGAAGTCGGGCTTGCCATCGGCGGTGCGGGGAATGGCGTCGGCGTCGGCCGCGAATGCAGAGGGGTTGAAATTTAACAGCGGGCTGGCGATGCTCAAGGCCACGGTGGCTGTAAGAGCAAGAAACGAAGTGCGCAGATGTGCCATCGTCTGGAGCTTCCTGATTATTGTTGTTTTCGCGTGGCCTTTGGCCAGCACTCTTAATGGCAGGTACTATTGGCGGCTACTATCCCACGAGACTGTGCGGGAAAGCAATTGTGGGTCTACGATGATGTGGGAGCGGGTCTGCCCGCGATTAAGGCAGTAGAGAAGCAATCGCGGGCAGGCCCGCTCCCACAGGAGGGCATCAGCTCAGTGCGCGGATTTTCCCGAGCTTTTCCTGCAACGCCCAGATCGCGGATTCGTTGGCGCGCTGCCGTTCACGCTCCACGTCGACGATTTCCTTCGGCGCGTTGTCCACGAACTTGGCATTGCTGAGCTTGGCAGCGATGCCGGCCAGATTCTTTTCCAGCTTGGCGATCTCTTTCTCCAGGCGCGCAGCCTCGGCGTCCTTGTCAATCAAGCCTGCCAGCGGCACTAGAATCTCGATGTGGCCGTAGAGCTGTGTGGCCGCCATCGGCGGTTCGGTGTGCGCATCCAGCATTGTGATGTCGGCGAGCTTGGCGAGTTTGCTCAGGAACACGCGGTTCTCTTCGAGGCGGCGACGATCTTCCTCATTGCCATGACGCAGCAGCACTGGGATGGCCTTGCCGGGGGCAATGTCCATCTCACCACGGATGTTGCGGATGCCGAGGATGATGCCCTTGACCCAGTCGATGTCGGCCTCGGCCTGTTCGTTGATCAGCGACAGATCGGCCTGCGGATAAGGCTGATTCATCAGGCTCTTGTCTTCGCCCTCCTGCCGCAGATCGAGCAGTGGGGACACGCGTTGCCATATTTCTTCGGTGATGAAAGGCATCAGCGGATGACTTAGCCGCAGGCTGCCTTCGAGCACAGTCAGCAGAGTGAGGCGCGTGGTCTGCGCGTGATCGGGATGATTCTCTTCGTCCCACAGAACCGGCTTGGTCAGCTCCAGATACCAGTCGCAATACTCGTTCCAGAAGAAGTCGTAGATGGACTGAGAGAGCAGGTCGAAACGGTAGGCTGCCATGTGCTCGTGCACCTGCTGCACGGTGCGCTGGAAGCGCGACATGATCCAGCGATCGGCGAGGCTGAAGTAGTCGCGCTCACGCAACGCCTCTTGCTTCGCTTGATGGTAGACGATGCCTTTTTCTTCGGAATTCATCAGCACATAGCGCGACGCATTCCAGATCTTGTTGCAGAAATTGCGGAAGCCTTCGGTGCGATTGAGATCGAACTTGATGTCGCGGCCTGTGGAGGCGAGCGAGTAAAATGTGAAGCGCAGCGCGTCGGTACCGTAAGCAGTGATGCCATCGGGGAAGGAGGCGCGGGTGATTTTCGCAATCTTCTGTTCGAGCTGGGGTTGCATCAGATCGCTGGTGCGTTTGGTGACCAGATCGTCCACGCCGATGCCGTCAATGATATCGATAGGGTCCAGAATGTTGCCCTTGGACTTGGACATCTTCTGGCCATTCTCATCGCGCACCAGGCCGTGAATGTACACTGTCTTGAACGGCACCTGTCCGGTGAACTTCAGCGTCATCATGATCATCCGGGCGACCCAGAAGAAGATGATGTCGAAACCTGTCACCAGCACACTCGTCGGATGGAAGGTCTTCATCTCTTCGCTGTTGTCAGGCCAGCCGAGTGTGCCGAAGGTCCACAGCGCAGAGGAGAACCAGGTGTCGAGCACGTCCTCGTCGCGACTTAGCGCCAGATCGTCGGTCAGATTGTATTTACTGCGTACGTCGGCCTCGCTGTAGCCGACGTAGATTTTTCCTTCGCTGTCGTAGTATGCCGGAATGCGGTGGCCCCACCACAGCTGACGGCTGATGCACCAGTCCTGCAGGTCTCGCATCCACGCGAAATAAGTGTTCTCCCAGTTCTTGGGCACGAACTCGATGTCACCGTCTTCTACGGCCTTGATGGCGGGGGCGGCCAGATCCTGCACGGCCACATACCACTGGTTAGTCAGGTAGGGCTCGATGATGGCATTGGTGCGGTCGCCACGTGGCACTTTCAGTTTGTGTGGATCGATCTTCTCCAGCAGACCCAGTGCCTCGATGTCGGTAACGACTTTCTTGCGCGCATCGAAGCGGTCCATGCCGCGATAGGCCTCGGGGGCGTTCTCGTTGATAGCAGCATCCGGGGTCATGATGTTGATCATGGGCAGATTATGGCGCTTGCCCACTTCGTAGTCGTTGAAGTCGTGCGCGGGGGTAATCTTCACGCAGCCGGTGCCGAAGGCTGCATCGACATAATCATCGGCGACGATCGGAATGCGGCGACCGCACAGGGGCAGCTCGACGAATTTGCCGATCAGGTCCTGGTAGCGCTCATCATTCGGGTTCACGGCCACGGCGGTATCGCCCAGCAGCGTCTCGGGGCGCGTCGTGGCGATGGTGATGTAATGGTCGCCCTTGCGGGTAGTCGCACCATCGGCCAGCGGATAGCGGAAGTGCCACAGGAAGCCATCCTCCTCTTCGGAGAGCACTTCCAGATCCGATACGGCGGTGTGCAGTTTCGGGTCCCAGTTCACCAGGCGGTTGCCACGGTAGATCAGGTTCTGGTCATAGAGTTCGACGAAGACGCGCTCGACGACCTTGGAGAATTCCGGGTCCATGGTGAAGCGCTCACGGCTCCAGTCGATGGAAGAGCCGAGACGGCGAATCTGTTGCGTGATGATGTTGCCCGATTCTTCCTTCCATTCCCACACCTTCTCGACAAAGGCTTCGCGGCCCAGATCGTGGCGGGTCTTGTTCTGTCGCATCAGCTGGCGTTCGACGACCATCTGCGTGGCGATGCCGGCATGGTCGGTACCGACCTGCCAGAGCGTCTTCTTGCCGAGCATGCGGTTATAACGGATCAGAGCGTCCATGAGCGCGTTCTGGAGGCCATGGCCCATGTGCAGACGGCCGGTCACATTCGGCGGCGGGATCACGATGGAGTAGGCCTCACCGTCGCCCGAGGGGGCGAAGTAGCCGTTCTCTTCCCAGTGTTTGTACCAGTGACTTTCGATCTGATTGGGTTGGTAAGTCTTGTCCATTGAATGCTGCAACTGTGAATTAAAATGAATTGGATTGGGTGCGGAGTATACCCGCTCCCACAGGGGGAATAAGTTGAAGACTAAGCCTTCTGGCGGCGCAGGTATTCCACCAGCAGCGGCACCGGGCGGCCGGTGGCGCCTTTCTGGGCGCCAGAGAGCCAGGCGGTGCCGGCGATGTCCAGGTGTGCCCAGTGATACTTTTTCGTGAAACGCGAGAGGAAACAGGCGGCGGTGATAGTGCCAGCCTTGGGGCCACCGATGTTGGCGATGTCGGCAAAGTTGCTGTCGAGCAACGACTGATACTCCTCCCAGAGGGGCAGTTGCCATGCGAAATCGAGCGTGTGCTGGCCGATCTCCAGCAGCTCATCCGCCAGCGGTTGGTGTGTACTGAGCAGGGCGCTGGTCTGATCGGCGAAGGTGGCTACTGCGGCGCCTGTCAATGTGGCGATATCGATGACGGTCTTGGGCTTGAAGCGTTCCACATACGTGAGAGCGTCACACAACACCAGACGGCCTTCCGCGTCGGTATTCAGGATTTCGATGGTCAGGCCGGACATGCTGGTGACGATGTCGCCCGGCTTGGTGGCACCATTGCCCGGCATGTTCTCGGCGGCGGCGATCACACCGATGACATTGATCGGCAGGCCCAGCTCCGCTACAGCGGTCATGGTGCCGATCACGCTGGCGGCGCCGCACATGTCGAACTTCATCTCATCCATGCCCAGTCCTGGCTTCAGGCTGATGCCGCCAGTGTCGAAGGTGACACCTTTGCCCACCAGCACATAGGGTTTGCTGTCGGCTTTGCTGGCGCCTTTGTATTCGATGACGATTAGTTTGGCCTCTTCCTTCGAGCCGTGGCTGACGGAGAGCAGCGAGCCCATGCCGAGCTTCTCCATCTGTTTCTCGGTCAGCACCTTGGTGCTCAGAGACTTGTAATGTCCGGCCAGCTTCACGGCGGTGTCGGCGAGATAAGTCGGCGTGCATACATTGCCTGGCAGATTGCCTAGTTCTTTCGCGGCACTCACGCCCTTGGCGATGCTCTCACCGGCCTTCAATGCTTCGCCGAGCGCCTTGCGATTAGCATCCACAGCGCTGCTCACGGCGATACTCTTGAGGTGATGAGCGTGCTTCTTCTTGCTCTTGGTGTGATCGTATTGATAGACGTTGCTGTCACACGCCTGCACCAGCTGAGTGACGGCCCAGGCCGCATCGCGATCCTTCAGGGGTAGCTCTGCCAGCGTAAAGGCTGCATCTTTCGCCGTCGCTTTCAGCAGAGCTTTGATGGCGGCGCCTGCAACCTTGCGGTAGTTGCGGGCATCGAGAGTTCCCTCGTCACCGCAGCCAACCAGCAGAACGCGTTTGCACAGATCGGATTTGGGATGACAAAACAGGGTGTCGCCGACTTTGCCGCTGACATCACCCGTGGCTACGATGCGAGTCAATTCGCCTTCCAGCATGGCATCCAGGGCCACCGCTGGCGCCGTGAGTTTCCCCTTGGTCCAAACGCCTGCGACGATGCAGTCTGTGGCTTTGGAAGGAATGCTGCCGGACTGTAATGAGTATTTCATGCTAAGTATTTCCCTGATGACGAATGCCGGTGAATCCAGCGTTGGGTGCGCTTGGAGGTTGGTCACAATCCTAAAGATATTCAGTATGTTAAGCAATAGACGAGGGCCGGACGGGCGCTCTCCAGGGTAAAGAAGTGTACTTATCAGGCGACGGTGATTAGAATTGGCGGCCTTATCGACGGGTGGATTGCCGATGTCTGGCAACTGACAACAACACACACCATCCGCATGCCCTGTGGGGCCATTCACTCTTACAATGGGGTCTGTATGCCACGCGTCAAAATCAGCATGCCTGAAGAATTCCTGTTCACAATGCGTTATCCGGTCGGCATCAGTGATCTCAACTATGCCAAGCACTTGAACAGTGTGGCCATGGTGCACATCGTGCACGAGGCGCGCCTGCAGTTTCTGGCTAACCTGGGTTTCACAGAGGCCAACATTTTCGGTCTGGGCATGGTCGTGACCGATCTCGCCGTGGACTATCGTTCCGAGTCGTTTGCCAATGACCTGCTGATCATTGATGTTGGTGTGGGTCGCTTCAATCGCTATGGTTGCGACATCTGTTTTCAAATTACCAATTCCGCACTCGACCGCGTCGTCTGCAACGCCAAGATGGGCGTGGTGTTCTTCGATTTCGACAAGCACAAGATTGCGCTTGTCCCCAAGGCCTTCCGCGAATTGCTGGGCCAGAACGAGGATTCCCTCTGAGTAACGTCGGCGCCAAGGTTTCCCTGTGATCATATTCCGCTATCTGGGCAGACAGATTTTCCAGGTGATGGCTGCCGTCACGGTTATCCTGCTTGTGGTAGCGATGATCAGTCGTTTCCTGGGCTATCTCAGTCAGGCAGTGGCTGGTGAAATTACCTCTGACATCCTGGCGTTGTTGATGCTCTACCGGCTGCCGGAGTTCCTGCTCGTCATTCTTCCTTTCGCTCTGTTTCTCGGCATTCTGCTCGCTTATGGGCGCATGTATGCGGATAACGAAATGACGGTGCTCAGCGCTTGCGGTCTGAGCCAGAGGCGACTGCTGGCGTTGACCCTCATGTGCTCTGCCGTGGTGGCGATTGTGGTGGGGTTGCTGAGCTTGCAGATAGCACCCTGGGGGCTGACGCGAACCGAACAATTGATGAACAGCCAGGATGAGCTGACCGAGATTGATCTGATCGTTGCGGGCCAATTCCAGGAGTTCGACGACGGTCTGCGCACCACCTATGCCGAGACAATTACGGGAGGCACGGCGGGACGCCAGCTCAACAAGACCTTCGTGGCCTGGCGGCGGGCAGATAGTGCGGAAGGCGAGTCCCCGCTGCGCATCATTGTTGCGGACACGGCTCGCCCGGTCATAGACGAGGACAGCGGGCGTCGCTTCATGCTGCTGGAAAATGGCTATCTGTATGATGGCGTTCCCGGTCAGGCCGGTTATCTAGTGTCCCGTTTCGAACAGCAGGCATTGTTGATGCCCGAGCAGACGCGCATCGAGGAAGTGGTGCGCGAGAAGTCGATGCCGACTACCCAGCTGTGGAATTCGCCTGAGCCGGAATCCCAGGCCGAGTTGCAGTGGCGCATCTCGGCGATCCTGCTGATTCCAGTGCTGGGTCTGATCGCTGTGCCCTTGAGCCGGGTCGACCCGCGTCAAGGGCGCTTCAGCAAACTGGTGCCGGCGACGCTCCTGTACGCGGTTTACTACGTCTCACTGCAGATGGGCATGAATCTACTGGGCGAGGGGGCAATTCCCGCCACTGTGGGGCTATGGTGGGTACACATTCTGTTCATTGCGTTTGGGCTGGTGCTGTTGTTCGGGCTGCCTGGACGTCGGCGGAGGACGTGATGAAAAAAATCGACACCTATATTCGCAACACAGTGGTTCTCTCCATGCTGGTCGTGATGGCGCTGATGGGCAGCCTCGACTTTATTTTTACCCTGACCGATGAACTGAGCAGCAGTGTCGAAGCATACACGGCGGGGCAGGCGTTGTTCTTCACGTTGCGCATCATGCCCACCTCTATTTACGAGATGTTGCCTTTCACGGCTCTCGGAGGGGCGTTGATCGGGCTTGGCATTCTCGCCTCGCACAACGAACTGGTTGTCATGCAGGCGGCGGGTATCAGCACCGGGCGCATCGTTTGGGCGGTGATGAAGCCGACGATCGGGGTGATGTTGCTCAGTCTGGTGCTGGGTGAGTCGGTGGCACCCCGGCTGCAGCAGCGCGCGCAGAGCGATCTCGCCATCATCGAGAGCGGCGGGCTGGCGTTGAGTTCCACCGGTGGTGACTGGCGCAAGATCGGCGACGTCTTCATCCACGTCAACGTGATCGAGCCGGGTGGTACGCGCCTGCAGGGCGTGACCCGCTATGTGCTCGACGAGAATCGCCGTGTCGCCAGCAGCAGTTTCGCCGCCGTTGCGGAGTACGTCGACGCTAATGGTGAAAGCTACTGGCGTCTCCATGATGTCCAGGAGACGGTGTTCGGAGAAGAAACGATTACCCTCAACCATCTGGACAGCTTCGACTGGCGGGTGGACATGTCCCCGGAGTTGCTGAGCGTGTTGTTGGTGGAGCCGGAGAGACAGTCCATCTCGGGTCTTTACCGCTTTGCCAACTATTTCGAGAACGAAGGATTGGAGAGCAGCAGCTACTATCTCGCCTTCTGGAAGAAGTTGTTGCAGCCGCTGGCGACTGCATCGCTGGTCTTGCTGGCGATCTCTTTTGTGTTTGGGCCGCTGCGCAGCGCTACCATGGGGTCGCGGATATTCGTCGCTATCAGCATCGGGCTGGTGTTCACAATCATGCAGCGGATGATGGGGCCGGCGAGTCTGCTGTACGGGTTCAGCCCACTGGTGGCGGTGCTGGTGCCGATCGCGATTTGTTTGTTGCTGGGGATATTTCTGCTGCGGCGGGTATGACTGATTGTGGGAGCGGGCCCGCCCGCGATTGAATTTCACTCTGAGAGTCAATCGCGG
>JAURWS010000040.1 GCA_030654835.1 Gammaproteobacteria bacterium | reverse complement strand
TGCAGGCTCTTCGCGACGCGCACTTTTTCACGCGCAGCGCCCAGATCAATGCCGCAGTGATAATTGAGCCAGTGCGCAGGCGATTTGATGCCGTAGCCCTCCCATGCGGCGCGTTCGATGAGCGCAGCGAGCAGCGTCAGGAAGCGATGTTGGGCGGCGTTGATGTGCCCGGCGAGACGCGTAATCTCGTCGCTGAGCGCGGCGTTATCTGCAGGGATGAGAGCGAGAGAAGAGGGCTGTGACATGAGACGATTCCTCCTTGGAAAGGCCGCAAACGGATGGCTTTAAACCACTGTTTATATGTACATATTATAGCCCTATCTCCATGATTTCGCTGCCAAATATGCACCTATATTTTCACGAATAAACATTAACCCAGCACTGGGCATTCAAGAAATTGCGGCTGGAGAACTCCCCTTGAAAAAGGATGTGCTGCAACGCAGGAATTGTAAGCGCCCACATGAACCCCGGCACCCATGTAAGGGGTGCACGGTACTGAACAAACTGTCTTGTTCACGATATTGACGGATGTTGGTATATTCCGCTCATTCGGTGTGAGAAGCAGGTGACGCAGCCTGACGATTACAAATCCATTGTGGCGTTCGCTCATCAAGGTTCTCATTAATGATCTTCAAGGCGGCAATATTTGACATGGATGGTTTGCTACTCGATACAGAGCGCATTTGTATGCACTGCTTCATGGAGGCCGGCCGACTAATTGGTTATGCCGTCGACCCAAACATCTATTTGGCTTGTATAGGCACTAACCACGCAAGGGGTAAATCCATCTTAATTGAAGGTCACGGTAAAGATTTCCCTTACGAAGAAATTAGCGCTCTCTGGAGTGAACGGTACTTGGAAAAGATCTTGGAAAATCCAATCCCTATAAAGGCAGGAGCATTAGAACTGTTAAGGGATATCGTCGAGTCTGGCACCCCCATCGCTCTTGCTACATCCACGGCATATGAACATGCTCAGATCAAGTTGAGGAACTCCAAGTTATATGATTACTTTGATTTCATTATCGGGGGCGACCAGGTTGCAAATGGAAAGCCTGATCCAGAGATATATTTAAAGGCTGCTGCCGAGCTGAATGTTGCGCCCTCGAACTGCGTTGCATTCGAAGACTCCGAGAATGGCGTTCGCGCAGCACTTGCCGCCGGAATCTATGTGGTACAGGTTCCAGATCTAGTTGAACCATCAAAGGAATTAAAATCCATGGGGCATACAATTCTCTCCTCTTTAGGTGAGTTTAAGTGGGGAAATCAGCAAGCTGACAAATCAAACAACTACCCGCATTCGGCTCCGGATGCGCTAACGCATGCCGGTTTTTGAGGCGTGAGGCATTCGTATCGATGAATATCCGTATATTTTCAAAAGATGATAGTTCAGCGGTAATCAAGCTTGGGAAACGTGATTATTAAAATAACTCTGATGAGTGTTCAGTGGTAAGACTATGAAGATTGCAGTTATTTTTGGAGGAGCCAGCGAAGAGAGAAACGTATCCATCGCCAGTGGTCTTGAGGTCATCGCGGGCTTGCTCGCGGGCGGTCATGATGTGATTGCCATCGATACAGCCAAGGGTGCTCTTTCGTCAGAAGAGGAGAGTGCATTGGAAGGATTCGAAGTGGTTAAGAAACTGCCGGACTCGGCCGCACTTGAGGAAGCCCGCACCCATCATCCTGTGGCTATAGCAAATGCGCCGGAACTACGGAACGTCGATGTGGTCTTCATTGCACTTCACGGCGGCTCGGGGGAGGACGGGACGCTTCAGGCCTTGTTGGAAGCGTCCCAAATTCCCTTCACCGGGTCGGGTCACGTTGGAAGTGCTATCGCGATGGATAAGGATGTGTCCAAGCGTCTCATGTTAGTGGCCGGTGTCCCTACGCCACCGTGGCAGATGTGTAATCCCAATGATGAAGGAGTAGAAAATAGACTCGGATTTCCCGTGATAGTGAAGCCGAATGCTCAAGGTTCCACAATTGGATTGTCGCTGGTTCGCGACGAATCTGATCTTCACGCCGCGATTGCTAAGGCGGGTGAATTCGATCACGAAGTCATGCTGGAAGCCTATGTTTCAGGTCGAGAGTTCACGGTTGGGATCTTGGATGGTGAACCACTCGCAGTAGGTGAAATAGTGGCGCCGACAGAAATCTTTGATTACGCCAGTAAATATCAGCGTGACGGTGCTCGGGAATTTTTTCCTGCAGAAATTCCGTTTTCCCTGACGCAGGAGATTCAGGAGTTGGGGGTTCGGGTTCACAAGGCGTTGAAACTGAGCGGATATTCGCGGGTAGATTTCAGAATGGATGCGGAGGGCCGAGTCTGGTGCTTGGAAGCGAATAGCGTTCCGGGTCTCACGCCGACGAGTCTGTTGCCGCAGTCGGCAAAAGCAGCAGGGATTAGCTTTCCTGAGCTGTGCGAGCGTATTTGCCGATTAGCAATTACAAAATCTAACCGCAAAGGAGCCTGACCCACACATGAACCCTCGCATCACCGTCATCACCCTCGGCGTCACCGATCTCGAAAAATCCCTGCGCTTTTATCGTGACGGCCTTGGCTTTCTGACAGAAGGCATTGTCGGCCAGGAGTTTGAATATGGCGCCGTCGTGTTTATTCAATTGCAGCCCGGATTGCGTCTGGCGCTTTGGCCGCGCAAGAGCATCGCCCATGACTCGGGGCTGCTTTTGACGTCGCCGTGCGTCACAGAAATAACGCTGGGGCACAATGTCGCGTCCAAAGCTGAGGTCGACGATGTCATAACGAGTGCGAAGGCGGCCGGTGCCACTCTTGTCAAATCAGGGCATGACACTTTCTGGGGTGGCTACTCCGGTTACTTCCAGGACCCGGACGGTCACTTGTGGGAAGTGGTCTGGAATCCGCAGTGGACGGACTAAACGGGCTGACGTTACTCGCTGTCCGCGATGTGATGGTCGGCACGGATTGGCTCGCCAGATTGACGTAGGCTGTCCTCAACATCTCGCAGATAGACATAGAGGAAGGTTGGCAATCTTTGCCTGGAGGGCTGTCAATGAGAGCATTAGGACTTGCCATCATCGCGTTCGTTGCGCTGCAAATATATCTGGGGAAATCAGCGGAATTGCCAGCTGAGCGAACCACGCCGTTCGTGCCGAGTGTTGCGCCCATCATTGAACTACCCGAGCCAGCCATTCGCTCCGCGCAGCAATTTCGCTGCGACGGGCGCGAGACCTGTGGTCAGATGACGTCCAAAGAAGAGGCGCAATTTTTCGTGCGGAATTGCCCGAATACCAGAATGGATGGCGATAGCGACGGCGATGCCTGTGAAAATGACACGCGGTTTTGAAGAATTGAAAGTTCATCCGAGCTCCCTTTTTCGCCTTGGAACATAGACTCAGCCGGGAGGTGGGAGCGGGCCCGCCCGCGATTGATTTATATCGAAAAAAAACATCGCGGGCGGGCTCGCTCCCACAGCTCATTCCCGGGCCAGATACTCCGCCAGTTGACTGAAAGTTCCGCCAAAGCCCTGTTCCATTGAGGGACGCAACTCTTCGAAGAAAACCCGCTCCTCTTCCACAGCGCCGAACGGCTCCGCACGCAGCGTGATGGTGGTGACGCCGTCCTGCTCACTGAAGGTCACGCTATTCAAAATTTCCAGCGGGCAGTAGTCGCTGAAAGGTGCACGTGCAATTCCGCAATTCTCATTGGCGAAAGAGTTCAGCCACACCAGGCGCCGAGGAGCTTCGATCTCACGGTAATTGAATCTGCCCCACATCACCGGCGCCTCTGGGAATTTCATCGCGTAGTGACAGAAGCCACCGGGCCGGAACTCAAAGCGGCCGACCTCCAATGTGCAGCCCTTCGGCCCCCACCAGTGTTGCAGCTGCTCGGCTTCGGTCCACGCCTTCCACACTCTGGCGAGGGGTTGGCGGATAAAGCGGACTATCTCGAATACGGTTGTGTCATTGTTGCTGGTCATGATGATGTCCTGGCGCGCGAGCGGCTGGATTGGGTTGGTCTGGTTGATCTGGTTGCGGCGCCTGAAGAAACGCATCCAGGCGGTCGAAGCTCGCCTCCCACAGCGAGGTATACATGCCGACCCACTGCGCGATCTCCTGCAATGGCGCAGGTTCGAGGCGGCACGGTCTGGTCTGCGCCGCTCGCCCCCGGGAAATGAGACCCGCCTGCTCCAGCACTTTCAGGTGCTTGGAAATCGACGGCTGTGTCATGTCGAAGGGCTCGGCCAGTTGATTGACCGTCGCCTCTCCAGATGCCAGCCGCGCGAGGATGGCGCGCCGCGTGGGGTCGGCAAGCGCCGCGAAAGCGCGATTGAGTTCATCGGGGTTCATTGCATAGCCCTTTTTGTATATAGCTAATTAGGAATATAAAGGGGCGACTGGGGCGTGTCAACTGCAGCGACGTTGCAATGGCGCACTTGGTGACTCCCGCGTCATGAACTATGATCGATGGCATATCAACAGGCCGGAGGCTGCGCGCCGTGATCAAGAAGGAAAATAACAATTACCGCTGGCGTTTCTTCCGGTCTGGAGGCTTCGATCAGGTCACCCTCGACAATGCCGAAGATCTGCGCAACCTCGGTCGCCTCGATCCCAAGCTGTGGACAGTGCTCAATTGCCCGACCACGGGGCTGGAGTTTGATGCGCGCACCGCGGCGCTGCTCGACAAGGACGCGGATGGCCAGATCAGGGTCCCCGAGATATTGGATGCCGTGCAGTGGAGCTGCGAGCGTCTGGTCGACCCGGACATCCTGTTCCGCGCCGAAGGGTTGCCGGCGGCGGCGATTGCGGATCACGACGCCGAGGGCGCAGGCATCAAGGAAGCCGCGCTGCGGGTGCTTCTGTACATGGGCAAGCCCGCCGACGCCGCGCTGGTGGTGGCCGATCTCTCCGACCTGACCCGCCTGTTCTCTCCCAACCAATTCAACGGTGATGGCGTCGTTGCGCCGGAGCTGAGCACCGATGAGTCTGTGCGCCAGCTGATTGCCGAGATCGTCGACACTCAGGGTGGCGTCGCCGATCGCAGTGGCACGCCGGGGGTGAATGCCGAGACGCTGGCCGCATTCTTCGCACAGGCGCAGAGCGTGCTCGCCTGGCACGCCGAAGGCGCAACCGACAACAAACTACTGTCTCCACTAGGAAGCAATACCGCCGCTGCGGCGCTGGCCTTCGAGAATGTGCGTGCCAAGGTGGACGACTATTTCATGCGTTGCCAGTTGGCGGCATTCGACACGCGCGCCAGTGAATCGCTCAATCCCGCACCGCTAGTCTATGGGGCGCTCGGCAATCGCACGATTGCTACCGGTGACGCCGACGTCGCGGCATTGCCCCTGGCCTCCATCGTGGCGAGCAAGCCACTGCCGCTGACAGACGGAATCAATCCCGCGTGGGCTGGCGCCATTCAAGCACTGCGCTCTGCGGTGATCGAGCCGCTGCTGGGCGCACGTGACACACTTTCTGTCGACGACTGGATGAGCGTGTCTCAGCAGCTGGCCGGTTGGCGCGCCTGGCAGGCTGCCAAACCGGACACGGCAGTTCACAAACTCGGCATCGAGCGCCTGCAGGCTGTGGTCGCTGGCGATGGTGTCGCACAGGTGACGGCACTGATCACCGAGGATCTAGCTGCCAAAGTATTTGCGTCGACCATCGACGCCGTCGAGAAGCTCGTACGTTATCAGCGCGATCTGGTGACGCTGCTGCACAACTTCGTTTCTCTCAGCGATTTCTACCGGGGCAAGAACAAGGCGATCTTCCAGGCTGGCACGCTGTATCTGGATCAGCGCAGCTGCGAGCTGGTGATGCGCGTCAACGACATGGGGCGTCATGCCACCATGGCGCCCTTCAGTGGCTGTTATCTCGTGTATTGCAACTGCGAGCGCAAGGGCGAGGCGCCGATGATGATCGTCGCGGCCCTGACCGGGGGTCACGTCGATGAGCTGATGGTGCCGGGTCGCAACGGCATTTTTTACGACCGCAAGGGCAGAGACTGGCGCGCCACCATCACCAAAGTGGTAGAGCAGCCTGTCAGTCTGCGACAGGCTTTCTGGGCGCCTTACAATCGCGTGGCCGCGTTCATCGAGAGCCAGCTGCACAAGTTCGCCGCATCCCGGGACAAGGACATTGAAACCAAAACCACGGCAGGTGTTGGTGCCGTGGCCGTCGCCCCAGCGGCAACGCCAGCAGCGCCACCTGCCTTCGACATCGCCAAGTTTGCCGGTATTTTCGCCGCTATGGGACTCGCCGTGGGTGCTATCGGCACGATGTTGGCGGCTGTGGTATCAGGACTCTTCGCGCTGAGTTTGTGGCAGATTCCTCTGGTGTTGATTGGCGTGCTGGTGCTGATCTCGGGGCCGTCGATCATCATGGCCTTCCTGACCCTGCGGCGACGCAACCTCGGCCCGCTGCTGGACGCCAACGGCTGGGCAGTGAACACCCGCGCGCGCATCAACGTGCCGTTCGGCGCCTCGCTCACCGGGCTGGCAACGTTACCGCCAGGTTCGACGCGCTCACTGGTCGATCCATTCGCGGATGAGAAACGGCCTTGGAAAACCTGGGTGTTCGTTGGGGTTGTCATCGTCGTGACAGCGGTGCTGTGGTATCGAGGGTTGTTTATGGGGTTGTTGGGGTAGGACATGAACCACCAGATGATGAACATGTTTGCGGTACCCCTGTACCGCTCAGCGCTCAAACGCAGCTTTACCGAGGAGGAAATCCGTTTCTTTCAGCGTGAGCTGCGTGATCCGGTGCTGTCGATTTCAAACTCCTCGTCCAAGAACAAGAATATTCTCGGTGCAGAGATCATGCGTGACATTCGCGGGGTGCTGCAGGAAAATCTCGATAACTTCTTCAAGATAGTGTTCAACACGTCAAACGACGTGCAGCTGAAGATCACGCAATCGTGGCTGACCTCTTCGGTCAAAGGGCAGTCGCATCATGCGCACACGCATCCCAACAGCATCGTCAGTGGGGCGCTCTACATCAATCTGGCGCCACACGATGGCATCAACTTCTATCGCAATGAAGACAATCAGTGGTACGAACTGCTGCGCAAGGAAGATTCCTACTACAACGCCTATCGCTATTTCGTGCAGACTTCAGTCGGTGACATCGTGCTGTTCCCCTCGAACGTGAAGCACGGCGTCCAGCAGGTGACGCAAAACATCGAGCGGGTGAGTCTGTCGTTCAACAGCTTCTTTGCGGGGGAGCTGGGGCGGGAGGAGTTCTCGAATAAACTGCGGATCATGCTGGATTGATGTTGCAGAGAGCGCGGGCGTAGCACCCGAATCATGGAGGTGCCACGCATCAGTCGCTCGACTACTTGGCGACCTTTTTCATCTGCTTGCCGCAACAGATTTCCGAATGCTGCATCTTCTCCGGACACGGGCAACCCTTCACATAGACCAGTTCGGCCTTGCATGATTCACAGACATAGTGATCGTTCTTTTCTCGTGACATGATTCTGATCTCCTCGTGGATGTTGATGTAACCAGCCCCACAAGTGTGGCCGAGGGATGTTCACCGGAACTGTGCGCTGGCGTACCGTGCGGCCGTACTCAGGCTTTGAAGCCTTTGCCCACAACGTAAACTTCCCGTGAGCGCGCGCGCGAGGCATCCGGCTTGCGCACGACGACCTTGTCGAAGCTGGTGCGCAGATCCTTGAGAAAATCATCGTAGCCTTCACCGTGGAAGACCTTGGTCAGGAAATTTCCGTTCGGTTTAAGAACCTGCCGGGCCATGTCCAGCGCGAGTTCGACGAGATACATTGACGCAGCCTGATCGGCAGCATCGACGCCGCTGATGTTGGGCGCCATGTCTGACACCACCAGATCGGCCTTCGCGTCGCCAAGTGCCGCCATGATCTGATTGAACACTTCTTCCTCGGTGAAGTCGCCGAGAATGAATTCCACGTCCGCTATCGCGTCCATGGGCAGGATGTCGGAGGCGATCACCTTGCCTTTGTTCCCGACCATGGGTGCGAGAATCTGCGACCAGCCGCCGGGCGTGGAGCCGAGGTCGAGTACCAGCATGCCCGGGCGGATGAGCTTGTCCTTGTCGAGCAGTTCGATCAGCTTGTAGGTGGCGCGCGAGCGATAGCCGTCGACCTGCGCCCTTTTGACATAGGGGTCGTTGACGTGTTCTTCCAGCCAGCGGTTACTGCTCTTGGATCGTGCCATGGATCGTGTTGCCCGGTTTCCTGCAAAGGGGAGCGAAGCATAGCAGTTCGGCCGTCCATGTGGGAGCGGGCCTGCCCGCGATCGAGTTCAGCGCAAGATTCAATCGCGGGCAGGCCCGCTCCCACATGTAACGCGGCACTGACAGACAGCGGCGGGATGCGTACAATGCCGCCATTCCTTATGCCTCTGCCGGAGCCACCGGCCAGGACCTGAACATGATTCGCATCACCGAGCTTGCGCTGCCCCTCAACCATCCCGCTACCGCCTTGCGCAAAGCCATCGTGGCCCGCCTGAAGATCCGCGACGAAGACTTGCTGGACTTCACGGTATTCAAACGCAGCTACGACGCGCGCAAGAAAAACAGCGAGATCACCTTTGTCTACATCGTCGATCTCGCCGCGCGTGACGAGGCGCAGATCCTCGCGCGCTGCGCCGGGGATCAGCACGTGCGTCCCGCCCCCGATACCAGTTACCACGTGGTAGCACAGGCGCCGGACAACCTCACTGAGCGGCCAATCATCATCGGCTTCGGCCCCTGCGGCCTGTTCGCCGCACTGACGCTGGCGCAGATGGGCTTCAAACCGATTGTGCTGGAGCGGGGCAGGGACGTGCGCACCCGCACCAAGGACACCTGGGCACTGTGGCGCAAGAAGGAGCTCACGCCGGAGTCGAACGTGCAGTTCGGTGAGGGCGGTGCCGGACTGTTTTCCGATGGCAAACTCTACAGCCAGATCAAGGACCCGAAGTTCTACGGTCGCAAGGTAATGCACGAATTCGTGCGCGCCGGAGCGCCCGAGGAAATCATGTTCGTGAACAAACCGCACATCGGCACCTTCCGATTGACCGGCGTGGTGTCGACCATGCGCGAGGAAATCCGTGCGCTGGGAGGCGAGGTGCACTTCGAGAGCCGGGTTGTCGATTTGCTGATGAGCGATGTGCGAATCGATGTACGAAGCGATGGACGCATCGAAGGCGTCGTGCTGGCCAGCGGTGAAGAGCTGCGCAGTCGCTATGTAGTGCTGGCACTCGGACACAGCTCCCGCGACACCGTCAGGATGCTGCATCGACGCGGCGTATTCGTGGAAGCGAAACCCTTCGCGATTGGTTTTCGCATCGAGCATCCGCAGTCCCTGATCGACAAGGCGCGCCTCGGCAAGTATGCGGGACACCCGGAACTGGGCGCGGCCGATTACAAGCTGGTCCATCACGCGAAGAACGGACGTGCCGTATACAGCTTCTGCATGTGCCCCGGTGGCACCGTGGTCGCGGCGACCTCCGAGCCGGGGCGAGTCGTCACCAACGGCATGAGTCAGTATTCGCGCAATGAGCGCAACGCCAACGCGGGGATCGTCGTGGGCATCAGCCCGGAGCAGGATTTCCCCGGCGGCCCGCTGGCCGGTATCGAGTTGCAAGAGGCGCTGGAGTCCCAGGCATACAAACTCGGCGGCAGCGACTATTGCGCGCCGGGGCAATTGGTGGGTGACTTCGTGCGTGGCAAACCTTCGCAAGAATTTGGTGAGGTGCAGCCGTCTTACAAACCGGGCGTGCGTTTGGGCGATCTGGCCCCTTCGCTGCCGGCCTATGCAATCGAGGCGATCCGCGAAGCGTTGCCAGAGTTCGGAAAACAGATTCGCGGCTTCGACAGAGATGATGCGGTACTCACCGGTGTGGAGACGCGCACGTCGTCGCCCGTGCGTATCACCCGCGATCACGAGTCACTGCAGAGCGTGAATCTGCGTGGTCTCTATCCGGCAGGAGAGGGGGCGGGCTATGCAGGCGGCATCCTCTCGGCGGGAATAGATGGAATCAAGGTAGCCGAGGCGCTCGCCAAGGCAATGCTCGCTGACTTGCAGGAGAAACATTGACATGGCGCTTACCCTCGACGATTTGAAGAAGCTGCAGCAGAAGAAATACCGCCACGAGTTCGGTTTCTTTCTAGCAGAGGGCGAGCATCTGGCGCTGGAGCTGGAGAGGGCGGCCTTGCACAAGCCGACACTGCGCACGAGTGAACTGTATGTCACCGAGGAATTTCAGCACTGGCCGACTACGCTACGCAAGCATGTGATCACCGATAAGCAGATGGCGCAGATCTGCGATACTCAGACACCGCAAGGCATCGTCGCGCTCGTGCACATCGCTGCGCTGCAGCTTGGGCAAGCCACGCAGCACTCAACTACCAGTGAGAAGGAGCGGGCGATTTATCTGCACGAGATTCAGGACCCCGGCAACCTCGGCACCATCTTGCGGACGCTGGCCTGGTTCGGCAATTTCCGCTGCCTGCTCAGTCCCGGCTCGGTCGACCCTTTTAATCCGAAGGTAGTGCGTGCCAGCATGGGAGCGATCTTTCACGTCCCGCTGGAAGTTGAGGTGCCGCTGGAAACCCTGTCGGCCAATTTCAAGCGCATTGCCTGCCTGGACATGCAGGGCAGCAGTCTCAGCGCGAAAGCCTTCAAAGAGTGCGACTGTTACCTGTTCGGCAATGAGGCGCGCGGCGTGCCCCACGAGCAGCTGCAGAGGCTCGGCGCGCAGCCCTTCGCGATACCTGGCAGCGGCGCCATCGAATCGCTCAACCTGGCGACAGTCGTCAATATGTGTGCTTACGAATTGAATCGTCGTCCGTAGCGTTGCGGACATCCATGTTTAAACCATTTTAGAAAATATCAGGGAGCCCGCCTCATGGCAGCCAGCAAGAAATATGAATCCCGTGTGATCGCGAGTGTTGCATCAGAAGGTTTTGTACAAGAGTGGAGTGCGGAAATTATTCGCCGTGCCACTGCGACCAAGACAGTTGTCTCGAAAGCACAGGGAGGTTTTGCGTCAGAGGCCGAGGCACAGGTGTGGGCAGAGAAGGAGCTGGCAGCATTTCTGGAACTGAATGAGCGCAACAAGATCAAGAGCCGGAACAAGAAGCGCGACTAAGCAGCCAAACTTTTTGAAGATACGGATAACGGCGACATACACATTGATGGGCCGGGGACTGCCAGTGCTTCTGTCGCACTGGCAGAATTGGCCCACCAGTTCCGCGTGACAAGCAGAGTCTACTGAGGCTTGTTGGACAGCTCGGTTCCATTGATTGGAATCATCAAATGAGCGCCGGGAGTGCCAGGTTCCATCATCCAGGGCGTCCCTTTTCCAGCGATCGCATTGCTGCGCTGAGACCCAATGGGCATGCCCAATTGCTCCGGAGTGGCATTGGGCACGGAGAGTATCCACAGTAGCTGAATACGATCCGGCTCATCGTACAAGCGATAGCTGATGGAGCCAAAAATGCGAGCGTTGATCTCCCCTTTCCTCTCGGCTTCGGCCAGAGCTGCATTCACGTCTTCATCCGACAGCCCCTGTGCCCGCAATCTAGAGCTCAAGTCGCTGCGTGACGCAGTGGCAGTTGGCGTGCAGCGGGTAAAACCCTCTTCATCTTTCGGGCGGCACTCTACGTGGTTGCTGCCCTGACGCAGCACGATACGTTCACCGCTGGTGGGGTCATAGCGAAAGACAGTGGCCTCTGCACGTAAATCTTCGGGCAGTGGGCGAATCGCCTGGGCAATGAGTTCCTGAGTGGATTGCGCAAAAAGTGGGCATGACGCACACATACCAAGCAAGGCGGCGCTGAATAGTATTGAAACACGCATGGTGAATTCCTCTGTTGTTATTTGTGGCGGTGAATTATCGCAACGCAGTCTTACCCTCGGCCTTGTGAAATGTCAACTTTTGAGGGGGCGATTGCCCTCCGCTTAAAACTATCTGGAACTATCTTTGCGCATATTTCCACAGTAACTTTTGCTCTGCAGAATAGAAGAGGCACTTGAACATCATGCCATAGAATAATGGCAGAATCGCAAAACCATACGCAGCATAGTGAGAGGGATTATTAATTCTCGGCGCAATCCTGGCAGCTATGATTGCCATGTACGGTATCGCTTTCCCCATAATTTTGCCCGACATGTCCGACGACTTTCACCGCCGTTATCTGAACATGTCTCTGTTTCTGGTATCGATGCATGTGGTTGGCTCGGGTATAGCCTTGTTAATTTCTCCTTTGCAGTTTGTGATCTATCGCAGGAACAGAATTTTACATTGCTACCTGAGGCGCGTGTATTTTCTGGCAGTGATCGCAGGAAGCATTGGGGCTATTACATGGCCTGGCATGCATTTGGCGGATTTATCAGTACCTTGGGATTGAGCATTTTGGCCACGTTATGGTGGTCCTTCACATTGCTCGCTGTGATCTATGCGCGTGTCGGGAATATTGCTGCCCACCGCCAGTGGATGCTTCGCAGCTTTGCGCTGACTTACGCCGCAGTGACACTAAGGCTGATGGCTCTAGCGCTGAGTTTATATCCTGATGAGGTGACACAGTCGCAAGTTGTGTATTGGTTATCCTGGATTCTAAATCTTGCTTTGGTACAAATGTGGATCAGGAAATTATAAGTTATTCAGGCTGCGTGCCATTGCGTCTTCCCGCTCTTGCAGGATAGTTGACTTTCCAACCCCAAAAGTTCATGTTCTGGCGCTCTCGAAACTACTACGGTGGGTGCTCGGACGGACTGATCCCGTGCACGCCCATCAAGACCAACCCGTTGATATCTCTGAGGTGTTTCATGCATAACAACAAGACCCTGAACCACACTGGACGGCGCCTGTTGCGCACGGCCATCACCTGCGCCCTTCTCGTTGCTGTTCCCGGAATAGCCTTGGCGCAGGGTGGCGCGCGCGGGCCTGCCGAACACGCCAATGTGCCGCCCGTGAACAATCTGCCGAATCCCTATGAGACGGTCCGCAACTGGAGCACGCCGCCAGAAGGGCGCACCTGGGGCTCGATCAGCGCGATCAACATCGACATTGATGGCACCAGCCTGTGGGTTGGCGACCGCTGTGGCGCGAACTCTTGCGCCGGGTCGGACGTTGACCCCATCGTGAAGCTCGATTCAGAAGGGCGCCCGATGATGAGTTTCGGTGCCGGTCTGATCCTGTGGCCGCATGGCATGGATGTGGATCGCCAAGGCAATGTCTGGGTGGTGGACTCACGCTCCGCGAATGCGGCTGAGCTCGCAGCCAATCCGAACTCGGCAGGCAAAGGGCACACCGTGCTCAAGTTCAGCCCGCAAGGCGAGCTGCTGATGACACTGGGAACGCCGGGTGAAGCCGGTGATCCGCCGACGCATTTCACCGAGCCCAACGACGTGCTCGTGGCGCCTGATGGCAGCATCTTCGTGGCCGAGACCCACGGTGCCCAGTTCCAGGACGAGCCCGGTCCCAATTCCAAGAGCCGCATCTCCAAGTTTGCGCCGGATGGCACTTTCATCAAGAGCTTCGGTGAGTGGGGCTTCGAAGATGGGCAGCTGCGCTCGCCGCACTCCCTAGCGATGGACTCCCAGGGCCGTCTGTTCGTTGCCGACCGGGGCAACCGCCGCATCCAGATTTTCGATCAGGAGGGTGGCCACCTCGATACCTGGTATCAGTTCAGCCGTATCAGCGGCCTGTATATCGATGCCAACGACATGCTGTATGCCATCGACTCCGAGTCCGATGAGAACTACAACCCGGGCTGGCGCAAAGGGCTGCGGGTCGGCAATGCCAAAACCGGCGAGGTGCTCTACTACGTACCCGAGCACAACTCCGCGCGGCCAACCGGCATGGGTGGCATCGGCGCCATGGGTGAGGGTGTCGCCGTGGATCGAGCTGGCAACGTCTACGGCGGCGAAGTCGGTCCGGTACAGGGGCTGACCAAGTTCATTCCGCGTCTGATTGATTGATCGACTGAGGGCGCGCGACTGTTTGGCTTTGACGACGACGTGAGGTGACCGGGGTGGGAGGCGCAGTGGCTGCGTCTCTAGTTCCGTTCGTCCGTGTGTTAAAAGCGACGAAAAGCAGAAGGTGCTTTCTAGACTCTGTAAACGTTTGACCTATGTCATGGCGGCAATATCGGGCTGAATTAAACTGCCTCCATGAAATCGCATATGCCGTCAACATCCTGTCAAAACAGCAACGCTCAGGCCCGGGCTGGAGCGATCTGTTCTGCTCGCGTCATCGAATTGCTGCAGAAGTACGATAGGCCGGGGCCACGCTACACGTCGTACCCGCCCGCTACCGAGTTCAAGGCCATGAACGCCGGCATCTACCTCGACGCGCTGGAACGACAGTCACAGCTGTATGGAGATACCGAGCCGGTTTCCATTTATATCCATATTCCCTTCTGCAGCTCTCCTTGTTACTACTGTGGCTGCAACAAGATCATCACGCGCAATCATGACAACGTGCGACAGTATCTAGACCACCTGCGCAAGGAGATGGCTCTGCTGCGCCTGCAGTCCAGTGTCTACAGAAGGCCGGTGACCCAGCTGCACTGGGGCGGCGGGACGCCGACGTTTCTGGATGATGCCGAAGTCACGGAGCTGATGCACCTGACGGCACACTACTTCAATCTGCAGGCCGGCAAGGACCGTGACTATTCCATCGAGGTAGATCCTCGCACAGTTACCCGTGAGCGCATCGAGCTGCTGCGAGGTCTCGGCTTCAATCGCATCAGTCTCGGCATTCAGGACTTCGACCAGAATGTGCAGAAGGCCATCAATCGGGTGCAGAGCTACGACGAGATAGTGGAGCTGGTGGGCACCATCCGCGCCCGTGATTTCCGCTCCTTGAATTTCGATCTGATCTACGGCTTGCCCTTGCAAACACTGGAGAGTATTCAGGAAACATTGAGCCAGGTCATCGCTCTGTCTCCGGACCGCATCAGCTACTACAACTATGCGCACCTGCCAGAGCGCTTCTCTGCACAGCGGGCGATCAATTCCCAGGATCTGCCGACGCCCTCCCAGCGTCTGGAGATTCTCACTACCATCATCGATGCCCTTACAGGTGCCGGTTATCTGTATATAGGCATTGACCACTTCGTCAAGAAGGATGATCCCCTTGCGCTGGCCAAGGCGCAGGGGAAACTGCGCCGCAATTTTCAAGGCTACTCGATCGACAAGGCGGCGGATCTGATCGGGCTCGGAGTTTCCTCTATCAGCACGGCAGGCAACGTGTTCGCGCAGAATGAGGTACAACTGGAACATTACTACCGGGCGCTGGACGCGAATCAACTGCCTGTTGCCAGGGGTGTCGTGTCCAACGCGGAGGATGCGCTGCGCCGCGAGATCATCCAGCAGCTCAGCTGCTTTCGTTCGCTCGACATCGCTGGCTTGGAACGAGACTACAAGATCAACTTTGCCGAGCACTTTCGCCTGGCGCTGCCAGAATTGGAACAGTTCGAACGCGATGGGCTGATCGTGATGCATGGGCAGCAAGGTCTCACAGTAACTACCGATGGCACTTTGCTGCTGCGCAACATCTGCATGGCCTTCGATGAGTACCTGAACAGAGGAACTCCTCTCAGGCCAATGTTCTCGCGGGCGATTTAAACGTCGATTTGGCTCCTTTTCTTGCAGGTTTCGGGTGTTTGCCTTTTAATCTGTTTGCAGCGCAGACAGATGCTTGTCTGTGGGAACAAAATAAGGTTTGCCGTCGGTCCCTAATCCACTACAATGACCGTCAACCACATGACTCCGGACAAGGCAGAAACGTGAAACCCAATTACCAGTTAGACGTCGCCGATGATTGTTCACGCGCCGTGAAGCGTGCCTGTCATACCAATCCCAGTGTTTCCTGCGGTGATTGCAGGCTCGGCGAGCTCTGTCTCCCGATTGCCCTGGATGCACAGGAGATCAGCCACCTCGACGAGATCGTGAAAAGGGGGCGCAATCTCAAGAAGGGCGATTACCTCTACCGCGAAGGCGACGAATTCAACTCCATCTATGCGATTCGTGCCGGCAGTTTCAAAACCTTCAAGAGCAGTTGGGATGGCGTGGAGCAGGTCACGGGTCTGTACCTCCCGGGCGAGATTCTGGGAATGGATGGCATCAGTAATAACCGTCACGGTGGCTCGGCGGTGGCGCTGGAAACCGGTTCCTTCTGTGAAATTCCGTTCCACCAGCTGGAAGAGTTGAGTGCCCGCATCCCTTCATTGCAGGGGCGCTTCTTCCGCCTGATGGGGCAGGAGATCGTCAAAGATCAACAGATGCTGACACTGCTCAGCAGCAATGCGGCAGAAGAGCGCGTGGCGGCGCTGCTGTTGAGTATCTCCAGCCGCAATCACCGTCGCAAACTCTCACCTTTTAATTTCCGTCTACCCATGACCCGGGCCGAAATCGGCAGCTATCTGGGGATCACTCTGGAGACGGTCAGTCGCGTGTTCAGCCGCTTGAGCAAGCAAAATATTGTGGCGGTGGACAACAAGGAAATCCAGCTGCTCGATATCTCCGCGCTCAAAGCTGTTGCCAAAGTGAAAATGGGTTGTTCTTAACAAAGCCCGTTGTTCCATGATTTAAGTCAACAGATTTTTCTCCGCAATGCATTATGCTTCTTCCCATGCATTAACAAGGGAGTAGAGCACTATGCGCGTAACAATCGATTCCAGAAATATCGTCTCTTCGGTCTGTGGACCACTTACCGCATCGGTTGCAGCATGGCTGGCCGGGACGGCGTTGGTGATGATTTCCGGAAGTGCTCTCGCCCATGAATCCGACGATGTGATTGTGCGTGGCGGCGCCGCTCTCGTCTCTCCTCACGAAACGGCGTCGCCCGCCATCGTCGGACTTTCCAGCAATACGCAAGCGGGGTTCTCCGGCACCTATATGTTGACCGACTCGATCGGCGTAGGGTTGCTTGCGGCTACACCGTTTACGCATGATGTAGACCTGAAGGGTGGAAGTACACTGGCTGAGGTCACGCACCTGCCACCGACCATCAGTCTGCAATATTACTTTGAAACGATCAGTGTGGTAACTCCGTATGTCGGAGTCGGTGTGAATGCCTTTCTGGTGCTGGACAGCGACATGACTAGTTACGGGCGCAGCACGTTGGGGACCAACAGTATTTCGGTTGATAATTCCTACGGGTTGGCGCTATCAGCGGGAGTCGATGTGGCATTGTCCGACACCTGGTCACTGAATGCAGGGGTGTGGAACATCGATGTCGACACAACGGCAAACGTGAATCACGGCGCGTTGAAAATTGATCTGGATATAGATCCCTGGGTGTACATGCTGGGGGTCGGCTACAAGTTTTGAGTATAGCAATGGAAGGTTCGTCTGGGAGCTGAGTTCGTTTGGTAGACTCCAGCCGTTACAAGATGCCAGCATTTTGTAACGGCTTTTTTTTGTTTGCCGTTTTTGTGGGGCAGCGCTTGAGAAGTGCGGAAGCATTGGCTACAGTCGCCGCATCATCAAGGAGTTCAGTATGCTCCATGGAGGCTCACCGTGAGCGTAGCAACGGTCAACCACAAACGCGAACAGACCCGTGGCGAGGAAATCGCCAACAGTGTCAGCCACGGCATCGGGGTGTTGCTGGCGCTGATTGCGTGTCCCTTCCTGCTGATCAGGGCAGGGCAGTCAGAAAGCACAGCCTTTCTGGTCGGGGCGGTGATCTTCTCATTGAGCACCCTGATCCTCTATTTTTCCTCGGCACTCTACCATGCGCTACCCAAGGGTCGGGCAAAGCAAGTGCTGCGGATGATCGAACACTCTGCCATCTTTGTGCTGATTGCGGGCACCTATACCCCCTTCACGCTCGGAGTCTTGCGAGGCTCCTGGGGTTGGACCTTGTGCGCGCTGGTGTGGACGCTGGCGCTGGTCGGGGTAGTGCTCAAATCATCGAATCGGCTGTTTCATCCACGCCTCTCCAACGTCATGTTTCTGTTGATGGGATGGCTCATTCTGGTCGCCATCAAGCCGATGCTCGACAGGGTGCCCATTGAGGGGCTGTTGCTGCTGTTGGCCGGCGGAATCGCTTACACGGTGGGAGTTGGCTTCTATGCCGCCAGCTCGCGAATCCGCTATGCCCACTTCGTCTGGCATCTGTTCGTGATGGCCGGCACCGCGTTGCACTACTTCTCCGTGTACTGGTACGCGGCCTGAGATTGCCGCATTTTCCATGCTAGAATCCCCCGCCAAGGCCAGGCCACTAATGGAGGACCGCCCGCCAATGCTGCTGATGATCGACAATTACGACTCGTTCACCTACAACATCGTCCAGTATCTGGGGGAGTTGGGGGCGGATGTCCGGGTCTATCGCAACGACGCCATTTCCATTGCCGAGATCGAGGCGCTGGCGCCCGATCAGATCGTGATTTCTCCCGGTCCCTGCACGCCGAACGAGGCGGGCATTTCGGTGCCGGTGATCAAGCACTTTGCAGGCAAGATCCCTTTGCTCGGCATCTGTCTGGGCCATCAAGGCATCGGACAGGCCTTCGGCGGCGACGTCATTCGCGCCAAGAAAGTCATGCACGGCAAGCTCTCGCCCATTTACCACAGCAACAAGGGCGTGTTCACCGGCCTCACCAATCCCTTCACCGCCACGCGCTACCATTCTCTGGTGATCGACAGCAAGACGTTGCCGGACTGTCTGGAAGTGACGGCCTGGACCCAGGACGAGAACGGTCAGATGGATGAGATCATGGGGGTGCGCCACAAGACGCTTGATGTCGAGGGCGTGCAGTTTCACCCCGAGTCAATCCTGAGCGAGCACGGACATCAATTATTGAAGAATTTTCTGGACGGTTGCCGCTAACTATGGACATCAAAACCGCTATTCGCCAGTTGACCCAGCAGCAGGACATCGGTGCTCAGGACATGATCTCGCTGATGCGCGAGATCATGACCGGGCAATGCAGTGATGCACAGATCGGCGCCTTTCTGGTGGCGCTGCAGATCAAGGGCGTGCGGTCGGCCGAGCTGCTCGGCGCCGTGACAGTGATGCGGGAACTGGTCACTCGCGTGGAAGTCGCCAACAAGCAGCATCTGGTGGACACCTGTGGAACAGGGGGCTCCGGCACCGATACCTTCAATATTTCGACGTCCTCTGCGATGGTGGCTGCCTGCGCCGGTGCGCGTGTGGCCAAGCACGGCAACCGTGCGGCGACCAGCAAGAGCGGCAGTGCGGATCTGCTGGAGGCGGCAGGCGTCAAGCTTGCTCTGGGCCCTGAGGCAGTGGCGCGCTGCATCGAGACGGTCGGCGTCGGCTTCATGTTTGCTCCCGGTCACCACAGTGCGATGAAGCATGTCGGCCCCGCGCGCCGTGAGATTGGTGTGCGCACCATTTTCAATGTGCTGGGGCCGCTGACCAATCCCGCCTCGGCTCCGAATCAGGTGCTCGGTGTCTATGATCCGCAGCTGATCGATGTGATGCTCGATGTGCTCAAGACACTGGATAGCGAGCACGTGCTGATGTTTGCCGCCAACGACGGTCTGGATGAGATCAGTATTTCGGCCGACACGCAGGTGGGTGAGCTGCGCAATGGCACGATTCACCACTATGTCATTCGTCCCGAGGATTTCGGCATCAAGCGTCGCGATGGTTTTGCGATGCTGAAGGTCGATAGTGCTCAGGAGAGCCTCGCCATGGTGCGCCGCGCACTCTGTTATGAGGATGAAGCGGCGGGGGACATCGTGGCGCTCAATGCCGGTGCCGCGATCTATGCCGCGAATGTGGTGGATACACTGGCGGCTGGCGTGGCCCGGGCCCAGCAGATACTGCGCAGCGGTGCCGCGTTGAAGAAACTCGACGAACTGGCTGCGTTCAGCAATACACTGTAATAGCAACAAGGGATAGCGATCAGCAGTATGAGCAAGGCCACCATTCTCGAAGACATCATCGCCCAGAAGCACCGTGAGATCGCCGAGGGGCGTGCGCGCGTCAGCCTGTCTGAGCTTGAGCACATGGCCGCACAGGTCAAGGACAAGCGTGAGTTCATCGGCTCGCTGCGTCAGCGCATGCTGGCCCGGCAGCCGGCCATCATCGCCGAGATCAAGAAGGCGTCGCCCAGCAAGGGTTTGATTCGTGCGGATTTTGATCCGGTACAGATCGCCCGCCAGTACGAGGCGGCCGGTGCTACCTGCCTGTCCGTGCTGACGGATCGCCAGTTCTTTCAGGGCTGCAATGACTATCTGCAGCAGGCGCGCGCGGCCTGTGGACTCCCGGTCATTCGCAAGGACTTCATGATCGACCCTTACCAGATCGCCGAGGCCAAGGCGCTCGGGGCCGATTGCGTGCTGCTGATCGTGGCGGCGCTGAGTGCGATACAGCTGAGCGAACTTGCCGCCTATGCTGGGGCCGTGCACATCGATGTGCTGGTGGAGGTGCATGACGAAGCGGAGCTGGAGACGGCACTTGCCACCGGTTTCGACCTGATCGGCATCAACAATCGCAACCTGCACACGTTCGAGACCAACCTGGATACCACCTATCGACTGGCCCGCCTGACGCCGCCCGGCAAACTGCTGGTGACGGAGAGCGGCATCAACAGCGCCGAAGATGTGCGGCAGATGATCGAGCACGGCATCTACGGGTTCCTGATTGGCGAGACCTTCATGCGCGCCGCGCATCCCGGCGACAAACTCAAGGAGTTGTTTACTGCTCATGACTGATGACACTTCGCAAACTTCTGGAGCTATTCCTCCCAAGCGCAAAGGCATTCCGCGTCTGCGTGCCGCCGCACGTTATTCCATGGCGGGGCTGCGCGCCGCATTCGCGTCGGAAGAGGCCTTTCGATTGGAGGTACTGGTACTGGTGGTGGGCGCTCCTCTCGCGCTGTGGCTGGGGGAATCGCCGGTCGAGAAAGTGCTGCTGATAGGTTCCCTGTTGCTGTTAATGATCGTTGAGCTGCTCAATACGGGCATCGAGGTGCTCGTCAATCGCGTCGGCTCCGACTATCACGAACTCTCCGGCAGGGCCAAGGACATTGGCTCGGCGGCAGTGTTCGTGGGAATGGTGATGGTGGCCATGGTCTGGGGATTGTTACTATTCTGATTCGCTAGTCACCTCTCTAGCCACCCCTTTCAGCAATCGTTCCACAGAATATCCCGCGAGCAGCATAAACCTCACGCCTTCAGCGCCGATAACAAACCAGGAGACGCATCTTTTGCGTCAGTGTCGTTTGTTTTCCGGTGCCCCATGGCTCTTTCCCAATTCATCATTCTGCTCTGCCTTTTGGCTGTGATGTTAGCTGCGCTGCTCATCGCCAGGTTTGCACAGGAGCAGCTGGAACAGAATATGGTGCGCCTCTATCGTCTTACGGCGCTCGATCAGCGACGTGCGTCGACCCGTAATGTCATTCGGGCGTTGCTGGATATTGATGAGAACCCGGAGTTGCTGAGGATTTTGTACCAGAGTCTGAGGTCGGATCTGCTGAAAATTCAGCAGCTCGATCCCTCCCGGGCCGATCTGGAGAACGATATCCGCCAAGTGCAGTCGGGCCTTGGTGCACTGACCGATGTGGAGAGGGGCAGCGGTGAACAGCAGGAGCAGCGTCGGCAGAAGCTGGAGCAACGAACCAGTCTCGGCAGTGAGCGCGAAATACAGATCACCCGCGCTTACATCAGTGAGGCTATGAGTATCATCCGGCGGCTTTACCAGTTTCGTCAGGTGCGTGGAGAGCAGCTGGAATCGGTGTCGCGTTATCTGGGCACACTCAGTTTCACGGTTGCGGTCAATTCGCATCTCAATATGGGGGAGCTGGCGCTGCAGGAGGGGGACAAGATCAAGGCGCTGAGTAACTACCGTCGAGCCGAGAGTCTGGTGATGCGCGGTCCGTATAGCGGCCGGGACAGGACCGAGAAGTTGAGTGCTATAGATGCAAAAAAAGAGCAGTTGATAGCGCTGAGCAGAAGTGAGCAAGGGTTGTTGCTGTTGACCGCAACGGATTGAACCGGTCCGGGAAAGGTATGGTCAACGCGTGCCATAAACGACGATGGTCTTGCCCTTGACGTGTATGAGCTCCTGCTCTTCAAGAGTCTTCAACACCCGCCCCGCCATCTCGCGTGAGCAGTTGACCAATCGGCCCAATTCCTGCCGGGTAATCTTGATCTGCATGCCGTCAGGATGGGTCATCGCATCGGGCTCTTTGCTCAGTTCTATCAGTGTGCGGGCAATACGGCCAGTCACATCATAGAAAGCGAGATCGCCGACTTTGCGCGTGGTGTTGCGCAGGCGATGCGCCATCTGTTTGCCGATGGTAAAAACGATCTCCGGATGCGAGCGAATGTAGTTGTTGAAGCTGGCATAACTGATCTCCGCTATCTCGCTGCTGGTACGCGCACGGCACCAGGCGCTGCGGGCTTCTTTCTGTTCGAACAGGCCCATCTCCCCAAAAAAGTCGCCAGGATTCAAATAGGCGATGACGACTTCCTTGCCATCATCATCTTCCAGAATCACAGAGACCGACCCTTCGATGATGTAGTACAGGGTATTGCAGGCATCACCTTCATAAATGATGGTGCTGCGATTGGGATACCGTCGGCGATGGCAATGGGTCAGGAAGTTATCCACGTCTTTGATGTGTGGTGTGATGGCCATGAGTGCCATGGTGATCTACTCCTCGATGGCAAAACAAAAAGGTTTGTGGCTCTTTTACGGGTATTTCCCGGGAAGCGGCCGCATTCAAATATCGCAGATGTATATCACATTTCCTGCATCGCTGTGAATGTCTGACGCGTCGTGCTGACAGGCAGTCTGTGGTAATCTTCCGCGCAGATCGCGCAGGGCCGGATTATTTCCGTGTGGGGATGCTGTGCTGCCTTTGTAAACATTGACGAGAGACTATGATGAAAGCGAAAGTGCGCTGGATAAACGACGTAAAATTCCTAGGCCAATCGGGTAGCGGCCATGCGGTGCTGATGGAAGGGCCGGAATCGAGTGGTGGTGAAAACATCGGTATGCGCCCGATGGAATTGTTGCTGATTGGCGCGGGTGGTTGCTCTTCATATGACGTGGTCACTATCCTGCAGAAAGCGCGTCAGAATGTCAGCGGCTGCGAGTGTGATTTGAGCGCCGAGCGTGCGGATGCCATCCCTGCCGTGTTCGAAAAAATTCACATGCATTTCCGCGTCAGTGGCAAGGATCTGAGTGCCAAACAGGTGGAAAAAGCGGTGGCGCTCTCGGCCGAAAAGTACTGCTCGGCGACCATCATGATGGTCAAAGGTGGCGTACAAGTGACTCACGATTTTGAAATAGTGGCAGAGTGATTCGGCTTCTTAAAGTCGATAGACCGCTTTCTTCATTACGACAGACATCAGTGTCATGCCCAATTTGATTGGCATCGGCAACTCTGCACCGCCAGCCAGCCTGGCGGTTTCCCCGTGGTTCTTCTCGTCAATCAGCATCTGATTGAGAACGGCATGGCTCTTCTCGTCTTCCCGTGGCAGTTTTTCCAGGTGCTCGCGCAGATGTTCACACACCTGCTGCTCAGTCTCGGCCACAAAGCCCAGACTCCACTTGTCGCCCGCCAGCCCCGCCACTGCCCCCATCCCGAATGACAGGCCATACCACAGAGGATTGAGGTAGCTCGTGCGGCTGTCCAGCTCCCGCAGGCGCTGTTCGCACCAGGCGAGATGGTCGACCTCTTCCTGAGCGGCATGCTCCATGGCCGTGCGGATATCGGGCAGTTTCGCGGTGAGCGCCTGCCCCTGATAAAGCGCCTGGGCGCAAACTTCGCCGGTGTGGTTGATACGCATGAGGGCGGCCGCGTGCTGACGCTGCTCCCCGGTCAGTTCGTGTTCCGGTTTGCCGCGCGCTGGCGTCGTGCGTCGTGCGGTGCTGGCGCCAGGCACCAGGGTACGCAGAGCCTGATCAAACTGCAGGATCAGCTGATCAAGACCGTTCAGGGACTTGGCGCTGGAGGTTGCTTGCTCACGCATGTTAGCTCACCTTCTCTCTATTCAGTTCTCTGGCAATGGCGCGATAGGCGATATCGCGTCGGTAGTAGACCTTGTTCCAGTGTACTCCGTCTGCCAGTGCATAGGCAGCCTGCTGCGCTTCAGTGACAGTGTTGCCCAGCGCCGTAGCGCAGAGCACACGGCCTCCGTTGCTGACCACGTCATTGCCGCGCATCGCCGTTCCGGCGTGAAATACCTTGCGATCACTGGAGGTGTTGCTTTCCAACCCGCTGATGACATCGCCCGTGGCGTAGGCGTCGGGATAGCCACCACTAGCCATCACCACTCCTACTGCAGGGCGCGGGTCCCATTGAGCGCTGACCGTATTCAGCTGGCCATCGAGCGCGGCGTTGCACAGTGTGATCAGGTCGGATTGCAGGCGCATCATCACGGGCTGGGCTTCGGGATCGCCGAAGCGGCAGTTGTATTCGATGACGTTGATGTCGCCATTTGCGGAGATCATCAGGCCCGCATACAGGAAGCCGACGTAAGGATTGCCGTCGGCTCTCATACCGTTGACAGTGGGCATGATGACTTCTCGCATCACTTTGGCGTGAACAGCGTCGGTCACTACGGGGGCGGGAGAGTAGGCGCCCATGCCGCCGGTATTCGGGCCACGGTCGCCATCGTCGCGCGCCTTGTGATCCTGCGAGGTGGCAAACGGCAGCACATGAATGCCATCGACCATGACGATGAAACTGGCTTCTTCGCCAGTCAGGAATTGCTCGATGACGACGCGGTGTCCTGCATTGCCGAACTTGTTGCCGGAGAGCATATCTTCGATGGTGGCAATCGCCTCTTCCACGGTCTGGGCAATGATCACACCCTTACCGGCCGCGAGTCCGTCAGCCTTGATGACGATAGGCGCGCCTTGCTTGCGGACATAGGCCACGGCCGGAGCGATCTCGGTGAAGTTGCTGTAGGCGGCGGTGGGCACATCGTGACGAGCGAGAAAGTCTTTCGTGAAGGCCTTGGAGCCTTCCAGCTGAGCCGCGTTTCGAGATGGCCCGAAGCAACGCAGGCCATGATTCGCGAAATAATTCACGACTCCTGCTACCAGCGGGGCTTCCGGCCCGACGATAGTCAACCCGACGTCGTTCTGTTGCGCGAACTGCACCAGCGCCGGGAAATCCAGTGTGTCAATTGCGACATTCTCGACGCCCGCTTCCAGATGCGTGCCAGCATTGCCCGGCGCGACGAAGATCTTGCCAGCCTGCGGGGACTGCCTCAGGCGCCATGCCAGTGCGTGTTCACGGCCGCCATTTCCAATAATCAGTACGTTCATGAAGCGTTCCTATTACGAACTCTAGTGGCAGTCTGTAATGACGGCTCCTAATGACGGAAGTGGCGCACGCCGGTGAAGACCATGGCCATGCCTGCTTCATCGGCCGCTGCGATGACTTCCTCGTCTCGCATGGAGCCGCCCGGCTGAATCACTGCGCTGATGCCTGCCTTCGCCGCCGCGTCGATACCGTCGCGGAAGGGGAAGAACGCATCGGATGCCATCACGGAGTCTTTCACTTCCAGGTTCTCGTCAGCCGCTTTGATGCCAGCGATACGGGCACTGTAGACGCGGCTCATCTGGCCTGCGCCGATCCCGATAGTCTGGTTGTTCTTGCAGTACACGATGGCATTGGATTTCACGAACATGGCGATCTTCCAGGCGAACAGCAGATCGGCTATCTCCTGAGCACTCGGTTGACGTTTGGTGACCACTTTCAGATCCGCTGCGCTGATCTGGTGAATGTCGCGATCCTGCACCAGCAAACCGCCGTTGACGCGCTTGTAGTCCAGTCCGGCCAGACGCTCTGGCTGCCACTGACCACAGCTGAGTACACGCACGTTTTGCTTGGCGGCCAGAACTTTCAGTGCCTCCTCAGACACCTTCGGGGCGATGATCACCTCGGAGAACTGACGGTTGATGATTTCCTGGGCGGTCTCGGCATCCAGTTCACGGTTGAAGGCGATGATGCCGCCAAACGCTGACGTCGGATCAGTCTGGAAGGCCAGCTCGTAAGCGCGCTTGATGTCGTGGCCGATGGCTACACCGCAAGGGTTGGCGTGCTTGACGATGACACAGGCAGGTTCGCTGAAGGATTTCACACACTCCAGAGCCGCGTCAGTATCCGCGATGTTGTTGTAGGACAGCTCTTTACCTTGATGCTGCACTGAAGTGCTGATGCTGGCTTCCTGTGGATGTTTCTCCACGTAGAACGCCGCGCGCTGATGCGGGTTCTCGCCATAGCGCATGTCCTGGCTCTTGATGAACTGAGCGCTGTAAGTGCGCGGGAAAACGCTGTTGGCGTTTTCATTGCCCTGCGCATCAGGTACCAGACGTCCCAGATAATTGGCGATCGCAGCATCGTAAGCAGCGGTGTGTTCGTAGGTGCGCACGGCAAGATCAAAGCGGGTGCTTTCTTTCAGTGCCCCGCCGTTTTCCTTCAGCTCGGCAATGACTCGGTCGTAATCCGATGGGTTGACCACAACCCCGACCCAGGCATGATTTTTCGCTGCTGCGCGCAGCATGGTCGGGCCGCCGATGTCGATGTTCTCGATGGCCGTCGGCAGGTCACAGTCGGGCTTGGCGACCGTCGCTTCGAACGGGTAGAGGTTGACGACGACGAGGTCGATGGCAGGAATGTTGTGCTCTTGCATCACGGCCTGATCGATATCACGGCGGGCAAGAATGCCACCATGCACCTTTGGATGCAGCGTCTTCACGCGACCATCCATCATCTCGGGGAAACCCGTATATTCGGCGATTTCAATAGCGGGGATATTCTCGGCGCGCAGAAGCTTGTAAGTGCCTCCGGTGGAGAGGATTTCGACGCCGACGCTGTGCAGTGATTTGGCAAATGACACAACGCCGGTCTTGTCTGACACGCTGATAAGGGCGCGCCGGACTACGGCAGTTTTGGCTGTGGGCATAGTAGGGAAGGTCTGTCAGTCAATTAACAGGATTGGGGTCCTTTGCGTGCAATCCTGTTAGAGATTATCCGGGTACCGGTCACAACAATCCGTGTTGTTTCAATTTCTTGCGTAGGGTACCACGGTTCAAACCCAGCATGATAGAGGCCTTGCTCTGGTTGCTGCCCGTGTGGCGCAGGACTGCTTCGAGTAAGGGTAATTCGATTTCGTTCAGCACCAGCTGATATAGATCGCTCACAGATTCCTCCCCGAGTTGTGAAAAATAAATCTGCATGGATTTCTCCACATCGCGGCGCAAATTGGAGTGTTGTCCATGTGGAACGGCAGCACCATTTCCGGTATGCAGGGATTTGCTGCGTGGCATCAGGTCGTCCATTATGTTCATACTGCGGTTTCCTTCTTGATCATCAGTGACTCGAAATAATTCTGTACGCTCTGCAACTGTTGTTCGGCAGTCGTCAGTTGATTGAACGCTCTTTTGAACGTCTTAGCTTCTCCCAGGGTGCCGGTGTACCAGCCGACGTGCTTGCGCGCGAAGAGAACGCCCTTGAACTCGCCATACAATTCATAAAGCTGAGAGATGTGTCTGAGCAGCGTTCGGCTTACTTCCTGCAGTGGGCTGGGGGTCAGAAATTCACCGGTGTTCAGGTAGTGATTGATCTGTCCGAAAATCCAGGGGTTGCCCTGTGCCGCTCGTCCGATCATCACGCCATCGGCTCCGGTGTAATCCAATACTGCTCTCGCCTTCTCCGCACTGTCGATATCGCCGTTGGCAATGACCGGAATAGCCACCGCGTTCTTGATCGCGGCAATAGTGTCGTACTCCACGTCTCCCACGAACCGGCACTCGCGGGTTCTGCCATGCACAGTCAACAGTTTGACGCCGCAATCCTCGGCAATTCTGGCGACTTCAACGCCGTTGCGGGAGTCGGGGCACCAGCCCGTGCGAATCTTCAGCGTGACCGGTACATCGACCGCGCCGACTACAGCGTCGAGGATACTGCGCACCAGTCGGGTGTCCTTGAGCAAGGCAGATCCGGCCGCCTTCTTGAGCACCTTCTTGGCCGGGCATCCCATGTTGATGTCGATGATGTCCGCGCCCAGATCCACGTGCAGCCTGGCTGCATCAGCCATCATTTGAGGGTCCGAGCCGGCGATCTGCACGGCATCGGGACCTCCGGCCGCAGGCCGCGTCAGCCGCGCCCTGTTCTTGTCGCTGCGCCACAATTCTGTATTGCAGGTCAGCATTTCTGCCACCGCCAGGCCTGCACCCAGTTCCACACACAGATCCCGGAACGGCTGATCGGTGATGCCCGCCATCGGCGCAAGAATGACGCGATTGCCGAGCGTGTGCGGGCCGATGGTAATCACAGAGTGGCCTGAATTGGTGACAAAGTGTTTGTAATCTGTAGGTTTTTGGACAGAGTTAATCATAGCGGCGAGGGTTGTGGCAGCAAGGGAAAAATAGGGTACAAATACGGAGCCCGTTTTCGCGGCAAGCTTTGTATTCGATGGTCAGGGTTGATTCTGGGAAAACACCGGGCTGAAACTGACTTCGTAATTGACTGCACTCACCCCCGGGTCGAGAATCTCCAGTTGTATTTGCACCGGTGCATCCGGAGGCATCATCTGCATGTCTGCAAGATCTGCGGTCAGGTATTCGGCAGGCAGGAAACGGCGTTGCGCGACGAGCGCGTTGTCGGCATCGGTGAAGCGTAACTCCAGTGCAGGAAACGGCTGAGCAAAAGCAGCCGTGTTGCGGAATACCAGATGGACGCTCAACGCATTGGCTATCTCGGTGTGACTTCGTACCAGCAAGTCCTCGCTGCTGATGGCGCGTATGTCGATCAGCGGTGGAAGAATACAACCCACGGCTTCACAGGTCAGATCCAGCCATGGACGCAAGAGAGTGTTCTGGCTCAGCTCATCCCGGTGATACCAGACATACTGTACGGGCAGCCCTGCTGCCAGCAACAGGATCAGGACGCTCATCAAAAAAGTCGACCAGCCGGATCGTTCCCGGGGTTGCCAGTCGATTTCCAGTGGCGTGACGACATCGTGGACTGCCGCAAGGTTCTCCGCACTGAAATTCTCGCGAGAATGATGTCGCGCCACATCGTGCAGAACATCACCAAGGAAGTCGTCATCGATGTTGGTGGCTCGCATCGTCGGTATTGGCTCCGGCCGGGGTTGCTCATGCTGAGGCAGCTCAACGGCCGATTCAGTCTCCTCAAGCAGCTCCCAGAACGAAGTGCTTTCAGAAATTGATGGGTCGCGTCTGTTGGGAATTGAATCGGCGAGGTCCAGTGTAAAGATCGGTTCGGAACTCGCTTCTTCTGCCGTTTCCGTTTCCACCGCAGGGTTCAGTGGCAGCTGCCCCGAATCCGCGTCCTGAATGGGCATTGCAACAGTCTGCAGCTCGGCAGAGGGGACCAGATTGTCGTCGGCGGCAAAAATTGTCAGGCAGGCGCCACAACGAACCATGCCATCAGCAGATTGCAGCTGCGTAATGCTGGTTCGGAAGGAAGTCTTGCAGTATGGGCACTGGGTGATGAATAAGGCCATGCAATCCGGTTGAGTCCGCCTCTGGATTGTCGCAGGAAAATCAGGAAATGGAGCTGGTCAGTGTCGGATGCCTTCCACGCGAACCCATTCCTCTCTTGTTACTGGAACAAGCATTGTAAAAAATTCCTGATAACTGTCCATCAGTGATTGCGTCTGCAGCGAGAGCACGCCTGACAGAATAATTCTGCCACCGGGTTTGACCAGTGCTGCCAGCACGGGAGTGAGTTCCTCCAGCGGGCCGGACAGGATGTTGGCCACCAGAACATCGGCCTGTGGGTGGCCGGGCACGCCCGGAAGGTGCACGCTCATCTGTGCAGGGCTGATCCGGTTGAGTTCGCGGTTACTTTCCGAGGCGATGATGGCCTGGGGATCGTTGTCGATGGCAATCACCTGACGCGCACCCAGCAATGCAGCAGCGATCGCAAGGATGCCAGAGCCGCAACCGTAATCGATGACGATGCGATCCTTGATGGGATGTGCGTCGAGCCACTCCAGACACAGGGCCGTGGTTGGGTGTGTGCCAGTGCCGAAGGCGAGGCCGGGATCCAGCATGATGTTGATGGCGTCGGGTTCCGGAGGTGTCTCCCAGCTTGGGCATATCCACACGCGCTCACCAAAACGCATGGGCTTGAAATCCTGCATGCAGACTCTTTCCCAATCGGCGTCCGCCACTTCCTCGACAATGATCGGTTCGTCATCGTCCAGTTGGCCGCGTTCCTGCAGCGCGGCCACGATTTCATCCATGGGGGCGTCGTGCTCGAAGAGACCGACGACCTCGGTGTTGTTCCAAATGGGCGTGGTGCCTGGATCGATCTGGAAAACGGGCTGATCTTCGCCATCCTGCAGGGTGACGGAAACGGCTCCGAGTTCCGACAGCAGCGTTTCAACCAGCGCTGCGCCGGACTCGGTGATACGGACTTTCAATTGTAGCCAGGGCATATCAGGCTCTTGCCGCAGCATGAATAACGCAGACGAGTGGACGCGTCATGAGCATCACTTGGCTGGCATCTTGTGGTGGGCCGTCAGCTTGCCTTCCAGATAGTGGATGTTGACACCCCCCTTCTGGAATTCCGCATCGCGGATGATCTCTTTGTGCAGCGGCGTGTTGGTGCGGATGCCGTCGATCAACAATTCATCCAGGGCATTGCTCATGCGTGCCAGCGCGCCAGCGCGATCAGCGCCATAGGTGATCAGCTTGGCGATCAACGAATCGTAGTAAGGCGGCACCGTGTAGCCGCTGTAAATGTGCGAGTCGACCCGCACGCCGTTGCCGCCCGGGGCGTGAAACAGGTTGATCTTGCCGGGGCAGGGCAGGAAGGTCACCGGATCTTCGGCATTGATGCGGCACTCGAAGGCGTGACCCTTGATGTGCACGTCAGATTGTTTGATGGAAAGCTTCTCGCCGCTGGCGATTTTTAGTTGCTCTTTGACGATGTCGACGCCAGTGACCATCTCGGTAACAGGGTGCTCGACCTGCACGCGGGTGTTCATCTCGATGAAATAGAACTGCTCGTCCTGATAAAGGAATTCGAGTGTGCCCGCGCCGCGATAATTCATTTTCTCGCAGGCTTTCACGCAGGTCTCGGCGACCTGTCTGCGGATGTGATCCGGAATACCGGGCGCAGGAGCCTCTTCCAGAACCTTCTGGTGCCGACGCTGCATGGAGCAGTCTCGGTCGCCCAGGTGAATCGCATTGCCCTGTCCATCGGCAAGCACCTGGATTTCGACGTGACGTGGGTTCTCAAGGAATTTTTCCAGATACACGACGCCGCTGCCAAAGAAGGCCTTGGCTTCGGATTGCGTCACATAGATCGCCTTGAGCAGAGCCGCCTCGCTGTGCACCACGCGCATGCCGCGTCCGCCACCACCTGCTGCCGCCTTGATGATGACCGGGTAGCCAATGTCCTTGGCGATGGAGAGCGTGCGCTCTTTGTTGTCATCAATGGGGCCATCTGAACCCGGCACCGTCGGAACGCCGGCCTCGCGCATCACTTTGATGGCCGAGACCTTGTCGCCCATCAGGCGAATGGTTTCGGGGCGCGGGCCGATGAAGACGAAGCCGCTCTTCTCGACCTGTTCGGCAAAATCGGCGTTTTCGGAAAGGAATCCATAACCGGGGTGGATCGCCACCGCATCGGTGACTTCCGTTGCACTGATGATGGCCGGGACATTCAGATAACTGTCGGTGGCGTTGGCGGGACCAATACACACGGACTCGTCGGCCAGGCGCACGTGCATCAGATCGCGATCGGCACTGGAATGTACGGCCACAGTCTTGATGCCCAGCTCTTTGCAGGCCCGGAGTACACGAAGGGCGATTTCGCCACGGTTGGCAATCAGAACTTTTTCAAGCATGAAGTAGAACCTTTGTTGGTGATCTTGAAGTCTATCCGGAGCCAGTGTCGTTAAACGATGGTGATCAGCGGCTGATCGTACTCCACGGGTTCGCCGTCCTCGACGAGAATAGCTTCCACCACACCGGCGTGGTCGGCTTCGATCTGGTTCATCATCTTCATGGCTTCCACGATACAGATCACATCACCGACCTTCACATGCTGACCAACTTCCACGAACATGGGAGAGGAGGGTGAGGGCGAGCGGTAGAAGGTGCCTACCATAGGTGACTTGATGACGTTGCCGCGCAGACTCTTGCTCTCTGCTTCTGGGGCGGCGACTGGGGCGGCAAGTGCAACAGGAGCCGGGGCATAAGCAGGAGCCTGCTGCATGGGCGCCATGTAATGCATCTGGGCGGGAGCAGCCCTGGAGATGCGGCTGATGCGCACAGCCTCTTCGCCTTCTTTGATCTCGATTTCGGCAACGTCGGAAGATTCCAGCAATTCAATGAGTTTTTTTACTTTTCTGATATCCATGGAGTTTTCTCTTGTCAGTGTGTGTTGTTTTGCGGGCGCTCAACGGTTCTTGGCGATATGCCTGAAGGCAGCCTGGAGTGCCAGGTCGTAGCCGTAGGACCCTAATCCGGTAATGGTGCCCACCGCGATGTCCGAGAAATAGGAGTGATGGCGGAAGGGCTCACGTTTGTAGACGTTGGAGATATGTACTTCGATAAACGGTATGTCGGAAGCCAGGATCGCATCGCGCAATGCCACGCTGGTGTGCGTGAAGGCGGCGGGATTGATGAGGATGAAATTGACGCCCTCGTTACGGGCGTCGTGCAGACGTTCGATTAGTTCATACTCGGCATTGCTTTGCAGGTGTTGCAGGTGGTGACCAGCTTCGATGCAGGTGAAAGTGAGTCTGGCATTGATATCAGCGAGGTTTTCGGAACCGTACACGGCAGGTTCTCGGGTCCCCAGCATGTTCAGATTCGGTCCGTGCAATACAAGTATCGTTGCCATGATCAGATGCAATCTCGTTATTTCAGGGATGAACAGTGTGGGGCAGTTCTATCGCTTTAGGCTATTTTGTCAGCATTTTCTCAGAAACTTTCCAGACTTTCACCAAGAATTCCTGGGCAGATGCTGATTTGAATCATTCCAGTTCAATTTCCCGTTGCTGCGGCGGATAGCACAACCCTTGTTCCGAACAACCTTGGTATTCGATGATCAGTGTCAGAGGTTGAGCGGCGGCCTCAATGGAGACGCGCGCTTCGACCTGGCCGTAATACACCTCCACAGCGCCGAAAAACTCATCGTGATGCGCGACTCCTGCTGGCAGTTCCGCGCTCAGCATTTCGGCGTCTTCGACAGTGGGGCCTGCTGAAAATACAAACTTCTCTCGATATAGGTAATAGCCCTGCGCGATATCCCAATGCACCACCACGACGCCGGGTTCGGGCAGGCTGGTGTAATAGCGGAAGGCTTCATCGACAGGAAGGAATTTGGGTTCGGAAAACATCCGGTTGCCCGTGCCAGGCAAGCCTTGGGTTGCGAGCCCTCCGGAGGGGCCTCCCGTGAAAATCGTCGCCAGACCGTATAACAGCAGACTCATCAGCATCAGAGGGGGGCTGATGCTGCGTATTCTTGCCAGTCTGGTGCTGATGTTCAAAGGGTATCCTCAGTGGAATGTCCTACTGTTCGTAGCGATCGAATACCAGACAGGCGTTGGTGCCGCCGAAGCCGAAGCTGTTCGACATGACGCGATTCAGGCGGATGTTGTCGACACGCTGGAGCGGGATATTCATGCCTTCAGCCTCGGGGTCCAGCGTCTCGATGTTGGCTGCTGCGCAGACGAAATTGTTCTCCATCATCAGCAGGCTGTAGATTGCCTCCTGAGCGCCAGCGGCTCCCAGAGAGTGCCCACTGAGAGATTTGGTGGAGCTCAGCAGGGGTGTTTTGTCGCCAAAGACCGCCTTGATGGCGCGCAATTCCGAGACATCACCGGCCGGAGTGCTGGTGCCATGGGTGTTGATGTAATCGATGGGGCCGGCAGTCGTGCTCATGGCCATCTGCATGCAGCGAATGCCGCCTTCGCCCGACGGTGCCACCATGTCGTAGCCATCCGACGTCGCACCGTAGCCGGTGATTTCCGCGTAAATTTTGGCACCACGCTTGATGGCGTGATCCAGCGCTTCGATGACCAGCACCGCGCCGCCGCCAGCAATGACGAAGCCATCGCGGTTCTTGTCATACGCACGGGAAGCCTTGTCGGGGGTCTCGTTGTACTGGGTGGAAAGTGCGCCCATAGCGTCGAACATATCTGTCAGTGACCAGTGTTCGGCTTCGCCACCGCCGGCGAAGATGACGTCCTGCTTGTTCAGTTGAATCAACTCGACGGCATTGCCGATGCAATGAGCGCTGGTCGCGCAGGCTGAGGAGATGGAATAGTTCACGCCCTTGATCTTGAATGGGGTAGCCAGACAGGCGGACACGGTGCTGCCCATGGTGCGTGTGACGCGATACGGCCCGATTTTGCGGACGCCTTGTGTGCGCAGGATGTCGGCAGCTTCTACCTGGTCTGCCGAAGACGAGCCACCCGCACCCATGATGATGCCGGTACGGAAATTGGAGACTTCATCCTCTTTCAGGTTGGCGTCCTTGATAGCCTGTTCCATGGAAAGATAACCGAAGGCGGCAGCATCGCCCATGAAGCGCAGCGCCTTGCGATCGATCATTGCGGCCAGATCCAGGTCTATTGATCCAGCCACATGGCTGCGCAGACCCATTTCCTTGTATTCCGGTTTGAAGCGGATACCGCTGCGCCCTTCTCTCAGGGATTCCAGCACGGCCTGCTTGTCTGCGCCAAGGCAGGAAACGATGCCTATACCGGTAACAACAACGCGTCTCATAAAAACCTCATTAATAGAACAGTGTTAACTCTTCAGAATCTGCTTTCAGGGGTGAAAAGTCCCACTTTCAAGCCAGACATAGTGTAGATTTCATTGCCGTCGACTGACACTGTACCATCGGCAATACCCATTACCAATTTTCGCTCGATGACGCGTGACAGGGACAGGTGATAGACCACTTTAGATGCTGTTGGCAGAATTTCGCCGCTGAACTTTACGTCACCCGAGCCCAGTGCCCGGCCTTTGCCAAGATTGCCACGCCAGCCGAGGAAGAATCCCACCAGCTGCCACATGGCGTCGAGCCCCAGGCAGCCCGGCATGACAGGGTCTTCTGGAAAATGACATTCGAAAAACCACAGATCCGGGTGGATATCGAGTTCGGCGATAATCTCGCCTTTGCCGTGGGTACCACCGGTATCATTGATCTCGACGATGCGATCCAGCATCAGCATGTTGCCGACGGGCAGGCGCGCATTGCCGGGGCCGAACATGCGGCCATAGCCACAATCCAGTAATTCGTCGCGGGTATAGGAGCTCTTGCGGATGTGGCCATTCATAGTTGGAAATTCATCTGGAGATAGGGTTACCACTTCATCAGAACTGCGCTGAAAGTCGCCTTGAAGTGGACGGAAACCGGCTGCCCGGCTCACAAAGCCTGCGATATTATCGCGGCGCTGTAAAATAATCGATATTATTTTGTGCCTGAATCAAGGCGTTGCACGCAGATTCCGCTCATTTGTGGCAAACTGTGGCGCCGTTAAGTTGGACGGATTCCAAGCAATTTTATGGCCCGGTTTCAGCTCTGCTGAGCAGTCGGGAACAAGGCAGAACATGATAATACCAGTGGTTCTTGCGGGAGGGGTGGGCACGCGTTTGTGGCCGGTCTCGCGTCAGCTTTATCCAAAACAATTTACCGCACTCTCTTCTTCTCTTCGGGCTTCTTCTCTCCGGGCTTCATCCCTCCGACAGTCTGGAGCATCCGAACCATCTTCCAGTGATGTTTCCGACGATACGCTGTTTCAGGCCACACTGACCCGTCTCGTGGGGTTGCCGGACCTCGGCGCCCCGATAGTGGTATGCAACGAGGACCATCGATTTCTGACCGCTCAGCAGCTACAGGAGCTGGGTATCAAGGGTGCTCACATCGTGCTCGAACCCGTAGGACGCAACACCGCGCCCGCTGTGGCGGTTGCTGCCCTGCAGGCGCTGCAGGACAGTCCGGATGCCATCCTGTTGGTACTGCCGGCCGATCATGCCATCCGCAATACGGTTGTGCTGCGACAGGTCATCGAGCATGGGGCGGAGTTGGCCGCCGCCGGGCGCCTGGTGACGTTTGGGATCGTGCCCGCCGCGCCGGAAACGGGTTATGGCTACATTTTGCGCGGCGAACCCCGATCGGAAACGGCGTTCGCGGTGCAGCGCTTCGTCGAGAAGCCCGATCTGGCAACTGCGCAGGCCTATCTCGACAGCGGCCAATATTATTGGAACAGCGGCATGTTCATGTTCACTGCCTCGCGCTTCCTTGAAGAGTTGCGGCAGCACGCGCCGGACATTCTGACCGCTTGCGAAGCCGCATTTTCCGCCATTCAGCCCGACGTTGATTTCATGCGTCTGCCCAGGGTCCAGTTCAGCGCCTGTCGCAGCGACTCCATCGACTATGCCGTGATGGAAAAGACCAACGATGCAGTGGTGCTGCCGCTGGATGCCCAGTGGAATGACCTCGGTGCCTGGAATGCCTTGTGGGAGACCTCGCCCAAAGACGCGGCGCAGAACGTGCTGGCCGGTGACGTGTTCTGTGAAGATGTGAAGGGCAGTTATATCCGCGCGCACTCGCGGCTAGTGGCGGCGGTGGGAATCGAGAATGCCGTCATCATCGAGACTGCCGACGCTGTGCTGGTCTCGGCGCTGGATCGGGTGCAGGACGTCAAACGCATCGTCCTGCAGCTCGACAAGGCCGGGCGTACCGAGAGCGTGAATCACGTTCTTGTCTACCGTCCCTGGGGCAGCTATGAGTCGCTCGCGATCGGGCCGGGATTTCAGGTCAAGCACATCATTGTGAATCCGGGAGGCTGCCTGTCGCTGCAGATGCACCATCACAGGGCGGAGCACTGGATCGTTGTCAACGGCAGTGCAACGGTAACCTGTGATGAACGCGTGTTCACGCTGGAAGCGAACGAGTCCACTTTCATCCCGCTGGGGAGCCGACATCGCCTGCAAAACACAACGAATGAGCCCGTCGAGCTGATCGAAGTGCAGACCGGCGGCTACCTCGGTGAGGACGACATCGTGCGTTTTGAAGACGTTTACGGTCGTGCGGCAATGAACAACTAATTACAGTCTCATCTATAAAGAGGTCTTGTCAGACATATGCATAAAATCAGAAAGTGTCTCTTTCCTGCGGCCGGTTATGGCACGCGCTTTCTCCCGGTGACCAAATCCATGCCCAAGGAGATGTTGCCATTGGTGAATAAACCGCTGATCCAGTATGGCGTCGAAGAGGCAATAGAAGCTGGCATGAACGGCATGGCCATCGTCACCGGGCGTGGCAAGCGTGCGCTGGAAGATCACTTCGACATCAGCTATGAACTGGAGCATCAGATTGCGGGAACCGACAAGGAATGGTTGTTGACCGATATCCGTCGCATCATCGATCAGTGCACCTTCTCTTACACACGGCAGGTGGAGATGAAGGGTCTGGGGCATGCGATCCTGAGCGGCGAAACGCTTATCGGCGAGGAGCCTTTTGCGGTCGTGCTGGCCGACGACTACTGCGCGACCGAACACGGCGAGGAGGGCGTGCTGACCCAAATGGTGAAGCTCTACGAGAAGTACCGCTGCAGCATTGTGGCGATTGAGGAGATTCCCCGTGAAGACACCCGCAAGTATGGGGTCATCGCTGGCGATCTGGAGGCAGACAACCTCTACCGTGTGCGCGAAATGGTGGAAAAACCCGATCCAGCCGTGGCGCCGAGCAACCTCGCCATCATCGGCCGTTACATCCTTACGCCGGACATCTTCGACATCCTGCGCGAGACGCCGCCGGGGCGTGGCGGCGAGATCCAGATTACCGATGCACTGATGACCCAGGCGAAAATGGGTAATGTTCTTGCATACAAGTTCAAGGGCCGTCGCTTTGACTGTGGCAGCATCGAGGGCTTCATGGAGGCCTCGAACTACAACTATGAGCACATCTACAAGAAGAAGCGCTGAGCCCGCCAGTCAGCGTTGATTCCGAACCGATACAGTACCGCTAACCTGAAAAGGATTGAGACCCCAGATGAAGATAGAAATCAGTTGCTTTAAACCCTATGACATCCGTGGTCGCATTCCCGACCAGCTCAACGAAGACATCGCCTATCGGATCGGCCGCGCCTATGCGGCCTGGCTCAAACCGAAGAATGTGGTCGTGGGGTATGACATCCGTCTGACCAGCGAATCACTCTGCAACTCTCTGAGCAAGGGCTTGCTGGACGCTGGAGTGGATGTGATCAACATCGGCCAGTGCGGCACTGAGGAGATCTATTTCGCGACCTCGCACCTGAAGACCAGTGGCGGCATCGTCGTGACGGCCAGCCACAATCCCAAGGACTACAACGGCATGAAGCTGGTGCGCGAAGATTCCAAGCCGATCAGCGGTGATACGGGTCTCAACGAGATCAAGGACATCGCTGAGGCGGGTGATTTCGCCCCGATCGGACAGCGCGGCACGCTGACCCGGCAGGACACCAAGCCCGCCTACATCCAGCACCTGCTCAGCTATGTCGACGTCAAGATGCTCAAGCCGTTGAAGCTGGTGGTCAATGCCGGTAACGGTGGAGCGGGTGCCATCGTCGATCTGCTGGAGCCGCATCTGCCCTTCGAGTTCATCAAGATTCACCACAACGCCGATGGCCACTTCCCCAATGGCGTGCCCAATCCGCTGCTGATCGAAAATCGGCAGCCCAGCATTGACGCCATCCTGGCCAACAAGGCGGATATTGGCATTGCGTGGGATGGTGACTTCGATCGCTGTTTCTTCTTCGATGAGCATGCTGGCTTCGTCGAGGGCTACTACATCGTCGGCCTGCTGGCAGAGAGCTTCCTGAGCGCCAATCCCGGTGGCAAGGTGATTCACGACCCGCGCCTGATCTGGAACACCATTGCGATAGCCAAGGCCTTCGGCGGCCAGGCGATACAATGCAAGACCGGCCACGCCTTCATCAAAGAACGTATGCGTCTGGAAGATGCGGTGTATGGCGGCGAGATGAGCGCTCACCACTACTTCCGTGACTTCGCCTACTGCGACAGCGGCATGATTCCCTGGCTGCTGGTGGCGCAAATGATCTGCAAGACCGGCAAGACTCTTTCGCAGTTGGTTGAGGAGCGCATGGCGGCGTTCCCGGCCAGTGGCGAGATCAATCGCACAATCGAGAACCCAGCCGCTCTGCTCAAGAAGGTGCAGGCTCACTACGAGGGTGCCGCGCTGGCGCTGGATTTCACCGATGGTCTGAGCATGGCTTTCGAGCAGTGGCGCTTCAATCTGCGCATGTCCAACACCGAGCCGGTGGTGCGTCTGAATGTGGAATCGCGGGCGGACAGGGCGCTGATGGAAGCGAAGACGGCAGAGCTGCTGGCGCTGATGCACTGAGTGTGGGAGCTTGCCTGCAAGCGATGGCGGGTGCCAATTCAATCGCTTGCAGGCAAGCTCCCACACTCCATCTTGAAGCTCCAGGCGTCCTCGCCGGTCACCTGGAAGCCCAGGCGCTTGTAGAAGCGCTGCGCCGGGTTCACCTTCAGTACGCTCAGTCGCAGAGGCTTGCCTCTGGCAACCGCCCCTTCCTGAGCGTGGCGCAGCAGCTTGCTGCCCAGTCCCTGATTCTGCAGCTCCGGCAGTACCAGCACCATTTCCAGCCACAGGTGATCGCTTTTCTCCTGCACGCTGTAGGCGCCGATATCGACGCCGTTACGTGAGGCGACGGTGAAACTTGCAGCGGGCAGATTGTCGTGAAAGGCGTGTTGCTGCAGCAGCTCGTCCCACCCCCAAGTCTGCTGGATATACTCCTGCATCGTCAGCTTGAACGTCTGGTAGAGCCAGTCCATGTCCAACCGGGTTGCCTTGCGAAAGCGAATGTTGTTCATAGCGTCGCGCTCGCTTCCGGCGGCTCGACCAGCTTGCGCTTCCAGCCCAGCTGTCTCTCGATGGCACTGATCATTGCGCCAGCCACGTCCTTGCCGGTGACCTCCTCGATGTTGCCGATGCCGGGCGATGATGTCACCTCAAGCAACAGTGGTCCTCTGCGCGAGCGGATGATGTCCACACCCGCCACTTTGAGCCCCAGCACCTTGGCTGCTTTGATTGCCATGCGCTTTTCCTCCGGGGTGATCTTGACCTTCGAGGCTGTGACGCTGCGATGCAGGTTGGCGCGAAAGTCCCCGGCGACTGCCTGGCGCTGCATGGTCGCCACGACCCTGCCGTCGACCACGAACAGGCGCAGATCCTTGCCGTCCGCTTCCTTGATGAATTCCTGAACCAGCAGGTTGGCCTGCAGCGACTTGAAGGCGTTGATCAGGCTCTCGCCGACTTTGCGGGTCTCGGCCAGCACCACGCCTCGCCCTTGTGGTCCTTCCAGCAGTTTCACGACCAGCGGCGCGCCGTTGACCATGTCGATCAGTTCATCGGTCTCGATCGGGCTGTCGGCGAATCCAGAGGTCGGGATACTGACACCGCTTCTCAGCAACATCTGCAGCGAGAAGAGTTTGTCCCGGGAGTTGCCGATGGCTTCCGCCGAATTCAGCGAATAGACGCCGATGCTCTCGAATTGACGCACCAGCGCGCAGCCGTAGAAGGTCAGATCTGGACGGATACGTGGGATGACGGCATCGAGTTTGTTGAGGACCTTGCCGCCCCGGTAATGAATTTCCGGAGTCTCCGCATCCAGTTTCATGTAGCACTGCCTGATGTCATAGAAACGCATGCGGTGGCCGCGTTCCTCGCCCGCCTCCATGAGGCGCATATTACTGGGCAGCTCCGGGTTGCTCGCCAGCAGGCCGATGTGCAGCCCCGAACTCTCACGGGTATGAGTGACATACTGCTGTTCCAGTTCCCTCTCAGCGACATCTCCGCCCATGAAGCCCTCAGCCGGATCGACCAGGATGCGGCCAACCATGGCCTCGCGCCCCAGCAGCATGCGGTAGCCCATGGAATCGCGATTGGTCAGCGTCAGCTCGATATCCCATGTCTGCTCGCCGAGCAGCAGCGCGGTGCGGATGACGTAGCGCTTCTCGGTCAACCCGCTGGAGCTTTTCACCACGCGCTGGTCGACGACCTCGGCCTCGCAGCGCACGATGGTGCGGCGGTTGCCTTGCAATGGATGCACTTCAAAGCTTACCCAGTGACACTCGCCACGCTTGAATCCCTTGATGCTGAAGGCATGAATCGCCGACGTCTTGGCGCCGGAATCCACCCGCACCTTGATGGCCGGGATGCCCAGCTGTGGCAGCGAACACCACTCCTCGCTGCCGACGATGATCTTGTGTTCAGTCGTGCTATTCATCGCCATCCCGCTGCTGGCGACAATAGTTGATCAGGCCATTGGTGGATGCATCGAAGTGCCCGCAGTCGGCATTCGCAGTCAAGGCGCCATAGAGCTTCTCGCCCAGTTGCTTGCCAAGCTCCACGCCCCATTGGTCAAAGGCGTTGATGTTCCAGATGACACTCTCGACGTAGACCTTGTGTTCGTATATGGCGATCAGGCTGCCCAGATTCTGCGCCGACAACTCCTGCAACAGCAGTGTGTTGCTGGGCTTGTTCCCGGTAATGACTTTGTGTTTCGCCAGTGCTCGTGCCGAGGCCTCGTCGCGGCCCTGGGACAGCAGCTCGCTAAAGGCCTCCTCCTCGCTCTTGCCCTGCATCAACGCCTGGCTCTGGCTGAAGCAGTTGGCGAGCAGATGCGTATGCTGGTCGTGATCCTGACCATACAGTGAATTGACGAGGCCGATGAAATCGGCCGGAATCAGGTGGGTGCCCTGGTGCAGCAACTGGTGAAAAGAATGCTGGCCGTTGGTGCCGGCGCTGCCCCACACAATGGGTCCTGTGGCGGAACGCACAGCGCTGCCATCGATCTCCACAGACTTGCCAAGGCTCTCCATCTCCAGCTGCTGCAGGAAGGCTGGAAACAGGTTCAGCGATTGGCTGTAAGGCAGGATGGCCTGGCTGGCGGCTCCGCAGAAGGCACTGTGCCAAACGGCCAGCAGGCCCATGATGACCGGAATATTGCGTTCGAACGGCGTATCCCGGAAGTGTTCGTCCATCAGGCGTGCGCCGTGCAGCAGCTCCCGGAATTTCGTCATGCCGACGGCCAGCGCGATGGGCAGGCCGATGGCGGACCACAGTGAATAGCGGCCGCCGACCCAATCCCACATCGGGAAGATGTTAGCAGCGTCGATACCGAAGGCCTGTGCTTTCGGAACGTTGGCGGTCACAGCGACGAAGTGTCGGGCGATCAGCGCGACATCTCCGCCGTTGTCCAGGTACCAGCGTCGTGCCAGCGCGGCATTCTGATGCGTCTCCAGTGTATTGAATGACTTGGAGGCAATGATGAAGAGCGTGGTCTGGGGGTCTGCCGCCGTCAGCGTTTCGCGCATGTGTACGGGATCGACGTTCGACACGAAATGACATTGCAGCTGCGGTACATGCCAGTGAGCAAGTGCGGCGGTCACCATTGCCGGGCCCAGATCCGAGCCACCGATGCCGATGTTGATCACCGTGCTGATGGATTTGCCGGTAAAACCCTTCCAGCGGCCCTGTTGAACTTCTTCGACGAAGCCCTGCATCTTGTCGAGGGTGGCCTGCACCTCAGCGCCGACCTTGAGTCGGGCATTCGGCAGCGGTGTGCGCAGAGCAACGTGCAGCGCCGGGCGTTGTTCGGTGGTATTGATGATGTCAGCGCGGAACATGGCATCGATGGCGCCGCGCAATCCGGCCTCGTCCGCCAGCGCCAGCAGCAGGGTTCTGGTCTCGGCGGTGATCAGGTTTTTCGAATAATCCAGTAACAGTTCACCGTCTCTGACACTGAAGCGGGAGAAACGCGCGCTATCCGCTGTAAACAGATCGGCAATTCTGGTGCCGCTGGTAAGGAGTTGCTGATGGTGCGCGGAGAGTCTCTGCCAGGAATGTGTGCGGCTGGGGGAGGTCATACTGTGCTGCTCGGGTAATGGAGAAGAATGTGGTGCTGACGAAGCGTTGACTGCCGGTCAGCCGGTGTCGGCTCAGGGCTAAGCTAGCGCATTATGAGCAGGCGTTCAATGAAGGAGGGTGGCAAAAAGTCATTGCTCATTCAGAGAAGGGTTGGTAGTATGCGCGCCCTGAACGATATCGACGTTCCTTGTGCCGCCATAGCTCAGCCGTGGTAGAGCAACTGACTTGTAATCAGTAGGTCCCGGGTTCGACTCCTGGTGGCGGCACCACTATTTCAAAGGCTTGCAGCGATGCAGGCCTTTTTTCTTTCCGCGAAATCCCCTCCTGATCAAAATGCCGACAGCCCTGTCTTCTCCGATCAATAGACCGGTCCGTCGCAATTCCCCGGATAGGCATTGAATAATGAAAAAGGCTGGATTACTCTCCAGCCTCCTCCGTGGAATAAATGGATGATTTCTCCGGACATTCAGCCAAAAAATACCGCCCATAGAGCCCATCAATAGCCCTGAAGGAGAATGACGTGAACACTCGATGTCTCATATCAATCGCGATATCCATGAGCATTGCGGCGTCGTTGAGTGCCGCAAGCCATGCCGCTGACAGCAACTACACTGCTCCACGCAATGAATGGGGGCAACCTGATCTGCGTGGGGTATGGAATTTCAGCTCCAATACTCCACTGGAACGCCCGGCGAAATATGCCGATCAGGAATTCCTCACGGATGACGATGTGGCCAGGATTCGGGAAGAGGCGCTGGCAGAAATCGCCACCTCCGATGGCAATTCCTCGCAGGGCGGCGTCGGGGGTTACAACCAGTTCTGGATCGAGGGACTGCCGATTGAAGAGAATCTCCGCACCTCACTGATCATAGATCCGCCCAATGGCAGAATGCCTGCCCGTGTGCCGGGAGCGCCGGTGGCGTTCGGAGGTCTCGGGCCGGACATTGAGGGCGAGCGTCCCGTGCGCTTCGCGGTAGGTGGGATTGGCAAAGATGGCCCGGAAGATCGTGGCCTGTCTGAGCGCTGTCTGCTGGGCTTCAACTCTGTGCCGCCTTTTATGCCCAGTATGTACAACAATAATGTGCAGCTGTTCCAGAACAAGGACCATTTCGTGATTTTCAACGAGATGATCCATGAGTCACGCATCGTTCCGATCGATGGGCGTCCGCACTTGCCAGCCGATGTGGAGCAGTGGACAGGGGATTCGCGCGGCTATTGGGATGGCGATACGCTGGTCGTAGAGACAACCAATTTCACCGACAAGACCCAGAGTTTTCGCGGTACTGGCATCTCCAGGAACATGCACCTGATCGAGCGCTTCACGCGTGTCTCCGATGGCAAGGTGGAGTACGAATTTACCGTGAATGATCCGCAGGCCTTCGTTGCCCCGGTGACGGTTCTGGTGCCGATGTTGAAGATGGAAGAAGAGGTCTACGAATATGCCTGCCACGAAGGCAACTACGGAATGGTCAACATTCTGCGTGGTCAGCGTGTGGAAGAAGGCACGTATGTCGATTCCAGAGGCAACTGAGTGAACACAATTAAAGGGTAGTCCATGAAAACAACAATCATAAAAACCTTAGCCAAGAGTTTGATGCTGACGGTCAGTGCAGCGTCGGTACTGGCGAGTGGCGCTGTCTTTGCTCAAGGTACTGCTATTCCCCGCACGCCCGATGGCAAGCCCGATCTCAATGGTATCTGGCAGACCTTGGGGACGGCCCACTGGGATCTGGAGACGCATGCGTCACGCCCGAGTCCGGTCGTCGAAATGGGCGCGCTGGGAGCTATTCCTGGCGGGATGGGCGTCGTCGTCGGCGGCAAGATTCCCTACAAGCCGGAAGCGCTGGTGGTCAAGCAACAGAATCAGGCGGATTGGCTGGCGAAGGACCCGGTCGTGAAGTGCTATCTGCCGGGTGTGCCTCGTGCCACTTACCTGCCTTATCCTTTCCAGATCGTTCAGGCGCCCGACACCACGCTGATCACTTATGAATTTGCTGGTGCCGATCGCATGGTCTACATGGATCAGCCCGACTACGAATCCCAAGTGGATAGCTGGATGGGGCACAATATCGGTCACTGGGAGGGCGACACGCTGGTGATTATGGTGACCGGGCAAATGCCGGACAGCTGGCTGGACAGTTCAGGCAACTGGCACAGCTACCAGATGCGCGTGGAAGAGCGCTACACGCTGGAGAGCGAGAACGTGATCCGCTATGAGGCCACCATCACTGATCCGGAAGTCTACACCGAGCCCTGGACCATCAGCATGCCCCTGTACCGCCGTCTCGATACGAACATGCAGTTGATCGAGTTCAAGTGCGTGGAATATGTTGAAGAACTGCTCTATGGCCAGTACCGCAAACCCGGCGTGGAATGAATATGCGCTCGGATTCCGGTTAGCTTGAGTTAAAAATCGTTTCAACTCTTTGATTATCGAGCAGCATGGCAACCCCCGTACTGATATGTGATGACTCCACTCTGGCGAGAAAGCAGATGGCTCGAGCCCTGCCAGCCGAGTGGGACGTCGAGCTGACATTCGCCGTGAATGGCGAAGAGGCGGTGAGCGCCATCAAGGCAGGCAAGGCCGACATTCTGTTTCTCGATCTGAACATGCCGGTGATGAATGGCTATGAGGTTCTCGACGTCATTCGTGCGCAGGATCTGCCAACCATGGTCCTGGTAGTCTCCGGGGACATACAGGCCGACGCTTACAGGCGCGTCATCAGCAAGGGGGCACTGGATTTTGTCCAGAAGCCCGTCAGCACAGAAAAAATCCGCGACATTCTTTTCCGTTTTGGCATCGTCGCCAACTCAACGGCAACTCAACAGCAACCCTCGGCCAACTCTCACGCCACCATCTCACAGGTAGTGGACATGCCTGAAGGAAGCAGCAATTTTGTCGAAACGCTGCAGGAGGTCGTGAATATCGCCATGGGGCGGGCGGGCAGCAAGCTCGCCGATCTGCTGGACACCTTTATCCAGCTTCCGGTGCCGCAGGTGCATCTTTGCCAGTACGGTGAACTCAAGCATCGTCTCACTTGTGGCAACTCTCAGACGCTGACAGCTGTGTCGCATGGTTTCAATGGCAGCGGTGTGTCGGGCGAGGCTGTGTTGCTGCTGGATGCAGACAGTTTTCCCCCGCTGATTTCGTTGCTGCGCGAGGAGTCAGGCAACTATCGCCAGCAGGAACTCGGCGTGCTGGTGGACCTCTCCGGACTGCTGGTAGGCGCCTGTCTGCAGGGCATCAGCGAGCAGCTTGATCTCGACATCAATCATAGCTTTCCGGTGGTGCTGGGGCGTGAGCGGCCATTGGCGGAGCTCCTCGGCAGTCGGCAGGACGCCAGTCCCGTGGCTGCTGTCGAGATCAATTATCAGTTTCTGGAAGGGCAGATTCAGTGCCACTTGTTGCTGCTGTTCGGACATGACTCGATAGCTAGGTTGAGCGAAAGAATGGAGTTGCTGCAATGAGTCAGGCGTCCCTGCAAGTCGTGCCGCTGGAGCCGGATTCTGAACTCGCGAGCCTGCATCTGATGATGCAATTGCTGCAGAACGTCGACGTCGGGTTGATTCTGATCAACGAACAGCATCAGGTGCAGATGTGGAACAACTTCATGGAGAATCACAGTGCCATCCGCACCAGCGATGCGCGTGGTGAAAATCTCTTTGAGTTGTTTCCGGAGCTTCCAGTCGGCTGGCTCAAGAAAAAAATTGATTCCGCGTTCAAGTTGAACAGTCGCGCGTATTCGACGTGGGAACAGCAGCCCCGCCTGTTCAACTTCAAGAGCAATCGTCCGCTGACGGGCAATGCCGAGTACATGTACCAGAATGTCACGCTGATTCCTCTGACCAGCACCAACAAGAAAGTGTCGCAGGTGTGCATTCTCGTCTACGACGTCACCGACATTGCCACGCACAAGCTGGAACTTGAAGCCGCCAATGCCGCTCTTGAAAAGCTCAGTCGCACCGACAGACTGACGGGCCTGTACAATCGTGGTCATTGGGAGGAACGGCTGGTGGACGAATTCCGCCGTTGCAAGCGCACCGGGCGGGTGTCGTCTCTGCTTATGTTTGATATCGACCATTTCAAGAAGATCAACGATGGCTGCGGACACCTGGCGGGAGACACGGTCATTCGCGCACTGGCGGATCTGCTGTTGCAGACTCAGCGCGAAACCGATGTGTCGGGTCGCTATGGAGGTGAAGAGTTTGTCACCATCCTCCCTGATACCACGATCAGTCAGGCGCTGGTCTTTGCCGAGCGTCTGCGCTTGCGGCTCGCAGCAACTGTGGTCGATTGCCAGGGCCAGCCACTGCAGGTCACGGTCAGCATAGGTATCAGTCAGTATGACGACATGCTGGAGAACCACCAGCAATGGCTTGCGCAGGTTGATCAGGCCATGTATCAGTCCAAGCACAATGGCAGGAACCAGACGACCTGTTACGTGCACGAATAATGCAGTTTTAGCCGCGAAGGCCGATGTGTTGGCATCAGAGACAATTTCTCACAACTCTGGTGCCTGCGTATTCGCGGGATAATAATAAGATTACAGGTGAGTAACCATTTTATGATCCGGAATAGAGTGCTAGGCCAGCTGCTGGTGATCCTGCTTGTCTGTGTTGGCTTGTTCGTCGGTTTCTACCTACTCATGCTGCGCAGCTATGAGCGGTTGGAGGAGGCAGATCTTGAGCTGAATCGGCACCGGGTGCTCAATGCCATGGATCTGGAGATAGAGCGCCTCGATGAGGTGACTCGGGGCTGGGCGGCCAGCGGCATTCTGAATCTGATGGTGGCTTTCCCGGCGATGAACCTCTATCGCGACATGTTCGTCAACGCCATCTCCGGCAGTTTCGATATTCGTGAGCTCGCCGTGATAGGCACAGACAATCGTCTGATCGTGGCCCGGGAAAGCGAGCCCGACAACGAGAATGTCGACTTGCCGCTGGATGAGAGCTCGCCCTTCGTCAGTGCCGTGCTGCAGTCCGGTCTGGCAAGGCACGTTCAAGTGGCGAGTGCCCACAAGGGGCTGGCCTTCATAGACGGAACTATTCATCTGGTCAGCTCTCATCCCAATCTGGATTTCGAGGGGAAGCTGGGAGTTTCCGCATTGGTAGCCGCCATTCACTACAACGAGGCGGCTGTTGTGCGGCTGGAAGGAATAGTAGAACAAGAGGTAACGATAAAGCCTCTTGAGGAGTTTCAGGCGGACCGTCAGAATCAGCATATTCTGGAATTGATTCGCAACAATCCAAGCGGTTCGAGTTTCGTGCCGGCCAGTCAGTCGCTCCTGTACAGTTACACTCTTCTGAATGACTACCAGGGTACTCCGGCGTTCATTCTGCAGATCGGTGCCCAGCGCAATTTCTTCGCGCAAGCCTCGCAGACGCTCTTGATTGTCGGTCTGGGTGGTGGGCTGATGTTTCTCGTGCTGATTGCCTGGTTCCTCGTCTTTCTCGACAAGTCTGTCCTGCGGCGCCTGCAGCGGCTCAGTGCTGCAGTAGAGGAACTCGACGACGCGCACTTGCAGCAACGCCTTCCTGTTCGTGGTCGTGATGAGATCAGTGCCTTCAGTATGGCCTTCAACGGTCTGCTCGATTCCCTGCAAATCAGTCAGAAAGCACTGGTGCAGCAGGCGACGCACGATGCCCTGACCGGTTTGATCAACCGGCACCAGTTCGAGTATGAGCTGGAGGCGGCGCTCCATGCCGTGCGCGGAAATGTTCACTCACATCACCTGATGTTCCTTGATCTGGATCGCTTCAAGATTGTCAACGACAGTTGCGGTCATATGGCCGGAGACATCGTCCTCAAAGACCTGGCCACGCTGATGCAAGCGCAACTGCGCAGCACGGATGTCATCGGTAGAATTGGTGGTGACGAGTTCGGAGTGATTCTGCTGGATTGCGATCCGGTGATGGCGCGGGAACTGGCTGGAAATATTCGCGAAGTGGTATCGGCTTTCCGATTCGAGGCGGACAACCGCCAATTCACTTTTGGCGCCAGCATCGGGCTCGTGAATCTGAACGCGCTGGGCATGACCACGTGCGCGGCGGCGCTGACGATCGCGGATTCCGCGTGTCGTATAGCGAAGAGTGCCGGACGTAATCGTATTCATGAGCATCGCGGGCAGGATGAACGCTTGAGTCAGCAGCTGCAGCAGACACTCTGGGTAAATCGTATTACCGAGGCGCTGGAGAAGGATCGTTTCATTCTGTATTTTCAGAAGATCATGAGTCTGGAGCCAGGTAACCCGCGTTGCTGTGCCGAAGTCCTTCTGCGTCTGCGTGGCGAAGACGGTGATGTGATAGCGCCGGGCTCGTTTCTGCCTGCCGCCGAGCGTTACCGCATGATGGGGCAGATCGATCGTTGGGTAATTACCCATTTCTTCCGATGGTTCGCTGCCCATGCCGATCAGCTGGATGGCATCGCCTGCTTCTCGGTCAACCTCTCGGGACAATCTCTGGGAGATCCCGAGTTTCTGGATTTCCTGTCTACCGAGCTGAGGCGTCATCAGATGCCTGTCAATCGCATCTGGTTCGAGATCACCGAGACCTCACTGATAGAGAATCTGGTGTACACAGGCAAGTTCATCCGCTCCCTCAAAGAGCTCGGTTGTCGCTTTGCGCTGGATGATTTTGGGGCCGGCATGTCGTCGTTTACTTATCTGCGCAATCTGCCTGTTGATGTACTGAAGATAGAAGGGATGTTCTGCAAGAACATTCGTACGTCAGCCATCGACAGAGCGATGGTGAAGTCGATCAACGAGATCGGCCAGCTGATGAATCTGATGACGGTGGCGGAGTGCGTGGAGACTCCGGAGGTCATGGCCATCTGCCAGGAAATGGGTATCGACTATGCACAGGGCTATCATCTGCACAGGCCTGAACCTCTGGAGAATTGTCTGGCACCTCACTGCGAGACTGTTCAGGCCCACACCCAGGTCTAGGGCTCTTGCAGGATGGGTGGTTTGCGAACCTGGCGCAATTGCTCATACGCATAGGCCATCCCCAGCAGTTGTGGTTCCGAGAATTCCCCGCCGATGAAACTGATGCCGATCGGAAAACCATCGATGTAACCCGACGGCACGGTGATGCTGGGATACCCGGCGACGGCGGCGAGACTGGAGTTGGAAATATAGCCTTCGGTGTTGTCGCCTGCGGGGTTGACCAGCCAGCCGACGCTGTTGGTCGGTGCCACCAGCGCATCGAGTTCCATCTGCTGCAGCGCCGAATTGATATTGGTCTGGCTCAAGGCCTTGCTCATGCCCAGCGCCGACAGATACTCCCCGTCTCCAAGGTCACCCTTCTCCTGCGCACGCAGGAACAGTTCCTGTCCGAAGTCTGCCAGCTCGATGGCGGCATTCTCCTCGTTGAAGCGAATCAGGTCTGTCAGGTCCTGCACCGGTCCTCCGCGTTCATAGAGGTAATTGTTCAGATCGTTCTTGAATTCGAAGAGCAGCACCTCGGTCTCCGCTGCATTGAAGGAGTTCCGTGGGCGAATGCCCAAGTCCACCAGTTCAGCTCCGGCAGCGCGCAGAATCTCCAGCTGCTGTTCCATCAACGCATCCAAGGCCGCATCCTTGCCAAAGTCCTGGCGCAGGACCCCAATGCGCTTGCCGCGCAGCCCGTCCGCCTGCAGAGCGAGGGTGTAATCCACCGGGTTACGTGTGTGCGGATTGGTGGTGATGTCGTCTTCGGGGTCTGCCGCCACCAGCGCATTGAGCAGCAGCGCGGCGTCTTTGACGCTGCGGGTCATCGGACCGGCAGTGTCCTGGCTGTGAGCGATGGGGATGATGCCGACACGGGAGATCAGGCCAAGACTGGGTTTCATGCCGACTATGCTGTTGTGGGCCGCCGGGCAGAGAATCGAGCCATCCGTCTCGGTGCCGATGGCGAGCACGGCCAAATTGGCGGCCACCGCCACGGCGGAACCCGAGCTGGAGCCGCAGGGGCTACGCTCACGATCATAGGGGTTGCGGGTCTGTCCACCGCGTGCGGACCAGCCGCTGGAGGCCTCTGTCGAACGGAAGTTGGCCCACTCGCTCATGTTGGTCTTGCCAAGAATGACGGCACCGGCATCCCGCAGGCGCTGTACGAGAAAGGCGTCCCGGGCGGGAGTCGGCGCATCCAGCAGGGCGAGGCTGCCGGCGGTGGTGTGCATCTGGTCCGCCGTGTCGATGTTGTCCTTGAGCAGCACGGGGATGCCGTGCAGTGGCGAGCGAACCTGGCCCGCAGCGCGCTCCACATCGAGCGCCTGAGCGATGTCCAGAGCTTCGGGATTCAGCTCGATAATGGCGTGAAGCTGCGGATCAAGCGCGGCTATGCGCTGCTGGTAGTGGATCACCAGTGCGACGGCGGTCAGCTCGCCACTGCTCATGGCGGCCTGCAGACCTGCGACATCCGCTTCCTCCAGTGAATTGGTCGTGTCCGTATCGTTGCCACTCTGGCAGGCGCCGAGGGTCAGCAGCAGGGTCAGCATCAAGGACGGCAGCAACGGCGCTAACCGATACGACTTGGAAGGGGGGAGCGGCAGCAGTCGCATGACAGCAATCCTGTGGTAATGAGGCGATGAATATCCAGGTTGTCGGGATGATATCATCGCCGTCAGAGAATCCGCAGTCACAGGATGAAGGAGCCAGTTCGGGATGAGTATTTTCACCATGGTCATGGCGGTGCGCGACTACGAGTGCGACATGCAGGGCGTCGTCAACAATGCCGTTTATCAGAATTATCTGGAGCACGCTCGCCACGAGTTCCTGAAGGCGCGCGGGCTGGACTTTGCGCAGCTCACCGCACGGCAGATCAATGTGGTCGTGGTGCGCGCGGCGCTGGACTACCGTCGCTCGCTACGCAGTGGCGATGTCTTTCAGGTCACCGTGGAGACAGAGCGTGAATCGCGCCTGCGGCTCACCTTCGTGCAGCGCATCGTGCATACCGAAAGCGGACAGACAATGCTGGATGCGCGCTTCGTCACCACAGCGGTGAATCCGCAGGGGCGGCCCTGTTTTCCGAAGGAGCTGGAGGTCTTGCTGGAGTCGCTGCGGGCTTGATGCAGACGCGGGCGGGATGCGCGCTGGTCAAGGCGCTTGCACCGAGCAAATAAGTTGTTCCACATACTCCGGCACGACTATCGAGGCGCGGCCATAGATCTGTTCGTCGAAGCTGGAGCGGGTCTGTTCCAGATTCAGTTCTACCGTGCGTGCGCGGTGAATCTTCGCCGTTTGATAGAAGCCAGATGCGGGGTAGACATTGCCGGAGGTGCCGATGGCGATGAATAGACTGCAGCTCTCCAATGCCTGGTTGATCTGCGGCATGTACAGCGGGATCTCGCCGAACCAGACGATGTGCGGGCGCAGATTGCCGGGCGTCTGACAGCAGCGGCACAGCGTGTCGAAGCCGATGTCCTCCTGCACGTCGAAGATCAGATTGGTCTGCTGACAGCGCATCTTTAGCAGTTCGCCATGCATGTGCAGCAGGTTGCGGTTGCCGGCGCGCTCATGCAGGTTGTCCACGTTCTGGGTGACAATCAACACCTCGCCGGGAAACTCATGCTCCAGCCTCGCCAGGGCAATATGGGCGGCATTGGGGTTGATGTCTTCCTGCAGCAACTGGCGGCGGCGCTGATTGTAGAAGTGATGCACGAACTGGGGATTGCGCTCGAAGCCTTCGGGGGTGGCGACGTCGTCGATGCGGTGATTCTCCCAGAGCCCGTCGCTGGCCCGGAATGTACTGATGCCCGATTCTGCGGATATGCCTGCGCCGGTGAGAACTACGATGGATTTTACGGGACGTGTCATGGGGCCGGATTCTAGCACAGAGTCTGAGGCTGCCAAGAGCGCCGCGAAAGCCATGACTGTGCGGTAGGCAGGTGGCTATAATGGCCAGCCTTTCACCTCCGAAGTGCACCCTCAGGAGTACCCGTATGAGTTTTCCGAAAGTCGGCAACCTGGCCCCCGATTTCACCCTCCACGATCAGCACGGGAATCCTGTGCAGCTCAAGGCTTTGCGTGGTACCAGCAATGTGTTGCTGTATTTCTATCCCAAAGCCATGACGCCCGGTTGCACCGTGCAGGCCTGTGGGTTGCGGGATGTACAGGCAGAACTGGCTGCGCTCGACACGGTGGTTCTCGCGGTGAGTCCCGACCCCGTGAAAAGTCTGAAGAAGTTTGCCGAACGCGACGGCCTGAATTTCACCTTGCTTTCCGATCTGGACCACGCGGTGGCGGAGAAGTATGGCGTCTGGGGCTTGAAGAAGTTCATGGGGCGCGAGTTCATGGGTATCCTGCGCACCAGCTTCCTCATCAACAAGGAGGGACGACTCGTGCATGTCATGGACAAGGTGCAGACCAAGACTCACCACGCTGATGTGCTGGCGCTGCTGCAAAGCCACGCGAGTGCACAGTAGGTGTACAGCAAGACGGATTGTTGAGCGATCGATGAAACTGAATTTCAAACAATATTCCACGCAGGGCGAAACACTGTTGATCATGCACGGGCTGTTCGGCAGTCTGGGCAACTGGGCGTGGCACAGTCGTGAACTGGCGAAAGACTTCGCCGTGATTGGTCTGGATTTGCGCAACCATGGCGGCTCGCCCCACAGTGACGAGATGAACTACGCCTGCATGGCGCAGGACGTGATGGAGTTCATGGACGACCATGGCATCGACCACTGCCATCTGCTCGGTCATTCCATGGGCGGCAAGGTGGCGATGCAGCTGGCGCTGAGCGCGCCGCAGCGCGTTGACAGGCTGGTGGTGGCAGACATCGCGCCGGTGACTTACCCCGGCCAGCACGACAGTATCTTCGACGGGCTGCTGGCCATTGATCTGGACAGCATTGGCAGCCGCAGTGCCGCCGACGTAGTATTGGCGCAGTACGAAGAGGATGAACTGGTGCGACAGTTCCTGCTGACCAATCTGCTCAAGAAGCCAGAAGGTGGTTTCTACTGGCGCGTCAATCTGGCGGCGCTGCAGGCCAACTATCTGCGTCTGCGCGAGCGTCCACCGGCCGACGGCGTCTTTGCCGGGCCAGTCCTGTTCGTCAAGGGCGCCTTGTCGAACTATATCGTCGAGCAATATCGTGACGAGATACTGCAGCGTTTTCCGCAGGCAAAAACCAAGGTGATCATGCACACCGGTCACTGGTTGCACGCGGAGAAGCCGCAGACCTTCTATCGCATCGTCCACAGTTTTCTCAAACCCTCCACCGCTGATTCTCATGCAGAACCGGCCTGGTCCTGAACCCCAGTCCAAACATTGGAACCGACATGACTATCCTGAGTGTTAACGTCAACAAGATCGCCTTGCTGCGCAATTCCAGGGGCCGCAATTTCCCCGACGTGCTGTACTTCGTCCGTCGTCTCATCGGGCTTGGCGTGAAAGGCATCACTGTGCATCCGCGTCAGGATGAGCGGCACGTGACGCGCCAGGATGTCGTCGACATCACCGCGCTGCTGCGAGAGTTCCCCGGTGTTGAGTTCAACATCGAGGGTTATCCGTCGCCGGAGTTCATGGCCTTGATAGCCAGAGTGAAGCCCGCGCAGTGCACGCTGGTGCCAGATGCTCCCGATCAGCTGACCTCCGACCATGGCTGGGAGGTGCGCACTAACGCCGCGCTGCTTCGTGAAGTGCTCGGCGAGTTGCGTACGCTCGGCGTGCGCAGCAGTCTGTTTCTCGACCCATCGGTCGAGGCTGTCGAGCAGGTGCAGGCGGTCGCGCCGGATCGCATTGAGCTGTATACCGAAGCCTATGCTCGCGCGTTCGGCACCGCCGAGGAGTCGGCGGTGTTCGAGTCCTACCGTGCCGCCGCCCGGCGCGCCAGCGCGCTGGGGATCGGGCTGAATGCGGGCCACGATCTGGACTTGCACAACCTCGCTCGTTTTCTGCAGATCCCGGGAATTCTGGAGGTCTCCATCGGCCACGCGCTGGTGGTGGAGTCACTGGAGCACGGGATCGACAATGTCGTGCGTCAGTACCTCGCTATTACCAATGTCGCCGCTGGTGAGTGAGGGCGTTCAGGTCGAGTTCAGTTGGGTTGCCTAGAATGATCTTCAAGAAGGCAATGGTGCCTTCGGGGCAGCGCGAGCACACGGCGCGCGTCCAGGGAGTTCAAATGATGAAAACAACTCTGAGCATCACCACAGTATTCACCCTGCTTTTCGGTTTGCTGGCGTTTGTCAGCCCGGCATCTGCCAATGACGGCAGCCTGCTCAGGCAGGCCAGCCACCTCGAGGACATCAGTTATCAGATGGCTCGCGAACTGCGCCACGCCGGTGTCCATGGTTCTTTGCGCGACGACGCGGAGAAACTGGCCCGCGAGGCGCGCCGCTTCCGTGACGCGCTGGCCGGTCGCAGTGACCGCTATTACGTGCAGGCCCGTTACGATGAAATGGCGAAGTATTACGAGCGCTTCGAGCGTCGCTATCGCCGCAGTCAATTCGGGCCGGAATATCGCCACGTACATCGCACGTATGTCAGCATCACCTCGGTGTTCTATGGCATCAATGGCAGCTACGTGAGTTATGTGCGTGGCTGGGACGCACCGCGACGCGAACCTGATCGCATCGTCATTCATCGTGCACCGCCGATTATCTATGCGCCGTTTGGCCTGCAGCATGATCGTCGAGATGACTGGAACGACTATGACAGGCACGACAATGACAGGCACGACTATGATCGTCACGACAGCGATCGCAATGGCAGGAATGAGCGTGGTGGTCGTAACCACTACAGGTAGCACCACACGCTAGTCCCACTGCCATGGGGGGAATCTCTGGCAGGTGCTTCCTGAAGTGGGTTGAAAGTTGGCTAAAGCACAGATTTCCCTAGACTTTTTTTTCTAGTCAGATTAGTTTTGGTTGGTCCGATTGCCAGGCAAGGCAAAGCACACTCTGAAGTTGATCGATTTGTGAGCGGCGCTGGAGCTAACAGAAGCCTTTGGTAATCAGTACAGCATGACAAAATTAAAATGTCCGGTTCCGGACCTGCAGATCGTTCCGCCTCGTGGTTTGTCGGAGCAGTTGTTCTTCCGGGTTTACAGCGGCCCCACCTCCATTGCTTTTGCCGAACTGAGCCGCCCCTCCGGGCAGCGTCGCAATATCCCCACTTCCTACGATACCTCAGGGCCGGGCGTCAGCTATTGTCTGCGCAATATAGCCGTGGCGCAGAACTACCGGACCATGGGTGTTGGCACAGCACTGCTGGATGAGGTGCTGGAGTTCTGCAGGTCGCATCGCATCAGCCGACTTTACGGCGAGGCAAAAGGGGAGACGGAGCTTCTGAAGAAGTGGTATCGGAGTCACGGCTTCACTGTCGATGATACCGACAACATCGAGATCTGTTTCGAGCAGTGAGGCGCAGGGTTGTCGTCAGCTGTTGGCGGCGCCGGTCTCGTTCAGCACCGGCGTCAACACCGGCAAGACATTCTCCAGTACCAGGCCTTGGGCTTCCGCACGCGGATGGATGCCGTCGTCCTGCATCAGCTCGGGCTGCTGGGGAATGCCATCGATCAGGAAGGGGATCAATGGCAGGTTCATGTCCTCGGCGATCTCCTGGTACTGACTCGTGAACGGACCTGTGTAGCGCGGCCCATAGTTGGGGGGAATCTGAATGCCAGCCAGAATCACCTTTGCCCCGGCCGCCTGACTCAGCGTGACCATTTGCATCAGGTTCTGTTTGATATTCGCTACTGGCAGGCCGCGCAGTCCGTCATTGCCACCCAGCTCAAGAATCACAATGGTCGGTTTGTGGGTGGCCAGTGCAGCAGGCAGACGTGCCAGCCCGCCGTCGGTCGTTTCGCCACTGACACTCGCGTTAACGACACGAAAGTTCGTGCTTTCCTCGGCCAGTCTTGCTGCCAGCAGTGCCACCCAGCCCTCTTCTTCATTCATTCGATAACCCGCGCTGAGGCTATCGCCGAACACCAGCAACACCGGAGTGTCGTCCTGTGCGTGCGTGGGCACCACAAACAGCAGCAGGCTGCACAGGATCAATATGGCACTGAACAGCTGGCGTGGCAGGATATGTCTTGCAGAAATACCGGTCATGTGTCGACTTGTCATATACAGGCGCATGGGCGAGAGGCCAATTTAATCGTTCCCACCGGGTTATTCAATGCTGCTGCTCGCGGGCCAGTTTGCGGCGACTGAAGCAACATTCCGAGACGGGTCAGATGAACCGGTTTGCGCTTCGCGTGCGTATTCAGGACAATCAGCAGAATGACTCGGGAACAAGGCGACCAGGTAAGTATCCATGATAAGAATTGAAAACCTCGTAAAACGCGTGACTACCAGTGAAGGCGAGCTGGTGATCCTCAAGGGAATCTCTCTCGCCGTGAATATGGCGGAGACTGTCGCGATTGTGGGCGTCTCCGGCTCCGGCAAGTCCACTTTGCTGGGCCTGATGGCTGGTCTGGACACCGCCAGTTCCGGAGACGTCATTCTCAATGGCAATCGTCTCGCGGCCCTCGACGAGGAACAGCGCGCGGTGCTGCGTGGTCAGCTGGTCGGCTTCGTGTTCCAGTCCTTTCAGCTGCTCCCGAGCCTGACGGCGCTGGAGAATGTCATGCTGCCCATCGAGCTCAAGAACGATCGCAATGCCCGCGAGAAGGCCACCCAGTTGCTGAGGCGAGTAGGCTTGGGTGAACGCTGCCATCACTATCCCAATCAGCTTTCCGGCGGTGAGCAGCAGCGCGTCGCGATTGCCCGTGCCTTCGCCTCGGAGGCGCGCATCCTCTTCGCCGATGAACCGACCGGCAACCTGGACAGCGCGACCGGCGCCAAGGTCATCGATCTGCTGTTTTCCCTCAACAAGGAGTACGCGACCACACTGGTATTGGTGACGCACGATGAGCGCTTGGCGCGTAAGTGCCACCGCACTATTCGGCTGGTGGCGGGCGAAGTCGTGAGCGACGAACTCAATACTGCCGCCACTCTCGTGGCTGAAGGCAGCGTCCATGCCTAGCGTTCAGGATGTCGTGCCCGGCACGAACGAGAGCCCACAGGCCGAGGTCCGCGTCGAGCCACTGCAGCTGGCGACACTGCTGCGCTTGTCTTTACGTCTGCTCTGGCGGGATTGGCAGGGTGGGGAATTGCGCCTGCTGTTGCTGGCGCTGGTGATGGCTGTCACCTCGGTCACCGGCATCGCCCTGTTTACGGATCGGCTGGAGCAGGCACTGCTGGTGGAATCCGCCAACATGCTGGCGGCGGACCGTGTCCTGAGTGGACGCACTGCGGCGCCTGCCGAGTGGTTCGATGAGGCCCGTAGCCGCAGCCTGCGCACGGCCGAAACGGTGTCCTTTGGCTCCATGGTGTTCTCGGATAACGGCAATGTGCTCGTGTCCGCGAAAGCGGTCAGCGATGCCTATCCGTTGCGTGGTCAATTGCTGGTGGCCGATCAGCCCTTTACGCTCGGAGCGCCCATTGCCGGTGGTCCTCCTGCCGGGGAAGTCTGGGTGGAGTCGCGGGTAATGCCTGCGCTCGGTGCGCAGATTGGTGACACGGTGTATGTGGGCGAAGCGGCGCTGCGCGTGACTCGCATCATCGTGCAGGAGCCGGACCGCCAGCAAGGCGGCATGATGGACAACGCCGGGCCACGTCTCATGCTCAATCTCGCCGATGTCCCCGCTACCCGGGTGATTCAGGTGGGCAGCCGGGTGAGCTATCGCTACTTGTTTGCCGGAGACGAGACGGCGCTGGAGGAGTATGGCGTCTGGCTCGATGAGCGCACCGCAGGGGAGTTCCGCCTGCGGGATGTGCGCGACGAGAGCGCCGAGGTGGCCGACGCCCTCAACAAGGCCGAGAGCTTCTTGCTGCTCGGCAGCCTGTTCGCGGTGCTGCTGGCTGGCGTGGCGATTGCGCTGACTGCGCGGCGCTACAGTGAGCGGCATTTCGACTACGTGGCCATTCTCAAGACGCTCGGTTGTACGTCGTCCCAGATCATGTCGATCTATCTCAGTATCCAGATTGTGTTGTGTGTGATTGCTATCGTGGTCGGCTCGGTGCTGGGCTGGGCGATTCATGCGCTGATCCTGCAGGCGCTCGCTTCGGTGATTCCGATCACCTTGCCGCCAGCCGGCATCACTCCCTATATCATCGGTTCGACGACGGCGATCATCTGTCTGCTTTCCTTCGCTCTGCCGCCGCTGTTGGCGCTGCACAAGACTTCGCCGCTACGCGTGTTGCGCAAGGATCTGGACGATAACAGCCTGAGCGCTCGCCTGCCTTATGGGATCGGGCTGGCCGGTTCGCTGGTGCTGATGCTCTGGTACAGCCAGGACGTGCTGCTCACCAGCATCATCGTGCTGGCAGTGGCGGGCGTGGTGCTGGTGCTGTCGGGGATCTCCTGGCTGTTGCTGCATTCCAGCAACAGCGTCGGCATGAAGGCGGGCAGTGCCTGGAAGCTTGCCATGTCGGCCACGAGGCGTCGCCGCAAGCAGAATATCCTGCAGGTGCTGGTGTTCTCTCTGACCATCATGTCGCTGTTGATCCTGACGCTCTTGCGCACCGATCTGATCGCCGACTGGCAGGCGCAGTTGCCAGAGAATACACCCAATCACTTTCTGATGAATGTGACCGAGCCACAGGTTGCGGGCATCGAGGCGTTCTTCAGGGAGAATGGCGTCGAGCCGAACCAGTTCTTCCCGATGATGAGTGCGGGCATCACGCGCATCAATGGCGAAGTGCCCAATCCACGCTGGGACGACGATGATGAGCAGAGCAATGTGACCGAACGCAGTGCTGGCTCTGGCGACGCGGATCAGGATTTTGAGGCTGCTGATGCCGATGGGGTTGCTGCAGCGGATGGAGCCGATGGGGCAGATCGTGCAGACGGTGAGCGTCAGGGCGGGCCGCAGCGCGTCAGCAACCGCCAGGTCACCTGGACGAGTGAGCTGCCGAAGGACAATCAGGTGGTAGAGGGGGAGTGGTGGAGTGAGAATCCACAGCCCGGCTTTGTCTCGCTGGAACAGGATTACGCGGAGCGTCTCGGTGCTGCGCTCGGTGATCTCATCGAGTTCGATGTCGGTCAGGGGCGCCTGATCGAGGCACGGGTGCAGAGCCTGCGCACCGTGCGCTGGGACAACATGCAGCCGAATTTCTTCGTGATCTTCTCGCCGGGAACGCTGGCAGGGCTCGGCGGCACCTATCTGTCTACCGCGCTGATGGAGCAGGAGCAGAAGGCGCTGATCAACGGTTTGCTGGCGTTGTTCCCGACCATCGTCGTCCTTGAGATCGACGCCTTGATCGAACAGATCCAGACCATCATCGCGCAAGTGACCTCGGCCATTGAGCTGATTGCCTTCCTGGTGCTCGCCTGCGGGGCGCTGGTGATGCTGGCCTGCGTGACTGCGACGCTGGATGAACGCTTCCGTGAGAACGCCATCCTGCGTACACTTGGCGCAGGCCGCAAACTGATCCTGAGCAGTCTGTTCATCGAGTTTGCGACGATTGGCCTTGTCGCTGGCGTCATCGCCACGGTCGGGGCGGAGGCGAGCCTTTACTATCTGCAGACGCGCGTGTTCCAGCAGGAATTCGCATTGCACTACTGGGTTTGGCTTGCAGGGCCTGTGCTGGGGATGCTGGTGATAGCACTGCTCGGTGTGATGGCGACGCGCAAGGTGGTCAACACCAGTCCGCTGACCGTGCTGCGTCATATCGGTTGACGAGTGATTTATTGACGAACTTTTCGATTGAAGAGTTTTGATCGAGTATTGAGGAGATCATCATGAAGAGAATTATTGCCACATTGTTCGTCGTGCTGTTAAGCAGTGCAGTGCATGCGCAAATCGCCGCTACTGATCAGGAGGTGCGAGAGCTCAGCCGACAGTGCATCTATGGCGATTGCGCGAATGGTTATGGCACGCTGGAAATAAAAACGACACTGGGCACCAACACTTATCGGGGCAATTTCAAAGAAGGCCTGTATCACGGTAGCGGCAAATTGACTGAGCTGGTGTCGTACACGGAGCGCGCCTATTACGACGGTAACTGGGAAGCGGGAATAAAGAGTGGACGTGGCACCTACTTCAATGGCAAGTCCGAGCTCTACATCGGGGAGTGGAAAGACAACGAGCGCCATGGTCGTGGCTCTTACTTCTTTGGTTTGCAGGACTGGGCAGAGAACAAGTACACGGAGTACTGGCTTTCCGAGAATGTCGAGAATTACACCGGAGATTTCCGGGGTGACTTCTTCCACGGACAAGGAACTTACCGATGGCCGGACGGTCAGAAGTACGTTGGCGGATTCTTCGCCAACGACAAGCACGGGCCAGGCACCTTCTACTATCCTCGCGGTACGATTCGTGAGCAGGTTTGGGAATACGGCGAGTTCGTGCGCTAGAACGTAATTACCGGCAAGGATTGAGCAGCATGGATTTCAAAGCAATACGTCGTGAGTATCTCAAGGGTGGACTGCACCACGATGATCTCACCGAGAACCCCCTTGAGTTGTTTGCACGCTGGATGCAGGAAGCGATCGATATGGGGCTGCCCGACGCCAACGCCATGACGGTTGCCACTGTCGCGCGTGATGGGCAACCGAGTCAGCGCATCGTGTTGCTCAAGGCAGTTGATGACAAGGGCTTCACGTTCTTCACCAACTACGAGAGCCGCAAGGCGCGCGAGATCAGCTGCAACACCAAAATCAGTCTGCACTTCCCATGGCATGCTATAGAGCGGCAGGTGGAGATCTGTGGACTGGTCGAGAAAGTGAGTGCCGCCGAATCCTTGCAGTATTTCCTGTCCCGTCCCCGCGAGAGTCAGCTGGCCGCCTGGGCTTCCGCACAGAGTCGTCCACTGGCCTCCAAAGAGGTGCTGTTGCAGCAGTTCGATGCCATCAGCCGCAAGTTCGAGCAAGGCGAGATTCCATTGCCCGAGTTCTGGGGTGGCTATCGCGTGCGGCCTCATCAGATCGAGTTCTGGCAAGGAGGCCAGCATCGGCTGCACGATCGCTTCGAGTACACGCTGCAGGCGGGCGAGCACTGGAAGGTGGAGCGTCTGGCTCCCTGATCTCCATATCTTTATAACAAAACAATCTAAATGAAAGCATTAAACCTTTAGTTTGGTGCTAAGGCTGCTGATATAGTGCCCGCTCTTTTGGGAGAGGCACTATGTCTTTTGAGCCAGGTTACGTCATTGCCGGTTTCATCGTCGGATGGCTGGTGGGGTTGACGGGAGTAGGAGGGGGATCCCTCATGACTCCAATATTGTTGTTGTTTTTCAACGTCAAAGCTGCGGTCGCCGTCGGCACCGATCTACTCTATGCCAGTATCACCAAGACTGCTGGCATCTTCGCGCACGGTAAACTTGGCAATATCGACTGGCGCATCGTTGCAACACTGGCGGCGGGGAGTGTGCCAGTGTCTTTTGTCACCACACTGTACCTTGGCGAGATGGATCTGGCCTCTGGTGAGCTGGTTGATCATATAAAATTCTGGCTGGGTATCGCGCTATTGTTCACCTCGTTGTCTGTGTTGTTTCGTCATGAGCTGGTGAAGTCCATGCATCATGAGAACCGCTTGAGCCCAAGAGCCGTCGCGGTGCTGACTCTGGTTCTGGGAATGGTGCTGGGCTTCCTCGTCACGTTGACCTCGGTAGGGGCGGGTGCTCTCGGTGTGACAGCATTGTTGTTGCTCTACCCAAAGATTCATATCAACAGGATTGTCGGTACCGATGTCGCACATGCCGTGCCGCTTACCCTGGTCGCCGGACTTGGGCACGCGAGTCTGGGTACGGTGGATTATAGTCTGCTGGGGACTCTGTTGATTGGCTCCATACCCGGTATCTGGATCGGCAGCCATATGACAGGCGTTGTGGGCGAGCATTGGGTGCGTAACATACTGGCGCTCATACTGGTGTATGTTGGCCAGAAGCTGGCTTTCCCGGAGTTGAATCAGGTTCTGGGGGTGGGGTTGTTGCTCGTCGTCGTGGCCGCGAAGTTGGTGATTGATGCCCGCAAACCCAAGCTTGCTGTGGCTGAATAATGAAATCTATCGATATCCTGGGGCGTTGCCCATGCCCTCCGGCGACGGTCCTGCGCCGCTCCGCGGTACCCTCTCTCCGCAAAAAGCCCAAGGTCTTTTTGCTGCGTTCGGCGCAGGCCTTGATTGTCGCCGGTGGGCATGGGCAACACCCCTTGTGCTCGGCAGATGCAACGCACGGAATTTAAAACCATCAGAGGGATAAGGGGCAGGACAAACTTCCTCAGATGTTGTCAGTAGAATCTGTCACGCTGTTCGCATGGCATTTATTGAGGTGGCGCGAAGTAACGCCGCTGCCAAGGCATGACAGCTTCACTTTGTCGCTCTTGGGCGCCGTCTTAGGCGCTTTCTGGATTTGATCTTTTATTGACAAAATATGAGCCTAGTTCGAAAGCCACCCAAACCCACAAACATGCCAAAGCTACGGTGAGTTGTGGAGGCGATACCACTTGGGCTACGACTACAATCGCCAAGGTAATCCATAGCCTGTTTTTCTGGAAAAGCCCCGCCGCAGCATTTCGTGCCTCTATCGTTGCTTCAACCATGAATTGGGCGACCGTCATTTCAAACACGGTTGCAATTGACGCTATAGACTCATTGGAAGCCATTCCGGAAGATTCTATTCGCTGAACGGTTCGCAACCCTAAGCCAGTGACTTGGGCTAGATGCTCTTGGCTCCAGGCTCTCTTACTTCTTTCCTGTTTTAAAAGGCTCGCATTGACTTGCATTTCCATCTCCAAGCTCCTATCAATGTGGTTGAGTGGACCAATATGAGGAAGTCTTCTCTTTATGTCTGCGGTTTTACCACGCCACCAGTACGCCACTATGCCGCCAAATGGCTGCAACTAGGCGCCTAACAGTGGAATGCAGCAAAATTTATCGAGATCCCGGGGCGTTGCCCACGCCCACCGGCGACGGTGCTGCACCGCACGGAATGTAAAACCATCATAGGAAATGGGGCCAGTGACACATTTCCTCCAGACGTTGTCGGTAGAATCTGCAACTCCATTCGCATGGCATTTACTGAGGTGGCGCGAGGTAGCAGGGGGCTTCAGCGACATCAAAGACCCGCGCCGAGCGCAGCAAAAAGACCTTGGGCTTTTTGCTGAGAGAGGGCACCCCGGAGGGGCGCGGTCCGTCGCTGAAGCCCCCTGCTACCTCGCGCCGCCGCTCGAAAACGCCCTTACGGCTTGGCCTCAATCCCTCAGCTCTTCCAAGGCTTCAGCTTCTTCTCCACCAGCACCTTTTTCAGGCGCGCATAATCAGGCAGGCCGTCCTTGTAGGGTGGGTAATCCTCGCCCTGGATCAACGGCGTGAAGTAGGCACGCGCTGCTGCAGTGATGCTGAAACCGTCTTCGCTGATGAACTCGCGCGGCATGGTTTTCTCGACGTTGGCAACATCGGAAAGTTTCGCCTCTCCCACACTCCAGCTGTACTTCTTGCCGGGCTTGCGCACGATTATGGGCATCAGGGCATTCTTGCCAGCCAGCGCAAACTCCACGGCGGCCTGACCCATGGCATAGGCCTGCTCGACGTCGGTGGCCGAAGCGATGTGGCGTGCCGCACGCTGCAGGTAGTCAGATACGGCCCAGTGATATTTGTAGCCCAATTCCCTCTTGACCATCTCGGCCACGAATGGTGCCACGCCGCCCAGTTGCACATGACCAAACGCATCCTTGCCGCCAGCATCCGCGAGGAAGCTGCCGTCCTTGTTCTGGGCACCTTCCGAGACGACGATGGCGCAGTAACCGAACTGCTTCACACAGCTCTGCACCTTCTGCAGGAATTTCTTCTGATTGAACGCGATCTCGGGGAACAGGATGATGTGCGGCGCATCGCCTTCCTGTTCGGCCGCCAGGCCAGCCGCTCCGGCGATCCAACCCGCGTGACGCCCCATCACCTCCATCACAAAGACTTTGGTGGAACTCTCGCACATGGAGGCGACATCGAGACCCGCCTCGCGAATCGAGACCGCAACATACTTGGCGACTGAACCGAAACCGGGGCAGTTGTCCGTAATTGGCAGATCGTTGTCGACAGTCTTGGGCACGCCGATGCACTGGATCGGAAAACCCTGCTGAATACTGAACTGAGCGACCTTGTTGGCCGTGTCCTGAGAGTCGCCACCGCCGTTATAGAGAAAATAACGAATGTTATGCGCCTTGAAAACTTCCAGCAGGCGCTCGTATTCGACGCGGTTCTCTTCGATGCTCTTGAGCTTGTAACGACAGGACCCGAAGGCACCAGCAGGGGTATGCCGCAGAGCCGCGATGGTGCCTGCCAGCTCCTTGCCAGTGTCGATCAGCTCTTCGTGCAGAGCGCCGATGATGCCATTGCGGCCTGCGTAGACGCGGCCGATCTTGTCCTTGTGCAGGCGGGCTGTTTCGATCACTCCACAGGCACTGGCATTGATGACGGAGGTGACGCCGCCGGACTGGGCATAGAATAGGTTTGGTTTGGCCATGGTGAGAGAACCTGCTAGTCTGACCGTTGAAAGGGAAGCAGGATGTTACCTTGCCGTCTGTTTGCATGGCAACGGCGCGCTGGGTGTGTGAAGGTATAGAGGAGAGAGGTTGTGAAGAACTAACATGCGGATAACGATTGGAATGTCGGGAGCGAGCGGGCTGATTTATGGCATTCGTCTTATGGAGGTTTTGAAAACTCTGCCAGAGGTGGAGACGCATCTGATCCTGACTCCGTCGGCGCGGATGAACATCGCTATCGAAACGCAATGGGAGTTGGCTGATGTGCTGGCGCTGGCCGATCACGTCCATCCGATCAACGACATGGCGGCTTCGATTGCCAGTGGTTCCTTCCGCACCGATGGCATGATCGTAGCGCCTTGCTCGATGAAATCCTTGTCCGCAATCGTGCACTCTTATGCAGATAACCTGCTGATTCGCGCGGCCGACGTGGTGCTCAAGGAACGTCGTCGCTTGGTGCTGATGCCGCGCGAATCTCCACTGCATGCGGGGCACTGCGAGCTGCTGCTCAAGGCCTGTCAGCTGGGCGCGATCATTGCACCGCCGATGCCTGCGTTCTACAACAATCCGCAGACCATTGATGACCTGATCAATCACAGTGTCGGGCGTGTGCTGGATATGTTTGATATCGATGCCGGTATCGTCAAGCGCTGGGAAGGGATTCGCAAATCCTGACACCTGGCCTGCCGAGGCTCTGAGCATTGAGTTCTCTGCTGATCGCCTGATGCAGGAGGTTATCGTCAGGGTCCTGGTCCAGTGCGCTGAGAATGAGCGTGGCCAGGAAATCACGCAGCGGCAATGGTCGTGGCCGCTGTTGTGAGTTGAAGGTGCTCAGCAGGAAATAGTGCAGATTATAGACTGCCGACGCGATCTGCATTTCGACGCTCAGCAAGAGTTCTCGTCCACTGACCAAGGATTCGAGGGTGTGCTCCTGGAATTTCTCGCACTGCAATTCCAACGCTTTGATCTGCTCACGCAGTCTGTGAAAATCCTCAGCCAGAATTTTTTCGGTTTGAACTTCCTCGTGCGGCGCCTTGCCATTCTCCATCTGGGTCTTCATCCAGCGGCGGGCACCGCGCAGTGGTTTGACGACGTGGTCTGCCCAAGTGCTTGAAAAGGTCAGCGCCTTTTCCACCAGGGCAGGTTCGAACAATCCGTGCGAACGTGCGTGCCAACAGGCGAACAGCAGCAGATTGACATCGAGTCCATAGAGGTCCTGTAATGACAGGCAGCACAGGCTGACGTCGCGTTTGCGGTAGACGCGATTGGAAAAATCCCAGAAACCTTCTGACATTGCAGTGTGAAGGTCCATCGGCGGACTCCTGGCGTTGCGGCTGGCGATAATTTGCCGGGATGTTACTGGGTGCACAATTTTGCGACAATACAGATAAGACCCGGCGCCCAGACAGGTTCTTGCCTGGCGCCTGACGAAACTCAGGTTTCGGTGTCACTCATTTAGCGCTATCCATTTTGGGCCTCTGAAGAGTTTGATTTATGCATATTCATGTTCTGGGTATTTGCGGTACCTTCATGGGCAGCCTGGCCGTGCTGGCCAAGCAGCAGGGACACATCGTCAGCGGTTCTGATGCCAATGTCTATCCTCCCATGAGCACACAGCTGGAGGATCAGGGTATCGTCTTGCAGCAGGGTTTCAGCCCCGCACACTTGCAGCCTCATCCGGATCTGGTCGTCATCGGCAACGCGCTCTCGCGCGGCAATCCCGCCGTCGAGTATGTTCTGGAACACGGGCTCGAATACTGCTCCGGCCCCGAGTGGCTGTCCCGCTTCGTGCTGCGTGGGCGCTGGGTGCTGGCTGTGGCGGGCACGCATGGCAAGACCACGACCAGTTCCATGCTGGCGTGGATATTGACTTATGCCGGGTTAAAACCTGGTTATCTGATTGGCGGAGTGGCAAAAAATTTCCCCGCGTCGGCAGACCTCGGCGAGACGCCTTTCTTCGTGGTCGAGGCCGATGAGTACGACAGCGCCTTCTTCGACAAGCGGTCGAAGTTCGTGCACTACTCCCCGCGCACGGCGATCTTCAACAACCTGGAGTTCGATCACGGCGACATCTTTCCCGACGTCGCCGCAATACAGCGCCAGTTTCATCATCTGGTGCGAATTATTCCGGGCAATGGCCTCATCATTTCTCCGCGTATTGATGACAATCTCAATGAGGTTCTCAGGCAGGGGTGCTGGAGTCGGCGGCAATACATGGAGCTGATCGACACCACCGAGAGCGCTGACGTTGTGGATGGGGCTGCGGCCGAGGAGACCATCTCCTGGTATGCGCGCCTGTGCAGCGAGGACGGCAGTGAGTTCGAACTCGGCAAACGCAATCGCGGCGTGGATGCAGGCAGTCACCGGATTCGCTGGGAGCTGGGCGGCAGTCACAATGTCAGCAACGCGATGGCCGCCGTGGCGGCAGCGCATCACGCCGGTGTGGATATCACTGTGGCTTGTGAGGCGCTCGCGAGTTTCGGCGGGGTCAAGCGTCGTCAGGAATTGCTGGGTGAGCCCGGCGGAGTGCGGGTCTTCGACGATTTTGCGCACCATCCGACCGCCATCGACATCACCTTGCGAGGCATGCGGGCCAAATTCAAGAGTGCAGGCCGCACCGGGCGCCTGATTGCAGTAATCGAGCCACGCTCCAACACCATGAAGATGGGCGTCCATCAAGCGGCGCTGGGCGAAGCCTGCCGCAGTGCGGACCTGACTCTCTGGTTCGACGCAGGCTCGGCAGCGCTGGATTTGCGCGGCATCGCCGCTGCCAGCCCGCGTCCGGCCCGGGTGCTCGACAGTGTCGACGAGATCGTGGCAATGCTGGCCGCAGAGTGTCGTGAAGGTGATGACGTCGTCATCATGAGCAACGGTGGGTTTGGTGGCATCCATCAGAAACTGCTGCAAGCGCTGGCGGCGAAGGGGTCGACGAGGACAACCACAGAGCATGAGTGAGATTGAATACAGCAATCGGCGCGGCTCGGAGATTATCCCGCTGTTCCCCTTGAAATCGGTATTGTTTCCGCGCGGGCGCCTGCCCCTGCAGATATTCGAACAACGCTATATCAACCTGATCCGACATGCGATGAGGACGGACACCGGTTTTGGTGTCTGCCTGCTCAAGGACGGTGACGAGGTGGCCAGACAGGGGGTGCGTCAGGAGGTGCATCGCGTCGGGACCTATGCGCGGGTCGTGGACTGGGATCAATTGGCCAACGGCTTGCTGGGCGTCACTGTCGAGGGGTGCCACAAGTTTGTCGTGCAGGAGTGCTGGTCCGAACAGGATCAGTTGCTGATGGGCAGCGTGGATTACTGTGGCGTTGATTATGTCGGCGAAGCGCCGCTGGCGGTTGATGAGCAACACGAAGTGCTGGTGGGTCTGCTGGAGCAGCTGGTCAGTCATCCTGTCATCAGTCAGTTGAACATGACGATCGAGTACGACGATCTGCGTCAGCTGGGCTGGCGGCTCAGCGAGCTGATTCCACTGTCGCTGGAGCGCAAGCAGGCTTTGCTGGAGCTGCAGGATACTTACGAGCGCATCCGCGAGATTGAAAAGATCATCGACAGCATGATCACCGAGTCGTGAAATCTGCCACAGAAATCAGAGCGATGACAGCTTGCTGAAATCCACCAGCACCAACAGATTGTCGTTATGGTGATAGACCCCCTGCATGAAGCGCACGGCATAATCGTTACCGGTGTTGGGCGAAGGCTCGATGCCGCTCTCATGCAGATCAACCACTTCCGCCACACGATCCACCAGCACCCCCACGACGCAGTCTTCCAGTTCCACCACGACGATGCGTGATTGACTGGTGACTTCCTGCGGCGGCAACCCGAATACTTCCCGTGTGTCGATCACCGTGAGCACGTCGCCGCGCAGGTTGATGATGCCAAGAATGTAGCCGGGGGCGCCTGGCACCGGTGTGATGTCCGTATAGCGCAAGACCTCGTTGACCGAGGATGCGTGCACGGCGTAATTCTCGTTGCCCAGCAGAAAGGTCACAAATTTGACGGTGACATCCTGATGTTCGTTGTATGTGTGTTGCAATGCGGCTTCTGTCATGGTGGAGATAACCGTTGTTGAGTGCTCAGTACTCTATAGCGGTAGATTTCGCAAAACATTGAGGAGTTGGTGAGGTCGGTGGCGAACTGGTATTTTGCCGTTCAGCTGCAGCATAATGACGGCCTTTTGGGGTCGGGCTGTCAGTGGTTGGGGAAATGCTGTGTCGGGAGCGATGACATGTTGGAAAAATGGTTGAGTACGGGCAACTGGACACAAGAACAATGGTTGATCATGAGCGTCATGATCTTCGTCGTCGTCGCCACCCTGGTGATGATTGTGCGTCTCTACAGTATCTTCAAGATGGCCACCCGCAAGCGCGAGCGGCCGAATCTGCGTGGGGGAAGGCGTCCGCGCGACTAGCCCGTTTGTCTCAACGGCTATAGCAGAATGCGGTCCAGTGCAGCGGCGGAAGCAGCGATGAACACAACAATCCCGAGCAGCCAGCCCAGCAGCGCGTAAATACGGAAGGGCTTGCTGTCGTCGGGATAAAGCCCCGATTTTTCGTACTGACGCTCGGATTGATCTGCGGGTGTAGCAGCAGGGGCAGCTGTGGGGGCAGCGGTGTCGGAGGTCTTGTTTTCGATGCTCATGCCAAAGGTCTCGAATCAGGAACTAAAAATCAGGAACAAGCAGTGCCACGAGAAATAGCGAAAAGAGTACTCATGCTGACAATGCTGGTGATGGTGACTACAGGCACCTTGCGCCATTCCCAAGCCATCGTGATACGGCATGATACTGGATACTCCCGATACGTGGCCAGCGAAACGCAGTTCCCGGCGGTGTTCTGGCTGCAGCAGCGCGCATTGCGCAAGGTGTGCGTCGCCACGTTGATTGCTCCGCAGTGGGCCATTACTGCAGCGCATTGCGTCGAGGAAACTTTGCTGCAGGAGGCGCTCGCTAATCACGAAGAGTTCAAGGTTCACATCGCTGGTGCAGAGGTCGGCATCGATCAGGTCGTCATGCATCCCAATTACCCGTATCGGTATGACGCGACCAAGGCAGCACAGGAGGTGGATCTTGCGCTGTTGCGGCTGACTCAACCGCTGGAGATTCCCAGACCCCTCGCGCTTTATCGTGCAGAGGACGAGCAGGATCGCGTGGCCACCTTCCTGGGCTGGGGCTATTTCGGCATCGGTACCACTGGCATTCAGCACGATGATGGACGCTTCCGTCTGGCGAAGAATGTCGTCACCGCCGCATCCTCACGTCTGCGTTTCAACTTCGATGATCCACGCCTGCCGGGCAGCGCAGCGGTCGAGCTGGAAGGGTTGCCGGGATTGGGCGACAGCGGTGGTCCGGCGCTGTTGGAGACTGCCGAAGGATGGCGCATCGCCGGTGTCGCGGTGGGCGAAGTAGGAGCGCAGCGGAATGGCGAAGGTGGCGGTGCTCAGGGCCTGTATGGTGCCGTGGGCATCTATGAGCGGCTCTCGCTTCACCAGCCCTGGATCGATTCGGTAATCGGGCGCTGACCCGCAGATTTACTCTCGTCCTTTTACCTTGGTACTTTTACCCTGGCACTGAAGTGCAATGCGACGTCTCTGCCGGCAACAGGCGGTCTGTCTTGCCCGTCAGGTAATAAGCCAGCAATCCCACCCACTCTTTGCTGGCGGTCCGCAGTTCCAGCAGGTGTCCCGCAAACTGCAATTCTACTCGCCACAAACGCTGACGATCCGAGTGATGATCCACGGGCCATGGCACTACTGGCCATTGTTGCTGACAGAAGATTCCTGTGGAGCGAGGCATGTGGAAGGCCGAGGTGATCAACAGCCAGTTCTCCCCAGCCTGCGGCTGCACCAGATTTTTGCTGAATACGGCATTCTCCCAGGTGTTGCGCGACTGATTCTCGATCTCCAGTGCCCGCTCGCCAAGACCCGCCTCCTGAAACAACGTCGGCAGGTAATCGGCCTCCTTGAAGTCTTGTGTGGTCAAGCCGCCGCTGCCGCCGGTGAAGACCAGCCGCGCGTCGGGATAGCGACGCGCCAGGCTGACAAAGGCGCTGAGGCGTTCGGCCGCATCATCGGTCTCGGCCTGCCCCCAGGCGCTGCTGCGCGCGGCGTTCAAAGCGCCGCCGAGGACGATGATGCCATCGACGCGGGCGGGCAGCTCGGGGTTGGCGGTGAAGCGTCGTTCCAACGGATACATCAGCCACTCACCCACCGGCAGGAACGCCACCACCAAAGCCAGCACGCAGGTCAGCGTCAGGATTCTGCGGCCCAGTCTGTACAGGAATGGATACGATGGCAGTGACAGCAGCAGCGTGCCGCTCACCAGCAGAATCACCAGCAGACTGTCCGGGGAGATGAGAGCCCACACCAGTTTTGAAGCCCAGAAGAAGAGTGTGTCCATGGTGGTTTCTAGTGTCCGTTAGTCAAAAGTCATTCACCCAGTGGGTGACGGGCTGCATCAGAAAGTCTTCCAGCGCGATGCCGTCACTGCCCACTAGCAGGGTGCGCTGTGGCGCAAAGGCCTGCACGAAGGCGGCTGTTCCCGCGTGGGCTTGCGGAGCACGTCCGCTTCTCACCTCGATAGCGGTGAGCCTGTGCCCTGCCCGTACGATGAAATCCACCTCGTGGTTGCGCTCGCGCCAGTAATGCAGCGAGCATTCGCCGCGCAGGGCTGCGTTGGCCAGATGTGCGCCGACGGCGGACTCCACCAGACGCCCCCAGAACTCACGGTCCGCTCGGGCTTCGGTCAGGCTGTAGCCGCTGGCGACAGTCATCAGAGCCGTATTGAGCACCTGCAACTTGGGGCTGGAGCCCCGGCTGCGTGCTGCATCCCCTGCGTATTTGGGCAGGCCGCAGACCATGCCTGCACCCGCCAGCAATTCCAGGTAGTGCGCCAGCGTGGTTGTATTGCCCGCATCTTGCAGTTGCCCCAGCATTTTGGTGTAGGAGAGCACTTGCCCGGAGTAGCGGCAGGCCAGCTCGAACAACTGTCGCAGCAGGGCGGGTTTATCCACCCGGGTCATCAGGAGCACATCGCGGGAGATCGAGGTTTCGATCAGGCTGTCGAGGACGTAACGCACCCAGCGTGCCGGTTCCGTCGCCAGTGGTGCAGCACCCGGATAGCCGCCGTAGAACACATATTCTTCCAGCGTCCAGCCAAAGGCCGCGTGCATTTCCGCATAAGACCAGTGCGACAGGTGCAACACCTCGAAGCGCCCGGCCAAACTCTCCGTCAGACCTTGGGCAATCAGCAGGGGCGCTGAACCGAGCAGCACTACCTGCAGCGGACGTTTGGCGCGGGTGTCTTCGTCCCACAGGCGCTTGACTGTTTCTGACCAGGCGGGGATCTTCTGAATCTCGTCCAGCACCAGCACGCCGCCGCGCTGGCCGGATAGTGTCAGACGGGCCGCATCCCACTGCTGGGCAATCCAGTCCGCGCCGCGCAGCATGGGCTCATCGGCGCTGACATGGCGTACGGGCAGGTCCAGAGTCTCACCAGCTTGCTGCACCAAGGTGGACTTGCCCACTTGACGTGGCCCCGCCACCACCTGCATGAAGCGGCGCGGCTCGTTCAGACGGGCCGCCAGTACGGTGGCCTGTGGTCTCTGGAAGTGATTTTGCAATTTACTCATGATGCTGAGTATTTTTACTCAACGTGCCGAGTAAGGCAACCATGCCCCGATCCTTTCCAGAGATGCCACGATGGCATCGACTCCCGCGCCTGTGTATCTTCAAGGGAATTTTGCTACCATCGGCGCTTCTGCCAGAACGGCGTACCCCGCCTGATCGGCGCCCATTATCACTCGAACACGCGCGGAAAAATCAACAAGAGGAGCACAGACATGACCATAGCAATTGGCGACAAGATTCCGGCCACCACGTTCAAGATCATGGGCGAGAAAGGCCCGCAGGACATCACTTCCGACGCCATTTTCGCGGGCAAGAAAGTCGTCCTGTTTGCAGTCCCCGGCGCCTTTACTCCCGGCTGCACTGTCACTCACCTGCCGGGTTATGTGGTGCTGGCAGACAAGATCAAGGCGAAGGGCGTGGACTCGATTGTCTGCCTGGCTGTGAACGATGCCTTCGTGATGGGAGCCTGGGGCAAATCCCAGAATGCGGAAGAGCTGATCATGCTGGCCGATGGCAATGGCACGTTTACCAAGGCGGTCGGCCTTGCGCTGGATGCGACCGGTTTCGGCATGGGTACCCGCAGCAAGCGCTACGCGATGATCGTCGACAATGGTGTGGTCACGCATCTGGCGGTTGAGCCTGCCGGGGGCATCGTGGAGAGTGCCGCCGAGGCAATTCTGGCGAAGCTCTAAGCGGACAGTCATTTGAGCAGGCAGTCAATAAGGAGGCAGCAGGCATGAAGACGGAATACATCGACTATCGGGATGGTGACGTGGCGCTGGAGGGCTATTTTGCCTACGACGAGACAGCCACCGAACCGCAACCTCTGGTGCTGATTGCTCATGACTGGAGCGGACGCCGCACGTTTGCCTGCGGCATGGCCGAGCGCATGGTGGAGCTTGGTTACGCCGGTTTCGCGCTGGACATCTTTGGCAAGGGTGTGTTTGGCAAGGACGGTGACACCGCCGGCAACCTTGCCTTGATGACGCCTTATGCCAGTGACAGAGCCCTGCTGCGCCGACGCGTCAATGCAGCGCTGGCCTGTGCACGCAAGCTGCTCGGAGTGGATGGTGACCGCGTGGCGGCAGTCGGCTTCTGCTTTGGTGGCATGACCGTGCTGGAGCTGGCGCGCAGCGGCGCTGACGTTGCCGGGGTGGTCAGTGTCCACGGACTGCTCGGTGCCGGTGATGTGCCCAATGCTGAGATTCGGGCGAGTGTGCTGAGCCTGCATGGCCACGATGATCCAATGGGGCCGCCTGCTGATGTCCTGGCATTCGAAACCGAGATGACCGCCGCCAATGCGGATTGGCAGCTGCATGTCTTTGGGGGCACCAAGCACGCGTTCACTAACCCGGCCGCTAACGATCATGGGCTGGGTACCGTCTACAATCAGCTCGCCAACGACCGGGCGCATCGGGCGATTGCCGACTTTCTGGCGGAGCTGTTTGCCGCCCCGGCAGGGGCGGTGGAGGAAGAGTGGCAGGCGGATTGATTAGCAAGCAACCTACTGACGCCTCCGCCACGCCATCAAGCCCGGCGGCAGCGCCGACCGCTCTGGCCGAGCCGGTCCCGTTGCGCAGCCGGATCGGTCTATGGCTGGGTGCCGGGCTCTTCGTCTTCATCCTCCTGTTTGTCGATCTGGACCCTGCCAATCCCTTGGTGACCCGCATGTTTGCCGTGCTGGTGCTGATGGCTGTCTGGTGGATCACCGAGGCGATTCCCATCCCCGTGACCTCGTTGTTGCCGATTGTCCTGTTCCCCCTGCTTGGCATCATGCGTGGGGGCTTCCGCGATGCCAGCAATCAGATCGACTTCTCGCAGACCACCTTGCGTGGTGGCCTGCAGCCGGGCGATCTGGACATCATGTTTCCGAATGCCGCCAGCCAGTACATGGATTCCCTGATCTTCCTGTTTCTAGGGGGCTTCCTGATAGCGATTGCAGTCGAGAAGTGGAATCTGCACAAGCGCATCGCATTGCACATTCTGGCACTGATCGGTGGGCAACCGCAGCGGCTGGTGCTGGGCTTCATGGTCGCCACCGGCTTTCTTTCCATGTGGCTCTCCAATACCGCCACCACCATGATGATGATGCCGATGGCGCTCTCGCTGATCGTGCTGTATGAAGATCTGAATCGCGACATCCTCTTGCAGGGCGGGAGTGTCGATGTTCGAGCGCAGAACTTCGGGCTGGTGTTGATGCTGGGCATTGCCTACGCGGCCTCCATGGGCGGCATGGCGACACTCATCGGTACTCCGACCAATGGTGTGCTGGTGACCCAGCTCGGGCAACTCTTTCCGCAGGCGCCGCAGATTACCTTCGCGTCGTGGATGATGTTCGCCTTTCCGCTGGCGCTGGCCTTTACGCTGCTGACGTGGTTCCTGCTCAGCAAGATCCTCTTCCCGTTGCCCGCGACTACACCCTTCAGCGGCAAGGACTATATCCAGGGCGAAATTCGAGCGCTGGGCCCCATGGGCAATGAAGAGAAAAAAGTGGCCTGGGTATTTCTGGCGGTGGCACTGCTGTGGATGACGCGCAGCGAACGCCTGCTGGGCGCCGACATTGATATCTATGGCTGGAGTCACTGGCTGGATGTGTTGTTGGCAAAGTTCAATGTGTCGCCTGTCGGCGCCTTCGCCGACGACGGCACGGTGTCGATCGCCATGGCGATGTTGCTGTTCATCATTCCAGCGAGCAAGGAGAAGGGCGGTTTCCTGCTGGATTGGAGCGCGGCCAGGCAAGTGCCCTGGGGCATTCTGCTGCTGTTCGGCGGTGGTCTGGCGATGGCCAAGGGGTTCGCGGTGTCCGGGCTGTCGGGCTATCTGGCCGATGTCTTCGAAACATTGCTGGCCGATGCCAATCCACTGGCGATTGTGATGAGCGTGGTCTCCTTCATCACCATTTTCTCTGAATTGACCTCCAATACGGCGACCGCCTCCATGGCGATGCCGATCATGGGCAGCCTCGCGCAGGCCATCGAAGTGTCGCCGCTGTTGCTGATGATTCCCGCTGCGGTGGCCGCGTCCTGTGGTTTCATGTTGCCGGTGTCGACGCCTCCGAATGCGATCGTTTACGGTTCCGGTCGTGTACCTATAATGAAGATGGTGTGGGCGGGGCTCTGGTTGGATACGCTGGCCGTCATTCTGGTGACACTGTTCGTGTACACGGTCGGGCATCTTTCTTTCGATCTGTTGGGAGCCATGCCTGACTGGGCTCGGCGCTGAAAAGGAGTGCTGCCCGCTTCAGTCTTGCGCGGGTGGGTCGATATCAGGATATCTGCGGTATCCGGTGTCATTGGATTTAGGGGCGAGACATTGTCAATGTCCGAAAAGACTGACTTGAACACAAAAGTGAAGTCAGACGAAAAAATCAGGAAGAATGAAGCGCGCGCGGGGAAACAGCAGTCACCGCTGCAATGTCCGCTGGGCGACCCTGCCTGTGCTTTTCTGACCGAGCTGGATCAGCTGCGCTCGGAGGTCAAGGCGCTGTCGGCACTGGTACGCACGGATGAATTGACCGGGCTCTTCAACTATCGCCACTTCATGCAGGCCATGGAGCTGGAGATGGAGCGCACGCGTCGTTCACTCAAGCCGATGGCGCTGATCATGCTGGACCTCGACAATTTCAAGATTTTCAATGATCGCTGGGGGCACGAATTCGGCAACACCTCGTTGGTGCATATAGCCAGGCTGGTCGCGGGCACCATTCGCAAGCTGGATGTCGCGTGTCGTTACGGCGGCGAAGAGTTTGCGATTATCCTGCCGGACACATCGCTACGCTCCGGAATCCTGCTGGCCGATCGGCTGCGCAAGAAGATCGCAACTTCCGTTCTGCATTGTGACGATCAACCCGTAGCGGTGACGGCTAGCTTCGGTGTGGATGTCTACCTGTCGGCTGATCGCGATGATCCCAGCCAGTTTCTGCATCGTGCTGATTCCTGGCTGTTTCAGGCCAAAGCCAATGGGCGCAACCAGGTCTGCCACGCGCCGCTGGAGAACCACTCCGGGGTCAGTCACGACGAGCGCGAGTTATTGCTGGGGAATTAGCAGGCGGCAAGCTCGCGCGCCAGATGATGCAGGATGGTCGCCGTGGCGCCCCAGATCCGGTAGCCATCGTGGTGGAACTCCAGCACCTCCCTTTCCATGTCCTGGTACAGCATCGATGCGCGCTGATAGCTGGCGGGATTGAGCGCAATCTCAGTGGGCACCGCGAAGATCTCGGCGACCTCCCGTGGGGAAGGTGTCAACGGCGTGTCCGCCGCGAACAGGCCGACCACGGGCGTGACACAGTAGCCCGAAGGCATCAGCAGATTGCCGAGTCGCCCGATGATCCGCACCGACTCCGACCGCAGTCCGATCTCCTCCTCGCATTCCCGCAGCGCCGTGTGCTCGATGCTGTCATCGTCGCTGTCCCGCGTTCCGCCTGGAAAGCTGACCTGTCCGGCATGGCTGCTCAGGTGCTCGGTGCGCAGAGTGAAAACGACACTGCTGCCGTTCTCGCCGCAGGCTATCGGGATCAGCACGGCGGCATGGCGAAAACTGCTCTCGGGCAGCTCTGGCGAATTGATGAGGCGATTGATGCTCTGGTCGGGGTGCAGGATAGGGGGATGTGATTGAAGATGCAGAGACTGCTGCGCAAAGTAACGCAGCAGTCTCTGCAGTAACGGGTCGGCCTGGCTGGGTTCTGGAATCGTCATGGACGCGATTATAGCCAGAAATCGGTGACGACTGTGGGAGCGGGCCCTGTCCGCGATTAGCTGTGCGTCACCATTGGCCAATCGCGGGCAGGGCCCGCTCCCACAGTCCTCAGCACTTATGCTTACATGTACTTCCAGTTCACCGAGAAGAACGCCCGCAGTGGTTGACCCGTGAAGTAGCGATCACGGCCGAAGGCAAAGTCGGCACGTTCTGCATATTTCTCGTCTGTCAGGTTGAGAACATTCATCGAAAGGGTCACGTCTGATCTGACTTCCCAGCGCGCGCGCAGGTTCAGCAGATCGTGCCCGTCGTAGCGGTTCAGGTTCTCCGGGTTGGAGTAGTACGCACCGGAATCCACCCACTCCGCCTCGGCGAATATCGTGTCAGAGGGACGCCACTGCAGTTGGAAGGTACCGAAACGTCGCGGAGCCGTGTCCACATCGTTGCCATTGATGTTCACTCCGCCAGAGAGCTCATCGTTCTCATAGGTGTGACGGGCAAAGTTGTAGGCACCACTAACGCGCCACTGCTCGCTGATATCCAGCGCGCCGGACAACTCCAGGCCACGGTGTTTCGTGTGGCTTTTGTTGAGGTTGAGGCGGGCACTGTCGGTGATGATCTCGTTGTCCTTGTCCATGTAGTAGCCCGTGACTGAGTACTCCCAGACATCGGAACTGCCTTCGAGGCCAAGTTCAGCACTGTCGATCTCTACCGAGTCAAGATCCGCCACGGACTGTGCGTTCTGCAGACGGTACAGCTCGGTGGATTGCGGAGCGCGGTAGCCTTTGTTCAAGCGCAACTGCACGTTGTGATCATCGTTGATCGCGTAGCGCAAACCGATCTTGGGCGCCCAATTGCCGAAGCTGTCGGAGCGATCCGCAGGACGGTTGTAACGGCAGCCGCCAAATCCGCAGACGGTGCCATTTTCGCGGGTACGACCATCCAGCATCTTATTGTCGTAGTCGTACTCCATGCGCTCGTAGCGCAGGCCCAGGGAGATGTCGAAACCGTTGTCCCAGTAGTGCTCGAGGTGGGCGAAAGGGGCGATCTGCATCGCTTCGACATCATAGTCGTAGTGTTTGCCAACGGGGGTCTGTGCGACCAGTGCCGCCGAACCCACCGTGGGGAAACGCTGCTGCTGCAGCAGGCTGCCCTCGGTGCTCTCCAGATCCAGCCCGAAGGAGATCATGGTGTCCTCACTCACATCCTTGTAGCTGCCCAGTTGCACGCCGTAGCTGGTGTGTTCGTTGTCTTCGGTGGGCAGGCCGGGCAGGAAGTGCTGAATGAAGCTCAGGTCAGTCTTGCGGAAATACGGGGTGGCGACGATTTCCCAGCCTGAATCCAGCGTCTTGCTGATGCGGGTCCAGGCACGGAAGCTCTGGTTGTCGCGGTAGGCTTCCGGGTTCGGGTTGGTGTCACGCAGATTGTCATCCTTGTAACTGTCCTTGCCTTCCACGTAACCCGCCGTTTCCTGATTCAGGTTGGTGGCGGTAAAACCGCCGTCCAGGGCATAGCCACCGGCTGTAGTGTACTGATAGCGCCACGACAGTTTCTGTTGTGCCAGATAGCTGTTGTCGTGGTAGCCATTCTCGTCGGCGCCGTTGAACAGGAACATGTGTTTGAAGTTGCCGTAGTCCATGCCCAGCGTGGCATTGACGCGCTGGGAACCGCGCGGGCCAGCTTCCAACGTCAGCTCGCCGCCTTCGGTGGGATCTGGCAGTACCACGTTGATCATGCCGTGTACGGCATTGGAGCCGTAATAGGCTGTGGCTGGGCCACGGATAACTTCGATACGCGCAGCATTTTCGCTGTTGGCATCAAACAATTCGTTGACGTTGCAGAATCCCGCTGCGCGCAGTGGGATGCCTTGTTCGGCCAGCATGAAGGCGCCACAGGCACCGGCGCCGGTCAATACGGGAGAGCGGATGGCGGTAAGGCTCTCCTGACCATTACCACGGTTGATATTGACGCCAGCCAGACGATTCACGACTTCCTGGATGTGCTGATGCGATACGGTGCGCAACTCCTCTGCAGAGAGGACGCCGACGCTGGCATTGACGCTGGACAGGGATTCGGGGCGTCGTGTGGACGACGTCACCATGATCTCCTCAACTTCCGGCTGGCCAGCTGCGGGCTGAGCCATGACGGCTGGGGCCGCCCATACAGACATGGCTGCTGCGCACGAAAGGGCGAGCAGTCGGGGCGCAACACCGTGGAATGATGCGCTGTGTACACTCTTCTTATTCAATTTTAGTTTCTCCCTTGCTAGTGAGTTTTCGAGCTGGCCGAATATAGCACAAATGCATCGTCGCCACTCCACGCCGGTCTGTCTATAATCTGCTTCTGAGTGTGACAAAACCGGGGGAAACATGAGGACGCGAGTGACACAGATGCTCGGGATCGAGCATCCGATAGTGCAGGGCGGCATGCAGTGGGTGGGTCGTGCGGAGCTGGCGGCCGCCGTTTCCAATGCCGGGGCGCTGGGGACGCTGACAGCACTGACCCAGCCCGACCCCGAGACCCTGCGCAAGGAGATCGCCCGTTGTCGTGAGATGACCGACAAGCCCTTCGCCGTGAATCTGACCATTCTGCCCACCATCAGGCCGGTTCCCTATGACGAGTATGTGGATGCCATCGTCTCGTCCGGCGTGCGCATAGTTGAGACCGCCGGGCGCAACCCCGAGCCGTGGATGCCGCTGTTCAAGCGCGCCGGTATCACCGTCATCCACAAATGTACCTCCATCCGCCATGCTCTGAAGGCGCAGGCGCTCGGCTGCGATATGGTGAGCGTAGATGGCTTCGAGTGCGCCGGGCATCCGGGCGAGGATGATGTTACCAACCTGATTCTGTTGCCACTGGCGGCACGGCGTCTGAGTATTCCGTTTCTGGCGTCGGGCGGTTTTGCGGACGGTCGTGGACTGGTGGCGGCTCTGGCGATGGGGGCGGATGGCATCAATATGGGAACCCGCTTTCTCGTTACTCAAGAGGCTCCCGTGCATGCCGCCGTAAAGCAACGCATCGTGGAGGCGACCGAGCGCGACACGGCGCTGATTTTCCGCACTCTGCGCAACACCTCGCGGGTCTTTCGCAACGGCGTCGCCGAGCAGGTGCTAGCCATCGAGGCACAGCCGGGGGAGACGCGGTTCGAGGATATTGCTCCGCTCGTCAAGGGCGTGCGTGGCAGAGAGCTTTTCGAGACTGGCGATCTGGAACATGGGGTCTGGTCGGCCGGCATGGTGATTGGTCTGATCGATGACATTCCCAGTTGCAAGGAGCTGGTGGAGCGCATCGTCGCCGAGGCTGAGTCGATCATCCGCGAGCGGCTGAACGCGTTGCTGTAACCCAACCTGTGGGAGCGGGCCAGCCCGCGATTGGGTATCGCGCACAACAGTCAATCGCGGGCAGGCCCGCTCCCACAGGGATGGAAATCAAAATCAGAAAAGGGGCGGATTCATGCAGGTCAGAGGCAAAGTGGTCGTGGTCACTGGCGGCGCCAGCGGCATCGGTCGGGCATTGTGCGAACGGTTCGCCGCTGAGGGGGCCAGAGCGGTTGTCGTGTCTGACATCAACGGCTCGGGCATTGAGGCGGTTTGCCAACAACTCGCCGGACAAACGTTGACACTTGGTCTCGTCACCGATGTCAGTCGCGAGGCGGACATGCAGATGCTTGTCGCTCGCACGCTCAAGGCGTTCGGCCACATCGACTTGTTCTGCTCGAATGCCGGCATCTTCATGCCCGGCGGCGTCGAGGTCAGCAACGACGACTGGCAACGCATCTGGGACATCAACGTGATGGCCCATATCTTCGCCTCCCGTGCCGTGCTGCCCGCCATGCTGGCGCGCGGCGAGGGCTATCTGCTCAACACCGCTTCGGCCGCAGGACTGCTAAGCCAGATCGGCTCCGCGCCTTATGCTGTCACCAAACATGCCGCCGTCGGCTTCGCGGAGTGGCTGTCGATTACCTATGGCAGTCGTGGCATCAAAGTCTCGGTGCTGTGCCCGCAGGCCGTACGCACGCAGATGACTGCTCGTGGCACGGGTGTAGCGGGTGTCGATGGCATGCTGGAACCCGCTGCACTGGCACAAACTGTCATTGAAGCACTGGCGCAGGAGCGTTTTCTGGTGCTGCCGCATCCTGAGGTGCTCACCTACCTGCAGCGCAAGGCGGCGGATTATGACCGCTGGCTGGGCGGCATGCGTCGGCTGCAGGAGCGCTTCGGCGACAACTTTAAATCGTGACTGACTCTTTCCCCGCGACTTCATTTCCTTATAATGACGCCGCAGTCGAAATTACAAGATAACCAGAAGCCAGGACTAACCCATGACAATGACGATAGGCAAGAACTCTGTAGTGGAGATCCACTACACACTCAAGAACGATGGCGGAGAAGTCCTGGACTCCTCGGAAGGCAGCGAACCTCTGATGTATCTGCATGGGACTCATGGTCTCATTCAGGGCCTCGAGAACGAACTGCAGGGCAAGAAGATCGGCGATAAGTTCAAGGCGGTAATTTCTCCGGAACTGGCCTATGGCGAGATCGATCCGGATCTGATCCACAGCATCGACAAATCAATGTTTCGTGGTGTCGACAAGATTGAGGCCGGGATGACCTTTACGGCCGAAGGCGAAAATGGTCACCAGCACATCACCGTAAAAGCGGTTGAAGGCGAGAAAGTGATCATCGATGGCAATCACGAGATGGCGGGGCAGACGCTGCACTTTGATGTGGAAGTGGTCAGCGTGCGTGCGGCGACCGAAGAAGAGATGGACCATGGCCATGTGCATGCGCATGGGGATCATCATCACCACTAAGATCGTATTCTAACTGTGGGAGCGGGCCCGCCCGCGATTGATGTGGTTGTAAAGTCAATCGCGGGCG
>JAURWS010000038.1 GCA_030654835.1 Gammaproteobacteria bacterium | reverse complement strand
AATCACGACCTGATATTTGTCGGCGGACGACAGCGGCTGCAATCCTTCTTCCATCGTGCTCATCGCCTGCTCGGCCAATGCCAACAATGCATCAACACGTTTCTGCGGGAACGTTTTTTCGGAGAGATTTGCAGTATCTTCATCCGCAACGACAGATGGATTCTGTGCAGCAACCATCGCTTCCACGGCTTTCATGAAGACAGCACCGTCTTCCGGTGTCATCCGGCCGCGCAGCACCAGCATCCCATCGTCGTCGAAGTAGCAGGTGAGTTCGCGCGCTTCGTACTGGCTCTCGGCGCGGCGGTCATCCGTCAAGCTCTCGGCACGCCGATATTTTCGCACCAATTTCTCAACGTGTTGCGCGGTGCCATGAAGCGCCACCTGCAACAGCATCTGTTCATTTTCCGGTGTCGCGGAACGGGTCATGGCGCGCACTTTGGAGTAGCTGATCGTGCCAGAGCGGAACGCCTCATCAATGCCCGGAAGTTGTTGCAGGCTCTTCGCGACGCGTACTTTTTCGCGCGCGGCACCGAGATCAATGCCGCAGTGATAATTGAGCCAGTGCGCTGGCGATTTGATGCCGTAGCCCTCCCATGCGGCGCGTTCGATGAGCGCAGCAAGCAGTGTCAGGAAGCGATGCTGAGCAGCGTTGATGTGTCCGGCGAGACGGGTAATCTCGTCGCTGAGCGCGGCGTTGTCTTGTGGGATGAGAGCAAGAGACGGGAGCTGTGACATGAGACAATTCCTCCTTGGAAAGGCCGCAAATGGATGGCTTTAAAGCGCTGTTTATATGTACATATTATAGCCCTATCTCCATGATTTCGCTGCCAAATATGCACCTATATTTTCACGAATAAACATTAATCCAGCGTCACCTCCATCCACAATTCAGGCCAGAGCGCTCACAATCCGCTGCTACGGCGCGCAATGCGTTGACGAGTGCGTTCAATTTAAGGCATCGCGTTTCAAATCGACACCAAATGAAATCGGCTGAAAAGCTGCGTCATAACTGGGCTTTAGCATCTGCATAATCAATTTAACCGGACACTACTGATTCAGGGTATAAGGCTACGGTTAGTAAAGTCAGGCGCTTGGACATGAAACCATATTTGAATTTTGGGATATTTAGCAGATTGAAGGATCCGGCGGATTTTGCGGACCGTATTGGTTCACGTAAACACACGAGTAGAGAGCGATGAGAACTATATATGTTCAAACGGTTTGCCGTTGATCCTGAATTGGAAACCCTCGTCTGGTTTAACGGTGCGGACCTCGCCCCTGAATTCCTCAAGGCGCATTGCCACCCCTGTGGGAGCGAGCCTGCTCGCGATTGAATTACCAAAAAACCATCGCGGGCAGGCCCGCTCCCACAGTCTCTGCCAATCGAGCCTGCCTGCAACCCCAAAAATTACGCTACCTTTCTGCTTGTAAAGAGATTGATCATATTCAATCTGCCGTTTAAACTCCGTATAAACAACATGGGTATCAAAGAGGCTGAAATGACGACAGAGGTAGTATTGAGCATCAAACAATGGGGAAACAACCTCGGGGTCCGTCTTCCCGCTGCTGTCGCTCGTGCTGCTGATTTGCAGGTGGATCAGAAGGTTCGAATTTCGGTGATGGGCGGTGCTATCACCATTCGACCTGAAGAGGAAAAGTTAAGCTTGGAGCAGCGTTTGGCACTGTTCGATCCTGAGCGACATGCAGGGGAAGTCATGCAGGCAAAAGCACTTGGTGCTGAGAAATGGTAGTCAGAAAGCCTGTGCTGGCTGCAGGTTGGGTTCCCGATCGCAAGGATGTAATCTGGATAGACTGTAACCCTCAGGCAGGCCGTGAGATGCGCGATGTCCATCCCTTTCTGGTGCTGTCACCCCGCAGTTTCAACGATCGAACATCGCTTGTCATCGGGCTTCCTATGACAACGGCAGAGTACAATTTGGATAACCCATTCGCAGTGGCCGTTGGTAAAAGTAAAGGGCAGGGCAGCCAGATCAAAACCAGTTTCGTGCTTTGCCATCAACCCAAGTCTTTTGATTGGCGTGTTCGTAGTGCGTCGGCGCATCCTTTAAAGGCTCTCGCGACAACCAGCTTTCAGGAAGTTTGCCAGCGCTTAAGTCAGATTCTCGACCTTTCTAACGCATGAACGTCCCCATAAAGCGCCCCGCGAATCGCAAAGTTCATTTGCCGTAGCCATTAAGAATGTAGTAACGTTTCTACAATTCGAATGACGGAGGTTCATATGACAATTACCACCATCTCCAGCCGGGAATTCAATCAAGACACCAGTGGGGCTAAAAAGGCAGCCAGCGTTGGCCCCGTTTTCATTACGGACCGTGGTCGGCCAGCACATGTGCTGCTAACTTTCGAGGACTACGAAAGAGTGACGCGCAGCCAAGAGAGCATCGTGGATCTACTGGCGATGCCGGGTGCTGCAGATATCGAATTCGAAGCACCCAAATTGAGCGATGAATTCTTCAGGCCAGCGGACTTCTCGTAATGTATCTACTGGATACTAACGTCATCTCTGAGCTACGAAAGGTCAGGAGTGATAAAGCCAACAAGAATGTGGAGACATGGGCAAGTAGCGCTGCGACAAACAGTCTGTATCTTTCCGTCGTTACCGTCTTGGAACTGGAGACTGGAATACTCCTGCTGGAGAGGCGAGATGCAGTTCAGGGCACGATTCTCCGCACGTGGCTCGAACATCAGGTGCTGCCCGCATTCTCAGGTCGCATTCTCCCTGTGGACATTCCCGTCGCCCGCACTTGTGCAGAAATGCAAGTCCCGGACCCTCGACCGCATCGCGACGCATGGATCGCCGCAACCGCACTGGTGCATGGCATGACTGTGGTCACAAGACACGTAGTGGATTTCGAGCACATGGGAGTCCAGATACTGAATCCGTGGGAGTAAATAATGCCCAAGACCATTCCAACCCCGTGGGTTTACCGTTTCTCACTTACCGGGCCAAAAGCGGATAACGCTCAGGATGATCAATAATCTCCTCCGTGAGATCAATGTCGATATCAGGCCAGTAAAAATGGCTAGGAGATACTTCTTCGACATTCAGTATCGCCTTCACGGGTTGGTTCAAGAACCAGGGAAACTGCTCGTAGGAAAGGAACATTTGTTTACTGCGACACAACAGAGAGAGACCACGATTGGAAATGTTCGTGACCTCAACATCCGAAGTGGTCTTTCCAGGCGTCGACAAGTTCATGGTGGTGCTCCTCAATCAGTGTCGTAATTTCGTTCAACTGCAGCAGGTTGTGGCCTTTATTCTTGACCACTACACTTCGAGTCTAGCAGTCTTCTCAACTGAGCAGCTTTGTCGAAGCTGGGAACGCGAGAGCATCCAAGATCCTCGGCCTTGCGGGCAATCAGCGCGTCCTGAAAATCAGTCTTCTCAAACTCAAGGAAGTCGTTCAAAGCGATCCAAATAACGTTATTGTTTTCGAAGCGGATGGGCGGGCCATCCTGCAACAGCCTTCTCAGAAGAACCGACGCTGTGCGAGCCTGCTCGCGATTGAATTTTGCATTTACGTTAAAAGCACTCAAAAATCGCGGGCAGGGCCCGCTCCCACATTAATGGTGTTGTCACGAGACTCCGAATCCGTCACATCAGCCCTCATTTTCAGGTGCTGCAATACCCCCGCACTGGCGTTGTTCCGTTGCTTGATCAATGTGATATGCCCGTTGTGTTCGAGGATGCGGAATTGCTCGCCCGGATGGATATTGGCCTTGTCGCACAATTCTTTGGGCAAGGTGATCTGGCGTTTGCTGCTTAAAGTGGCCATCATTGACTCCCTTACTTCGTGAATTTGGCGTGGCAACCGACAGCTTTACTCTGCATCGAATAGTAAAGCTGGTGCCGGTCCCGATTAAATATGACACTTAACATATAGCACAAGATGTGGGAGCGGGCCCGCCCGCGATTGAATTACCACAAAACCATCGCGAGCAGGCTCGCTCCCACACTTACCCATCGTGTATCATCCCCCGCAATCAAAACTTCATAGAGCTTGAGATCAAATGACTGCAGCAACGACGTCATGCAAGGGAATTGTGCTGGCCGGGGGAAGTGGAACAAGGCTCTACCCCATCACCAAAGGAATCTCGAAGCAGTTACTGCCCGTTTATGACAAACCGATGATCTACTACCCGATGTCGGTGCTCATGCTGGCCGGCATCCGCGACATCCTCATCATCACCACCCCGGAAGACATCAGCGGCTATCAGCGTCTGTTGGGCGATGGCAGTCAATACGGCATCAACCTCACCTATGCGATCCAGCCAAGCCCGGACGGCCTCGCGCAAGCTTTCATCCTCGGCGAGGAATTCATAGGCAAGGATCGCGTGTGCCTGGTGCTCGGTGACAACATTTTCTACGGGCAGGGTTTCACCGGCAAACTCCGCGAGGCGGTGGCGAGAGAGCAGGGCGCCACAGTGTTCGGCTATCAGGTCAAAGACCCGGAACGGTTCGGCGTGGTCGAGTTCGATGCCAACAAGCGCGCAATCTCGATTGAAGAGAAGCCGAAAACCCCCAAATCACACTTCGCCGTCACTGGGCTGTATTTCTACGACAACGACGTGATCGACATCGCCAAACACGTCAAACCCTCCGCGCGCGGCGAGCTGGAAATTACCACCGTCAATCAGGCCTACCTCGAACGCGGCGATCTGAATGTGGAACTGCTTGGTCGCGGTTTTGCGTGGCTGGACACGGGAACCCACGAAAGCCTGCTCGAAGCCAGCATGTTTGTGCAGACGGTCGAGCATCGCCAGGGCCTGAAGATTGCCTGTCTGGAAGAGATCGCGTGGCGCAACCAATGGCTAAGCAATGAACAAGTGATCAAGGTCTCGGAGAGCCTGTCCAAGAACGGCTACGGCCAATATCTGCGCGCTCTGGTCAATTCGTAATCATCCCTGGATTTTATACCCGTTCAGGCTATTGCCAGCCGTTGGAAGCGCGGCTACCATGTGTTCAGTGGTTGAACGCACATCAAGTCTCATATGGCTGAATAACAATGCTGAGCGACGAAGCCCGCTACAAGATTCTCAAGACCCTGGAAATCAACCCTGACATCAGTCAGCGGCAGTTGGCAGGCGAGTTGGGCATCAGTCTTGGCAAGGTTAATTTCTGTCTCCAGGCGCTGATTGAAAAAGGCATGATCAAGGCCCGCAACTTCACCAAGAGCGACAATAAAACGCATTACCTGTATGTCCTGACGCCAACTGGCATCGAAAGCAAGGCCGCATTAACAAAAAGATTCCTGGCTAGCAAAGTCGCCGAATACAAGGCGCTGAAGACGGAGATTGAAGAGTTGCAAAGGGAAATTGACTTGGCACCCCAAGACAGCTCAGGGACGGAATCATGATCCACCTTCAAGACCCCGATACAAACACCACCACCAAAACCTGGTACCTGCTGCAAATCAAGACGCAGCAGCACGACCGTGCGCAGGAAAATCTCGCAAACCAGGGGTTCGAGTTTTACTCCCCCAATCATCGCATCAAGAAAATCCAGCGCGGCAAACTTCAGGTCAAGACGGAACCGCTGTTTCCAGGCTATGTATTCATCCAACTGCATGAACAAAGCAACTGGAGCTCCCTGCGGGCTACCCGGGGAGTGACCAAAGTGGTCAGCTTCAACGGCCGCCCGCAGCCAGTCGATTCCATGCTGATCCACGCACTAAGACAACGTTTCACGTCAGAGCAGGAACCAGAAGCGCTATACAAGCCTGGCGAAAGAGTCGTGATTATCGACGGCTGTTTCAAACATATTGAAGCCATTGTCAAAGCCGTGACACCTGATGAGCGCATCATTGTGCTGCTCAATATTCTGAACTCGCAGCAGGCTGTGGCAATGCAGGCAACACAGTTGGCCAAAGCCAGCTAGAACGGCCAAGTAGAAAGGCCAGCTGAATAGAACACAACAGATGCTGCAGAAATGCACGGGCAGGGCGGTAGCGTGCCTGCGCCTTGGCCGGTATGATTGGCCAGCCAACAAAAATTCACGGTAAACCAAGACGATGCCAATGCAATCCAGAAAGCTCATTAAAGCCATGAAGGTCCTGACCGCACTTGCATTCAGCGTCTTGCTTGTCAGCAATACGGCCACCGCACAGCCCAGCCTCACCCCCGCGCAGATCCAGCAGGTGCAAAGCCTCAGTGACGAGGAGCGCCAGGCGCTGGCCCAGCAGGCCGGTGCTCAGCCGGGCGAGCGCCAGCAACAGATCCCCGAGGCCGTCAACCTCACGCCTGCCGCCGACACTGCTGCAACCCAGGCAGAGCAAGCCATCGAACAAGACGCACAACAACGCCAGCAGCAGGACACCGTCACCACAGATCAGGCCAGCCAGCAAACCGCCCAGCCGCTCAGACAATTCGGCTACGAACTGTTCTCCGGCGCCCCCAGCACCTTCGCGCCCACCACCAACATCCCCGTGCCCTCCACCTACGTCATGGGCCCGGGCGACACCGTCATCATTCAGCTCTACGGCCAGCGCAACCTGACGCACGAACTGGTCATCACCCGCGAAGGCATGCTCATGTTCCCGGAGATTGGCCCGGTCAGCGTGGCCGGCCTCAATTTTCAGGAACTGCGCGATCAGATCCAGAGCATCGTCGCCAATCAACTGATCGGCCAGAACGCCTCTATCACGCTAGGTGCCTTGCGCTCCATCAACGTGTTTGTGCTCGGTGAAGCCGCTCAACCCGGCTCCTACACCGTCAGCTCACTCAGCACCATGACGAACGCCCTGTTTGCCAGTGGCGGCGTCACCCGCGTGGGCTCGCTCAGAAGCATTCGCCTCATGCGCAGTGGTGAACTGATTACCGAACTCGACCTCTACGATCTGCTGCTCAGTGGCGACACCAGCGGCGATGCCCGCCTGCTGCCTGGCGACGTGATCTTCATTCCGCCCATCGGCAAAACCGTCGGCATCGCTGGCGAAGTGCGCCGCCCGGCCATTTACGAGCTAAGGGACGAAACCAGCCCCGCGCAAATCCTCGGCCTCTCCGGTGGCCTCAACCCAACTGCCTTCCCGCAGGCCTCACGCATCGAACGCATCAACGAGAACGGCGAACGCATTATCGTCAACGTCGATCTGCGCCCCGGTAGCGCTCCCGATCCCGTGCTGAACGACGGCGATGTCATTCAGGTTTATTCGGTGCTGGATCAACTGGAAAACGTGGTCATGCTAGAGGGCCATGTGCACCGCCCCGGCAGTTTTCAGTGGGCATCCGGCCTGCGTGTCAGCGACGTGCTCGGCTCCGTGGAAGAAATGCTGCCCAACCCGGATCTGGAATATGCCCTGATCGCCCGCGAGATTCCGCCCACACGTCGAATCGAATTGTTGTACGTCAATCTGGGCGGCGCCATCAGCAATCCGGGCGGCGCCCAGGACCTGAACCTGCAACCGCGCGACCAGCTGCTCACCTTTGGCGCCAGCCAGTCGCGTCAGGATCAAGTGGCCAGCCTGCTCGAGCGCCTGCGCGAACAAGCCACATTTGAAAATCCGCCGCTCATTGTCACTGTCAGCGGCAACGTGCGTTTTCCCGGCGAATATCCGCTGGTGCGCGACATGAGCATGGATGACGCCATTCGCTTTGCCGGTGGCTTGGGCATCAACACTGATCTGGACTACCTGCTGCTGGAACGCCAGATCGATAGAAGGGGCACCATTGCCGTGCAGGCCTCTGCACTGAATGATCAGTCCCTGCTGACTCAAGAGCGCATTGTCTTGCAGGAACTCGACAAGGTCATGGTCTTCAACATCAACCAATCTCGCAATGCTCTGCTTGCCGAGACACTGGACAAACTCCGTGCTCAAGCCAACAGCAATCAACCTACAAGTATCGTCAATGTTGGCGGTAATGTGCGCTTTCCAGGCAACTATCCTCTGCAGATCGGCATGACGGTGAGCGACCTGATCGAAACGGCTGGTGGCTTTACTGAAAGCGCTGACATCACCACTGCCGAAGTCACTCGCTACGACGCCGAACCAGACGTGGGTCGTATCATCGGTCACGTGGGTGTGAATCTGCAGACACGCGGTAGCGATGGGCTGGACTTGGAGCTCAATCCCTTTGACCAGCTCACCATTCGCCAGATGCCGAACTGGACCGAGTTTGAAACCGTTACCATTGGCGGCGAGGTCAAATCCCCCGGTACCTACAGCATCACCAAAGAAGAAACTCTCACTTCACTGATTCAGCGCGCCGGTGGCCTGACCGAATACGCAGAGCCACGGGCTGCCATCTTCCTGCGTGAGGAGCTGCGTGTTAATGAGCAGCGTATGCTCGATGAATTCCGCCAGCGCCTGCAGCGCGACATGGTAACCCAAAGCTTTCAAAGCACAGAAGACGCTGCGGCAGCCACCGGTGACATTGGTCAAATGCTCGCCCTGGTGGAGCAGGCTGAGGCCACAGGTCGCCTGGCAATCGATCTGCCAGCGGCACTGGATAGCGGCAATCGTAACAACGAGAGCTACGACGTGATCCTGCGTAGTGGCGACCGCCTGCTGGTTCCGCGCACGCAGCAGGAAGTCAGCGTCATTGGCGAAGTAAACCGTCCCACCAGCCACCTGTTCCACCGAGGCTACAGCGTATCTGACTACATTGGCCGCAGCGGCGGATACACCTCGAACGCGGACGGGAACAATGTTTTTATCATCAAGGCCAACGGTGAGGTGATCTCCTATGGCGACAGCCGCTGGTTCTTCCAGCAGGCGTCGCGGCTGGAGCCGGGCGACAGCATTATTGTGCCGTTTGATGCGAGGCGGACCAACTATCTGAGTGTGTGGCGCAATATCACGCAGATCCTGTTCAATATTTCGACGACGTTGTTGGCGATTGATAGCGTGGGGCAGTGATGGAAAATAATCAGCTGAACCAACAAGACGCGCCACAACCACAGCCTTATGCCGACTACGTGGAAGATGAAATTGATCTGCGCGAATTGTTCTGGATTTTGTGGGCGGAGAAGTGGCTGATCATTGGTGTAACTGCGTTGTTCGCTATCGGTTCAGTGATTTATGCGTTGATGCAGCCAGATATATACAGAGCCGAGGCGGTTTTAGCACCTGCTGACAACGACCAGAGCATGGGCGGCCTGAGTGCTCAGTTTGGTGGCGCAGCAGCGTTATTGGGAGTCAACGTAGGTGGCAGTGGAGGAGACAATATAAGCACTGCCATTGCCACCTTGAAGTCGCGTCAATTTATCGGTCGCTTTATTCAGAGTAATAATCTGCTTGTTCCGTTATTTGCCGGCAGTTGGGACAAGAGCACAGGTGTAGGCGTCATTAATGAAGAGGCCTATGATGCTTCAAGCGGAATATGGCTTTCAGCAGGTGGCCCGCCCTCTCAGCAAAACGCCTATCGGGCCTTTACCAACATCTTGTCCATCGGTGGGCCAGATCGCACCACAGGGATCGTGACAATTGCCATTAACTGGCATAACCCGATTGAAGCGGCAGAGTGGGTCAATAAGCTGGTGGCTGCCATCAACGCTGATATCAGAACTCAAGATGTCGATGAAGCAAACCGCGCGATTGCTTATTTACGGGGTCAACTGGAGCAAACGCAGTTAGTGGATATGCAACGAGTGTTCTATCAACTGATTGAGTCACAGACTCGCATCACCATGTTGGCTGATGTTCGCGACGAATACGTTTTTCGTGTCATCGATCCAGCAACTATCCCTGACGTCAAAGTGGAACCACGTCGATCAAATATAGCCATCGTTGGCACGATGGTTGGTGGTCTGTTCGCTCTGGCGATCGTCTATTTACGACGTAAGCTAAAACCGATGCTAGAAAATTCGCGGCAACAGAAACAGTGAGCGTGGTTCTAACACAACCCAAAATATATGTAGCAGGCCATCGCGGCATGGTGGGCTCGGCTATTGTGCGAGCGCTAGAGTCGCAAGGACAGATGAAATTAATCACTCGCAATCATGTCGAGCTTGATCTTACGAATCAAGCGCAAGTGATGGATTTCTTTCAAACTGAAAAGCCTGATCAGGTGTATCTTGCAGCCGCGAAAGTGGGGGGGATTTACGCAAACAATAACTACCCCGCTGAATTTATCTATCAAAACCTGATGATCGAAGCAAACGTCATTCATGCCGCCTTCAGTAACGGAGTAAAAAAATTATTGTTCCTGGGCTCAAGCTGCATCTATCCCCGACTGGCAGAGCAGCCCATGCAAGAGGGTGCATTGCTTACCGGGCTTCTGGAGCCAACCAACGAGCCTTATGCCATCGCCAAGATTGCGGGTATCAAGTTGTGCGAGAGTTACAATCGCCAATATGGTCAAAGTCATGGCGTGGATTATCGCAGCGTCATGCCTACCAATTTGTATGGCCCCGGCGACAATTATCATCCAGAAAATTCTCACGTTATACCGGCGTTAATCCGACGATTTCATGAAGCGAAAATGAGCTGTGCCCCCTCGGTTACAATATGGGGCAGCGGTGAACCACGGCGTGAGTTTCTTTATGTAGACGATATGGCTGCTGCCAGTGTGCATGTTATGCAACTACTAAAAGACACTTACGCGCAACACACTCAATCCATGCTCAGTCACATCAACGTAGGCTGTGGTGACGACTTGAGCATTGCAGCCTTGACAGAATTAGTGAGTAAGGCAGTTGGCTATGAGGGTCGAATTCAATTCGACACCAGTAAGCCGGATGGAGCGCCGCGTAAACTCATGGATAGCGCGCGGCTGAATGCTCTGGGCTGGCAAGCCAAAGTTCCTCTGGCCAAGGGTTTGGCACAAGCCTACCAAGATTTCCTAACTTCCTTTCAAACTACCAACAATCTATGACACAAAAAACTGCACTTATTACAGGCATCACGGGCCAAGATGGGAGTTATCTGGCGGAGTTTCTGCTGGAAAAAAATTATATTGTGCATGGTATAAAGCGCCGAGCCAGCTCGTTCAATACCCAGCGAGTGGATCATATCTATCAGGATCCACATGTAGGCAATGCCAATTTCAAGCTCCATTACGGCGACCTGTCGGACACCAGCAACCTCGTGCGTATTGTGCAAGAAACCCAACCTGATGAGATTTACAATCTGGCTGCGCAAAGCCATGTGGCGGTGAGTTTTGAGAGTCCCGAGTACACCGCTGATGTAGACGGCATGGGTACTTTGCGTATTCTGGAAGCGATTCGTATTCTAGGTCTGCAGAAGAAAACTCGGTTCTACCAAGCTTCTACATCTGAACTATATGGTTTAGTGCAAGAGACACCTCAGCGCGAAACCACGCCATTTTATCCGCGTAGTCCTTATGCCGTAGCCAAATTGTATGCTTACTGGATTACTGTGAATTATCGCGAAGCCTACGGTATATATGCGTGCAACGGCATCCTGTTTAATCACGAAAGTCCGCGCAGAGGTGAAACGTTTGTTACACGTAAAATTACGCGTGGCTTGGCGAATATCAGCCAAGGTCTGGAAGACTGCCTCTACATGGGGAACATCGACGCCATGCGCGATTGGGGGCACGCAAAAGATTATGTACGGATGCAATGGATGATGTTGCAGCAAGAGCGTGCGGAAGATTTTGTTATTGCCACCGGCGTGCAATATAGCGTACGGCAGTTTATAGAAAAAGCTGCTAGTGTCCTTGGTATGGAAATTGAGTGGAAAGGTGTTGGTCTCAATGAAATTGGGTGCTGGAATGATCACCCTATCATTAGAATTGATCCGCGCTACTTTAGGCCAACGGAGGTCGAATCTTTGCTAGGAGACCCCAGCAAGGCCAAAGAGAAACTTGGTTGGGTGCCAGAGATCACGTTGGATCAAATGATTTCAGAGATGACAGCTACTGATTTGGCTGAATCAAGAAAACAGGCACTTTTGCGGTCCAACGGTTACAGCGTGTCAGTAAGTCAGGAATGATTATATGAATAAGTTTGTCAGATGCTTTGTTGCCGTATACGGTGGTTACTGCGAGGTCCAGTTATGAAAGCGGTGATCCTTGCAGGTGGACTTGGTACGCGCATATCTGAAGAAACGCACCTTAAACCTAAACCCATGATTGAGATCGGCGGCAAGCCTATTTTATGGCACATCATGAAAATGTATTCTGCTCACGGGGTTAACGAGTTTGTCGTTTGCTGTGGCTATAAAGGTTATGTCATCAAGGAATATTTCGCCAATTACTTTCTTCATATGTCCGATGTCACCATTGATATGGCGGATAATCGAATGGAAGTCCACAATCAAAAAGCAGAACCTTGGAAGGTAACACTAGTTGACACTGGAGACGCGACATTAACTGGTGGCCGATTAAAACGTGTAGCTCGCTACATTGAAAAAGAAGAAGCCTTTTGTTTCACCTATGGCGATGGCGTGAGTGATGTAGATATCAGTGCAGCGATTAAATTCCATCAGGGACATGGGAAACTCGCCACAGTCACCGCAGTTCAGCCTCCCGGACGTTATGGTGCATTGGAAAGGATTGGCAACCAGGTAACAAATTTTGTTGAGAAGCCGCGCGGTGATGGTGGACTCATCAATGGTGGATTTTTCGTCTTATCCCCTGAATGCCTATCGCTTATCGAAGGGGATCAAACGAGTTGGGAGGGGGAGCCACTCACCCAGCTAGCCAGAATGCAGCAAATGATGGCATTTGAGCATCAGGGATTTTGGCAGCCAATGGATACCTTGCGCGATAAAAACTACCTTGAAGAACTCTGGATCGGCGGCGAAGCACCGTGGAAGATTTGGCAGTGACCGAAACGAAGGACTTCTGGCGTGGTAAACGCGTTCTTCTTACAGGCCATACAGGGTTTAAAGGAAGCTGGCTTACCCTATGGCTGCAGCGGCTCGGTGCACAAGTTACTGGTATATCCTTAGCACCTGCGACTAACCCCAGTTTGTTTGAACTGGCCGATCTCGCGAAAAGCATGGATAGCCACTTCTGTGATGTTCGTAACGATGCAGCGCTCGTTAAAATTATTCGCCAATCACATCCAGACATCGTCTTTCATTTGGCCGCACAGCCATTGGTACGCGCCAGCTATCGAGACCCAATAACCACTTATGCCACCAACGTTATGGGCACTGCCCATGTGTTAGATGCATTACGTGGAATGGATAACACCAGAGTCGCAGTAATGGTGACTACAGACAAAGTTTATTCCAATAACGAATGGGGCTACCCATATCGGGAAACCGATGCATTGGGTGGTTATGACCCGTATAGTGCCAGCAAAGCAGCCAGTGAAATTGTTATTGCAAGTTATCGCGATGCATTCCTCAAGCAACAAGGAATCGCGATAGCTAGCGCTCGTGCCGGCAATGTCATTGGTGGCGGCGATTGGTCAGAAGATCGTTTGATTCCCGATGCTGTACGTGCCTGGCAAACTGCTTCTACGCTTGAAATCCGCCGACCGCAAGCCATCAGGCCATGGCAGCATGTACTGGAACCGTTGTTTGGTTATCTCAATCTCGCTGAAAAACTATGGAATCAACCCGAGTTGGCGGGTGCCTACAACTTCGGCCCGCCCTCTAACGAAGCCGCTACCGTGCGCGAAGTGATTGAACTGGCCCGGACCGCCTTTGGTCAGGGACAGATCGCTTTTGGTGAGGTAAACACTGGTCCTCATGAAGCGGGTTTGCTGTCACTGGAAACGGCAAAAGTACGTGAGATACTTAGCTTTGGGTCTAAATGGAATTTGGCAGAGACCATCATGCGTACTATGACTTGGTATCGAGATCAGCAGCATGGCGCAGATGCTCGCAGATTATGTGAAGCCGAAATCACTGTTTATGAGACACTGCAATGAGCCGGTTTACCATCACCGACCTGCCATTAGCTGGTCTGAAACTCGTTGAGCGGCAACAATTGGGTGATAGTCGTGGTTTTTTTTCGCGAATTTTTTGTGCACAAGAACTCTCTGCTGCCGGTTGGTACAAACCGATTGCCCAGATCAACCACACTTTCACGGCCCTGCGCGGTACCGTACGTGGCTTGCATTACCAGCATTCTCCCCATGCCGAAATGAAGTTAGTAACCTGCATTCAAGGCGAAATTTGGGACGTTGCCGTCGACCTGCGCAGAGGTTCACCTACTTTTTTGAAGTGGCACGCCGAGTTGCTTACTGCCGACAACCACCGCGCGTTATTCATACCCGAGGGCTTCGCTCACGGCTTCCAAACGCTGAGCAATAATGTGACGCTGTTGTATTGCCATAGCTCTGCTCATAGCCCGGGTGCGGAAGCCGGGTTAAATGCCCAAGACCCGCGTCTTGTAATTCAGTGGCCACTGAATATTACCGAACTTTCAGCCAGAGATGCCCTGCATCCTCATGTAACTACGACCTTTAATGGAGTAGAAGTTTGAACTGTCGTCATTGCTCAGAACCATTGCAGTACACTTTTCTTGATCTCGGATTTGCGCCGCCGTCTAATGCATACTTGAACCAGGCGGACCTGAGCAAGCCGGAAAAGTACTATCCACTGAAAGTCAAAATCTGCACACACTGTTGGCTTGCGCAGACAGAAGATTACGCAGAGGCTGACGAACTTTTCAGTCCTGACTATGCTTACTTTTCCAGCACCTCAAGCGGCTGGCTGGCGCATGCAGCAAGTTTTGTCGAGGCCATGATTTTGCGACTACAACTTAGCGCCCGCAGCCATGTAGTTGAAGTAGCATCCAATGACGGCTACCTATTGAAAAACTTCGTTGCGGCGGGTATCCCTTGCTTGGGTATTGAGCCCACCGCCAGCACTGCCGCTGCTGCAGAAAAGCTAGGTATACCGGTGCTACGCGAATTCTTTGGCGAGACTCTGGGGAAGCATCTGGCTGCGGCTCAACGGCAGGCTGACCTGATTATCGGCAACAATGTCTTTGCTCATGTTCCCGACATCAATGACTTTTCCAGGGGCCTTAAAGCTGCATTAAAGCCATGTGGCACGATCACACTTGAATTCCCTCACCTTATGCGAATGATCGAGCAAACTCAGTTTGACACCGTTTACCACGAGCACTTTTCCTACCTCTCGCTTTACACCGTAAATATCATTTTCAAAGCTGCAGGCTTGCGAGTTTGGGATGTGGAGCAGTTGATTACGCACGGGGGGAGCTTACGAATTTATGGTTGTCATGCTGAGGATAGCCGTATCAGCACGCCAGCGGTGGCAGCATTGCTGGCTGAAGAAAATCAGCGTGGACTGCAAAAATTGAGCATCTATCAAAGCTTTCAAGCGAGAGCCGATAAGGTTAAGGATGATTTGCTAAGCTTTCTAATCGAGCAAAAGCGCTCTGGCAAAAAAGTTGCCGCTTACGGTGCAGCAGCTAAGGGCAACACTTTATTGAATTACGCCGGTGTTAAACCTGATTTGCTACCATTTGTGTGCGATGCGGCGTCAGCCAAACAAGGTAAATATATGCCGGGCAGTCATATTCCAATTTTGCCGCCGGATTCATTAGCAACATACGCTCCGGATTTTGTGCTTATCTTGCCGTGGAATATCGCCGGTGAGGTTAAACAGCAGAATGAAGTTTTGGAAAAACAGGGAACTCAGTTTGTAACAGCCGTTCCGAGTATGGCGATTCTCAAATAAGCGCAAATTGCTTTGAAACTGACTTTAAAGTATCAACTTATGAGCAACCGTATTTACTACACAAAACCATCTATAACCGACCTTGAAGTCAGCTACGCCACTGATGCTGCAAAAAATGGTTGGGGTGATAGGTGTTACGACTATATAAATCGTTTCGAAGCCGCCTTCAAGCAACACCTTGGGGTGAAATATGCTATTGCTACCTCCAGCTGCACCGGTGCGCTTCATATGGGCATGGCTGCTTTAGGTATAGGCCCCGGTGACGAAGTCATCATGGCAGATACCAACTGGATTGCGACCGCTTCACCAATCGTACACTTAGGCGCCAAACCAATCTTCGTCGATATCCTTGAGGATTCTTGGTGTTTGGACCCAATACAGGTTGAGGCTGCGATCACGCCCAAGACCAAGGCAATCGTGGCCGTCCATCTTTACGGAAATCTGTGCGAGATGGATCGCCTGCTTGTTATTGGCCAAAAGTATGGCATTCCAGTAATTGAGGACGCTGCTGAAGCCATAGGCTCCGTATATCACGGCAAGCGCGCTGGCTCCATGGGAAAGTTTGGTACATTCTCATTTCATGGCACAAAAACTTTAACCACCGGCGAAGGTGGTATCTTTGTCACTAACGACGCGGAACTCTACGAAAATGTCTTGACGTTGAGTAATCATGGTCGTTCCCGAGGACAAACAAAACAGTTTTGGCCAGATATGGTGGGATTCAAATACAAAATGTCAAATATTCAGGCAGCTATTGGTTGTGCTCAGATGGAGCGCATTGATGAGCTTGTAAGCAGGAAGCGTGAAGTTTTTGCTAAATATCGAAAACAATTGACGCAAATATCATCTGTCAGTATGAACCCAGAGTCTGAGGGAATAGTTAATGGCGCTTGGATGCCAACTGTGGTTTTTGATTTGGATGCAAACATAAGTAGAGAAAAACTTCAGATGGCATTTTCAGCAGATAACATAGATGCAAGAGTCTTCTTTTGGCCGCTATCTGATCTAGACATGTTTTCTTCAGTCGAGTCAAATGTCAACGCTTGGTCAATTCCTAAGAGATCAATTAATTTGCCCAGCTATCATGAAATAAGTGATGAAGATATAGAACGCGTTACGGGTGTAATCAAAAAACTCTATAGGTAAAGTGTTTTGGCGATTGGCTGTGTTGGCGGGGACTTAGATTGAGAATCAAAAAAGCATGAAGGACGACTCCACTAGTATTGCAAACTACTTCGTTAAGCATAAAGCCAAAAATTTGTGCGTGAATGCGAAGGGAGAATTGCTGACTTATTTGGACGTCTATCAAAAAGCAATCAAGCCTCCTTTTACTGCGACTAATAGACAGTTGGTATTTTGTATAGTCGAAAATGAAATTAGTGCTCTTTCTGGATATTTCGCTCTGCTGGTCGCAAACGCTGTACCGATGATGGTTGCCGTAACTATTTCAACAGAAAAATTACATCATCTTGCGAGTTCATACAGACCACATTTTATTTGGTTACCAGAGGCTAGAAGAAAGGAGTTTGAGAGAGCTGACTGCATGCTGTCTCAAGATGGATACTGTTTGTTAAATCTTCATAATCCTGAGAGACGTTGTCACGACTCTTTAGCTTTATTGTTAGCTACTTCTGGAAGCACTGGCAACCCAAAGTATGTGAGACTTTCCCATCGGAACCTGTACTCTAATGCTGAATCGATTGCCAAATTTCTCGAGTTAACATCAAACGAAGTTCCTATCACAACTTTGCCACCCAGTTATAGCTACGGGTTGTCAATTATTCACAGCCATATTTTCGTTGGTGCAACACTAGCTATAACAAATAAAACTTTTTTTGATAGGGATTTTTGGAATTTTTTCCATGACATACAAGCGACTAGTATGGGTGGGGTTCCCTACCACTATGAGATGTTAAAAAAATTACGTTTCACAAGCATGAATCTCCCAAGTCTACGAACATTGACCCAAGCGGGTGGAGGTATGGATACTAAGTTAACTATGGAGTATGCCAGTTATTGTGAGAGCAGTGGGAGGCGTTTTTTTTCTATGTACGGGCAAACTGAGGCAACTGCGAGGATGTCCTATTTGCCTAGCAGTGAGGCTACTTTCAAAGCAGGTAGTATCGGAATCGCTATACCTGGTGGGAAATTTTGGCTTGAAGATAAGTCTGGGCAGATCTTCGACTGCGCTGATTCTCCTGGAGAATTAGTGTATCAAGGGCCAAATGTGTCAATGGGTTATGCTGATAGTTATGAAGACTTGGAAAAATCAGATGAAAGGCACGGAGTGTTGCGGACGGGTGACATAGCGCGGCGCGACGGCGATGGCTATTATTTTATCGTTGGTCGGCGTAAACGATTTATCAAGCTTTATGGTAATCGTGTAAGCCTCTCTGATATAGATGGACTTCTATTTGAGTCTGGTTATGTCGCGGCATGTGCTGGTCAAGATAATTATCTTGAAGTCTACGCTCTAAACATCGATGCAGAAAAAGCGAAGTTGGTAAAGAAGTTGGTGGTTGGGAGTCTACACATCGCGCAGTCAGCTGTATCAGTCTACGGCGTTACGGAATTTCCTCGCAGTGACTCAGGCAAGATTCAGTATAGTGAGTTACAGTCACAGTTAGGAATATTGTTAACATGAATGCACCTGATTTTTCTGACTGGCTTGAATTCAACCCTTATGCTTTCAGCGCTGACGTTAAATCACATAAGTTGACAAAAGCACTGGTTGAATTAACGAAATGGCATTCAGTTCAATGTGAGAGTTATCAAAAAATATTGAATGTTTTGGTAGAGAATACAGGATCAGTTAACTGTCTTGAAGATATCCCTTTTATTCCAGTGCGGTTGTTTAAAGAATTCGATCTGCTTAGTATCGAATCAGATGAGGTTTTCAAAATAATGACTTCGTCCGGTACAAGCGGACAACAAGTTTCAAAAATCTATCTCGATCGTAAGACCGCAGCTCTACAAACCAAAGTATTATCACGCTTGATGTCAGATGTGTTGGGCAAGAAACGGCTGCCCATGCTAATTATTGACTCGCCGAGTATCTTGAAAAATCGTCAAGCCTTTTCAGCGCGTGGTGCCGGGATACTTGGGTTTTCGATGTTTGGGTTAAATGTTACTTATGCGCTCGATGACTCAATGTCACTTGATATGCCGGCAATAGAGGCATTCTTGGCGCGCCATCATGGGAGTCCAGTTTTCATTTTCGGTTTTACTTTCGTGATTTGGCAGCATTTTGTGTTGTCGTTGCAAAAAAAAGGCATTCATTTACCCTTAGATAAAGGGATTGTTGTCCATGGAGGGGGGTGGAAAAAGTTACAAGAACAATCTGTTGATAACGATGCTTTTCGTCATGCACTTAAGTCCGTTGCAAATGTAAATAAAGTCGTCAATTACTATGGCATGGTTGAGCAAACAGGCTCTTTGTTTGTTGAATGTGAATTTGGGCATTTACACGCGCCGATCTATGCAGATGTTATTTTTCGTCGGCCAATTGACTTTGGGATCGCTGAGGTCGGCGAAGAAGGCATCATCGAAGTACTATCCTTGCTCCCCTGCAGTTACCCGGGACACGCGCTGCTTACAGAAGATTTAGGGGTGCTGCTTGGAGTGGATGATTGTCGGTGCCAGAGATTAGGAAAGTATTTCCGAGTAATTGGCCGACTGGAGAAAGCCGAGATGCGTGGCTGCAGCGATACCTATGAAACGCGTACCTGATTTGTCTGTGGAAGTTATTGTTGGTAGCCAGCTGCCGGAGATGGTTAGTCAGCCGTTGACCCCTTACTCCTCCGAAGCAATCAGTTTTTTGGGCGCTCTGTCAATCCGTTTATTTGCCAATCCAAGTATCCGATTATATCCAGATGTGGCTGCTTTTGCTTACTGGTGCCGTCGCTCAAACCTGACTCGCCTGTCTCGTAGCTTTGATACTCAAACTCGTCGAATTGGTCGTGGACTCGTGCTGCACATCGCGCCAGCTAACGTTCCGGTTAATTTTGCGTTCTCCTTGGCTTTTGGCATTTTGGCTGGTAACGCCAATATTGTCCGTATCTCAGAGTCAAATCACCCTCAGGCGACCATAATTTGTGGGGAGATTTCTGATTTATTTAGGGACCCTAAGCATACTCGCATAGCGGCAATGACGAGGGTGATTAAATATCCACGAGAGCATGAGATAACGGCGGAATTGTCCCGGTTATGTCATGCTCGGGTTCTTTGGGGAGGTGATGTCACAATCAATCACTTGCGCTCTATGATTACCTCCCCTCGGTGTATAGACATATGTTTTCCTGATCGGTACTCGTTGTGTATTCTGGGTGCCGAAGCTATCAACGCAGCAGATGAACAAGCAATCGATAATTTGGTATCTGGGTTTTATAATGACGTTTTTCTGCTGGATCAAAATGCATGCTCATCTCCTCATCTTGTCATTTGGCAGGGAAGTAGAGAGGATGTAGACAATGCTATGTCGCGTTTTTGGCCCGCTATGGAGCATCTACTTTCTACGAAGTTTGTGCCACCTGCGATACACGCGGTAGACAAATACAGTCATCTTTGTAGCGTTGCGATACGATTGAAAGGTTGCACTTCGATATCAAGGCAACAAAACTATATTTATAGAGTTCGCCTAGAGTCATTGCCCGAAAAGATTGAGAATTACAGGGGGCAACATGGATTCTTCTTTGAAGCGATAGACAACGACCTTGAGGGATTGAAGTCGATTGTAGACGATCGCTTTCAGACGGTGACATGTTTTGGAGTTAGCCCCCAATCAATTATAGACAGCATCATTGAAGCCGGAGTAAACGGAGTAGATCGCGTTGTGCCAGTAGGCAAGGCACTTGACATTGGGGTAATTTGGGACGGCTATGACATTATTGGCACGCTATCACGGATTATTTCAGAGCAATAAACCAAGTAATTTTTATGAGGGTATCATGAGCAACCTAGAAAAATACGTAGACGCATTTAAAGAGACCTTCATGGTTCAAGACAGTGATTTGTCTGATTTGAAGTACCAAGATATCGAAGCTTGGGATAGTGTTGGTCATATGGCTTTGATGGCAACCTTGGAGGAGAGGTTTAATGTGGAGCTTGATATTGACGATATTATTGAATTTTCCAGTTTTGAGGTCGGGCAAAGTATTCTTGCTAAATACAATATTTCCATGAGCTGAGATTATGACCAACGCACCTACCCAAACGATACTTGATATCAAGGCCATCATTAAGCACCAGCGTAACCGGTATCCAGTATTATTGATCGATAAAATTGTTGATTTAGTCCCTGGCGAGCGTGCCACTGGAATCAAGTGTTTCACTTATAACGAGTGGTTTTTCCCTGGGCATTTTGACGATGAGCCCAATGTTCCGGGATTCGTGCTTATTGAAAGTCTAGTGCAGACTTTCATCCTGACCTTCTTGTGTAAAGAAGAGTATGCAGGAATGAAAACTAACTTTGTTTCAATTGACAATATTAGGTACAAGCGAAAAATAGTTCCGGGTGATGTGTTACGTATAGAGGCGAGTTTGAAATCATTTAAGCGCGGAATTGCTATTGGTTCTGCTATAAGCTTCGTTGACGGCGAGTCTGCATGTAGCGCAGAGTTTGTCGTAGCTGTGCCGGCAATATTGGATCAATTCAAACCAAGAACTAAGAGCGTCTAATAAAATGATGCGTGTAGCTGACTATATAATGCAGCGCCTCGTCCAAGTGGGTGTTAGGAACGTATTTCAAGTCACGGGACGTGGCGCGCTATTTCTGAGTGATGCGCTTGCAAAGAACTCGACGCTACATGCGGTCTCATTGCACCACGAGCAATCCTGCGCTTTTGCTGCGGTAAGTTATGCCGAGCAGACTGGAGGCATTGGTGCATGCTTAGTGTCCACAGGGTGTGCTGCAACCAATACCCTGACAGGAGTTCTATCCGCGTGGCAAGACGGTGTGCCTTGCATTTTTATCTCCGGCCAAAATATCTTGCGTGAAACCAGCCGCTTTACGGGTTTACCGCTGCGTACATACGGGCAGCAGGAAGCAGACATAGTAGCGCTGGTTGCCCCGATTACTAAGTTCGCACGAATGATTACCAAGCCGGAAGAGATCGTCGAGGCAATGGATCTTGCATTACATGCGGCACTATCTGGGCGTAAAGGACCAGTTTGGCTTGATATTCCACTGGATTTGCAAAGTTCACTGATAGAGTCAGCAGCTATCCCTGCTCTAGATCTGTCGCGCCATTCTATTATGGCTACTGCGAGTGATGACGAAATCGATCAAATTTTCAGATCATTGCAGGCTGCTCAACGACCAGTCGTTCTGATAGGTCGTGGGGTGCGCTCCGCAGGTGCAGAGGATAAGCTAAAGGATTTTGTTGAACGCTGGCAATTGCCACTTACCTACACAGCCTCCGCACCCGACACTTATGGATCAGCGGCTTTACTTTCAATAGGTTCAGTCGGTGCAATGGGATGTTCTCGTGCTGGGAATTTCGCTATACAGAACTCCGACTTTGTGTTGGTGCTTGGGTCAAGGCTTACCTCGCTTACCACAGGCCCTGATTTCTGTAAGTTTGCTCGTGAAGCAATAGTCAAAGTAGTAGATATAGACCCTATTGAACATAGCAAGAACTCAGTCTCGATCGATCAATTCATCGAAAGTGACCTCGCTTATTTTTTAGAAAAACTAAATCTCCGTAAAGCTAAGCTATCAGACCCAAGTTGGGTCGAAAAGTGTAAACGTTGGAAGCAGTTGTTCGGTAATGTAGAACCCGAGTTTCAATCTGAAAATTTTGTTGACCTCTATCAACTAGCCGATCGGCTAAGCGTGCTCCTCCCGAGGCCGTCTACATTAGTCACGGACTCTGGATTAGTCGAAGTAATTCTTCCGTCGAATATCCGCTTTTCTGAAGGCATTAACTGCATACATCCCGTGTCTCAAGGAGCGATGGGCTTTGCTCTACCAGCGGCGATTGGAGCCCAGCATGCAACGCCTCACACTGTACTTGCAGTAATTGGCGATGGGTCAATCATGATGAACTTACAAGAGTTGGAAAGTATTCGTTACCAAAAGTTGCCTATAAAGATCATCGTAATTAATAACAACGTATACTCCATTATCAGGCGCCGACAGCGAGATTTGTTTCGCAAAAGAACTATTGGTACCGACCCGGATAATGGTGTAAGTTGCCCCGATTTTGCAAAAGTGGCCGAATGTTTCGGTTTACATTATCTCCGAATTGATGGTGTGAATGAGCTTGATTCAGGTCTACTTACAATGTTTGCAAATGAAAAAGCTGTACTTTGCGAAATTATGGGCAAGCCAGACCAAAGCTACATTGAAATCAGTCACGCGCGTAGCACAATTGATAAACGATTTTTACGTCGCCCGTTAGAGGATCAAGAACCTTTCCTTCCTCGCGAGCTTTTCTTGCAAGAAATGGTCGTTGAACCCATAGATCAATAGGGGACATTATGTCAGTTGTCACTTTTCGAAATGGTCGTCGCGTGGGCGATTATCTAAAGCCCTACATAGTAGCTGAATTGAACACTAGTCATTTTGGCAATATGGATATAGCGAGAGACATGATAGATAAGGCGCGAGCGGTGGGATGCGACTGCGTCAAATTCCAATCTTGGAGTGCTGAAACTTTATACTGTGAAAGCTATTATAAAGAGAACACGATTGCTAAACGAATTGTTAATAAATTTGCTTTGGATAGAGCGCAGCTTAAAGAGTTGTCACTTTATTCTGAGGAGCAAGGGATTGACTTTTCTTCAACTCCATACTCGATTGAAGAGGCAAAATTTCTTGTTACTGAGTGCAATGTCCCATTTGTAAAGATCGCATCAATGGAGCTCAATAATTTGCCCTACCTGACGCAGCTCGGGCAGTTGGGAGTGCCTCTTGTACTTTCTACAGGCATGGGTACATTTGAAGAAATCATTGAGGCAGTTGAAACGATTCAATCAACTGGAAATGATCAATTGATTATTTTGCATTGTACTTCCGTTTACCCCGCATCGCCTGAAATTATTCGCCTACAGAATATTGTGGGATTAAGAAGCGAGTTTCCTAGCTTCCCAATCGGCTATTCGGATCACAGTCAAGGTTTAGAGATACCCGCAGCATCCGTTGCGTTGGGTGCATGCATAATCGAAAAACACTTTACGTTGGATTGTTTGCGAATAGGCATGGACAACCAGATGGCAACAGAACCAGAAGAAATGCAAGCCATGGTAAAGGCCTGCCACCGCGTTTATGAAGCCTTGGGTGGATGCAGTCGTATACTCGGTGATGATGAGAAAGCGCAGATTCCAAAAATGCGTCGCAGCATGGTGGCAAAAATCGATCTGAAGCCTGGTGAAGCATTAAGCGAAGATTGCATTGAATTCAAACGGCCTGCCACAGGGATACAACCATCGAAGTTCAAAACCCACATAGGTCGCACAGTCAAAAGGCACATTGATGCTGGCTCAATTATTCAACCGCAAGATTTATCGTAATTAAAACAAGCAACACAATGAGATATGTCCTCGTACATGGGCTGGGTCTTTCTTCCGTGATATGGAGCAGATTAGCACCACTATTAAACGATGAAGTAGTTGCGATCGATCTGCCTGGTCACGGGTGTTCAACTCTGACAGTTTACGACTGGCAAGGTATTTGGAATTCAATTTCTGACCGAGTGAGGCGCGATCAATGGGAAGATACGACACTTGTGCTTCACTCATTCTCCGCCGCCCTCTTGCCAGAAATCGTTGCGAGCAGTGTGCAACCTAACAAGGTAATTTTAATCGAAGGCATTGTACATCGTGATGATGCAGTTTGGACTTCAGAATTAACGTTATTAGATGAGGTTCAATTCGCCAGCTGGCTTTCACGCTTCAGGTCTGTTGCCAAAATGACTTTGAAGTCACAATTAGTTCATAAACATAACGAGCAAGACATTATTTTATGGAGCAACGGTTTCAAATCCGTAGCCGGTGAGGCGTTACGAATTATGGCTTACAATTTGGTGCAGAGAGTGCGGTCGCAGGTCATATCCGACGCACTAAATTCAGTTTGCTTCCCAATTATTTATATAACAGGTGCGCGTAGTAGGTTGAGCGAATCGGGTCTGTCATTTTTAGAAAGTCACTCTGTTGAAGTGGCCGAACTTAACCAATCCGGGCATTTCCCTATGCTTGATAATCCAGTAGGGCTTAAAACACTTATAACTCAAAATGCGTGACCACTCTTATTATACAAATGAAGAACTCTATTCAACTACTTATCGATAGAATAATTGCTGGAAGCGAGCATCTAACGCTAGGCATCAATGATGAGAAAGGGCTGGAAGTGGGATTCATGAGACCACTAACCACAGATCACTTGGATCAACCTGAGCTCATTCAAAAGCTTACGGATTGGCGCAACCAAAACATGGGTAATTTCCTCACTCATTTTTTGGCAACACCGGAGCGCACGCGAAATTGGATGAAGAATGTCTTGTTTAAGACTCCTGGACAAATGCTTCTGATGATATATGTGAATGATCAAGTTGTAGGGCACTTCGGATTCAAAGACCTTGCGAAGGATGATGTGTTGCTCGATAACGCAATGCGAGGCGATCGTCTGGGACACCCCAAGCTTATGGTGTTTGCCGGCATGGCACTAGTTGAATGGCTCTTCCGTGAGACTGGCGTGCAGCGCATACACGCCTATGTGATGGCGGATAATGTTGCCTCAATTATGATGAATAAACAGATTGGCTTTAATGGCTGGTCACGTCATCCTTTGATCAGTGTAGTCAAGGATAATGAAACTCAGTGGAAAATTGGCGCAGAAGGTACAGATAGTCCTGATGCGCGCTATTGTTTTAATCTTGTACTTGATCGCAACAGTCAATGAAGTGGTCATTTGCGTAGCCGACCCAACTGTCTTTAGTAATGCAATACATCGATTTTCATAGGACCAGCACAATGAATGCTATTGAACAATTTGCACAAGAAGTAGAAGAAAACATCAAAGGCCTGGGGGCTGATTATGAGCTTCAGGCTCTCTCGCGCAACTGGACTCAAGAAGTCGCTCGCCATAAATGGTCCTACAACTTCAGGTGGATGGATCGCCCCGCAATTCAGTTTCCAAATGATGCATGGGCGATGCAAGAGCTTATATGGCGGGTCAAGCCGGACCTAATTATCGAATCGGGTATTGCACATGGCGGTTCGCTCATCTATTACGCCTCGCTTATGGCGATGCTGGATATGTGTGACGCGGTTGAGGCAGGTGTTTCTTGCGATCCCAAACAAACCAAGAGAAAGGTAATTGGTCTCGACATCGATATTCGAGATCATAACCGTCTTGCAATAGAACAGCATCCTATGAGCAACTGGATTCAAATGATTCAGGGCTCTAGTACTGCTCCTGATACTGTATCTCAGGTAAAGAATATCGCGAAAAACTATAAGCGCATTCTTGTTAGTTTAGACTCTAACCATACGCATGGTCATGTTCTCGCCGAGCTAGAGGCTTACGCTCCTTTGGTTACAACTGGAAGTTACTGTGTTGTTTTTGACACGATTATCGAGGAAATGCCTGCTGAGCTCTCAATTGATCGTCCTTGGGGGCCGGGTGACAATCCCAAGACTGCCGTCTGGAAGTATCTCCAGAGCCACCCAGAGTTTGAAATCGATAAGTGTATTCAGCACAAACTTCTCATAACCGTTGCACCTGACGGGTACTTGAAGCGTGTCGGGTAGTAAGCAGACGGACCTCAAACGGAATCTTATAGCTAACTACATTGGCCAAGCTTGGGTCGCCCTAATGAGCTTAGCTTTCATTCCTTTGTATATCAGGTTTCTAGGAATAGAAGCCTATGGTTTGATCGGCTTGTTCGCAGTGCTACAAGCTTGGTTAGTCTTGCTAGACATGGGTATGAAACCCACGCTAAACCGCGAAATGGCGCGATTTACAGGAGGCGTGCACAGTGCCAATAGTATTCGTGATTTACTGCGTAGTATCGAGATTATTGCCATTGGCATCTCAGTGTCGATAGGACTGGGGATATGGGCTGCGTCCGGCTGGTTGGCAAGCGATTGGCTGCGCTCTGAAGAACTACCCGTAAATATAGTTGCTCGAGCTTTCGCCATGATGGGGGCTGTCACTGCGATGCGGTTTGTTGAGGGCGTTTACAGTAGCTGTGTTGTAGGTCTACAGCGACAGGTGCAGTACAACATCATCAACAGCATTCTAGCTACCACACGCGGATTCGGTGCGGCAGGCATTTTGATTTGGGTCTCCCCTACTATAGAAGCTTTTTTTATCTGGCAAGGTATAGTTTCACTGCTATCCCTTGGCATATTTGTTTGGGCCACATACCGCTACCTACCCGAAACGGATCGCCCCGGTCGCTTCTCGATGTCAGCTCTTCGTGGCATCGGACGTTTCGCTGGAGGAGTAATGGGTATTACTTTCTTGGCTTTGTTACTCACGCAAGTCGATAAAATTATATTGTCTAAAATTTTAACCTTGAGCGAGTACGGGTATTACACGTTAGCCACGATAGTAGCAGGTGCGCTATATATACTGACTGGCCCGATTACACAAGCGTGGTCGCCGCGTCTTAGCGAGCTGCACGCCAGTCAGCAAGAGAGTGCATTGATCGACACATTTCACCAAGGCGCGCAATTGGTTTCGGTATTGATGGGGAGCGCCGCGATTATATTAATTGTATATTCTGAGATGGTCCTGCGGCTTTGGACACAAGATGTCGCGCTTGCCCAGCGCAGCGCGAAGTTGCTTAGCTTGCTAGCCTTCGGGAATTTGCTTAACTGTCTAAATTGGATTCCATATCAAACCCAACTCGCTCACGGTTGGACAAAGTTGGCTACGTGCACTAATGCAGTTTCTGTTGCGGTAATCGTGCCTGCGATACTATGGGCTACTCCTCGCTACGGCGCAGAAGGTGCTGCATGGGTCTGGATTAGCTTGAATGCTGGTTATGTCTTAATTAGTACACAATTCATGTATCGTAGAATTTTGACTCAGGAAAAATGGCGTTGGTACGTGCAAGACTTGTTATGGCCATTGGTTGCGGCCCTAACCGTCGCATACGTCAGCGCATGGGCGATGCCCGACGCTGAATCTACTCTCTCACAGCTAATTTGGCTATTTCTCGCTAGTGCGATTACTCTAGTGGCGGCTGCCGTATCCGCACCCCGTGTGCGTACAGCTTTGCTGATGCAGACCAAACTACGTTTTCAATCCATCTAATTATAGGTATCTGCCTCATGACTGATAAGCAAAGGTCTCTTGTTGCCGTTGAGAGCCTAGTGCCAAAGGTTTCTATAGGTATGCCGGTTTACAACGGCGAAAAATTCATTCGCGAGGCATTGGATTCATTGTTGACACAAACCTTTACTGATTTCGAATTGATTATTTCTGATAATGCGTCAACTGATAGAACAGAAGCGATATGCAGGGAGTATGCGGAACGAGATCAGCGTATACGATACTTGAGGCAGATAAAAAATTTTGGACCAGACGCAAATTTTAAATGCGTTTTGAATGAGGCGATAGGAATGTACTTTATGTGGGCTGCGCATGATGATAGGCGTCACCCAATCGCAATAGAACGGATGATGGAAGTATTTGCTCTATATGATAATGTAGGACTGGTTTTCTCGAATATGGATACTTCAGATTTGAATACCGGGGTGAAGGTAAACTCTTTTGTTGGATATGCTCCGCCAGTGTTGAAAAAATATCAAAAGTATATTTTCAGACTAATCAATAGTTGCCCGAGCCTGATTTACGGTCTTCATCGAACCTCGTTGCTAAGAAAAATTCCTTTAAGTGAATCTGATTTTATGGATGTGTATCTAACTCATTGGTATGAATTGAATTCATCGATTTTTGTCATTCCATTGAATTTATACACAGCAGGTACAGATGGGGTTCGAATTCCATATTCACTTAATGGAAAAAAAATAAGTGCTAAAGAATATCTTAGGGCAGAGTGGGTACTTTTGCGCAGTAACTTCGGCTTCTTTGGTGCATCGATTCTCTATTTGATGACCGCATTTCTTATGCAAAAAAATATTAAATGTCTTCAAAAAGACTTTGGAATTTAAAAGTTACATACTAAAAATGCGAAGCTAATTTAGCTCTACATTCAAGCAGACTTCAATATATTAGTGTTTATATAAACAAGGTATTAATGTGGTTAAGAGATTAATTAAAGCGGTTGTTGAACGCATTCCTGTCTTGGCACGTTTCTATCGCAATTCCCGTGACTTCCTCGACCAGCGGCATCCGCCTCGTGACACACCCTGGGGGTTCACATTTGCTGGACATGATGGAATGGCAGAGGGAATATTTGAGCCTGAAGAGACTAAGCTAATGCGAAGGCTAGTTGCTGATGTAGATGTGCTTGTGAATATTGGAGCTAATGTGGGCTACTACTGCTGTCATGCGTTAAGTATGGGTAGGTCTGTAATTGCAGTGGAACCTAATGCGCGCAACTTACATTACTTGCTGAAGAATATTCAAAACAACAATTGGGCCGATCAGGCAGAAATATTTCCGATAGCTCTAGGCTCGGGGACAAATATTTTGAATATGTGGGGAGGGGGAACAGGGGCATCTCTTGTTAAGGGATGGGCTAATATTCCAGAAAGCTATGTTACCCAAGTTCCAGTGTTAAGCTTGGATCGCGTGCTTGGAGATGCAGTTGCCGGAAAGAAAGCATTGATACTTGTTGATATTGAGGGTGCGGAGTATTTGATGTTGCAAGGCGCGAAAAATATATTAAAGAATGGAGCAAATACAATTTGGATAATGGAAATATCAGCTGCCGAACACCAGCCCAGAGGGCAGACTATCAATCCGTATTTTGGTGAAACCTTTGAGATTTTCTTTTCGCAAGGATACAGAGCCTTTACGGCAAATGAGGATTCTATAGAAATTACGCCAGAGATAGTTAAGAGAGTTGTATCCGGGGGGCAGGTGCTAAATTGTCATAATTTTCTATTTCGAATTGATTGAGCCACAATTATTCATATATCACTACGGCTAAACTAGAAAAATCTCTTATGTATTTAAATCAGTCGATACCACTGTTGTTTGCCACACCTAGTGCTTCAAGCTCTAGGGTAGCTATAGTGTTATCACTCTACATACTTTTCCTTTCATTTGCGGTTTATCTTTCTGCAACCGTTTGGGCGTCGTTTCCATATTTTCTATCGATTACGCTTTTGCTGGGGCTCCATGGTTACATCTGTCTGTTCAGCACGGGTGTAAATATTCTCTATTTGTTTCGCTATTTTTTAGTTTGGCTGTTGATATTTGGTACCGCTCTTGTGTGGTATTTGTATCCTGGCGAGGTATTCGTTGCACCTTTTGGTTTAAATTTTCAAAATGTTGAAAACACACGAATACTTGTTCTCGCTGGCATGTTTTCTCTTTGCGGGTCTCTTATCGGTTGGCATACTGCGCTACTTCGATTTGACAGCACAAAATGTTCAGAGTTCATGTTGCCAAGTAAGTATAGATTAGGGATGAGGCGCGCGGGTCTAATTGTTGCAGTTCTATTTTCTTTATTGTATGTCTGGAAAGCTGGTGGAATTGTCGGCGGAGGAAAAACGTACGCTGACGGCCAAGAAGGCTTTTCTATTGAGTTCGGGGTTTTTAACCTATTTCACTTCACAGGCATTTCCTTATTGTTGCTTAGTAGCATCTGCAAGACGAATATCAATTTTAGATATCTTGTTATATCAATACTGACACTGATACCGGGCATGCTTGCTGGGAGTCGTGCTGACTTTTTACCACAGGCATTTGTTGTATTTTTATTGGTGTTTAATTCGAAAATATTGGAGTTGCTTGTCTTTAAGCGGTATTTCGCGGGCGTGAAATACTTCCTCGTGTTACTTGCCATACTTTCATCTGCCTATTTGATTTCTACTTTTATCGCTATAGCACGGACGGGTGTAGATCCATGGCTAGTTGTAGAAATTATGTTGGAGAATGAAACAGGAAGGCTAATCAGCAGTGTTTATGGACATAAAATGTTGTATTTTGAAACTGGCAATATGATGTTAGGAGGATTGTACAGCGCGATAGTCCAAGTAAGAGAAGGTTATACTGGTCTGTTGTTTGGTGAAAGCTACTTCAATTATCTTTTGATATCTCCACCTGCATTTTTGGGCTTCCCTAGGCCGTTAGGTCTTGAATGGGCAACTGAAGTAAATGGAACCATGATGACACAAGGTGGCATCTTTGAAGTTGCGGAAGCGTACTGGAATTTTGGGTTGATTGGCTGCTTTATTGTGTCCTTTGTTATCTCATATTTTTTTGGATGGATATTGCGGCGCGGTCTGGAATTTAATAACTACTTCTATCTGACATGGTACATCGTATACGGGTTGCATGGATTTAGGTCGATATGGTACCAGAATTTTGGTTACTTTCGATTAATGACTGTTATGTTGGTTATTTACATGTTCTGTGTATTCTCCTTTAGATGGTTTATAGCTAATAGAAGAATATTAAAAAGCAACCTTTGTGGTATTGGTAGTTAGGAATCCGGGCTGACTTTTTCTGCTTATCATTTCCGCTCGCCCCTAGACTAAATTGAAACTATATGCCTGGTGGTGCTGTCATGCCAAAATTTAAAGTCGTTCCTCGAATCGTTGGCGGGCTTGGAAATCAACTTTTCTGTTACGCAGCAGCACGTCGACTATCTCTAGTTTGTGGCGCTGAACTAGTTTTAGATAGTATCAGTGGTTTTACTTATGACTCTGTGTACCAACGACAGTTTCAGCTTGATCACTTTAATCTCTCGTGTCGAAAAGCCAGTGCATCAGAGCGTTTTGAACCATTGTCTAGACTTCGGCGGGCGGTTAATCGCAAAATTAGCTATTGTTTGCCATTTAAGCACCGAGCATATGTTATGCAAGAGAGTATTGACTTCGATCCACGCCTCCTTTCTTTCAAACCTCAACGGAATGTATATCTGGAGGGGTATTGGCAAAGTGAGAAGTACTTTAAGGATGTGGAAGCTACTATTCGCGAAGATTTGCAAATTATACCGCCTGGAGATGCGATAAACTTGTCTGTGGCTGAGCAAATACGCAACTGTACTGCAGTTGCGGTTCATGTTCGTTTTTTTGATGAGCCGCAGGCAGGTAGTATAAATAATGCGCCTAGAGGTTACTACACGAAAGCAGTAGAGGAGATGGAACGCCTGGCACCTACCGCACATTACTTCATTTTTTCTGATAGACCTGAGTCTGCTCGAGCTCGGCTCCCTCTGCCTGATACACGTGTCACGATTGTCGCGCACAATCAAGGCGATGGGAATGCTTATGCAGACTTATGGTTGATGACTTTGTGCCAGCATTTCATCATTGCTAATAGTACTTTCAGTTGGTGGGGCGCTTGGCTATCTAGGTCTGAGGGAAAGACTGTTATTGCGCCGGGGTTTGAGATGCGCCATGGAAAGATGTGGTGGGGATTTGAGGGTTTACTTCCAGATGAGTGGATCAAGATATGATTGAAAGCATATCGTGAAAGTACTGGTAGTTGGCGATGGTCATTCCGCCATTCACGAAGTCGCTGTTGCTAATGCGCTCGACGAGCTAGGACACGAGGTTCGGTCATTCTATTGGTTCAGCTATTTCGTTTCCCCAAACCGATTGGGGCGATTCTGGCAACGAATTCAGAATAAGTTCCTGCTCGGCCCAGCGCTGATCAAGCTCAACTCTGATCTTGTTCTCGCAGCGCGCGAATTCAAACCAGACCTTGTATTTGTCTATCGTGGTACTCATGTTTATTCGCATACAATAAGTGCGATTAAGAATAGCGTTTTTGATTGCGTTGTTTGTGGATACAACAACGATGACCCTTTTGCCAATGGTCACTCTCGCTTGCTTTGGCGCCACTTCCTGAAAAGCACACCTGTTTATGATCTGATGTTTGCCTACCGTCATCACAACCTTATTGATTTCAGAAACATTGGGGCGAAACAAGTTGAATTGCTGAGATCATGGTATCTACCAGAGTCAAATTTTCCCATGGATCTGACTGATGATGACAAACCACACTATGAATGCGATGTTGTGTTCATCGGCCACTTTGAGAACGATGGAAGATTGCAGATGCTTGAAGAGATCGCACGAAATGGGTTCAATCTGCGCTTGTATGGTCCTCCATATGAGTGGAATCATTTACTTCGGAAATCAGAAGTGTTGAAACACCTCGCGCCTGTTCGCTTGGTTTGGGGCGAGGAGTACAACAAAGCTCTTTGCGGAGCAAAAATTTCCCTATGCTTTTTCTCAAAACTTAATCGTGACTCTTACACTCGACGTTGCTTTGAAATTCCAGCGACAGGGACACTGATGCTTTCTGAATATTCTGACGATGTAGCATCGCTTTATACAGAAGGCGAAGAAACGGATTATTTTCGGAACAAAGAAGAGTTGCTTCTGAAGATTTCACGGTACATCGGGAATGAAAGTCTTAGGTGTCGAGTGGCCGCAGGTGGAAGAAAGCGAGTTATAGAAGACGGCCATGATATCGTCTCGCGCATGAAAACGGTCCTGGACCATGTCAGCACATTGAAATCGAAGGCAGAGAATTGATATGAATTTTCTAAGAGGTGTAGTTGATCAATCAATACGCGTTGCTGGCAAGCTGTTGCATAATCGCAAAATTACCCCAGTAAAAGACGAGGGCGATCAGCTCGTCAAGGTCAACCTTGGTTGTGGTTTGCGTGTTGCAAAGGGCTGGTTAAATATTGACGGCAGTCTGAATGCGATGTTTGCATCGTGGCCCGTCGGGTTCCACAAGATTTTGTATGGTCTCTCGGGTTCAAGGCAGTATTACACCTTCGAGCAATATACCGGCATCTTGAGCCGCCACCGGTTTCTTTATCACGACCTCGCGCTGAGTTTGCCCCTTCCTGTCAATTCAGTTGATTTCATTTACTCATCTCACTTCTTCGAACATATTTTCAAGGATGAAGCTGCGACGCTGCTGAAACAGTGTGCTCTGGCCCTGAAATCAGGCGGTACCATCAGAATCTCGATTCCGGATCTTACGTTCGCCGTCTCCCTTTATGCTCTGGGGCGCAAAGAGGAAATGTTGGAGGACTACTTCTTCGTGTCCGGAAAAGGAAGCTACCTTGCGCGGCACAAGTACATGTATGACTTCGAAATGATCCAATCGGTATTGGAAGAAGCTGGTTTTTCCTCGGTTACCCGTTGTGAATATCAGAAGGGAAGAACACCAGACATAGACTTTCTGGATATATACCCGGATGTATCGCTCTTCGTCGAAGCTGTAAAGAATTGAGCTAAGTATTCCCACTATGAATTTACCGTTTCTTTCAATTTGCATTCCAAGCTACAACCGCCCTCGTCAGCTGGTGCAATTGCTTGCATCCATCGACTGCAGCCCGGAGCTTGTTGAAATTGTCGTCTGCGAAGACCAGGCACCGAAGCGGGTGGAAGTTAGAGATGCGGTTAATCAATTCGCAGAATCTTCGAGGTATGTGACTCATTATCATGAGAATGCAACGAATCTCGGCTTTGATGGCAATCTGCGCCGACTCGTAGAGTGTGCGTCCGGCGAGTACATCATGTTCATGGGGGATGATGATCTTTTCGTACCTGGCGCTTTAAGTCAGTTTCTGCAGTTTCTCGATGTGCATCGTGACAAGCCCTATGTCTTGCGCACCTATCTGACTGAACACCCTGATGGGCGCACTGAGTACTATCGTTACCTGCCAGAATCCAAGTTGCTGCCAAAAGGCGAGGCCACGGTTGCCTGGTTGTTCAAACGCAGTGTCACTATTTGCGGATTCACCGTGTCGCGAGCAGAGGCCTTGAAATATGCAACTGCCGACCTCGATGGCACTCTTCTGTATCAGGTTTATCTGATGTCACAAGTATGTCTGCAACACGACTCTGTTTATTGCGATATTCCAGTAGCGCATGCTGTTCAGAGTTTTCGAGAAGACAAACCTATGTTTGGTTCGTCAGAGGCGGAAAAAAGTCGCTTCACTCCGGGCAGTGTGTCCCACGACAATTCAATCAATTTCACCAAAGCCTATTTCGAGGTTACGTCCTATCTCGATCAGCAACACGGCACGGGATTGACCAAACTGGTCCGCGTAGATCTTTCCAAGTATTCCTACCCCTTTCTTTCCATCCAGCGCAAACGTGGCATCCCGTCTTTCTTGCGTTATGCCAAGCGTCTGGAAGTGGAAGTCGGGTTCGGCTGTACTGCGTACTTCTATCTTTACAAATGGGCACTGGTTATATTCGGCGAGCGGTTTTGTGACCATTTGATTGTAAGAATTAAGCGAACTATCGGATATACACCTAGCATTTAGGATTTTTCTTCTGACATCAAAACGAAATGTGAGTGTTGCATGACCCCACTTCTCCTAAGTTTTTTGTGCGAACCAGTTACAAAGCAACCACTTCAGTTGATAAACGCAGTTGTGTCTGAAGAAGGCGTCATATTATCTGGAAGTTTGATTTCCCCTTCTGGCAGGTGCTACCCAATCATCAAAGGAATTCCCAGATTTGTGGAGAATGTTCCGCGCGCAAGCGTAAATTCGTTTGGCGATGAGTGGAACTATTTCAACTTCACTGACTTTAAGGAAAATTGGTTAAGACACACTGTAGCCAATACCTTCGGAAGTACGAGCATATTCAAAGATAAATTGATTGTAGATGCAGGTGGAGGGAGTGGCGCACAGGCTAGATGGTTTGCAGAATATGGTGCCAAGCACGTGATTCTGATGGACTTGTCGCATGCAGTAGATGAAGTTGTATATCGGAACCTGTCTGGGCTTAAGAATGTGGACATAATTCAGTGCTCGATTGACGCCCCACCTCTTCGTGATCAAAGTATCGAAGGGATTGTGTATTGCCACAATGTAATTCAACACACTCCCTCAGTGGAAAAAACGGCGAACGCACTTTTCGCTCTCACCGCCCCAGGGGGGGAGTTTGTCTTCAATTGCTATCCGCTTAATAACAAGGGCTTATTGCGTTGGTTAAGGTTCAATTTTGTCTATATACCGCTTCGCGCAGTCTTATCGCGTATGCCCTTTTTAATCATCTTACTTTACTCTCGTCTGGTGGCGTTCTTGCGTCTGGTTCCAATCCTTGGTCTAGTTATCGAGAAGGCAGGATTTTGTGTTATGGGAGATGTGCCCAGCATAAGTGGTGAGTCTCTTTGGAAGAATATGAAGCGAAGATTCAACAGTGCTAGTTTGAACACATTTGATTGTTACGGATCACACTCATTCCAGCATCTCAAATCTGATAGCGAGATTCGCGACTTGATCACTTCTCTGCAACCTGACACAGATAAGATATTGAATGTTGAAAAATATTTTCAACGACCCACTCCTATTGGGTGTGCATTAAGAGTCATTCGCTGATTCCTGGTTCGGTATAGTTATGTGCGGCATCGCAGGAATAGCGTCCATCAATCCCCAGTCGCACCGTGAATGGCTCTCTCTCGGCCGCGATGCTATGACGCATCGTGGCCCGGATGACGCAGGGGAGTGGTGGTCGCCAGATGGCAGAGTAGGGCTGGCGCATCGACGCCTGGCGATCATTGATCTTTCACCGGCGGGGCATCAGCCCATGCACGATGCCTTCGGCAACTTGAGCATCGTATTCAACGGCGAGATCTACAACTTTCGTGAGCTGCGCGACGAGTTGATGGCCAAGGGGCACGGGTTCACGTCGGGTTCGGATACGGAAGTGATACTGGCGGCATACCGCCAGTGGGGCACAGAGTGCCTGATGCATTTCAATGGGATGTTTGCCTTCGCGCTTTACGATGCCGCTCGTCAGACAGTGTTCCTGGCCCGTGATCGTGCAGGCGAAAAGCCGTTGTTTTATCGCCACGACAATGCAGAACTGCGCTTTGGGTCTGAGTTGAAGGCATTGTTGGCAGACTCTGCCGCGCCCCTTCAGATTGATCCGGAAGCGCTCGATTGCTACCTGTCGATGGGTTTTGTGCCCGGTCATCTGTGCATTCTACGGGGCTACAAGAAACTGCCACCTGCGCACGCCATGGTCTTTGAGCTCGGCAGCGGAAAGGTCACAGTCTGGCGATATTGGCAAGTGCCCGAATTCGAAGAGTCCGCAGTGCCTGCCGATGAAGAGGCGCTTCTGGATGAACTGGAAGCGTTGCTGGAGGACGCTGTGCGTCGACAGTTGGTGGCTGATGTTCCAGTCGGCATTCTGCTCAGTGGTGGGGTGGACTCGAGCCTTGTGACAGCGATGGCAGTGCGACATTCCAGAAATGTCCGGACGTTCAGCATCGGCTTTACAGGGCACGGCGAGCTAGATGAAACGCCTCATGCGCGCTTGATTGCCAGGCACTTCGGGACAGATCATACGGAACTTGTTGCAGAGCCGGCAACAGCAGACCTTATGTCTGCGTTGGCGCGGCAGTTCGACGAACCAATGGCAGATTCGTCCATGTTTCCCACCTGGCTGGTGAGTCATCTGGTGCGCCAGCACTGCACAGTTGCATTGGGTGGTGATGGGGGCGATGAACTATTTGGTGGCTATGGGCACTACAGCCGCCTGTTGCGCCAGCAGCGCTTGCTGGCCCGCGTGCCAAAGGTACTGCGTCATGGGGTAGCTCAGGCAGCGGAGAAAGTGTTGCCCGTTGGCGTCAAGGGGCGCAATTTCCTGCAAGGCCTCGATGCCGATCTTCAAAGCAGTCTGCCGCTGAACTCGAGCTTTTTCGACAGAACAACGCGCAGCAAACTGCTACGTGCACACGCGTCGCATACCTTGGTCGCTGAGTGGACGAAAAGCGCGCGCGTACCTTTTCAATCAGACTTGTTGCAGCGGGCTACCCGTTTGGATTTTCAAGACTATCTGGCAGAGGACATTCTGGTGAAGGTCGATAGGGCCAGCATGCTCAATTCACTGGAGATACGCGCGCCTTTACTGGACTATCGTCTAATCGAATTCGCGTTCGCCAGAGTTCCTTCCCATCTGAAGGCAACTGCAGACGACAAGAAGATATTGTTGAAGCGCCTGACTTCGCGACTGCTACCACCGGCATTTGATCGCAAGCGCAAGCAGGGTTTCTCCATTCCCATGGCGTCGTGGTTGAATGCGGGGCCGTTTCGAGACTTGTTCTGGGACACGCTGACAAGTGCTGACTGCATGTTTGATGCGGCTACTGTGAAAGACTTGCTCGACGGCCAGGATCGCGGACGCAGCAACGGTGAGCGCTTGTTTGCGCTGGTGCAGTTCGAACTTTGGCGCAAGACGTATGGTGCAGTCCTTTGAAAAAACATGGATAGACTCATGGTAGTACTTGTCACAGGTGGCCTGGGTTACATCGGCAGCCATGCCTGCGTGGCGTTGCTTGAGTCCGGCTACGACGTGGTGATTCTTGACAACTTGTCATCAGGAAAGCTGGACGTCGTTTCACGCATTGAAACAATCACGGGGCGCAAGCCCGTGCTGGTTGTGGGCGATGTGCGAGACACAGCTGTGTTGAAGCAGGTGTTCAACTGCCACAATATTGCCGCTGTCTTGCACTTTGCTGGATTGAAGTCGCCCTCTGAATCCTTGTCTATACCCCTCGAATACTTTGATTGCAATGTGGGCGGCACGCTTGCGCTTTTGCGTGCCATGCATGAGAAGAACATCAAGACCATCGTCTTCAGTTCTTCCGCCACAGTGTACGGCTTGCCTGAAGAGATGCCTGTGACGGAAGCATGCCGTGCCGAGTCTCCCATTAATCCCTACGGCCGTTCCAAGTTGATGGCCGAGAGGATTCTGCGAGATCTGGCTGCCAGTGATCCAGAGTGGCGGGTCGCATGCCTGCGGTATTTCAACCCTGTCAGCGCGCATTCGGGTGGTTTGATTGGCGAAAACCCAACGGCAATTCCCGGCAACCTCATGCCCTACGTCACCCAGGTTGCATCGGGCAGACTGCCGCGTTTAACTGTTTTTGGCAGTGACTATCACACTCGCGATGGCACGGGAATTCGCGACTTTATTCATGTGCAGGACTTGGCCGAAGGCCACGTCGCTACATTGCAGTACCTGCAACATACAACCGGCTTTGAGGTCTTCAATCTGGGCACCGGGACCGGAGTGTCGGTGCTTGAACTGATCAGCACATTTGAGCAGACGACGGGGCAAAAAATTGCTTATGAAGTGGGTCCGCGCCGCTCGGGGGATGTTGCCGAGTGTTGGGCTGACTCTTCGAAGGCGGAACGCTTGCTTGGGTGGAAGGCGCGCTTCGGGCTTGTCGAGATGTGCCGCCATGCCTGGCAATGGGAACAAACCTGCTAAGGATAAAACGGAATGCATGTCGGCATAGACGCCAGTAATTTGCGGCAGGGGGGCGGAGTTACCCATCTCTCTCGCCTGCTTTCATCTGCCGAGCCCGGAAAGAGTGGAATCGACAAGATAAGTGTCTGGGCCTGTCGTGCTACGGCGGCGTTGTTGCCGGCACGTCCCTGGCTGGAGATTTGCAGTCCTGCCTGGGTGGAGTCGGGGCTGGTTGGCAGAACCTTGTCGCAGCAACGGCGTTTGCCTAGGGAGTTGCTCGACAAGGGGTGTGACGTGTTGTTTTCGCCCGGCGGAACCTTGCCTGCAAATGTGCCGATTCCCACCGTAACCATGTCGCAGAACATGCTGCCATTCGAGCCGCGAGAAGCCGCCAGATTTGGTGTGCTTACAGCGATGTGGCTGAAAATGCAAATGCTGCGTCAGTCGCAGGGCCGATCATTCAAACGTGCCGATGGCGTGATCTTCCTGACGCAGTATGCGATGGACACTGTTCATCGCGCCCTCGGAAGTCTGAGTGGCCGGCAGGCGCTGGTTCCGCACGGAATCGAACGACGATTTCTGTACAATCCGCGCCCGCAGAGATCACGTGCTGACTGCAATTTTGAAGCACCTTTTCGCTTTCTGTACGTGTCCATTGCCATGCCATACAAGCACCAGATCGCAGTAGCACATGCTGTCAGCAATCTTCGCAACCGAGGCATGCCGGTCGAAATTCAGTTCGTGGGAGCGCCATGGGGAAGTTACGGGCGCAGATTGCGTATGGAATTGGACAAGCTGGACGTGGCGGGCAATTTCCTGCACTGGTCTGACGAGTTGCCGTTCGAACAGCTGCACGAGGTGTACTTGAAGGCGGACGCGTTTGTTTTCGCATCCAGCTGCGAGAACTTGCCCAACATCATGATTGAAGCAATGGCGGCTGGCTTGCCGATTGCGTCCTCCTCTCTGGGGCCGATGCCAGAAGTGTTGGGCGATGCAGGCGTCTACTTCAGTCCCGATGACATCGCTTCGATTGCCTGTGCGCTGGAGCAATTGATGAATGATCCTGCACTGCGTGCACGCATGGCCGAATTGGCCTTTGCGAAGGCATCAGAATATTCTTGGGAAAAGTGTGCAGACGACACTTTCCACTTTCTAGCCGAAACAGTCCGGGCTCGAGTGTCACAATAGGCGCTCGGGCGCACATAGAGAATTTGATATGTTCAACAACAAAGTACTTTTGATTACCGGTGGCACCGGCTCTTTCGGAAACGCTGTCCTGCGTCGATTCCTGGACTCAGACCTGCGCGAAATTCGCATATTCAGCCGGGACGAGAAAAAGCAGGACGACATGCGCAAGCTGTACGCCAACTCCAAGATCAAGTTCTATGTGGGAGATGTGCGCGACTATCAGTCCGTCAAGAATGCTGTGGTGGGTGTGGACTACATTTTCCACGCCGCGGCGCTCAAGCAAGTGCCTGCCTGTGAATTTCACCCGATGGAAGCAGTGAAGACGAATATCCTGGGTACGGAAAACGTGCTGGAGGCGTCGATCGCGTGCGGCGTTGCTAAAATAGTCTGTTTGAGCACTGACAAAGCGGTTTATCCAATCAATGCGATGGGCATCTCGAAAGCGATGATGGAAAAGGTGGTGGTTGCCAAGTCTCGCAACAGCAACACCACCGTCATCTCGGCAACACGCTACGGAAATGTCATGGCGTCACGCGGTTCAGTAATCCCGCTGTTCGTCGAACAGGTGCGAAAGGGCAAGTCGCTCACCATCACTGATCCCAGCATGACTCGCTTCATGATGACTCTGGATGAAGCTGTCGACCTCGTCATGTTTGCCTTTGCAAACGCCAGGCCTGGCGACATCTTCGTGCAGAAGGCGCCAGCTTCCACTATTGAGACGCTGGCAAAGGCCTTGATTTCGCTGATGGACGTTCCGCAGCATGAAATCCGCGTGATCGGCACTCGTCACGGCGAGAAGCGTTACGAGGTATTGCTGAGTCGCGAAGAAATGGCCGCTGCGCAGGACCTTGGCGACTACTACCGTATTCCGCCCGACCAGCGTGACCTCAACTATGAAAAGTTCGTGGAGCAAGGAGAATCCAGAATTACCGTTGCCGAGGACTACAACTCCGACAATACCACGCGGCTGGATGTCGTTGGCATGCAGGCCTTGCTGATGAAGTTGCCTTTCATGCAGGCGATTGTGGCAGGGCAGCATTTGGAGCCGGAGGCCTGACATGCGCATTCTGGTGACAGGCGTGCAGGGCTTCATTGGTAAGAATCTGTGCTTGCGGCTGACTGAGCAGCCAGAAGACTTTGAGGTGTTGCGCTTCGAGCGCAGCAGCGCTCCGGAGTCCCTGCTAGGCTTGGTCGCGCAGGCAGACGTCGTCATCCATTTAGCAGGTGAGAACAGGCCGCAGGACCCAGCGGATTTTCAGCGCGTGAATGTGGGGCTCACTCAGGCACTCGCTGATGCCATCAGAGCGTGCGGGCGCTCCGTCGCTGTGCTGATGGCCTCGTCCATTCAGGCGGAACTCGACAACCCTTACGGCAACAGCAAGCGCGCAGCGGAAGACATTCTGCGCGGCCTAGCTGCGGATATGGGCAGTCCCGTGGTTTTGTACCGCTTGCCTAACGTCTTCGGCAAGTGGTGCAAGCCTGACTACAATTCAGTTGTGGCCACGTTTGCGCACAATATTGCGAACGAGTTGCCCATCGTGATTCACGACCGAGAGAAGGCATTGCGTCTTGTCTATGTGGACGATGTTATCGACGCCTTCCTTGCAGCACTTTCGGCATTGCCGAAAGGATGTCAGACGGGCACTGTTGCGCCAGAATACGAGATTACGCTGGGGGCACTGGCCGATCAGCTTCATGCTTTCCGCCTTTGTCGCAGCACACTGGTCAGCGAACGTGTAGGCACGGGGCTTACGCGGGCCTTGTATTCGACATATGTCAGTTACTTGCCTGTCTCGCAGTTTGCCTACACGGTGCCGCGCCATGGCGACCAGCGTGGCGTATTTGTGGAAATGCTCAAGACACAGGACAGCGGGCAGTTCTCTTTCTTCACGGCACACCCGGGAGTTACTCGCGGCGGCCATTACCATCACAGCAAGACAGAAAAGTTTCTGGTCATCAAAGGCCAGGCACGTTTTGGTTTTCGGCACATGCTCAGTGGCGAGAATTTCGAGATACTCACCAGCGGCGAGGTTTCACAGATCGTCGAGACAGTGCCGGGCTGGACACACGACATTACGAATATCGGCAGTGACGAGCTGCTGGTAATGCTTTGGGCAAACGAGATCTTTGATCGAGCCCGGCCAGACACCATTGCGTGCAAGGTATGACATGAAAAAACTCAAGATCGTCTCAGTCGTGGGCACCAGGCCAGAGATCATTCGGTTGTCCAGAGTGCTCGCCAAATTGGATGAGCACTGCGAACATGTTCTTGTCCACACGGGCCAAAATTACGACTACGAACTCAATCAGATATTTTTTGATGATCTGAATATTCGTAAGCCGGATTTCTTCTTGAATGCCGCTGGAGCCAGCGGCGCTGAAACCATCGGCAAAGTAATTATCGCTGTTGATGCTGTACTTGCTGAAGTAAAACCCGACGCCATGCTTGTGCTGGGCGACACCAATAGCTGCCTATCAGTGATTCCTGCCAAACGCCGCAAGATACCGACATTTCATATGGAGGCAGGCAACCGCTGTTTTGACATGCGCGTACCTGAAGAGATCAATAGGCGCATTGTAGATCATACTGCGGACATCAATTTGACCTACAGCTCAATCGCCAGAGAGTATCTGTTGAAGGAAGGACTGCCGGCGGATATGGTGATTAAAACCGGCAGCCCCATGCATGAGGTTATACATCATTATTTGCCGCGTATTGAGGCCTCTGATGTTTTGAGTCGTTTGTCTCTTGTTGAAGAAAAATACTTTCTTGTTAGCGCGCATCGCGAAGAGAACATTGACTCCGACAAAAATTTTTCAAATCTGGTTGAAACTCTGAATACCATCGCGGAAACGTACCAGCTGCCCGTGATTGTTTCCACGCACCCACGCACTCAGAAGCGTGTGGATTCTGTGGGTGTAAAGTTCAGCAGTTTTGTGCAGTTGCTCAAGCCGCTTGGTTATATGGATTACAACAAATTGCAGTTGTCTGCAAAGGCTGTGTTGTCGGATAGCGGCACCATCAATGAAGAATCCTCCATTATGAATTTTCCGGCGCTCAATATTCGCGAAGCGCACGAACGTCCCGAAGGCATGGAAGAAGCTGCAGTAATGATGGTGGGAGTGGGCTCTGAGCGTGTTATGCAGGCGTTAACAATATTGGCGTCGCAGGGCAGGGGGCAGAATAGAACCCTCAGGCAGGTGGCTGACTACAGCATGCCCAATGTGTCAGAAAAGGTCGTGCGAATAATTCACAGTTATACCGATTACGTGAATCGTGTTGTCTGGAAGAAGTACTAAGGCGTTTATCTAAATGCATACTGCGTTAGTAGCTGACACATTCCCACCTTTGAGATCCTCGGGTGCAGTGCAACTGAGAGACCTATCCCTTGAGTTTGTTAAACAAGGACATGACGTAACCGTATTGGTCGCCAGTCCTCAGCAGGCTGAACCTTGGTTGATTGAATATTACCAGGGTGTGCGGCTGCTCAGATTACGGACACCAAGGACAAAAGATGTGGGCTACGCGCGCAGAACTTTAGCTGAGCTGTTTATGCCTTTTTTCATGAGGCTTAACTACAACAGGTCACCTTTGGCCAATACTCAATTTGATGCTGTGCTTTGGTACTCGCCCTCAATATTCTTTGGTCCCATGGTTCGGTTTCTCTCTCTTAAAAGTCGGTGCCCAACTTACCTTATTATTCGGGACATATTTCCGGAATGGGCAGTCGACATGGGGCTGATGGGCAAGGGTTTGCCTTATCTCTTCTTTAGAGCCATAGCGAACTATCAGTATTCTGTCGCAAATGTGATTGGCGTTCAAACACCGGGTAATCGCGTCTACTTTGAGAATTGGCTTTCTAAAGGAAAAGGGAAGCTGGATATCTTGCAAAACTGGTTGTCTGATCTGCCTGCGAGCAATTGTTCCATCAGAATTTCTGCATCGCCGTTGGCGGGCAGAATGATATTTGTTTACGCTGGTAATATGGGTATTGCTCAGGGCATGGACAATATTTTCGAGTTCGTCCACGCCATGCAGGCGCGAACAGATGTTGGTTTTGTTTTCGTTGGTCGAGGAAGTGATAGTCAGAGATTGAAAGCTAAGGCCGAGCAGCTTGCACTTGATAATGTGCTTTTCTTTGATGAGATTGATCCAGACGAGATCCCCGGCCTGTATGCACAGTGCCATGCAGGTATCGTGGCCTTAGACGTTCGGCATAAAACACACAATATCCCCGGAAAGTTCATATCCTATATGCAGTCAGGTTTGCCGGTTTTCGCGGTCATCAATCCTGGCAATGATCTTGAGCAAATGATTAGTGCGCACCGAGTGGGGGTAGTTTTGACTCATGTTGAGGTGGCTGAGTTTGTCGCTAAAGCAGAAATCTTGATTGACGATTTGGAGGAAGGAGGTGAGATGTCCAATCGCTGCCGCCAGTTATACCTTCAGTCATTTTCACCGAAGTCAGCGGTGTCTCAGATTGTGCAGGCCTTGCAGAAATGACAATTCAGCGTTTTTCTGACGATTACCTCGCTTCTCTGATAGACGAAGCATCGAGGTCTGCGCGATCACGCCAGCATCGCAACATCCACGTCAGTTATGACGATCCCTGCCAGCGCTTTATGAACGCCATAGGAATGGAAAGTTATATTCGTCCGCATCGTCACGCGATTGATCCTAAATCAGAGACACTTATTGCAGTACGCGGTAAGTTTGCGCTGTTCATTTTTGATGACAACGGTGCAATACAAGAGATCATTAGTTTTGGTACAGAGCGTTATGCAGATGCGTCTGCGTTGTCGGTGGGTGTGGACTTGGCACCAGGTGTCTGGCATACCATTGTTGCCTTGCAGCCAGGTTCCGTTTTGCTTGAGTTGAAAGCGGGGCCGTTCAATTCAAATGGCGCAAAAGAGCCTGCGCCTTGGGCACCGGAAGAGCAGACTTCCGAGGCTAATGAATACCTTCAATACCTGCGTTCCGCTGTTGCTAATCGAGCGTTGTGACTTCTGTGGGCGAGCCTTGCTCGCGATGAGTCTTGTGCTTAGTCGATCGCGGGCATGGCCCGCTCCCACAGGGGAGCGCCGTACGCGTCGGTATCGGCGACTGGCACTGGGATCGTTCGTTGCAATCTCGATGTTGCTATCCATGCCAGGGCATTGGATAGAAGCCCTGCAAATATGGATTCATCCGTGGTGGCCCTGGCCTTCCTCTACGTTGATGTCTTCGAATCTACCCATCGACAAGTTCGTGCATGCCTCGTTGTTTGCCGTGTGCGCAGCCTTGTTTGTGCGCGGCTGGACCACCTTCAGGGAGCGCTGGTGGTTGGCGTGCGTGGTGCTCATCCTGTATGGCGTGGTGACGGAGTTGGTTCAGCAGGTTGTGCCTGGACGTAGCGCTACGCCGGGAGATCTTGTGGCGGATGGTGTTGGCGTAATGATTGGAGTGGGGGCTGCGCTTCTGTATTTGAACGGGCGGAGGCAGTGAGTGTGGGAGCGAGCCTTGCTCGCGATGAGGCTTGTGCTTAGTCAATCGCGGGCAGGCCCGCTCCCACAGGTTGGTAGGGTTTATGTTTATGAGAATTGTCATATTCATGGGCTATGATTGCGTTTATTTTTTGAAGGAAAGCAGTACATGAAGATTCTTGTTACCGGGACAGCAGGGTTCATCGGTTCTCATCTGGCGCAACGTTTGCTGGCACGCGGCGACGAGGTTATCGGCCTCGACAGCATCAACGATTACTATGATCAGCGCGTGAAGTACGGACGGTTGGAGCGTGCAGGTATCGCGCAGTCCGACATTGCATACAACGAGCTGCTGACCTCGGCCACACAGCCTAATTACCGTTTCATCCAGTTGAAACTGGAGGACAACGAGGCGCTGACTTCACTCTTTGCCGCCGAGCGCTTCGACGCCGTGTGCAACCTGGCCGCACAGGCGGGCGTGCGCTATTCGTTGCAGAATCCACGAGCCTACATCGATGCCAATATCGTCGGGTTTCTCAACATTCTCGAAGCGTGTCGCCACCACGGCGTTATGAACCTTTCTTATGCGTCGAGTTCCTCAGTCTATGGTCTGAACGAAGCGCTGCCGTTTTCTACCTCCGACAACGTCGATCATCCCATCAGCCTCTACGCTGCCAGCAAAAAGTCGAACGAGCTGATGGCACATACCTACAGTCATCTGTTCGGCATTCCTACGACTGGGCTGCGTTTTTTCACGGTGTATGGCCCTTGGGGGCGGCCGGACATGGCGCTGTTTCTGTTCACCAAAGCTGCGCTGGAAGGACGCACGATTGATGTGTTCAACCACGGCAAGATGTTGCGTGACTTCACGTATATCGATGACATCGTGGAGGGCGTGGTGCGGGTGATAGACAATCCTGCGAAACCTAATCCGCTATGGGATGGCAAGCAGCCTGAGGCGTCGACGTCGTCTGCCCCTTATAAGATTTACAATATCGGCAACAATAATCCCGTCGAGCTCATGGAATTCATCACGGCCATCGAGAAAGCGTTAGGAAAGGAGATCAAGAAGAACATGTTGCCGCTGCAGGCTGGCGACGTGCCAGCCACGTACGCGAATGTTGCGGACTTGGTGGAGGATCTGGACTATAAGCCCAATACACCGATTCAGGTGGGCATTGATCGATTTGTGGCTTGGTACCGGGAATTCTTTAGCGTATAGCGTTGTTACTCAATCACTGCCAAAGAGGTCACGCGTGAAAACCTTTGCCGCCACGTCCTCAAGAATGGACGTCATGCGGTTGGCAATAATCACATCGCAGTCACGCTTGAATACTTCCAAGTCATTGACGATTGGAGACCGGAAGAACTCAGGTTCAGTGATGGCAGGCTCGTGTACTATCACCTGTATTCCCTTGGCCTTGATGCGCTTCATAATCCCCTGAATGCTTGATGCCCTGAAGTTATCCGACCCCGCCTTCATGATTAGCCGATAAATACCAACCACTTTCGGGTTGCGGCGAATTATCTCATCCGCAATGAAATCCTTCCGTGTTCTGTTGGCTTCCACAATTGCATTGATCATGTTCTGTGGGACATCGCTATAGTTTGCCAACAATTGCTTGGTGTCCTTCGGCAGGCAGTAGCCGCCATAGCCGAAGGAAGGGTTGTTGTAGTGATTGCCAATGCGTGGATCCAGGCACACTCCATCAATGATCTGGCGTGTATCCAGTCCGTGGCTGATGGCGTAGGTATCCAACTCATTGAAATACGCCACGCGCATGGCGAGATAAGTGTTTGAGAAAAGCTTGACTGCTTCCGCCTCTGTGGAGCCGGTGAACAGCACAGGAATGTTCACTTTGATCGCCGCTTGCTGCAGCAGCGCAGCGAATACAGCGGCGCGTTCTGAGCGTTCCCCCACAATGATGCGCGAAGGGTAAAGGTTGTCATGCAAGGCTTTGCCTTCCCGCAGAAACTCTGGCGAGAAGATAAGGTTATTGCACTGCATCTCTTCGCAAATTTTGGCGGTGTAACCGACAGGAACGGTCGATTTGATCACCATAACCGCTTGGGGGTTGATGCGTATTACGTCGCGAATTACCGACTCCACGCTGCGGGTGTTGAATTGGTTGGTCTGCGGATCGTAGTCTGTGGGAGTAGCGATGATGACGAAATCGGCGCCTTCATAGGCTTCTTGCGGATTGAGTGTCGCCCGCAAGTTCAGCGGCTTGGTGGCCAAGAATTCTTCAATTTCGTGATCGGCAATCGGGCTGCGCTTTGCGTTGATCATCGCTACTTTTTCAAGAACGATATCCAGCGCGACCACTTCATTATGCTGAGCCAATAGCACTGCGTTGGAGAGGCCTACATAACCCGTTCCGGCGATGGCAATCTTCATCAGTTCCCTCTCCCATAACTGTCCTCAAATCTAACAATATCATCCTCTCCGAGATAGCTTCCGGACTGCACCTCAATAATTTCAAGAGGTATTGTGCCGGGGTTCGATAATCGATGTGTTTCTCCAAGAGGAATATACGTAGATTGATTCTCTCCCAATATAAAGACCTTATCGCCATTGGTGATTTCCGCAGTACCCTTCACCACTATCCAGTGCTCCGCGCGATGATGGTGTTTCTGCAAACTAAGACTGGCTTTAGGCTTGACCTGTATCCGCTTCACTTTGAAGCGCTCCCCCTCATCGATGCTGTCGTACCAACCCCAAGGCCGGTGAACCTTACGATGCAGAGTATGCTCTTCGCGTCCTTGCGCATGCAGTGATGCCACTATCGCCTTGACCTCCTGACTTCGTGAGCGATCCGCGACGAGCACCGCGTCTGCGGTTTCAATGACGATAATATTTTCGACGCCCACTAGACTGACCAAACGGCTGGTGGCATGCACAAGGCTGTTTTGGCTGCTGGTGGTGATGACATCTCCGAAGTGAGCATTGCCTGCGTCGTCCTTTGGCAGACATTGCCACACGGCATCCCACGCACCGAGGTCACTCCATCCTGCCGTTAGCGGTACCATCCTGATCGAAAACTCGCTGCCCGGGCAGTGCTCCATCACTGCATAGTCCACAGATTCTGCTGGAATTGCGGAGAACTCGTTCTTCCCCGGGCGGATGAATTGTGCGGAAGTGCTCGTGTCTGTGCTGCGCGTGCTCCATGCCTCGCGTGTTGCCTGAGCGATGTCGGGACGAAAACGTTCCAGAGCCGCCATCCACTCGGATGCCTTGAGCACAAACATGCCGGCGTTCCAGTAGTAGTTGCCTTCCTCCAAATAGCGTAGCGCAGTGTCGAGATCTGGCTTTTCCACGAAGCGTTTGACATCTACTGTAGGCGCTTCTGTCGCGCTGACCTGTATATAGCCGTAGCCGGTTTCAGGGCGATCTGGTGTGACTCCCAGGATAACAATGGAGCCTGTCGCCGCTTCTCTTATAGCGCTTTGAATTGCGCCTTTGAATGAGTTTGCATCGCTAATGGTCTGATCGGCAGGGGTGACCACCAGCACTGGGTCGTTGCCATCTTCCAATGCCGCGAGGGCGGCGAGTGTGAGGGCAGGGGCGGTGTTACGGCCGCAAGGTTCGAGCAAGGCTGCGCCAAGATTAATACCGGTTTCGCGGAGTTGCTCCAGGGCAAGGAAACGGTGTTCTTCATTGCTGACGATGTATGGGGCCTGGACTTCAATGTCACTGGCACACAGGTCGTGAAGTCTTCGGACAGCCATCTGAAAAAGGCTTTCATCACCCGTGAGGCATAAGAACTGCTTGGGAAAGCCGGTGCGCGAGAGTGGCCAGAGTCTGGTGCCGGAGCCACCGCATAGAATTACTGGGGTAATTTTGATCATGTTGTAATTAGAGAATTCCTTGTCTTGGGTTCGTTATTCTAGCCTTTGTGGGGTGGGGTTTGGCAGTGTTGGTTTGATGAATTTATTGCTTGTGTGTGTGTTGTATGTGGGAGCGGGCCTTGCCCGCGATGATTCTTGCGCCAATCCAACCGCGGGCATGGCCCGCTCCCACAGGGGGTGGTGCTGCGGCGAGAAATGCATCGGTTGTCACGTCTTTTGGCAGGTACCTGTGGCTTGTACTATACTCCTGCAGCGCAACAATTCTTTTGAGTAGTTCATATGTCAAAACAGAAGACGTCCAATTCTGGTGGAAACGACGTGGTGCAGGTCAAGAACCCGCGCACGGGCCACTATGTGAAGATCGACAGAACGGAAGGAAAGATCATTTCTCATAAGAAATCTGAAGGCCCCTACAAAGGGGTTCCTGTAGCAAGGAAGCGATCTTGATCATATACAGCCCCACGGACGGGGACGCATTGACCAGCAAGATTCCGTCAATGCCGCAGAATTGTTTTCTGATTACCCGCCTCGCAAATCCCCTACCTCAAGTCCCGGCCGGAACAATGGCCAACATCTACTTTGAACTGGGCGTTGCCCAGGCGCTGGGCAAGGAAACAGTCATGATCAAGTTGTGGCGGACAGGGCGAGGAACAGCGTAGAAGTGCTCGCGGCGGGATTCTAGGCATCCCTGTGGGAGCGGGCCTGCCCGCGATTGATTTTGTGTCGCACGGAACATATCGCGGGCAGGCCCGCTCCCACAAGGGGTGGTGTGCTATTGGACTTCGATAGGATCAAAAATGCGATACATCTGTACAAGATCTTGTTTTTGAAGAACTTCAAACCCGGAGGCTTGGTAAAGATTGACGAGTTTAAGATTATCTTCGCATTCAAGCAGAATCACGCGACCACCAACTGACTCATGAGCTTGTAATAAAGCTGGGTATATCTGGTTAAAAATTTCATTGATGGTGCATGAAGTTCGTTAGAACTTAGCTCTGCAATTGCGTCTTTGAGGCGGACAGTGAGTGTTTTAATATAGCGATCCCTCGCATGCTTTCGGTCTTGACATCCATTTGTCGGACCAGTGTTTTTGGTGCAGCAGCGAGGCTCGCATTGAGCTTTTTTATGGCTTTGCGGTCAGTAACGGTAAATGTTCTATCGAAAGACTGGGTTGACATAATGGCCTCGCTTAACACTTTGATGCGATTCTAGCATAGGGCCGGGCCAGCAAACTAAAATCAATGCCGTCCGTCGTGCATTTCGGGATGCGTCGGTATAACAAGCAATCAGTTTGCGGCTAATTGGTGTGCGTGAAAAGCACGGGGGGTCAGGCGCGCTGTCGTAAAGTTGTCTATACTTCTTCTTGAGCAGGATGTAATCTATCATTTGATTCGTACATATATGTACGATTCCTCTGGGAATGGAATCCCATATGAATGGTCATGAGTTTGAGAGGTTGAGAATGCGTTATATCTACCCGGTCGCTTTAACTCTGGACGTTGAAGGCCGTTACCTTACGGTCGCAAGAGACATCCCTGAGGCGGTCACTGACGGCGACTCAGCAGAGTCGGCGTTGCAGAATATGGCAGACGCTCTGGGGGCTGCCTTGGCTGGCTATTCATTAGAGAGCCGTTCGTTGCCTATGCCTTCAAAGCCGCATGCGGGGGAGTACCTTGTTCCGGTTAGCCCTCTGGTGGCCGCAAAATTGGCGCTGCGTTCGGCGATGCGGGAGCAGGGCGTATCGAATGTTCGACTCGCTGAGCTTTTGAGTGTCTCGGAAAGTGCTGTTCGACGTTTGGTTAATCCAGACCATTTGTCTCGGCTTGATGGGGTGGTGGCTGCGTTGACGGTTCTTGGGCGGAGGCTTGTCATTGAGGATCTGGTGGCGGCGTAGCCACTTTATCTCCTGTGGGAGCGGGCCTGCCCGCGATTGTTTTTGTGTCGCACGGAACATATCGCGGGCAGGCCCGCTCCCACAGGTGTTCGGGAGCTTTTTAACGTTTAGAGAGGGCCGATTAGCCCACTAACCAGCTTGATGTTGGCAGCGCTGACACCGAACTCTTTGGCAAGTGCTGGCCACTGGCCAAGCGCTGTTTGTGTTTGCCCTATAATTTCGTGGATGCGGGGTTTGGCAATTTTGGCTGCTTCGCCCAGCTTTATCAGGTGAGCGATACCTGGACTGCGGCCTTCGCCCATCACCATGGTGCTTTGCTCGCCTCCAGGCCCTGATGAAAACGTCAGGTCATAAGCCCGTGACAGGTGCCATTGCCCTTTAGGATTCATCAAGAAGGTGAAGTTTTTGGCATGGTCATCACGGTTATGTGCCAGCACATTAAACACCGCAAGACGGACCATTTTTTCCACTTCGCGCATATCCCGCGTCAGCTGGCTGGTCAGCGCGATCATGTCTTCATAGTCAAGCGAAGGCGTTCGGTAATCCGAATGCAGGAGGCCGCAGGCCGTGTGCATGTGTAGCCGCTGTTTACCGTCCCTGTCAAAGCGCTGGATGGCGAAATAACCAGCGCCATGCCTGGCAGGGAAAAGATGCACCTCTGGCATATCAATGCCTGCGTTCCTGGCCATCAGCGCATACACATACTCGATAGCACCCGCATCAGCGCCGTCCTGGTTGTTTGCAAATTTAACAAGCCAGGGTTTGTATTGATCGGGTAACTCATGAACACCATGAACAACGTGCAGACGTTCACTATCCAGCCCTATAAGTGCCTTGGGGCGAGCGCCTGCTGAAGATCCATTCAGGCTCAAAAGCTCGCTCAAAACGTGATCAGACGCACCGCTCAGCACCTCTTGCGCCTGCTCAGCCAGCTTGTCCAGAATAATGGTGCCATTTGCTTCATGTGCGCTGTGGTCCGGCTCATAAACAAGCGCCCCCATGCCGTGATGCCCAACATGCGCCAGCCGTGCCAGTGGTGTTATATCGGCGGGCAAAATGCCCAGCGTGCGTGCATAGCGGTCAAATAACAGGCGTCCCCAGCCATCGGGCAAGCTGTCGTTAAACACGCCGGGCAGACCTTCAAACAGGCCATCGTCAAAGCGTGTAACGCCTGACTTCAAAGGAAGGTGGAAAGGTGATATCTCCAGCCCATTTTTGATAAACGTGCTGTCATACTCAAAATAAATCTTTCGCTCGCGCATGGCCAAACGGCCTACAGACTGGATGCCTTCACCAAAATCCAGGCCGACCTTTGTCTCAAGCACTGACAGCGGGTTCTTCACTTGCGGCGGCCTCGTTTGCGAACAGGCGCATTGTTGGCGCTTAGCACGTCATCAATCGACGTGAATTCCGCTGGCTTCGGCTGCGTTGCCTTGATGAGTTCCTCTATCCCGCCCAGCACCATCAGCAGCTTCAGGAGTGACTCCAGCGATATTTGCCCCTTTTGCTCAAATTTGCGCAAGGTGGGCAGCGGCACCCCCGAGCGCTCAGCAAGTCCTTCTTGGGTTAACTCCAATTCCAATCGGCGCTGGCGAATATTTTCGGCAAGCCGTTGTTGAGCTTTGGTCAATGTTATAAGTAACATGGGTGTATTACTATATCCCTCAAATTGTCTTCTAATAACATTATGGTATTAGTAGAGCGGTCTTTCAAGCTCGAAGCTAATCGCCTGTAAGGCAGGCTCCCACAACCTGCTCAAGCACGCCAATGTGGCGGATAGAGAACCGTACGCTGCCAGTGCCTTCAAAGCCGCATGCGGGGGAGTACCTTGTTCCGGTTAGTCCTCTGGTTGCCGCAAAGTTGGCGCTGCGTTCGGCGATGCGGGAGCAGGGCGTATCGAATGTGCGGCTCGCTGAGCTTTTGAGTGTTTCGGAGAGTGCTGTCCGGCGTTTGGTTAATCCAGACCATTTGTCTCGACTTGATGGGGTGGTGGCTGCGTTGACGGTTCTTGGGCGTCGACTTGTTATTGAGGATCTGGTGGCGGCTTAGTTATCGTGTGTGGGAGCGGGCCTGCCCGCGATTGATTTTTTTCTTGGCGCTGATTGGGGCACCGAATCGCGGCCAGGCCCGCTCCCACAGGGGCAGGCTATAACCTTGAAGCGTAAACATCCTTTTGAGTAGTTCTTATGTCAAAACAGAAGACGTCCAATTCTGGTGGAAACGACGTGGTGCAGGTCAAGAACCCGCGCACGGGTCATTATGTGAAGATCGACAGAACGGAAGGAAAAATCATTTCTCATAAGCAATCTGAAGGCCCCTACAAAGGGGTTCCTGTAGCAAGGAAGCGATCTAGAGTTTGACGAGGACGGTGTTGGAGCGCGGCGGTGGGATTCCAGGTATTCCTGTGTGAGCGGGCCTTGCCCGCGATTCAGTGCCCAATCAACTTCAAAAGACAGATCAATCGCGGGCAGGCCCGCTCCCACAAATCTGAATCGAGAGGCTAAGGTAATTCATGAACCCAAGAGTCAAGTCTGTATCACCTTTGCCGGGCTATAAACTGCTGCTTGAATTCACTAGCGGTGAGCGCGGGCAGTATGACTGCACTCCAGTGCTTGAGTTTGGAGTGTTCAAGGAGCTGAAGGATGCTCAAT
>JAURWS010000035.1 GCA_030654835.1 Gammaproteobacteria bacterium | reverse complement strand
CAGTTGCGGCGATCGATGCGCCAGAACTGTTCGAGTGCTGCTTCATTGGGGGGGACGTAGCGGCCGCACATGGGGAGGTCTCGGTGGAATCCTGGAGAAGTAATATCGGAATGTTCAACGCGTTCAGTCTGAAATGTATTTTACTGATTTGATTTGTAGCATCGGTCACTCTTTAGAAAATAGTCTTTTATAGTCCACCGCGAAATTTGCCGGCAAGTCAGCACTGTATCGCCAGAATTCGCAGAGCCCATCTATGGTTTTCATGTCTACATGACCACAGTCTTGCATGACTTTTAACAACTCGAGGGTGGGCATTACCTGAACATCAAAAACGCTTGCCAGTACTGTCATGTCTCGATCATCCGTAACCAACGGAACACCCAACTCCAGGGCGTAGGCTATGTACAACGCATCTACTCGTGAAGGGCCGGGAAGTTCTGTCTGCACGTGGTCCCAGATGTAGGTAAACGTTTGCCGAATGGATTGGACTTGCTTCCTGCTGACACTGGGAAAGTGATTGCGGTTCTCAACATACTCCTGTTCTTCCACCCACTGGAACTTGCTTTTCAGTTTGCGACCTTTCAGCTCTTCATTCAGTTCCGGGAGGATGTACAGGCAATACTCGTTTTCACCAAAGGGTACGAACAAGAGCGGGCGAATTGTTTTAGCCAATCTCAGATAAGCATTGGTATCAACGAGTATTTTTGAATGGGGCATCAGCTCAGCTCTGCGTGAATACTCCGTGCATCCAGCAATGGCATATCCAGCACAGTTTGAACAAAGCCAGGGCCCTTATCGAATTCCTTCAAGTACTTCCTCAAAACTGAAAAAAACGGGGTTTCGAAGGCGCTCTCCACTTTGTCGATATAATCCCGGGCACTCGGCTTGCCCTGTTCATCCAGTTCACCAGCGCCGAACAGTGCCTCACTCAAATATTTGTAGCGCTTGTTGAAATTAGTGACTGCACCGTTAAATCCATTACCCAGTTCTATTTCAGCCTTTCCACATGCCTCGGCAAATTTATTGACTTGTCCCAGAACAGTATAGGGGGAAATCGTCAACTCGTCGGCCAACTCCAACACATGGGCAATTTTTGCGGCTGGCGACGGTTGAGCATTGATAGAAGCGTACGCACGAACGGCTAACTCGTGTGGAAATAACAAGTTGGCAGCAAAGGCGTCAGCAAAGTCCTCCGCCTCGTCGCCCTCCAAGTTTGGAGACAAACAGTGTCCGAGCTCGTGAGCCATCCAGAATTTGAAGTCATGAATATTGGTGTCCAGATTCAGATAGACCCAAGTGCTCAAGGAGTCGGGCAAATAAATATGAACGGCATTTTCATGGCGCTGCTTCGCACCCCACATGACAGGCACCACGACAGCCTGCAGTTCGGTAAAACGGCGGATAAGGTGCGGGAAATCTACACAATCCGTCGGACCGAGATTGATATCGACTCTGACTTTAGCGGTCACAGTGCGAAGATAACCATAGTCGCAGCAAGGAGCCTTGAGTACGGGGGGCATTTCCAGCGAATCGAATGGCAGGTACGGGACCAAGTGCCGTAGCAATCGGCCGATCTCTCTAGCCTTCTCGATATGATGGTCCTTGGTTTTAGTCCCTTTCATCTTTCGAAACGCCACTCTGGGCGCAAAGGGTTCTTCCTTGATAACCAGTTCTTCGAAGCCCAGGTTCAACAACTTGCCTAGCTGAAGAAGCTTGTTGGGGCGGGGAAAGCACTTTCCGAGTAGCCACTGAGAAACAGCCTCTTTGGACACGTCCAACTTGTCAGCAATTGCTGTCTGAGTCAGTCCCGCTTTCTCAATTGCTTGCTGCGTCTTTTCGATGTTCAGTGTTTTTTGCATGCGCGAAGTATAAACTTGAGTCAAGTTCTGTCAAGTTTAAGTTGCGGAGATTGATTCATGGAAATTGGCCGCGTCGAAGTCGGACACGAAATCGAGCTTGGTGAGGGCACAACCCCTCCTGTGTCCGTAGGTCCTCGAAATTATCCTACTTTCACGTGATAGTATTGCCAACTGCGGCAGGTATGCCAAATCCGTGGAAAACTCACTGGTGGCGTCAAAAGTTCGATGGCTGAAATTCCTAAAATTATCATCATTGCTGGGCCTAATGGTGCAGGAAAAACGACGTTTGCTCGTGAGTTCCTGCCTCATGAAGCTGGGTGTCCGGCTTTTATCAATGCCGATTTGATAGCCGCTGGATTAGCCCCTTTCACCCCTGAAGCGGTAGCATTGCAAGCAGGACGCATAATGCTGCAGGAGATCGCGCGAAACTTTAAGGCACGCAATAGCTTCGCATTCGAGACAACACTTTCTGGACGAGCATACCTGCACCAGATTAAAAGATGGCAAGAAGCTGGCTACAGTGTAAAGTTGCTATTCCTTCAACTGAACAGCGCAGAAGAAGCCATCGCCCGTGTGGCGCAAAGAGTTCGGCAGGGTGGCCACTCTATTCCCGAAACTGTAATTCGGCGACGCTTTTCGGCAGGACTGAAAAATTTCAGAAATTTCTACGCACCTTTGGTTGACGCTTGGGCTCTCTATGACAATTCAGGCGATGACCCAATACTTTTGGACTGGAGCGACAAAGAGTGAACAAGCGACCCATCGAAGAGGCACGAGATCCCGACATTCGACTTTCTGGTGTAGCACTCAAGCGTGCGGCCAAGCGAGCGCATGAGCTGGCCGCGCAAACGGGCACTGCAATTGTCGTTGTTCGAGATGGAACCATTCAGCATGTATTGCCCACAGTGCCGGAAAGATCTGATCGGATGCATGAGCCTCCGGCGCCATACGTGCAGTCGTTAAAGCCGCCAGCCTGCAAATAACCTCACAATAGGCTTCTACAAATATCAATCCTCACACCACCACGTGATGCAAATCAGGGTGCCTCCACCCGCCCCAACAACTCCTCCGAATCATTGCGCACGTTGTTCACCTTCGTGCTCACGCGGTAGCCCTCGAAATCCTGTCGGCAGTTCGCGATCATCGCTGCCACTTCCTGTGCGGAGGTCGACGCTGACAGCCACGCGGCATAGTGCTCCGGGCGCAGCACCACCGGCATGCGGTGATGAATGGCCGCAATGCTCGGCGCGGCTTCGCGGGAGAGCAATGCACACGAGATGATGGGCGACGCGCCCGGGCGCTCCCAGACGGACCACAGCCCGGCAAAGGCGATCACCTCGTCCGTCGGGCTGAACAGGAAATAGGGCTGAGCACCGTGCGGCCCGACTCGCTGCGCACCGGCTCCTTCTCGTTCCACTCGTACCAGCCCCGAGCGGGCATCAGGCAACGCATGGAGCGCATGCTCTGCCGCCAGGTCGGCTTGCCCGCCGCCTCTTCGGAGCGCGCGTTGAACGTGAGCGATGGCGCCTTGTCATCCTTCCACCACGCGGGAATCAGCCCCCAGCGCGCGCCG
>JAURWS010000026.1 GCA_030654835.1 Gammaproteobacteria bacterium | reverse complement strand
CACGCGATTGAACTCTTCGCAATTCAATCGCGTGCAGGCACGCTCCCACACCTTGTTGTGCTGGGCACAATGCGGGGCCACGAGTATAATCCGCGACTTTTCGTGCACATCCCGTAATTCGCAAGGACAAACAGCCATGAGCCAGGGCGCACTCGCCGACGAAATCCTCCGCAGACGCACCTTCGCGATTATCTCTCACCCGGATGCGGGCAAGACGACAATCACGGAGAAGCTCCTGCTGCTCGGGCGTCTGATTCAGAAGGCTGGCACAGTGAAGGGCAAGAAGTCTGATCGTCACGCCACCTCGGACTGGATGGCCATGGAGCAGCAACGCGGCATCTCCGTCACCTCGTCGGTCATGCAATTTCCTTACAACGACCGCATCGTCAATCTGCTGGACACGCCAGGGCACGAAGACTTCTCGGAAGACACCTACCGCGTGCTCACCGCCGTGGACTCGGCGCTGATGGTGGTTGACGGTGCCAAGGGCGTCGAGGAGCGCACCATCAAGCTGATGGATGTGTGCCGTCTGCGCGATACGCCCATCTTCACCTTCGTCAACAAACTTGACCGCGAGACTCTCGCGCCAGTCGATGTGCTCGATGAGATCGAGACCGTACTCAAAATCCGCTGTGCGCCCATCAACTGGCCGCTCGGCATGGGTAAGGAATTCAAGGGTGTCTACAATCTATACACTGATACCGTCCATGTTTATCAGCACGGGCAGGGCGATCGCCTGCCGGATGACATCCGCATTCAGGGCCTGGACAGTCCCGAGGCTCGCAAGCTGCTCGGTCATTACGCCGACGACGTGCAGGCCGAGATCGAGTTGGTAAAGGGCGCCAGCAACCTGTTTGATGTCAATGAATACCTGGCTGGTCGCATGACCCCGGTGTACTTTGGTACCGCGCTGGGTAACTTCGGCGTGCGGGAGATGCTTGACCAGTTCGTGGAGTGGGCGCCATCGCCCTTGCCGCGCGCCACCCAGACGCGCATGGTGGCTCCTGACGAGGAGAAGTTCAGTGCCTTCGTCTTCAAGATTCAGGCGAATATGGACCCGAATCACCGCGATCGCGTGGCTTTTCTGCGAGTCTGCTCCGGGGCTTATCTCAGGGGCATGAAGGTTTTGCACGCCCGTCTTGGCAAGGAGGTGCGCGTCAGCGACGCCGTGACCTTCATGGCGGGGGAGCGTGAGCAGGCAGAGGAGGCCGTCTCTGGCGACATCCTGGGCTTCCACAATCATGGCACTATCCAGATTGGCGACACCTTCACTGAGGGGGAGATGCTGCAGTACACCGGCATCCCGCACTTTGCTCCAGAGCTGTTCCGCCGTATCCGCCTCAAGGATCCGATGAAGATGAAACAGTTGCAGAAGGGGCTGAGGCAACTGGCAGAAGAAGGTTCGGTGCAGGTCTTCATGCCTTCCAAGAACAACGATTTGATTGTCGGCGCGGTTGGTGTGTTGCAGTTCGAGGTGGTGGCGTTCCGGCTGCAGGATGAGTACAAGGTGGATTGCGTGTACGAGCCGGTGAGTGTGTACAGTGCGCGCTGGGTCTACAGCAAGGATCAGGCGAAGCTGGATGAGTTCCGGAAGAAGGCGTACGAGAATATCGCGGTGGATGGGGGTGAACATCTGACCTATCTGGCGCCGTCCCGAGTAAATCTGGCTCTGATGGTAGAGCGCTGGCCCGACATCGAATTCCATGCGACTCGGGAGCACTGATTTTTTTGTGCTTCGTTGTTCGAGCTTGGGTGGGCAGAGGCAGCACTGCAGGACACGCCCGTGAACCCATCCATGGGGGGCTCGATCGCGCCATCCATGGCGCTCAACGGTCCTGCAGTGCTGCCTCTGCCCGCCCAAGCTCTAGGCGCAGCCCGTAATTCGGTTGCGGGTGGGCTTTGATGCGCTCGCGGCAGGCTCCCACAGGTGGGTGCGAGGCAGTGATGCAGCCACACATTCTTGAACAGTCTACAAATGGTAGAGGCGGGGGGAGGGGAGGCCGGGGCCGGACCGTTGCGCGCCATGGAGGGCGCGATCGCGCCCCCCATGGATGGGTTCACGGGCGTGTCCTGACCCTGCCTCCCCTCTCCCCGCCTCGGAATGAAGAAGCTCTGAACAAGAGCCAAAACACGAGATCAACATGCAGTTTGAATTGAAAGCTACTGACGGGCTCGCGCGACGAGGAACGCTCAAGTTTCCGCGAGGCGAAGTGCAGACTCCTGCATTCATGCCCGTCGGCACCTATGGTACTGTTAAAGGCGTCACCCCTCAGCAGGTCACCGACAGTGGCGCCGAGATTCTCCTTGGTAACACCTTCCACCTCATGCTCCGCCCCGGCACCGACATCGTTCGCAAACACGGCGGCCTGCACCAATTCATCGGCTGGGACAAACCCATCCTCACCGACTCCGGTGGCTTCCAGGTCTTCAGCCTTGGCGACATGCGCAAAATCACCGAAGAGGGCGTGAAGTTTCGCTCTCCCGTGGATGGCGCGCAGGTGTTCCTCGGTCCGGAGTCAGCGATCAAAGTTCAGCAGGAGCTGGGCTCCGACATCATCATGATCTTCGATGAATGCACCCCGTATCCCGTCAGCGAAGAAGACGCGGAAACCTCCATGAACCTCTCCTTGCGTTGGGCACTGCGTTGCAAGGAGGCGCATGGCGATCACCCCTCGGCGCTGTTCGGGATCGTGCAGGGCGGCATGTATCCGGCGCTGCGCGAACAGTCCCTCAAGGCGCTGACGGCCATGGACTTCGATGGTTATGCGATTGGTGGCTTGTCGGTCGGCGAGCCTAAGGAAGAGATGATCAAGGTGCTGGATCTCATCGCGCATCAGATGCCTGCGCACAAGCCGCGCTACCTGATGGGAGTGGGCACGCCCGACGACATCATCCAGTCCGTGCTGCGCGGCGTCGACATGTTCGATTGCGTGATGCCTACCCGCAACGCCCGCAATGCGCACCTGTTTACCAGCAAGGGATTGGTGCGCCTGCGCAATGCCCGCTACAAAGATGACACCCGCCCCCTGGATGCTGAATGTGACTGTTATACCTGCCGTAATTTCAGCGTTGCCTATCTGCATCACCTTGATAAGTGCAAGGAAATGCTGGGCGCGCAGCTCAATACAATTCACAATCTGCGCTTCTATCAGAAACTGATGCAGGGTTTGCGTCAGGCTATAGAACAGGGTAGATTGGGCGCCTTTGTTGCGGCCTTCTACGCTAGGCAAGAGCCCGCAGACCTTGAAACTCCGTGACGGCTCCACCATTAACTTCTGCAACCATCTGTAACTCAGCCACAAGAGATTATCGAAATGAGTTTTTTCATCAGCGCGGCTCACGCGCAACAAGCCGCCCCTGCGGCCGCCTCTCCCATGTTCAACCTGATTTTCATCGGCGGCATGTTTGTGCTGTTCTACCTCGTGCTTTGGCGTCCGCAATCCAAGCGCGCCAAGGAACATCGAGAGCTGGTGAGCAGCCTTGCCAAGGGGGATGAGGTCTTGACCAGCGGTGGCTTGCTCGGCAAGGTGACCAAGGTGACCGAAGAATACGTGACCCTTCAGGTAGCTGAAGGTGTTGAGCTGTGTCTGCAAAAAGTGTCCATCGCGGCGGCCTTGCCCAAGGGGACGATCAAGTCGATCCAGTGAGCGGTGGCTTGTTGTCAGTGCTGCCATTGTCGTCAGTGCCGCCTTTACAGGCGGCGCCATCATTTTGAAAGAGTCTATGCTTCATGCTGAATAAATATCCTCTCTGGAAGAATCTGCTGATCCTCTTTGTTGTCCTGCTTGCAGCGCTCTATTCCGCGCCCAACCTCTATCCGGATGATCCTGCCGTCCAGATATCCCACGAGAGTGAGCCCATCACCGAATTTGAAATGAGTACGGCCACCGATGCTCTGCGCGGAGCGGGAATCGAGTACTTCGGCGACGTCGTTCAGGACAGAACGGGGCTGGTGCGGTTTCGCAGCCTCGAGGAACAGCTTCTCGGCAAGGGCGTGATCGAACAGACTCTCGGCAACGGCTACTTCACGGCGCTGAATCTGGCACCCACGACTCCGGGCTGGATGCAGGCAATCAACGCCGGCAAGATGAGTCTCGGACTCGACCTGCAAGGCGGCGTGCATTTCCTGATGGAAGTCGACATGGAGGCCGCACTGACGCGGCGTATGGAAAACAACATCAGCAATATCCGCCAGCTGCTGCGCGAAGAGCGAATTCGCTCCAGAGCATTGAACCTTGTGGACAGTAATCACATCGAAATCCGCTTTGATGACGAAGATTCCCGCTCTGCGGCGCGTGCCTTGCTGCGTGAGAATTTCGCAGAATTGCAGAACCTGAATCGTGAGACTGGGGGAGATTTCTTCCTCGATCTCAGTCTGTCTGAGATCGACATTCAGCAGATGGAGCGCGACACCATTGCCGCCAACAAGACCACCATCCTCAACCGTGTGGACTCGCTGGGTGTTTCCGAGCCCGTCGTACAGCAGCAGGGCGCCAATCGTATCGTCGTGGAATTGCCGGGTGTGCAGGATACTGCGCAGGCGAAACGCATTCTGCAGCGTATTGCCACACTGCAGTTCCACCTTGAGGCGGCCCCCGGTTCGCCGTCCAACTCTTATACCGCCTACGAGTATCAGGGCATGATGATCAACGTCAACAACGACGTCATCCTGCAGGGCGATCGTGTCAGCAACGTGCGTTCCGCACTCGATCAACAGGGCCTGCCACAGGTCGTGATCAATCTTGATGCCCAGGGCGGCGAGCAGTTCAGCAGGGTGACCCGTGAAAACGTCGGTAACCCCATGGACATCATCCTCAGCGAGACCAAGACCCGCGCCGTGACGGTTCCCGGCGAGAATGGCGCCATGGTCGAGCAGCAGGAGACCTATGAAGAGAAGCGCCTGATCAGCCACGCGGTAATCCGTGCCGCACTTGGTCGTGAGTTCGTGATCACCGGTTTGACTACTACCGAGGCCAATGAGCTGTCGCTGCTGATCCGTTCAGGAGCACTCGCTGCACCGATGTACTTCGTGGAAGAGCGTACTCTGGGCCCCAGCATGGGTGCCGAAAATATTGAACAGGGCAAACGTGCGACCTACCTCGGCGTGGGGTTGGTCGTGCTGTTCATGCTCTGGTACTACAAGCTGTTCGGGGTGTTTGCCAATATCGCACTGGCGGTGAACCTGCTGATGCTGATTGCGATCATGTCCATCATATCGGCGACACTCACGCTCCCGGGTATCTTCGGTATCGTGTTGATCCTCGGCATGGCGGTGGACGCCAACGTGCTGATCTTTACGCGAATACGGGAGGAGCTGGCCGCTGGTTTGTCACCGCAGAGTGCGATTTCGGCGGGGTTTGACCGCGCCTTCGGCACCATCATGGACGCCAACCTGACGACATTGCTGGTCGGCATCGTGCTGTTCTCCATCGGTACCGGTCCTGTGAAGGGCTTCGCAGTGACACTGATGATCGGCATCTTCACATCGGTGTGGACGGCCATCGTCGTCACTCGCGCACTGGTGAATCTGTATTACGGCGGCCGCCAGGTGAAGAGCCTGTGGATTGGCAATTACATCTGACAGGCGTTCGAGACAAGATTCTGGAGTAAGGTATGGCTATAACACTCAGGCAATTTGATTTCATCAGCGCCGGCAGGAAGCTCAGTGTCGTGTCGGCAGTCCTGGTGGTGATTTCACTCGGCTCACTCTTGTTCAATTCGCTGGAGTTCGGGTTGGATTTCACCAGCGGTACGCTGGTAGAGGTCGGCTACTCGGAGTCCGTGGAAGTGGCCGATGTCAGCGCTGCTCTTGAGGAGGCTGGTTTTGAGAGCGCGCAGGTGGTGGCCTTTGGTACTGATCAGGACATCCTTATCCGCATGCCAGTCGACGAGACTGTGAGCGAAGTCGAAATGGCCAGCCAGCTTGAAGAGCTGGGCAGCAACGTCATCGCGGCACTGCAGGAGAATTCGACTGCCGATGTGGAGTTGCGACGTCTCGAATTCGTCGGCCCGCGTGTCGGTGCAGAACTGGCCGAGAGCGGTGGCATGGGCATTCTGGTATCGCTGGGCATGATCATGCTGTATGTCGCCGCCCGCTTTCAGACCAAGTTTGCAATCGCAGCAGTCGTCGCACTTATCCATGACGTGATTCTGACCGTCGGGGTGTTTTCCGTATTCCGTCTGGAATTCGATCTGACTGTACTCGCCGCAGTCCTGGCGGTTATCGGCTATTCTGTAAACGACAAAATCGTGGTGTTTGACCGGGTTCGAGAGAATTTCCGCATCATGCGCAAAGGCACTCCGGCGGATTTGATAAATGCGTCTCTGAATCAGACTCTGAGCCGTACTACGATTACCGCTGGTACAACATTGCTGGTGGTCATTGCCATGCTGGTGGCGGGGGGAGATTCCATTCGGGGTTTTGCGACTGCTCTCTGTCTGGGCATTTCCATCGGTACTTACTCTTCAATCTACATCGGTACCACCGTGTTGCTGATGCTGAAAGTGACCAAGGAAGACCTGATTGTTCCGCCGAAAGAAGGTGCCGCAGACTCGATGCCTTGAGTCTGTGTCTCTTGCTGCTTCGGTGCTGATTCAACTCAATCGCGGGCGGGCCCGCTCCCACACGCTCGCAGTTTCAACACCTCTGATTGCACCGGTTCCATCGATGCAATCTCGCGTTGTTCCTCCAGAATGCCCTCCAGTATTTCCATCGTCGTCAGCGGGTTGGCCAACACCACCCGGAAGACGATGATGGCGTGGCGCTCGTAGCGCTCTGGAGTCAATTGCGTCCGCGACACGAAAGACCGCCCCAGTCCGCGCTGCGTCTTCTGAATGCTCTTGGTAATGACATTGAGGATGGCGTTGGCCTGATCGCGTACCGCCGCGCTGGCTCCATCGAGCAGCGTCCTGGCGAACTCCGGCACATAACGGTAGGTCAGGATGTTCAGTTCGGGCTCTGTGATCAACTCGTAGTCCGGCAGCGTCTTGATGAGGTCGGCGAAGCGTCGTGCCTTCTCAATGCCCTGGTCGATCAGCAATTCATAACCACTGCGGGCGATGATGTGCAGTCCGGCATGCACCAGTACCGCCATGCCGGGGCGTGAGCCCTCCACGCTGTGGCTGCCCAGATCCTTGGAACCCTTGCGAATGATGTACTCGGCATGGTGCTCGACGCTGGAGAGTGTCTCCGGACGCCGGAACACGCAGATGCCGGCCCCCATCGGCACATACAGTTGCTTGTGGGCATCCAGCGTTACCGAGTCGGCGCGTTCGATGCCCGACAGCAGCTTGCGATACTTGTGCGAGAACAGTGTGGGGCCACCCCAGGCGGAGTCGACATGGAAATGAATGCCGCGCTGTTGAGCAACATCTGCCATGGCATTCAGCGGGTCGACACTCCCGGTCTCCGAGGAGCCCGCGACGCCAACGATGGCCATGACGCGGATGCCCTCGCTCTGCAGCTCGTCGCAACGGGCCGCGAGGCTGTCCACACGAATGCGGTTGTGGGCGTCGGTCTGGATAGCCACCAGATTGCGCCGTCCGATGCCGAGAATGTCGGCGGCCTTGCCGAGAGAATAGTGGCCGCGTTCCGACACCAGCACGGCAAGCCCGCGATAACCGAAGTGTGCCATGCCGGTGGCCAGCCCTTCCTGGGCCAGTCCTGCAAAGCCCGCGCTGGGGGCAAACAGATTGTTGCGAGCTGCCCACAGCGCCGTGAGATTGGCGATGGTCCCCCCGGAGCAGAAGCTGCCGATGGCGTGCGAGCGGTCGTGCATCCATTTGGCGTAGAAATCCCCGTCCTGTCCGTAGATCAGATGATGGATCATGCCGATCACCTGGCGCTCCAGCGGCGTGAAGGCCTTGGAGGTTTCGACCTTGACGAGGTTCTGGTTCAACGCCGTCATGATCCGCGTCAGCGGCAGCATGAAGTAGGGCAGGGCCGATGCCATGTGTCCGACGAAACTGGGCGAGGCGACGTGTACCGATTGCGCCACCAGTTTGTCCAGCAGGAATTCGATCTGATCGGAAACGAAGGAGGGGTCTTCGGGGATGAAAGGATTGGAGAAGTCTTTTTCGATCAGCGCCAGCGCGCGTTCCGAGGCGACGATGTGATCCTGCAGAAAACCGGCCATGTTCTCGGAGATCGATTGATCGATTCTGCCGAGCGTCGAATCCGGCGCCTCCGGAACGGTGAAGATCCGGTACAGGCTTTCCAGGCTGGCGTGGGCCAGTTTCTTGTTTTCTGTCATCGTGCGTATGCGCCCGAGCAATTTGACTGGCACCAGTCTGAACGATGCAGGGATGCAGGGTTCCGGCGCAAGGGGCCGCAGTATAGAGCAATTGCCCGGTGAGTGAAACGCAGGCAGCGCAACGGTCGGCGGCGTGTGGTTCTAATGCTTTGATAATTGAGAGTGCTCCATTAGTATAGGCCCCGGACCCCGGAATTAATCCGCGCTCCGGTGGTCTACATGCTGGTGGTCGTTGCCAGAATCAAATGCGAGTTTCGAAATGATGTCAGTGCCCCAATCTCTGTTACCTCTGCCACTGTTCCTCCTGCTGCGACGCCCGGCTCTAGCGTGCGTGTCGTTTCTGGTGTGCCTTCTATGTCTGACGAACGGCGCGGTAGCACAACAGTCGGAACTCTTTCCCAGACCCCCTGAACTCGAACCTGCCATCAAATTCTGGACCCGCGTCTACACCGAAGTGGACACCGAAAGCGGCTTTCTGCACGACGCCAACAACCTCGCCATCGTCTATCAGCGTGTCGACTATGACCGTCCCGAGATCGAGAGACAGCGAATCCTCCTTCAGGATGCGCTCAAGGTGCTTGGCAGCGGCAAGCGGATTGGTCTCTCTCCATTGCAGCAGCGCATTCTCGATATGTGGCCGGCCAATGTCAGTGATGCAACGCTGAACGTGGCCGCCAACAATGTGCGCTTCCAGCTTGGCCAGTCGGATCGTTTCGTGGAGGGGCTCGTGCGTTCGGGCGCCTACCGCGACCACATCGACAGCGTCGTGCGTGGCAAGAATCTCCCACTTGAGCTGGGCGCTCTCCCGCACGTGGAGTCATCCTTCCACCCTGGCGCCTATTCCAGTGTCGCCGCTGCGGGCATGTGGCAATTCATGCGCGCGACCGGGCAACGCTTCATGCGCATCGACAACATCGTCGACGAGCGTATGGACCCGTACACGGCGACCTATGCGGCGATGAGCCTGCTCGAATACAACTACCAGATCCTCGGTACCTGGCCGCTGGCGCTGACCGCCTACAATCACGGCACTGGTGGCATGAGCCGCGCGGTGCGCGAGACCGGCAGCAATCGCATTGAGGACATCGTTCTCAACTACAAGGGTCCATCGTTTGGATTTGCCTCGCGCAACTTCTACGCACAGTTCCTCGCGGTGCTGGACGTCGAGCGTCAGGCGCAGACCCTGTTTGGTGTGCTCAGGCTGGACCCTCATCCCGAGTACGAAGAGTACGAGCTCGATTCCTTCATGCAAGCGCAGACGCTGGCCGATGCGCTGGGCGTGACTCTGGAACACCTGCAATTCGACAATCCCGCCCTGCGCCCCGTGGTCTGGGACGGTAGCAAGCGCATCCCCAAGGGCTATGTCGTCAAGGTGCAGCGCAGTACGCTCAAGGCTCCTCTACGTGACCTGATCAGTCAGATTTCGAGCAACGAGCGCTACCCGATTCAGACCCCCGATCTCGCGTATGTGGTACAGGGCGGCGACAGCCTCTCTGCCATCGCCAAGCGCTTCAGCACCTCGGTGGCGCAACTGGTATCGCTGAATCAGATGAGCGACCGTCACCGTCTGCAGATTGGTCAGCGTCTGTTGTTGCCACAGGACAGTGCCGCTGCCACCGGCCAGACCTCGGCACAGATCGCCGCGACCGCGACCACACAGGCCAGCAATGCGCAGGTTGCGCAGACCCAGTCGGCGTCCCGCACCAGTGACACCTATGTGGTGCGCCGGGGTGACACATTGTCGTCGATTGCCAGGCGTCTGAACTCCGACGAACGCACGCTGCTGGCGGCCAACAATATCGATCATCCTGATCGCATTTACCCCGGCCAGACTCTGAAGGTGCCGGGCAGTAACGCAGTGACCACACAGCCCGTCGTCTATGTGACCGCGCAGGAACAGACTCCAAAGCCCGTGCCGGAGCAGATCGCTGCTGCGCCTGTCACTCCCACGCCCCCGGTGCAGCCTGCAGCACCCGTGACACCCGCGCCCGCTCCCATTACTGCAGCCGTGACTGAGGAGCTGACGCCCCCGCTGGAAGTCGCCGGGCAGGCGGCCGTGGAAACTGGCGATGCGGCAGGTAACGAAGAGGAGTTTGCGATCGCGCTTGATCCTGCAGCGAATGTAGAGGCTAACAATCAGCAGGCCGCTATCGAGCTGTCCGCCGACCCTTCCGATTACAGCGTGGCGGCCAACAGCTCCATCGAGATTCAAGCCTCCGAGACTCTGGGGCACTATGCCCAGTGGCTGGGACTCAACAGCGCTGACCTGCGCAGGCTGAACAAGATGAAGGCGAGTCAACCCGTGGTGATTGGTGAGCGCCTGAGTCTGGATTTCTCACAGGTGAGTGTGGCGGAGTTTGAGCTCAAGCGTCGTCAGTTTCACCTGGAAGAGCAGCAGGATTTCTTCCGCAGCTACCGTATCCAGAACGTGGCGCAACACAAGGTTGCCGTCAATGACAACATCGCCAACCTGGCCCGCAGCAAATATGCGGTGCCGATGTGGTTGCTGCGTCAATACAACCCACAGCTGGACCTGGACAAGATCGGGATCGGCGAAACCGTGGTGTTTCCTGTACTGGAGGCTGTCAGCACCAGAGCTCGGGGCAGCTCCGGCGGCTGACACGGACAGTCGCTAGTCGCGAATGCCGTCAATGGCATCTGACAGCAGGCTGACGCCGAGGGCATACTTGAAGGATGGGTTGTAACGCAGTATCGAACAGAAGTTGCGGTAGACCAGATAACCCTTGTCGTCCCCCTCATCCCCAATGATCAGCGCCGCCTCTATTGGCCGGGTTGGCAGATCCGTGCCATCGGCCTTCCTCACTCCCAGTTCCTGCCAATCACTCAGGTCGCGCCAGGCTCCCAAGGTGGCATAACGTCGGCAGGACTCATCGCGGGGCATGCCGGTGTTCTGCGGAGTGGGCAGTGCCTGCTCGCCGCCCGGCGGCAGGCTGACGACGCGACCCCAGGTCTGACTCTCCTGCCAGCCAGCGTCCTTGAGGTAATTGGCGACGGAGCCGATGACATCCGGACCCATTTTCCACAGGTCGCGCATGCCGTCACCATCCTGATCCACGGCGAGACGCAGGTAGCTGTCGGGCATGAATTGTGGCGCACCCAGTGCCCCGGCCCATGAACTCTTCATCATCTCCGGCGTGGCATAACCCTTGTCGACGATTTCGAAGGCGGCCAGCAACTGGGCGCGGAATTGATCGGCACGGCGGCTGTCATAGGCCAGCGTCGCGATGACGTTGAACAGCGGCTCGGTAATCGGGAAGGTTCCATAGTTGCTTTCCATGCCCAGAATCGCCGCCACAAAGCGCGCCTGCACGCCACGCGCTTCTGCAGCGGCGCGAATCATCTCGCCATGGTCAACCATCAACTGCTGGCCCATCTCGATGCGACGCGGGCTCACCCGCTCCAGATAATCGGCATAGGTCTCCACGAACTCGGCCTGATTGCGGTCGACCTCGATCACTCGACGCTGCTGCTGAATGGTGGGTAGGATGGCGTCGAGCGTCGCGGCGCCGATTCCCTTGCCCAGCGCCTCGGTTCTGAATTCGGCGAGCCAGGCCTGAAACGCCGCATCGTCCTGGGTGGGAGTGGCGACTTCTGCAGCCGCGCTGGCAACTGCCGGGGCGGCGTCGTTTTGTGCACAGGCAGGTGTACCCAGGATGGTGGAAATGAAGGCCCCGAGGGCCAGGCGCTTGTAACTTGACGCTTTCATGAAAACTCCGTTTTTTCCGGCAAACCGCCAGACTGATTGGCTGCAACGGCCCGAACTTTAGCGTCGTTGCGTCGCGCAGCACAAGGCATTTCTACCCTGCAGCAGAGGGGTTGTCTGTGTTCTGCCGCGCAGTCACCTGGCCCGCTGTCAGCGCGTGCAGCAGGGCTGCGTAGTCGTTTTGCAGGAAGGATTGCCGAAAGCGTTGTACATCGGCCTTTGGCAATGCCTGCCCCAGCGCCTTGCGCCGTGCCCAGTCCTGCAGGCGCTGCACGGCGGCGTGAGCCTCGGCGGCTGTCTCTTCGCCATTGTCCTCAGTCGCGGCGTACAAGAATTCGGGACCGAGATATTCAGGATAGACCAGTCGCCGAGGCGCCAGCGGGGTGCAGCCAAGCGCCGTGGCCTCCAGCAGGGAGAGGCCTTGAAAGTCATGCAACGCGGTACTCAGGGCTACGTCCGCGCTGGCGAGCAGTGCGCAGTAAGACTGGCGATCGGCGATGTAACCACTGTGCCCCGGTTCGATGCCGAGTGCGGCGTAATGGTTCTCCAGCAGCGCCTGCAATTGCTGCAATGGCGCCGGAGCCTGCCGGAAGCGCTGGCCAAGCAGGTGCAGCCGGAAGCGCACGCCACTGGCAATCAATTCCTCCACGATGGCCAGCAACAGCGCCGGGCCTTTGTCGTACTCCCAGCGATGGTTCCAGACGATGTTCAGCACGTCCGGTTCGGTGGCACTGACATCGACAGCGCGGGCAGTGGGTGCAAACACATCCTCGCTGAGAGGCACTGGAATCACGCGTGCGTGCTGCAGGCGTTCCACCAAACCAGCGGGCACATGATCCGGCAGTTTGCCAAGCAGCACCGCGACGCCCTGCAGAAAGGTCTCGCGGTTATAGGCGCTGTTGAAGACCAGCTGATCGGCGCACAACGCGGTGTAGAGACTCAGCATCTGCGGCTCGACCGGATTGGGCCTGGGGGCGCGCGGATCGGGATTGACGGGGTAGGCGAACTGGTTCTCGTGGCAGTAAACGGCGGTCGGCAAACGGGCTAACGCAGGGACAAATCCTCTCAGCGCGGAGAGGTCTGTCATCGACGTGGTCAGCAGGAAGTCGTAGTTGTCAGTCAGCGTGGCGCGATGGTTAAATGCCCAGCTCAAACTGTTGCCGCGTACGCGCCACGGGAAATAGCGGGCCGGCAGCGTCAGCTCATGCCACTGGATCAGCGGAAACATTGCCTGCAGATTGTGGCGCCACAGTCGGTGACTCTCGGCGTCGTAAGCAGACAGCAGCAACGCTTTCATGATGGACACCCTAGCGCGGAAAAAGTATGCAATCTAACGATGTCGCCCTGCTGGGTCAATCGGTCGACCAGCTCATCAGCAATCTCCCCCAGCGTATCAGTTCCCCTCTCTATCGATGGTTTCAGGAGTGTCCCGACAAGGTCGCCGCGCGCGATCATCTCGGGCAGGTCTGCACCTACCGGGAATTGGTCGAGCGTGTGCGGCAGACCATGGACGTTTTGCGCGGGCAGGGCGTGGGCGCCGGTGACCGGGTGCTGTTGATCAACGAGAACTGCGTGGCGCTGATCGTGTGCGTGCTCGCGCTCAGTGAACTCGACGCCGTCAGCGTGGTCGTCAACGCCCGTCTGGCCGCGCCGGAGATCGCGCGCATCAGCACCCACTGCGAGCCACGGCTCACGGTGTGCTTTCTCGATTCCAAAGCGGCGGAGGTGCACTGGCACGGGTTGGCGCAGGGCAGCGTCATCGCCCTGCACGGCGCCAGGCTCGGAATGGTGCCGGGCAGTGCGGAGGCGCCTTCGACTGAGGACGATGCCACATTGCCTACACAACAGCGTGTCTGCGCCATGATCTACACGACAGGCACCACTGGCGACCCCAAGGGTGTCATGCTCACCCATCGCAACATTCTCTTTGTCTCGGCCGTCACCAGTGTCTTGCGAGGCATGTATGCGCAGGATCGCATCTACTGCGTGTTGCCCATCTCCCATGTGTTCGGATTGTCGGCGGTGTTTCTGGCGTCGTTGTATGTCGGCGCCGAGCTAGTGCTGGCGGATCGTTTCGACGCGGCGGGCACACTGCAGACTCTGAAAGAACGGCAGATCACCGGAATGTTCGGCGTGCCGACTTCATTTGCGAAGCTGATCGAATACACGCGAGCGCAGGGGATCGGGCCTGCGGAAATGCCGCGCCTGCGTTTCATCTACTCCGGTGGCTCGCCGCTGGACCCGACCATCAAGCTGGAGACCGAGCAGCTCTTCGGACTGACGCTTCTTAACGCCTATGGCATGACGGAGAGCGGCCCGACCATTTGTCAGGTGCGCCACAACGAACGCCTGGACAGCTGCAGCGTCGGGCGTCCGCTGCCGGGCATGGATGTGAAGGTGCTGGACCCGCAGGGCCAGCCCGTTGCACTGGGTGATGTGGGCGAACTGCATGTGCGCGGACCCAACGTGATGCGCGGCTATTTCCGCAATCCCGAGGCCACGGCCGCCGTCATCGATGCCGAGGGCTTTCTCAATACCGGCGATCTGGTGCGGCTGGATGCCAGCGGCAATGTGCACATCGCCGGGCGCAGCAAGGAGTTGATCATTCATTCCGGCTTCAACGTCTATCCGCCGGAGGTAGAGGCAGTTTTGGCCAGCCATCCCGACGTGGTGTTGTGCGCGGTGCTGGGAGAGGCCGTCGTCGGCAATGAGAATGTCATCGCCTATGTCCAGCCCAGCGTCGGCAGCGGGCTCGACGAGGCCATGCTGCAGGCCTTCATCAAGCCGCTGCTGACGCCTTACAAGCGTCCGGCGCGCATCGTCTTTATGGAGCAACTGCCCACCGCACCATCGGGTAAGGTGCTCAAACACCAATTGAAGCGGTAGAGCGGACGCCTCATGACATCCAGCCCGACGCGCGAGCTGGAGCCTTCAACGAGGTGTCGGACCGCCTCTGCGAAAGACTTCCCGAGGCCGCACGGTCTACCACTGAGTATCTCGCGAGCGCCTGATTTCAGGGCTTTAATCGCTTGCAATGATTGCGCTGTTAATGGGATAGTTGGGCCGCTCCTGGCTGATTTGCGGCGGGCGTCAGGGATGCATTCCATGCATGCAGCGAGGCAAATTTTCCGGCAACGATAATAATAAATCGCACAGGCAAGAAGATTCTCTATGACATCTCCGACACTCGAAAATCTGCGCCAGACCCTCAGCACACTCCGTCGCCGTCGCAGCCGGTTGTATGTGCTGCAGCAGGTCAGTCTGGCGGTCATCGGTGTGGTGGCGCTGGTCCTGTTGCTCAGCGGTCTGGAAGCCTGGTGGCAGCTCTCTCGCGGTGGTGACATCGCACTCTTCTGTCTTCTTGTGGCCGGTGTGGCCGCCGCCATCTGGCATGTGCTCTATCGCGTCGGGCGCATGCAGTCCGACGATCAGTTTCTGGCGCAGTATGTCGAAGGCCGGATTCCCGATCTGGAACAGCGCCTGCTCACCTCTCTGGAATTCAACTCCGACGCCATGGACGCGGATACGCGGGGCGTATCACCGCAATTCGTCCGTCAACTGTGGGCCGATGCCGAAATTCACGTGCAGGAGCAGCAACAGCAGGTCGACGAGGTAATCCCCACTCGAAACTCCTGGGTGTCGTTGGGTTCTGCGCTCGGTACGGTCGTCATTGCCGCCGCCGCGTTGTTGCTGTCCGATGCCCTGCTCACCAGTGCCGGTCGGCTGCTGTGGCCCTTCGCCTCCGAACCCGCCGCGCCGGTTGCGGCTGTCGAAGTGCAGCGTGAGATCCTGATCAGTGTGGAGCCTGGCGATATCTCCATGCAGCGCGGCGATGCGGCCACGATTGTCGCCCGCGTCACCAATGCCATGCCCAGCGAGATTCAGCTGCGTGTGCAATCCGACAACGTCAACTGGCAGGAGCTGACCATGCGTCAGGACGCCAGTGGCAGCGACAGTGCCTCCTACAGTTACTTCATGCCTTCCGTGCAGGAAGACGTGGTCTATTACGTCAACTTCGTGCAGAACGGCGAGCAGCGCTCCGAGCAGTTCCGCATCAGTCTCTACGACCTGCCCAAGGTCGAACAGATCGACGTCGCCTATCAATACCCCGAGTACACCGGCATCGAAAACAATGCCGAGACCGATACTGGCGACATGCTGGTGCCGGAAGGGACGCAGGTCGAACTGCTGGTGACCTTCAACAAGAATGTCGAGACCGCCACTCTGGAGTTCCAGGATAGCGCCGTCGGTTACCAGAACCTGCCGCTGACCATTGAGGGCAATATTGGACGAGCCACGCTGACCGTCACGGGTGACGGGGTCTATCGCGTCATGGCCGAGGACTTCGAGGATCTGGTGAGTCAGGCCCCGCTCGACTACTACATCCGCGCCATTCCCGACGAGCCGCCGGAGCTGGTGCTCAAGAGCCCCGGCAAGGATCAGGACGTGATGCCGCTGGAGGAAGTGGTGCTGGCGGTCGAGGCGAACGACGATTACGGCCTCAGCGAATTCAATCTGCACTACGCCGTCGTCGGCGCCGACGAGGTGGCGGTCGATTTCCTGCCAGAAGAACAGACCCGCAGCATCGACGGCAACGAGATGATCTATCTGGAAGACCTGGCGGTGGCGCCGGGTGACTTTGTGAGTTACTACCTCACGCTGGCCGACAACAACGGCATCAAGGGCCCGGCCGAAGTGGTCTCCGATATCTACTTCCTGCAGGTGATTCCGACCGATCAAGAGTTCCGCAACGCTGGCGGCGGAGGGGGCGGTGGTGGCGGAGCGCAGGGCGGAGGCGGCGGTGAGAGCAGTGCGCTGGTCAATCTGCAGAAAGACATCATTGCGGCGACCTGGAAGCTGCGCAATCAGACGGACGTCGACCCGGCCGCGCTGGCTACTGACGTACAGATCATTGCCGAATCGCAGCGTGAAGCGACCACACGGGCTCGCCAGTCCATCGACCGTCTGGCCGAGCGGCTGAATTTCTCCGACGACAGCTACGACAATGCCGTGCTCAACCTGCAGCAGGCCATCGAGCAGATGACGCTCGCCATCACCGAACTCGACAAACAGCAGGTTACCAGCGCTCTCAAGCCCGAACAGGTGGCGTTGCAGTTCATTCTGAAGGCCGAGGCGGATATCAATCGCACCAATGTCAGCACCCAGCAACAGGCCGGTGGTGGCGGAGGAGGGGGCGGAGCGCAGCAGGAACGTGAAGATTTGCGTGAACTCTTCGAGATGGAGATGGGCCAACTGGAGAACCGTTACGAGACCCCGAAGAGTGCCGGCGGCAGTGGTGGCGCACAGCAGACAGAGGAAGCCAACAAGCTCGAAGAACTGGCCCGCCGTCAGGAAGGATTGACCCGTGCCCAGCGCGATCTGGCCCGTCGCATGGAGAGCATGACCGAGGAGCAGCGTCGGCGTGAGCTGGAGCGTCTGCAGCGCGAGCAGGAGCAACTTAGTCAGGAAGTGGCGCGGCTCTCGCAGCAGCTGTCACGTTCGGGCCGTCAGCAGGCACAGAATCAGCAATCGAGTCAGCAAAGTCAGCAGGGCCAGCAACAGTCTCAGCAAGGGCCGCAGCCGGGTTCCGGGCAGGGCTCCGCACAGGGTCAGTCGCAGCAGGCCAGCGCCGGTGGCGGGCAGGCATCCGGAAGCCAGTCTGCTGATCAGAGTGGCGATCAGAGCTCCCCCCAGAGCCAGCTGGAGCGCGCCGTGCAGCAGATGCAGGAGGCCGCTCAGGCGGAGTCGCCAGCGATGGCCGCCGCCCGCAGTCAGCGTGCGCTGGAGAGTCTGCGCGAGCAACAGCGGCAGATGAACGCGGAGCAGAACACCTCGGTGAATCAGCTGGCGCAGAATGTCGCCGAACGCGCCGAGCAGTTGCAGGAACAGCAGCGTCAACTGCAGCAGGATCTCGAAGAAGCCAATCGTCAGCAGGGGCTCGGCGAGACCCGTCAGGACGCCCGCGACAGCGGCGAATTGCAGGCCATGCTGGATGCACAGCAACAGCAGCGCCGCGAGATCGAAGAGATCGAGAAGATGTTGCGCGCCATCATCGCACGTGGTGAGAACGAGGATCAGCGTCTGCTCTCCCAGGCACAGCAGGCCAGCCGTGCGATTCGTCCCATTCGCGAGGGCATGGACACCAGCAACCGCGTGCTGAGCAATGGCATGGTCAATCTCGCCCTGGATATTGAACAGGAGGTCGGCGATTCGATCAGCGAGTTGAGCTCAGCCCTGCAGGCCATGAATGACGCCAACGCGCCCACCAGCGCCGACCCGATTCAGCAAGCCGCGCGCGATGCGACAGAACTGATGCAGCAGATGCAGGCGCTGCAACGCCAGACGCTGGCGCTGAATCAGGGTGACCAGTCCGACGCCTCGATTGCCGGGATGCGGGAGCAACTGGCTCGGTCGCAGCAGCTCGCCGAGCAGCTCGCCACGCAGTTGCAGCAGCAACAGCAGCAGGAGCGCACGGCGGCGCAGCGTGGCGCGAATGCTCCGCAGGGTCAGCAACTTGCCCAGTCCGGCCAGCAGGGGCAATCGGGTCAGCAAGGCCAGGGTCAACAGGGCCAGCAGGGTCAACAAGGCGGTCAGGGCCAGAGCGGCCAAGGTGGCCAGGGCCAGAATCAGCAGGCCAGCAATCAGGCTGGTGGTCAACAGGGCGGCCAACAAGGAGCTCAGCAAGGTGGTCAGGGCGGTGGGGTGCAGAGAGGCGGACAGATCGGTGGTGACGGTCGCCGTGGTGCAGGGGGTGATGTCAACCCACTCGGCAATGCCCGCTCGATCCGCTCCGAGATCACCCGCCAGAGCATCGAAGATTTCCTCTCGCAGCCGGAGCTGTTCACCGCGCTGCTGCAACCGATCATGGAGCTGGAGGCCGCACTGCGCGCCCAGGCCGAGCTTGATCGCATCAATCAGAAACTCTACGCCTCGGCTGATGAAGACGTACCCGATCAATACCGACGCCTTGTGGAGGAGTATTATCGCGTGCTGTCTGAAAACAACGGGGCAGGGAACGCGGCTCCGCAGCAATGAATTTCTTCTTCGATCAACATACTCTGGACGCGATCCAAGAAGGCCGGTTCTCCTTCGCTTACGGCCTGAATCCGCTGCTGGTGCTGGTGTTCGCCGCCGTGCTGGTGGCGCTGGTCTGGTTCCTGTATCGCCAGACCACCCGTACCCTCACGCCCGGGTGGAAGACACTGCTCATCACGCTGCGTTCGCTGGTGCTGATTCTTCTGCTCGTCTGCCTGCTGCGCCCGGTGATCACCACTGAGCAGGTGGTGCCGCAGGAGAGTTATCTCGCGGTCCTCGTCGATGACTCCCAGAGCATGTCCATTGCCGACCTCGGTGGTTCACAGACCCGGGCAGCGGCGGTGAGCGACCTGCTGTACGGTGACGATGGCATCATCGAGCCCCTCGGTGAATCTTTTCAGGTACGCACGTTCCGCTTCGACAAGAGCACCCAGCGCATCTCCGAGCCGGGCGCTCTGACGGCTGCGGGCACTGCGTCTTCCATCGATCAGGCCCTGCAGTATGTCGATGACCAGCTCAGCGGGCTGGCGTTGGGTGGCTTGGTGCTGATCACCGATGGTGCCGACAACGGCGGAGTCGATCCCGTCGCCCGCGCACAGGGTTTCGGGGCGCGGCAGATTCCCGTCTTCACCGTTGGTGTCGGACAGGAGAACATTCCCCAGGACGTCGGCATCGTCGACGTCAGTGCCGCCAAGACGGTGCTGGAAGGCTCGGTATTCAACGTCAACGTCGCGGTCAGCAATCAGGGTTTCGAGGGCCGACAGGTCGAACTCTCCATCCTCGACGGTGAGGATGTGGTGGCGACCCGGCAGGTCGTGCTGGGGCAGGACAACTCCACGCAGCGCGTCGATCTCGAACTGACCCCGGAGCGTCAGGAGGCCATTGTCTACCGCCTGCAAGTCGCGGAGCAGGAAGGCGAGATCGTCCTGCAGAACAACAGTTACAGCTTCCTCGTCGACAACACGGAGAAGCCCCCGCTGGACATCCTCTATGTCGATGGCCACCCGCGCAACGAATACAAATTCATCCGTCGAGCCGTAGAAGGCGACAGCTCCTTGCGACTGGCGACCTATCTGCAGACCGGCCCGGGTAAATTTTACCGCCAGGGCATCGACACGCCACTGGAGTTGAGCAGCGGTTTCCCCGAGACCATCGAGGAACTCTACAAATACGAGGCCATCATCCTTGGCGATATCAGCAAGGAATTCTTCAGTGAAGAACAGTTGACCATGATCCAGGACTTCGTTGCCGAGCGCGGCGGCGGTCTGCTGGTGGCGGGCATGATGGACGATCAATTCGTGGACACCACGCTGGCGGACATCCTGCCGGTGACGCTGGTGAGCTCCAACCTGTTGCCGCAGACCCTGCAAGGGGGCATCACCCGTGGCAGCCATCCGACTGGCGAGCTGTTCGTGCCCCAGCTGACCGATGCAGGCGAGTACTCCGAGTTGCTGCGTCTGCACAGTGAAGACGCCGAGAACTTGCGTCTGTGGCGTGAATTGCCCCAGCTGCAGGGCGTCTATGTGACCGGGCGTGCCAAGCCGGGTGCCACCGTTCTGCTGGAGCATCCGCTGTTGCAGTTCCAGAATCAGCTGTTGCCGATGATCGCCACCCAGCGCTACGGCAGCGGCCGCAGCATGTCGATCACCAGTGCCAGCACCTGGCGCTGGCAGATGATGATGCCGGTGGCCGATCAGTCCCATGAGCGAATCTGGCGGCAGATGCTGCGCTGGCTCTCGGTGTCCGCTCTGGAGCGCGTCACCGTGACCTTTGATCGCGAGTTCTATCACGTCGGCGATGAGGTCACCGTCACCGCCACCGTGCGTGACATCAATTTTGTGCCGGACAACAACGCCTCCGTGTGGGTACATCTGAGCGATCCAGAAGGCGGAATTTATGACGCCGCCATGGAGTGGAATATCGACGAAGACGGTGTATACCGGGCGAGCTTCGAAGTGCAGAGTGAGGGTGTCTTCGACGTGCTGGTGGACGTGGCCAGTGCGGCCGGTGAGGCGGACCGCAGCGACACCGAGAAGAATACAGCCTTCGTCGTGACGCCCTCGCTGCGGGAATTCTCCGCCGCCGGGCGCGACACCGGCTTGCTGGAACGCATCGCGGCAGCCAGCGGCGGCCGTTATTACAACCTCGACCAGAGCGGGCAACTGGCCACCGATATCACCTACACCCCCAACGCCTACTCGCGCGAGGTGCAGGAAGACCTGTGGGATTCGCCGTTGCTGCTGGCGCTGTTGATTCTGATGCTGTGTGCCGACTGGATGGCGCGTCGCCTCAAGGGGCTGTCATGATGAAATCACGGTGGTTGAGTGCGGTGCTGCTGACGGGAATGGCCACGGGGATGCTGTTCGGCGGCTCAACTCTGATCGCACAGACGGCCGATCCTTCATCCCCGGCGCTGGTGATCGACAGCAACGAAGACGTCTACTTTCGCAATGTCCCCGGTGCCCGCAAGGTGGCCGTCATCATCACCGGTGCTGCCGCTTCCGACGAGATCAAGACCCGCTTCCGGCAGTGGTCGATGGCGCTGCACGATCTGCTGTCACGGGATTACGGCTACAGCGAAGAGACGATTACCCTGCTCGTTGACGACGGCGAAGCCTTCACTGCCGAGGGAGCCGAACCGAATTTCCGCGTCGACGGCAGCTCGCGCCGCGAGGATATCGAAGCCGCATTGACCGATCTGAGTGAACAGGTGCGCCCCGGCGATCAGGTCACCGTCATCTTGATCGGCCACGGTGCGCGTTCCGACACCGGCATCGAAGAGGATGCCAAGTTCAATATCGTCGGGCCAGACCTGACCGGGCGGGAATTTGCACGGCTGCTGGAGCCCTTCAATGAACAGGATCTCGTGGTCATCAACACCACCAGCGCCAGCTACGAATTCTCTGCTGCACTCTCCGCGCCGGGCCGGGTCATTCTCTCTGCCACCCGCTCTGCGGCGGAGCGCTATGACCCGATGTTCACTGCGTATCTGATCGACGCGCTGGACCAGCGCCAGGGCGATCGCGACAAGAATGGCCGCGTCTCCGTGCTGGAAGCCTACACCTACGCCAGTCAGAGCGTGATCGGCTGGTATCGCGATCAGGGTCGTCTGCCCACCGAGCGCGCCGTGCTGGATGACAACGGCGATGCCGTCTTCAGCCTGGAGCCTGCCTCCGGGGCTGGCGATGGTGGCCTTGCCGAGATCGCCTATCTTGATGTCGCCAGCACAGGTCAGCAGAAGGCGTCTGCCGAGGCACAGCAATTGTTTGCCGAGATGCAGGATCTGGAGCGCTCCGTGTTCCTGTTGCGTGGTCAGAAGGCCAATTATCTCGAAGCGGAATACTGGGACAGGTTGGAAACCCTGCTTGTTGAACTGGCTAGAAAAACGGGACGGTACAATGAACTTCCATAATCTTCGATTGCACAGGAATCTTCCTGCCTGCCCCGGCGCGCGGCGCTCGGCATCCCTTTCGCTGGCCCTGTCGGTGGCCATCGGGTTGGCATCTGCCGGGCTCGGTAGTCTGCCCGCTTATGCGCAACCCGGTCTCGACGTGGATCAAAATCAGGACCAGGACCAGTCTGTCGTGGTGGAAGCTCCGCCTCTGGAGCGTGCTCAGGAGCTGATGAAGACCGGCGCCTATGCGGCGGCGGTTGATCTGTTCCTGCGTGCCGACGGCATCGACCGGGAGGCGGGTGTACTGGGAGCCAGTCAGGCCTACGCCGGCACCGGTCAATATGCGGCGGCGATCGAGCTGCTGGAAGACGAGATTGATGACTATGCGTCCTCTGCAGTGCTGAGCACGCAACTGGCCGAACTGCTGCGCGCCATCGGCAAATCAGCCGAGGCGATTCGCGTGCTGGCCGAAGTGGTGGAAGGCAACACGACTCCGCCTGTACGCACACTGGTGCAGTACGGCAGCGTCCTGCAGTTTGTCGGGCGTCGCGACGAGGCCATCGCACCCCTCAATGCCGCCATCGCCCGCTATGACACCGGACTGGTGTTTGATGCCGGAGAGATCGCCATGGTGGCAGTCGCAAGCTGGCTGCTAGATCGGTTCCATGACGCCAACAGTCTGTTCAGCGAAGCCACCCGCATCGATCCCGAGAACATGGAGGCCCAGGTGCTGTGGGGCGATCTCTTCATGGAGAAATACAACGTCGAGGATGCCGAGAAATCTTACAACGCAGCACTGGCCATCAATCGCCGTTATGCCCCGGCCTTGATTGGCCAGGCGAAGATCAGTGGTGGCGAGCGCTCATTGCAGTTTGCGCTGAACGTCAACTCCAGCGATGTGGCCGCTTTGGAGACCATGGGCATGCTGTTGCTGGCGAACAATCGTCGCGACGAGGCACTGACGTATCTGGAAGCGGCGCTGGAGATCAACCCCGAGGCCCTGAAGGCGCTCAGCCTGCTGGCGGCACAGGCGGCCCTGTTCGAGCGTCAATCCGAGTTCGAGGAATTGGAGGCGCGGGTTGCGTCCTTCAGTCCGAACAACGCACACTTCTATGGCGATATCGCCGATGTCTTCGGCAACAATTACCGCTTCACCGAGGCCGTTGCCTTTGCCACGCAGGCGCTGGAGGCCGACCCGAATTACTGGCAGGGCCACACCGTGATGGGCAGCAACCTCATCCGTCTCGGCAGAGAGGATGAAGGGCGTCAGCATCTGGAACTGGCGTTCGACAACGACCCTTTCAACGTCATGACCGCCAACATGCTGAAGATGTTCGACACGCTGGAGACCTACGTCACTCACGACACCGAGCACTTCACGGTACGCATGAGTGAGCGCGATTCCGACGTGTTGTGGCCCTACATGGAACCGCTGCTCGAAGAGAGCTGGACCACGCTGACCGCCAAGTATGGCTTCGAGCCCGAGGGGCCGGTGCTGATCGAGGTGTTCGAACGCACCGAGGACTTCGCCGTGCGCTCGGTCGGCCTGCCCGATATCGGCCCGCTGGTCGGCATTTGTTTCGGCAAGGTGGTGACACTGATCTCTCCGGGCACACTCAGTGCCAACTGGCAGGAAATTCTCTGGCACGAACTCGTGCACGTCTACACGCTGCAGATGACCAATAACCGCATGCCGCGCTGGCTCTCCGAGGGGATGTCGGTCTGGGAGGAGCGCGAGGCGCGCCCGGAGTGGGGCCGTCGCCATGGCATCGAGCTGGTGCGCGCCGCCGCGCAGGACAAGCTGCTGCCCGTGGCCAATCTGAACGAAGGTTTCACCAATGCCGAGAGCAATGAGGACCTCGGTTTCGCCTACTTCCAGTCCTATCTGGTGGTGGACTACATCGCCAACGAGCACGGCTTCGACAAGATGATCGAGCTGGTGAAGCAGTACGCCTTCGTCAAAGAGGAGACTGCGATGTTCGAAGAGGTCTTCGGCATGCCGATCGATCAGTTCGATGCCGCTTTCCGCAGCTGGGTCGAGCGTCGCGTCAACGAGATCAACGTCTATGTCCACAACGAAGACACGCCCGACGAGGGGGAGGCGCACGGCCACGGTCAGCGCGAGAACTCCAGTGCGGTGCTCGCCGAGCTCTACAACAACGCCTCGCTGAAACAGCACATGCGGCAGCGCGTGCAGGATCAGCCGCGCGACTTCCAGGCTCATCTGCAGCTCGGTATCGTGCTGTTCAAGGAAGACAATTTCGCCGAGGCTAAGACCCATCTTGAGCTTGCCCACCAGATCCTGCCGGACTATTCCGCTTACCCCAGCCCGTCAGCAGTGCTGGCACAGATCTACGAGAAGGAAGGCAATCATGCCGCCCGGCTCGAACAATTGAAGATCATGCTGGATAACCAGCAGCACGATTACGACGCCCCGCTGCTGCTGGCACGCGAGGCGCTTTCTGCCGGGGACGTGCAGCAGGCGCATTATTATCTGGACCGCGCCATGGCGGTGACCCCCTATCGTGTCGAGGCTCATGAGGTGAGCGCGCAACTGGCGCGGCAGATCGAGGACGCCCCCTCGGCGGTGCGCGAATATGAAGTGCTGGTGAAGCTGGACAGGAATGACCCGGTGGAGGCGCACACGAATCTGGCCGAGGCCTATCTGGACAATGGTCAGCGCGATGAGGCCAGGATCAATATTCTCAGTGCGCTGGAAATCGCCCCGAGCTACCAGCGGGCACAGCAGGTCCTGCTGCAGGCGGTAGAGGCTCAACAACCGTGACTCAACCCCTCAAAGACTTGAGCAGGAACAGAGTGCTGTTGGCAGCACTGTTGCTCAGTCCTTGGCTGTCGGTGGCGACACTCGCTCAGAACGATGCCCCGGATGCCGGTGGTGATCGGCCGCGCGTGGCCCCCGCCGACAACGCGGCGATGCCGCTGGAATTCGATCCGCAAACTTTCTTCGACATGGACCTGCCAGGCGGTGCCGCCGACGAGTCTGTCCCGGCCGAATTCATCTGGATTCGCGGGCGCTACACCAACTATGGTGGCGGTCGTAATCGACGCGGTGGAGGAGGTGGATTTGGCGGGCGTGGTGGTTGGTGGGATACGGATTTTCCCGACGCGGAGTCGAACTTCCTGCGCGGTGTGCAGCGTTACACTAACATCGACACCAACAGCCAGAGTCACGACTGGCTCGATCTCACCGACCCGCGTTTGTTCGAGCACACCTTCCTGTACATGAACATGAAGCGCGTGCCCATTGGCTCCATTTATACCGGCCCCAACTTCAGCGCGGAGGAGGTTGAGTCGCTGCGCGAGTTCATGGCCCGTGGTGGTTTCGTGCTGCTGGACGACTTCTGGGGTGACGCGCACCTTGAGGATTTTCAGAACGAGATGGTGAAGCTCTACCCGGATCGGCCACTGGTGAAGCTGGATACCAGCCACGAACTATTTCACGTTTTCTTCGATGTAAACGAGGTCGTGCAGGTCCCCGGCCGCGCGGTCACCTGGGACTTCAACGGCGGCTTCACTCTCGATGATCCTGACTATCCACCTGCGGTCTACGCAATTCTCGATGACGATGGCCGTGTTATGCTGGTGGCCAATTTCAACGCGGATCTGGGCGATGGCTGGGAGCACACTTTCTATGAACCCTATCCGACTCGGTACAGCAACGAAGCCTACAAGATTGCCATCAACTATCTGATATACGCGTTCACCCATTAAGTAATAAAAACGTCAGTTATTAAAAATTAAACACGGCAGCAAACACAGGACTTACTCATGTCAGAAATAGAAAACATTGCAGAGGGCACTGTCGCGGGACTCGAAAGCCAGGACGATCTGGCGCTGGTCAAGAAGATGCAGGACGGACGTGACCAGATCATCGCGGAAATCAAGAAAGTGATCGTGGGACAGGAGGCCGTCATCGACGAACTGCTGATTGCCCTGTTCGCTGGCGGCCACTGTCTGGTGACCGGTGTGCCGGGATTGGCCAAGACGCTGTTGATCAAGACCGTTGCCGATATTCTGCAGGTGAAGTTCAGCCGTATTCAGTTCACTCCTGACCTGATGCCGGCCGACGTAGTGGGATCCGAAATCGTGGAAGAGGTCGACGGTCAGCGTCGTCTCAAGTTCGTGAAAGGGCCGATCTTCACCAACATTCTGCTCGCCGACGAAATCAACCGTACTCCGCCCAAGACCCAGTCCTCATTGCTGGAAGCGATGGAGGAGAAGCAGGTGACCGCTGGCGGCGTGACTCACAAGATGGCGAAACCATTCTTCGTGCTGGCAACTCAGAACCCGATCGAACTGGAAGGCACTTATCCTTTGCCCGAAGCGCAGCTCGACCGCTTCATGTTCAAGATCGAACTGGGCTATCTCTCCGAAGACGATGAGGTCTCAGTGGTCGGCAACACCACGCGCATCGTCGACAATACCGTCGCCCACCCGCTGAATGGCGATGACATTCTGGAATTCCAACGCATTGCCCGGCAGGTGCCGGCCGCCCAGGCCGTGATCCGCTATGCCGTCCGTCTGGTGCATGCGTCGCGTCCGAACAGTCAGGTCGCTCCTGATTTCGTCAACGACTGGGTGGCGTGGGGCGCCGGTATTCGTGCGTCGCAAAACCTGGTGCTGGCCGGCAAGGTCAGGGCTCTGCTGAGTGGACGTTACAACGTGTCTTATGGCGACATTCGCGCGCTGGCCCCGGCCGTGATGCGGCATCGCGTGCTGCTGAATTTCCATGCCGAGGCTGAGCGCATCACTACCGATGAGGTCATCAAGCGTCTGCTTGCCTCGATCCCGGAGCCGACAGCGGACCTTTAGCATGGCGTCGAATACGACATTTATTGATCCCGCAGTGCTCGCCAGTCTGGATAATCTGGAGCTGCGGGCCCGTGTGGTGGTCGAAGGTTTTCTCTCCGGCCTGCACAAGAGTCCGCACCGTGGCTTCAGTGTGGAGTTCACCGACTATCGCAATTATTACCGTGGCGACGACATGCGCCATGTGGACTGGAAGCTGTATGCGCGCAGCGACAAGTTCTACATCAAACAATACGAGGACGAGACCAACGTCCGCTGCTACATCGTGCTCGATTCCAGCGCCTCGATGGGCTATTCGTCCGGTGGCATGAGCAAGCTGGAATATGGCATTACGCTGGCCTCGGCGCTGGCCTACTTCATCATGCGTCAGCGCGATGCGGTGGGGCTGATCACCTTCGACGACAAGGTCAACGACTACATTCCGGCGCTGTGCCGTCAGCCACACCTGATCCGTATCCTGCGCGTGCTGGCTGGCCTGAAGCCGGGCGCGGCGACCAATATCGTGCGGCCGTTGTCGGATCTCGCGGTGAACCTCACCCGCAAGAGTCTGGTGATCCTGATCAGCGATCTGCTCGAAGACGAGGTCGCCACCATCAAGACGCTGCAGCGTCTGCGCTCCATGGGCAACGATGTGATCGTGTTTCAGGTCATGGATGATGCCGAGCTGAACTTCACGTTCCACGAGGCCACTGAATTCATCGATGCCGAGACTGCCGAGACCTATATCACCTCGCCAGCGGCCATCCGCGATGCCTATCTGGAGAACATCAACAAGTTCCTCGCCTTCTGCAAGAAGCAATGCCAGAGCAGCGGGGTGGACTATTGTCTGGTCAACACCTCACAGCCGCTCGATGCCGCGCTGACATCCTATATCTCACGCCGGGCGAGGAGCTTCTGAATGGCTTTTCTCACGCCCCTGTTTCTGTTTGGCCTGCTGGCTGCCGCGATTCCCATCGCCATCCACCTGATCCGCAAAGAGAAGCCACCCAAGCTGGTGTTCAGTACGCTGCGCTTCCTCAAGACCACCTCGAAGAAACTCATTCTGTTTCAGCAGATTCAGCAGTGGCTGCTGCTGTTGTTGCGCGCGGCGGTGATCTGTCTGCTGGTGTTTGCCTTCGCCCGTCCGCTGTTCGACAGCAGCATCGCCGGGCTGGTGGATGCCGAACCGGAATCGGTGGTCATCCTCCTGGATGTCTCGATGAGCATGCAGTATGAAGAACGCTTCGAGCAGGCTCGCGACGCGGCCAGAACCTTTATTGGCGAAATGGCGCCGGGCGACGAAGTGGCGGTGATCGCCTTCGCCGATGCCACTATCAGCGTGCGGGAATTGAGCAGCGACCTGGAGGGAGCCCGCGCCTTCGTCGATACCTTGGCAGAACCCGCCTTTGGCACTACGCGCTATATGCCAGCCCTGCGGCTCGCCAGCGACATGCTGGAATCATCCCGCCACGAACGCCGAGTAGTGCATCTGATCTCCGACTTCCAGAGCGCCGGTCTGGGCAATGACGATTCCGGCTGGATGCTCTCGCCGGGCGTCCAATTCAGCAGCAGTGACGTGGGGGAAGGGCCGTCGCGCAATCTGCTGCTCACCGACGTCCGCTCGCCCGATCAGTTGATCGAGAATCGCAACGAGTACGAGATTCTGGCGCGCGTGCGCAGCACCGGCAGCGTGCACATCGACGATGCCGAGGTGCGCCTCGTCATGGATGGGCAGGAAACAGCCCGAATCCCGGTGGATCTGCGCGACAAATCTGAGGAAGTGGTGCGTCTGCCGGTGGTGTTCGACACAGCCGGAACCCATCGTGGCGAGATCAGTGTCGGCGGCGACAACTTTACCGTCGACAACACCTATTACTTCACCGTTGATGTGATGCCTCGCATCAGTGTGCTGCTGGTCAACGGTGAACCTTCGCCGAACTGGTACGAGGATGAGGCGCACTGGATGGCGCTGGCGGTGGGTGCCAGCGAGGACGCGCCGTTTGTGGTGACGACGGCCACCTCTGCAGAACTGAGCGCCACCACCCTGGCCGCCCACGATGTCGTCGTGCTCCTGAATGCGGGCAGCGATCTGAGCACGTCGCAGGCGACGGCCTTGACCGACTATGTGCAGGAAGGCGGCAGTGTTCTAATGGCTCCTGGCGACCGCGTCAATGGTCCGCAGTTCAATCAGCAATTGAGCGCAATCAGCCCGGGGATACTCAACGAGTCCATCCGTCTGGCCGGCGGTGACTATCTGATGATCGCCGACATGGATCGACGTCATCCCGTATTGCTGCCTCTGGATACCGAATGGGGCGTGCGCTTCGAAGGCTACTGGAATGTCGAGGCGCAGGCCGATGCGGATACGCTCATGCAATTTGACAATGGCAGCCCCGCGCTGCTGGAGCGGGTAGTGGGGCAGGGGCGGGTGATGATGCTGGCCTCGGCGCTGGACACCGAGTGGAACAATCTGCCGCTGCAGGGGCTCTACCTTCCTTTCATTCACGAGTCTCTGCGCTACCTCGCCCAGGCCTCCATGAAGGAACGTGCTTATCGGATAGGGGACGTCATCGATCTGACCTCGGCCGTCCCTGAGGATGCTGTCGTCACGGTAGTGACGGCTGCCGGTGAGGAGTCAGTGCTGGGAGCCGGAGAGAGAACCCTGGCCGTCAGCAGCATCGGCTTCCTGCGCATCGAGGCGGAGGGTGAGCCACAGTTTTATGCGGTGAACGCGGACCCTGAAGAATCGGTGCTGGAGAAGCTGGCGCCTTCCGCGCTGCAGGACCTGATCACGAACCCGGACACAGAGCCGCAACAGACTGCCGAAGTGCGTACCGCGCAACTGGTCGCCGAACTGGAAGGGCCACAGCGAGTCTGGTGGTGGTTGTTGATTCTGGTGATCCTGATGCTGCTGGCAGAAACGCGGATAGCTAATACCACCTATCGTTGACAAGTGGGGTTGGCAAAACCGGGTGATCGGAATTTGGGTCGCTAAGGCGTCGAACTGAAAAGCTACTCAGTGTTTTAGAAAAGGGGGGGAACAAAGAATGTCTTGAAAGCCCTTCGCCTTAGCTATTCAAGGTCAGTTGAACACTATCCTTAGTGCCGGTCGACCGAGAAGTGGTTTGATGGTATCACACCGATTTTTGTGCTGACTTTTCGGGTTACAAAATGTCACAAACAAAAGGGCGTTCCAGAAATATTGGCGCCGCCCCTTTTCGGTTGTCGTTCACCTGTTCATCAGGAGCCGAATCCCGGCTCCCTGCGTGCTGCTGGTGGCTCACTGTTGCGCGACAGTCTGCGACGAATCTCAACCAGGTAACCACGCAGCTTCGCGGGAAGCGCCAGCATCGCCGGCGTCACTATCAGCGTCAGAATGGTACCGAAGCCCATGCCGAAGACGATGGCGCTAGCCAGCTTCACCCACTGGGAAGTGATCGGGCCGCCTACCTCGATCTCTGCGGTGATCAGGTCTACCGACACATGCATTGCCAGTGGCAGCAGGCCGAAGGCTGTGGTGAAGGTCGTCAGGAACACAGGGCGCAGTCGCTGCACTCCGGTTTGCACAATCACTTCCTGCAGGTTCCATTCTGGGCGCGTTTTACGCAGATGATTAAACGTGTCGATCAGGATGATGTTGTTGTTCACGATGATCCCTGCCAGCGCCACGATCCCCACGCCGGTCAGAATCACGCTGAAGGTATCGCCCGTAATCAACAGCCCCAGCATGACGCCGGTCGTTGACATAAGGACCGCCGAGAGAATCAGCAAGGCCTGATAGAAGCTGTTGAACTGGGTGACCAGCAGAACCGCCATCAAAGCCAGTGACAGTGAAAACGCCTGCATCAGGAAGGCCATGGACTGCTCCTGTTCCTCATTGGCGCCACGGAACTGGTAGTTCACCCCTGGCAGCAACGGGTTCTCGTCCAGCCACTGACGAATCTCCTGCAGCTTGGTGTCCATGATGACGTCAGGCGCAGGATTGCCCCGGATGTAGATGACCTTGTTGCCATCGACACGCTGGATGGAGCTGACCTTGGGCCCCGGTTCGCGCGTGATGAAACTGCTTACCGGCGCAGGGCCGCGCGCGGTATTCACCAGAATGGTATCGATCTGCTCCAGGCCACGGTATTCCTCTGGATAGCGGATGCGGATGTCCACTTCGTCTTCGGTGTCATCGGGGCGGTAATCGCCCATGAAGACGCCATTTGTCATCAGCTGCACAGCGGTGCCGACTTCGGCAATGTTGGCGCCGAACATGGCTGCACGAGCGCGGTCGACATTGAGACGCCATTCGATGCCGGGGATCGGGGTGGTGTCGTCGATGTCGATGAGCCCGCTCATGCCGTTTTCCAGATGGGCGCGCAGGCGCTTGCCTTCGCTGATCAGGTCATCCAGATTGTCGCCATACAGTTCGATCTGCAGTTCCTTGCCCACGGGAGGTCCCGTTTCGATGGTGGCAATCTCGGCCTTCAATCCGGGAATGTCGCGTATGGCTTCCCTGTACAACTCTTCGATTTCGAAGCCGTTGACGTCGCGAATCCGTCTGTCGGTGAATTCCACGAAGATGGTGCCTACCAGGTCTGGCGCCGCACTCTGTCCGCCACCCAGGCTTTGCCCGGCGCCCGATTGCGTGACAATATTCTTGATATGGCCGACCTCGGCAATGCGTTTCTCAACATCCACGACCATGTCGCGGATCTCCTCGGGCGAGAAGTTGCCGCGCGCGAAGACCTGCACACGCGTCTGGTTCGGTTCCACGGACGTGAAGAATTCGAATCCTGCACCATAGTTGACGTAGGCGTAGACGATACTTACCAGTGTGGTGACACTGCCGAGGAATATAAGTCCGGGTGAGCGCACCGCGCCGCGCAGCACGGCACCATAGACGCGGTTGACACCGGTCAGGTGTGCGGTGTCGACCTCGTCGTAGTCCCCTGTGCGCTCTTTGCCTTTCACCGGCGTATGGCTGCCGAACAGGGCGCCGATTACTGGAGCGAAGAGCAGGGCATACATCAGCGATCCAACCAGCACCGCGAAGACGGTGATTGGCAGATAGCGCATGAATTCACCGGCAATTCCGGGCCAGAACATCATCGGCAGGAAGGCCGCCAGAGTGGTCAGTGTCGATGCGGTGATCGGCCAGAACATTCTGGTGATGGTTTCCTGGTAAGCGTCCATCCTCGAATAGCCTTCGGCGATCTTGGTGTCGGCAAACTCCACCATCACAATGGCGGCATCAATGAGCATCCCCAACCCCAGCAGCATCCCGAAAATCACCATGAAGTTGTAGGTGAAGCCGAGCATCGAAATGACAATGAAGGCGAAGAAAAACGAGAAGGGAACGGCCAACGCCACGATGATCCCTGAACGCACGCCGACTGCCGCAATGACTACGATCAGTACCAGCACCATGGAAGACACCATGTTGCCCTGCAGTCCGAGGTTCTGCTCAACGACGATTGGAATCGTGTTGTTGTTGTAGGAAATTTTCACGGCAGGCGGCAGGTCCGGCAGCATGACCCTGACGATGGCGTCGATCTTTTCCATCGCGGCGATCAGATTGGCACCCTTGCGTTTTTGGATGTTGATGGAGATGGAGCGCTGACCATCCGCAAACGAGTAGCGCTGTGCATCCTTGAAGGTGCGGCGGATCTCGGCAATGTCGCTGAGCGTCAACACACCATTGCTGTTGGCGGCGATGGGTAGGTCGAAGAGGTCCTGCTCAGTCTCGATCAGACCGGGCAGCTTGACCGAGAAACTGCCTTGACCGGTATTGACGGCACCGGCAGGGATCAGGCGATTGTTGTTGTTTACCGCCTGCACGATCTGCTGATTGGTCAGCCCATATGTTTCCAGTTGAGCAGGGTCGATGATCGCTTCCAGCAGCTCTTCCCGGTTGCCGACCATGTCGGCGCTCAGGATTTCCGGCAACGTTTCGATCTCGCGCTGCAGATCCTGCGCGACTTGCAACAGCACTCGCTCGGGAACTCCCTCGCCGCTGATCGCAATCTGTACGACTGGCGCGGTGGCTGCAGACACCTCCTGCACCAGCGGTTCTTCTGTGGACTGGGGGAATCTTGCCTTGGCCTTGTCGATCGCAGCACGGGTTTCGAGCAGTGCCTCACTGGCGTCGAAGCTCACATCGAACTCCACGATCACAGTCGCTGCACCCTCGCTGGAGAAGGAACTGATCTGCGTGACGCCCTCGATGGTCTTCAATTCCACTTCTGTGGGTTTGGCCAATAACCGTTCGGCATCCTCCGGGGAGATACCCTCGTGGATGATGGTGGTGACGACGATTGGAACCGTAACGTCCGGATTCAACTCCACCGGGATCGACATGTAAGAAAGTAAACCGGTCAGCATGATCATCACGAATACGCTGAGGGTGGTTCTTGCTCTGGAAATCGCGGCCTTTATGTAGTGCATGGCGTGAACCCCTTTCCTACTGCGCAGAATCGTTGAGTGAGGGCCAGCTGAAATCGGCGTTGACTGCCTGCCCTGGGAAGACAATCTCCTGGCCAAGCGTAACCACTATACTTTGCTCCGGAAGGCCCAGGACCCACATGCCCGTATCGATGGTCGTGTTCTCGCCGATCACTGTCACCGGCACGAACTGCACAGTGTTGTTCTGATCGAGAATTTTCACGCCCATGATGCCTTCGTCGTTCAGCGTCAGGGCTGAGGGCGGAATCAGATGCGCATGCGTCTCGGCACCCGCAATAAATATCTCGGCGGTAATGCCCTGGCGGATGGCGTCATAGCCGCTGTTGATTTCGACTTCGATGCCGTAGCTGCGTGAATTGGTGTCAGCAGCACGGGACACATAGGTCAGCTTTCCTGCAACTGTTTCACCACTCAGAAGTGTTGCAGTGACCGGTGCCCCGATTGTGAGTTTACCCACATCGGTTTCTGGAACCTGTCCGATCAATAGCATGGGTGAATCATCCAGCAATGAGGCACACGTGCCCCCCATGTCCATGAGGTTGCCAACTTCCACGGCGCGGGTTTCCATGATGCCGGCGAAAGGTGCGGTGATACGCGTTCTGTTCAGATTCAACTCTGCACGAGTCACGGCAGCGTTGGTCGCATCCAGAGCCGCCTTGAATTGAGCAATGCCAACGCGAGATTGCAGACCGCGCTCCTGAAGATCGAGTGCACCGTTATATTCCATCTGTGCCTCTTCCTGACGGCTGCGAGCTTCCTGCAGATCGGCGGCACGAGTATCGACAGCGATTTCACAGAGCAAGTCACCAGCCTCAACCCGTGCTCCCCTGGCCACTGGCGTCGCAATGACACGTCCTGAGACTTCGGCACGCACATCGACGTGACGGAAGGCCTTGGTCTGGCCGCGCACGCGCACGCGTTCCACGAAATTCTGCGCACTGATTGCGGCAACCCGCACTGTAAAGCTCTGATTGTCATTGGTGATGCTGGTGCTGTCTGTTACGGCAGTGATGTCACCGCCTACCTCAGGCAGCGCAAAACCATCATCCAGTGCACCACGCTCGCGTGGCAATGCCATCCATATCACCACGACCACCAACAGACCGACGGCCACTGCATGCTTTGATTTCACTTGTGTCTCCAGTTTCTTAATAACTTTTCCGATCTTCACGCGCAGTCATTTGCTGCAAGGTGGCATCGGATTCCTTTTGAATGTACGGGTCAGAGCATCGGTGATGGATATTACGCTCGCATCATGGTCGTGGCTCAGTTCAGTGTGCAAATAACGGCGGTTAGAAAGGTTTTGTGCGGACTTAGCATTCAGGGTCAGTTGGGGCCGATGGACGGCGCGAAAGTATAGCGCGCGTACCAGCCGAAACCATGCTTTTTAGTGTTACGCATTGTAACCAACCAGCTATTCATTGCAACGCAATTCAACGTCTTCGCCGTCGTTCTGGCGAGAGTTGTGGAGTAGAATCCGGCAGGCTCTCAACAAAGGTATGTGCGCTATGAAAGACATCAAAGGAAATGTGGCCATTATCACAGGATCGGGTACAGGCGTTGGTGCCGCGACTGCAAGACTGCTGGCATCACAGGGTTGTCATGTTGTCATCAATTACAGTCGCAGTGCGAATGCAGCCGAACAGGTAGCGAAGGCCTGCGCAAGCCTTGGTGTCGATGCCCTCGTGTGCAGGGCGAATGTGGCAAATGACGCCGAGTGCCGTGCAATGGTGGATCAGGCCCTGAGCAAATGGGGGCATGTGGATATTGTGGTCAATAATGCTGGAACGACGAAGTTCTGTGAACACGGTGATCTGGAAGGGCTCGATGCGCAGGATTTTCAATCAATCTACGCAGTGAACGTGATCGGCCCTTATCAGATGATTCGGGCCGCAGCGGCAGCCATGCAGTCGCAGCCGCAAGGCGGGGTAGTGGTGAACGTGGCTTCGACTGCCGCCATCACTGGCATCGGCAGTTCTGTCGCTTATGCGGCGTCGAAGGGCGCGCTGGTGACCATGACGCTGTCGCTGGCACGGGCACTGGGGCCGAAGATTCGTATCAACGCCGTCTGTCCAGGGTTTATTCAGGGCGACTGGTTGCGTGAAGGATTGGGCGATGCTCAATACGAGGCGGCGAAACTGCACAATGAACGCAATGCTCCGTTGGGAGTAACAGCTTGTCCTGACACGGTGGCCGAGGCGATTCTGCATTTCATTACCGGGCCACAGATCGTCACCGGGGAAACCCTGATCGTCGACGGCGGCAGACATCTGAACTCGGTACCTCTGACGCGGCGTTGACACGCTCCTGAAATAATCGCTCATTAAACTCATCCATAAAGGTGTCCCCTTGCTTAGGATGAGTTCTATGAATCTCGCACTGCGTCTGACCATCAGCATTAGTCTCCTCACCGCCACGTGCGTCATTGCTGCCGCCGGCGTCACTGGGTGGCTCGCCCAGCGTGACAGCAGCCTGTCTTTGGAAAAGAGCCTGAGTGAACAATTTCAGGCAGTGGCGAGCAGTCGCAAGAGCAGCCTGGAAACACAGCTGCAGAGTGACAGTCAGCTGCTGCTCTCGCTCGTCAATGGGCGGATGACGCAGGAAGCTGCCTGGGGATTCCGCAATCCCTTCGCTTCCTATTGCTATGAAGTGCCCGCAGTCGAGATCGAAGAATTGCGCCAGCAAATGGAGCAGTGGTATCTGGGAGTCTTTGATGACGAATATCGCAGGCTCAATGGGGGTGAGAGCGCGCCCTACAATCCGCCCTACGAAGAGTGGGTGGAACAGATGAGCCATGAGGCTCTTATCATCCAGAAGTACTACATGGCGGAGAATCCCTTTGGTCCGGCAGCCCTCGTCAGCATGGAAAACCGCGACGATGCCACGATCTATGGTCAACAGCACCTCATGTATCACGCCAGCTACCGGGATCTAATGGCGCGTTTTGGTTTCTCCGATCTCATGTTTGTCGATGCAAACACGCTGGACGTTACGTATTCCACCGCCAAGGGCCCGGTGTTCGGGACGTCCATGCTGGACGGACCATTCAAGCAGACAGAGCTGGCCGCACTGGTTAACAGAATGGCGCAGGCGCCCGAGGCAGGGGTGCAGTTCTCGCGTTTTGAGCTCAGCCCATTTCGTCACGGTCAGCTGACCGCTTATCTCGGCGTGCCGGTATATCACTGGGCTCACAGCCCCGATCGTCCGATCGCCTTTCTGGTTGCGGAGCTGCCCTCTGCAGCCATGACGGCTCATACCACGGCGGCTCAGCAGTGGGATACGCTTGGACTGGGCAACTCCGGTGAAGCCTATCTGGTGGATAGCACGGGTCAGCTGGTGACAGAACTGCGGCGCACCTTTGAGGACTTCGATGGTCTGCTGACCGATCTGCAGAGCAGTGGCACCTCTACACAAGCGATTCGCGCCATGCGAGCAGTTGGCAAGGTCGCAGGTCGACTCGATATCGACGTGCTGCCGGTGCGCGCGGCACTCGCCGGGGAGAGCGGCTACGCCGTGCACGCCGACTACCTTGGGCGCAGTATGTTCAGTGCCTGGGTGCCTGTTCAGCTGGGTGGGCACCAATATGCGCTGGTGGCACAACAGGATGTCAACGAGACTTATGCCGGGCTAAGCCAGATGCGGCGCAATGTTTGGTACAGCGTCGTGCTCGGCGCCCTGGCACTGACTCTGCTGGCGGCCATTTCTGCGCGCTGGCTGGCACAGCGTATCAGTGATCCACTGCAGCGCATGCAGGCGATGATTCGTATGGCGAGTGATCACCAGGATCTGACCGTGCACTTCCCAGTCGAGGGAGCAGACGAATTTGCCGACATCTCCAAGGCGCTCAACGGCTTGTTCACCGTGTTGAATGAGACGCTGACCGACATCCGCACTTCCACTGATCTGACAGCGCGACAGGCGCAACAGAATGCCGAACGGGCACGCGGAACATTGGCAACGGTGGCCCGACAGAAAGATCAGATGCGCCGCGTAGGTGACGCCAGCAATCAGGTTTACGACGCGCTGGCGGCTATGACTCGACTTCTGGAGGGCGCCAGTGAGCAGACCCTGCATGCCAACTCTCTGGCCACCATGGGAGAGGAGCGTATGGCGCAGACCGTTGAGGAGATCGCCCGACTGGCCACGCAGGTCGCCGATTCAGGACACACGATGAATGAATTGCAGACGGCTGCGGACAAGGTATTTGCCATGTTGGAGACCATCAAGAGCGTGTCCGAACAAACCAATCTGCTGGCGCTGAATGCGGCCATCGAGGCCGCCCGTGCCGGAGAAAATGGCAAAGGCTTTGCCGTGGTGGCCGACGAGGTGCGGCGTCTGTCCGGCTCCACGCGCCAAGCGGCCAGCGATATTGAAGATCAGATTGGACAGTTGCAGGGCCGGGTAGCACAGATATCGGAAGGGTTGAGCAGGGAGCAGGAATCGGCTCAGCGTTGCGTGGTGGAATCTCAGTCTGCTCAGCACGCGCTCCACGACATTGGCCAGCAGGTTGCCCGCGTCAGTGCCGTCATGCTGACGCTCAACAAGCAATCCCAGCTGGAGTCGCAACGCGTCGGTGGCATGCAGGAGAGTTTGCAGCAGGCGGTGACGGCAGCACTGGAGGCCGATCAGACCATGCAGGCACTGTCACAATCTACGGAGTCACAGCTGGCTCAGTGCGAGCGCATGCGGCAGGCGACCAGCGTGCTGCATATCGCTTCTGCCGGGCGCTCGCAAGACTTTTAAAGCTGGCGCCGTCTAGCGGGCCACCGGCCTCTTCTGCAGTTTGCGCTGCAGCGTGCGGCGATGCATATTCAGTTGCCGGGCGGTTTCCGAAATATTGCCATCGTTCTCTTTGAGCACCTTCTGAATGTGTTCCCATTCCAGGCGGCGCACCGACATTGGCCCCTGAATGGAGGCGTGATGCTCGGCAAGGTTTTCCGTGTCCAGTTCCAGAGCCGCGAGTATCTCATCCGCATCGGCGGGTTTTGCGAGGTAGTTGGTGGCGCCCAGTTTGATGGCGTCGACTGCGGTGGCGATGCTGGCATAGCCGGTAAGCACCAGGATATGGGTATGTACATTGACTTCTTTCAATAGCGGAATCAGTTCGAGAGAAGAATGTCCGCCGAGATTGAGATCGAGAATCGCTTGGTCAAAGATGTCATCCTCTCGACCCAGTTCTTCGATGCGGGCCTTCGCATCAATCAGGTTTCCCGCGTGGGTGACATCATAGCCGCGCTGGCGCATGGCTCTGCCGATTACATGCGCGAACACTTCGTCGTCTTCTACCAGCAGCATCTTGCCACCGCTCATGCCGCCATTCATGCCGCCATTCATGCCATGCCCAGGCTCACTCATCTCTTGTCTCCGGTGGGGCTCTGCGCAGTGGCATCGCTCGTGCTTTGTGGCAGGTGGATGATGCTCGTCGCGCCACCCGCCTTCCGGTTGAACATTTCGATACTGCCACGGCTGCGCTGAATGGCCGCGTTGGCCAGAAAGATGCCGAGCCCCATGCTGTCCTTGCGCGTGGAGATGAAGGGCTCGCCCATGTTCTCCATCACCGACTCGGGGATGCCGGGGCCGTCGTCGCCAACAGTGATCTCTATTCCATGTATATCGTCTTTGGTCAGGCTGGCGGTCACCGTCACGAGACTGCGCGCCGCGCGAATGGCGTTCTCGATCAGGTTGATGACCGCGTGACGCAGCGTCAGATCGGTGGAGATTCTGGCGTTCAGTGCACCCTCGCCCAGCGTAAATCTGATGTTGGCCCGGGGATGGATATTGACGATGTAATCGCGAATGTCTTCCATGAAGGTGCCCAGACTCCCGCTTTCCGGGTGACGTGCATCTGACTTGTTGTAGAAGCGCGTCAACTGGCTGAGGGAATCCTTGCAGCGCATGACCTGCTGCTTGAGCAAGCTGATGTCGGGCTTGATGTCGCTGTTGCGCAACTGTTCTTCGCTCATCTTGTCCATATCCGTCAGCAGGACCGCCATCGTGGATAACGGGGTTCCCAGAGCATGTGCGGTACCGGCTGCCAGCGTTCCTATTGCCACCAGTTGCTCATTGCGCATCTCGTTTTCACGGGCCTTGGCCAGAGTCAGCTCGCGACTGCGAATCGCTTCTGCCATGCGTGTGACGAACAGTGTGATGAGCAGGGCGCTGACCACGAAGGTGACCCACATACCCACCAGATGGAGCTGGAAATTGGCCATGAGGTGGTCGGTATGCTCCGTCTGCAGTTCGCTGAACAGAAAGAAGGAGTACAGCGCGATGCTGGTGGTGGCAAAAATATTGACGTAGAACTGGGTGAGCAAAGTGGCGCCAACGGCGAGCAATACCAGTAGATAGGAAATCAGGGGATTACTGGCACCGCCAGTGTAATACACGATTACCACGAGAAAGATGACGTCCATCACCAGATGGCCGAAGAGTTCTCGTTGCGAGATCACCATCTTTCTGCGCAGTCGCCAGTAGCCCAGAATGACCGAGATCAGTATGACGGTGACCATGACGCCAATCAGAGTCAGCGGCACCACCAGTGGCGAGAAAGCATTGAAGATCAGGGCGCCGACAATGCTGAGGATGGTGACCAGCAGGCGTAGGAGAAGCAAACGCAGTAACGCCTGCCGCGATGAGCTGTTGCTGCCCGCTGCTTCTGTCCGCAGAAGATGCAGGATATTGTCGCGCGCCATGCCTTTGCTGATGGATTTCTTCATGGTCGGCATTCTACTCCAGTGAGTGGCGGTTTGCCGCTGTGCGGGCTGCGTTTTTGCTCCCGCCCGGCTAACCAGTTATAGTGCAGCACCGACACCGATGCCGAGCAATACGCTGATCCTGATGAATTTCCGTCTTCTTCCCTTCCCGCTGAATGTATATGGGCAGACCCTCGCGCTCGAATGCGAGCCTGATGATGCGCAGGCGGCGCTTTTGCATTTCGGACTCTTCGATGCAGCAGCGGTTGAACCCTCTGATTACTGTCTTGCGCAACTGCGTGCGCAGGCACTTTTGCAGTCCTTCCTGTTACCCGCCCCTGCCAGTGTTCTGGAGTGGGGGTTCGGCAGCGGAGCATTGGCGCGCTCACTTGGTGCCCTGGGCTATCGCGTCGTGGCCCTCTCCAACACTCCCGAGGAATTGCGCCATGTGACGACGGTAAGTCACGATCGTGCCGTCGGCGACGTGCAATTTCATTGTGCAGAATTCAGCCAGTGGCAGAGTGCAGAGCGCTTCGACATTCTGGTGCTGGAGCAGTCTGCGCAATATCTCGATCCCCTCGCGCTGTTGACGCGCGCCCGAGAATTGCTGCGTCCCGGCGGGCAATTGTTGATCGTCGACGAGTTCCTGCTGGATGACCAGCGTCGCGCGCCCGAGCCCCGCCCGCTGCTTGCGCATTTTCTGCAACTCGCGGAGCGTTGCGGCATGGTCCTGGAGAGACAACTGCAGCTTGGTAACGAGGTTGCGCCCGGTCTCAAACTCTTTCAGCAATTGCTGCACACACATACCGCCGCGTTAGGTGCCGCGCTGAAAATCGACGAGGTCACCGTTGACGCATTGAGCACCGCTCTCGACACACTGCACGAAAAGCTCGTGGACGGTCGCCTGGGTTACACGCTTCTCGATCTGCGCTGCGGTCCGCGAAGTGAGCATGAGGTCGTCTACGGCAGCATCGACTCTTTTACTGCCGACGAGATCAAACCGGTATTCGAGAGTAGTTTCGAGGTGCAGTTTGATCCTGCCGTCTGGCACTGGAAATATGGAAATGGCCGAGGCCGCGCCGTGTGCGCAAGAGTTAATGAGCTGCTGGTCGGCCACTACGGTGGAGCGCCGCGCAACATAAGATTCTTCGGTGAGCCGGACAAGGCGATCCAGATTTGTGACGTGATGGTTATGCCCGAGTATCGCAGTTTCGCCAACCGCGAAACGCTCTTCTTCAAGACGGCGGCGACTTTTCTGGAACAACACATCGGGAATGCGGCCGGGCATCTGCTGGGCTTCGGATTTCCCAACAAGCGGGTGCTGCAGATGGCACAAAAGCTTGGGCTCTATGAGACCACCGATAGTTTTGTCGAGCTGCATTACGCACCGTTAACTGAGCCCATACTGACCGAATTCGTGGTGGCGCCCTTCGCGCTGGACGATGTTGGCAGCAGAGAAAAAGTCGATGCGTTATGGGAACAGATGGCACACGACCTGCGTGCACAGATCGTCGGCGTGCGCGACCATGCGTATCTGCAGTATCGCTACTGCTCACATCCATTGTGGGCCACTGGCGGCTACGAGTGTGTGGCGCTTCGTCGTCGCGACAGCGGCGTGGTTTCCGCACTGGCCATATTGAAGAGGCACGAGGGCGGACGACTGTTGATGGATATTATCGGCCCGCTGGATGACATCCCCGCGCAGCTCCGTGCGCTGCTAGTTTACTTGTCCGAGTCTGATGCCAGGTTATGTTGCCGTATCACCAGCGGTCAGGCGCATCATTTCACTCTGCCCGGCTGTGAACACCGGGACATTGGCATCGAGATTCCCTGCAACATTTGGACACGCGGGCCGCAGGCCGACGAGCTGTCCGGCGCATGGTGGCTGACCACCGGAGACATGGATTTCCTCTAGCCGCATGAGCAGAGGAAATTCATCTCGAACCCGCTCAGAAACGCGCTTGTAAAGTCACCCGCATGCTGCGGGGTTCCGCCGGGTGGAAGTGTAGGTCCTCCTGCGGGGCCGCCTCTCCGGCCAGCCGTGATGCATAGAAGTAGGCAATGTCGTTGTCCTGGCTATCGAACAGATCCAGGACCTCCAGCGTTACCGACCAATCCGGATGCAGGGCATAGGTCGCCTGTGCGTTGACCAGCACGGTAGATTCCGACTTGACCGAATTGTCCTCGATCAGCGGCGCCTCGCCCAGATAGCGGACACGCAGTCCGCCACTCCATTGTTCGAGATCGTTGACGATCAACCCCAGCGACGCGGTGCGATCCACTGAATTGGGAATGCGGTCATCAGTGCCGACACCCGTCAGGCGCGCCTTGGTCAGCGTCAGGTCGGTGTCGATCACCAGCCACGGCGTCGGCGCATAGAGGGCGCCAAGCTCGATACCACGACGCTTGCTCTCGCCCAGTGCCTCAGTGGCTCCGGCATCGCCCACATAAATCAGCTCGGAATCCAGTTGCATCGAGAACATCGATACCGCGATCTGCGTGTTGGGCACCAGCGAAGTCCGCATGCCCACTTCCACGCTGCGTGCCTTGGACAGCGGATCTACCGCGTCGGCAGGATCACCGCTCACCGGGTCGATCTTGATAGTAGTCCCTCGGGCATCGTTACTGTGAAAACCCTGCCCGGCGCTGAAGAAGTATTCGGTCGCCGCAGTAGACGAATAAATGAGATTCAATTTCGGGCTGAGCAGGGTCTCGCTGCCGCGACCGGCGTTGACGGGCAGCCCGGCAGCGACATCGAAGCGGTAGTGGTCGGCGCGCACTGCGGCGACGCTGCGGATATTGTCCGACCATTGCTGGGCAAGAGAGGCATAGGCACTGCTGAGCGACTGCTGCACATCATCTTCGCGAGTGGTCGCGTGCCGCACACGCTGCTGCGTTTTGTAGAGTCCTACATCGATATTGTCGATGCGGTTCTGCAGACCAAGACTCAGCGCTGCGGGCACCCCGGCGATAGTCATGTTGCGCTGATATCCGGTGTTGAGGCCGAAGACGCGGCGGTCTTCGGATTGCTCGAACTGGTCGCCATGCAGCGGGTCTTCCAGGAAATAGGTGAAGTTCGAAAACAGCGCCAGGCCGTAATCCAGTACATAGCTGTCCAACGTCAGACGCTCGCCGCCGCGATCCTGGCTCCAGTCGAAGGACAGGCTGTGGCGGTGGGTCTCGCCACCGTCGCTGGCGTCGACATTGCCGAAGCGATGCAGGCTGCCATTCTCGACGGCGCGCAACGGGATCTGGTCCGTGGAGGCCCAGCGGTTGTCATAACCCATCGCGGTGATGCTCCAGGCTTGGTTGCTTGTTTCCCAATGGTATTTGAGCAGGCCGTTCTTCTTGTCCAGATCCTGATCCAGCTTCCAGGGGCCAGCATAGTTTGTGAGAGCTCCCGCGACAGTGATGTCACCCGCCAGAGCGTCGAAGGATTGCCCCGCGAAGATGCGCCGATAGTCATTCTCGCCAGCCGTGAGGCTGACATTGCCTTGCTCCAGCCTGTCGGTATAGGTGAACTCTGAAGAGCCTGCAGTGCCGAAGTCACCGATCTCTGCATAGTAAGGCCCCTTGCGATAGGCGAGCGATTCGACCAGTTCCGGGAGCAGAAAATTGATATCCGCATAGCCCTGGCCGTGGGCGTGGGAAGGCATGTTGACGGGCAGGCCGTCGACCTTCAGCGCCAGATCGGTGCCATGGTCCAGGTTGAAACCGCGCAGGAAATACTGATTCCCTTTGCCCTCGCCACTGTGCTGAGTTGCGATCAGGCCGGGCACGAACTCCAGCATCTCGGCCGGTCGCGAGATGGGGCGCAGTTGCAACTGCGCGCCGAACACGACACCCTCGGTGGCGGAGAGCGGATTGCCGGTCAAGGCGTTGTTGTTGCCGAGGACGGTGATCTCTTCCACTCTGTTGCCAGTGAGGCCGGCGGCGTGAGGAGTACTGCTGAGGGGGGAGGCGATGCTCAAAGCAATTGCCGTGGCCAGGAGTTTCTTTGCTCGATTGCTCATAGGTGGTAGTTCCTTGGAAGTCTCATGTTAGTCCCTTGTTTGTATTGTAATTTTCTTGTGCTATTGTGGCTTTGAAGACTGGGCCGCAGTATAGGAGCCGGTTTTGCTGGAGCAGAAGGAAAATCGTTATCTGGAATGTTTTGTAATTTTCATCCCAGTGATTTTCAAGGATAAAAAAGTATCGGAGAAAACCGCTTAACACTCGGTTTTTAGTGAATATGATAAAAAAACGTTCTTCTTCCAATGTGCTACCCAATACGCTGGGCGAGCTGGAGCTTCTGGTGATGGAGGCTCTCTGGCAGCAGCCGCATCAGGATGCGAAGAATGTCTGCAGCAATATTCCCCGCAACAGACAACCGACGCTCAATACTGTCCAGTCAACGCTCGAACGGCTCTACAAGAAAGGGCTCGTGGATCGGATCAAAACCGGGCACGCCTACACCTATTACGCGAGTTTTTCCCGCTCCAATCTTCTGGCGCGCCTGATGGGCGACGTCATTCATCTGCTGCACGACGGCAGGCTTGAAACCATCCTCAGCAGCTTCGTGAATGTGGCGGCAGATCTGGATGACAAGTCTCTCAACGATCTCGAAGCCCTCATAGCCAAGAAGAAGCAGGATCTTGGCGGGGGAGCAGAATGATCAACGTTCTCGGCACCTTCTCAGCCATCTGGCTGGTGCTGTGGGTGTTGCTCAGCGTTCTGTTCGTCGTGATCTACCCGGTGGTCCGGCCGCTGTTGTTCCGCTTGCATCCCCGCTACGGCAGCGCTTTGCTGTTGTTTTATTGGACAGTGCCCTTCCTGGCGAGCATCTCCAGTACCTCGATTCTGTTCATGCCCACTGTGGAATCCATTCTCGTCGATGCCCATTGCCATGCCGAGTGCCTGGAGCATGCGCCGCTCATTTACTCCAACGGATTGGCATGGTTTGGGGTGGTGATCGGGTCCATCGTGTTTGTTCTGCTCAGTGTTCAGTTCCTCCTGACGATGACGCGTTCCGTGCAGTTGCATCGGCAGTTCAATTCCCTCGGGCGCCCGCTCGGAGAGTATTACGCCATCAAGTCGCAGTGCCCGCTCGTATTTACACTGGGCTGGTGGCATCCCAGTATTTACGTCAGCGATGGCCTGGCGCAGGGGTGTGATGAGTGGGATCTTTCGATCATTTTGCTGCACGAACAGGCGCATCAAGAGCGCAGGGACAATCTGCGGTTGCTGCTGGCCAGGCTGTGCAGCGCCATCCTCTCGCAGAATCTGGCACGGCAGATGATGGCTGATCTGCAGTTGATGACGGAGGAGGCCTGCGACTTTCGTGCGGCGGAAAAATTTGGTCATATCGCCGTTGCCGAAACGCTGATCAAGGTGAAGCGCCTGCTGATGGCACACCCGGCACCGTTGCCGATGGGAGTGCTTGGCTTTGCCGAGCGCGAGGTGGAAACGCGCATCATGGCGCTACTGAACGCGGCCAACCGGGTGTCCCCCAAGCCCTGGCAGCTGGTCTTCCTGGGGGCCGGTATTCTGCTGGCGCTGCTGTTGCTGGTCAGCCCTCTGCATCACGGTTCTGAATGGGTCATTACCTTCCTCGCAGCCGATGTTCCGCACCTTCATTAGGCCGTGAGTGGCGCATAATTTCTCCCCCTCAATTGACCTGCGACGTCGTCCCTTGCATCTGTTACCATGGCTACATCCCGAAGTTTCAAGGAGGCACCCGGTATGAAATCTTTCTTTAATATCAGACAGTTCACGCTCAAGCACCACATTGCCGGACAACTGGCGATCGTGGCGCTTTTGTCCACACCGATTGTGCAGGCAGCGGATGACACTGATCCGGGATCGCAGTTGTCGTCGGCGCTTACAGATACTTCAGCCTGGAGCTGGCTGGAATCGCGCAGGGACTCGGTGTCCCGCAATGTTTCTGATATAGGTAGTTATATCGATGACTGGCTCGCCGGTGATACGGTTGGGGAGTACAGCAACGAGAGTTATCTGCGATTGCAGATCAATCAGCAGGTGAGTGGGACAGGCAACTACCATTCGAATCTGCGCCTCAGCGGGAGGGTGGATCTGCCGCGTGCAAGCGAACGCTGGAAGTTGATTTTCGAGTCTGAACAGACCGAGTTAGACTCGCTGCAGAATAAGCGTTTGAGCAACGTGCGTCCGCAGTCCTTTACCGGCGGATTCAGCTACGAGATGCCACGACGCGCGAATGGTTTGCGCTTCAATCATGATGTTGGCGTCAAGGCGCGCATCCCGCTGGATCCCTTCTATCGATTTCGAACACGCTACAACCGTCAGCTCAACGAGAAGTGGCTGTTCGGCGCCGATAACAGAGTTCTCTATTACCACACCGATGGCTGGGGTCAGGAGTCACGGATCTATTTCAGCCGGGAGTTGCGCGAAGACATGTTTCTGCGCGTCGACACCGATGTGAATTACTGGAAAAAGGACAAGGGTTTCGAGTTCGCTCAGACGGTCTCCGTGCACCAGACTCTGGGAGAGCGCGAGACGCTGACCTATGAGGGCGGGGTTATTGGCGTCAGTCAGCCTACCCAGCGGGTGGAGAGTTACTACGCGCAGACCGTCTATCGCAAGGCAATCTATAAGGACTGGCTGGTCATGGAGCTGGTGCCGCAACTGGTCATGGAGCGTAACGAGGACTGGGATCCGGATCCGCGCTTCCAGTTCAATCTGCAGGTCTACTTCTTCGAATTCTAGCCGACCAACTGTGGGAGCGAAATTTGGGGTCAGAGTAAAAATACAGTAGTTCCAACTACTGTATTTTTACTCTGACCCCAAATTTCCGGGCAGGCCCGCTCCCACAGGGTTCTTCACAGCGGCAGGTGGAGATAGGTTCCTTCTGGTTGCTGTTGAGACACCCCCGGTTTGCTGTAATCACAAACCCCTTCGGCAAAAACTGACTGCAGCTGAGTCCATTGTGCATCACTCAGGTCGGCGGCGTAGTCGCCACGCTCCACGGGCTTGAGCGCACATTTGATGGCATCGTCCGCCAACGGTGCGCCAGCCGCCAGGCGGGGATTGGTGTGGGAGGGATAGAGTGTGTTGCACTGCCCCTCGCCCAGCTCTTTGCTCATGAGCACAAACTCCTCCTCGATCCGCTTGCCCTGAACGTCCCAGCACGCATCCACAGCGGCCGCGGGTTTCGCGCGCACCAGCTTGTCGATGGCGGCAACTGCTGACTGGTCTTCCTGCAGCGCATCCAGCCACTTGGTCATGGTGTCCAACGCCAGCTCTGCCACCATCGCCGCCTGCTCGCGACCGCCGTAGATCCAGATCACCTGATTGTCTGCCCGACCATTGGCCTTGAGCAGGCGTTCGCGAATTTGAAAATCCCGGAAGCGATCATGAATGTCGCCGCTGGCGTCGTTGTAACTGCGGTAATGCAGGATCGGCACGCTGCCGAGTGCGCCCGCACCCATGTTCACGCGTCCCGCTCTGTAGACATTGCCCAGTCCTTCCAGTTGCGCAGAGGTGCGCGCGCTCACAGGTTTGCCATCGCGATCATATCCCCCGATGTGCTGGTTCAGGTCGATGAACTCGGTGCTGGTGATCATCCCGGATTGCAGTGCGGTCAGCCCGTATTGAATGCCGATGTTGTCCAGCGCCTGATAGGCAAAGCCCGTCGCCGGATCGCGGCCCAGCGTCGCCACGTTGGAGTCATAGATCGTGCAGCGGGCCCCGCGCGGATTGGTCGCGGCGTTGTAGATCAGTTCCTCGGGAATGCCGCAACCGGTGTCGGCCACGATCACATCAATGAAAGTGCGATTCCAGGACGCACAGGTCCCTGTGGAATAACCCTCAACGGCCTCACGCTTGTCATCCGGCCACTGCTGTGGATTCTTCTCGAAGTAATTGATCAGGAGGCGGCAATCGGTCACGCCGGGCCGCACGCTGAAGGAGTCTGCGAAGCTCAGGCTGGGCAGCAGGCCGTCCAGCAGACCGGGGAAATTCTGGGTGATCAGCAGCTGCTGGATAGCGCCGCCCGAGCCGCCGTTGCCCATCGTCCATTGCGGCACGGCGTAATTTTCGATGAAGTGTTCCTTCAGCATCATCAGTGTCTCCGCAGAGAGGCTGTCGTTGCACTGATGCCCCATGACATTGAATGACGACACCACATGGGCGAAACCCTTGCCGAGAATCATCGCGTCCAGCACCGACTCGCGGCTTCGCGAGCCCTGATTGTAATTCGTCCCACAGCCGCCGCCGAAGCTGACGACCAGGCGTTCATTCCAGCCCAACTGCGGATCCCATTGCCCATAGGTGCGGCGCGGATCGTCCAGCACGGCCATGTGATAAATGGAGCGATTAATGGTGCCCGACTCCACGCGCACGACGAAGGGCACTGTTTTCCCCTGATTGGTGGTCGTGGTGATCATGTCGACAGGATAGGGCTGGGTCACATCGGTGATCGGTTTGAAGACGCCCTCTCTGGAGCGATACACATAGCCGACTTGCGAGACGGCCGTGCAGAACTCGTCGAGTGGCTCACCCAAACCCTCCTCGACGGTGGTGCAGACAAAGGGCTGGAGGTGGGGGCCGGAGAAAACGGGGCCGGTCAGTGGGTGATTGACGAGGGTGAGTTCTGCGCTGAGTTCGCCAGCGGTCGCCAGCAGAGTGTTCGGTCCTTCGTTCAAGTCTGCAACGAGAACCTGAAGGCTTTGCCCGGGTGTTTGTGTAGAACTGACGGGGGCAGCTTCAAGAAAGACGGCGCTGATGTCGTTGCCGTTCAACGTGACGCGCAGATCGGTTGCCGCGATGCCGTTGCTGTCGAGTCGCACCAGTGCGTCGCCGCCGGTGACCATATCGGGCCGTGTCGACAAAATTGATATGCTTAGTGAGGGGGCAGCGTCAGCGGGAGTGAGCTCAACAGGAGCAGGATCGTCACGGCGGCAGCCTGTGAGCAGGGCGGTGCCAAGAAGCAGAATCAGTGCGGTACGCGTGCCAGTCATGCGGTGTTCTCCTGTAGCGGCGAGAGCAGTCATCTGCCCTCGCCGCACAGCATACACCAGGAGCAGGCGATTACATGGTATAGCCTTTCTCGTCGTGATCGGCAATATCCAACCCGATCTGCTCTTCATCGTCACTGACACGGATGCCGGAAGTCAGCACCGCCACCAGTTTGATGAGGATATAAGTCACTACGGCGGTATAGGCGCCTGTGGCCAGGATGCCAATCACCTGGACTCCCAGCTGTGAGCCCATGGTCATGCCCTCGGCGTAACCGTTGCCACTGAACACCCCGAGCTCCTGAGAGACGAAGATCCCGGCCATCAGCGTGCCGAGGATGCCACCGACGCCGTGCACCGGGAAGACGTCCAGAGAGTCGTCAATCTTGATCTTGTGCTTCAGGTAGTTGGTGGCAAAGAAACACAGCGCACCGCCCATGATACCGATCACCATGGCGCCTGCCGGGCCGACAGAACCGGAGGCCGGGGTAATGGTCGCCAGTCCTGCCACCATGCCGGTCACGGCACCCAGGCCGCTGGGCTTGCCATGTCTGATCCATTCGATGCTCATCCAGGTCATCGCCCCGGCAGCTGCCGACATATGTGTCGCCAGCAGGGCCATGCCTGCGCTGCCATTGGCGGCGAGAGCGCTACCGGCATTGAAACCGTACCAGCCTACCCAGAGCATGCCTGCCCCGGTGATAGTCATGGTCAGGTTGTGCGGCATCATGGGCGAAGTCAGGAAACCGTGACGCTTGCCCAGCAGGACGGCTGTCAGCACTGCGGCTACACCGGCGGTCACGTGGACCACGGTCCCTCCCGCGAAATCGATCAGCCCCATCTGGAACAGCCAGCCGTGTTCAGCCCAGACCCAGTGGCATATCGGGAAGTAGACGAATATGGACCACAGTCCGCTGAACAGCAGCATGGAGGAAAACTTCATGCGCTCGGCAAACGCGCCCACGATCAGGGCTGGAGTGATGATGGCAAAGGTCATCTGGAAGGCCACGAACAGCGGTTCGGGGATATTCCCCCACACCGACTCTCTGGTCACTCCGTTCAGGAAGACCTTGTCCAGGCCGCCCCAGAATCCGTTTTCGGCTGGGCCGAAGGCGATGCTGTATCCCATGACCAGCCAGATCACCGAGATCAGGGCGGTAATGGCGAAGCACTGCATCAGTATCGAGAGAACGTTCTTGCTGCGCACCAATCCGGCGTAGAACAGCGACAGGCCTGGCACCGTCATGAACAAGACGAGCGCGGTGGCGGTGAGAATCCAGGCTGTGTTGGCGCCATCTACCTCGCCCTCTGCGGCGAACGCCAGAGCGGGGAGAAGTGTTATAAGGGGTAGGCTGATAATGCGGACAAGCGATTTTCTTATTGTTGGCATGTTGAATTCCTTGCGTGGTCGGTAGTGGCCCTTACAGAGCCTCGTTGCCTGTTTCGCCGGTGCGGATGCGAATGCTCTGCTCCAGCGGTGTCACGAAGATCTTGCCATCGCCAATCTGACCGGTATTGGCGGCCTTGCAGATCGCTTCAATCGCCTGATCGACGAGCTCATCGGCGATGGCAATTTCTATCTTCGCCTTCGGCAGGAAGTCGATGACGTATTCCGCACCGCGATAAAGCTCGGTGTGGCCTTTCTGGCGGCCGAAGCCCTTCACTTCCGTGACAGTCATGCCATTGACGCCGAGCTCCTGCAGTGCTTCACGCACGTCGTCCGACTTGAAAGGCTTGATAATAGCGGTGATAAGTTTCATGGCACTGTCTCCAGCATTGTTGAATTGGGGTGCGTCGGGATCGGTGGGTCCAAACAATTGGCGCAAACTTTATCATGGTGAAGTTGAAAGCACCAACCCTGTGCAGTGGCCAGGGTTGGTGCCTGAGCGTGCACAATTTTGATGCACGCTCAGGCGTCTTTCATCTGCAGCACAATGACGGCCTTGATCAGCGGCATCATGACGAGTGCAAACATGACGATCGAGCTGACGGCCAAGGCGTTCAATGCCACCGTCAGCCCCCAGGTCTCGGCCACATAACCGATTAACGGACCGGTCAGAATAAAACCAAACCGGAACGTCAGGCTGGTCAGCGAGTTGACCGTGGCGCGCATTTCACCCGGCAGACGTCGATTGAGCGCGTTGACCAGAATGACCTGGTAAAGACCCCTGCAGAAGAACAGGATGAAACACACCCCGATTCCGAACCAGCCGCCGAGCCACGCCATGCCAAAGTGCCCGACGATAGGCAGAATACCGATCACCATCAACGAGAACACCGCGCCCTGGCGTTTCTCCAGGGCATAGCCGCACCTGTTGGCAATCGCCACCGTCAGACTCTGCGCAAACCACAGTGCCCCGAACATCGCCAGCGACAAGCCCTTCTCCTCCCAGTACGGTTGTACCAGCCAGGCCACATGAAAGGTGGTGAGGTTGTAGATTGGCAACGCCAGAAACACCTTGCGCAGAATACGATCGCCCTTCAACACGTGGGTATAGATCGCCTTGAAGCCAGGCATTCTTCTGGTGTTGTCGCTGCCTTTATAGGGCGGCTCGATCAACAACAATGCCAGTACCAGACAGATCCAAGCCACCAGTGACTGCGCCAGCACCATGATCTCGAATGACCACAGCGCCAGCGCACCGCCGAGCAATGCCCCCGAACCCTCGGCGACAGACTTGGTGAAGCTCAGATGAGCGATGCTGCCAGTGTGTGCGTCCTCGGAGTCAGACAAGGCTTTCTCCGTGTCATACAGAAGTGCCAGGTCTGCGCCGGATATCATGCTTACTGCCACGCCCAGTATCAGTTCGAAAATTGCGAGGCCGATGAATCCATCTGCAAAATTGAGCCACAGATAGCCGATGCCCTGCGCGACACTGCCGATGAGAAGAACGGTACGACGTCCCATTCTGTCGGCGAGATATCCGGAAGGCGCCTCAAGTACCACGATGCAGGTGGCATAGATGGCCTGCAGGTAGAATATTTCGCCCAGACTCAACCCCTTCGATTCGAAGAAGGGCACGATGACCGGTACGATCAACATGAACGTATGAAAGAACGCGAGTGCATAGATAATTCTGACGTTTCTATGCAAGCCGTCCGCTGCTGTTTTTGGTTGTCTGCTTTTTTTAGACAAAATAGTCCCCCTATGCCCGACCTCGTGAGTCAGCATTTGCGATTTAACGCGCCAAAAAGAAAAAGGCCCCTAAATTCTTTTGGAACTTAGAGGCCTTCTTCTGGTGTTCAATAATTATTGAATCGAAAGTTTTACTCTAAGTTGACCTCCACGGTCTTGACCAGGCGCACGGAAAGCGGGTGACCGTTGGCCAGGGCCGCGTCACGCGTTTGCATCGCGCTTGTGTAAATCCATGTGGAAATCAGAGTATTCATTTCGTTTCAGTACTTGCGATAGTTGTAAAAAATAACTGGGTTTTGACCGGGCGAAGTCTATGCCTTTTAAGTTCGAAGTCAACCGGAAATTGTGCGCCTTACATAATTGTTTTTGTCGATGCGACCATCAGAATATAGGCAGCGGTGACCAGAGCTAGTGCGAAGGCGATGATGCGCGCCTGACGGGTTTTCGCGGTGCGCATGACGACAACCCCGAGGCCGATATAGACAATCAGACCGAGCACTTTTGCGCCGACCCACGGTGCCACCCATGGATATTGTCCCGACATCACCACCAGTGCAATGGCACTGGCCAGCAGTACGGTGTCGATGACATGCGGCAGCACCTTCACCAGTTTTTTCTCCACGATCGGAGATTCATTGATCTTCAGGATGCCACGGACCAGAAACCCGAGTATCGAGATCATGGCGAAGGACATATGGACGATTTTGATGAAGGTGTACATGGTTGGGGAGAACTCCTGTGGGATTGGGTAAGAAGATGTGCCGGGGATGATAGAGGAATTCCCGGACATTGGGAAAACAATACGCTGTCGCGCTATGGATGCATTTCGTCACGTGCGCGAATTTCGTTCAGGTTCGATTCAGCCAGCCCCCCTAGGATGAGCAAGGCCAACCAATCACACCTAACGGAAATACAGGGAGCTTAAAATGTTTACAAGAATATTGCTGCTATTGGGCACGCTTGCCATGACGGGATGCCTTTTCACAGTGGACTCTGACCGCCATGCCGGGAGTTCGCAATGGAGTGAGGAGCTGGCTCAGCGGATCGAGCCGGGAGATACCACAGAGGTCTGGGTGTTGGAGACTTTTGGTGAACCTTCCCGTCGCACGGAACATGCCGATGGCAGCCAGGTGTGGCATTACCAGAACACCAGCAAGGTGGACACTGAGGTCGGGCTCTTCCTGTTCTTCCATGTGGATGTCGAGAGTGAGGTCGAGAGGCGCTTGTCGGTAGCAATCAAGGAGGGAGTTGTGACGGATTACTGGACGGAAAATACTCGCTACTGAAGTGAATCGAGCCAGGGCTGCAGTTCTTCCCAGTCGATCGTGAACACATGACTGCCATCCGGCACCAGTTTGGCATCCACTCTGGCGCCGGCTGCAGTCAGTTCCTTTTCGATTCTCGGCAGATGGCGGTTCCAGCCCAGATAATCGTCTTCACCGATACGCAGGAATACAGGCAGATTGTTGAATTTTCCGATGTTGGACGGGTTGCGGATGATGCCGGGTACCGCGACGACGCCGTAGTAGTCTTCGGGATTTTTGCTCGCAATCTCCAGCGCAGAGCTGCCGCCATTTGAGACCCCCACCAGTAGAGACTTGCCATCTTCTATGGCGGGAAGTTCCTGCAGATGCTCAATGACTTTGGGGATTTTTTCGCCGTTGCTGCCGAAGAAGGAATTGTCATCCGGGGAGACTGGCACCGCGATGACCCAGCCTCGACTTGCCAGTTCATAGCCCAGCCAGAACTGTGCGCGGACAATGTATTCGTTGGCGGTGCCACCTGACATCAATACGGTCAGTGGCCAGGGGCCTTCGCCGTCGTTCTGTGGATAGAAGAGGAACACCTTGACCGTGCTGCCGTCCTCAAGCGTGACAATCTCTTCCGTGGCATGAAGCAGGCCTGGAATTAGAAGCAGCAGCAAGAGAAGTTTTTTGAATAAATGCATGATGGTCATTGTTTAAATTCTTATGCTGTAAGTCTAACAGCAAACCTCCGTCCCAGCCCAGCGATTCGATAGACCGAACGGCTCCTGCAGGCCAGCGCAGCGGGTTTGTTGGCGAAACAATCCGCGCGCTTGCAACGTGATCGCATTTCAATCAGATATCTTTCAATCGGATTCTTTAAAGAGAGCAACCTGCACCGATTTGAACGCAGGTGTCTGGCTGCGGCGATCCACCGTCAGCGGAATCAGGACATTGGCCTCGGGGAAATAAGTCATCAGATTGCCGGGGCGAATATCGAAGGGTTTTACCTTCAATCCCTTCATGTTTCCCGTAGCGTTGCACAGTGTGACACGCGCGTCTGTTGCCAACCCCTCTTTCAACATATCTTCTGGATGCATCAGCACAATCGCGCGTTCGGTCTGACCGCGATAGACATCATTGTCTGTGTAGACGATGGTGTTGAACTGTCCCTCGCTGCGCACGCTGGTCAAAGTGTAGTGAGGCCCTGCCGCCAGATCCGCATCTGCTGGAGTGCTTTCTGGACTGAGCGCCGGTATCCGGAAAGAGGCCTTGCCATCAGGGGTTGGAAATTCCGGGCGGCGCAGGGTACGGCCTTCGATATGAAACTCGTCCTTGTTCTCATCGATGGCTTCCAGTTGGTGAAACCCCGGAATGATGGTGGCAATCGCGCGGCGGATATGACGATGTTCGGCAAACGCTCGGAAGTCCAGCACGTCGGCAGGGATGACCGCCGCCGCGATGGCGCTGATGATGCCGACTTCGGAGCGCAGGCCTTCGACTCTGTCGAACCCGCCATCACTCAGGCGCACGAAATTGAACATCGACTCCTGTGTCGTCGGCTGCGTCTCCTCGTCACGCACGCGCATCGGCAGCACGATGCACTCGTCACCGATGCCATGCACATGGCTCAGATTCAGCGTGGAATTGATCATCACCTTGAAGGGAATCGCGGTCAGTGCCGAGTCTGCGAATGCCGAATCCGGAGTGGCTGCGTAGAGATTGCCGCCGAGCAGGAAGGCCATGTCGATGTTGCCTGCAGCTGCCGCCTGCAGGCACGCCAAGGTGTCCATGCCAGGCGTGGTCGGAAGGGTGACGCCCAGTTCGCGCTCGATGTTGTGGAATACATACTCCTTCAGTGCTGGGCTCACTCCCATCGAGCCCACGCCCTGCACATTGCTGTGACCGCGCAGCGGCAACAGGCCACGGCCGGGAGCGCCGAGCATGCCGCGCAGCAGCGCAAGATTGCTGATCGCTTCGACATTCTCGACACCCTGGGTGTGGTGGGTAATGCCCATGCCCCAGCTAAATATGCAGTTGCGCGAGGACTGATAATAGGCGGCGATCTCTCTGATCTGCTGTTCGGTCACTCCTGACTTTGCCGAGAGAGTCGGCCAGTCCAATTGGCGAAGATAGCTTTCGTAGTCATCGAAACCATTGCAGTGACGGGCGATGAAATCGCTGTCTTCTCCGCCGTTTTCGAGCACCGCCTTGGCAATGCCGCTGAGCAAGGCGAGGTCGCCACCGACATGGGGCTGCACATAGTGGGAGGCGATCTGCGCGCCACCCACAATCATGGAGCGGAAGTCGCTGGGAGAGGCGAAGCGCAGCAGGCCGGGTTCCTTCGCCGGGTTGATGACGATGATCTGTCCACCGCGACGGCGACACTCGATCAACACCTTCACGAAACGCGGATGGTTGGACGCTGGATTGGCACCGATGACGAAGATCGCGTCGGCCAGTTCCAGATCCCGATACTGGATGGTCGCGGTACCGGTGCCGATGCTTGCCTGCAGTCCGACACCGGATGCCTGATGACAATAGTAGGAACAGTTGTTGACGTGGTTGCTGCCGAAGAGGCGGGCGAACAGCTGCAGGATGAATGCGGCCTCGTTGGACGAGCGCCCGGAGCTGTAAAAGAAACTGCGTTGCGGGTCGCTCAGGCGCATGCGCTGGGCGATGCGCTGAATGGCGTCATCGTAATCGATGATGCGGTAACGATCGGCCCCGGGGGCTTTGTAAAGAGGATGTCCGAGGCGCCCGAGGGCTTCGAGTTGTCGGCCGCTGAGCTGGCGCAATTCAGTGAAGGAGTTGTCTTCGAATATCGCACGGGGGATGGCGGGCCGCAGGTCACCCGACTGCGCCTGAATGTTCTTGTTGCAGATCTCGACGCCGCTTTTGTGCTCATTGTGCAACCCGCCCCGTTGCCCTCCGGTGCCGAAGGCGCAGGCCTTGCAGGTGTTCTTCGAGCGCACCGCCGCTGCGAGTCGTCCGGGGCCGACATCGCCGGCAATCGAAAGCACGTACTGGATGGCTTTCAGGCCGCCACCGACTGGCAGTTTTTTCGCGCCGCTGGGGAAGCTGTGAGGATTGCGTTCGGAGGGGTTGTCGAAGGTGCTCATCGCTGTGATCCCTATAACCCGATGACTTCCATGCGTTCACTGGAGGCTACTGTCACGCGGATGCCGTCGACAGTGGTAAACGCGCGCGTTTCCAGTTGATTCTTGTAGACCTGATAGGTGACGGGGCTCGCCGCGCCATCGCTGTGCAATATGACGGTCACCAGACTGGTGTCGTCTTGCCAGCGCAGATAGTAGAGGTAGCTGCCGCCGCCGAACATGAGTGCCAGGAACAGGTAGGCGGCGAAACGGTAGTCGCTCAGCGGTGGTTTGGTGGTAGTGCCGGTGCCGGGCAAGGCACTGCGCTTCTGCCCCTGCAATTTCTGCAGACGCAGCCGCTCGTCCTGGCGGTGTTTGCGCAGAAACAGGATGGCAATCAATATGATGCCAAAGGTCAGGAGTATCTTGCCAAGCATGGTGAGCCTGCAGGTGCGCGCGCGCCATGCGCTGCGTCTGGATTGATGTGAAGTCGGCGGCCATCATAGCACGGCTGCTCTGAGTGGCAGGCGTCAGGACGACACTAGCCTCTGAGCCGACAGGCTGATTGTCGTTGGCCTTGTGCCAGTGCAATAATACCGCCCTGCTCGCCAAGACGGGCGCCAATAACAATGAAGCCATCTACTAACAAAGGCTACTAATTAATAAGGGCTACGGAGAGAGACGCATGAAAGCTGTCGGAGTATTGAATTCATTACCGGTCACCGATGTCAGTGCCTTGCAGGACGTTGAGATTGCCAAGCCCGTTGCGTCCGGGAAATTTCTGCTGGTGAAGGTCCATGCCGTATCGGTGAACCCGGTCGACACCAAGATCCGCATGAACGCCGGCACCAATCTGCCGCAGCCCCGCATTCTCGGCTGGGACTGCGCCGGTGTAGTCGAAGCGGTTGGTGAGGATTGCTCGTTGTTCAAAGCGGGCGATGAAGTTTTCTACGCCGGGGACGTCACGCGTGCCGGTTGCAACGGCCAGTATCACCTGATCGACGAGCGTATCGTTGGCCGCAAGCCAAAGACGCTGTCCTTCGATGACGCCGCCGCCATGCCGTTGACCACGATTACCGCATGGGAAGCGCTGTTCGAACGCATGGGCATCAGCAAAGATGCTGCCGCCAACAAGGGCAAGTCCATCCTCATCATCGGCGGTGCCGGAGGTGTGGGTTCCATCGCCGTACAACTGGCGAAGAAGGTCGCGGGCCTGCAGGTGATCGCCACCGCCTCCCGTCCGCAGACTGAGCAGTGGTGTCGCGACATGGGCGCCGATCAGGTGATCAATCACCGCGAAGCGCTCGGTGATGAGTTCAAGCGTGTGGGGCTGACCGGCGTGAATTACATCCTCTGCCTGGTGGGCACTGCGCAGCACTGGCACGGCATGGCCGACGTGATTCTGCCCCAGGGCAAGCTCTGCCTGATCGTGGACACCGAGTCCAATCAGCCGGTCAATATCAACCTGTTCAAACCCAAGAGCGTCTCGATCTCCTGGGAATTCATGTTCACCCGTTCGCGTTTCCAGACGGCGGACATTGCCGAACAGGGCGTGTTGCTCAATGAGGCCTCGCGCCTGCTGGATGCCGGTGTGTTGCGTCACACCCGCACCGAGCACTACGGCCCGCTGAACGCTGCCAATCTGCTGAAGGCCCACGCCAAGCTGGAGTCCGGCACCATGGTCGGCAAACTGGTGCTGAATGTTCCGCAATAAGATATTTTTCGACGGGGTGTGAGATGGTTCGAATGATGGGCATTATCCAACTATTGATCTCTGCCGTGCTGGTGTCGATGGTGGTGGCGATGATTTTCAACATGATCTCCATCGCCATGGACGCAGAGTCCGGTTCGCTCGGCGCTGGCTTCTATTCGCAGTTTATCGTGCTGCTGTTTGTCGCCCTGTGGGCCCGCATCCTGTTTGTGAAGGGCACCGAAAGGTTGAAAATGAAGGACTAAGGTTTGGAATGGCTAAAGTTCTTTGAGGCCCCGCAGCATAAGCGGGTATAATCGCGCGCTTTTATACCCTCACGCGGCCTGCTGCCGCTGCGACTCAGAACATGATAGTGATCGAGGACACCGACAGCTTTCGCCGCCACCACAGCCATTGTGTTGCGACGATTGGCAAATTTGATGGCGTACACACCGGCCACCAACTGATCCTGCAGCAACTGCGTGCCAAGGCGGCGGAGTTCGGCGTGCCGTCGCTGGTCATTCTGATTGAACCTCATCCCGAAGAATTCTTCGCTGCCACGCCCCGTGATTGTCCCGCCCGCCTGTGTGAACTGGGCGAGAAGCTGCAGTTGCTGGAAGAGCAGGGCATCGAGTTCGTATACAAGCTGCGCTTCGACGCAGCGCTTGCCAGACTCAGCGCCGAAGACTACATCGAGACAATACTGGTAAATGGCCTCGGGCTGCAGTGTCTCATCATCGGTAATGACTTCCGTTTCGGTCATCAACGGCGTGGCGATTTCGCCATGCTGCAACGCTATGGCGATCAGCATGGTTTCGAGCTTGTCGAGACCGCCAGCTGTGTCCACAATGGCGTGCGTATCAGCAGCACCTATGTGCGTGAACAGCTGGCCAGGGGCGACTTCGAGCTGGTAGAGCTGTTGCTCAATCGGCCCTATAGCATCTCCGGCACGGTGGTGCAGGGGCAGCAGTTGGGGCGCGATCTGGGCTTCCCGACCTGCAATGTGCGCCTCGACCGCAAGACGCTGCCGCTGCATGGCGTGTATGCCTGCGATGTGCGCGTGGATAACGAGGAGATGGCGGAGCGCTTTCTGAAAGGTGCGGCGAATATCGGCTATCGGCCGACAGTGACGGACAGCAGCAAGGCCGTGCTGGAAGTGCATCTGCTGGATTTTGACAGTGATATCTACGGCGAGAAGATCACGGTGATCTTCCGCCACAAGATCCGTGACGAGCAGAAGTTCGCGTCGCTGGAGGAGCTGCAGGCGCGTATCGCGATTGATGTGCAGACCACCAGAGAGTTTTTTGAAAAAGAAATGCCCCTTTAAAAACTGTGGGAGCGGGCCTGCCCGCGATGAGTCGCGTGCCTGTATCAATCGCGGGCAGGCCCGCTCCCACAAATGAGACAAGGTGGGAGCGAGCCTGCTCGCGATTGAAGTTGGCACTGCGCCCGTCGCGGGCAGGCCCGCTCCCACATGGATATCCAGGATAAAAAGGTAAGCGAGATGACCGACTACAAGACCACGTTGAACCTGCCACAGACAGAGTTCCCCATGAAAGCCAGCCTCGCGCAGCGCGAGCCGGAGATGTTGGCCCGCTGGCAAGCCATGGACCTGTACGGGAAGATTCGCGCCATCAGCGCTGGCCGGCCACGCTTCGTCCTGCACGACGGCCCGCCCTATGCCAACGGCGAGCTGCACCTGGGTCACTCGGTCAACAAGTCACTCAAGGATTTCATCGTCAAGGCCAAGACTCTGGCAGGCTTCGATTCGCCTTATGTGCCGGGCTGGGACTGTCACGGTCTGCCCATCGAGCACAATGTCGAGAAGAAGCTCGGCAAGGCCGGCAAGAAAGTCTCTTTCGCCGAGTTCCGCAAAGCCTGCCGCGAATATGCAGCGGCGCAGGTCGAGATTCAGAAGCAGGATTTCGTTCGTCTGGGCGTGCTGGGTGACTGGGACAATCCCTACCTGACCATGGACTTCAAGACCGAGGCCGACACCGTGCGCGCGCTCGGCAAGATCGCCGCCAACGGTCATCTGGTGAAGGGCTTCAAGCCCGTGTACTGGAGCGTGGTCGGAGGTTCGGCGCTGGCCGAGGCCGAAGTGGAATATCAGGACAAGACCTCGTTCGCGATTGACGTACGCTTCCCGGTGGCCAATCCGGCAGAGCTCTTCGCAAGATTCAAAGGCCAGGGCGTCACGCTGAACCTCGATGGTATCCAGAACGTATCCGTCGTCATCTGGACCACGACTCCCTGGACGCTACCCTCCAACCAGGCCGTGTGCCTGAATGCTGAACTTGAATACGCGCTGGTGGACTGTGCCCTGGAAAGCGGCCGCGAGACCCTCGTGCTGGCCACGGCCATGGTCGATGAGATCATGCAGCGCTATGGCAGCGAATCCTATGAAGTGCTCGGCAGCGTCAAGGGCGCCGTGCTGGAGAAGCTGTTGCTGCAGCATCCGTTTGTCGACAAGCAGGTGCCGGTCATCCTCGGCGAGCATGTCACCACCGATGCCGGTACCGGTGCGGTACACACGGCGCCCGACCACGGCGTGGACGACTTCAATGTCGGCATGGCCTATGGGCTGGGCACGCTGAATCTGGTGGACGATGACGGTGTCTTCACGAGCGCAGCAGGCAAGTTTGCCGGAGCGCATGTCTACAAGGCCGACGAACTCGTCATCGAAGAACTCAAGGAACGTCACGCGCTGGTGGCCGTGAAGAAGATCGTGCACAGCTACGCGCACTGCTGGCGTACCAAGACGCCGCTGATCTATCGCGCCACGCCGCAGTGGTTCATCAGCATGAGCGAGCAGGGATTGATGCAGTCCGCGCTGGATGAGGTCGCCAAGGTGAAGTGGATTCCCGATTGGGGTCAGGCCCGTATCGAGCTGATGCTCAAGGGCAGCCCGGACTGGTGTGTCTCCCGCCAGCGCACCTGGGGCGTGCCAATCACGCTGTTCGTCAACAAAGAGACGCAGCAACTGCACCCGCGTACGGCGGAGCTAATCGAGGAAGTGGCGCTGCGCATCGAACAGAAGGGCATCGATGCCTGGTTCGAGCTCACTGCCGAAGACTTGCTCGGTGCCGAGGCTGCTCAGTACAGCAAGGTCACCGACACATTGGACGTCTGGTTCGATTCCGGTGTCACCCACTATTCCGTGCTGCAGCAGCGCGGCCTGGGCTACCCGGCCGACCTGTATCTGGAAGGCTCGGACCAGCATCGCGGCTGGTTCCAGTCGTCATTGAAGACGGCCGTGGCCATGTACGGCACGGCGCCTTATCGACAGGTGCTGACCCACGGGTTCACCGTGGATGCCAAGGGCTACAAGATGTCCAAGTCGCTCGGCAACACCATCTCTCCAAAGGAAGTGTTCCAGGAATACGGTGCCGACATCCTGCGTCTGTGGGTCGCGTCCACGGATTTCCGTGGCGAGATGACGGCCTCCACCGAAGTGCTCAAGCGCGTCGCCGATTCTTACCGCCGCATCCGCAACACCGCGCGCTTCCTGCTCTCCAACCTGAGCGGTTTCGATCCGGCGCAGAATCTGGTCGCGCCCGACAACATGGTGGCGCTCGACTACTGGATCACCCGGCAGGCGCAGCTGCTGCAGCAACAGGTTGTGGAAGACTACGAGAATTATCACTTCCTGGGCGTCTACCAGAAGGTGCATAACTTCTGCGTCATCGAGTTGGGCAGTTTCTATCTGGACGTGATCAAGGACCGTCAGTACACCACTCGTGACGACTGTCTGGCGCGGCGTTCCACGCAGACAGCGATGTACCATATCGTGGAAATCCTCAGCAAGCTGATCGCACCAATCCTCAGTTTCACGGCGGATGAGATCTGGGCAAGCATCCCCGGCCAACGCGCGGAGTCTGTGTTCCTCAGCCAGTTCTCCGAAGGGCTGCCGCTGCTCGCCGAGTCTGCCGACATGAACGATCACTTCTGGCAACAGGTCATGGCCGTGAAGACCGCCGTGAACAAAGAGCTGGAGAAGCAGCGCAATGACAAGCTGATCGGCGCCGCCCTGAGTGCCGAGGTCACGCTGTACTGTGACGCAGGCCTGAACTCGCTGCTGAGCCGCCTCGACGACGAGCTGCGCTTTGCGCTGATGGTCTCGCACGCGTCGCTGCAACCGATGAGCGCCGCCGTCGATGCCGCCGCCACCGAGGTGCCGGGGCTGCAGCTGCGAATCACGCCGTCAGCCCATACCAAGTGCGTGCGCTGCTGGCATCACCGTGCCGACATCGGCTCGAATGCTGCGCACCCGGAACTGTGTCTGCGCTGCGTCGAGAATATCGATGGTCTGGGTGAGAAGCGTCTGTATGCCTGACAAGGCCGTGATCGCACAGGGTAGCCGCGTGACGCTGCATTTTTCGCTGGCACTGGAAGACGGCGCGGTCATCGACGGCAACTTCGACAAGCCTCCGGCGACCTTTGTGGTCGGGGATGGCAGCCTGCTGCCGGGGTTCGAAAATGCGTTGTTGAACCTGACCGCGGGCGAGAAGGTCAGCGTGCTTCTGCCTGCCGAGCAGAGCTTCGGGGCCAGCAATCCGGATAACGTGCAGGTGCTGCCGCGTCGCAAGTTTGCCGGGCTGCTCGCCAATTCGACAGACCCGGTGGTGGAGGGCACGGTGCTCTCGTTTACGGACACCGGTGGTTTCGAGATTCCGGGCGTGGTGAAGTCGATCGACGAGGACACCCTTGTGGTGGATTTCAATCACCCGCTTTCAGGACGTGCGATACGGTTTACTGCCGAGATATTTTCTGTGATTCCTGCCGGGGTGCAGGTGATGGAGTTCAAACCATGAGCGCAGTGCAGATTCAAGAAGCCACGCAGCGTCAGACGGCCCATATTCATCTCGCCAATCCGCGCGGATTTTGTGCCGGGGTGGACCGTGCCATCGACATCGTCAATCGGGCGCTGGACATCTACGGCGCGCCGATCTATGTGCGTCACGAAGTGGTGCATAACAAGTTTGTCGTGGACACGCTGCGCCAGCGCGGCGCCATCTTCGTAGATGAGCTTGCCGACATTCCCGCTATCGATTTCGCCGGACGCTCCTCCATCGTCGTGTTCAGCGCCCATGGTGTCGCGCAGGCCGTGAAGGAAGAAGCGGAGCAGCGTGGCTTCAAGGTGTTCGACGCGACCTGCCCGCTGGTGACCAAAGTGCATCTGGAAGTGGTCGGGTTCAGCCAGGCCGGACGCGAGTGCATCCTCATCGGCCATCAGTTCCACCCGGAAGTGGAAGGCACCATGGGGCAGTACGACGAGAGTGCCGGAGGCAAGATCTATCTGGTCGAGTCCGTCGAGGACGTGCAGAAGCTGCAGGTGCTCAAGCCCGAACACTTGTCCTATGTCACTCAGACCACGCTGTCGATGGATGACACGTCCCGCATCATCGACGCCCTGCGCGAACGTTTTCCGCAGATTGAAGGGCCACGCAAGAAGGACATCTGTTATGCCACGCAGAATCGCCAGGATGCGGTGAAACAACTCGCGCTGGAGTGTGAGCTGGTGTTGGTGGTGGGGTCTCCGAACAGTTCAAACTCCAATCGTCTGAAAGAGCTGGCGGAACGGCTGGGCTGCGAATCGTATCTGATCGACAGCGTCGAGGACGTGAAGCCGGAATGGTTCGTGGGCAAGACCCGTTTCGGTGTGACCGCTGGGGCCTCGGCGCCCGAGGTGCTGGTGCAGCAGGTGGTGGAACGGCTGCGGCAGATCTGCCATCAGGACCCGGAAGAGCTTAACGGCGTCGAAGAGAACATCGTCTTCAGTATGCCCAAAGAACTGCGCCGCGTGTGATTTTGAAATTTGGGGTCAGAAATTTGGGGTCAGAGTAAAAATACAGCACTGTATTTTTACTCTGACCCCAAATTTCCTGAGATCAATCGCGGGCAGGCCCGCTCCCACAAGTCCTTCTAGTTTTTCGCCTGCCGCGCCTTCACGATCTCACGCACCTTATTCGGGTCCGGCATGCCCTTGGCGACGATCTCCGGCTTGTCGCCCGAGGTGTAAAGCTCGATGGTGCCCACGCCGAACATGCGGTTCGTCAGCGACTGCAGCACCTTCACCGTGCGAATCCCATCCAGATCAATCTCCGAGCGCTCCTTGCTGAGCAGCCCCTTCTCGAACAGCACGCTGTGCTCGGTCACGACCAGCTTCGAAGACTTGTTCATCAGAAACCAGTACAAAAAGATGAGGATGCCGACGCCGACCGGCACCAGAATCAGCGCCAGGATGAATCCCAGCGGGTTGCTTCTGAACATTGCGGGGTGGTGCGAATACAGTTCGTTCATGAGAAATCCTGTGTTTGTTTGTGGGAGCGAGCCTGCTCGCGATTGAATTTCGCGCTGAACTCAATCGCGAGCAGGCTCGCTCCCACATTAGAAGAACGTGAAGCCCGACTCCATCAGGAATTCCTGGATGGTCGTGTAGATCAGTTTGCGCTGCTCGCCGGTGAAACGGCCGTGGCCGCCTGCGGGAATCGTCAGCAGCTGATTGCGCACGTTGGTCGTTGCCAGTGCGCGGTGCAGTGCGACGCCTTGGGCGTAGGGCACGATCGGGTCGGCATCGCCCTGAATGGTCAGGATCGGAGGCAGATCGTTGCGGACATAGCGCATGGGCGACAGGCGCTGCGCCAGCGTCCTTGCATCGGCCACACCCGCGAACCAGCGCGCGGCGTTGGGCTGGGCATTGGTGCCCTCAATCACATCCTGCACATCTGTCACGCCGAACCAGTTGATCACCGCGGCCACCTGCGGCGTCGTCCCCTGCGGGCACCCAGCGGAAAAGCCTTCGGTGTCGGGAATCATAGCCATAGACAGTGCGAGATGCCCGCCAGCGGACTGGCCACTGACCACGATCCGTGACGTATCGATGTTGAAGCGCGCCGCCTCGGTGCCCACGAAACGCAGTGCACAGAAGGCATCGACCAGCGCGGCCGGAGCCGGTGCAGTGCCGCCGAGTCGGTAGCCGACATTGACGACATTCCAACCCATCTCCAGCCACGGAATCAGCGCCAGCATCTGCGCATCCTTGGAACCCGCTACCCAGAAGCCGCCGTGGAAGAACACCAGCGTCGGCTGCGGCGTGGTGACGTCGCGGCGCGAATAGATATCCATCGCCAGTTCGGCTCCGCCCTGGGATATATAAGGAGTGTCGATGCTGACCTGATAGCGGCTATCGACCTCGGCCGCCCATTCCGCAGAAGGGGCGAGCTGGGCGAGGGCCGGGCTGACGGCGCCGACGACAAACAATATCGGAGCGAACAACGAAAACATGGTGATGCGCATGGGTAAATCCTTTCACTGGAAGTTACGGACGACCAGACATCTCTGCCTGACGCAGTCAATTCTGCGCCGGTGGTGACAAGAGAGACGCCTCGGCTATACTCGGCCGGAGGTTATCACAGTCAATAATAAGAACAAGGAAACCGAATGATCATTTATGGTGTTGCGCTTCTCGCGGCCTGTCTGCTGACTGGTCTTTACGTGGGGGAATTGCTCGGCCAGCTGCTTGGCGTGCAGGCAAACGTGGGAGGAGTGGGCATCGCCATGCTCCTGCTGGTGCTGGCCTCCAGCACGCAGCGCTTCGAGCCATTGGTCACCGGCGCCTCCGCCACCGGCATCAACTTCTGGAGCGCGATGTACATCCCCATCATCGTCGCCATGGCCGCCAGCCAGAACGTGGTGGCGGCCGTCGACGGCGGTTTGCTGGCGTTGCTAGCAGGGGTCGCTGCGGTGGTAGTCAGTTTCGCACTGGTCCCGGTGCTCAGCCGCTTCGGGCCGCAGAGTGATCCGCTGCCGCCTCTGGACAGCACTCCTGGTACACCCGGCACACTCGCCACTCCCAGCAAGACCAGCGGAGGTGTGTAATGGAAACTCTCGTTGCGGTCATCAGCGCCAACGGTCTCATCACTGCCTTCGCGGTGGTCGGCATCACGGTCTGGATCTCCTATCTGATGTCGGCGCGCCTCACCGCAGGGCGCATTCACGGCTCCGCCATCGCCATCATCCTCGGCCTCGCCGCGTCCTACTGGGCGGGCTCCGTCACCGGCGGCAGTAGAGGCGTCGTCGACATCGGCGTGCTCGCGGGCATCGGCCTGATGGGCGGCGGAATGATGCGCGACTTCGGCATCGTCTCCACCGCGTTCGGTGTGCACATCAGCGAACTGCGCAAGGCCGGGGTGGTGGGCGTAATCTCCATCTTCGCGGGTGTCATCGTCTCCTTCATCGTCGGCGCGCTGATTGCCGTGGCCTTCGGCTATCGCGACGCGGAGAGCATCACGACGATTGGCGCCGGCGCGGTCACCTACATCGTCGGCCCGGTTACCGGCACCGCGATTGGGGCCAGCTCCGACGTCATCGCCTTGAGTGTCGCCGCCGGCGTGGTCAAATCCATTCTGGTGATGATCGGCACGCCACTGGTGGCGAAGTATATCGGCCTCAACAACCCGCAGTCCGCGATGGTGTTCGGCGGCCTGATGGGCACGACCAGTGGCGTCGCCGGTGGTCTCGCGGCCACCGATCCGCGCCTGGTGCCCTACGGCGCCATGACGGCCACTTTCTACACCGGACTCGGCTGCCTGATGGGGCCGTCCATTCTTTACTTCATCGTGCGCGCGCTTGTTTGACGCGCGCCTGCCATCGCCCGGAACTCCATCATGACGACACACACACACGCGACAGCCGAATTCTTCCCGACGCTGAACCCGACCAATGAGCACATTGCCCTGCAGTCCGGCTCAGGCGACCAGACCTGGACCTACGCGGCGCTGCATCAGCGCGTCAATCAGTTCGCCAGTGGTCTGCTCGCGGGCAAGGCCGATCTGCAGGAAGAGCGCATCGCTTTCTTCATGCCCGCCAGCCTCGACTACGTCACCACGCTGCTCGGCGTATGGCGCGCGGGCGGCATCGCGGTGCCTCTCAATGTAGCTGCCGCCATTCCAGAACTGGACCACGCCCTCAGCTGCGCTGGTGTCACCCGCCTGCTGGTGGGCAATGCGGACGACCCGGCACTAGCCGAGCTGAAAGCGTTGTGCCTTTCATTGAGTGTGCAACTCGTCAGCGTCGCCGATGTGCTGAACAGCGTCGAGGCAAACGCCGTCACCAAATTGCCCGCGCTCACGCCCGAACGCCGCGCCATGATTCTGTTCACCAGCGGCACCACCAACAAACCCAAGGGCGTGGTCAGCACCCACAAGAACATCCGCGCGCAGATCACCACGCTGCTCAAAGCCTGGGCCTGGCAGCCCGATGACGCGATTCCGCTGTTCCTGCCGCTGCACCACATTCACGGCATCATCAACGTACTGTGCTGCGGACTGTGGATGGGGGCTCGCGTGTCACTCTTTGCCAAGTTCGACATGGAGGCGATTCTCGATCAGGTGACGGCGCGCAAGTACACTGTGTTCATGGCCGTGCCCACCATCTACGTCAAACTCATTCAGCATCTGGAAACGCTCGACGACACGCGCCGCCACGCCATCTGCGCAGGCTTCCGCGCCATGCGCCTGAACATCAGCGGCTCCGCAGCGTGCCCGGTGAAACTCTATCAACAGTGGCAGGCCCTCACCGGACAGACGCTGCTGGAACGCTACGGCATGACCGAGATCGGCATGGGCCTCTCCAACCCCTACCACGGCGAGCGCCGCGCCGGTGCCGTCGGCATTCCGCTGCCAGGCGTCGACGCCAAGCTGTTCGATGACAACGGCGACATCATCGCGGAAGCAGGCACGCCCGGTGAAATTCGCATCCGTGGCGACAACGTCTTCCTGGAGTATTGGAACAATCCCGCCGCAACCGCAGAGAGCTTCGTCGACGGCTGGTTCCGCACCGGCGACGTCGCCGTGCGCGAAGACGGCTACTACCGCATCATGGGCCGCTCATCCGTCGACATCATCAAATCCGGCGGCTACAAACTCTCCGCGCTGGAAATCGAAGGCACGCTGCTGACCCACGAGTGCATTGCAGAATGCGCTGTGATCGGCATCGAAGACGAGACTTGGGGCGAGGCGGTGACTGCGTTCGTTGTGTTGAAACCAGGGCAGGAGTTGACGTATCCCGAGTTGAAAAGCTGGTGCGAATCGCGCATGTCGCCGTATAAAATTCCGAAACAGTTGCGTGTTGTGGCGGCGTTGCCGAGGAACGCGATGGGGAAGGTGATGAAGCTGGAGTTGAGGAAGGTTTGAGAATGGCATTCTCATGAAAGACGGGGAATGGGTGGGGTTCATTTTAGTGTCGGAATACTATGCGAGCTTCCTATGATAGCGGGAAATGAGCGAAATAGAGTTGGTTTAAGGAAAAAACGAACTATGTGTGTGCTAATGCAGTTTTATGCTTACTGAGATGACATGCGAATTCCAGATAATTATGTGAAGTCTCTTGAAAAGTTTTACTTAGAGGAAAAGAGAGTTCAGGCCGGGCTTTTTCCGCTAGATAGTCCTGCTTATTATGGACATGGATACTTTCTGGATAAGCTATCCGAAAGAGATTTAGAGATCATCGGTTTAATAAGCGATCTTAATGAGAATAAACTTCAGATAGAGAAATTTAGAAACTTTATTGCAAATTTGGAGCGAGAAAAAAAAGCTAAAGAAATGAAATATCTCGTAGAGAGCATTAGTGACTGCCAGAAAAGCGAAAGAATGGAGGATATGCCCCGCATAGATTTAGAGCCAATTCTGGCGTACCTTGAGAATCTTGATTTCGACAAGTTTTCGGAGAACTGTAAATCTATTTACATCTCGTTGTATAGCCATGGGACTAATTTTAACTTTACCTCTGATGAGTATGTTGCGCTTTGTGCGCTGCAGTTAATGTGCCAATTCCACTTTCAACTAACGAAGAGATTCTTAGTTCCAGACGATAATAGTCTAGGGCACCTCCGGAAATCGGAAAATTTCTCTCACCGATTTTCGGTATGCGCGGTTTCCTGCGTTAAATCCTGAGTTTTTTCACCAGCTCATCAAAAAGCCCTGATTTTCAGACCTTTCAGTGCCTCTACTGGCGCTCA
>JAURWS010000018.1 GCA_030654835.1 Gammaproteobacteria bacterium | reverse complement strand
CCGCCAGGACGGCGGCAGTCGAGCCCCCACGGACGGGTCTACGGCGTGTCCTGCTCAACCCTACTCGTTACCCAAACCGGCGTGCGAAGTGCTGACTAAATCAACTCAGCTCTTGCACTGAGACATAGAATCTCCCACAGTAAGGCAGGACTGAAGCATCGCGTGCAGGCACGCTCTCAGTGAGGGAAGCGGTTAGAACGAACCGTTGATCTTCAGAGACAGCACGCGACCTGAGCCGCCGCACTGATTCTCGATCTCTTCGAGGATGCCGCCGCTGATCCTGCCGACAAAACGCTGACGTTCACGGCACTGCAGGTTGTTGGTGGCATTGCGGGCATCGAAGCGGAAGGTCGTGCCGTTAAAGGCCACAAATTCCACGAAGGCCATGACCATTGGGTCACCAGAGGTCAGCTCGATGTCATCGATGTCGTAACGTTTGATGTTGCCATCGAAGCGGTTGTTCCAGCTCAGACCATAGTTCATGTTGAACTGTGGCACGTCATGGCGGAAGCCCAGGTCGACACGACCGCGTTCGTAGTTGGTGAAGCGGCGGGTGATGCCGAGGAAGGGATCCTCGATGTCGGAGTCGCGCACCTGGAAGTTTGCCGTCACCAACAGGTTGGGCATATTGATCATCTTCATGCGGATGCTGGAGTTGATCGAGAACTGCCACATATCGCCTGTGCCGATATTGCCGTTGGTAGACTGCAGGTTCGCCTCGTTGACGGTGACGTCGATACGCTCGATCTTGTCGTAGTGGCGCATGAAGTTCAGCTTGGCACTGACCACGCCGATGTCGTCGGGCAGACGATACTCTGCATCGAGGTCGGCGTTGATGAAGGTCTCAGGCTCCAGATTGGAGTTACCGGCCTGGGTATTGGCGTCGTTGTCCTGATTATCAGTGGCGGCCACGAAGTCGGCAAAGCTCAGTTGTCGCGAGGCGAACTCGGCCATGGCGCGCAATTGGAACGTGCTGGTCACATCGAAACGGTAGTCGACTTTCGGTTTCCAGAACTCGAAGCTGCGCTGGTTGTACACATCGCCAGTCTGGGTGATTTCGGATGTCTCCCACACCAGTGTGCTTTCCAGTGACATGCGCGGATTGATTTGCCAGTTGTGCACTGCGAATGGCTCATAGCGCATTTCTTCGACGCGGGAATTGGCGTTCGAGACGACCTGTGGCACCAGTCCACCAAAGGCGGCCGATGCTGTGCCGGTGGTGCTGGCAAGGCCGAGTCGCAGCTTGGAGTCGAGAATCGTCTGCGCGCGCTCTACGCCCATCTCGATGTCCTGACCCTCAGTCAGATTGGTGGTGTAGGAGCTGCGCACGATGCGCTCTTGACTGATGCTGCTGCTGTCCAGAAACAGATTTTTGGTTCTGGAATTGTCGCTGGCCACTTTGTAGCGCTCGCGAACGCTGCCTTCATCGGTCTCGTTGGTGATGAACAGCGCCTTGAAGCGGTTGCCAGTGCTGGACTGGAACTCGTAGTCACCGCCGACCTCCCAGTTGTCGCGCTCTGCTGGAACGTCCTCGTATTCGTAGGCAAGGGTGTTCGGGCTCACCTTGAGGTTGGTAGTGACGCGATTCAATTCGGTGGGGCTGTCATTCTGCCCAAGCAGACCGTTCAGGCGCACGCTGCTGTTGCTGCTGATGTCATAGCTCAGATTGGTGGAGTACTGATAAGCGGTCTGCTCGCGAATGCGATCTTCACGCACGATATCGTTCGGTGTGAAATTACCCAGAATGCTGCTTTCTTTGCTGACGTAGTGATCGTAGCGCGGTTCGGCCTGAGCACTGAACAGGTAGTTCAGGGCGCCGGTCTGGCCGCTGACTGCCACTGAGCCGCCGGGCTGGGTTTTATGATCGGCATAGCGGTCCACATTGGCTTCCCAGGAAACGCTCATGCTGGAGAGTTCCTCCAGCAGTACCACGTTGATGACCTGGCTGCTGCCACGAACGTCCAGCTCGCCAGAGGTGCCACGTATGATCTCAATGCGGGCAACCTGACTGGCATTGATGCGGTCGAGCATGCCGCCGGTGTCGTTGTTCTTGCCCGCAGTGCGTTTGCCGTTGACCAGAATCTGATCGCCACCGCCGCCACCCAAACCGCGCCCACCACCACCGGGGTTGCGTCCGCCACCGCCACCGCCGCCGCCGGGGCCACCACCACCGGTGGCGCTGCCGATGCCGGGAATGCGGTCCAGCATGTCCTTGGCAGTGATCGGAGCATATTCAGTGAAGTAGTCGGCGGGGTACACGACGGTGGAATCATTGGCGGTCGGCTCTTGCGCAGAGGCTTGGCCGGAGAGGCTCATTACCAGCAGCAATGCGGAGAGAGTGTGAATGCGTTGCGGTCGAAACAGTGTCATCGTGCGGCCCTTTCCTGATTCTGATAAAAATATGCCGCCGGATTGTATCGGAAGCAGCAACGCAGTGTTGTAACAAATTGTAGGCCGTTCAGTCTACAGAACGATTGGCTCTCAATCATCCGCAGCAGCGAGGTCGGCAAATGTGCCACTTGTCAGTCTCGCCAGATCCTCAGGGGAAAGCTCTATTTCCAAGCCTCGGCGACCGGCGCTGACGAACATGGTAGCGAACTCCCGCGCCGATGCATCGATGAAGGTCCGCAGTCTCTTTTTCTGTCCCAGCGGGCTGACGCCTCCGAGCACGTATCCTGAACTGCGCTGCACATCGGCCGCTGGAGCCATGGAGGCCTTCTTCGCCGCTGCCGCCCGCGCGATCTGCTTCATATTGAGCATGGCAGACACCGGCACCACCGCAACCACCAGCTCTTTGGTTTCCAGTACCACCACCAGTGTCTTGAATACGCGTTCGGGCGCCACACCCATCTTCTCTGCTGCTTCCATTCCGTACGAGGTATGGGCTGGATCGTGCGCATATTCGTGAGTCTGGTGGGGAACGCCTGCTTTTTTGGCAATATTGATGGCGGGGGTCATGGAGTGTTGCTCATTGGGATGGTCGAAGGGTTAACATGGGCCTGAATTTCAACAAGGAATGTATCATGCGAAAGACCATGCAAAAGTCTAATACACAGCACGACCGGGAGTTTCTGCAAAAGTGCATCGACCACGCGGTGGCGTCGGTTGCCGGTGAGGGAGGGCCATTCGCGGCCATGATCGTGCGCAATGGCGAGGTACTGGGAAAGTCTGGCAATTGCGTGACGCTGGACAACGATCCGACGGCGCATGCCGAGGTCGTGGCGATTCGGCAGGCGGCAGCGCTTATCGGTGATCCGCATCTTCTCGACTGTGTGTTATACACCAGTTGCGAACCCTGTCCGATGTGTCTGGCGGCGTCGCTGTGGGCGCACGTCCCGCGTATTGTCTATGCTGCTTCGCACGCCGAGGCGGTGCGAGCCGGTTTCGATGATACGGCTTTCGCGCTGCAGCTCTTCGGCCAGGTCATGCCGGTGGCCCTGCCAGCGGGGCAGTTGCAACAGATAGCAATGCCGCAGGCCGGAGCGCCTTTCGATGCGTGGCTGGCGAAGGCGGACCGTCAGCCGTATTGATTCTCAGCGGGAGATGATGTCTTCAGGTCCCGATATCCTCGTTCCACAATTGTGGCTGGGCCGTGATGAATTTTTTCATCAGCATGATGCAGCGTTGATCGTGCAGCACCTCAATTTGCACGCCACGCTGAGTCAACAGTGCCTCCTCACCCACGAAGGTCTCATGCTCGCCGACAACGAGGCGCGGAATGCCATAGAGAAGAACGGCTCCGCTGCACATGGCGCAAGGCGACAGTGTGGTGTAGAGCGTGCACTCACGGTAGAACGCCGCAGAACGTCGCCCGGCATTTTCCAGCGCATCCATCTCTGCATGCAGAACAGTGCTGCCGCGCTGTACGCGGCGATTGTGGCCGCGCCCGACGATCTCGCCGTTGTGGACGAGCACCGAGCCAATGGGAATGCCACCCTCCGCAAGTCCTTGTTCAGCCTCGTCGATGGCAGCTTGCAGGAATGGTTTCATGGCCGGGTCACTCCGCGATGGTGAAAGGTGGTGAGAGATTGTGAATAGCGCCGAGTATAGCGTGAGCGCAAGGCTTGATGCAGCAGTTGCCATTTGTGCGGCCCGCGCGTAGCTTTAGCCGTCCTCGTTCAACTCATCATTCACTTCAAACGCCGCAGAGCCAGCCCCGCGATGACCAGCCCTCCAATGGCCAGTACCGTCAAGCAAAGCATCTGGCAGAACCGCAACTTCGTGATCCTGCTTTCCACCGGGTTCTTGCTCAGCTTCGGCAGCCGCGTGTACGAACTGGCACTGCCGCTGATCATCTACGAATTAACTCAGTCTTCGGTCGCCATGGGCACCATGCGTGCCCTGCAATTTTTGCCAGTCTTTTTGTTTGGCATGGTGATTGGCGTGTTCGTGGATCGCGCCGACAAGAAACGCTGGATGCTGACTGTGATCAGTCTGCAAACCATGGCGCTGTTCTCACTGTATTTTTGGGCTTCGACACCCGTGCAGGGCGAGCGCAGTGTCACCGTGTTTTATGTAGCCGGGTTCTTCCTGATGCTGCTCAACTATGGCTACGTCAACGCTCGCATCACCAGTGTCAAGTGGGCGTTGCCGACGTCTATGATGACGTCCGCCAATGCCAAGTTCACATTTATTCAGACGCTGATGCAGGTCATGGGGCCTGCCATCTCGGGCGCCATTCTGTTTCTCTCCAGTCTGTATCTCGGGCTGCTTATCACTGCCGTGATGTACTTCCTCGGGCTGCTGGCGCTGACGCGTTTGCAGTTGCAGGAATCAGCGCGTCGACAGGAACGCACCAGTTTTACGGAAGAGCTGCGGGCCGGCTGGTTGGCGCTGCGGCAGAATCACGTGCTGTGGGTGATGACTTTGTTCGTGGTGTTCTTCAATGCCAGCAGCATCGTTTACGAATTGATGGTGATCTTCTTCGTGAAGGACGAGTTGCACTGGAGCACTGCGCAGGTCGGAATCGTCATGTCCTGCGCAGGCATCGGCGGGCTGCTGGGCAGCGTGCTGACGGAGCGTATCCGCCGGGCCGTCGGGATCGGCGGCTGTCTGGCGCTGAGCCTCGTCGTTCTCGGACTGACCTATTCGCTGACGGGATATCACAGCTCGGCCTGGTCGGTCGGCGTGGCGATGTTTGCCTTCGGCTTCATGACGACGATGCAGAATATCTGCATCTGGGCTTATCGCCACGAGACTACTCCGGCGCCGCTGATCGGCAGGGTGAGTGGCATGACGGGCGCCATCTTCAAGATCGGCGTGCCATTGGCATTGCTGGGCGCTGGCGTGCTGGCGGACATCGCCGGGGCACGCATGGTGTTCATGGTGTGCGGGGTGGTGCAGGCGCTGGTGTTTCTGGTGTTCATGCGTAGTCGGTTGATGGGGGTACAGTGAAGAGTGCGGTGAGGCGTCTGTGATGTGCGCGTGGTCAAAGGCTCTGCAGAGTTTTGACGGGCAGGAATAATGTTCTTCGTTGTCCAAACTCGCGCTGCATTCTCTGAAAACCATATTTCAGGAAAAATTGCTCGCTTTTGTCAGTCAGAGGATCGGTGATCACTGCAATCCCGAAGCCGGTCCGCATCACAATCTGCCTGGCCGTCAGGAGTGCCTCCATCAGAAGTGTTTCACCAATGCGCAGCGCGCCGCCCTGATGTTCCGATTGAACACCGATCCAGGCGAGTTTGATCACGGGAAGAGGGTAGCGTGGATATCGGTTGCTGGTGGTTTCGGGAGGCATCTCGGAGCGCAGAATGCTGCAGTGAGTCAGCGTGAAGAAACCCAGCAGTGGAACGAGCGCGGAGGGTTCAGCCGCTCGCGCGGTGAGCACCCAGGTGCGGTTGATTCGCTGCTCCATCTGCCTTCTGGCATGTTTGTGCAGGAATTCGTTGACCTCATGGACGCCGCAATCGAAGCGTTGTCGATCATGCAGATCCGTCTGCAGCGGCTGTAGCTGCATGTTCGCCAATGGCAAATTCACCGATTTCAATCCTTTGTTCACGGCGGCGCATGGCTGCCTGCAGCGCCTCATTGGGAGTTGGAGCGTCTTCGCATGCCGCCCAGAAAGCATCGAACGCATCGTTTTGCAGCCGCAGCAGCTCTGTCTCTTCCATTGCACGAGCCGCTTTCTCGCGGATGGCCTGCACGACAAACTCAGACAGGCTGCGCGAACCGCAGAGCGCGGAGGCTCGCATCGCCAACTGCTTGATCTCGGGCGTAATGCGCAAGTCGAGACGATTTTCTGCGGGGTTTGAATTCATTTCTGGTCCAGCATTTTATGCGATAAATGTACGGAATTTATACGTACAGGTACTATCGTGCGTCGCCCTCAATCTGTCAAGTGGTCGTCAAGAGTCTGACTCCTCGCAATACGCCGACATGCCAGCTGCGAGAGTCATCCGCGCTTGCCACTGAGGAGGCGGTGCGGCATGCTCGCAGTCAGCCTGAAACCAACAACAAAAAGTCACCAGGAGATTCCCATGCGCAAGGCCCTGTTGTTCGCTGCCGGTTTGTTGCTCGCTACTCAGGCGTTTGCCCAGTCCACGTTGCCCGCCATCGATGTCACGGCTGCCGAGATCAAGGCCTTCATCGACGCGTTGCCGAAGGATGCCATCAGCGATCGTCCCATCCGTGTCGTCACTGTCGGCAATGGCAAGGCGGGCGTGTACTGAGTGTTTCGCCCGCAGTCGCTGCGCTAGATGGACGCGACACAGGCTCCCCCGTATATTGATTCCAAAAACAAGAAGGCCACAGTGCCCGGAGACTTCCAATCATGTTCAAATCGCTTCTGAAACCTGCTCTCGCTGGATTCGTCATGCTCGCTCTGAGCGCTGCAGGCAGTGCCCAGACTCCCGCCGCCCCTGCGCTGTACATGAATGGCACCGACATCGCGACGGCCCTGCAAAAGGCGTTGCAGGAGCGCCCGGGTATGGGGGTCTCCACGATCACCACGACTGACCACTACCGCATCAATCTTATTACTCGTACTGAACCGGCCGGTGCCATCGTGCATCGGCCCGGCACCGAGCTGCACTTCATCACCGAGGGCGCGGCAACCCTCGTCACCGGTGGCACTGTGGTGCGTCCGACCGAGGGCGCGCCGGGTACGATTGAGGGCGGCGTGGTGCAGCGTGTGACCAAGGGCGACGCTATTCTGGTGCCCGAGGGCACGCCGCATCAGTACACTGCTGTGGAAGGCTCCGTGACCTATCTCGAGGTGCGCTTCAATGTGCCGGTGGTGGCGCCGTAAAATGCTGCTGTGAGGGTTGTGGGATGTTGGCGCAGGAGGCGGTTACTCCTTGCCAATGTCCTGCAAAATTCGCATTAAGGGTGTGTAATTTTCGCATTAGCAACCTGTAAATCTCGCATTATCTGGTTGTAAAATTCGCATTAAGCCTGTAGATTTCTCGCATTAAGAGCTGCGTGCCCCCTCCCTTTTTTGAAGCACACCCTCGCGACAGCTCACCCAACTTCGCTAACCCCTGCCGTCAAGGTGAGTCTGACTATGTTCCCGAGATATCTGGAATTTTTGCTGGACGAGTTGCTGAACGAATTTCGCGTGCTCTACGTGACTGGTCCGCGACAGAGCGGCAAGACGACTTTGGCTCGCCAGGTCGCAACCAGGACGGGGATGGAGTACCTCACGCTGGATGACCCGGCAATACTCGCTTCTGCATTGAATGACCCGCACGGGCTGATTCGTTCGCTGGGCGCCAGAAAAGTCGTACTCGATGAGTTTCAATATGCCCCCAGCCTGATTCCCGCGATCAAGGAGGCCTCTGACAATCTGCGCTCGGACGAGCGTGGGAAGTTTCTACTGACCGGCTCTGCTGACATCTTTCGTTCTGCCAAGGCACAAGAGGCTCTGCCCGGGCATATGGCGCGACTGGAGTTGCTGCCTTTGTCCGTCTCCGAGATGAGCGGTCAGCCGCGCAATCTCGTGGATTTCCTGTCGGTGGGTGACTACTCGTCGAGTGCCTCCCGGGCAGAAGCGATTGCCGCTGTCAGTCGTGAACAACTCGCGACGCTGGTGATGAATGGTGGTTATCCAGAGGTGCAGGACAAGAGCCCGAGAGCCAAACAGATCTGGTTCAAGTCCTACATCGAGGGGAGGCTCTACAAGGATTTCGAGAGCCTGTATGCCGCACGCGGTGATTACCATTCAAAAATACAGGCATTGGTGCCTTATCTCGCCGGGCTCTGTGGCAATTTGTTGAAGTATGCCAACGTCGGTAATGATTTGGGTTTGGATGACCGGGTTGTCAAGGCTTACATTGAAATTCTGGACCTGATGTTCATTGTCAGGAGAGTGCCTTCCTGGTTGAAAAGCCGCAGTAAGCGCGAGGCCTCGCAAATGCCCAAACTGCATTTCGTCGATACAGGCCTGGCGTGCTATCTGCTTGGATTGCGCACTGAGGAGCAACTGCTGGGCAGTCAGTATTACGGTGGGCTGCTGGAAAGCCTGATGTTCATGGAACTGAGCAAACACGCGGCCTGGGCGCAGGAGCAAACCGACCTCTACCATTTTCGGGATAATCGCAAGAACGAAGTCGACATGGTGCTGGAGAAGAGCAATGGCCGGATCATCGGTATCGAAATCAAGGCCTCCGTCAGCGTGAAAACTCAAGACTTCAATGGCCTGGTGAAGTTGGCAGAGTTTGCGGGAGATCGCTTTGAGCAGGGCGTGCTTTTCTACTCCGGCAATGCCATATTGCCATTCAAGATTGGGGATGCAAACTTTCATGCATTGCCCATCGGGTTAATAACTTGCCGTGTGTGATGAATATATCAGCGCTGCTTTCAGAGTAAATTTAAGTGATGCCAGAGAGTCAAGCTCAACCATCGATCGATCTGCAACCCTTGCTGGAGGGAGAGAAACTCCTGGTGCGCCCCCTACGAGCAGATGACCTTGATGCGCTGTATGCCGCAGCGTCCGATCCCTTGATCTGGGAGCAGCATCCATCGCCACTGCGCTATCAGCGTCCCGTGTTCGAGAAAGAATTTTTCCAGGGAGCGCTGGCCTCCGGTAGCGCCTTCGTCGTCATCGACAAGGCTACAGGAAAAATCATCGGCTCATCCCGCTACTACGATTGGGATCCGATGAAACGGGAGATTGCCATTGGTTTCACTTTTCTGGCGCGTAGCCATTGGGGCGACGGCAGCAATCGGGAGTTGAAGCGATTGATGCTCGAACACGCGTTTCGCAGCGCCGACGTCGTCTGGTTCCACATTGGCAGAACCAACTGGCGCTCACGAAAAGCGGTCGAGAAGATTGGCGCTGTGTTTTCCCACGAGAGCACTCATGAAATCAACGGGGTCGTGCGCGAACCTGCGTTCTATCTCATCAGGCCGGATATGCAGCGCTGCTGACGCCGCATTCACCTTTTTCACTCTTTCCAGCTTATTTTTTCCAGATAGACCGGGCGCTCAGATTGATGTCGGACTTGTTTCCGGCGGCGTTGACGACGTGAATAATGAAAGTCTCGGGGTTGGGATGGCTGTATCCCAGGGACTTCATGCCCCCTTCGCCGACTGCCACGAAATTCACGCTGTTTTCACCGATCTCCGAGAGCTCCATCTTTTGCGCGGCGGGTGTGCGTGGCTCAAAACCGGGATTGAACTGCTGGATGTGCAGCACGAGTGAGCCAGCCTCTTCTTCAATGGTGATCATTTCGAACATGCCGGTCGCATCGTCGCTAGTCATACGCACCATGGCGGCGATGGAGCTGCCTTCCACGGCAATCCAGTTTTCTTCGAGCTGATTCTGGCCCAGAGCACCGGCCCAGTTGCCAGTCATCCAGCTCAAGGCTTCGATTTCTGCAGGTGGCCCGGCATGAACGAATGATGCGGCGGTGGTCATAACGGTGAGGCCAAATGCGAGCGCAAATCTTCTTGTTTTCATGTTGTCTCCATGGTTCGTGTTGGTTGAGTCCTGTGCAGGAAGGGCGTGCCTATGCTAATCCTTTGACGGCGACAGTGCGAGACGAATCCACTCTGCTGAAATAGCTTTTCACGACGGTCGGTCAGTTGTCTTCGTAAAGAAGCAGGGTTCGGAAGTTGGCAGGTCTTGATGGCCACGGCAGGTGCAAATCGGCTAGGATTGCCAGCTGACACAGGGAGGTCCCGCGCTCCCGCTTCCCACTGAACAAGAGCAATGGAAAACCAATAATAAATGAGAACCACCAGAAAGAGTGCCCCCGTCCTTCCCCGCAAGCTGCTCCCGATGTCTCTGTTGGCGATGACTCTGGCATTGAGTCACGCTGCACTCGCACAGACTACCAGTTACAACATTCCCCGTGTCAGTGCCGCGCCGATGATTGACGGTGAGGTTGACGCAGCAGAATGGGCGCAGGCGAGCCAGGTAGCGCTCGATATTGAGACATCCCCTTCGGAGAACATCCCGGCCTCGGTGCAGACGACAGCCTACATGATGGAAGATGGCGAAAATCTGTACATCGCTTTTATCGCTCACGACCCGGACCCGTCACAGATTCGGGCTTTCTATCGGGACCGCGACGAGATCAATGGGTCCGACAGCGTCGGCGTCATGCTGGATACTTTCAACGATGAGAGCCGTGCCTTCGAGTTCACCGTCAACCCGCTGGGCGTGCAACGCGATGCAGCGCTCGATGATCTCAGCGGCAGCCATGATGATTCATGGAATGCACTGTGGGAGAGTGCGGGCAGCATTACCAACACGGGTTACATGGTCGAGATGGCGATTCCCTTCAAGCAATTGCGCTTCGAGAGCGGGGCGCAGGAGAAGATCTGGGGCGTGAAATTCTCGCGCAGCTTTCCGCGTGAGCGCAGCTACCGCTTTTCTGATGTGGTGCAGGATCGCAACATCTCCTGTTCTGTCTGCCAGTTTGACAAGGCCAGTGGCTTCGCTGGCGCGCAGCCCGGCAGAAATCTGGAGATCATCCCGACGCTGACCACGACTGGCGTGCAGTCGCGTCCGAATCCGGCGATCTATTCGTGGGGCGATACGGACGCCGATGCGGAAGCTGGCGTCGATTTGCGCTGGGGAATCAACCAGGACACGGTGCTCAATGCCACGCTCAACCCGGATTTCTCGCAGGTCGAGGCCGACGCCGCGCAGCTGGATGTCAACAACACCTTCTCGCTGTTCTTTCCCGAGCGGCGCACGTTTTTTCTCGACGGTGCCGATTATTTCAACAGCAATCTTAACCTCGTGCACACGCGCAACATTGCCGACCCTGATTACGGCATGAAGCTGACCGGCAAGAGCGGGCGGCATTCCTACGGTCTGATGCAGGCCAACGATACCTCCACCAGTTTTTTGATTCCCACCAACGAGAGTTCACGGGTTGCGACACTGGGGGACATCGACAGTGACGTGTCCGTGTTGCGTTATCGCCAGGACATTCTCAACAACTCCAGCATCGGCACGATCCTGACGCATCGCAGCAGCACCGATTACAGCAATACCGTGGCGGGTGTGGATGGGCGTTTGCGTATGACCGACAGCGATGTCGTCAGTGTGCAGGCCCTGCGTTCGCAGTCCGAATATCCCACGATAATTCAAACGCGTTACGGACAGGACGACGATCTGGGAGACCAGACCTATCTGCTCGATTATCGCCACAACGATCGGCGCTGGGACGTGTGGGCGGAGTATGTGGATTACGGCAAAGATTTCCGCGCCGACATGGGTTTCATCAATCGCGTGGACTACACGCGCAGCACATTGCGTGTCGGGCACACCTGGCGCTTCGAGGCTGGCAGTTTCTTCGACCGCATCCGCATCGCGGGAGATTGGGATCAGACTTTCGATCAGGCCGGGCTGGAGCTGGAAGAGGAAACGGAATTCTTCCTGGAAATGAATGGCCCGTATCAGTCGGAGATCAACGGGCTGTTCGGTGGCAGCAGTACTTACTGGAATGGCCAGTATTTCGATGAGCAGTTCAATCAGCTGAGTGTGTCGGCGCGGCCCAACAGTGCGCTGCAACTGCAGATGCTGGTGCGCATCGAGGACATCGTGGATTTTGCCAATACGCGGCTGGGCAAATCCAGGCGTTACAGTCCACAGATCAGTTATCAGGCCGGGCGCCATCTGGAGCTGGAGATTGAACACACCCATCAGACCTTTGATGTGAAGGGAGGGCGTCTGTTCACGGCGGACCTGACCGATCTGCGTATGACCTATCAGTTCAACGTGCGCAGTTTCCTGCGCTTCGTGGTGCAGTATGGCGACACCGAACGGGACAAGTCGCTCTATGTCAGGCCGGTGCAGGCGCTGAGCCGGGAGATGACGACGCAGCTGCTCTACAGCTACAAGTTGAATCCGCAGACGCTGTTTTATCTGGGTTATTCAGATGCGGGATTTCAAAATGATGGCTTGAATACCATCGAGACGAGCAACAGGACTGTATTCGCAAAGTTCAGCTACGCGTGGCAGCCCTGATCGCCAACCCACAGCCCTTCCTTCGCAATATACGCGCTCCAAGTATCTCGAAATTGGCGAAGGTGACCGCATGGCGATGAAGTTGGTTGATGGAAGTCTGTAGGATGCTGAACAGGAACTGCGAGCTGGCGGCCCATGTAAAGGCTTGCAGAAGAAGAGGGGGATTAGTATGGATCACGCTTTACCTTTGGATCAGCAACTGCTGTTGAAACACATTCCGGGTATGGTCTATCGCTGTCGCAATGATGACAACTGGACGATGCTTTTTGTCAGCAACGCCTGCGAGGCTCTCACCGGCTATTCTCCTGACGATCTCATCGACAACAAGCGTGTCTCTTATGCCTCTCTCATTCACCCCGAGGATCGTGACATGGTGCGTCGTGAGGTGACCGTGGGCGTGCGTGCGCGCCGCGCTTTTCACTGCACCTATCGGCTGATTACCCGGGACCGGCTGGTGAGGTGGGTTCGCGAGCAGGGCGAGGCCGTGCGCACCGATGAGCGCGGCGCGCTGGTGCTGCAGGGCTATATCACCGACATTACCGAAGAGAAGTCCACGGAAATTGCGCTGGCAGAAAGCCAGGCCAGTTTCACGCAGCTGGCCGACAGCATGCCGTTGATCGTCTGGACGGCCGATGCCAACGGCGTCACCGAATACACCAACCGGGCCTTCGCGGAATTCACCGGGCTCGACCGGCAACCCTTACAGAACAGTGTTGAACGCTGGGTCTCGGCGATCCACCCGGACGATCGCGCGAAAGTCACCGCCGCCTGGCGAGTGGCCAATCAGACCGGCTCGGACTATCAACAGGAATATCGTCTGCACAGCCCGGACGGCTCGTATCGCTGGTACCTGAGCCAGGCGCTGCCCATCAGGAACCGCCATGGCGACATCCTCAAGTGGTACGGGGCGACCATCGATGTGCACGACCAGCGGTTGCTCCTGCAGGACGCCCGGCGCCTGGCCAATCGCCTCATCAACACGCTGGAGAGCATCACTGACGCCTTCTTCACGGTGGACAAGGACTGGAAGTTCACCTATCTGAATGCCAAGGCAGAGGAGTTGCTGGGGGTCAAGCGCAACAACATGCTGGGGCGAGTCGTCTGGGCCGAATTCCCCGGCGCGGAAGTGTTCGAATCCCACTATCGCCAAGCGGTAGCGGAGCACAGCACTCAGGAGTTCTCGGCCGAGTACGCGCCGCTGGGCAAGACCTTTCATGTGCACGCCTACCCCTCGGGTGAAGGGCTGGCGGTGTATTTCCGCGACATCACCAGCGATCTGGCGATGGAGGAGGGGTTGCTCCGTGCCCAGCACCTGGAGGCCATGGGCCAACTCACCGGCGGGGTGGCGCATGATTTCAACAATCTGCTGACAGTCATTTTGGGCAATGCCGAGCTTTTGGAGGAGCTGCTCGCCACGCAGCCCGAACTGCGCTCACTGGCAGGCATGATCAGGAAGGCGGCAGATAGTGGTGCAGAGCTGACACGTCGACTACTGGCCTTCGCCCGCCGTCAGGCTCTGGAGCCGCAGCTCATCGATATCGCCGATCTGGTGACGAACATGGAGAGTCTGCTGCGCCGCACACTGCATGAAGACATCGATATTCAATTGATACATGGCAGCCAGGCCCTCGCCGTGGTCGACCCGGTGGAGCTGGAATCTGTGCTCCTGAACCTCTGTGTGAATGCCCGCGACGCCATGCCCGGTGGCGGCTGCCTGACGATCGAGACCGGACTGCGTTATCTGGATGAGGAATATGCGGCAGAGCATGCCGACGTGGCGCCGGGACTCTACGTGATGATGGCGGTGTCCGACACGGGCTGTGGGATTGCCCCGAACGTGCTGCGGCGGGTCTACGAGCCTTTCTTCACTACCAAGGGCCCGGGGACCGGCACGGGGCTTGGGTTGAGCATGGCCTACGGCTTCGTGAAGCAGTCCAGGGGACATATCAATATCTACTCCGAACCGGGCGATGGCACGACGGTGACGATCTATCTGCCGCAGAAGTCGGGCGTCCCCCAGCTCACGCAGGAGCCGGAAGCAACGCTGCAGGGGGGCACCGAGAGTGTGCTGCTGGTGGAAGACGACGAGCTGGTCCGTGACTATACGGCACGGCTGCTGCGTAATCTGGGTTATGAAGTGACGCAGGCGAGTGACGGCCGTGACGGGCTCGACAAGCTCAGAGGCCGCGAGCATTTTGATCTGCTGCTGACAGACGTCATCATGCCCGGCGGGCTCAATGGTCCGCAGCTCGCCAAGGCCGCCCGGCAGGCGCGCCCGGGCCTCAAGGTGCTGTACATGTCCGGCTATACAGAAAACGCGGTGATACGCCATGGGCATCTGGACGCCGACAGCCCGATGTTGAACAAACCCTTCCAACGCATCGAGCTGGCCCGCAAGGTGCGGACCGCTTTGGACTGCGACTGATGTCCCCCGTCTCGACAACTTCTTGCATGTCTTCAAACCGCCCCGGCTTCCCATTCCTTGTTGGCCGCCTCCAGTGCGTCCCCCAGTGTCGGGAAGAAGGCCAGCACATCAGTCTGTGGCTGTACCCCAGCGCGTGCCAGCGTCTTCAGGGGTTGAAACTGCAGGTCGGTGAGATACAACCTTGAACCATCGTCGGCACATTGCTGCACCAGTTTGTCCAGTGCGGAGACGCCACCGGCGTCCAGAATCGGCACGCCGTCCAGATACAGGATGATGCCCCGGCGCTGACCGCAGTCCATGGCGATCTTGCTGAAGATGCGGTCGGCGGCAGCGAAGAACAGGGGGCCGCTGATCTTCAGCACACACCAGCCTGGTGGCACCGGCTCAGTCACCAGACGGCGGTTCTCGCTGATGTCTGCCACACGGGTCATGTCGGCAATCTCTTTCATGAACAGCAGCGCGGCCAGTACCATCCCGGTGCCGATCGCGATCACCATGTCGAACAGCACGGTCAGGCTGAAGCAGGTAAAGAACACGGCGATATCGCTGCGTGGCGCGGTCTTGATCAGGTGCAGCGCTTTCGGTGCCTCGCTCATGTTCCAGGCCACCATCAGCAGCAGGGCGCCCATGCCGGACATCGGCAGATAGCTCAGCAGCTTCGTCAGCGCCACCAGCCCCAGCAGCACGATCAGCGCATGAATCATGGCCGCCACGGGTGAGGTTGCCCCGGCTCGATAGTTGGCGGCTGATCTGGCCAGTGCGGCAGTGGCGGTGATGCCGCCGAAGAAGGGCGTGACGATGTTGCCGATGCCCTGACCCAGCAGTTCACTGTTGGCGCTGTGTTTGCGGCCACTCATGCCATCCAGCACCACGGCGCACAGTAAAGACTCGATGGCGCCCAGCATGGCGATGGCCAGCGCGGCGGGCAACAAATCCTGCATGGCCTGCCAAGTCCATACCGGCGCGACCCCGCCCGGTCCCTCACGCAGCCACGGCCATTCGAAATAGGGCAGCACAGGAGGAATGCCTTGACCGCTGCTGCCGTCTGGCAGCAGGTAACTGAAGCGCGAGCCGATGGTGTCTACGGGCATGTCGGCCTGTGCGAACAATAATGCCGCGATGGCCGCCAGTGTGATGGCTGGCAGGTGGGCCGGAATCGGTGTCTTCAGCTTCGGCCAGAGAATCATGATCGCCAGCGTCAGGGCGGCGACGGCCACACTCGGCCAGTGCACGTCGTTGGCATGCGCGGCGAGCAGGCTGATTTTGTCCAGGAAGTGTTCGGGCATCTCGGCAATTGGCAGGCCGAACAGATCCTTGATCTGCAGAGTGACAATGACGACGGCAATGCCACCGGTGAAGCCCAGCACCACCGACTCAGGGATGTACTGGATCAGCCGTCCCAGCCGCAGCAGGGCCATCGCCACCAGGATGACGCCGGAGAGCATCGTCGCTACCAGCAGGCCACTGAGTCCGAAATTCTGCGCGATGGGGTAGAGGATCACCACAAAGGCGGCGGTCGGTCCCGAGACGCTGTAGCGCGAACCCCCGCTCAGCGCGATCAGAAAGCCCGCGATGATCGCGGTGTAGAGGCCGTACTGCGGCGCCACGCCGCTGGCAATCGCCAGCGCCATGGCCAGAGGGATGGCGATGATGCCGACGGTGATACCGGCCAGCGCATCCTTGTAAAAACGTTGTGTGGAATAGGGTTCGGTGACGCAGCTCTCACGCAGGGCATGTGCAAAGCGCAGAGAAAACAGATGACGGCGATGTGACATCGTGACGACTTCTCATTGAATGGACGACATCTTCCCGATTCTACGCCTGGGCGGGCGCCAGACATAGCCGGTTAACAGGCTTCAGTGACAAAGCATTGTCACTATTCTGACAGCAACACTATCCCGGTGATGGCCTCTCTGCCGCGTTCGAGGAAGACGAAGATATCTTCGAGTGCGTCGCCATTGAGGCTGGTGGCCATCACTGCGCCATTGCGCATGGTCGCACTCAGCGGCACTGTGTGGTCTGGGCTGCGGCCTTCGACGAGTCGCAATTCGCTGTTCTGCTCGATCTCGAATTCGTCGATGATGCGGCGGATGTCGATCTCATAGTCGTTGCGTGTGCGGCTGTAGTCCAGCGAGGCCAGGAACTGCTCTTCCGGCGGGGCGGCCTCCGGTTCCATGCTGTTCAGGAATACCTGCACCTGTTCGTCGAGCAGCACCAGCAGATCCCGATTGCTGCCGATACCACTGACCTTGGCAATAGCGGTCGGAATGGTGCGAGTGTCCTCCAGCGCTTCGGCTTGCTCACGAAACTCCATGGCTGAACTGAGCATGCCCAGTGCTGAAGGAAACTTCAGCGCCACGGTGAGCTGCCGCGCGGGGCGCCTGGCGAAACTTTGACCCTCGTTGTGATAGACGAAGGCCTCCACGTTGATGCTGCCGGAGATGGCCAGCCACAGGAACAGATCGCCGACCGACACTTCTTCCACGCGCCATAGCCACAGATCCTTGAGGCCGTCCTCATTCTCGTCCTGCAGGAAAGTAGTGATGACATTGCCGCCGGAGCGCAGCACCTGCCGTGGCTGGGTGAAGTCCATGCCGTCGGCGTTGCCGCCAAACAGTGAGACTTTGCCGCCCTCGCGCAGCAGGAAGTCAGCGATGCCGTCTCCGTCCACGTCTTCCAACGTTTCTTCGTGAGTCAGTGCCAGGATGCCAGTCAGGTTCGAGAAATCCAGCTGATCGATGTCGAAGCTGCCGAGGCGTTCGCGAATCTCCTGGCGGTCCACCGAGTAGGTCGGTGTCTGTGGAAAATAGTCACCGCCCTGGGCGCTGGCCAGAAAGACGTCGAAGCGTTCGTCGGTGGCGGAGAGCAGGTCCGGGTGGCCGTCGTTGTTAACGTCGCGCAACTCGATCAGAGGGATGCGCAGCGCTTGCCCGACGTCCCGTTCCAACGCCTGCCGCACGAACAGGTTGGTATTGATCTGCATGTCCGAGAGCACGCTCAAGGGTTGCTGGTAACTGCCATCGGCGTTGCGGATGTGCAGAAGCAATGTGCCAGCGCCCGGAATGATCAGGTCGTCCAGGCCGTCGTCGTTGATGTCGCGGGAGAAGTTCAGGCGATTGACGCCACCACCTGCGAAGCCACTCAGGCCGCTCAATAGATCGTTGGGCGTGCCGAATTGTCTGGCGGTTACTGGCCACTGCCGCACGCGCTGGCCGTCGATCAAAGCCAGCAGCGAGAACGTCGACTGGCCTTGGGCGTCGGGATAGTTTTCACTCAGCTCCCAACCGGCGCTGCGCCCCGGCAGTTCGATTGCCGTGTCGGGCTGCGCGAAGTCGAAGCCCTGTTCCGCATCCTGAAAATACAGGCTGACACGCTGCTTCGCCACTGTCAGCAGATCCTTCAGGCCATCCCGATCCGCATCCACCAGCAACAGCCGCTCGGTGTCGGGTGGCAGCGAAAACGCCTGGCTGCGATAACCGGGCAACGCGGCACCCGTGTCCTGCGCCGCCGCCCCTGTCATCAGCAACCACCCTGCCAGCCCCACCACCTGTGGGAGCTTGCCCCGCAAGCGATCTTCGAGTCCCACTGTCAGTGGGAGCTTGCCCCGCAAGCGATTTTCAAACCTGCATCTCATCATTGCACCGACACCAATACAGTCACCGCCGTGGAGTGATACAGCAGCACATCCGGCCGCCCATCGCCATTGAGCTCCTCCACCGCAAAACGCAGCACGCTGCGGGTCGGCACATACTGCCAGAACGGCGCGTCGGCGAAGCGCAACGTCGCGTCGATGGCCTTGGCGGCCAGCGTTCCCTCATTGGTCAGATAAAGTGCATCGCGGCGGCCGTCCAAGTCCAGATCGGTCTGCAGATGAATCTGCGAGGATAAGCCCCGCACCGCATCCGCAGAGAAATTTTCCTCCAGGCTGAAGTCCGGGCGCGGGTTGAACAGCTGCCCGTCACTACCGCTCGCATAGAGCAATTGGGTACGCACGATGCTGGCGTTGCGCACCGCGTTGACCACAGGAATCGTGTAGTAGCTCACGCTCAGTTGCGGCTTGCCGTCGTTGAGCAGATCGGTCACCGAGAGGTTCACGTCGTAGCCGGAGAACTTCATCACCTGATCCGGCTGCTGCAGGTTGAATTCGCCGCCCCGGTTGAGGAAGAAGTGCACGTCGTATTCGCTGCCGTTGTCGATGCTGCGCAGCAGGTCGCTGAGGCCGTCGCCATTGAGATCGAGCAGGCGGATGTTGCCGCGCGTGTCGATGGAGCCCTGCCAGTCCGGCTTGGCCGCGAAGCCACCGTCGGCGTTCTGGTGCAGGATATTGACCTGCCCGTACAGATCGTTGCCGATATTCATGTAGACGATGTCGTCGGCCGCATCGTTGTTCATAGCCGCGCCGATCGCTGCTGGCAGAAAGAGGCGCGTGTCGAGCAGGCTGGTCTGTTCGCCCTCGTTCCACTCGGCGAGAAAATTCTCAAAGGTTGTCGTGGTGCGAGCCCGCACACTCAGCACGATGCCTTCCCGCGCATTGAGGGCGATACTGGTGTCGATGCGCGGGCCGCCGAGCGGCACCTCGGAGGGGGCGAGTTCTTCATTGATGGTGCTGAAGTGATGCTGCAGCGTGAAAGCTTCGTCCGCGCCGCCGAAGAACACGCCATAGCCTTCGCGGCCGGGCAGCAGCAGATCGATGTGGCCGTCGCCATTCATGTCACGCAGGTCTTCGAAGAACAACACGCGGCGGCGATCCGGGACCGAGGCCACCAGTTCCCAGTCGAACAAGGGCTTGAGATTGCCGCTGTAGCTGGCGATGGCAGAAGAGAGACTGAATACTCCGGTGCCGGCGAACAGCAGCAGTTCGTTGCCGGGCTCGGCTCGCAGGTCGGCGATGGCGATGGCGATGATCTCGGGTTTGATCTCGACGCGACGCGAGGGCTCGGGGAGATAGCTACCATTACCCTGTTGCAGATAGACGAGCACTTCGCGCCCCGCCTCGGCACTCCACTGCGGCACCAGCAGGTCGCGGCGGCCGTCGCCGTCCATGTCTGCGTAGAGGATGTCGTCGGGCCATTCGCCCAGCGCGATCTCGGAAGCCGCAAAGTTGAGCTGTGCCTGCAGGCCGACGCTTGCCAGCAAGGCGCTGAGCCCTGCCATGGCAACCAGAGTCCTGATGGGCGGCGGGCTGATCGTCATGGCGCAGTTTCCTCGACCAGTTCGCCGTAGCCAGTCGCGAAGCGGAAGATGCTCAGCAACCGGACCTCTCTCTCGCCCTCGCTGAGCTGATAGTCGAACAGGGAAAACAGCCAGAGATCGCCGATGGACAGGCGTGTCTGTTGCGGGGCCAGGCTGGATTCATATTGCAGCAATGGGCCGAGTGCGACCCGGCTCACGCGCTGACCGGGGTCCCACAGCCGCACATTTTTCTCCAGCAATTGATTCTCGCCAGCGGCACTGCGCAGCACGCTCAGCGTCACGCGATCGCCCGGCTGGTACTCGCTGTGCAGACGCGTGATGAGGTCCTGTGCCGACTGCACGCCGACGCCGTTCAACGCCAGGATCGTGTCGCCGTCGCGCAGGTCTGCCTCGGGCAAGGGGCTCTCCGGGAAAATTTCCACGATGCGGGCCCCTGAAACAGGAGCGGCCCCCGCGTCCTCGAACACCTCGGTGGTGAAACCGGCGCGGATCAGGATCGGATCGGCACGGTAGAGTTCGGTGGGCAGGCTGCGCCGGTCGCTGTTTGCGCTGGCGTTGGCGGTGGTTTCGAACACGGTGGTGTTGCGGCGCACCTGAAACACGAAGGCGCCAGCGCTGCCGGTCTGCTGCGCCAGAGCATCGAGCAGATCGGGGTGATTGATCTCGCGTCCGTCGATGCTGAGGATCACGTCACCGGCGCGTATCCCGGCCGTATCCGCCGCGCCGTTCGCGGCAACAGCTCGTACGCGGATGCCGGGCAGCACGGTGATGTTGCTGAGCGAGTCACTCTCATTGACCGCCGCCGTGATGCCGAAGCTCAGGCCTGTGCCGACAGCCTCGCCTTCGCTGAGGCTGACGATCTCGGGCGACAGGGTAATGCTTGGCACCAACTGGCGTGGCTCGTGGCTGACGCAGGCATTGAGCAGGCAGGCAGAGAAAACTATGCCTAGCACTCTGCCCCTGTGGGAGCGGGCCTTGCCCGCGATTAATGTGCACGTAGCCACAAAGCCATCGCGGGCAAGGCCCGCTCCCACAGGATCAGAGTGGTGCGTCATAGTTTCTTCCCTCGCACAAACAGCAGCGCCAGCACCACAAACAGCAGCATCTGCGGCAGCGGTACCCACTCGTTCAGTTGCAGCACCCGGCTGTCGATCATGACGTCGGAGTAGCCTCGCACCAGACGGCTGACGTCCTGCAGGTAGGACTGATCGATCAGCGAGGGCTGGTAAGTCGCATACAGGTAATAGGCCCGCTCGCCGAGCACGCCCTTGAAGATGTCCAGCGCCACCGTAATCCCGAGCGCGGTAGTGACGGCCTGAGTCGCAGACTGCGCACACACGGATACCAGCAGCCCGAACGCCAGCGCCGCCGGCAGTGGCAGCAGCGCCAGTCGCAGACCGAGGCCTACCTCTGCGCGAATCTCGGCGCTGCCAATCAATTCGTAACCGTCTTCGACCACCGGGCCGAAATCCCAGAGCAGGGCAGTGATAGTGCCGATACTCGCGGTCATCAGCCCCAGCGCGCACAGGGCCAGCAGATAGACCATGCTCAGCTTGGCCAGCACGAGGGCGGGGCGGCTGGCACGGCGAATCAGGATATGGCGCAGTGCGCCACTGTCGCGATCACTGGCAAAGCTCCAGGCGGCGTAGGCGACCAGAGTGAGGCTGAGCAAGGTCAGACCGGTGGAGAAACTGTCGACGAAGTGCCCCCATGCATTGCTGCCAGCGACGGCTTCGGCCTCCTGCCCGAGCAAGGCTTCCCGCGCCTGCTGGCCGGTCTCGGTCAGCCGCACGACGATGGCGCGGGCAATCACGATAAGTGAGGGCAGCAGCACCAGCAGGCGGGTACTGTTGCTGCGCAGGGCCACATAGATCTCGGCTTTCAGTGCTGCGACGAAACCGTTCACAGGTCTGCCTCCGGTGCCGTATGCACGGGGTCGCTCGCGGTGATCTCATGGAACAAGGAAGTCAGCGAGGCCCGCTCGCGCTGCAGTTCATGGACGGCAATGCCCTTCAGTACCAGCCGCTGATTGATCAACGCGGGGCTGACGTCTTCCAGCTGCAATGTCAAAAGACCGGCGGCGCTGTTGTCTTCGATCCGCACACCGGGGATGTCCTGCACGATCGCGCAGGCGCGCACCACGTCGTCGCAAGAGACCAGCAGGCGGCTGACGCGGGAATTGAAGAGCCGGCTGACGTGGTCGCTCACCACAATGCGGCCCTTGTGCAGGATCGACAGGTGCGAGCAGATCTTCTCCAGATACGGCAGCTGGTGGCTGGAGAGCAGGAAGGCAGTGCCTTCTTCGCGATTCAGGGTGCTGATCAGCGCCAGCATGTCATCGACACCTCCGGCGTCTAGGCCGTTGAAGGGTTCATCCAGCAGCACCAGCGCGGGGCTGCCGAGCAGCGCCTGAGCAATGGAGGCGCGGCGACGGTTGCCCAGCGAGAGATGACGAATCTTGAAATGGCTGTACTTGCTGATGCCCAGCAGTGCCTCGACCTGCGCCGGAGTCCGCACCCGCTGTTCGCACAACAGGCTGGCGTGTTCCAGCACCTGGCGCACGGTCAGCTGCGGATGCAGGCTGGGATTGTCGAAGATGCTGACCACGCCACCCCGGCTGCGATGCAGCTGATCGGGAGGCAGCCCCAGCACGCGGATGCTGCCGCTGTCGAAGGACTGCATGCCGAGCAGGCACTCCAGCGTCGTGGTCTTGCCGGAGCCATTCAGCCCCACCAGACCATGCACGGCGCCAGCGGCGACCTCAAGGCTCAGTTTCCTGAGCACCTCGAAGTCTCCGTATTTCTTGCTCAGTTCCGTGACGAGCAAGGGCGCTGTGTTGTAGTAGGTCATGACTGGCTGCTTGCTCGAAAACTAGACGGAAAACTATTCGACAAAAATGTCGTCGACCTGCATTTGGGTCACCTTGCCGAACTGATTCAGGGCTTCAGCCCCGATGCGGTCCAGATCGCCCACCACCGAGATCAGCTTGGGTTTTCCTGCGATGTTCTGGCGCTGGAAGTTCAGCATGTCGTCCAGCTCCGCAGACTGCAACTGCGCGAAGCGTGCCGCACGCGGATCACTGCCCTGCAGGCCCAGACGCTCCCAGGAACGCACGCTGCCGATTACCTGACGGAAGCCAACAGTCGATGTGCGGTAACGGTTTTCCAGTGAACTCTTGGCTTCGTTGAAGCGATCCGCCGAGACCGGCATGTTGTCGAACAGATCGAGGAAGGCGGCGACCGCTTCCACCGTCTTGTCGTTCTGTGAACCGATGGCACCGACGGCGACGTTTTCGGCATTCAGGCGTCCGCCCTGCGAGTACTGTGCCTGCGCGGAGTAGGCGAGGGCGCGAGCCTCACGCAGTTCCTGAAACACCACGCTCGACATGCTGGTGCCGAAATAGGTGTTGTACAACGACGACGGAACGACCAGTTGCTCGTCGTAAGTCCCGTCGGGGAACTCGATGCGCACCTGGGCCTGGGCGGTCTCCTGATCCACCACATAGACCTCGTTCTCGCTCACTACGCGCGCGGTGCGGAAACGGTAGGGCGGGGTGTCTTTCAGTTCGGCCGGGACCACATAGTGCTCACGCAGGCTGGCCAGCAGCGTGTCCAGCGGCAGCGAGCCAGTGTAGCTGAGCGTGTGCTTGTAGTGCAGCAGATCGCCGATCAGTGTCTGCAGCTCGGCAATCGTGGCCGCCTGAATCTGCGCGCTGGTCAAAGACTGCAGCATCGGCGATTCGTCGCCATAGCGGTTGTAGAGATACAGCGCCTGGCTGATGGCGGCCGGGTCTTGCTTCTGGTCTTCACGAGACTTGAGGATGATGGCCTTGAGTTCTTCCAGCGTGGCTTCATCGGAGGTGGGGTTGCGCACCAGCGACAGCATCAGTTCAAGGCTCGGTTCGAACTGTTCGTCCAGCCCGGAGATTCCGATCGAGGATTCGTTGGCCCCGGCGCCAACACCAAACTCGCTGCCCAGGCGGTACCACTCTTTCTGCAGATCGGTGGCGGAGAGCGTGCCAGCACCGGATTTCTCCAGCAAGGCAGTGGCGAGCCCGAGACGATCATTCTCCTCAGTGCCGACTTCGACATTGATGGAGAAGGAGAACAGGTCATTGAGCGGATTGGGCGAGTAATACAGTTGCACGCCCGGCGCGAAGTCGACGACCTGATAGTCCTCGTCCGGGTCCACGTAGGTCGGCTCGATCTCTTCGTAAGGCATCGCCATGATGCTGGCGGCAAACTGTGACTGACGGCTCGGGTCAATGGCCACCGGGTCGATCTGGGGCTTCTCGACCAGCGGGATGTCGTGCTGCTCGTCGATGCGATGCACGGCGACGTAGTTGGCGCCGAAATAGCGATTGGCCACGTCGATGATGTCCTGCTTGGTGACCTGCTCCAGACGGGCGATCTCGCCGACGGAATGATCCCAGTCGTCACCGGCCTGGAAGGCGCTGCGCATCGTCGACACGCGCGCCGTGTTGGATTCCAGTGCACCCTTCTGGCTCTTCTTGAAGTCATTGACGATGGCCGGAATGATCCAGTCCTCGAACTCGCCCTTCTTGATGTGCTCGATCTGGTTCAGCAACAGCTGTTCTACCTCGGCGAGGGTCTGGCCCTGCTTGGGCACGCCCCACAGACGCTGCGAGCCATAGTCGTTGAGGAACTCCGGAGATGAGCCAGCGGCCTGCACGGCCTGTGCCTGATTCAGATTGAGGTTGATCAGCCCCGCCGTGCGGTTGTCCAGAATCATGTCCACCAGCATCAACGCTTCTTTGTCAGGATGCGTATTGTTGACGGTGCGGAAGGCGATCTGCACCTCCTCTTCGCCACGGTAGCTCACCGTCACGCGCTCGGCGCCCTGGATTGGGTCTTCTACCCACGGGCCGACTTGCGGCACGTCCTTGCGCTCCCACTGGCCGAAGCGCTCGTTGATCACGGCGATGGTCTCATCGATATTGATGTCGCCGCTGATGAAGATGGCCATGTTGTTCGGCACATAGTAGGTGTCGAAGTAATTCTGGATATAAACGAGGGACGGATTCTTCAGGTGTTCGGCATCGCCAATGGTGGTCTGCTGGCCATAAGGGTGCTTCTTGTAGAGCAGCTCGCCGAGCGCGTAATAGGAGACGCGGTCACGGTTGTCGTCGCTCTGGTTCTTCTCTTCATAGACGGTTTCCAGCTCGGTGTGGAAGAGGCGGAATACAGGGTCGATGAAGCGGCTGGATTCGATGGTGGCCCACTGCTGCAGACGGTTGGAAGGCAGACCGACCTTGTAGACGGTTTCTTCATGCCAGGTGTGCGCGTTCAGGCCGGAAGCGCCCATGCCGTTGTAGAGCTTGTCGATCTCGTTGGGAATGGCGTATTGGGCGGCCTGCTGGGAGACCTGGTTGATCTCGGCGTAGATCGCGGCGCGGGCGGCTGGGTCGGTCTCATTGAAATGGCGTTCATAGAGAGCGGTGATCTGATCCAGATAGGGCTTCTCGGCAGCGTAGTCGAGTGTGCCGATCGACTGGTTGCCTTTGAACAACAGGTGTTCGAGATAGTGGGCCAGGCCGGTGGCATCGGCGGGGTCATGTTTGCTGCCCGCCTTCACGGCGATCTCGGCGTAGAAGCGTGGTTCCTCATGGTTCTCGGTGAGGTAGACCTGCAGGCCATTGTCGAGTTCGAAGATATGCGTGTCGAGCGCATCGGCCGGGTTCGGCGTGTTGGTCTGCCGATACCCTTCTGTGGGGGCGGGCCCGCCCGCGATAATTTCGTCAGCCTCTTCTGCAGGCGCCGTGCTGCCCTGCGGACCGCAGGCGCTCAGCCCGAGCGTCAGCAGCAAAGCAACAACAACACCAGCCCACCTGAGCCCCCCGTGGGAGCGTACCCAAAGGGCATAAAGGACCCGCCCGCGATTACTGATTGTCAGAGAGTCATGCATAAAATATCTCCATAGATTTGGCGGCAAGGGCATTTGTTGCGCTGCAAAGTTGGGGGCTAATGTAAAGAATTCCACAAGGAAGTCTACCACTGTACAGGTTCGCCGCAGGGTCAGGGTTTTGTTCCAGATGCAGGCGGTTGGCCAGTGATACTGGCACTCAGCATCTCACGGGCTTCCTTAAGAGATTCTGAGAGGGTGGTGAGCTGCTGCGATGAGCGTTGCAGGTTTTGTTGCAGCGAGGCGATCTGCCCTTCGAAGGTGTTCTGCAGCTGTGCATTGGCGGCAATCTGTGCCTGCAGTTGTGCGCGCAGAGTACCAAGCTGGCGGTCGCTTTGCTGCAATTGCACTCGTTGGTCTCGGACCGCATTATATTCGTAAGCGGCAAATGCCAGCCCTGCCACTGCCAGCGCCAGGGCGCCGAATGTAGTTGCTCTCATGTAGCAATTCCTTACCAAATGGGGTGAATAGAGACCCGGGCAGCGGGTAGTAAATTGCAGGGCAACTCAGCCCTGGCGGGGAGCCGATGTTCCAGCGCAGGCGAAACGCTCGTTCGATAAATTAAATCTTTTGCTCTGCCATTGGCGAGCTGCTATGTTTCGTCGCGCGGTAGTTTCAGTTCATCGTAGTACTCGAAGTCTGCGGCTTTGCCCGTTGACCCTCCGGTTGCAGTACCTCCCGTGATGTCTGTACGCATGTTTTAAGCTTGTAAGTGACTGATAATCAAAACAATAATAGCCTATATGCCTACGGGCATGGCTGACACATGGAGCTTAATATGCAATACATCTCCCGGCGCGGGAAGCTGCGCTATCTAATCCACACCTGCCTTGCTACTTCCTTTGCACTCCCCATGATCGTTCACGCTCAACAACCTGCGGCTGACGCCGAGGTGGAAGAGGTGGTGGTCACTGGTTCCTACATCCGTAACAGTGCGTTCGCGCAGAACTCCCCGGTCGATACGGTTTCCCAAACCGACCTGTTCGAGTCCGGTGCCCCCAGCATGGGTGCCTACATTCGGGATCTGAGCTACACACAGAACACCAACGTGGTGAATATTGTGCTGGGAAGCGCGGACGGCGCGCAGTCCGGCAACAGTAGCTTCAACCTGCGCGGCCTTGGGGAGAACTCCACACTCACCCTGATCGATGGCGCCCGTACCCTCAGCCCGTTGATGTCGGCAAGCTTACCTGAGATCGCCATCAGCCGCATGGAGATGGTGCTGGACGGTGGCTCGGCACTGTACGGCTCTGACGCCGTGGCTGGCGTTGTCAACATTATCCCCATCAAGGAGTTCGAAGGCTTCCGTGCCCGCAGCTACTATCAGCGTACCGAAGACGGCGCCATGGAAGAAATGACCGGCTCCTTCATGTGGGGCAAGTCCTTCAACAACGGTATCGATTATGTGGGCGCCTTCGAAGCTCAGAAAAAGACTCGCTGATGATGTATGAGCGTCCCCGCGAGTGGCAGCATTCCAACAACGCTTCCAACGCTGGCCCGATCGGATCATTCCGTGAACTGCGTGGCGCCAAGCCGGGCGTGCAGCTGCTGCAACCGCACGGCGGCACCAGTGTTGGCGCTGTGTTGCTGGATCCAGATTGCGGCACGTTCAACGCGGGCTTCCCATCGCACGGGCAGGGCATGACCACCAACCCTTCCGGCACGATCTACAAAGGCAACTGCACTTATGAGTACAGTATCCAGCACGCCTACTCACGCCATGAGGTCAACTACAACCTCTATAACACAGTCAGTTACGAAGCCACCGACTGGCTGCGCCTGAACGCGACTTTGAACAACCACTATCGCTATAGCCACCAGCGCACCACCGGGACATCACCCAACGGCGGTAACGACCGTGCGGTGATGAAGATTCCTGCGAACCATCCAGCCAATATCTGGAAGAAGGATTTGACGCCGTGGAGCTGGCGCGTATTCGGCAACACCGGTGGCAACATTCCATCGACGTATTACACCGACACCTCCAAGAAAGTGGATAGCGATTATGCGCTCAACCGTCTGAAGTTAAGCGCCGAGTACGACATCAGTGGTTCCTGGACAGGCTATACCTACTATGCCGCGCAGGAAGACAAGTCCACCAATGATGAGATGGTAGTCAGTTCCAGTCGTCTGCAGTTGGCGATGTCTGGCAAGGGCGGCCCCAACGGCAATCAGTGGTTCAACCCCTTCGGCTCGCAATCGCCCCTGTCCTCCCGCTACGTCAAAGGGGTGACCGATAATCCCCAGGAAATGATCGACTGGTTGATGCTGTCCAACCCCAACCGCCTCGGTGCACGCAATTTCCTCGACGTCTTCGAGACCGTACTGACTGGCGAAGTGTTTGATCTGCCCGCTGGCCCCGTGCAGATGGCGTTCGGCTATCAGTGGCGCGATCTGACGATGGAAGATTATGTCGACCCCTATGACCAGCTGGGCGAGGACTACGCCAACAGCCAGGTGCTCGGAGCGCGGCTGCAGGACGCCGTCTACGTGTCGGAAACTCGTTCAGTGTTCGCCGAACTGGAAGTGCCCATTATCGAAGGGCTCGATGCGCAGTTTGCGGTGCGTCACGAACAGTTCAAGGACTTCGGGCTGGAAGCGACCACGCCCAAGGTGTCGTTGCGCTGGGAAGCTCTGCCACAGTTGGCGTTGCGGGCGTCGTGGGGCGAGAGCTTCCTCGCACCTTCACCAATCCAGGCCAGACCTTTCGTCGCGGATGACCGCTGTGCCGACATGTTCAGCGGTATTGACGAATTCACCAATACACCATTGATCGGCGGTGTGTGGTGTCAATCCGGCAACCCCAATCTGCAGCCTGAAACCTCTACCATCAAGAATTTTGGTTTCACCTGGGAACCGACGGGCAACATTCTGGAAGGCTTGAATCTGTCCATGGACTATCAGGAGATTGAATACGTTGACCGTATCAGAACTCTGAGCCAGCAGGACACGGTGGGTTTCGAGTTCAGCCGCTTCCTGGCTGAGACCGGCATCGCCAAGTCCGCCTACAGTGCGGTTCCAGGCTCTGCCACCCGCAACGCGGCAGATGCATGGCTCGCCATCCAGGCTGCCCAGCCCGGCAACAAGATCCGTCGTTATCCCAACGGATCTGTAGAAAGGCTGTTTGCACAATCTGCCAACATCAGCTCTGTGTGGATCGACCTTGTCGACATCAAGGCGCAGTACCAGATGGAGACAGATAACTGGGGCAGCTTCACTACCACCGTGCAGACCACCATCTATGACTCCTACGATTACATGGGGTTGGATGGCGTCCGCACCGAGGCGCTTGGCAAGCAGAACGGCAGAACGGGCATTGTGCCTCCCCTGCCGGAGGTCAAGGCCAATGCGCGGGTGAACTGGTTCATGGGCAATCAGAGTGCGTCGATTTCCACGAACTACTGGAGCAGTATCAAGTTTGATGACCAGGTCGTGGACTTCTATCCGGAAGATGGTGACAACGCTCTCAATCCGCCCAAGACCATCCGTGGTGAGTACATCTTCGATGCTCGCTATGCGATCGTGCTGGATCAGTACTTGGACAGCGAGTTCACTATCGCGACGGGCATTAACAACCTGTTCGACAAGCGTCCGCAGCGTCTTGGCATCATCGGCGGTGCCGAGACGCGTCTCTCCACGCCATGGGGACGTCAGTTCTGGGTGTCGCTGGAGTGGACGCCGGGTGCTTGATGTTTCACCCTGCCAGTTGACGAACTCCCTGTTCGTTGACCGGTGATCGAAAAGAAGGGGGGTTCAGAGTGTTGCTCTGAACCCCCTTTTTTTATGTGGGTTAAAGGGCTATCCGATGACGCCTTTCGGGCTATCGTGGAAACATTTCGTTTTATCTTATCGTTCCATTTATTTATTAAAAAATAAAAGTTCTAAAAGTTATGGAACTAAGCATGAGTTAAATAAATGCTTGAATAAGTTTTTGGAAGCTGGTTAAACTCCGGTGCACAGGGTTGTTACAGATTGTCGAAGTTATGGCGGGGGCAGTGTCGGACACTGTGGGAAACGCCATGGATTATTCGGGGCCTTTTGTGTAATTGATTGATATCAAGATAATAAAAGCCGAAAAAAACGCTTCAATAAGCATGGCTAAAAACGGAGATAAATATGCCTTACATAACACCACGCGGGAAACTGCGTTACCTGATTCACTCATGCCTCGCTGCTTCCCTTTCGCTTCCATTGGTCGCCCACGCCCAAGCCCCTGCAGCTGCAGACGAAGCGGAAGTTGAAGAAGTAGTTGTTACCGGTTCCTATATTCGGAACAGCGCCTTTGCCCAGAACTCCCCAGTAGACACCGTCAGCCAGGTGGACCTGTTCGAATCAGGTGCGCCCAGCATGTCGAACTACATTCGGGAATTGACCTATACCCAGAACACCGATGTAGTGGCCAACGTGCTGGCTGGCCAGGACGGCGCCCAGGACTCCATAGCGGCCAGTTTCAACCTACGCGGTCTCGGTGAGAACTCTACACTGACGCTGGTGGATGGAACCCGCACCTTGTCACCGGCCGTATCTTCTTCACTGCCGGAAATCGCCATCGACCGTCTGGAAATGGTGCTCGACGGTGGCTCTGCGCTCTATGGTTCGGACGCGGTGGCGGGTGTTGTGAACATCATTCCGACGAAAGAATTCGAAGGGTTCAAGGCGCGGGCCTACTATCAGGTGACCGATGAACGTGGCATGGAAGAAACCACCGCCTCGGCCATGTGGGGCAAGACGTTCGACAACGGCATTTCCTATGTCGGTGCGTTTGAAAACAAGAAAAAAACCCCGTTGCTGCAGTACGAAAGATTGCGTGAGTGGGAAATGGCCTATGGCTCGTCCACGTCGGGTAACCCAGGCTCCTTCCGCCGTGTAACGACTCCTGCTCCTGCCGGTGTCAGATTGTATCAACGTCATGGTGGTGTCGTCTCCACGGCGGCCAGCAATCGCATTCTGGTCGATCCGTCCTGTGGCACATTCAACAACGGATATCCGGGACACGGTCAGGGAAAGTTCAGCACACCATCGGGTGTTCCGCAGAAGTCCGCCTCTGGCGCCCTGACAGGCAACTGTCTGTTTGACTACACCAAGCAGTTCGCCTACTCCACAGAAGAGGAGAACTACAACCTCTACAACTCGTTCAGCTACGAGGCCACTGACTGGCTGCGCCTGAATGCGACGTTGAACAACTCCTATCGCATCTCCAACGGCCGCACCACGTCGACCACGGCGACAACGGGCAACAACCAGAACGTGCTCTACATTCGTGCCAATCACCCGGCCAACCCCTACGGGTTTGATGTGGTGCCCTGGAATTGGCGCATGATTACCGAGTCCTACACGCACCGTCCAAGCCACCTCGAAAATTCCGGCGGCTCAAGAACCTTCGAGACGCATTCGCAACTCAATCGGTTCAAGTTCAGTGCTGAATACGACATCACCGAGACCTGGACCGGCTACTCCTACTTCTCACGGCAGGACAGCAGGTCGATGAGTGACTCCTACTCGGTGCATCTGGGCAAGCTCCAACTGGCCCTGCAGGGGCTGGGTGGCCCGAATGGCAACGAATACTGGAACCCCTTCGGTTCTGCAGATCCCCGCTCGCCCTTGTTCGTCAAAGGCAAGACCGACAACTCTGTGGCTGTCACCGAGTGGCTGTTCGAGCGTGACAAGAACCGTCTGACGCAAAAGGAAGATCTTGATATCTTCGAAACAGTGCTGACGGGCGAACTGTTCCAGCTTCCGGCCGGTGCCGTGCAGACGGCGATTGGTTATCAATGGCGCGACTTCTTCGATAATCGTTTCGCCAACCCCATCGATGCCATGGGCTGGGACTACAACACTGTGGCCGGTGCACCGCTGCCTACGGACGAGCACTATGCCTCTGAGGTAAGAGCGGCGTTCATGGAAATCGAAATCCCGATTCTTGAGACGCTGGCGCTGCAAGCCGCCGTGCGTCACGAGCAATTCAAGGACTTCGGTCTGGAGGCCACGACTCCGAAGGTTGCGCTGCGTTGGGAGCCCATCGAGACGTTGGCCATGCGTGCGTCATGGGGAGAGAGCTTCCTCGCCCCGTCACCCGTTCAGAGTCGCCCATATATTCGGGACGAGAACTGCGGTGAGGTGTTCAGCGGACGTGACCCGTTCACCAACAATCTGCTGATCGGTGCCACGACCTGTTCTGCCGGTAACCCGAACCTGGAGCCTGAGACTTCCGAGATCAGGAACATGGGTGCCACATGGCAGCCGAGCGGCGCACTGGATGGATTCACGCTGTCTTTGGACTATCAGGAGATCGAATACACAGACCGTATTCGCAGCCTGACCACCCAGGACACCGTGAGCTTCCAGTTCCAGCAGTTCCAGGCGGCCACCGGCATCAGTGCGTATGACTATAGAGTCGGATCGGCGACACGTAATGCCGCCAATGCGTGGCTGGCTGCATACGCCGGTAATTCCGGTCCTGCAGTGGATCGTCGTGCAGACCAATCTGTCGAGTCGGTGTACACGCAATCGCAGAACATCAGTTCTGTCTGGATCGATCTGTTCGACGTGACTGCGGATTATGAATTCCAGACTGATAACTGGGGGACATTCTCCACGACAGCTCAGACCACTTACTACAAGGCTTTCGACTACCAGGATCTGTTCGGTGGCCGTAAGGAAGCGGTAGGAAAGCAGAACGCCGGTACCGGTATCGTTCCTCCAATGCCGAAGTTCAAGAGCAACGTGCGCTTCAACTGGTTCCGCGACAATCAGAGTGCCTCACTGGCTGCCAACTACTGGCACACCGTGAAGTATGACGACGTGACAGTGGACGCTTACAACGATGGTTGGAAGGCACCGCGCACCGTTAGAGGTGAAATGCGCTGGGATGCCCGCTACTCGATGGTGATCAATGATTACTTCGACAGCGAGTTCAATGTCAGTGTCGGTATCAACAATCTGTTCGACAAGCGCCCGCAGCGCATGCCGATGCAAGGTGGCTTTGAATCCCGTCTCTCTACCCCGTGGGGCCGTCAGTTCTGGGCATCCATCGAGTGGACGCCGGGTGCATAAGGCAGTCGAGATCGGAATCGTCGGGTGCTCGATGGCCTGACGATCCTTCCCCAAACAAAAGGGCCAGAGCAGCAAGCTGTTCTGGCCCTTTTCATTTCCCGTGTCGAGCAACTATTACCAGTAACTCTCCAGCGTGATTTGTCCTCGCGTCTCCGCACTATGTCGGCTGTAGCCCTTCTGTTCCAAAGCGACGGTCGCGTCCTGTACCATGCCGGGATTTCCGCACAACATGAACTGTGAATCCTGCGGCGACATTGCCTGCCCGGCAATTCGCTCCAGTGTGCCGTTGGTGATACAGGCTGGAATGTGACCATGAATTGTGTTCACCACCTTCTCGCGGCTGACGAAAGGGATGAAGTGGAATTGTTCAGGATGTTCGCGACGCAGCTGGTCGATCAATTCTCCGTATCCCAGATCCTGCCACATTCGCATGGCATAGACGAGAATGACGTGCTCGAAGCGCTGCCAAGGTTCGGGGGTGCGCAGCATTGACAGGAATGGTGCCACGCCGGTGCCGGTCCCTATCAACCACAGCTGTCGTGCCGAAGGTACCTGTTCCAGCGTAAAGCTTCCCTCCGGTTGCCCCTGAATCCACACTTTGTCTCCTGGTTTCAGCTTGCGCAGTTCGCCGGAGAGAGAGCCGTCTGGAGTTGTGTAGCAGAAGAATTCAACGGGTTGCTCGCCCGGAGCGCTGAGAACGGAGTAGGGCTGTGCCACTTGTATGTGTTGATCGCCTTCAGAATAGGGCAACCCCAGCGAGGTGTATTGGCCTGCCAGGAACGGGGCAATCGCGGCGTCGATGCGCAGAGAAAAATGATTGGATGTCAGGTGTTTGTTGTCGGTGACGACACCTTTGATCCATGCCGCCTTGTTGTCCGCCATACGGGAAGCCTGTCGTTTCTGTCAGTTGAGCCGGTTGAATTGGGCGCGCATTGTCGCACATTTACCGTCGTTTTACCGTTCCCGATGACCATAATTTGTTGGCGCTCCACGGCCTTTTTCTATAGTCTCCAAGGCTCTGCGTGCAGTACTCCATGCACTCGTCAAACACGTATTTCGGGGAAATCGGCATGATGAAAAAATGGTTCGAAACGGCCCTCTGGAAAAGAATTCTGCTCGCCCTGGTGCTGGGAATTATCGTGGGAAGCATCTGGGGTGAAGGGGCCGTGTCGATCAAATGGATTGGTGATTTGTTCGTGCGTCTGATCAGCATGGTGGTCGTGCCGCTGGTTTTCTTCACACTGGTTTCCGGCATCATCGCCATGGGTGACCCGCAAAAGCTGGGGTCATTGGGCGTCAAGACACTCGCGCTCTATATGCTGACGACTATGGCGGCCATCTCCATCGGGCTGGTGCTGGCCGTGTTGCTGCAACCCGGTGTTGACGTGGACCTGTCCGGAGCCGTTCCGCAGGTTCTCCAGGAGGCTGTGCCCCTCACGCAGCAGATGATGAATATCGTGCCCAGAAATCCGATTGCCGCTCTCGCCAATGGTGACATGTTGGCGATCATCTTCTTCGCGCTGATATTTGGTATCGCGACCATGGTCGTTGGCGACAAGGCCAAACCCATTCCTCATTTGATGGACGCGGCCTCGGAGATCATGCTGAAAATTACCGGATGGGTCATGGAAGTCGCGCCGCTCGGGGTCTTTGCACTGATTGCGTGGGTGTCCGGGACCCAGGGGGTTATTGCTCTTCTGGATGTTGCGCGTCTGGCATTGGCCGTGGTGGCTGGCTGCATCTTGCATCTCGTGCTGACGCATGGCGCGCTGATGAAATTCGTCGTCGGGGTTTCGCCATTGGCATTCTTCCGTGGGGCGCGCGATGCAATGCTGGTGGCTTTCTCGACCTCTTCCAGTTCGGCGACACTGCCGGTAACGATTTCTGTGGCTGAGAAGAAACTCGGTGTCAGCCCTCTGCTGGCCAGCACCACGATTCCATTGGGGGCGACCATCAACATGGACGGCACGGCGCTCTATGTGGGTATCGTCTCTGTCTTTGCGGCTCAGGCCTTTGGCATTGATCTCGCGCTGGCCGATTACCTCGTGATCGTCGGCGCCACTACCCTCGTCTCCATCGGAACAGCCGCAGTGCCCGGTGCGTCCCTGTTCCTCATGGCGGCAGTGATGAGTGCGATTGGTGTCACTCCTGAGCAGATCGCGATTGTGATCGGATTTATTCTTCCCTTTGACAGGCCATTGGACATGGTGCGGACGAGCGTCAATGTCACCGGAGATCTCTCCGTGGCGATGGTGGTCGGCAAGTGGGAAGGGGAGCTGGATCTGAGCGTTTTAGAGCAATCACAGAAGCGTTGAGAAAGGGACGAATTGCGTCGTCCCTTTCTTCTTGAAGAGCAGTTGCTATTAAAAGGTCAGAGACCACAGCGATAGACACCAAAAGTCTGACGCCCGTCGGCAATCGGAGTTTCTGGAACGATTCTATTGCCACCCATGTCGCCAGCCTCGTTTCTGGCCAGATCGATGAGTTCCGTCTGCAGCTTGGCGCTACCGCGTTCGACGAAAGCAATCTCGCTGATCGCATTGGCCGTGCTGGAGCCCAGACGGGTGCAACCCGCTACTTCGGCTGGCGTGGAGACGCTGACCAGACGCCCGGCGGACGTTACCTGTACCCATGTGCCACAGGCGCTCAGCGCCGTGCAAAGCCCAATCATTAGCAAACCTTTGTGCATGTCTTTCTCCTGCTGTTTCAGCGACGGTCTTTGAAATTCGTTACCGTCTACCATGCCAGTTATGGCGTTCACGGTAAAGCCCGGCGGCCGAAAAACGACAGCCCTGGAAATTATGCTACCATCCTCGGCTTACTGAAAAGGGGCTGGAGTGAGCGGATGAGCATGAACAAACTGGCAGGAAAAAATGTCGTGGTGATCGGCGGCACATCAGGAATCGGTCTGGCAACGGCACTGGCCGCCAGCGATCTTGGCGCACGCGTGTGGGCTGCAGGCCGTTCCGATGAGCATGTGGAAAGTGCGAGGCGCATTGCTGGTGATCGCGTCGTAGTGATGAAGGCCGACACCCATGATGAGGAGAGTCTGCTGGCCGTATTCCGTGCCGCTGGCGTGATCGACCACCTGGTCTCCGCCGCCACGGGAGGCACTCGCACATTGAAGCCCTTCGTGGAACAGACCGAAGACCAGTTCAAGGGCGCCTTTGGCAAACTGTGGGGCTACGCCAAGGTGGTGCACACCGGCGCGCCCTTCGTGGCGAAAGATGGCTCCATCACTCTGGTCAGCGGTGCTCCCGCCCGCAAGATCAAGGCGAACAGCTCGGCGCTCAGTTGCGTTGGCGCGGCGGTCGAGAATCTGGTGCGCTGCCTGGCCAGTGAGATGGCGCCCATTCGTGTGAACGTGGTGTCTCCCGGCATTATCGACACGGCCCTGTTCGACTGGATGGGGGATCAACGTGCCGAGCGTGTCGCGGCGATGGTGAAGGGACAACTGGTCGAGCGTGTCGGCCGTCCCGAAGAGGTCGCCAGCGCGTTGATTTACCTGATGCAGAATGGCTATGCTACCGGCACCACGGTGGATGTCGACGGTGGTCAGCTGCTGCGTTGATCTTGTGGGAGCTTGCCCCGCAAGCGAAAGCAGTTTTCTATCACTGCAAAGAGAGCACGGAATGAGTTTCAAACCAGTAATCCTGATTTATGACCTCGACAACAAGCTGGTCGACGAGATCGCGGCCGAGATCGGCAATACCGGTCTCTACACCAGCATCAACACCTATAACGAGTCCAATGCCATGGACGCGATCCGCCAGTATGATCGCGGTTTCGGCATGCTGACGAACAAGCTCTCCTGTGTCATTACCGGTTGGAACAATTACAAGAAACCCCGTGATCAATTTCTCTATCATCTGCGAGAGATAGAGAAGAAAAGCCCATTGCGCTCAGCAACGCCGGTCGTGATTGTGACGGAGGATCATCGTGAGGATCTCAAGCGGCGCGCGCTGGACGCCAAAGACGGTGCGGTGTGCGCTTATCTGCATCGCGACTGCTTCCGTGACTCGTTGCGGCCGCTGCTGGAGCAGATCATCTTCCAGCAGAAGGCCGACGAGCTGAACAAGCAGGCAAGCCAGCAGTTCGAGAGTGCGCTTCTCGAAGATTGAACTCCTCCACGGTGAGCGGGCGCATCTTCGCTCAAACCGAAGACGTCAGCTCACGATAGCGGAAACACTCGTGGACGTGATCGTTCACCATCCCCGTTGCCTGCATGTGGGCATAACAGATTGTCGACCCCACAAACTTGAAGCCACGCTTCTTCAGATCCTTCGACATGGTGTCGCTCTCGGGCGTTGTGGCGGGAATGTCACCCATGCCTGTACGCCTGCCATCGATAGTTTTGCCGTTGACGAATGACCACATGTATTTGCCAAACGACCCGAATTCCTTCTGCACCTTCAGAAACGCGATGGCGTTGTGCCGCATGGCATAAAGCTTGAGACGATTGCGAATCAGTCCCGCATCCAGCAACAGGGTTTCTATGGTGTCGTCACTCATGCTGGCGACTGCTTCGGGCTCGAAATTCAGGAAGGCGCGGCGATAATTCTCGCGCTTGCGCAGCACGGTGATCCAGCTCAGCCCTGCCTGCTGGCATTCGAGACAGAGAAATTCGAACAGCGCGCGCTCATCGTGCAGTGGCACGCCCCATTCCTTGTCGTGGTACTCGATATACAGCGGGTCATTGCCCGGCCACTTGCAGCGTGTCGTCATGGGGATTCCCTTATAGTTGTGATCCTGCAATTGAGGATAGCGCAATTTCACAATTTCGCCGAACCGCAATGTGCTCTGCGGTACAGTCAAATTCACAGAGACGCTGTAAAATGGCGCCAGTTCATCCTGTAAATATGACACTGCCACCCCAGCCGATGAGGTCATCATGAAACGCAAGCAAGTCACACGAAGAGTCAAAGCCCGGGTTCTCCTGCTGACCGTCACCATGGGGCTGCTGACGATCGCGGGGTGTGCCGTCAATCCGGTGACGGGGCAGCGCGAGCTGGGCCTCGTCTCCGAACAGCGCGAGGTCAGCATCGGCCAGGAGCAATACTCTCCCTCGCAGCAGGGGCAGGGCGGCAAGTTCAGCGTTGACCCGAACCTCACCGCCTATGTGCAGCAGGTGGGCAATCGGCTGGCGGCGGTCGCCGACAGACAGCTGCCTTACGAATTTGTCGTCCTCAACAACTCGGTTCCCAACGCTTGGGCGTTGCCAGGCGGCAAGATCGCCGTCAATCGTGGCCTGCTGGTGGAGCTGAACAATGAGGCCGAGCTTGCTGCCGTGCTGGGGCACGAGATTGTCCACGCCGCTGCACGTCACGGCGCTCAGGCCATGGAGCGCGGCATGCTGCTACAAGGGGCGATGGTGATTGGCGCCGTCGCCGCGCAAGGGTCTGACTATGCCGACTACGTTGTCGGTGGCGCTCAACTCGGCGCGCAATTGCTCACGCAACGCTACGGGCGCGAAGCCGAGCGTGAATCCGATGCCTACGGTATTCGTTATATGGTCGACGCTGGCTATGACCCCGCCGCCGCCATCAGTTTGCAGGAGACGTTCGTCCGCCTCTCCGAAGGCAGTCAGAGCAACTGGCTCGATGGTCTGTTCGCAAGCCATCCGCCGTCACAGGAGCGCGTCGACAACAACCGTGCACTGGTCGCGCAACTGCGAGCCGAGGGTCACACCGGTGGCGAGCTGGGCGAGGCACCTTATCAGGAAGCCATCGCCTTCCTGCGCGAGTCCAAGCCCGCCTACGACGCCTTCGATGAAGCCGAAACACTGATCGCCGAAGACAAGCTGGAAGACGCCGCCCGCAAGCTTGAAACCGCCTTGACCATGGTGCCCGATGAAGCCCGTTTTCATGGCCTGCAGGCTGACATCATGGTCTACCAGCGGCGCTATCAGGCAGCAGTGAGCACTTACGATGAGGCGATTCGTCGGGATTCGAATTACTTCGACTATTACCTCGGCCGTGGTGTCGCCTACGCCAGACAGGGCGAGAGGGCGCGCGCCAATGAGGACCTGCAGGCCAGCATCAAACTGCTACCGACCGCACTGGCCATGAACGAGCTGGGCACCTTGTCGCTGGCGAACAACGACCGCGTCGCCGCCAAGGAATACTTCGGCATGGCGGTGGGTGCACAAGGTGCCATCGGCGAACAATCCCGCGCCGCCTATGTCCGCCTGGATATCGCCGACAACCCGACGCAGTACGTCAGCGCTCAGGCCTACATCAACCAGGCCGGCCGCCTCGTCGCAAGAGTGCAGAACAACTCACCCGTGCCCGTGAGCGACGTCACCGTGGAATTTCGCGCCATCGTCGCCGACCAGCTGGTCAGCCGCAGCGTCGTCGTCCCGCAGATCGCACCCGGACAGGGCGGCGAGCTGGATTCAACCATTGGTTTCCAGGCAGGCGCGTTGCCAGCGGCCGGTCAGTTCAGCGCAGACGTGCGCGGGGCAAGGGTGGAGTGACCCGATTTATGGGGTGACCACCCGGAAAGAGTTCTATATAATCCCGGCCGCACGCATCCGTAGCTCAGCTGGATAGAGTAGGTGGCTTCGAACCACTTGGTCGGGAGTTCGAATCTCTCCGGGTGCACCAAATAAAACAGCCCACTTTATGTGGGCTTTTTTATTTGGCTTCCCGGAAGATCGAACTCCCCAGTTCGACAAAACGCGCAGCGTTTTGGACAGCCGCAGGCTGCCCGCAGGGTGAGGTATTTGGCTCAGCCAAATGCCGAATCACCGGCTGCGAAGCAGCCAGGACAGCTGAAGAGCTGCCCCGCAGGGGTGAGGTATTTGGCTCAGCCAAATGCCGAATCAATCTCTGTGGAACGATCTTGGACCCCTGATCAGCCAATTCCCTCTTGTGGGTTTTATCTCTAGTGCAGCAACCATTGCGCCAGTCAAGAAACCAAAATCGAATCAATGTATTGCGATAAATCGGTTGCGTAAATATGTTGCTCATGACGAGCTTTCTCTTTTTGAAGTTGACGTTCTTATCCACTCAGCCGGAGGAAAGCCAGGCGTATAAGGCGGTAATTACTTAAATAAAACAATTAGATAACATTGAATTGCACGATAACATTAACGATGTTAGTGTTTTCGACACTGTCTTCGAGGTGAGCAATGTCAATGCTGGAACCCAACCTGATCAAATATCTGAAGGAGGTGACTGGCGCTTCAGTCGAGCTGTCACCGACGCCTGTCGGTGTCTTGCCCTTGTATCTGGAAAACCAGTACCGCTTTTACAACCTGAGTATTTCCTCCCTCAAATTCACCGCTGTGTTTCTGCAAGCGCCGCAAACTTTCACGCCTGCACAGTTTCAAAAACATCTCGCCAGAGCGATTGAGCACGCTGGTTTTACGTGCGTGGTTGCCGAGTCATTGCCAGCTTATGTGCGCAAACGGTTGATTGAATTGGGGCAAGCCTTTGTCGTGCCCGGTGTGCAGATGTATTTGCCCATGCTGGGAATGGAACTGCGCAGTCGAGCGAAGAGGGAAGCCTTGGTCGCGGCAGAGACTTTAAGCCCTGCCTCCCAAGCGGTCCTCATCTATTGTTTGTTGCACGCGGACATCAAAGAGCACACCCCCCTCGCGCTGTCCAAGGCGCTTTGTTACAGCGCAATGTCGATGAGCCGAGCGGTGAGTGAGTTGTCAGCTGCTAGACTGGTAGTAGTCAATCGGCAAGGCAAAGAGCGGCTGATGCAGCTGCAGGCTGATGCCAAAGAGATTTGGACGCGAGCGCAGCCCTTGCTTCGTCAACCGGTGACGCAGTCTTATCGAATTTGGGAAGCGCAGCTGGAGCACAAGCCGCTGCTTCTGGCTGGTGAGTCCGCGTTGTCTCGCTTGACGTTGCTGGGCGAACCAGAGGAAAGGTGCTATGCAATCAGCAAGGCGCAGTGGCAGCTGTTGGAAAAATCAGGTATTGAAAAAATCCCGATCAGAGAGCCAGAAACCTGCATAGTGCAGGTGTGGGCCTATGATCCTAACCTGCTTGCTGAAGGTGAAACAGTGGACCCATTCTCGTTGTCCTTGAGTCTTAAAGGCTCGGCGGATGAACGGATAGAGGTGGCATTGGATGCAATGATGGAGCGCTGAACATGATTAAAGGACTAATCAAATTTCGAGAACACTTCGCTATTTATCAGAATCATTACGCACTGATCGGCGGTGTAGCATCTTCACTGGTTCTTGAAAACGCAGGCGTAAGCTTCAGGCAAACCAAGGATTTCGACATGGTGCTCTGTGTTGAAGCATTGGATAGAGATTTTGCAGAGGCATTCTGGGAGTTTGTGCGCCTGGCTGGCTATCAGAGTCGACAGCAAAGCAGCGGCCACAAAATATTCTATCGCTTCGAGAATCCGACGGATGAAAACTATCCGGTCATGCTGGAACTCTTTTCTCGCAATCCCGAACTTATTCAGCCCGCAGAAGGCAGCCGCCTGACACCAGTACCAATTGATGAAGAAGTTTCCAGTCTGTCGGCAATCCTGTTGGACGTCGACTACTACGGGTTTTTAAAGCAACAGACGGCAGTAATTGACGGTGTCTCTGTGGTCACTGAAATCGGGTTGATTCCGCTGAAAGTGAAAGCATGGCTGGATATGTCTCGGCGCACTCGAGACGGCGAAGCGATCGATTCGCGCAAGATCAAGAAGCACAAAAACGATGTCTTTCGATTGTTTCAGATAATTTCACCGGATGTTCGGGTGTCCCTTCCGGGTTCAATAGTCGCCGACATGGCAGATTTTATCGTCGGCGCTCAGAAAGAGCAGATTGATTTGAAGCAACTGGGGTTGGGTAGTATTAAGCAGGCGGACTTGATTGCGAGCTTGATCCGTGTTTATCAAATACCAGGCTATGATCAACTCTTTACTTTGAATCGGAATCCTCAGCCCCACCTCGAATCCCCTCATCCAACACCTGAATCTGACTGATAATCGCCAATAGCTGTTTCCACACAGAGGCCGATCACTTCATCGGGGATGTAGAGGATTGTATTTGGCCGATTCATGATAAATCGGCCTACTTCAAATAGATATCGACCTTCGCTTTGCGTGCTGCCAAATGCCTGCTGTGAAGTCAGCCTTCTTGTCGCTGGCCAACAGCCAGCGCATTGCCACTGAATTATCCAAGACAAAAGCGATCATTTCCGATCAGTATTCTTGAGCATTGCAAACTCTTCATCAGCCATGGGGCCGTTCAGTCCGCGCAATATATTGTTGATGGCCGCCGCTATTTTTACCTGACTGCTGGCTCGGCTGGGGGTCAAATCAGCGATAGGTTTGCCGCGATTGGTAATGACAAATTCTTCCCCGGATTCCACCCTGCGCAGAATTTCCGGCAATTTGGTTTTGGCATCGTAAGAGCCGATTTCATGTTTCATGTAATGCGCTCCGTTCCGAAATAAACCAGAATGGCAGTCTATTCGTCTTTTTATGCAATAGAAGGGACGCCGATGAAAGAATCTGCAAGGACATTGTGTTTTGAGCCCCCCTGTCGGCGATAGCGCGCGAAAGCCTTGCCTGCGAGAAATAGAGCCGGGCGAGGAATTTCTATAATGCTTACCCCCAGTTCACCAAGGCTCTGATCGAGGTCTTCGGCTCTGGAAAATGCCAGTGAAAACTCTGCATAAATGATCGGGTTGATGGCCAACTGATGAATTTGTGCCCGAGCGCGCAACAGGTCAATGGACCAGTCCGCCCATTACGTATCATCTTCCAGAACATCAACCAGCACATTGGTGTCGATGAGAAGCATTAGTCCTCACTGCGCAGCAGCGCCATGAGTTCGTCCGTTCGCCACTTGATATCGGCTCTGCCACGAGAGCGGTCGAAGCGGTCTGGATGGATATCCGGATTGGCATCAGCTTTGTTGATGACAACCTCTCCATTGCTGTTGACTGCAAATTCCACGCTGCTGCCTGGGGCCAGATTCAAGGCATCCCTGATTTGCTTGGGGATAGTGACCTGCCCTTTGCTGGTGAGAGTAGTAGCCATGCTTGACCTCTCTAGTATCACGATGCTGCTGAGCGTAATACCTGAATTCGAATCTGGCAAATACGATGTGGGAATTACTCTGTAAGCTGCTCTGGATGGACACTTAGCGCTGTAGCAGCTTTTTCAAGTGTGCGTCTTTGCAGTTTTGCCCCTGGTCGTTCCATCTGCGCTACGCCCGGTTGGGTAATCCCCATTCGCTCCGCCAGCTCACTCTGACTGAATCCTTTGTGCGTGCGCCATGCGGCAAGCAGGCTCAAGCCCTTTTCCACACATAGGCCGATGACTTCGTGTGGGATGTAGATGTCAGAATCAGTGTTTTGTTCGGTGAGCTTCAGGTATTGATCGTATGGCAGGACGGCGAACACAGGTCGCCCTTCTTGCTTGATAATTTGAACGTCAATAGGTGCTTTCATCGCGCAATTTAACCTCTTCAATACTCACGATTCGTACTTGTCCATCGTAGTTAAACATCACTCGGTATCTTCCAATCCTGAGGCGGAATTGATACGGGTGGCTCGTCAATCGCTTGATATTCTGGCAGTCAGGAAAAGTCTCCAAGTGAGTTGCTTCTCGGTAAATCAATTGGGCGTCCTGGGCGGGTAACTTACGAAGTTGCCGCAGCGATCTTTTCGACCAGAGGATTGTATTTGGTTGAATCATGATAAGCAAAAATATAAGTAAATAAGTTATTTTGGCGAGCCGCATGCAACGTTAAGAACGCAGCTATATAACCTGTATAGACTAGGAATTGCTGTTGCGCGAATGCATAAGGGCGGGGATTTCAACATCATTTGAAATATGCGGGTGGGGGCGCCAAAGTGTGGGTGCCATGGCCTGGGCACAATTCCCGAACTGTAGTGACACTGCCTGACAATTCAATCACTATAGCTCCGTGAACAAGACCGTTTTCCACATCAAGAGCAATTGGGCCGAACGAATACTCAAAGGCCGATTACCGAATCAATATGTACGAAAGCGAACCCCACAAACAATATCGGCGAGCACAAGGCCGGGCGCTGCAAGTTCTGGCAGCACTGACGCTTTTGCTGCTGATTTCCCGATTGATGCCAGTGCCGGGTCTACAGGGTCTCGATAATTATCAGCCATTACACACACTGATGGAGACGATTGCGGTAGCCATCTCCAGCATGATTTTTATGTTGGGCTGGCACGCGCGACAGAGCTCGAGGACCTACCGCACCACTATATTGGCCTGCGCCTTCCTTGGTGTAGCCCTGTTGGATTTCACCCACCTGCTCTCCTTTCCAGGAATGCCGGATATTGTCGGCCCTGGCGATCAGGAGATGACCGTCAATTTCTGGCTTATGGCCAGGCTGTTCTCTGCGGTGGGGCTGCTGATCGCGGCATATCTCCCCGGCAGGAAAATACCACGCCACATACGCTGGCAGATTCTGACGGGCACGCTGGTCTGCTTGATATTCCTGCACTGGCTGCTGTTGTCACACGCAGAACTGCTGCCAGCAACCTTCAACGACGACACCGGCCTGACGCCGTTCAAGATCGCCTGCGAATATTTTCTCATTCTGCTCTACGGTGCGGCGGCAGTTAAGTTCTGGCTTACTGCTCGTCAAGCACAGTCTTTGAGCATGCAGACCTTGGCAGTGGCTGCCACCATTATGGCCTTCAGTGAGCTGTTCTTCACTTTCTACAGTGATATGACCGACGTTTACAATCTACTCGGACATGTCTACAAGCTGATCGCCTACGGATTTCTCTACCGTGCCTTGATCATCGCGACCATCGATATCCCGTTTGACGAAGTTGCAAACCTCAACACTCGCATCACCGCAACCCTCAATGCCATGCCCGACATGATGTTTGAAGTCGGCAACGACACGACCATCCACAGCTATCACTCCGAAGCGTCCCGGGCCGAACTGCTGGCACCGCCAGACGTATTCCTCGGCAGAAAGATGTCAGAATTCCTTCCAGAAGACGCCCTTGCAACGTTGCGCATGGCGCTGGCCGATATCGATGGCAGCGGGCGCTCAGCAGGCCGTCAGTATTCTCTGGTGACCGCAACCGGACCGCATCGATACGAAATATCAGGCTCACTGCTCAGCATCAAAGACGCTCATAGCCGCTACATTCTGGTGGTCAGAGACATCAGTGCACGCTATCTCTCCGAGACTCGCACGGCCAAACTCATGGGGCTGGTCGGCATGGCGTTCACCATGGATGAAAATACACTGTCGCAAAAAGCACTGGACACCCTTGAGGAGATAACCCTCAGCAAGATCGGCTTTCTGCACCTGGTCAGCGACGATCAGAAAGATATCGAATTGTTGGCATGGAGCAGCGCGACTGTGGCCGGCCATTGCCATGCCAATTACGACAATCATTACCCGGTCGCGACAGCCGGTGTCTGGGCAGACTGCATCCGCCAGGGCCACCCGATTATCATCAACGATTATGCTGCGGCACCGAACAAAAGAGGCCTGCCGGACGGACATTCCGAGCTCAAGCGACTGATCAGCGTCCCGATACATGAGGGCGACAAGATCGTGATGGTAGTCGGACTCGGCAATGCAGAGTACCCCTACAACAACGACACCGTGCAGACCGTGCAATTGTTTGGCAACGAATTATTCCAGGTCATCCAGCGCCGACGCGCCCAGCGCACAGCCGAACGGCACCAGCGTATTCTGAGAGCGGCCCTGGACCACCTGCCGATTGGCGTCGCCGTCAACACGGTGGATGGGCAGGTTCACTTCGAATACATGAACGACAACTTCCCCCACATTTACCAAACCACCCGTGAGGCCATCAGCCAACCGGACAGCTTCTGGGACGCTGTCTATGAAGATAAGGAGCAGCGCCAACAGATCCGGGCCAGGGTGCTGGCGGATTACGCAAGCGGTGATCCAGCACGGATGAAATGGGAGGCTGTCCCCATCACTCGCACTGGCCACGCCACCCGCTATGTCACTGCCCAGAATGTGCCGGTCCCCGAGGAGGGTGTGACTATCTCCCTGGTGGAAGACATCACCGAGCGCAAACTCACCGAGGCGGAGTTGCGTATTGCCGCTACCGCGTTTTCTTCGCAGGAAGGCATCATGATCACCGATGCTGAGCAACGCATTCTGCGCGTCAATTCTGCCTTTGAAGCTATCACCGGTTACAAGCAGGCGGAGGTTCTTGGCCAGACTCCTCGCTTGCTCAGTTCGGGGCGTCACGACAAGGCCTTTTATGCTGAAATGTGGAAGAGCATAAAAGAGCTCGGCTACTGGCATGGCGAAATGTGGAATATGCGCAAGAACGGCGAACAGTTCCCGCAGTCACTGACCATTACCGCAGTTCGAAATGCAGAGGGCGAGATTACCCACTATGTGGACGACTTCTTCGATACAAGCGACATCAAAACCGCCGAAGAGACGATCAGTAAACTCTCCTATTTCGACAGCCTCACCGGTCTGGCAAACAGAGAACGTTTGCGCACGCTGCTGGCTGCCGCTATTGAGCAACATACCACTCGACTGCAGTTTGGCGGTTTGTTGATGGTGGATCTGGATAATTTCAAGACCATCAACGAAACCATGGGGCACACCGCAGGGGACGAACTGCTGGTAGAAGTCAGTCAGCGTTTGCAGCGCAGTCTGCAAACAACAGACATCGTTTCACGCTGCGGCGGCGACGAATTTTTGGTATTGCTGAACAACATTGGTGCAGATCCAGGCACAGCTTCTGCGGCCCTGCAAAGCACCGCCGAATCTATCCTCGCGCGTCTGGATGGCAATTACATAATCGGAGAAAAGTCGTATTACAACTCCTGCAGCATCGGCGCCACCCTGTTCGGTCCTGGCGCCGACAATTTGGAGGAGTTGCTTAAACAATTGGATATCGCCCTGTTCAGCGCCAAGTCAAATGGACGCAACAGGATCAGTTTCTTCGACCCTGCTCTGCAAATCGCGGTCGGTGAGCGCACTCAACTACTGAGCGACCTGCGTTCGGGCATCGATAGACTCGAATTCGAACTCTACTTTCAGGCTCAGGTCGATCACAACAGCAATATTGTGGGAGCAGAGGCACTGGTGAGATGGAATCATCCGCAGCTGGGCGTGCTGAGTCCCGCCTCATTCTTGCCCCTTGCGGAGCAGAATGGCCTCATGCTGAAACTTGGTCAGGATATTCTGCGAATGGGAATACAGCAGTTGCAACGCTGGCAAGCCGATCCCGACAATCGACAACTGAAACTGAGTATCAATATCACGGCGGATCAGTTCTACGAGAACGATTTCGAGAGTAATTTACGTAAAATGCTGGAAGAGTACACGATTGACGCAAACGGGCTGATGCTTGAATTCACCGAGTCCATGCTGCTGCACGATATTGAGATCGCTTGTAGGGCACCTCCGGAAATTAACCAATTCCTGTAAACTATCGCAAAATCTTTACACATGCGAGTGACTCATGGCCCACCCCGGATTTTTCGATCTTGATGATCGCTTCAAGAAGCTGGATGAACGAGATGCTTTGCTGCAGC
>JAURWS010000017.1 GCA_030654835.1 Gammaproteobacteria bacterium | reverse complement strand
GCTGCAGCAAAGCATCTCGTTCATCCAGCTTCTTGAAGCGATCATCAAGATCGAAAAATCCGGGGTGGGCCATGAGTCACTCGCATGTGTAAAGATTTTGCGATAGTTTACAGGAATTGGTTAATTTCCGGAGGTGCCCTATTGTATTTGTAGGGAATGGATAAGGTCTTTTCCCACAGAGATTCATCAAGTCCTTCTTTCTCCAGGAAGGCTTTCAAATCGTGAAAATTCTTCCACCCATATTTGGCAAAACCTTCGGGTGTATTGGGCGCCACTTCCAACCCAGTTCGCGAATGTCTCCAGAAATTTGTGCCATCTGTTTTAGGATGGTTCTTGGAAAGATACACAACTCCTGCCCATTTGGTGTCCACATCCACATCATAATGAATATGGAATTTGAATGAATCGTTCTCTTTCGTAAACCTTAATCTTCCGTTCGCGTTTGTTGAAGAGTTTACTGTCGGTTCCAGTGTCAATTTCTGAAATACTTCTCTGCTCTCTGCTCCCAAAAAATAGTCTGTGGTCATGACGCCTGCATAGTTTCCACTCGGCGAGTCTTCTACCTTGAGTGACTTCAAAGCAACTCGAACCAACTCATCTGGATTGCTATAAAAATCATCTACTATTATGTACCTGTTAATCATTCTCGTACCGCTCGTAAAAGACTAATAAACCGCAGGTGGTTGCGGAGTGAGGGCTCAATCCAGTTGTTGTGGGGAATACAGTAGCCTGACTTATATTAAGCCATGCAATTTACATTTGTATATGGCGAAGGTGCGGGTATTGCCGGGAACTTTATGGGAGGTTTGATGGGGTTTCTTGATGGTGCCCAGGGGCGGAATCGAACCACCGACACGAGGATTTTCAATCCTCTGCTCTACCGACTGAGCTACCTGGGCTTTAGAGACTCTCTTTCTTATTAAAAAGAAGAGTTATAGCGGGTCTTACGAGTACTGCCGTTTTGGCAAGGCGCGTATTAAACCCGGAGACCCCTTTCCGAGTCAAGCCTGAGAATCCATCTGTTTTCGACTATCTTCCGTTAATCCTGCGCCGGGGGCACATAGCCTTCCGCGACGTCGTGTTGCTCATTGGCGAAGAATTTATCCATTTCCTCCTGCAGATAGTGGCGGTGGTCGGCGTTCATCATGCTCAGTTGTTTCTCGTTGATCAGCATGGTCTGTTGCTTCTGCCATTCTTGCCAGGCTTGCCGCGAGACGGTTTCGAAGATTTCCTTGCCCTTGGCGCCGGGGTAGGGTGGCGAGGCCAGGGCAGGCAGGTCTTTCTGGTATTTGCGGCAGAATACGGTGGTCATGCTGGTTCCTTGTGTATCACTGACTGTGGGAGCGGGCCGTGCCCGCGATAAATTTGTGAGACGCTATTTATCGCGGGCAGGCCCGCTCCCACAGGTTGTTAGTCATGTCAGTTTTGCCGCAGGCGCCGGAGCAATTCCTTGACCGGAGCGGCGAGGCCCACAGCGACAGATTCGTCCAGAGGGTACCAGAGCCAGCGCTGCGGCTCCATCACTGCGTCCGGCTGCGTTGCAGCGTCGACGCAGACCGGCGTGATCTGCAGATGGAAGTGGCTGAAGGTGTGTTTGACCGCCGGCCAGCACGCTGGCGCCTGGTGTCCCGCACTCAGTCGCGAGTGGCAGAACTCTTCGACCTGCATCATGTCCGTGAACTCCGGGAAACTCCACAGGCCGCCCCAGATGCCGCTCTCCGGTCTTCGCTCCAGGAGCACTTTTCCAGACGCCGTGCGGCACATCAGCAGGTGCGCGTGGCGAGTGGGTATTGCCTTGGCCGGTTTGCGGTGAGGGTACTCACTCACGGCGTCAGCCTTGCGGGCCTTGCAGCCGTCCTGCAATGGGCACAGCAGGCAGGTCGGTTTGCTGCGGGTGCAGACCGTGGCACCCAGATCCATCATGGCCTGCGTATAGGCGGCGAATTCGTGTGTTGGAGTGGCGTCCTCGGCGATCACCCAGAGCTGTTTCTGCACAGAGGGAAGGTCCGGCCAGCCGGGAATTGCGTGGTAACGGCACAAGACGCGTTTGACGTTGCCATCGAGGATTGGTGCTCGAATACCGGCTCCCAGCGACAGGATGGCCCCGGCGGTGGAGCGGCCGATTCCGGGTAACTCGCAGAGCGCGTCTACGCTGCGAGGAAACGCGCCGGTCATAGTGGTGCTGACTAAACCCGCACAGCGTTGCAGATTCCGCGCCCTGGCATAGTAGCCAAGCCCCGTCCACAGGTGCAGCACCTCGTCCAGCGGTGCCGCTGCGAGGCGGTGGACATCCGGATAGTGGCGCATGAAATTCAGGAAATAGGGGATGACGGTGCTGACTTGCGTCTGCTGCAGCATGATCTCGGACACCCAGACGCGATAGGGCGTCGGGTTCTCCTGCCAGGGCAGATGATGGCGGCCGCTGTGGGCGAACCATTGCAGCACAGCATTGGCGAAGGGGGAATTTGAGTCGATGGCCTGCATGGGGTCTGACTTGCCCTCAGCGCAGCAGACGGTCGAGCAGTCCGCGCGCGGCGTCCTGCAGATCGGCCGGAACCTGATCGCTGACGGCATCCTGCACGCGGCGCTGCACCTGATTGCGGGATATCTGCACGAACAGTTCCCGCACCTTGCCGAAGTCGGGGCCGCAGTACTGGCTGACTTCGCTGGCGAAGGCGGCACTGCACAGCACCGGCCATTGCACGCCCTGATACAGCTCGGAGACAGGCACTGTCTGCACGGCTGGTGGGCCGAAGACGGTGAGCAGGACGTCGTAGTTGAAGCTGTCGGCGTTCAGATCGATGCCGCCGTTGGCGGAGATCTCGACGTTATCCAGAGTGACATTGAGCTGCTGATTCTCCGCCAGGCCTTGGGCGAGGATCAGGTGTCCCTCCAAGGTACTGAAACGCACGACATCCGGCCACTGCTGCACCATGTCGCCAGTGCCTGCCGGGCTGAGCACCGAGATCGATGACAACACCTGCTTGAGCACCGCGACATCGATGGCGCTGTCGGCGACGCTGAAGCTGGACCTGCCGTCGACGCTTTCCAGCAGCTGATTGACGGTGCTGCCACGCAGCGTGTGCAACGCTTCCAGATTCAATCGTCCCTCGGCGAAGTCCGCCATCGGCAGGTTTCGAGCAAGCAGCGCCAGGTTGATGTTACGCAGCGAGCTGATATTGGTCACGCTGGGGGGCGACTGCCGGGTGTCGAAATTCAGTGTGCTGGTGATCTGCCCCTCGTAGAAGCCGATGGGCTGTACGTCAAGCTTCAGCACGCCGTTCAACACATCCAGGCTGACATTGATGCCGGTGAAGGTCAGTCCGGCGACTGTCAGCGACTCGAGGTTGTGTCTACCCTGCACGTTCATGCTGTTCAGCAGTTCGATGGGCAAAGCGGTATCCGTTGCAACGGTCGCTGTTGTCGGGGCAGCTTCTGCCGATGCGTCGGCTGAAGAGCCAGTATAGCGGTTCAAATCCAGTGCATTGGCGGTCAGGTTGTAGCGCAGGTTGGCAGGCGTCCTGTCGGAGCCCAGTGTATATGCGGCATCGGCCGTGACCTGCATGTCATCCAGAGTCAGCGCCAGCACCGGCACATTGATCTGCTGGCTGTTACCGTTGAATTCCACGCGCATGCTGAACTGGTCGCTGTCGGCGCTGTAATCACCTGGCACGGCGAGCGTGTCATCGGCGGCAGCGCGCAAGTACAACTCCAGGAAGTCGGTCAGCGGGAAGGTATTGCTGGCGAGGCTGCCACTCCAGCTCAGGTTGTTGCGGAAGTCCCGAGCGGCCAGTGAGCCGGAGAGCTGCAGAGGGTTGAGCTTGAGCTGCAGGTTGTCGAAGCGCGCGTTGCCAGCGGCGAAATCAACGGTCGCCGTGCTCGCGAGACTCACCTCGGCATCCTGACCGTCGACGTTGTCCGTCACGTTGAAGGACAGCTCAAAGGGAAAAGGGCGGTTTTCCAGATTGGTGTTCTGGCTGCTGAGATTCAGGTTGCTGAAGGTTGTGTTGAGGCCGCGTTCGGCGTCCTGAATGGACAGGCTGGCATTGCTGACGGTGATCTGTTGGACGGCGGCGGCAATGCTGGTGCCGTCAGCGGACGAAGCTGTTGATGTCGTGGTCGGCACGCCCGGGGCCGCTGAGCCGTCACCGGTCTGCCAGTTGCCGACCCCGTTGGCATCGACGATCCAGTTGATGTGCAATCCGTCGGCAACAAATTCCTGCATCTCCAGACGGCCATTGAGCAGCGCCCGGGGCTCGATCTTGATCGCGATACTGGATAGTGAGGCAAGCTCCTGACGAGCACCTGGATTGCTCAGACGCAGGTCGTTGATGCTGAGGCCGAACACCGGGCTGAAGGCCCAGTCAATCTTTCCGGCAATGCTGAGTTGCAGCCCGGTTTGCTGAGCGAACACCGATTCAATAGCAGGTTTGTAACGCACAGGGTCGATCACCAGAAAAATCAGCGCGAGGCCAACGCCGACCAGCACGACCAGCCCCGTCAGTGTCAGCAGAAGAATCTTGATGAGTTTTTTCATGATGTGATGTGTTCCTTGTGAGAATTCCTGTCATAACTTCATGTCGGCGAGTGTCAGTGTACCTCAACAGGGTCGCCCATCGCAGCCGCGCTGTTCAAGGGCTTGCCGGGAGATCTTTGCTTTCAAAGCCCCGGCGCTGCCCGTATAATGTGCGGCACTGAAACCCGGCGCAGAATGCCGGTATGCAGGCACAACTGGGGAAATTTGATGTCCTTACGACAGGCGACAGTGGAACGCAACACGAAGGAAACGCAGATCAAGGTCTCTGTGAATCTGGATGGTACAGGCGAGCTCAGCACAGACACTGGTCTGCCCTTTCTCGATCACATGCTGGATCAGGTCGCCCGTCACGGACTGATCGATATCACGGTCAAGGCCGTGGGCGATCTGCACATCGATGCTCACCACACCGTCGAGGATCTTGGCATTACGCTGGGTCAGGCCTTCAACAAGGCGCTGGATCGCAAGGGCATCCGTCGTTATGGTCACGCCTATGTGCCGCTGGATGAGGCGCTCTCCCGCGTCGTTATCGATTTCTCCGGCCGTCCCGGTCTGGAGTATCACATCCCCTTTACCCGTGGCGCGGTCGGCGGTTTCGATGTCGATCTGTTTCACGAATTTTTCCAAGGCTTCGTCAACCACGCATTGGTGACTCTGCACATCGACAATCTGCGTGGCGTCAACTCGCACCACCAGATCGAGACTGTCTTCAAGGCCTTCGGTCGTGCACTGCGTATGGCCATGGAAATTGATCCGCGCAGCAGCGACGTGATCCCTTCAACGAAGGGTTCGCTGTAAGCCGCTTGCCTCAATCCTGCTCTAGAAAAAATAGCTATGAATAAAATCGCCGTTATCGATTATGGAATGGGTAACCTGCATTCCGTGGCCAAAGCCGTGGAATATGTCGGGGAAAATGTGACTGTCAGTGTCACCAGCGATGCCCGCACGATCCTGCAGGCCGATCATGTGATATTCCCCGGCGTGGGCGCGATTCGCGATTGCATGGGCGAGATTCGCCGTCTGGGAATCGACGAGATTGTCGCCGAGGTGGTTCGCAATAAACCGCTGCTCGCGGTCTGTGTTGGCATGCAGGCGTTGATGGACAGCAGCGAAGAGAATAATGGCGTCGAGTGTCTCGGCATGGTGTCCGGACGCGTGCGTTATTTTGGCAACGCGCAAGGATCGGAAACGGGTGTTCTCACGGATGCGGATGGCAAGCGCTTGAAGGTTCCACACATGGGTTGGAACATGGTGACGCAGACCGATAAGCACCCGCTGTGGGCTGGCATCGAGGACAACAGCCGTTTTTATTTCGTGCACAGTTACTACATTGAACTGGGCGCGCAGGAGAAGGCTTCGGGGGTCACAGAATACGGCGTGCCTTTCACGGCCGCGTTGAACAAGGGCAACATCTTCGCCGTGCAGTTTCACCCGGAAAAGAGTCAGCACAGCGGCCTGCAATTGCTGCGCAATTTCCTCGCGTGGGATGGCAGCGTATAAAGGTTTGATCGCGGCCAGGCCCGCTCCCACAGTGGATGTGGATGTGGGAGCGGGCCTGCCCGCGATAAAGTTTCCCCCAAAAATCAACATCAGGTAAACCAGAATTTATGCTAGTCATCCCCGCAATCGATCTAAAAGACGGTCAGTGTGTGCGCCTAAAGCAAGGCCGCATGGAAGACTCCACCGTATTCTCCGATGACCCCGTGAAGACCGCCGGCCACTGGCTCGCACAGGGCGCGCGTCGCCTGCATCTGGTCGATCTGAATGGCGCCTTCGCAGGCGTGCCCGTCAACGGTGACGTCGTCGCTGTGATTGCGAAGGCTTATCCACAGCTGCCGTTACAGATCGGTGGTGGCATTCGCGATCTCGCGACCATCGAGCGCTATCTTGCCGCAGGCGTCACCTATGTCATCATCGGCACTCAGGCGGTTCGCAATCCGGCGTTTGTCGCCGAGGCCTGCAAGGCATTCCCCGGTCACATCATGGTCGGACTCGATGCGATGAACGGCATGGTCGCCACCGACGGCTGGGCCAATGTGTCCACGGTTAATGTGATTGATCTGGCGCGTCAGTTCGCCAACGATGGCGTAGAGGCCATCATCTACACCGACATCGCTCGCGACGGCATGATGCAGGGCGTAAACGTGGCAGCCACAGTGGCGCTGGCGGAGGCGTCCAGCATTCCCATCATCGCCTCCGGTGGTGTCAGCCGTATTGAAGACATCCACGCTCTGCAGGCGGCCGCAAGAACTCGCACGGGTGCAGGCATCATGGGTGCCATCACCGGCCGCGCGATCTACGAAGGCGCACTGGATCTGGCAGAGGCTCAGCAGTTCTGCGACGCAGCACTGCGCGCATAAAACTGCGCAAAGCGAATCAGCAAGCTTAACGAGGCACGCAACATGGCACTGGCAAAACGAATCATCCCCTGTCTGGATTGCGACAAGGGGCGCGTGGTCAAGGGCGTCAAGTTTCTGGATATCCGCGATGCCGGAGACCCGGTGGAAATCTCCAAGCGCTACAGCGATGCGGGCGCCGATGAGATCACCTTTCTGGATATCACCGCCAGCAGCGAAGGGCGCGAGACTACCGTCCATACGGTCGAGGCAATTGCCAGCCAGGTGTTCATTCCATTGACGGTGGGCGGGGGTATTCGCACGCTCGACGATATTCGCACCATGCTGAATGCCGGTGCCGACAAGGTGTCGATCAACACCGCAGCTGTGTTCAATCCGGAGTTTGTGCGCGAGGCTGCCGAGCGCTTCGGTTCGCAATGCATTGTTGTCGCAATGGACGCCAAGAAAGTCAGTGTGGCGGGCGAACCGGACCGCTGGGAGATATTCACCCACGGCGGGCGCAAGGCGACCGGCATCGACGCGGTGGAGTGGGCGAAGCGCATGGTGAACTATGGCGCCGGTGAGATTCTGCTGACCAGCATGGATCGTGACGGCACCAAGAGTGGGTTCGATCTGGCGCTGAACAAAGCGGTCAGTGAGAGCGTGTCGGTGCCAATCATCGCCTCCGGTGGTGTCGGCAATCTGCAGGATCTGGTGGATGGCGTGCTGCTCGGTCAGGCCGACGCGGTGCTTGCCGCCAGCATCTTCCACTTCGGTGAATACAGCATTCCTCAGGCCAAGCGTTATATGGCCGACAAGGGCATTACGATGCGGCTCTAAGGTGCCGCTTCGTCTTGCTGCAGACGGATCATCGCCGAGACGGAAATCACTTCGATATTCTCTTGCGCGAGTGCAGGCAGTGCCTTCTCCAGATAGTCGAGTGTTTCTTCGTAAGGGTGACCGATCCCTACCGCGCTGCCGTGCTCACGCGCCGTTTGCAGCAAGCGCTGAAACTGCCGGTCAATATCCTCTGCGGTGGTTTCATTGTCGAGAAACACATTGCGCGTCGTCGTGGGGATGTCATGTTCGCGCGCTGCGTCACCCGCCACACTCTGTGCCGTGGTGAAACTGTCTACAAAATACAGGCCTCGCTCCTTTAGCACCTCCATCACCCATTGCATCTGCGTCTGCATGCCGGTCAGTTCACTGCCCATGTGATTGTTGATGCCTTGCAGGTGGGGAACAGCGTCGATGTTGCCCTTGAGCGTGGCGATAAAGTCCTCCTGATTCAATTGATCGGTGAGTGCGCCAGGGCCCAGAGGCTGATGCGCAAGATTGCTCATCGGCGCATGCAACATCACTTCCTTGCTATGGCTGTGTGCCAGCTCCGCCAGTTCAGTGCCAAATGGGGTATGGGGCAGAACAGCGTAAGTAACGGCGCCGGGCAACGCGATGGCACGCTCCCCGAGTGGTCCGCTGTAGCCGATGTCGTCGATGATCAGGGCGATGTAGTGCGGTGATCCCGATGGCGTTGGTGTTATAGGCGGTTCTACTGCAGGTTGCGCGACAGCTTCGGGAGTGACTGCCTCTGGTGTGATAGTAGTGACGGCGGTGGGAGTGGTTGTTTCTGGCGCCGCAGCAGGTCCTGCAGCAGGCTCTGCAACAACAGGTTTCTCCATGGAAAAGACGGTCGGCGGTGTGCTGACCTGGGGTTGTGATTCCGAACTGTTCTGTGCCATCAGCACCAACACGCCGACTACCCCGGCCAGCAGAATGCCAAGCAGTCTGGAGTTGCGGGTGAGGGCGGCGAGAAGAAAAGGTGGTTTGTGTACGGCCCGTTGAACGGGCCGCCTTGGTGCCATGCTGGATTTTGGCAAGGTCTGTCTCTCTACTGCGGAGCGTCGGCAACACCGGTGCTGGCAACACCCGCTGTGGGTGCTTGAGTGGAGGTCTGGTTCTTTCCAAGCCGCGCTGAATCCAGGATGTTGATGCCACGTAACAGAATCAGCGCCTCCTGCAACTGATAATCGCTGACTACAACCTGCTCAGCGTCCACGACTGGCTCACGCACCAAATCATCGAGGTCGTTGCCATTACGCAAGTGTCCCCCGAGGTTCACTTCGGTAATGCCTTCGCGGCCAGTGGCGCGCGTCACCAGGCCCTCTTCGACAACGATGTCCGGCTCGATGCCCTGCGCCTGAATGGAGCGGCCGTTAGGCGTGAAGTACAGCGCGGTGGTCAGTTTGATGGCGCGGTCATTGGTCAGCGGCATGACGGTCTGCACGGAACCCTTGCCGAAGCTGCGCGTTCCCATGATGACTGCACGGCTGTGGTCCTGCAGGGCGCCGGCCACGATCTCCGCCGCCGAGGCTGAGCCGCTGTTGATCAGCACCACCACCGGCACGCCCTCGCTCGGATCATCGGGATTGGCAAAATATTCCATCTCGATCTCTTCACCACGGCCTTGCGTGTAGACAATCTTGCCGTCGGTAATGAAAGCGTCCACCACCTCTACGGAGGCTTGCAGGATGCCGCCGGGATTATTGCGCAAGTCCAGCACCAGACCCTTCAGATCTGGCTGCTCGGCTTTGATGTCGGTCAGCGCTTCCAGCACTTCTTCGCCAGTATTGATCTTGAACTGGGATATCCGCAGATAGGCGTAGCCCGGCTCCAGCTCACGCTGCCGCACGCTGGCCACTTCGATGACTTCGCGGGTAAGGGTGAATTCCAGGGGTTCGGGCTCGCCTTCGCGCAGGATACCGATGACGATGGTGGTGCCGATCTCGCCGCGCATCAGCTCCACTGCTTCATTCACGGGCAGCTCACGCAGGAGCTGACCGTCGATCTCGATGATCAGGTCGCCCGGCAGGATGCCAGCACGCTGGGCCGGGGTATCGTCGATGGGCGTGATGACCTTGATCAGGCCATCCTGCTCCCCGACTTCAATGCCGACGCCACCGAACTCGCCTGTGGTCGTCTCCTGCAAAGAATCGTAGTCTTCTGTGCTCAGATAAGCGGAATGCGGGTCCAATCCGGCGAGCATGCCCTTGATGGCGAACTCCAGCAGTTGCTTGTCGTCGATGGGCTGCACGTAGGAATTGCGAATATTGTCCAGTGCCTCAGTGAAGATTCGCACCTCGTCGAGCGGCAGAGGCAGAGGCTGTTGCTGCGCGACAGGCTGCGCGACAGGCTGGGCGAGGGCCTGATGGCCGAGTGCGAGCAGTGACAGCGCAAGACCGCGGCGGATGGCGCGACTGAATGGGGAAGCGGTGCTGGCGATTACGTTCATGGTGTTCCTCTGAGCAATAGTTGCGAACGCTGGCAGGCAGGATAGCACGGCAAACCCATCCCGTGGGAGCGTGCCTTCTGTGGGAGCCTGCGTGCTGTGGGAGCGGGCCTGACCGCGATTAGTTCGCTTGACACATAACACCATCGCGGGCAGGCCCGCTCCCACAGGGGTCATGACTCACACCAGAGCGCCGGGTCCAGTGCCTCGCCGTGGCGGCGTATCTCGAAATAGATGCCGGGTTGATCCAGCCCTCCGTTGTCGCTGGCAGTCGCCAGTGCCTCGTCGCGATTGACCCAGTCGCCCATATTCTTGATCAGTGTCTGATTGTTGGCATAAAGGCTCAGGTAACCATCACCGTGATCGACCACCACCAGCAGGCCCGAGCCTCGCAGCCAGTCGGAAAACACCACGCGGCCGGGATGGACGGCACGCACTGGCGAGCCTGCGTCGGCGGCCAGCACAACGCCCTGACGATGCAGGTTACCGTCGCTGTAACTCTCGCCGAAATTATTCAAAGCGCGACCGTTGACTGGCCACGGCAGTCGGCCGCGTGCCTCACTGAACGGTGTCAGTTGTTCGGGCGGGGGAATGCTGGCGATGGCATCGTTGATCTGCTTGATCAGCTCTTCCACGCGTGCGCGGTCTTCGGTCAGTTGTTCCAGTTCGCCACTGTGTGCGGCGATGTCGCTGTCCAGTTGTTTCAGAAGGGATTGCCGGGCAGCGCGACTGTCATTGAGGTTGGCGACCTGGGCATCGAGTTCGCTCTGTCGGCTCAGCAGGGCCTGGCTGGCGTCGGCGATGCTGGAAGCTGTGACTGTCAGTTCTTCCAGTGTGGCTCGAAAGGCTTGAATCCGCGAGAGGCGCTCGGCATTGAAGTCGCTGTAGTAACGCAGCATGCGCGCGCTGAGCGCGGGGTCTTCCTGATTGAGCAGTAGTTTCAGATAGCTCTCGCGGCCGCTCATGTAGGAGGCCCGTACGGCGCGCTTCACGAGATCCTGCTGCGCTGTCCGGGCCGCTTCCAGTTCGGTGCTGCGCTCTGCGAGCAGCTCCAGCTCCGCTTCCAGCGCGGTGATTGAGGTCTGATTGTCGGCAATGGCGGCGCTGGTTTCTGCTATCTGCTGCGTCGTGTTGCGCAGTTCTGTTTCCACACTGGTGCGGTTGTTGGCGGCGGAGTTGAGCCAGCCTTCGATCTGGGTGATGGCGGCATTGACTTGAGTGAGCTGTTCTTCGGGGGCGGGGTTCTCGGTTGTTTCCTCTGCCGCAAAGGCTGCGCCGCACAGAGCCGCTACATTCAATGCGATGCTCAAGTGCAGCGTGGCGAGCAAGTGCCGAGGCCTGGCGACAGTCGCCACGGGGTCTCGGTTTTCGCTTGTTCGACTGCGCCGCTTCGTCATCAATGCCCTTTTAAAACCCTTTCACAACAAGAGAGAGGCCACTCATTTCCGGTGGCACCGGGATGTCCATCAGGGTCAGCAGCGTGGGGGCGATATCACACAGACTGCCGGGAGCCTTGAAGGTCCAGGGGCGATTGCCCACATAGACCAGCGGCACTGGGCCAGTGGTGTGGGAGGTGAGGGGCTGGCCGGACTCATCGTCCACCATTTGCTCGACGTTGCCGTGGTCGGCGGTGATCAGGCATTGGCCATCGCTCTCGAGAATTGCGGCCGCAATGCGGCCGAGGCAGACATCGAGGGCCTCGACGGCCTTCACAGCAGCGCCGAAACTGCCGGTATGGCCGACCATGTCGCCATTCGCATAGTTGCAGATGATGGCGTCGTAGGTGCCGGAGTGAATCGCCTCGACCAGCTTGTCTGTCACTTCGAAGGCGCTCATTTCCGGCTGCAGATCGTAAGTGGCGACTTGCGGAGAAGGGACCAGAATTCGCGTCTCGCCCTCGAAGGGCTCTTCGCGGCCACCGCTGAAGAAGAAGGTGACGTGGGCGTACTTCTCGGTTTCGGCGATGCGTAACTGCGTCTTGTGCAGCCGCTCCAGATACTCGCCAAGCACGTTGTCCATGGGCTGTGGCGGGTAGGCACAGGGAGCCTTGATATCGGCGGCGTATTCGGTGAGGCAGACGAAATCGCCGAGCACGGGTTTGCGGGTGCGCACGAAGCCTGTGAAGTTCGGATCGGTAAAGGCACGCGTCAGCTGGCGGGCGCGGTCAGAGCGGAAGTTCATGTAGATGACGGTATCGCCGTCTTCGATGTGAACGACATCGGCGTCACTGGCCGCGATGCAGGTGGCTTTCACGAACTCGTCGTCTTCGCCACGGGCGTAGGCGGCCAGCACGCCTTCTTCCGGAGTCGCCGAGCGGAAGTCTGCCTTGGCGGCGGTCAGCAGATCATAAGCGGACTGCACGCGATCCCAGCGGTTGTCGCGATCCATGGCGAAGTAGCGGCCGATGATGGAGACGATGCGGCCGCCGCATTCAAACAGTTTTTCTTCGGTTTTCTTCAGCGATGCCAGCGCGCTGCGTGGGGGCGTGTCACGTCCGTCCAGGAAGGCATGGACATAGATCTTCTCGGCGCCGCGCTGTTCGGCCAGGTCGATCATCGCCAGAATCTGATCCTCATGGCTGTGGATACCACCGGGCGAGATGAGTCCGAGGATGTGCACCGCCTTGTCCACCATGATGGCCTTGTCGACGGCATCCACCAGCGGTTCGTTGAGGTAGAAGGTGCCGTCTTCAATGGCTTTGTCGATGCGGGTCAGGTTCTGGTACACGATGCGTCCTGCGCCTAGATTCATGTGTCCGACTTCGGAGTTGCCCATTTGTCCTGCAGGCAGGCCCACGGCGGTGCCTGAGGTGGTGATCAGCGTATGCGGGCAGCTCTTCCACAGCTCGTCCCAAACTGGCGTGTGCGCCGCGCTGATGGCGTTGTGTTCGGTTTCTTCACGATGACCCCAGCCGTCGAGAATCAGCAGCAGGGCGGTATTTTTACGGGCAGGCAGGGCAGAAGAAGTCATGTCTGTGAAACGTCCAGTTTTCCAAGGGTGGTGTGTCGGAGGTGACAGTGCCGGGCATTATCCCGAAAAGTGCCAGTCATAGCGAGAGTCAAGGCTGGCTCCGGGCAGATATTGGCGTGTATACTGCCCACCTTTTTTGCATGGTATGGCGCCTTCCGTGGGTTTGCCGACCATCTGCGCGGCACCCTCCGGGAGTGCTGGAGAGCTGTCTGAATTATGGCGCAATTTATTGAATTTGTTGGTAATCACTGGATTCTCTCAACCGTCTGGGTAGGCCTTGTCGTCGCCTTGGCGTTACACAGAACGAAGTCCTCCGGGGAGTCTGTGAGTCCGCAGCAGGCGGTCATGCTGATCAACCGCTCCGACGCAGTAGTGCTGGATATCCGCGACAAGAAGGACTTCGACGCCGGGCACATCGTGGACGCGATTCATATCCCGCTCAGCAAACTGGACTCGCGGATTACCGAGCTGGACAAGCACAAGTCTGTGCCAGTCGTGGTGGCCTGCCGATTGGGGCAACACTCCGCCGATGCCGTGAAGGCGCTGCGCAAGGCCGGTTTTACCCAGGTGCTGCGACTCGCCGGTGGCATGATCGAGTGGCGTGCGCAGAATCTTCCGCTTGTGCAGAAGTAAGCAGTTTGCAAGTGATATCCCCTTCCTGCGGGAAGGTTTTTTAGATCGGCCTTTTGACAATCACATTAACAACCACTGAAAAGCGATGCAGGAAAAGAAATGGCAGACAATAACGTAGATCAGAACAACACCCCCGCCCCTTCAGCTCCCGAGGGTGGCGCTGCACAGGACGCCGCACCTCAACAGGCTTTCGCTCTGCAGCGTATTTACCTGAAGGATGCATCGTTCGAATCACCCCGCAGCCCGGTAGTGTTCCAGGGTCAGTGGGCGCCGAAAGTCAGCTTCACGCTGAACAGCAAGAGTGCCAGGGTCGCTGACGGGGTTTTCGAGGTGGTTCTGACCATCACTGTGGAAGCAAAAATTGAAGAAGCAGCAGCCTTCCTGGCGGAAGTGCACCAGGCAGGTATCTTTACCTGTGTTGGCATGACCGAAGGCGATCTGGAGCACGTGTTCGCGTCAGTCTGCCCGAATATCCTGTTCCCTTACGCCCGTGAAGCGGTGGACTCCCTGATCGTCAAGGGCAGCTTCCCGCCCGTGAACCTTGCACCGGTGAACTTCGACGCGCTGTACGTTCAGACCAAACAGCGTCAGGCAGCAGAAGCGGCGGCAGCTCAGCCAGCCAACTGATACCCCTGTGGGAGCGTGCCTGCACGCGATTGGTTCCTGAGTTGGGCCTGATCGCGTGCAGGCACGCTCCCACAGTGTTCATTCTCCAAAGGCAAAATCGAGCTGGCGCAGCGCCTCGTAAACCACGATGGCCGCCGTGTTGGAAAGATTCAGGCTACGGCTTCCGCTGCGCATGGGGATTCTCAGCACCTGCTCTTGCGGCAATGAGTTGAGTATCTCCGTCGGCAGTCCGCGCGTCTCCGGTCCGAACACCAGTATGTCACCGGCCTGAAAGGCCACATCGCAGTAACTTCTTTTTCCCTTGGTGCTGAGCGCAAAAATGCGCCCCGGCAGTTTTTTTTTCCGGAAATATTCCCAGGATTCGTGCAGGTTGACGCGTTCAACCTCGTGGTAATCCAGTCCTGCGCGCTTTACTTGTTTGTCGTCAATGGAAAAACCCAATGGCTTGATCAGGTGAAGCTGGGTGCCAGTATTGGCGGCCAAGCGAATGATATTGCCGGTGTTTGGAGGTATTTCGGGCTGAAACAGGACGATGTGCAACACGAGAAGGGTTTCTACCTTTGGCCAGTTGGTCGCTATCTGAGACCAGGGTTATCCGCAATCCCCTCAATGAGGGGTGGCAGATTGGTTGGAATGCAAATCCAGGTCTGTGAAATTGTTCAATATTTAATCTTATGAATCTGTCGGGCTGAATTGGGTTGTGCGAAATTTGACCCCAAATGTACCCGTATATGGCAGATTTTTTTATAGAATTTATAGACTTAAACGATATAATTCAAGAACTTTGGCCATGGGCTGGGTAGGCCCTGCCTGTGCGGTTCTACAAAGGTACCCTTTGCAGGGCCTGAGCGCCCGATATCCGGGACGTAAATTCTCGACAGTAACAGGATTGGTCAGTGCTGAAATTCTTCAACAAGAAAGCGCAATCTGCCGGATTGGTAGGCCTTTCCGTGAACGATGAGAGAATTTCACTGGCACAGATATCAAGGCGCATATCCCGGGATAGCGCCAACCCGTTTCTGGAAAAGTGCGCCAGTCTGGAGCTGCCCTCATTGCAGCAGGCGCGCGAGATTCTGAGCCGGTATGTGGATGGACAGGAACTCAAAGGCGCACCTTGCAACTACGTGCTCACGCCGCGCGACTACAACCTGTATCTGATCGAGTCGCCGCCCGTGGAGCCGCAGGAGTTGAAGTCTGCCGTGCGCTGGAAGATCAAGGATCTTCTCGATATCCCCGCTGAAGATGCGGCGATCGATGTTTTTCCTGTTCCTGAGGATGCGTTTCAGGGGCGCTCCAAGATGCTTTATGTCGTTGCCGCCCAGAAGTCGCGCATCGAAAGTATTGTCGAGCTGGTGTCGCGTTGTGATCTCAGCCTCAGTTCCATCGATATTCCTGAGCTGGCCATGCGCAACATTTCCAGCCAGTTTCTGAACGACGAGCACGGCCTGGCGTTCATGGATCTGCGCAAGGCGGGCAGCACGCTGAACATGAGTCGAGCCGGTCAGCTGTACCTGACCCGCAAGATCAACACGCAGCTGGACAACAACGTGTTGGATTCCCCGGATTGGGAGTCGCTGCGGGATCGCCTAGTGCTGGAGATACAGCGTTCGCTGGACTACTACGAAAGCCAGATGGCACAGAACCCCATCTCGCAGATGGTGCTGGCCCCGCGAGTGGCAGACACGCAGAAAATGGCGGACAGCCTCAGCGAAGTCATGTCGGTAAAGGTCAGTGTCCTGGATTACGCATCCAGACTCGAACATGCAGAGGGCATTGAACCGGAACAACAGCAGGCGTGCATGGTGGCCATTGGGGCAGCTTTACGAGCGGATCAGGCGGCGGTGAGCGCATGAATCAGCAGATCAATTTATTTTTACCCGAATTTCGCCCGCAGAATGATTGGCTGACAGGCATTCGCGTGCTGCAGGTCAGCGCTGCAGTACTGCTGATCATCATTGCGACCGTGGTCAGTAACTTTGTGCAACGCAGCGGGCTGCGGAGTGAACTCGCGAGTGTGACAGGGCAACTGGACCAGCTGACAACCAGTACGAATGCGCTGCAGCAGGAAGTGGCTCGTCGTGGCAGTGATCCGGAGCTGGCGCGTGAGCTGGAGGAGCGAGAGCAGCGTCTGGCCGAGTCGCGCGAGCTGCTTAATTTCTTGAGTGATACAAATCTGGGCAACATCGACGGTTTTTCAGAGCACATCAAGGATCTGTCGCGAGCGTCTTTCGATGGCCTCTGGTTGACCGCGTTCAATATGACCGAGGGCGGAGAGAGCGTCTACATCAAAGGCCTGGCTCACCAGAGCGCGATGGTGCCCAATTTCATCGGTCGCCTTGGTGACGGGAAAAGCCCTCTGCGAGAGAGGAATTTTTCCAGGTTCCTGGGCAATCGGGTCAATACGACTCCTGTCGAAGGGCTGGAAGGTGCCGAGTTGTACCAGTTTGAGCTGGAGACCCGCCAATGAAGCCGAGAGAGGCCATTGCCAGGTTCACTACCTGGTTCGATGAAAGGCCGCAGGCCGAGAAGGTTGTCCTGGCCGCGCTTGGAATTGGTGGGGTCGTTTATTTGTATCTGACGATGATGTTTGAGCCGATAAGGGCAGAAATCGCCGGGCTTGAGCGTCAGATTGAAACGGGCAACACACGAATCATTGAGCAACAGACGCGAGCGGAAGAGCTGCGCCTGAGCGGGGTGGAAGACCCGGATGCATTTGTCAGGACGCGTCTCGAAGAAATCATGCAAGAGCAGGAAACGGCGCAGGCTGGCATCGAATCTCTCGCTGGCAACCTGGTCTCCCCGAATGCGATGACGCAAGTGTTGACGACGGTGTTGGACAGCCAGCCCGGTCTGAAACTGATTCGTGTGGAAAACCGCAATCCCGAGCCGTTGACAGGAGTCAATGAGGTTGCCGATATCGTGGTAGACGTGGGTGCACCAGTAGCCGCTGCACTCGGGTTGCAGGTATTTCGCCATCGCCTGGTGCTGGAGTTTCAGGGGGATTATTTCAGCACGCTGCGCTACTTGTTGTTCCTGGAGGCCATGGAAGAGAACTTTTTCTGGGATTCACTGAGTTATGAACAGCTGGAATGGCCGGACGCCAGAGTACAGATCGAATTGCATACGCTGAGTTCTGAAGAGGGGTTTATCGGTGTCTGAACAAGTGACTCGAAAATTCCTGCGATTCAGCAAGCGAGTTTTGCGGCTCGGCGTCGTGTGGGCTGCAGGCCTTGTTGTGCTGTCGGTGGGCTCTATAGCAAGTGCTGAACTTTTTGGTGATGAAGAACTGCGCGATCCCACACGACCGGCTTCAGTCAGAGTGGCAGCAGACGGAAGCTTTCTGTTCGGCCTGATGGATGCCTTTGGTGGATTTGGCGATGGTCTGCGTACGGGATTGGATGATTTGAGTGCGTTCGGGGCGGGGGCGATTGGCGAAATCGTGTCCAGCGGCTATACGGTGAGCTTCATTCGCACCGGAGGTGAGCGCCCTGTGGCGATGGTCAATCAGCAACTGGTGGCGCCCGGCGACGTGATCGGTGAGGCGACCGTGGTCAGCATCGATGCCGATGGGGTAACGCTGCTTGTAAATGGTCAGGAACAACGCGTGTCGAACTTCATTGCACCCGTCAAAGCCAGAGTGGATTAACGAGTGCGAGCAATACGGAATTCAAGCAAGACCGGAGAATTGATGTTAACCAGATCAGTCATGTGGATACCTCTGCTGGAAGCGCTGCTCAAGTCAGCTCCGGCAGCATTGCGCACACTGGCGGTGTCGGCGGTATTCATGCTGCTTGCTGCCTGTGGTGCCAATCAGCAGAGCGCCCCGCAGGATTCCGTGATTTCCAGCATTCAGGACACGCTGGATGAGGCGGCCGAAACCCTGATAGTGGTGCCGGAAGCGCCATCGCAGGACATCATCAATGAGATACTGCCAGCGCTGACCATCAACGATGAGCTCCTGACTCCGATGGAGGATCGATTCAACATTGTTGCGAATCGGGAATCGGCCCAGTCATTTTTCTCCAATCTGGTTGCAGGCACTCAGTACGGTGTGGCTGTCAGTCCGGATGTTGAAGGTGAAATCAGCCTGTCGCTACCCGATGTCACCATCGAAGAGGTCATGTTTGCCGTGCAGGAGACCTATGGCTACCAGGTCACGCGCAACGGCAACATCTATCGGATTCAGCCAGCTGGACTGCAGACGCGCATATTTTCAGTGGATTATTTGAATATTACCCGGATGGGAACCTCGTCCGTACAGGTGAGTTCTTCCAGTTCCAGTAGTCAAGGAGGTGGCAATAACAACAATAACAACGGTGGCACCAACAACAGTGGGGGCTTTAACAACTCCAGTGGGAACACAGGCAATACCGGCAGTAATAACAACAATGGCACCAACGGGAACAACACTAGCAATTCAGGCAGCGGCGGCGGCGCCGGAGGACAGGTTTCGACGGAAACCGAATCCAACTTCTGGGAAGACTTCGAAGCCGTAATAGCGACCATGATTGGTGCGCCCGTGCAGCGCGGCGATGATTCCTCGCAAAGCGGTGGGGGCGGGGGTTTGCTCGCCGGTCTGGCGGGGGGGGGCGGCGGTGGTAGCAGCAGTAGTGGCAGCGCCGAAGGTCGAAGTGTGGTGGTGCAGCCCCAAGTTGGCTTGGTAATGGTGACAGCGCTACCTGCCGAGCTGGATCGGGTTGCCGACTATATTGCCCGGGCGCAGAACATCCTGAGCCGCGAAGTCACCATTCAGGTGCAGTTTCTGGAGGTCATATTGAACAAGGGCTTCCAGTCGGCCATCGATTTCGACACGTTTGGTATTGGCGGCGCCGAGCTGACCAACAACACCGTGACCGGGCAGTTCGGTTCGACGGGCGGATCGAATATTCAGGGCATCTCCGGCCCGTTGTCGATTGCCACCAATTTCACCGATTTCAATGCCGTGTTCCAGATTCTGGAGTCGCGCGGCACGACTCAGGTGCTTTCGAGCCCGAGCCTGAAAGTGATGAACAACCAGAAGGCCGTATTCCAGGACGGTGATGAGGAATATTTTCAGACTGGACAGAACGCTACGACAGTTGCCGGCGGAAACAACACAACCACCAGCAACAGTGCTTCTCTGCAGCCATTCTTCTCCGGCATCTCCATGGATATCACGCCGCAGATCAGTGCCGAAGGACGCATCACGCTGCATATCCATCCGACCATCAGCACAGTGGTGGAGCAGAGCAAATCGATTTCCGGCGCGCAGGTCCCGCTGGCCCGTACCTCTGTGCGTGAGCTGGACAGCGTCATTCGTGGTGAAGACGGCAAGATTGTCGTGCTGGGCGGGCTGGCGTACGAACGCAGTGTCGAGGATGTTGCCGGCATTCCGGTGGTGAACGATCTGCCAGTCGTCGGGGCGGCCTTCGATCAGCGGCGCCGTCAGACGGTGAAGAGTGAATTTATTATTCTGCTGCGACCAGTAATCGCGTCGCCAGATACCGAGGAACGTTTTATCCGCGACAGCAACGATCGATTCCGGCAGCTCAACCAGGACATCAACCCGTTCCAGTGATCCCGTCTAACGCATTTGGTGAACACTATGTATCTTGAACACTTTGGATTAAATGAGCTTCCCTTCTCGTTGACGCCAAACACACAGTTCTTCCTCAACATGGCAAGCTATCACAAGGCTTACAACATGTTGATGGTCTCTATTGCCAATCGGGAAGGGTTCATCAAAGTGGTAGGAGAAGTGGGCACCGGCAAGACCATGTTGTGTCGAAAGGTGCTCAACACGCTCGAAGAAAACAAGGGTGTCTATGTCACCTCCTACATCGCCAACCCAGTGTTGAGCCCGAAAGGATTGTTTCTGGCGTTTGCAGAAGAGCTCGGGCTGGAGTCTGACGCGGATACCGGCCACCACAGCCTGCTCAAGAGAATTACCAGCAGGCTCATGGAACTCTCTGCCGAGAACAAGCAGGTCATTCTGTTTATCGATGAAGCGCACGCGATGCCGGAAAAGACGCTGGAAGCCTTGCGTCTGCTGACCAATATCGAGACTGAAAAAGTTAAACTGTTCCAGGTGGTACTCTTTGCACAGCCGGAACTGGATGAGCAACTGGCCCAGCAATCACTGCGCCAATTGCAGCAGCGCATTACGTTTTCCTATCGTCTGGAATCACTGGATCGAGAAGGCGTTGAACGTTATGTCACGCACCGGATGGCCACTGCGGGCTACAACGGGCCGGCGGTTTTCAGCAAGCGTGCACTCAACTACCTCTATGGAGCCACCAGGGGTATTCCCCGGCTCGTCAATATTCTCTCGCACAAAGCGATGATGGCGGCATTCGGCAAGGGAGAGCGCACCATTGATCTAGACCATGTGCGACGTGCTGCCGAAGACACGGAAGGTGTTGCAGTTCCCTCGGCATCGTACAAACCGATGCTGGTCGCAGGAGTCGCCACTATTGCCGGAGCTGGACTGCTTTTCTACCTGGTGAGTTATTACCTATGAGGACCGGGAGATGAGTTTAGTCAATGACATGCTGCGTGATCTGGATGAGCGTCGACGAGGTCCGACGGCGGCCGGGCTTGGTGCTGAAAAGCTGGTGCCGGTGACGAACTTGAACAGCGTCGGCAGAAATCTGAAAATGCTGCTGAGCGTCGTGGGCTTGCTCATGCTCGCTGCGGCCGTCACCTTCCTGGGTCTGCAGTATTTCCGTCAACCTGCAGGATTTCCCGAGCTGCCTTTGCAGGCTGCTTTGCAGCAGGCGGTGCAGGCTCCGGCCGACCGCAACCCTGTTGCGGACATCGCCACTGCGAATCCTTCGGCTCCTGTTGCTTCTGTCCAGAGCCCGGAGCAGGTTGAGCTGGCGGTGATCGCAAAGCGCATGGAAGAGCTGGAAGCTCAGAATCGTGCGCTGTTGGAAGCGCAGGCGCAGATCGCGGTTCGCTCCGCCGCCGAAACGCCACCGGTTCCTGCCGCCGCAGACACTGCGGCACAGGATGCGGCGCAAGTCGAGCAGCAGCTGCATTCGGCCGACCAGCCAGTGGCCCAGTTGAATCAACTTGCCGTGGAACCAGCCAGTCCGGCTGCCGCTGCGAGCTATATCGATCCCGCGTTTGCCAACGCGCTTGCGATCGACCCGACTGCCGATACGGCCTTGCAGACAGGTGATCAATTGGCCTCACAGCAGGCCGCAGCCCCCATGCGAAGCCCTACCGAAATGAGTTTCGCAGACCAGGACAAAGGACGGACTCAGGAGGCTCTGACGCTGTGGGGCCGTAATCAGCGCGCAGATGCCGTCGCCTTGCTGCAGGGATTTATCGGCGCCAACCCGCAGGCTCATCAGTCGCGCGAGACACTCGCTAAATTGATGCTGCAACAGAGTGACATTGCGGCCGTCACGACGCTGGTACGCGAAGGACTTTCCGTGTCTCCCGATTTTGTCGGCTATCGCAAGTTGCAGGCGCGTCTTCTGCTGGGTGGTGGCCAGGCAATCGAGGCAGTACAGCTGCTTGTCGATAAAGCCCCTCCCGTCAGCACAGATACTGAATACCACGATCTGCTGGCGACAGCGCAGTTGTCGGCTATGGATTTTGCGAGTGCTGCCAAGAGTTATCAGTCGCTGGTACAGCAGAATCGCAATGAGGCCCGGTGGTGGTACGGACTCGCAGCCGCCTGGGACGGTCAGGGGCGTAAGGCCGAGGCGCTGCAGGCGTATCAGCAGGCATTGAATCTTCCCAGCCTGAGTGCTGGATTGCGCCAGCGCAGTGAAAAGCGCGTGACGGAACTGAGGCTCTGATGGCAGCAGTTAGACAAAAGGTGCGAATAGGTGACCTTCTGGTTCAGAACCAGGTCATCACCGAGGCTCAACTTCGGCAGGCTCTTGAAAAACAAAAGAGCACCGGGTTGCGACTGGGGCGTACTCTCATCAGTCTTGGTTACCTTGGGGAAGAGCAGTTTCTCGAATTTTTGTCGACGCAGTTGCAGATTCCCTTCGTGGATCTGCGCCGTTACAAGTTCGACATCAAGCTGGTGCAGCGCTTGTCCGAGACGCTGGCGCGTCGCTACCGTGCCATCGTCCTCTCCGACAAGAAGGGCGATCTGCTGGTGGGCATGGCTGACCCGACCGATATTTATGCGTATGACGCGCTGGAGCGGGCGCTGCAACAGCCGATTCAACAGGCTGTGGTGCGTGAAAGTGAATTACTCAACACGCTGGACCTGGTCTACCGTCGCACAGAAGAGATTGCCAGCTTCGCCGAAGAACTCGATGAAGAGCTGACCGATTCGAATTTCGACCTGGCGTCGCTGACCCCAGCGGCCGACGACAGCGACGCCCCGGTGGTAAAACTGCTGCAGTCGATCTTTCAGGATGCGGTGCAGGTGCGGGCCTCGGACATTCACATCGAACCCGACGAGACAGTCCTGCGAATCCGGATGCGCGTGGACGGTGTGCTGCAGGAACAGGTGATGAAGGAGCGGCGCATTGCGCCCGCGCTGGTGTTGCGACTGAAGCTGCTGTCCGGGCTGGATATCTCCGAGAAGCGTCTGCCGCAGGACGGCCGCTTCAGTCTGAAGGTCAAAGATCGCAGGCTTGACGTGCGTCTCTCCACCATGCCGATCGAACATGGCGAATCGGTGGTGATGCGTCTGCTGGATCAGACCGACGGCGCAGCGGAACTGGACAATGTGGGGATGCCCGAGGATGTGCTGAAGCGTTTCCGCAGGCTGATTCACATGCCGCACGGTCTGATTCTGGTTACCGGGCCTACCGGTAGCGGCAAGACTACGACGCTGTACGGCGCGCTGCAGGAATTGAACGAAGTCGGCAAAAAGATCATCACTGTAGAAGACCCAGTGGAATACCGATTGCACCGCATCAATCAGGTGCAGGTGAATCCGAAGATCAATCTGACATTCGCGCGCGTGCTGCGCGCAGCGTTGCGACAAGACCCGGACATTATTCTGGTGGGCGAGATCCGCGACACCGAAACCGCAGAAATTGCATTGCGCGCTGCGATGACCGGCCACTTGGTGCTCTCCACCTTGCACACCAATGACGCGGTATCGAGTGCCATGCGTCTGGTGGACATGGGGGCAGAGGGATTCCTGGCGGCCACGGCGATCAAGGCGGTGGTGGCACAGCGATTGGTGCGTCGCCTCTGTGACAACTGCTATACGGATTACCACCCGTCACTACAGGAATCCAATTGGCTCGCGGAGCAGCTGGGAGAGGCCGAGGCGAAGGCCATGAAGTTGAAGAACCCGAGCGGCTGTCACCGGTGCAACAACACGGGCTACCGTGGCCGCATCGGGGTGTTCGAATTGCTGGTGCTCAACGACGAGATGGCAGATGCCCTGCGGCGCTCGAATTCCGCAGACTTTGTGCGGGCTGCAAAGCGCAGTCATGGTTATGTTCCCCTGGTCATGAGTGCATTGGCCGATGCGGGCAAGGGCATCACCAGTCTGGACGAAGTCTTCAAGGTGGCCGAGCAGGTAGATGAGGCGGGCGATTTCGAGGTCAGTGCGGCCGAATAAGCGCACAGAGTGATGCAATATGGCGATGTATCAATACAAGGGCAGAGACAGGGCGGGCAGTCTGGTGACTGGCAACGTCGAGGCTTTGTCTGCCGATGCGGTGGCTACCGAGCTGTTCGGTCGCGCTGTCACGCCCATTGAGATTCGCGAGATCAAGATCAGCAGGAAGGCGGCCAATGACAAGAGCGGCGGCGCCGAGAAGCCTCAGCCTCGCAAGGCGGCTCAGCCTTCCGCCGCTATGCAGATCAACACATTTCTCTTTGCCAAGAAGATCGACATCAATGAGTTGATTATCTTTTCCCGACAGATGTATAGCCTGACCAAAGCGGGGTTGCCGCTGGATCGCGCCCTCGCGGGTTTGCAGGCGTCGATGAAGAATCCGCGTTTCAGGAGCATTCTTGCGGACGTGAGCAAGAGCCTGGAAAGTGGCATGAACCTGTCGTCATCTCTGGGGCGCCACCCCAAACTTTTTTCGCCGTTGTTTTTAAGCCTGGTCAACGTGGGTGAGAGCACGGGCCAGCTCGATCTCGCGTTCAGAGAGGTCAGCAAGTATCTGGAGCTGGAGAAGAAGACCAAAAAGCAGGTCAAAAGTGCCACGCGTTATCCAACTTTTGTAATGGTAACGATTGCGGTGGCGCTGGGTGTCATTACTTATTTCGTGATTCCGGCCTTCTCCGAGACATTTGAGCGGCTTGGTGCAGAACTGCCGTTGGAGACACGCATACTTATCGGCGTTTCGGATTTCGTGGTGGCGTATTGGTACCTCATTATCGGTTCGATAGTGGGGACTTTGCTGGCACTGCGCAGCTGGGTCAACTCAGAAGTGGGGCGTCACACCTGGGATCAGATCAAGATGCGCATTCCGTTGATCGGAGGCGTCTTTGAGCGCATCGCACTGGGGCGTTTTGCACGCACGTTCGGCATGGTGATGGCGGCAGGAGTTCCGATCGTGCAGGGTCTTGCGGTCGTGGCCGGCGCGGTGGGTAACAAATACATTGGCAATCGCGTGTTGAAGATGCGCGATAGCATCTCCCGTGGTGAGTCGCTCTACAATACGGCAGTACAAAGCAACATGTTTTCGCCGCTGGTGTTGCAGATGATCGCAGTAGGCGAGGAGAGCGGCACCATTGATGAACTGATGGCCGAAGTCGCGGATTTTTATGAAACAGAGACGGAGTACGACCTGAAGAAACTTGGTGATGCCATCGAACCGATCCTGATCATGTTTATCGCAGGCATAGTGTTAGTACTGGCGCTGGGCGTGTTCCTGCCAATCTGGGACCTTAACTCGGCGGTTCGTTGATTGATTCTTGCGCACTATTGCAAAACTAATTGAAAAACTGTGACCTTCATCAAGTTTATTAAAGGCCTTTGAGATCAGCGTGACGCGAAAATATCGTAAAATAAGCGTTCAAAATGTGCGAAGGATGAGAGGGTTCTCCATCTTCGAGTTGATCCTGTATCTGTTGATCTCCTCGATTATTTTTTCGATATCGATGAGGCGTTTCGAGCAGTACCCGGCAGATGCAGAGCGCGCCAATTTTCTGTCCATTGTGGGGCAGATCAAGGCAGCGGTCATGTTGCAGATGATGAACGGCATAGCGGGTGGCAAGTTCGAAGAGATGAGAACCTTGGAGAAATCAAATCCAATGGATCTGATGCTGGAGACGCCAACGAATTATACGGGGGCTTTTTCGCTGGTGGATGAAGTCAGTTTGCCGAGACGGACCTGGTACTTCGACAGTTACAACGGACAGTTGGTGTACCTGGCGAGCCCTGGCTTGCAGATTTATTCGGCGGCTGGCGATGGCTCCGCCACTATGAATTCGATCCGTTTCCAGGTGATCAACAAGTACTCCGAGGCGGCTGAGAAGGCTGATGAGGGGCTCGGAATTGACGCGGGACAGGTGACCGGACTGAGTGTCGCAGCGGCAGGAGGCCCATCCGCAAATGGCGGAAAGTGGGAAGGGTTGGTGCTGGAGCCCGTCACGCCCTTTAGCTGGAAATCGCAAGGGATCTCGTTGTCCGGCATCGAAGTTCCGCCGCAATAGTGAGGTTGCCGGGCGAGGCAAAAGGGACAAAAAAGGGATAAATAGGCAGTAAACGGGTTCAAAGGTGGGTTTTCGTCTGGCAGAGGTGCAGTGCCGGTGCTAGGATAACCCTCAAATGAGCCTGATAAAGTAGGTGTAGAGTCTATTTCAAGTGCTTGAGCTAAAGAAGGAAAAGCAGGTGAATTCGCGATTAGCAGGACGTTCCAGGCATTATCCAAACTGTTTCAATTGAGTGATTAAACTGTCAGTGACCAAGGGTGTAATACTATGAAAAGCATGACTGCGATGAACGCAAAACGTAAACAATCAGGTTTTACCATTATCGAACTGGTAGTGGTCATTCTCCTGCTCGGTATCCTGACTGCGACTGCGCTTCCGCGGTTCATGGATGTAACAAATCAGGCTCATACAGCGGTAGTGGATGCTGTTGAGGGTGGGTTTACCACTGGAGTTGCATTGTTCAGAGCGCAATGGGTCGGTGAAGGGCAGCCACTGACGACGGTGACTAACGCCGCTGGGTTTAACCTCTACGCCTCCACCGCAGGTTATCCTCGTAGCGCGACCATTCTGCCTTCTGCCGTTGCCACTGTAACTACAGCTAATACCTGTGTCGATGTCTATAACTCGATTCTGCAGTCCGGCGGACGCCCTTCTCTTGGGAGCATAGAGGGGTTGGGTGCTGATGCGGCCGCAACTCGCGAGACGGCGCTCGAAGCTGCAGCACTTGCAACCATCGACATCGTTACTGTTCTGCAGAAAGATAACGCTACGCCGACGGTCGCAACTGTCTCTTGCATCTACTACTACGTAGGTCAGTTCAAGAGCGGTACCGTCGCGGCTCCGGTGACTATTCCTACCATCACCTACAACTACCTGACTGGCGCAATCGCCAGAGGTACTCTCGTACTCAACTTGGGTTAATCCCTGGCGTGACTTTCCGGACGTAGTATGTTTGGTATGAGTCCACAAGGTTGATACATGACGCCCTTGAGCTCCACGAGTTCAAGGGCGTTCTGTTTTGTAGCATCGTTGACTGACATAATTTACAGTGCGAGTCCTATGCGCTTTGCTCAACGAAAACAAGATGGTTTCTCAATGGTCGAGCTGGTCATCGCGATCTTCATTATCGGGATCATCTCGGCGGTGGCCATGAGCCGCATGCTCGAAGGCGACATTTTCAACGCCTCGGTCGTGCGCGATCAGATCATCTCCCTCGCTCGTTCCACCCAGCAGCAGGCACTCGGCCGCAGCGATGTCGCGCTGATTCTGCGGCCCAATGGCGATTCACTGGAGTTGCTGACGGTCGAAGACTTTGTCAACGTGACCACCTTTACCGAATTGCAGTCTGCGACTATCGACATTCGCTCAGTGGAGCTGGCCGGCGATGTCAATGTCGCTACCAGCTGTGGCGCGACCCCCGGCACAAATGCCATTGCCAATGCCACGCCGATGGTGATCCAGTTCAACGAACTGGGCGACCTCTTTCGTGGCGGTGTGGTTGGTAGCGTGGGTTATCCGATTACTGCCAGCACTGCCATGCGCATCTGCGTCAACGACAATCCCCTGAACTCTGTCTGCGTTTCACCCGCTGGATTCGCGTTTGCGGGAGATTGCCAATGAGGGCTGCAAGGCAGAGCGGGCTGACTCTGATCGAGATGGTGTTGACCATACTCATCCTCTCGATTGCGCTGGTGATGATCTCGGCTGTTCTCTCGGGAGGCCTTGGCCGCAGCGCAGATACAACACAGGAGTTGCGCTCCGTGGCGCTGGCGCAGAGTTATCTCGATGAGATTCTGGGCAAGCGCTTCGATGAGAATTCTGCGCCACGCGGCATTCCTCCTTGCTCTGGCACCTGTACGGCGGAAGTCTCATTCGGTCCGGATGGTGGCGAGCTGAGACAAGACTATGATGATGTCGATGACTATCACGGTCTGGATCAGGGCACAGGGCAGGTCAATCCTCTGCAGGATGCCGCAGGGGCTACCCGCACGGGGTATGACAACTTCCGCGTACAGGTGACAGTCCGGTATATCGACATAGGCGTCGCTGGTGAGGAAGAGAATCTCGGTGTCGCAGCCAATGACCTCGATGACAACGGAGACGCCAAACTGATAACGGTGACGGTGAGTTACACCGCCGATCCCAATGGGGTGAGCTACAGTGCTTACAAAGCGAACTTCTAAGCCCTCCGCATTGTTGTTGTGGGAGCGGGCCTTGCCCGCGATTCAGTGCAGCTCTGAGTTTGATCGCGGGCAGGGCCCGCTCCCACAGCGGGGGTTTACGCTGGTGGAGATGGTCATCACCATCGTGATTTCTTCCATTCTGGCGGTCGGGGTGCTGGATTACATCGCCGACAGTACGACGGGGTTCATGGAAAGCGCCAACCGCAGTCGTCTTGCCGGTGGCGGGCGTACGGCGCTGGATCGCATGACGATGGAGCTGCATAACGGCCCTGCCGAACAGTATCCGCGTGACGGCCGCCACTCCGAGCGGTGATCAATGCCTGGAGTTTGTGCCTGCCCTGAAGGCGACCACCTACGTCAATCCTTCCTTTTCTGCCGGTGGCAGCGCCTCCTTCGAGGTGATCAATTTCAATCCGTTGACGACCTATGCGTCTCCGGCCGGGATCTACGCGGTGATTTATCCGATTGATACCGATGAGCTCTACAGCTATGACAACAACGTTGGTCCCCTGGCGCTGGTGGACGCGATTAGCGATCCCAGTGGAGTCGACGGCGTCATGACCATCGGCTTGAATGCCGCGCACAGGTTCGAGCGGCGCTCCGCGCTGCAGCGACTGTTTCTGGTGGATCAGCCGGTCAGTTTCTGTGTCGTCGGCAACAAGCTTTACCGTTACCGCGACTATGGATTCGCGGCCGCGCAGTGCGATACCGCACTGCCAGGATGTCTGCTACCCACTACGCTGCCGGACCGCGCCGTTTTCGCCGACAACATCGACAACACGGGCCTGAGCGCCTTCACCATGTCCGACGCCACCCGTCGCCGCAATGCGGTGGTGTCGTTCGACCTGAACATGACCAGCCAGGGCGACACGGTGCGGCTCAATCACGAGGTGCTGATTCACAATGTGCCCTGACAGATTTCCTCATGCGCAGAAGCGAATCGCGGCCAGACAGCGCGGCATCGGCATTCCTGCGGCGCTGTTCGTCATTACGCTGCTGGCCCTGCTGGCGGCGGCCATCAATCTCTTGGTGGGTCAGAACGCGGAAGTCTTCGAAGAGGAGATAAGCCTGACGCGCGCTTACTACGCTGCGGAATCGGGAGCGGGATTTGCGATTAATTCATTGTTTCCGCCGGAAGAGTTTCCGGCTTACGGAGGCAATGCGGAGTGTGCGGCGGGGCCGCGTCTTTATGAGTTCACGGTGGCAGGGATGAGTGTCTGCACCGCATCGGTGACCTGCTCGACAGACGCGACTGTGTCGGGCGTGGATTACTATACGATCCGCAGTACCGGCACCTGCGATGATGTTTCCCGCACGGTGCAGGTGCGCACCAGCTCGGAGTGATACCTGCAGGTACATCCATTATTCTGGCCATTCATACTATTTGGAAAGATGAGTCATGCGCCTTAGCGAGACAGAAAAGCAAGTGATCAAGCAGTCAGCCGTCCGGTTGGACGCCAATGCCCGGGTTTACCTGTTTGGTTCGCGCGTCAATGATGCGGCCTCGGGAGGAGATATTGATCTGCTGATCGATTCGGACCAGTTCGACCTCGAACGCACAGCGCAATATCGCTGGGAGCTGATGTCTCAGCTTGGTGAGCAGAAGTTCGATATTGTCAATGCCAGGCGCGCCAGCAAGGAATTCGTGGCCCTCATCCGCTCCCGTGCGGTGGAGCTCTAAGATGTCGTTGAGTGAAGAAAATCAAAAGAACGGTTGAATATTCCCAGCGCTTTTCTGAATGAAAAAAAACACCAGCTCTGCCTTTCACTGGCAGAGCCGTTACATCTTCAGTGCCATTGCAGCAGCGGTTGAGCGAGTGTCAGACCGCGCCCACCGCAACGAAAATCGCGTAAACCACGCCGAGAGTGACGACGGTGGTGACGCTGTAGATCAAGGCGTTATTGACACCGACCTGAGTGCGGTAGGGATCAAAACTCAGGCCCTTGTCACTGGCACGGTGGCTGATGTCACGCTGCAGACGCATCTTGTAGTTGTCGAGTTTTTCTACCAGACGCCAGCCTGCCTTGGACTCTTCAGACATCACTTCTTCAATGTTCTGGACCTTCGCAAACAAGGGGGTCGTTGACTGTACGATTTTGTATTCCAGTTCCATCATGTGCTCCAGTTCGATTTACAGACTATTGATTGCAACAGGGCAGGCGGCATGACGCTGCGCAAGCCTCTGGATATTAATATCTCAGACTGACCTGAATGGGATGTATTCTGTGCGCCGAGCGCTGATTTTGCAATGATTTAGAGCTTTCACGGTGGGACAATTAGGGACAATTTACGGAAGATTTTCCAAGCTATGGCGGTATTCACAGTTTTTATCCGATAAAATGGCTAAGCTTATAAAATTGCTGGCAAATCCGACTCCTGGACCTGGAAGGAGTCATGCGCTGTAATCGTGTATTTTTACGCTCGCTTTCCGGTCCTTTGTTGACATGACGCCCTCACCATTATCACCCAATGTTCGTGCAGAAAAGCCTGCTGAAGTGCGCTCGCGCAGCACTTTGCGCAGCGCACTGTCGCGAGCGTTCATGCTGGGTGTGTGCTTTTTCAGTGGCGTTGTCTTCGCGCAGATTCCCGGCCCGGTACCGTTAACGGGTACCGGTGGTGCCGAGTCGAATTTCACGCCTCCTCTGGTGGGAACCGGGGGAAACATCTTTACCTTCAACACCTATACCATTCATCAGTTCACCGCCAGCGGTACCTTTGTGCCTCCAGATGGCGTCACGCAAATCGACGTGCTGGTGGTTGCCGGCGGCGGCGGCGGTGGTGGCGACCGATATGGTGGTGGTGGCGGTGGTGCCGGTGGTGTGATCTGGCAGACCGGGGTTGCCGCGCAGCCGAGTTTCAGCGTCACAGTGGGTGCTGCCGGTATTGGCGGAGCCGGCACTGGAGGTGATGGAGGCAGCTCCAGTGTCGCTGGCTATACCGCAGTCGGTGGCGGTGGCGGTGGCAAGAGTGACGCCGGTGTCGCGGGTCGCGCTGGTGGCTCCGGTGGCGGTGGTGGTGCCAGAGCGTCCGCCCCGGCCACCACTGCGGGCGGTACTGCCACGGTGGGGCAAGGTAACGTGGGCGGTGCCGGTCAGGGTACGACTACCGCCGCTCAACGTGGCGGTGGCGGTGGCGGTGCAGGCGGTGCCGGTGGAATCGGGACGTCAGGGGTGAGCGGCGGTGCAGGCGGCGTGGGCGTTAATCGCAGTGCCGAACTTGGCACCAGTGTAGGCTTTGCAGGCTGGTTCGCAGGCGGTGGTGGCGGCGGTTCCAGAACCGGCACTGGCGGCGCCGGTGGTACCGGTGGCGGTGGCGCGGGTTCGTCGACGGCAGGCACGGCCAATACCGGTGGCGGTGGTGGTGGCGTCTCGGGCACCACCAATGGTAGTTCTGGTGCAGCCGGGGGATCGGGCGTGGTAGTCATCCGTTATGTGACGCCTACGGTGGCATCAGACTACAGGGTGCACAGCTTTACAGCAGGCACGTCTTTTACCTCTCCCGCAGGCATTTCGACAGTGGATGTAGTAGTAGTCGGCGGTGGTGGTGCAGGTGGTGGTGATACCTTCGGTGGTGGCGGCGGTGGTGCTGGTGGTTTGCAGCGCAGCCAGAGTCAGGCAGTGACTGCGGCCAGCAGCTACACGGTTGCCATTGGCCCAGGGGGAACGGGAACGACGGCTAGTGGCGGGAATGGCACTCAGTCTTCTTTCGGTGCATTGGTTGCCATCGGCGGTGGTGGCGGCGGGCGAGGTGACGCTCCAACCACCAACGGCGCAGCCGGGGGTTCCGGCGGCGGCGGCGGTGGTGGTTCCGGCAACACGACAGGCGGCGCCGGCAGTCAGGGTAACGCTGGTGGCGGGGGTATTAATTCTGGAACCAACAGCCAAGACAGGGGCGGTGGTGGCGGTGGCGCCGCCGCCGCCGGCACCAGTGGCTCAACCACGACCGGTGGTGCTGGAGGCGATGGCTATAACCTCAGTCTTGCGTTCGGCACCGGATTCGGTGTCAGTGGCGCGGTAGCCGGTGGCGGTGGCGGTGGCAAGCGTGGCGCCCCCGCTGGTGGCATCGCGGGCATTGGCGGTGGTGGTGCCGGTAGCGCTACGGGCGTCGGTACGGCGGGTACCGCCAATACCGGAGGCGGCGGCGGTGGTGTAGGCGGTACAACCAATGCCCAGACCGGTTCCAATGGTGGTTCGGGTGCGGTTGTACTGCGTTATCGACCAGCCACCATGGAGATCATCGGCCAGCTGTTATCCCCCTTCACTGTCATGTCGGGCGCGGTGTTTCCTCAAAACATCGTCATTGAGATTCTCAACGCCAATGGATCACCCGTGGTGGGTGCCGATGTGACAGCCGCCATCTCCTTCGGGCCTGGCACGCTGGGCGGCACGGTTATTGTGACCACCGATGTCAACGGGCAGGCCACATTCGCCAATCTCAATATCACCGCTGGCACCGGCACGCACCGCCTCAGTTTTACAGCTGAAGGGTCCAGCGATCTGGTAGAGACCAATGATTTTACAGTGCTGGAGTATCACTTCGAGATCAGCCACGCCCTGACAGCTGGCGTCTGCACCGCCGCCACGCCCGTGACCATCAGCGTATTTGATCAGACCAACGCGCCTGTCCTGGACTTTACCGGCACGGTCACCGTCAGCAATGGCCTGAACCTTGGCGATTACAGCCTCAATACAGGTGGCGGGACTTTCGCAAACCTGACTGCAAATGATGGCACGGCCGAGTACACATTCATTGATGCTGATGACGGCGTGGTTATCCTCGACTTTACGTCGACGGCCGGCACCTATGTCTTCGATGCCAATTCCGGGTCGATCGCCACGGCGAATTACGCGATCAATCTGGCCGTGCTGGCCTGCGAGTTTCGCATTTCACATGACCTGAGCGCCGGGACCTGTGCACCCGATCAGATTACGCTGGGAGTTTACGACTCAGCCGGCAATGCCGTTACTGGCTATGTGGGCACCGCCACGATTACCACTGCAGGGGTGACGGGTGGCAACTGGACCAATACTGCAGTGCCGAGTGATGCCAACGGCACCCTCGATAACGGTACAGCAGGGGACGGCACTGCCACCTATGTCTTTGTGCCTGCCGACGCGGGCACCGTCATTCTCAATTTCCAGAGCAATGCCGGTACCGCCAATTTCGATGTTACGGCGACCAGCGTGACAGCTCCTGCAAACCCCAATGACCCGGATCTTGTCATTGCTGCCTGTGCGTTCCGCATCAGTCATGACGCTGCTGCCAACGTGTGCGCTGTGGAACAGATAACGATCAGTGTGGTGGATGGCGGCGGCAATCTGGTGGCATTTACCGGCAACATCAGCCTTACTGCCACGGGTGTCACCGGCGGCAACTGGACAGCCACCAGTGTGCCAGCCAATGCGAATGGCACCCTGGACAATGGCGCCGCAGGAGACAGTGCGGCTACCTATACTTTCGTTGCCGCCGACGCTGGCGACATCATCCTCGACTATCAGGCGGCAGCGGGCACGGCGAATTTCAACGTAGTGGCGGCAGGGGTGACCGCCCCGGCGAATCCTTACGATCCGAATCTGGTGATTACAACCTGCACCTTCAGGGTCACCCACGGTGGCACGACAGACGTCTGCTCAATTACTACCGTCACGTTCACTCTAGTGGACAGCCTGGGCACCACGATTACCAATTACACAGGCACCGTGAACCTGAGCACCACCACTGGTTACGGCACCTGGAGTGTTAGTGGCAGCCAGAATGGGACGCTGAACGATGGTGTTGCGGCCGACGGGAATGCGACCTATGAGTTCGTCACGGCGGATGCAGGGACTGTCACACTCAATTTCCTCCACGCTTCGGCCTCCGGAACCGTCAACATCAACGTCTCCGACGGGACGACGCTGGACCCGCGCAACTTCGCCAATGCCTATGACCAGAACATCACCGTTGCGGTGTGTACCTTCGAGATCAGTCACAGCGAGAATGTCTCGGCATGTGAAGTCGAAGCCGTCACATTCACCGTGCGCAACAGCGTCGGCGGAGTGGCCGTGGCCTATACCGGCACCATGACACTGGGCACCAATACCAACCATGGCAACTGGCAGCTCAATACTGGTAATGGCGCGCTGTCCGATACGGCGGGTGATGACAACGGCGTGGCCACCTATGAATTTGCCGACACCGACAATGGCGTGGTTGTGTTCAACTTTGCTGACCCTCACGCAGAAGGGGCCAGTTTTGACGCCATCGACGGCGATATTCTGGTGAATGGCGCCTTTGATCCGACCCTGTTCGTCACTTCCTGCCTGCCCGCTGTCGTTGGCACCGCTGCCTGTGTCGTGGGCGCCAGCACCAGCCTGACGATTCCAGCGCAGAGTGCGATAGTGAACCAGCGGGGGCGCATGGTGTTGATGTCCATCGCGGCAGCCAGTGGCGCCGGTCCTGACGTCAGTTCTGCCAGCTTCGACGGTCAACCAATGACACTGATTCGCCGCGAAACAACCGCGTCGGGGGAAGGCAGTGTCACAGAGATGTGGGGAATTCTGGAGGCCAGTTTGCCCACGGCGGCGGGCGCCTATACGGGCAGCTATGCTGGCGGTGCCGCAGGATCGGCAATGTGTCTGATCGCGGTGGATGAAGTGAAGCAGGAGATTCCCATCGCCACCAGTCCGGCCGACAGCGGCCCGTTGAATGGCGTGACTGGCACGGCCAGTACGACCGCGACGACAACGATTACCACTACCTCCAACAATGCACTGGTGGTGATGGCCACCAACATGGACGGCACGACCTTCAATAATGCGCGTGGATTCAGCAGTCCAATCCCGACTTCATTCATGGTCAGACAGTGGGGCCAATCGCCCACGCCCATCGCCAACCCTACCGGTTCGCAGTCTCGTTTTGCGGGCGCGGCAGGTCGTCATCCGACGGCTGGCATCGTGACCATGACGGAGACCCTCAGCGTCAACAGCCCGGTGTATTCGCAAGTGGTAGCCTCCTTCGAACCATTGATTGCGGGCTCGCCGTTGGCTGCCAACTATGTGCCAGTGACACTCTTCCAGACCTTCTCCGGCAGCATGAGCTACCGAGCCGTCGGCAATACCTTGCGAACCACCTACAACGAAGACGCGCCGACTCCGCTGGGGTGTAATTTCGTGGCAGTCGGCACTGGCAGCAGCGCGACTCTCACGTTGCCTGTCGGGGCGACCGTGCAAGCCGCCTACCTCTATTGGGCTGGATCAGGAGACAATACTCTTGGTCATGTGGACAATACCGTTACTTTCGGAGTAACGGGCTCAGAAGCCTCAATTACTGCAAGCAATATTTTCCTCATTGACGACGTGGGCAACGCGAACGATAAGGATTATTTCGCCGCGTACCGTGATGTCACCAGCCTGGTGACAGGCACTGCCAGCTATACCCTCAAAGATCTGCAAGTACAGAGTGGAACGCCATGGAGCGATACCCAATCCTGCGCGGGCGGCTGGGCAATGATCGTGGTCTATGAGCATGCGGACGAGCGGCTCAGGGTGCTGAACCTGTTCCATGGCTTCCAACCCTTCCAGAATTCTTCGTTTACCCTGGTGCCGCGTAACTTCCGTATGGCTTCTCGCGATGCGCTCAGTTACTCGCCCAACGGTCAGGTGACACACATTACCCTCGAAGGGGATGAGACGCTGAATGCTGTCGATCAGAACGAAGGTCTGGGCGTTCAGGACGCGCCAAGCTCGACTACCTTCACTTCCATCACCTCTTCTCTCAACCCGCTGGGCCAGGAGTTCAACTCCACCATTACCCGACCCGTATATGCATACGACATGGCTACCGGTTATTACGAGTTCAACAGCACCGGTGGGGTCAATGGCGACGGTTATGAAATCGATTACCCGGGGCCTGATGTGAGCGGCGTCGGGCCGCGCAAAGGTAACTCCTGGGGGCTCGATGTGGACACGCACTATATCCAGGGCTCGGGGGTGAGTGACGTGCTCTATCCGTTCGCAGCGCCGGGTTCGGAGGCCGAGCAGATCACCACACGCTACAGTGCGGAAGGTGATCTGGTGATGCTGATATCGGAAGTCATCAGCGTCACCAATTTCCCGCTGGCGGACATCGAGGTGTTCAAGACAGAAGTGGGTACCTTCAAGGTCAACAGTACGGGCACTTACCAGATCGAGGTCAGCAACAACGGCAATGGCACGGTCAGTGGTGGTTATGCCGATGGCGAGATCAAGGTCGCCGATATCCTGCCTGCGGGTATGACTTTCGCAAATGCCAGTGATGTCAGCGGCACTGGCTGGACCTGTAGCGTGACTCTCAGCCCGGGCGCATTCACCTGTACTTACGATATCGGGACAACCTGGACCGGCGGCGCCATCAACTATCAGCTGGCGGCGAACGAGAGTCTGCCACTGATCACCGCGAACGTGCAGATCGGCGGCAGCGGCTACTTTCCGCTGCTCAACAACAATGCCAAGAACAGCGTGCGCGTCCTCCATTCTGATGGTAACTGCCCTGCAGCCGCCGATGGCATTATTCCTGACCCCTCGATTTGCGACCGTTCGCCCCAATTCGATAATTACAACGACCTGGAAGGCGGCAATATCGATATCAACGACCTCGACGACAAGCAGGTCAACAACAATAACGTCGACAGCATCACCACCGTCGTCAAGGGTGTACAAACCAACCTCGGCATCAACAAGTTTGTGAATGGGATACTTGAAGAAGGGCAGCCCGGCAGCTATACCCTGCGCGTCACCAATAATGGCCCGGATGCGACGACGGCCACCATTACCGTCACCGACACCGATCCAGCCGGCCTGGATTTTGATACGCAGGCGACTGGCACCGGGTGGAGCTGCTCTGCCCCGCCGGGCAACCTCACCTGTACCTATGCCGGCAGTCTCGGCATTGGAGCCAGCACAGACATTACCGTGCCGGTGACTATCACGGCATCGGGCGGTTTCACGGTGACCAACAACGCGACCGTCGCCGTGGGCGCCTACAACTTCGATACTGTCGCGGGCAATGACTCCGATACCGACATTACCCAGATTACCGCAGCACCTGTGGCCTCGCAGGAGCGCTTCCTGATGTCGGTCAGTTCGCTGGGGGGAGTGACCACCCTCGGTGGGCTCAGCAACTTCGAGGATGATGACTACATCATCTACGATCCGGTATCCGATACCGCTTCGATGTACTTCGACAACAGTGCGCTCGGCTACAACGTCAATGATGCCGACGCCGTGCACCTGATGAAAAACGGCCACATCGTGATATCAGCCGCCGACGCCGGCAGTACGGTCGGCAGCAATAACCTTGCCTTCGAGCCAGGTGATCTGGTGGTCTACGACCCTATTCTGCAGACGGCGCGGATGCTGTTCGACGGCTCTGCAATCTTTGCCGGTGCAGGCAACGCCGCCGACGTGAACATCACGGCCGCCTATGTGGTCGGCGAGTGTGAACTCAATCCGACGCCCTACAACTGCTCGATCATCATTGCCGCGACTCCGGCGGCAGGTGGCAGCACACTCGGGGGCGTGGCCTTTACCAGTTCGGACCTGATTCAATACAACCTCGACACGGGTGCGGCGAGTCTGTTCTTCGATGGCACGACCTATTTCGATGAGGAGGTGGACGTCAGCATCAATGGCTTCTACCTGCGCGTGGACCCAACCGACCCCAACGCCAATATCAACACGCTGGTGATGTCGGTCAATGATGGCGGTGATGACACCATTACGCTGGGCGCAATCGCGACCTGGGACCCGGTGACGGGTACCTATTTCACTCGCGATGACGTCACGCAGATCAATATTCCGGGGAAGACGACAGAGAACCTCTTCCTGGGAGACATCGAGCTCGGCATCTTCACCCCGGCGGATGCCACCCGCACCATCGACGCATTGCATGTGATCGAAGATGGCTATATGGGGCATTTTGCCATCACCGAGGTGGTGGTAGGGGATGCCTGTACGCCGAAGCAGATCAGGATCAGCAAACACGAGGGCCTGACCCATACTCTCGACTCTGACTATTTCGGCAGTATCCAGCTGACTACCAGTACCGGGCTGGGCAACTGGGCAGTGTCCAGTGGTTCCGGCTCACTCACGAATGGCACCCTGAATGACGGTGCGGCAACGTATACCTTCGTGCCTGGTGACGCTGGCGACGTGGTGCTCACGCTGACCCATACCGAGGCCGTGGGCGTGGGAGTTAATGTCAGCAACCGCATAGCGGCTGAAGCCGCTGCACACGATCCATCCCTGAGTTTTGATGCTGTGCTGACAGCGATTACCTACCGCGATGAGTTCACCAATGCGGCGTTCAACAACAACCAGGGCAGCCTGTACTGGTCCAGCGCTTGGGCGGAGACAGATGCAGGTGGTCTCGGCGTTGCCACCGGCAACGTGCGCGTGACTGCCGGGGAGGCGCGCCTTACGGTAGCGGGGAGCGCGCTGGCCAGAGGAATTGACTTCAATGCCATCCCGGATTCCGAGGACATCATCCTGACCTTCAACTTCCGCTACGAGGCATTGGCGGGAGCCGACACCATGGTGGTGGAGGCGCGCGAGAGCGATTCGGCCATCTGGACAACTGTCAGTACGCTGACCGGGTTCACGGGGACCGGTTCGGGCTCCAGAAACCTCAACCTGAGCACACTGCTGTACAACACCAATTTGCCGACTGCCACCGCGCAGATTCGCTTCCGCATCAGTAATGGTTACGCGGCGCCTGGCACCTACATGTATATCGACAATGTCGAAGTCAGCACCGCCACCAACCAGTGCGGCTATACCAGCGTCGTCAGTCTGGATCATTATTCCATCAGCCACAGTGGCGCCGGGATCTCGTGTCTGGCGACAGACATCACGATCAGTGGTCACGACGTGGGGCATGGGCTGGTCGAGCCGAATGAGTCAATTCTGTTGACCACCAGCACTGGCAAAGGCACCTGGGCCTCGGTGGTCAGTGGCACTGGCGCACTCAGTGGTGCAGCGACGCTGACCGGCGGGGCCGATAACGGCAATGCGAACTATGAATTCCCCACGGGAGAGACTGAAGTGACGCTGCGTTTCAACCATACCGTCTCAGGTGTGGTGAACATCAACGTCACCGGCCAAACCAGTGGCAAGACCGAGGCTGTGACTCATGACGGCGATCTGACCATTGCGGCGGCGGGGTTGCGCTTCTACAACGAGACGCTGAGCAGCGGCTCCATCCTGACGCAGATTGCCGGCAAGAATTCGAACGTGGCCCCCAACAGCAATACGCTGACAATTCAGGCCGTGCGCACATCGAATCTTAATCCGAGTCAGTGTGAGCCGATCTTCTCCGCAGGTGAGACGCTGACGATTGGCTTCGCCGCCGAGTGCAAGGACCCGGGTAGCTGTGCCGCCGCGCAGACCTTCCAGATCAACGGCCAGAATGTGTCACTGGTCAATGACAATGCGGGCGCTGGCGCTTCCGGTTATACGCAGGTCTCCATCCCCATTACGACTCAGCCCAGCACGGCACCGGCGGGTACTATTTTCCTGAATTATTCCGATGTCGGGCAGATGGAGCTGCACGCGCAATATGACATTCCGTTCAACAATGATCCGGCTGAGACCTACCTTTCCGGTGATTACCTGACCGGCACCAGCAGCATGTTCATCGTGCGGCCCTTCGGTTTTGATATCGACTTCAGCGATGGCAGACAGACCAACGGCACGGGCGACGTTTCCTATGCTGCGGATCAGAACGGCAGCGCGTTCAAGATTGCCGGAGAAGCCTTCGATACATCGGTAACGGCCGTCAGGTGGCAATCCGGCGACGATCTTGACAACGATGGGGTACCGGATGCCGGTGCGAACCTGACTGACAACGGCGTGACGCCGAATTTCGATCAGGACACTACCGCTGGTAATTACAGTGTGCGAGTCAGTGTCATCGAGAACAAAGTAGACGTGGCATATCCGGCGTATGGAGTGCCGGGCGTTCTCGGCACGCCGGGTTTCGATGGGTTTGTGTCGGGCGTGCAGACGCATTCAATGACCTACGACGAGGTAGGGATTGTTGATCTGCGCGCTGACATTGTTGATGGCTCTGATGCAGTCACCACTTACAAGGGCACGAGCACGGTGGAGGGCAGGGTGCTGAGCGTCGGGCGCTTCTATCCGAACCTGTTCGCGGTCTCGGCGGCCACGTTGACTCCGCGCGCCGATGCCTCTTGTTCTCCGGCTTCCACCTTCACCTACATGGATGAAGAATTTGAGGTCGCGATGACGCTGACTGCCAAAAACATCAATGGCGCGACCACCCAGAATTATCACGGGGTGTACGCGAAGCTCGATACGCTCGCTGAACTTGGAATTGTGGGCTACCAGAATCTGGCAGCTCTGGCAGACGTGAACCTCACCACGCGCGTAGAGAACGCAGTGACTGGCGGTTTGCCCGCCACTTACGGTGCAGACTGGGTGTCTGGTGTGCTGGCTCTCAGCGGCAGAATGAATTTTGCGCGAGCGGCAGCGCCGGACGGCCCATTCGCAAACGTCGAGATCGGCATTCTGCCGACAGACAATGACAACGTGACTATTGACCCTGGTCGTTACCAACTCACGGCCACGGGCGTGCTCAACATGAATCTCGACAACGGCAGCAATGAAGAGACGGGTTACACGCGTTATCGCCTTGGTGCCGCACATGAGTTCCGCTACGGTCGCATGATCGTCAACAACGCCTACGGCCCGGAGACGGAAGCCTTGGCGCTGACCTTCGAGGTTGAGTATTTCAATGGCTCGGCGTTCGTGCGCAATTCGCTCGACAATTGTTCGCTGATCAATGCTGTGGAGCTGAGTTTCAACACCTACACGGCGCCGCTGCAGGCTGGTGATACGACAATCACTGTAGGCACGACCACTGTCTATACGGGGCAGACTCAGGGTGTCAGCGTGAGTGACGACCCGCTGGAAGCCTCAGCACCTGGGGAAGGGAATGCCGGCATAGTGAATCTGGAACTGGATCTCAGCGCGGCCACTGGTCTCAACATGGAGTACCTGCAGTTCGAGTGGGATGACGCGGGCGCTGACTACAACGAGAACCCGCAGGGGCAGATCGAATTCGGTCAATATCGTATGCACGACCGCATTATCAACTGGCAGGAAATCTACAATACCGCGACGCCTTAGGGAATTTTGGGGTCAGAGTAAAAATACAGTAGTTTTGACTACTGTATTTTTACTCTGACCCCAAAATTCCTGAATCATCGCGGGCAGGCCCGCTCCCACAGGTTCGCTCAGGCGTCGTCATTTCCTTCGTCGTCGCCGTCCCCGTCGATCCTCAGTTCCTTGATCTTGCGCGTCAGCGTGTTGCGGCCCCAGCCCAGCAGCAGAGCCGCATCGCGACGGCGGCCCGCAGTGTGCTTGAGTGCGACTTCAATCATCGTACGTTCAAAAATAGGCGTGGCCTGATTGAGAATTTCCTTGTGGCCCATGTTCAATTCCTGATCTGCCCAGTTATAGAGCAACTGGGACCAGCTGCCAGAACTGCTGCTCTGCGCCTGCGGCTCCAGCAGCTCAGGCGGAAGGTCATCGATATGCACTTCACGGCTGGAAGCCATGACGGTAATCCAGCGACAGAAGTTTTCGAGTTGACGGACGTTGCCGGGCCAGCTGAGACCTGTGAGGTACTTTTCAGTTTCGGGGCGCAGTACCTTCGGTTCCGCTTCCAGTTCTTCGGCTGCCTTGGCGAGAAAATGCTGCGCAAGTCGTGGAATATCCTCGCGTCTGTCACGCAGGCGTGGGATGTGAATGCGAATGACGTTCAAACGGTGAAAGAGGTCTTCCCGAAACAAATGTTTGGAAACAAGCAGCTCCAGATTCTGGTGCGTGGCGGCGATGATGCGCACGTCCACTTTGATTGGAGTGTGACCACCGACCCGATAGAACTCGCCGTCAGAGAGCACTCGCAAAAGGCGAGTCTGTGTTTCTGGGGGCATGTCACCTATCTCGTCGAGAAAAAGAGTGCCTCCATTGGCCTGCTCGAAGCGTCCTGTGCGTTGTGCGGTGGCGCCTGTGAATGCGCCTTTTTCATGACCGAACAGTTCTGATTCGATTAAATCCTTCGGAATCGCCGCCACGTTGAGCGCGATGAATTGATTGTTGCGGCGCGGGCTGTGACGATGCAGTGCGTGGGCGACCAGCTCCTTGCCGGTGCCGGACTCACCGTTGATCAACACTGTGATGTTGGACTGCGAGAGTCTGCCGATGGCGCGGAATACCTCCTGCATTGCCGGCGCCTCGCCGATGATATCCTTGCGGCTCTCCAGAGTCGGGGTGGGAACCTCCACACTCTTCTCGCGCGAGTGCTCAAGGGCTCGCACTGTCATCGCTACTGCTTCGTCTATATCAAAGGGCTTGGGCAGGTATTCAAATGCGCCACGGCTGTACGAGGACACGGCGCTGTCCAGGTCAGAGTGTGCCGTCATGATGATGACAGGCAGCAACGGATATTGATCATGAACGGTCGACAGCAGATCCAGCCCATTAATGCCGGGCATGCGGATGTCGCTGATGATGGCGTCTGGACGCTCTCTTTCCAGCCGATGCAGCAGGTCCTCACCGTTATCGAAACACAGCGTGTTCAGTCCGGTCTTCGTCAGGGACTTTTCCAGCACCCAGCGAATGGATTTGTCATCATCCAGTACCCATACCGAATTGTGCTTGTTCATGATCGAGTGTCCTTCCTAGTGTTGATACGTCTGCCCGGTGCAACCGGGATGTAGATGGCGAAGCGGGTCTTTCCTGGCTTGCTGTTGCACTCAATCATGCCTTTGTGCTGCGTGATAATGGAGTGTGCGATCGAAAGTCCCAATCCGGTGCCCTCGGCGCGACCGCTGATCATTGGGTAGAAGATGCTGCCTATCAGGTCGTCGGGAATTCCCGGGCCGTTATCGATGACTTCTATCCTGGCGACCAGTCGATGAAACGTGGGGCCAATGGTGACGTTGCGCAGAACTCGAGTCGTCAGCTCGATAATGCCGGTGCTGTGGCGCACATTGGGGGTTTCCAGCGCCTGCATTGCGTTGCGGACGATATTGAGCACGGCTTGAATCAATTGTTCGGAGTCGGCCATGACGTCCGGGATACTGGGGTCGTAATTACGGACAACGTGGATATCCTTATCGACGACCTCTGCCTCAATCAGGTTGCGGACGCGCTCCAGAACCTCATGAATATTGATGGCTTTGAGTTCTGGCAGTTTGCGCGAACCGACCAGACGGTCGACGAGTTTGTGCAGGCGATCCGCTTCCTCGATGATCACATTGGTGTAATCGGTCAGATCGCCGTCGGGTAATTCCTTGGCCAGCAACTGCGCTGCACCACGGATGCCTCCCAGTGGATTCTTGATCTCGTGGGCCAGCCCTCGTACCAATTCCCGGGTGGTCTCGTGCGTGGAGATCAGCGCCTCTTCCTTGCTGATGCGCTCTGCATAATTAATTGCTTGCACCTCCATCAAAATGCTTGCACTGCCCATCTCCAGCAGTGGGGTGATGCTGTAGTCGACACTGATCGTGCCACCACTGAGAACGTGTAACTCAGCCTTGCGTTTGGTGAAGCTGCGATGGCTGGTTTGGGCATTGCGGATTTCGCTCAGATCCTGCCCGAAGTCCAGAAAGATGTCGGTGATGAAGGCTTTGTGAAATTGGCGACCGCTGATGGCCAGGATGCTCTCGGCCGCCAGGTTGATATAGCCCAGGCGCAGTTCGTGATCGAAAACGATCACACCGGTGCTCAGACTATCCAATAAACGTTTGTGCAGGTTTTCGAGGGTCAAGGGGACTGCTCACTTTCAGGGCAGCAACGCTGCTTAATTGCTGGCTTTAAGCTTGATATGCAATAAGTAAACCAAGTGCGGGAATTCCACAAGTTGAGAGGTTTGCCGGGGTGTGGCGCGAATTCCTCCTCACTATGCACCACAATAGTGCGCCAAGCAATTAACGAGGGTTCTAAATTGGGGCTTGTGGGAGCGGGCCTGCCCGCGATTGGTTTTAAGCGACACACAACCAATCGCGGGCA
>JAURWS010000007.1 GCA_030654835.1 Gammaproteobacteria bacterium | reverse complement strand
TGCCAGCGGCAATGTGCTGAATGTCGGCCGCAAAACCCGCGCGATTCCACCTTCAATCCGACGCGCGCTGCTGATTCGCGATCACGGTTGCCGCTTTCCAGGCTGCTGCGAGTCTCGCTACGTGGACGCGCACCATGTGCAGCACTGGTGCGATGGCGGCGAGACGCGGCTCGACAAACTTGTACTGCTCTGTCGACATCACCATCGGCTGTTGCATCAAGAGGGTTACGAGATTGTGAAACATGGTGCGCAGCAGTTCGAGTTTTTGACGCCAAGCGGCGGCGCGCTGAAGGCGGCGCTTGCTCCACAATTTGCAGCGGCTGAGGATGTTGCGAGTGAAAGCCTGGCCATCGAGAAAGAACATGACGGGCTTGGTCTGGCGATTGACTCTCGCACGGCGGTGACGCGCTGGGAGGGGGAGAGGCTGGATTATGATCTGGCGGTGGGGGCGATGTTGCGAGGGCGGATGCTGGGGTTTAGTGCGGGGCGGTGGTACCCAGGAGTTCCGGCCCCTTGAGCTTCTTACATACGCTCTTCCCGGTGAGCCTGACATCAAGGCCAATCTGGAGTCGTACATTCAGGGGTTCTCGCGGGATGCGCGGGCTGCTCAACGATGCCAACCTGCTCTTTACACTTTGCTACAGAGCCGAACAGAATGGAAACAGCAACCAGTTGAATTTGTTCAACTATTAGCCGGACACTAGTGTTGATAGGTATCATCATGACGGCAGTAACTGTTTCTCCCAGTGCCAGATTGTTATTCCAAAAGAAATTCGCGAATCCATGGGGTTTTTCGCTGGGCAGAAAGTCCAGATGATGTCTTGCCAAGTGCGATTTGAATTGATTACTCTCAGACCTATGCAGGAGATGAAAGGTTTCCTGAAAGGCATTGTTCCCAACGTTCTTAGGGAAGACGATTGAGCGTGAATGTTGTTGATGTGTCGGCGCGGGGAAGAGGTTGCGCTGATTGTCACCTCTCATGTGAACCACTCCAAAGTAATCCCTTTGGATTTAGGCTTGAAAATGGATGCTGCAAAATTTGGCGTGTTCCACAAGTTGCCACTAGCTCACAGCATTTTTGCCAAGGCGCGAGATCTAGCGCGTTAGCACCAAATTATAAGTGACAGCATAAATAGCGGGTTGTAGATATCTCTATGCGAAGGACCATTTTTCTGGCGTTGGCGTTACTTTCTTCTACTGGTTGCTCTTGGGTGACTAGAGACTATACCTTTGCCCTGCGCGAAGAAAACGGATGGAAGTCAGAATTCATTGAAGCTTCCCAGCCAAGTGTAAAGCACGTTCCTATCCCTGATCAGCATTTGAATACCTTCTTGGCAAATGGAATAAAAATACAAATTTGGTCAGGTTATACCCTTGCATTGACCGCCGGGGTTTGGCCCATGCCTATAATTCCTTTATCCATGCTTGATCAAGAAAGGCTGATAGTTAGCTTTCAAATTGATGCGATAGATTAAAGAGTAGAGGTTGACCTTGACCTTCTCGAAGTGTCTGATTTTTCAGGCTCTCCAATACAGTTCTCTGAAATGATAATAGGCAACTCGCCAAGCAGTACATTACAGAAGATTGAGGGAGATATTGTTGTGAATCCTGGCGAGCCAGTAGAATTCATCCTAAGATCAAACGTTGACGTGAAAAAAATTGATTCGCTAATTGTTAAGCTCAGAGGAGTTAAGGTCGGCAACCTAATCCTTGATATACCTGAGTTGAAGCTAGAGAAGAAACGAGGCAGTTTTAATTACGATGAGTTCACTATATAAACTACCAGAGCCATGAGTGCCGACGGCGCGTTGGCTAATTTGGCGCTAGGGTGCTCAAGTAGTATATGAGTCCGATTTACGCCAGGAAAAACCCAGATGAGCCAAAGAAATTGACTTGCTATTCGAGAGAGTTGTTGGGAGCGAAGCCTGATTGCGACAATGGTAGTAAGTAGAGCGAGCCTTCCTAACAATCGACAGTGATCCCAAACGAATAGTGGAAGTAGTCAAATTATGAGCCGACTCATGCTCTTTCCAAACGCAGTTCAACATGATCCAGCAGTCAAGGATTGGCTGCGTGAGCACTCCGGAGAATTAGGCGCAATCGCGCAGCATTGGTTCAGCGTCATGCGTGCCTGCGGAGGTGATGTCAAAGAATTGCTGCATGATGGCCACCCAACCGCCTGTGTGGGAGAAGCGGCTTTTTGCTACGTCAACGTCTTTACGGCTCATGTAAATGTTGGATTCTTTCTCGGTGCTGAACTGACGGACGCCAATGGATTGTTGGAGGGCACCGGTAAGTTCATGCGTCACGTCAAGCTCAGGCCAGAGACACAGGTTGATGTGTTTGCTGTGGAGCAGCTGATTAGAGACGCCTATCTTGATATGAGGAATCGCGTGAAAGCGGTACATCAGATGCCCGTAAAATCGCGCAAGAATTCGTTGCACGAATAAGCATTGATCCAACGCAACAACTTTCGGCCTGTCGGGGGTAGTCTCTATATGCCTGACAGGAGTACAGGGGCTTCCATTGCTCGAAAATAAAAACCTGCTCGTATACTGACCTGGCACTAATGTGTGACGGTCCTATTAATCCAAGGAGAATGCAGATGAACAGCAGCTCAATGATCGCCATCAGGACCATCCGCTACCTGTCATTGGCACTGCCATTGGCTTTGCCGCTTTCTGCCTCTGCTCAGGATGCGGGAGGCTATATCGGCTTCAGTGCAGGGCGTGCCTTCGCGGACATGGATGGCAGTGGGATAGCGGGTTCGCTGCAGAAGGGGGGCTACAGGTTCGGCCAATTCAGTAGCGACGAGGAAGACTCCACCTTCAAGGTGCTCGGCGGTTATCGCTTCAATCCCAACCTGGCGCTGGAGGGCAGTTACTTCGACCTCGGCAGTTTTGATTTTGACGCCACCCTGCTGCCAGCCGCGACTCAGCACGGCGAAGTGTCCGGTCTGAAAGGTTTCGCGGTGGATCTCGTGGGCACCTTGCCCCTGCGAGACAAGCTGTCTGCCTTTGCTCGCCTGGGTGTCAATAACGGCGAACTTGAACAGCACTTCAGTGGTACCACCAGAGGTACGGGATTTGTTGCGGGCTCCGATCGTGGCTGGAATGAAAAATATGGTATCGGCCTGCAATACGCGGTTAACGAGGCCTTGTCTGTACGGGCGGAACTGGAGCGCTACGGCATTGAAGACAGCCGCATGATCAAAGACTCAGTGGATGCTTTCACGGTGGGGTTGGTCTATCGCTTCGGCGCACGTAAACCGGCAGCCCCAGTGGAGCGGCCTGCGGTTGCCGCAGCACCTGCGCCCGCTCCAGCACCTGCGCCTTCGCTGCCGATGGAGGTGACACTGAGTGCCAGCTCACTGTTCGATTTCGACAAAACAGACCTGAAAGCCGAAGGTATACAGGCGCTCGACAAACTGGTGCAGGACATGCGCAATCTGGACTATGAATTTGTCCTTGTCACCGGGCACACAGACCGTATAGGAGCGCACGACTACAACCTCAATTTGTCACAGCGTCGTGCCGATGCCGTGAAGAACTATCTGGTGTCAGCCGGTATTCCGGCCGCCAGAATTACCAGTCGAGGCGTCAACAGTGATGAGCCGGTCACGCGACCCGAGGATTGCCGCAACACCGGATCGGCACAGGCGCAGATCGCCTGCCTGCAGCCAGATCGCCGTGTGATCGTGGTAGTGACTGGAACCAATGACTCTGGAAATTGAATGCAGCGAATTGCCATGAAGCCGATATCATTTGCCAGAACCGCCACCTAAAACAAACGGATTAAAACCCGTGAGTGTGAATATCATCCAGCCATCGGTCGCGCCAGTGTGCTGGATGCGTCTGGCCATCCAGCCAAATCCCGTCGGACCCTCCATGTTGGCGTATAAATAACCGATCGAGCCGTCGGGGTTCGTGACTTTTAGCGCTTGCACGCCGAGCAGCATCGTGTCGGCATCCCGATTCAACGCCTGTGCCCAATCCGGATGGCTGGTGCGATAGGTCCTGGCCATTTCTTTGGCCATGAGCACCGCACCCAGCGTCCATTCGCCTGAAAGCATGTTGCTGCCATCGGTGTAACCGACACCTTGCAGCACGCCATCCTGCATCAGACCCGCTCGTTGCTTGGTGTTGCTCCAGATATTGAACGCAGCGCCCTCACCGAACTGGTCATCCACCCAATCTGCCCCCAGAACAGTCAGGCCCCAGGTTTGCACATCCACCGCCAGATTCTTATAAGCCTCATAGTAAGGGCTGCCGTCTAATCCACGGTATACAAATCCTCCAGAGCTCAATATTCCCTCGGTAGAATCGTAAACACGCTCTTTGAAATAATCTTCGATGCCCGGGCCTTTGGCGTCGCGGGTGATGAGTTCGTCAATGAGGCTGGTCGTGGTCGGCTCTCGTGTCCCTATTGCCTCTCGCAACATACGCAGACCGGCCAGAAGTGAGATATTGTTTTCGGCGGATATTCCGCCTTCCTGCGATTCAGAAGTGCCTGTGGGCGCATACAAAACGCCTCCGGTGAAGGCATCCTGCATGACCTCGAATGTTTTCAATTTGCTGACGGCGATGCGCATTTCCGGTGAGTCCATCGGAATTTGCGGGCCATATTTCAGGTAGGCAGTTTGCAGCGGACCGATAATGGTCGCCCACGCATTTTCTCCCAACACCGGCCGGAAATCGGCTTTATGTAAGCCTTGTTCAGCTTGAGGGAATCCTGCGGGTGCGACAGAGCTGTTGGTCAGAGGGTCTGTCATGGGCCCGTACATTTCGGATATCGAACGAAAGATAAAGGCACCGTCGCCTGTCACAGCTTGCCCGTTATACGTAAACATCGGCGATTGGGCCAGGATACCCAAATTGCCGGATTTTCCGCTTAACAGGCGCTGTGTCTGCGCGTCCACCAATTGTTGGTAGGCAGGATTTTTTTGCAGCGACAACGCGATCTGCCACACAGCGCCGTCATAGATATTCAGATCATAACGGATCATCAATCTTTCAATGACAGATTCAGGAGCGTTCTCTCGGCCTTTGAATATCTCGCGATAATAATCATTGGAGGGTTCTGCATAACTCCTGGGCATCCCGGAGGGGGTGACATTCTGTGCCATCGCTTTGGCTATGGCCGGGATATCGGCAACAGTCGCCGGTTGAACCTGCGGCGGAGGACTAATTTGTTGAGCGGTAGCCACCTGGCTTGCAAGTATCGCGGAGAGCCCAATCGCGATAGCCAGTGTATGGCTGTGAATGTGAGGGCTGATTTTGTTCATGGTCGTCTGATCCAAATTTTAAGCAGCTTGAGCAGCACTTGAATCGGAGTGCCACCCTTGATTGGGCGAGAACCTCACCTTCGAGCCTTGCCTCTGGCTGGCGTAAGCTTCTCGGTCCGCCCCTGATTCGACAGCAGCATTTCTTTCAGTGAGGGTGGAGCAGCCGCTTGAAGTCGACGCCAGTCTTCGACAGGCACTAAAACAGCAGCTTCCGCGCCTTGCTTTGTTACCATCTGCGGACCTTCAGTCAAGCACTGTTCCAGGAGTTCACTGAACCGAGCTTCAGCGTCCTGTGCGGGCCAAGAATGCATAGCATCACCTCTAACTGAGCAATATCTGGTCAGTCTAGCGCGAGCCAAGAATGCGGTCTAACCTTCCACAAGGGGATGTCCAAAACACTGGGTCTTTCGTGTACCCTCATGTTCGAATGTCATGCAGTGAAAGCTGCCGCCACATACAGAGTCCAGCAACCCCGGAGCCTTCAATGCACCCCGGCATAATCAAATACAACAACTCACTCGCTGGGGCGGAGCAGGAAATCTGCGACCGTTTGGCCAGAGAGATCGACGAGAATCTACCGGAAGCAGAAAACAAGATATGGCACGCCCATCCTGTGTGGTTTCTGGAAGGGATCCCCGTGGTCGGCTACAGCAAACTGAAGGGTTGCATCCGCCTCCTGTTCTGGAGCGGTCAATCCTTTGAAGAGAAAGAACTGAAGGACGAGGGCAGTTTCAAAGCGGCCGAAGCTCGATACACTGCGGCTGACCAGATCGATGTGCAAAACCTGAGGCGTTGGCTGGCAAAGGCGCGAGACATTCAGTGGGATTACAAGAACATTGTGCGGCGCAAGGGGCAGTTGGAGAGATTGAAGTGAGGATTACTCGCCCTTAAGCTCGCTGATTCGGATCGCCAACGGGCCTGAAATTTACCAGTCGGGCACAAGTATTTCAGTCCCGCACCATCTGTCTGAGTCGCGAAACTCCCCAGTCGATTCCGCTCACCATCCCCCTTGCCATCACCAACAATTCAAGCTTGCAGCGCTCGCCAAGGTTTTTTTGGGGGGGTATTGGGGATTTTGGGGAATGGAGTAGTGAGGGGGCGAGGTTGGGGAGAAGTTGGTGGGATTGGAGGGTAATCGCGGGCGGGCCCGCTCCCACTCTCACTAATTTTGGATTATGAGCTAGACTGTTTTGTAAGGCACTTTCCCCGATGAAACCTGTCATAATCGCCGCCGATGAAACCCACCCCCGTACAGATCCTAAAAGACATCTTCGGTTATGAGCATTTCCGTGGTCCGCAGAGCGAGATCATCGAAGAGGTTCTGGCTGGGCGTCACTGCCTCGTACTGATGCCCACGGGCGGCGGCAAGTCGCTCTGCTACCAGATACCTTCTCTGCTGCGCCCTGGCGTAGGCATTGTGGTATCGCCGCTGATCGCGCTGATGCAGGACCAGGTCGACGCACTGCAGCAGCTTGGGGTGCGCGCCAGCTTCCTCAATTCCTCGCTGACTCCCGAAGCACAACGCGGGGTGCTGCGCGATCTGCGCGACGGCAATCTCGATTTACTCTATGTCGCTCCCGAGCGCCTCAACCAAGGGGCGACAATCGATCTGCTGCACACCATTCCGATCGCGCTTTTCGCTATCGACGAAGCGCATTGCGTCTCCCAGTGGGGGCACGACTTTCGCGTGGATTACCTTCAGCTGTCGTTGCTGGAGGAGCACTTTCCCGAGGTGCCACGCATTGCCCTGACAGCCACTGCAGACGCCAATACCCGTGCCGAGATCGCGGAGCGGTTGGGATTAGTGGACGCGCGGCATTTCGTCAGTGGCTTTGACCGTCCCAACATCCAGTACCGCATCACCCAGAAGCAAAATCCGCGTCAGCAGTTGCTGCGTTTTCTGCGCCGTGAACACGAGAGTGATGCCGGCATCGTCTACTGTCTGTCACGCAAGAAAGTCGACGACACTGCGGCCTGGCTAGTAGAACAAGGCTTCACGGCGGTGCCCTATCACGCGGGCCTGAGCCCGGAAGTCCGGCAGCGCAATCAGCAGCGCTTCCTGCGCGAGGACGGCGTCATCGTCGTGGCGACCATCGCCTTCGGCATGGGTATCGACAAACCCGACGTGCGTTTCATCGTGCATCTGGATCTGCCCAAGAGTCTGGAGGCCTACTATCAGGAAACCGGCCGCGCCGGCCGCGACGGTGAGCCAGCGACGGCCTGGATGGTCTATGGTCTGCAGGACGTGATCATGTTGCGGCAGATGATGGACGCCTCGCAGGGCAACGAAAAATTCAAACGTATCGAACGCGCCAAGCTTGATGCCATGCTCGGCCTGTGCGAAATCACCACCTGTCGTCGTCACGCACTACTGCATTACTTTGGAGAATCGGGTCCGGATTTCTGTGGCAATTGCGATGCCTGTCTCAATCCAGTGCCGACCTGGGACGGCACGCAGGCAGCCCGCAAGGCGCTATCCTGTGTGTACCGCACCGGCCAGCGTTTCGGGGTCAATTATCTGATCGACGTCTTGCTCGGAGCCGATTCCGACAAGATCTTCCAGAACAACCATCACCAGATTTCCACTTACGGTATCGGCAAGGAGCTGGAAGGCAATGCCTGGCGCTCGGTGTTCCGGCAGCTGGTGGCGCGGGGCTATCTGAGTGTTGATCATGCCACCTATGGCGGTCTGCACCTGAGCGAGAAATCACGGGCTCTGCTCAAGGGCGAGGAGTCGATTGCGCTGCGCATTGACGTGCAGGAAGTGGTTGTCAAACCGGAGAAGAAATCCCGCGGCAGCACCCAGATCGTCGCCGACGCCGACAGAGTGCTGTGGGAGGCGTTGCGGCGCTGCCGCAAGACGCTGGCAGATGAAAACGACGTGCCGCCTTATGTGATCTTTCACGACGCGAGCCTGATGGACATGGTGCATTACCGGCCGTTGACGGAGCAGCAGTTTCTCGGCATCAGCGGTGTCGGTCAGAGCAAGCTCGACAAATACGGCGCCGCTTTCCTGGAGGTGATCCGGGGGCATGAGGCTTGATTCAGCTCATAACTTGATCCAGCGCATAACATAAGTAGTGCACACGGTTTTCAACGACAACCCCAACTGAGTTAAAATCGCGCCCGCTGTTGCGGACTTCGGTCAGCCCGGCTTTGATACCATTAACTTTGCGCTGGATTTACGGTCCAGGCGGCAATTGAGAGGTTGTTATGTCTACGATAGTAGTGGCGGCGCTATACAAATTCGCCCGCCTGTCTGATTTTGAATCCCTGCGTGCCCCGCTGCACGATCTTATGAGTGAGAACGAGGTGCGTGGCACCCTCCTGCTGGCCGCAGAGGGGATCAATGGCACCATCGCCGGGCCGCGACAGGGGATTGATCGAGTTCTGGCCTGGCTGCGCGCCGATCCGCGTCTGCAGTCTCTGGAGGCGAAAGAATCTCACGCCGATGAGAATCCCTTCTATCGCACCAAGGTCAAACTCAAGAAAGAGATCGTGACTATGGGTGTCGAAGATATCGACCCCAATCACATCGTTGGCACGTATGTAAAACCCAGCGACTGGAACCAGCTGATCTCCGATCCCGACGTGATACTGGTGGACACCCGTAACGACTACGAGGTCAAAATCGGAACTTTCCGCTATGCGATCAATCCGAACACCGAAACCTTTCGCGAGTTTCCGGCGTACGCCAAGGAGAATCTCGATCCGCAGAAGCACAAGAAGGTGGCCATGTTCTGCACCGGAGGCATCCGCTGTGAGAAATCAACCGCATTCATGAAGGCGCAGGGATTCAACGAGGTCTATCACCTTGAGGGCGGTATTCTGAAGTATCTGGAAGAAGTTCCTGAAGAGGAGTCGCTCTGGGAGGGTGAGTGCTTCGTGTTTGACAATCGTGTGACGGTCAATCACCAGCTGGAGAAGGGCAAATATGATCAGTGTCACGCATGCCGCATGCCGATTACCGAAGAGGAAAAGCAATCAGCACTTTATGTGCGAGGGGTGAGTTGCCCGCACTGCTACGATCGGCACAATGAGGAGCAGGTGCGCCGTTATGCCGAACGCGAGCGGCAGGTGCAATTGGCGAAGGAGCGCGGTGAATCTCATATCGGCGAATCCATGGCCGAGACCATCGAGCGGCGTCGCCGTGAGAAGCTCGAAGCCAAGGAAGCACAGCGGCGTACGGAGCAGGGCCTCTGACCTCAGTGGATTCGCTCTGCACCTTTATTCTTCGACGAAAGTAAAACGCTTGATCGGCCGACCATCGACCTCGATGGTCTCATCAAACATCGCGAGCGGGCGTATCCACAGCCCGCGATCCCCGTACAGTGGACGGTAGACGACATGCTCTTCTTCCGTTTCACTGTGACGGGCGACGCCGATGACCTGATATAGATTATTCTTGTAGTGCCTGTAGATACCTGCCTTGATCGTCATGTCCTTGTCTCAACCTCCTGTTGATTACCGTTGCGTGATTGTTATGTCGGTCTGCTGTTTTCAGAGCGGGCAAGCTTAGCAGAATTTCACCGGGATGCCTGTGCGACAGACAGTCGGCGTGGCGGGTCATGCTCACCGCGTCGAGATGGGCCGACGCTATGCACTGGCGTCGCATTGGCTTAGTATTTGTTGCCAGTCAATCCTGATCCCATTGCTAAGAGGTAAGTACAGAATGAGTCATGCAAGAAAGTTTACTGCTGTCATGTTGTTGCTGGTGTTGAGTGCCTGTGCCGGAATGGCGGGCCCCTCGAAGCAGGAGCTTATACTGGGAAGCTGGCAGGCTGATTTTCAGGGGCAGAGCATCGTGCTGGTCTACTCCGATACCGAAGTCTCCGTGGAATCGTTCGGTGTATCGTTTCCTTATGAATGGCTCGATGAGAATCAAATCAGAATGGATGCCATGGGGCAGGTCGTGACGAGTACCGTTGAATTCACCAATCCGAACGAGATGGTGCAGAGCAGCGATCAGGGGGTGCAAACGCTCAGACGTGTGCAGTAGGTCTACCGGGTGGAAGTCAGGGCGGGGGCCGGTCTCAGTGATCTGCAGGTTCCCTGTTGCCGCCCTCTCTGTCGTCATCGCCGAATGGGTTGCTGCGATCACTCAGGAAGCGCAGAGCCATGGTGCGTTGCTCGGGATTGAGTAGTTCGAACACAGCAATAGTCTGGGCGTGAGTCGTTTCCTGAAACACCAGGCCGGCTTTGCGCAGTTCATCAAACGCAACTGCAATCGCCGCTTTGTCCATCGGCTCCTCGGTCATCAAATCACTCAGTTTGCGTTGCGCTCGGAACATCTCACCTCGCAGTGGCATCGATATTTCTCCAAACTCGCGCAGCATGGGGCGCAGTTTAGTCCGGGTAGCCTCATCCAGATCGTCGTATATCCATGACAGGCTGGGAGGAAACGGACGGAAATCCGGGTGACTCATGATGCGCGCAGTGATGCCCCCCACTACCAGAAGGTTGAACCCCAAAGAAATGACGAGTACCCAATTCATTACCCGTCGGCGGTTGATTGTCATTCAAATGTCTCCGTGTAATCGTTCAGCGACAGGAGGTAGAGTTCCTCCTCCCGCGAATTCTGTACCCCATCGATACCGAAACTGAAGTAATCGGCCAGCAGGACACCACATACCAGTGGCAGGCACGCCACCAGCGCCGGCCGCCAGAGCCAGGCCATGAGTCTCTCCGAGTGTGGCAACAGCCAATCCAGCAGGTGATCGAAGACATTGCCCGCACTGGTGCGGGCAGCTTGATTGAGAACGTTGCGCTGCAGCACGGAAAGGTCTGCGACCTGGAATTGATTCAGCATCTCATCCAACGCCTGGAACTCCGCTACCAGCGCCTGCGCCTCGGGGTGCGTCGCACAATGGACCATGGCCGCCGTCCGTTCCTCTGTCGGCCAGCGCGCGGGTTCGGTTCCGTAAGCTTCCACAATCGCTGCGAATCGTTCTGATGAAATTGTCATAGTGTTTCCTGCGTTCTAGGGGTTTCCCCAAGGTTTTACGAAGAACCATTTTTTATTGTTGTCAGTAACTCTGCCTTCAATCCACGTCTGGCTCTTGCCAGTATTGATTCCAATGCATCCACCGAAATGTCCATGATCTGCGCGATCTCACGGTTGGAAAAGCCGTGATAGTGGTTCAGCACGATGGCGCTGCGCTGCCGTTCCGGCAGTTGCGCGAGCGCCTCCCGCAAATAGATCAGTCTTTCCTCTTTGTCCGGCTGTTCGGCCGGACTTTCGTGCCCTTCATGTTCATCCAGATACTCGCTGGTGATGGCTGACTTATCCTTACGCAGGTAATCGATACACAGATTATGCGTAATGCGGTGCAGCCAGGTAGATACACTTGCCTTTTCGCTGCGCCAGGTGTCCGCATGGGTCCACAGGCGCAGGAAAGTTTCCTGAGTGATGTCCTCGGTGTCCTTGGTGTTTCCCAGCATACGGAATGCATAGTGACTGATGGACTTCAGATGCCTTTTGACGACTGATTCATAGGCGCGAGCATTGCCGGCCTGTATTGCTGTCATCAGCTCTTGATCATCTGTCATTTTGAGAACGGTGCTCCGGTTGGGCGTTATCGCCAGCTCGGCAAAGCATTGCCGAATCTCGTGGAGATATTGCCGATACCGTTCATTCTGCTGCATTCCATGGTCAAAGTAACCCCTTGGTGAGCTATACGCAGGCGATCAGAGAATCCGTCGCGGGGAGATGGAAGAGTGGGATTTTGGAGCTCTGAAAAGCAAAAGGCCCCGCCGGTCAGCCAGCGAGGCCTGTTTGCACGCGTCATGAGACTGCGATCTATTCAATGCCTGCGGTGCAGACAACGGCGTGCACTATGGTATCCATTATCCCGGGAGTGAATATCAGAGGCACAGTCTGGATCAGCGATCCGGTACCATTACCAACGAGGGACAAGCCATAATCAAGCGGAGACATGTCCAGGTACCCGCCAGCAGTGTCGAAATAGACATTGGCGCTGCGGACTACCAGTGAAGGACTGGCGTTGCTGTCGAGTGTCAACTCCACGGCAAAGTCAGAGTTACCACCAAGGCCAGCAAGGAAGGTTCCTACGATCGTGCCGTTATCACGCACCAGATCTCCCCCAAAGTATCCGGAGGGGGACGAGCTGTAAGTGTTCAGCCAGGCGTTGGTCGTATCAGTCACGCCCACCGGAGTGAAACCACTTGCTGTGACAGGCTCTGTAATGGATGTAGCGCCTCTTCCGAAGACGTTGAAGCAGCTGGTTGGCAGTACTACTACAGGATAGGGGTCTACAGGGGTAGCACAGAAATCATTGGTGAAGGAGAAGTAACTCGCCCAGCTTCCGCCATTGGCAATCTGCATCGAACCTGCCCAGGCGGATTCGGTTTGCGTGGCTGGCTGGCTGCTGCCATCACCAGTCTGGTCTCCTGATTTGCCAGACTTGTTGGATTGTCCGGACTTGTCTGCTTTTCCAGACTGATCAGATTTGCCTGCCTTCCCAGATGCCTTCGACTTGCCCTTGCTGGAGGAGTTCGAAGCTACCGCGTTGTAGGCTGTGCCTTTGCCGCTGCTTGCGGAAGAGGTACTCGACTTACTTGCCGATGAAGACTTCCCGGACTTCCCTGCTTTTCCTGATTTTTCATTTTTACCGGACTTGTCAGACTTTCCATCGTCGCCATCGTCGTCGCTCTCATCGTCATCCGAGCCACCGGCAACGGTACGGGTAACGACGGCATGAGCCGCTACGAAAATCTCGGCATTGCAGAAGGTGTCCACATTGACGGCAAGCTGGGAAATGGGAATGGTAAAGCTGTACTGCGCAGCACTGTTGATGTCAGCCTGATACGGAAATAGCCCGATCTGGGGGTTGCCGCTGGCATTCGTCGGAAGACTTGCAAGAGAATCGCCTATCCAGGCGTGCGCCTCTGTCAGCTGCCAATCGCCGATGAGTAGATAGTCGAGATTCACGTCGCTGGCATTCACCGTTACGCAGACGCTGCCCACGGCAGTTGTCTGACCTGCGTACAGGACGTCGCAATGGTTGTTAGCAGTTTGTGCCTGCGTGGTGTTGATTGCGCACAGGTTGAGGAAGATGGCGATGACAGCCAGTAGCTTGTTGAATTTCATGTTCCCACCTCGGGGCAAGGAGATCAGCGTTCCAAGACTTGCGTTGGTTCATTGCCAGTGCTGTTATCGGTAAATCTTCAGGAGCAGCTCCCAGATGGCTCATTTTAACGCCCTTCGAGAATCATGTTGCACTTACAGGGGGTTAAAACCGGGCTAATTGCTGCCTGTTTTTACGGGTTGGATGCAGATGTGTCAGTCGTCTAATAAATTACTCCATAGCCGCATCAGTGCATTATCGGCAGCCCGGAGAATACCTTTAGCACTCTCCGGGGTTTGTCGCAGATATTTTTTTTTACAGTTTATCGGCGTTCTGCGCCAGATAAGCTGCAACGCCCGCTGGCGAAGCGTCCATACCCTTGTCGCCCTTGTTCCAGCCGGCCGGACAGACTTCACCGAGCTCTTCATGGAACTGCAGCGCGTCTACGAGACGGATCAGTTCGTCGATGTTGCGACCCAGCGGCAGGTCGTTGACGATCTGCGAGCGCACCATTCCGGCAGTATCAATAAGGAACGCGCCGCGGAAGGCCATGCCACCGGCTGACTCAACGTCGTAGGCGCGGCAGATTTCGTGATTCATGTCGGCAGCCAGCGTGTAGCCCAACTGGCCGATGCCACCGGCATTGACCGGGGTGTTGCGCCAGGCATTGTGGGTGAAATGGGAGTCAATCGATACACCGATGACTTCGACATTACGTGCTTTGAAGTCGGCAATGCGGTGATCCAGTGCTATCAGCTCGGACGGGCACACGAAGGTGAAGTCCAGCGGGTAGAAGAATACCAGGCCGTATTTGCCCTTGATGGCCGAAGAGAGATTATAGCTATCGACAATTTCGCCACTGGCCAATACTGCGGGGACTGTGAAATCGGGTGCTTGCTTGCCTACCAGAACGCTCATAATTCCATCCTTTTCTCTGTTGGTGATAAACAAAAAGGGGCTACCGTCGCCGATAACCCCTTGATTTGTATGGTAGCTATGCGTGGATTTGAACCACGGACATCAGCATTATGAATGCTGCGCTCTAACCAGCTGAGCTACATAGCCATGAAACTTGTGTGTCAAATTGTAAACCACACGGGAGGCGTCTTCCTGACCCTCCCCGTTTGAAGGCTGCGAATTTTGGCCACTTCGCGAAATTTTGTCAAGTTAGACATTGAATCGAAAGTGTACGACGTCGCCGTCCCTGACGATGTACTCCTTGCCCTCCAGTCGCCACTTACCGGCGTCCTTGGTTCCCTGCTCGCCCTTGAACTGGATGAAATCCTCGTAGGCAATCACTTCGGCGCGAATGAAGCCTTTCTCGAAGTCGGTGTGAATCACGCCAGCGGCCTGTGGCGCGGTGGCGCCAACTTTGATGGTCCAGGCGCGCACTTCCTTGACGCCTGCGGTGAAGTAGGTCTGCAGACCCAGCAAGGCATAGCCTGCGCGGATCACGCGATCCAGACCCGGCTCCTCCATGCCCAGATCCTGAAGAAATTCCATCTTCTCCGCGTCGTCCAGCTCCGCAATCTCGGATTCCAGCTTGTTGCAGATGGGCACTACGGAGGCACCCTCTGATTTTGCGATCTCGATGACCTGGTCCAGGTGCGGGTTGTTCTCGAAGCCGCTCTCATCGACATTGGCAATGTACATCGTGGGCTTCACCGTCAGCAGATGCATGCCATAGATATCCGCCAATTCCTCATCGTTGAGATTGAGGGTACGAACAGGTTTTGCCTCGTTCAGATGAGCCTTGACGCGCTCGAAGAGAGCCAGTTGCCTGGCTGCATCCTTGTCGCCGCTTCTTGCCACTTTGGTAATGCGGTGCAGAGATTTTTCGACAGTTTCCAGATCGGCCAGCGCCAGTTCTGTGTTGATCACTTCGATGTCTGCAGCTGGATTGATGCGGTCGGCGACATGGATGATATTGGTGTCCTCGAAGCAACGCACCACGTGGGCGATCGCATCGGTTTCACGAATGTTGGCGAGAAACTGGTTACCAAGCCCCTCACCCTTTGAGGCCCCTGCTACCAGGCCCGCGATGTCCACGAACTCCATGGTGGTGGGCAGAATGCGCTGGGGTTTGACGATTTCTGCCAGTTTGTCCAGGCGCGGGTCGGGCATCGGCACCAGACCGGAGTTCGGTTCAATCGTGCAGAACGGGAAGTTTTCTGCGGCAATGCCTGCCTTGGTCAGCGCATTGAACAGGGTGGATTTGCCCACATTGGGGAGACCTACTATGCCGCATTTGAAACCCATGCTGTCTATTCCTGGTTCTGCCGGTGTTGTGACCGGGACTGAGTCTGGTGTGGAACTGTCTGATTCTGGTCGTTCAAGCGGGCTTGGTATGCAACTCGTGCATGGCCGTCTGCCAATTGCCTTTGACTGCGTGCGGCAGTGTGCGGATGGCAAGATCAATGTCGCCCAATATGATCTCTGCTTCCCGCTTGGGGGGATCGCTGAGGACGTAGTTGGCGACCTGAGCCTTGTTGCCGGGATGCCCAACCCCAATCCGCAGCCTGTAGAAGTCACGGCGCTCGCCCAATGCGCTGATAATGTCGCGCATCCCGTTGTGCCCCCCGTGCCCACCACCGTGTTTGTAGCGGGTGACACCGACCTCGAAGTCGATCTCGTCGTATGCCACAAGCATGTTTTCGGGAGCAATATCGAAATAGCTGCAGAAGGCGGCGACCGACTGTCCGCTGCGATTCATGTAGGTGGTGGGGAAGAGCAGACGTACATCCTGGCCAGCGATCATAATTCGTCCGGCATCGCCGAAGAATTTGCTCTCGCTGCGTAATTCTGTGTGTCCGTCACTGGCGAGGCGCGTCACTAACCACGCGCCTGCATTGTGCCGGTTGTAACGATATTGCGGGCCTGGATTACCCAGGCCCACAATCAGCTTTAACGCATTGCTTTGCATAGTCTATGGTCCGCAGCGTTGCAGCACTATCGTGCCGGATCAGGCCTTGGCTTCGCCTTCGCCTTCGCCTGGAGCGCCACGCGGAGCCAATACGCTGACTACCGCGTTGTCGGCATCGTGACCATGAGTCAGGTCGACGCTGCTGACGCCCTTCGGCAGTTTGATCTGAGAAATGTGGATCGCTTCGCCCACGCCCAGATCGGTCATGTCAACTTCGATGAACTCTGGCAGGTCCTTGGGCAGACAGCTGATTTGCAGTTCGTTGAGAGCCTTGATGATGCTGCCGCCGCCAATCTTGACGCCCTTGCACTTGTCTTCATTGATGAAGTGCAGTGGTACCGCAACGCTGATCGCGTTGTCAGCACTGACGCGCTGGAAGTCGGCATGCAGGATGCGCGGCTTGGCAGGGTGACGCTGCAGTGCCTTGATCACGCCTTGCTCTTTCTTACCATCCACATTCAAGGTGACGATGTGCGAGAAGAAGGCCTCGTTGGACACTGCCTTGAGAATATCCTTGTGCGGGATAGTGATGTTGACGGGTGCCTTGCCTTCACCATAGATGATGGCTGGGACCAGGTCGGCCAGACGGCGCAGGCGGCGGCTCGCACCTTTCCCCAGATCCGTTCTGACAGTGACATTAAGTTCAAATTCGTTGGACATGTTGTTTCTCCAGTTCAGTGATGTTTCTCAACATCGTCATACCAGGAACGGTTTGCGACCAACCGGACATGGTGTTAAAAAAGACCCGAAAGCAGCCCACAGCGCCCCTCTCGCGAGGATCGTCATGGATTGTTGCGGATCTTTCGTCTTTGCAGCCGGCCGGGTCGAGCGCCAGTTGCAGCCTCAGCGCGATGTCACACCAAATCAGGTATTGTCAAACATCGCGCTGATGGATTCTTCGTTGCTGACTCGTCGTATGGATTCAGCCAGCAGTTTGGCCATGCTGAGCTGGCGGACCTTGGAGCATTTGGCAAATTCATCACTCAGGGGGATCGTGTCGGTGACAACCAGCGAATCGAGCTCCGATTCCTTGATATTCTTCAATGCGCTGCCTGACAGCACCGGGTGCGTACAGTAGGCGACCACTCTGGTGGCGCCGTGCTCTTTGAGTGCAGCGGCTGCCTTGCAGAGAGTGCCAGCGGTGTCGACCATGTCGTCTACGATGAGACAGGTGCGGCCTTCCACTTCCCCGATGATGTGCATGACCTGAGCATCATTCGCCTGGGGGCGACGTTTGTCGATGATGGCAAGGTCGACATTCAGATGCTTGGCCACTGCGCGCGCACGAACTACGCCGCCAACGTCGGGAGATACCACGATCAGGTTTTCGTAATGCTGTCTCTCAATGTCCTCGGTCAGCAGGGGCGAGCCGTAGACGTTATCCACGGGGATGCTGAAAAAGCCTTGTATCTGTTCGGCGTGCAAGTCGACTGTTAGTACACGGTTCACGCCAACGGCGACGATCATGTCGGCGACGACCTTGGCGCTGATAGCGACACGAGCGGAGCGCACACGGCGATCCTGGCGGGCATAACCAAAATAGGGGATAACGGCGGTAACGCGGTTGGCAGAGGCGCGGTGCAGGGCATCGGCCATCAACATCAGTTCCATCAGGCTGTCGTTGGTAGGTGCACAGGTAGGCTGGATGATGAACACATCCTTGCCGCGCACGTTTTCCTTGATTTCGACAGTGATTTCGCCATCGCTGAATTTCCCGATGGTGGCTTCACCGAGTGGAATACCGATGTGCTTGGCGATTTTGTCTGCCAGCGCGGGATTCGCGTTACCGGTGAATACCATCAAATTGTTTGCCATGAGTTCCAACCCTTTAGACGGCTGTTTCGAATAAGTTCTGAGATTTTTTCTAGTCAGGCTTAGGATAGGCGATCCGGTTGTCAGTATGGCTTTGAAGAGGGATCAGACTGATGTAAACCCGTCCCGAAGGACGTACTCAAAATGGCTGGGGTGGCTGGACTCGAACCAACGAATGCAAGGATCAAAACCTTGTGCCTTACCAACTTGGCGACACCCCAATAACTTGTGCTCTTTATTACTGCTTTTGTACTGCACTTTGTTGCAGGCCGCGAGCGACAAAAGCTCGCCAACCTTTCGGAAGTTGCTGCAGCAATGCGCGTGCTTCTTCTTCCGAATCAAACCCTGCGAACACACTGGCACCGGTTCCTGTCATCCTGGCATCAACGTGTTGATTGAGCCATTTCAGTGCCTGGTCTACTGGCGGATAGAGCCTGCGGACGACGTTTTCACAGTCATTTCTGGTCTGCCCAGCCAGAAAGGCGGCCATTTTGATGGCAGTCGTGTTCCGTGTCAATTGCTGATTGGAAAAAATGTCTTTCGTGGAAACATGACAATCAGGTGTCACTACCAGATAGAATTTTTGCGCCAAAACTACCGGGGTGAGTATTTCACCGATGCCCTCTGCCCATGCCGATTGCCCTTTTACGAAGAGCGGCACGTCGGCGCCCAGGCGCACACCAATGGCACAGAGTTCCTCGTTGTCGAGCCCCGTTTCCCAGAGTTGATTCAGTGCCAGCAGTGTGGTTGCCGCATTGGAGCTGCCGCCACCGAGCCCCGCTCCCATCGGAATATGCTTCTCCAGCGTGATATCAGCGCCCATTGTGCAGCCACTCTTTTCGCGCAGGGCGCGGGCGGCGCGCAGGATCAGATTGTCGTCGCCGCTCAGCTCGGGAATGTCGCAGTGCAATGTGAGAATACCGCTGTCATTGCTCTTGAAGTGGAGTCGGTCGCAGTAGTCGATGATTTGGAAAATTGTCTGCAGTTCGTGATAGCCATCGGGTCTGCGTCCCGTGATGTGCAGGAACAGATTCAGCTTGGCGGGAGACTCGAGTGTCAGAATATCGTTCATGGGGATTTGGCGCTTACTTCAGCAGTGTCCAGTCCAGCCTCACAAAATCCAGACGCAGCGGAGACTTCTGGATGCGAATGCGTGTGGGAAGAGATTCGGTTTCGTAATTGGTATATCCCAGATATTCAACCTGCCAACCGGATTGCTGCAGGCTGATCAGACGATTGTCGACATCGAACGCAGGTTCACTGCTCGCCCCTGGCGCGGGAATTCCCTTAATCCAGTAGCTCAGTTGCGCGACCGGCAGTTCATAACCGAGTTGTTCGTAAACGAGTTGTTCGGGGGTGTCGGCGGTCAGTGGGTCTTTGCCCTCCTGTTGCAGCACGACTCGTCCCGGCTCTCCGGTAATCTCCGTCGCGCCAGCATTGAGAGTTCCCCACAGATTGATGACGTAATCATCACCACGCTGTTGCCAGCGGATGCGCGAGGAGTGCGACTCCTGATCGTCGCGTACACCGATGCGGCCGGTGAACTCCCAGAGCGTCATGGCTTCAAGCACTTCCTGGCGTTGTGCCCAGTCGTTATTGATGGGCGCATCCATACGCGGCGAAGTGGCGCAGGCAGCCAGCAACAATGGCAGCAGAATGATAGTAAAAGTTCGGATTGTAGACACGTTAACTATCCGTGCCCGTGCCCGTGCCCGTCAGTCGCTCGATGACGCGCTTGAGAAGCTCGCTGTCCGGCGCTTCCTGCAGTGCCTCCTCCCAAATGTCGGTGGCCTCTCTGTGGCGTCCCATTGCCCACAACACTTCGCCAAGATGCGCGGCCACTTCCTGGTCACGGAACTGAAGATAGGCGCGTTGCAGATTCGCGAGCGCTTCTTCATAGCGCCCGAGCTTGTACTGTGCCCAGCCCAGACTGTCGATGATGGCGGGGTCTTCCGGGTCGATGGCGATGGCGCGTTCGAGCAGACTGATTGCCTCCTCATAGCGATCCGTGCGGTCGGCCAGGGAATAGCCCAGATGATTCAAAGCGCGGGCATCGTTCGGGTCGAGCGCAATGATGCTGCGCAGGTCTGCCTCTACGCGGGCAGAATCGTCGAGGCGCTCACTGACCAGCGCGCGGGCGAACAGCAGATCGGTATTCTCCGGGTCCTGCGCGATTGCTTCGGTCAGCAGGCTGTCGGCAGCCTCCGTGTAACCGGCCGCGAGCAGGGCGTCAGCCTCGACAGACGTGAGCAGTGCCTGCAGGCGCGGGTTGCCCTCCGAGACGCTGAGAGCCCATTCATGAGCAGCGTCGAAGCTGCCTTCCTGCACCAGCAGCCGGATAGCCTGTCGCTGCGCGTTCAGGAAATTGTTCGAATCCAGGCGAACCTGTTGATAATGCGCGACGGCGTCGTTGATATTGCCTTCCGCCTCGGCGATATAGCCCAGGTAGAAGTGTCCATCATTGGGGCGGTAGTTGATGTTCACCAAGCGGGTAAACAGTTCCTTGGCATTGGCAATGGACTTCAATTCGAGTTCCAGCAAGGCCAGCGAATAGAGTGTCTCGTTGTCATCCGGCGCCATTTCGGCCAGAGTCGCAAACTGGGTTCTGGCGTTGTGCAGATCCTGCACCTGCACCAGTAAACGGGCGTAATTGAACCGCATCAGGCGATTGTCGGGGTAGGTTTCGATACCCGCTTTGAGAATCGCCAGCGCTTCATCGACTCTGCTTTGCTGCAGCTTCAACTGAGCCTCGATCAGCACCAGCCTTGCCGAGTCCTCATAGGCATCACGATAGGCTGAGAGCTCGATCATCGCCGCCTCAGCGAGCTGGCTCTGTTCCAGTAATTGAATCAGGCTGTAATGCAGTGAGCGGTGGTCGGGATAGCTGAGGCGCAGTTCCCGTAGCGCGTCGATGATGACCTCGCGTGCCGGGATCGATAGATCTGCCGTACGGGTGGCAATGGTCGTGAAGTCGATCTCGCCGCCCAGCTCCAGCACGCGGCGCATGTGGACAATGGCTTCGTCGACATCGCCATTCTCCAGCAACTGGTAACTCAGGACGATGTGGGGCTCAACGGAATTGGGTTCTTTTTCTATCCACAGGCGCCCGAGTTCGGTCATCGCTTCGGTGTCACCGAGTGCCGAGGCAAACTGACTGGCCCGGCGAATAACACCAAGGTCCTGTGTTTCCATGGCCATCGCGTAGTAGTCCTGCGCCGCCTCCGGCAGGTAGCCGCGCTGTCCGCCCAGTTCATTCAGAATTGCGCGATTCAGCTGCTCTGTGGTGAAGTTTCCGTAAACGATGGGTTCCGGGGCTGGTGTGGCGGGACTCGTCTCTGCAGCCGGTATAGCGACTGACTCCTCCGAGGAGGGAGAGGTCGACTGACACGCCCCGAGGGCGAGAGCCAGGGCCAACACGAGTGTGGTAGAGGGGAATCTGTTCATGCGCTGTTGGTCACCAGAGGTCGACCCTGTGCAGGTCGCGTAAATTACCGAATCAAGATAGTGGTCGCCTGCTGGCAGGACGCAGCCTGACAGGGAAGCAAGTGCAGGGCAGTGTACATTCATTATCGGCGCTTTCACAACTTCGCCCGGCTGGTTCCTGCATCGCCAGCGGCGTTAGAATGTCGGTGGGCACCGTCGTACTTATTTAGTACTATAGCCAGCTTTTTTCGCTTCTCGATCTGCCCTGTAGCCGGGGCGTTTGGCAAGGTTTTCTATGGCGCTGGTCCTGCTGGGTATCAATCACAATACCGCGAATATTGATTTTCGCGAACAAGTCGCTTTTCCTCCCGAGAAGGTGGGGGATGCGATCAGGCGTGCCAGTGCGCTGGACGGTGTCGAAGAACTGGTGATTGTCTCAACCTGCAACCGCACCGAGCTCTACGTCCAGATCGATCTTGGCGAAGCCTCTGCCGTTGATCCTGACATTTACATCGAAGAAGCGTTGCTGCGCGAGCAGGAGCATCGGCTGATCGCCTGGTTGAGCGAGTTTCACGGGCTGAAGGAAGAAGAAGTGCGTCGTTCCTCCTATTTCCGCTGGCGAGACGATGTCATCCGTCACCTGATGCGGGTGTCCTGCGGGCTGGACTCGATGGTTCTCGGTGAGCCGCAGATTCTCGGGCAGATCAAATCCGCCTATGCAGTCTCCAAAGACATGGGGGTCATCGGCGGAAATCTCGGGCGCGCGTTTCAGGAAGCCTTTTCCATTGCCAAACAGGTGCGCACCGACACGGCGATTGGCGAGAGCCCAGTGTCTGTCGCCTATGCCGCCGTGACGCTGGCGGAGCAAATATTCTCCGACCTGCCCAGCCTCAATGCATTATTGATAGGCGCAGGGCGCACCATCGAACTGGTCGCGCGCCATCTCACCGACAAGGGGGTGCGCAATATTGTCGTGGCCAACCGCACGCTGCAGAACGCCGTCGAACTAGGCGCAAAATTCGGTGCCGAAGGCGTGCTCCTTTCCGACATTCCCGAGCAACTGGTGAAGGCTGACATCGTCGTCTCCTCCACCAACAGTCAACTGCCCTTGCTGGGCAAGGGGGCCGTGGAGAGCGCCATCAAGCGGCGTCGGCACAAACCGATGCTGTTGGTGGATCTGGCGGTTCCCCGTGACATCGAGCCCCAGGTTGGCGAGATTGCCGATGCCTACCTCTACAGCATCGACGATATTCGCGACGTGATCGAGGACAGCGTCAAGAGCCGTACCGAGGCGGCAGAACAGGCCAACTCGATCATCGAACGTGGTGTGCAGGATTACATTCGGCAATTGCGTTCACTCAATGCGGTCAACACACTGCGCGCCTTCCGTGACAAGGCTGAGCTGATTCGCGACCGAGAAGTCGAGAAGGCACTGCGCGCCTTGGAGAAGGGCGACCCGGCGGCACGGGTGTTGGAAGCGCTGGCCAGAGGGCTCACCAACAAACTGATCCATTCGCCCAGCGTGCAGATGAAGAAGGCGAGTGCCGACGGCCGCGATGAGCTGGTGCAACTGACACGTGAGCTCTATGAGCTGGATACCCCGGCGGCGCAGGCCGTTCCGCCGGTGAATATCGAAAACCCTTGAGTGCCAGCCTTCAACAATCATTCCCAGCCAGAACTTACTGACGCAAGACGGACCCCATGAAAGACTCGATATTCAATAAACTGGAAAATCTCAAAGACCGTTATCAGGAGTTGGAGGCGCTGCTCAGCGACGGAGAAGTGCTCTCCAATCAGGAGCGCTTCCGCAGCCTTTCTAAGGAATTCGCCGAGATCGAACCTGTGGTGAAGGCATTCATGCAGTTCCAGGAGGTGCAGGACCAACTGCGCCAGGCTCGCGAGATGCAGAAAGATCCGGACAGCGATATTCGTGCGATGGCCGATGACGAAGTCAAGAGTATCGAGGTCGGCCTGGAACAGCAGGAACTGGAGTTGCAGAAACTCCTGCTGCCCAAGGATGAAAAAGACAGCTGCAACATCTTCCTGGAAGTACGTGCTGGTACCGGAGGGGACGAGGCTGCCATCTTCTCGGGGGATCTGTTCCGCATGTACTCCCGTTATGCGGAGGTGCAGGGCTGGCGTCTGGAAATTCTCAGCGAGCGGCCTGGCGAGCACGGAGGTTACAAGGAAATCATCACGCGGATAGAAGGTCGCAATGTCTACGGCCATTTGAAATTTGAGTCCGGTGCCCACCGTGTGCAGCGCGTGCCGGAAACGGAGACGCAGGGCCGCATCCACACCTCCGCCTGCACTGTCGCCGTCATGCCGGCCATGGATGAACTGGCCGAGATCGAGATCAACAAGGCCGATCTACGCGTCGATACTTACCGCTCCAGCGGCGCCGGTGGTCAGCACATCAACAAGACCGATTCTGCGATCCGCCTCACCCATATTCCGACGGGGATCGTGGTCGAATGTCAGGACGAACGCTCTCAGCACAAGAACCGCGCCAGGGCGATGTCACTATTGCATGCCAAGATCAACGATCAGGCGCAGCAGGCAGCAGCCAAAGAAGTCTCCGACACCCGGCGGCAACTGGTTGGTACCGGTGATCGTTCCGAACGCATCCGCACTTATAACTATCCGCAGGGGCGGGTCACGGATCATCGTATCAACCTCACCGTCTACAAGCTGGGCGAAGTGATGGAGGGCGCTCTGGATTCAGTGATTCAACCGCTCATCAATGAACATCAGGCCGACCTGCTCGCCGAGCTGGCGGATTCCTGATTGTTGGCAAGGCTCTTGATTACAGGTCGACCATGACAGGCATCAGCATCAAACAGGCTCTGCGCATGGCCAGCCACGCGATTGCTGGCAGTGATACGGTGCAGTTGGACGCCGAGCTGCTGCTGGCGGCGGCATTGGGCAAATCACGCACTTATCTGTACACCTGGCCCGAACAGGTTCTCTCGCCCTCGGAGCGTTCGTATTTTGAGTCGGTGCTGGAGCGAAGGGTGATGGGTGAACCGGTGGCCTACATACTCGGCACCCGCGATTTCTGGACCTTGACCTTGCGCGTCAATCGACACGTCCTGATTCCCCGTCCGGAGACGGAGCTGCTGGTGGAAACGGCGCTGGCATTGGTGACGACACCGGATGCCTGCATTGCCGATCTCGGAACGGGCAGTGGCGCAATTGCTCTCTCTATCGCTTCCGAACGGCCCGCCTGGAAGGTTGTGGCAACCGACATGAGCGGCGCCGCACTGACAGTGGCGAGCGACAACGCCAGTCTGCTGAATATCGCCAATGTCGAGTTTCGGCAGGGCAGTTGGTGTGAAGCTCTACCGGCCATGCTGTTCGACCTGATCGTCAGCAATCCTCCGTACATCAACTCGACCGATCCGCATCTCACCCTTGGGGATTTGCGCTTCGAGCCGCGCTCCGCGCTGGTCGCTGCCGATGATGGTCTGGCAGACATCCGCGCGCTGTGTTCCCAGGCTCCGCACTGCCTGAAGCCCGGTGGCTGGCTGCTCCTCGAACATGGCTGGACGCAGGGGGCTACGGTGATGGCCATTCTCCAGCAAAACCACTTCGAAGCCGTCAGGACACTGAAGGATTTGAACGGCAATGATCGCGTGACGCTGGGCCGTAAAGGGCAGTGCAACACAGTGGCCATGATGGCTATCGCCTCAGTTGAGGAGTAGGCTGACGCCAATCTGCCCGTTGTTATCACGATAGCCCCCGAGGGCCCATCATGCGTTGCCTCTCATGCTGGATTGCGGTTGCTATCCTCGCTTTCTCCCTTTCCGCTTCCGCGCTCGCCACCAGTTTGACCTTGTCGGGCGGCTGGAGCTATCAATACGGAACCAATACGGTGACCCTGACAGTGGGGCAAATCACCAATGATGCGACTGGTGGAAATTCAGGCTCGTTGCGGCTTGAACTCTGGGCGTTTGATACGCCCTACGCCGGTCTCGCCCAGCCGGGCTACAAACTGGCTACGCATCAGATGAGTGTACTGAACGGAGGTGCGTCTTATAGCACTGTGTCCAGTGGTTCCGTCACTGCCACGCTGCCGCCGGTTGGTACCTGGCATATCGCTCTGTTGCTGAGCGAATACAACGGCAGCACCTGGATCATGCGGCACTATCTTCTCGGCACGGCTGGCGAGACACTGGTGTGTGCCAGTCTCAATGCGAGCTGCACGGTAGCGGCGCCTCCGCTGACACCCGCCAGATCTGAGCTGTCTTCCAATCGTTCGCACTATACGACCAGCAAGGACGACACGTTGACCTTGTCCGGTATCATCGAGGCAGGTGCTGCAGCCGGAACTCTTTCGGACATCTTCATTCGGGTGAGCCTGAACGATGGCGCGCCGCTTTATCTGGGCTCCGATTTGCAATGGAGTGGTATCGAAAGGCCTGTTGTCGGTGACTTCGCACTGACCGATGTGATCGTGCCGAACTTCTACAGCCTGCCCAGTCAGGTGCTGCCGGAGGGGAACTATTTGTTCGAAATTCTGGTTGCGGAATCTCACCCGCATCCGCTGGCAATGCATGCACTGGTGGCGCATGGTGCAACGCTCACCACTGTGTGGCCTAAGCCGATTATTGTCCTCAACCCGCCCCAGCGGGCGTTCACGTGGCAGGCAGGTGTCGCAAATCAGTTTGACTTTGCACCTTGGGTGACAGGAGGGGCGCCGCCCTACTACTTCATCCTGGGGACTTTCGGCGGTTTTCCACCAATAGGCGTTGTATTGCAGCCTAATGGCATGCTGACTGGAACGCCTACCGTCGCGCGCGGCATACCGGCGTCATTTATGGTTTGTGCGGTGGATCTGGCAGGGAATGAGACGCGCGACTGTGTGAATATCCAGATGGGCGTCGACCCGGCGGCAGCGCCACCCACAGGAACTTATCTATTTGCGAACTGGAGCTGTGGAAGCTCTGGGCAGTGTGCATCCGTCATGGGCGCCTCCCAAGGGGCAACCGGCATGTTCTGCTCGGTGAACGACTGCAACAGCTGGGGAAATCAAAATATTCCCGGCGGCTACAGTTGTGCCACGACAGCCTCGGTGGCTTCTCCACGGGTCAGTGTTGGCTCCAATGGGCTTTGCAATCGGGCGGGGGTGGATTTCTGACAGCCTCGGTAGATGAACCGCTCAACAATGCGCTTCACCAAAACTGCTGCCGCGCAGTCGTCCTGAAAATTGCAGCAGCCGGTTCTTCTCATAAACATTGTTGACTAGCAAACGCAATTGCTCGCTTTTTGCGTCGAAGGCCTCGCGGGCCGCCGTATGCGCGGCATTCCAAGAGCGCCAGTCCTGCTGACGACCGCCAGCCCAGAGTGAGATCAACTGTCTCGCCATACGGCACTGTTCGTTGGCCGGCAGGGCATCGAAGTGGGTTATCAGGATGGGGGCGGCATCAGCGCCTAGTTCAGTCAGGTAGTTCATATCGATCGTGCTGCCGCCGATGATGGCCCGGTCAATGTTCACACGGGCGACGACGGCTGCAGGATTGATCAGTCCTAGCAGCAACAAGGTGGCAACGCCGGACAACACCATGCTGGACGCAAACCCCCGGATGCGTCCCCGCAGCACCGTCACCGCGAACGAGATCAGGTTGAAACCCAGCCAGACCATGAATGCGAGGGCGGTGAGGCGAGCCATCGTCAAACCAAAGGCGTCGGTATAGAGGCTCAGACGCTGCGCTGCCGAGGCGAGAATGACCAGCACACACAACACCAGCACAGTGGCCAGCGGCCTGAACAGCCGCTGATCGCAGCGTATGCCAGCCATGCTCAGCAGCATGGCGAGTGTCAGTCCGGAGACCACCACCAGTTCAAAGAAACCTCGTCGTGCGTAACCTGCCAGCGTCAGCCCGGTGGTCATTTCGATAGCCTCGCGGCCGCCGAAAAGATAGCTGGCCTGCAAGAGAACGAATATCAGAAACAAGATCGCCATTGACCCCATGATGACCACCACTTCCTCGGCACCCAGCGTAAAACGTGCGTGGAAAGCGGGCGGCAGTGGCACTGAGAGCTGCTGCATGGCACTGCTCAACAAGCCCGTGGCGAGCCAGCCAAAGAACGCGATCACTACCAGATGGCGGGGTGTGGCGAGTGAAAACAAATCGCCCAGTTGCGGGGCGTAGCGCTCAAAGGTCGCGTCGGCAGACGAAAACAGGGCAATAAACACCAGAATCAGCGGCAGTGCGATCAGCAGGCCTCTGCCGATACCGCGCAAGCGAGGGCTGAGCATATGGTTCTGGAATTCTATCTTGCAGAGCAGCTGACCAGCGCCAAGCGCCAAGCGGGAAATTACTCGAAAGGGGATGCGCAGGCAGTCTGCGATCCGGATATCCAGCAGGCTTGGACGGACCGCCTGCAGAGTCAGCATGGCCAGTGAAATCAGCAGCACGAGCAGCATCAGCGGCACCAGTACAGGCGAGCCTCTGAAGATGATGATCAGCGTGGCGGCCAGCGCCACACTCGACCAGCCTGCCACGGTCAGACGCCAGCGCAATTGCGCATGGCGATTCAGCAACAGCGATACCGCTGCAAGCAGCGTGATCCACACCGCAAGGCCGGGGCCGGGAATGCGTTCGTTGACGGCAATCGCGCTCCAGAGGAGATAGTCCGCCGCTACGCCCAGCGCGATCCCGCCCAGCAGTATTCGAGTGGCAAGGCCAGTTGTTATATTCATCTCATTACCTTTATGAAAAGAACTTTGTATTGCAAAGTTAAAGGGTAAAAAAACACCCGTTCAGATGTTTTTCATCGCTAGAATCAGCGCTTCCATGTGTGCGATGTACTTCTGCAGTGCGGCGCGGCCAGACTCGGTCAGCCGGTACTCGGTGCGCGGCACCCGCCCGTCATAGCCTTTGCTGCAGGCGATGTAGCCGGCGTCTTCCAGTTTGCGAGCGTGAGCGCTGAGATTGCCGTCCGACACCTGCAACAGCGACTTCAGATCATTGAAACTGAGCAAGGTGTTGGCAGCCAGCGCGCTGACCAAGGCCAGCCGGGTTCGTTCATGGATCAGGCGATCCAGATTGTTGCCAGTCTCCTTTGCGCTGTGTGCTCCTGCAGATTGCACGGCAGGAGGCGTTTCCTCGACTGCTTCTACTGCTTGTGATTTAGCCACCATGATGCCTCCAGACGAGAATGCCAAACACGATATGCAGCCCTCCAAAACTCAACCCAAGCATGAGGTCGGGCGGCACTGGGGTCAGCAGTACCAATGCGCCAGCTGACAGAAACAGCGCGCCCATCAAGGGCAGTATGCGGACGGACCAGACCCCCGCAGTCATCACGGCGGCGCCATAGAGGCTCAACCATATTCCGGGCAGCAGCGTCGTATCGTTGCGCAGGAACAAGGCCAGGGTCAGCACACCACCGGCAGTCATCGCCGGGATGAAGGCAAGCAGCAGCTTTCTGCCGCTGCTCGACCACAGTGGTTTGCCCTGGCGGCTGGCCTTGAATGCCGTCATTCCCAGAGCCACGCCCCCAGCGAGCAGCAGTTCCAGCATCCACACCAGCAACCATGCGGCTTGAGTGGACTGCCGTGCCGCCAGCCATGCCGCGACAATGGCCGACAGCCCGGCAAGAAAATAGCCTCGGCCAGATACCCCGGTAAACGAGGTGGCATTTTCCATGGTGGCACGGATGTAGCGCAGGTTGTCCTCGGCATGTTCATGGAGGGCAACCGGTTCCGGCGACGATGATCTGGGTTTCTGGGCAGGGCTCATGGCGGCAGAGGATAGCGAGGGTTTTGTTTTATGTAAAGCACTTTGTTATACAAAGTATTATGTCGGACGCACGGTTGGGGGTAGGTGCAATTTCGGCGAAAACAGCGCAGAATTCGCCGCCGTGAAGGAGCAGTCCACGAAAGAGTGATTGCGTTTGCCAGTACAGTGTTCACATCCAGGAGACCTGAAGTGACGATTTTGAATACCCACCGCTGCGCCGTGCTTTTTAGCTTGTTGTTGTCTGTTGTTGTGTCCGGGCATTCCCAGGCACAGGTATATCCGCGTGGGAATGGCCTGGCGCTGGATGGCATCACGCAGTTTGATGTCTATGCCGAGGTCACCGATTGGGTAGGATTGGCAGGCGACCCCAAGGAGTTTCGACTGAACATGCAGAAGCTTTTCGAGGCAGGCCTGGAGTCGGCAGGCGTGTACCGCCGCGTGGCCGCTCGCGACTCATTGATCTGCAGAGTGCAGGCAACCGTCGCCGGAGATATGGTGGCTTACACGTCGCGAGTGGAATACTGGGGGAACACGCCAGTCGGCGTACACGCGCTGCTCTGGGAAAATGGCAAGATTGCCACTGTGTCACAGGATCAATTCGACGAAGAGCTGGTTGCCAATCAGTGCGTGGGTTATTTCACTGAAGAGTGGCTGAAGTGGAATCCCGCCCAGAATAGCTGAGTGCGGCGCAACCACCCGAACGATGACAGCCAGGTTCATGACAGACAGGATGATGATATGCGGGACGAGGAACTGCTTCGCTACAGCCGCCAGATCATGCTGCCGGAAATGGATGTTGCCGGGCAGCAGAAGTTGCTGGATGCCACAGTGCTGATAGTTGGCATGGGCGGCCTTGGGTGCCCTGCGGCGATGTATCTCGCGGCTGCGGGCGTCGGGCATCTCATTATCGCCGATGACGACACGGTGGAAATCACCAATCTGCAGCGCCAGATTGCCCACGGGCAACAATCCCTGGGGCAGGCCAAAGTTCTGTCGGCGCAGGAGACACTGCGCAATCTCAACCCTGATGTACGCATCACTCCCCTGCAGAAACGACTCACGGACGAGGACCTCGATGCACTGGTGCCGACGGCCACGCTGGTGGTCGATGCCTGTGACAACTTCACGACGCGCTTCGCTCTGAACAAGGCCTGCGTGCGGCACCGTGTGCCTCTGGTCTCCGGCGCGGCCATCCGCATGGAGGGGCAGGTGGCGGTTTTCGACAGCAGGGAAGAGAGCAGCCCCTGTTATCAGTGTCTGTATCGTTTCGGCGATGATGAGCAGGCAACCTGCTCCCGCAATGGTGTCATGGCACCAGTCGTCGGCATCATCGGCTCGGTGCAGGCGATGGAGGCTATCAAGATGATCTCCGGTGTTGGCAAGTCGTTGACTGGCCGCCTGTTGCTGCTGGATGCCCGGACCATGCAATGGCGGGAAATGCGGCTGCCGCGTGACCCTGAGTGCGCGGTTTGCTCCATGAGTGCGCGCTAGAATGTCGATTTGACCTTCAGCAGAACCTGCGGCCCGGTGGTTGTGCAGCTGTACTCGATTTCCCGCAGATCACGGTTGCGTATGTGCCCGTTGTAGCGCTTCCTTTCAAAGCATCTTTCCGAGTCCAGGGCATTGTTCACTTCGAGTCTGAAAGTGATATTGCGGTAACCGACTTTTTCGACAAAAGCCACCAGGTCCGTGCGGACCTTGCCGATGCCGTAGAACAGCACGTTATCAATGTCATAGCGCACACGATTGCCACCAGTGCCACCCACCTCGCCAATGCCATCCTGATAACTCATGCCGTAGCTGAGATTCAACGCTGACACGTCGTGGCGGAAGCCAATGCGGAAACTGCCTCGGTCGATGGGAATAATCGTGCGCTTCTTCGCGATCAGAGGGTCATAGATATACGCATCCTCCAGATTCAGTCCTGCTGTGAGCACTGCACCGGGAAGGTTCAGAAACCCCAGCCGAATACTGGCATTCAGATACAGTCCGAATATCTTGCCATCGCCGACATTGCCGTTGGTGCTTAGCAGCGTTTTGCTGTTTGGAGAGATGTCGATCCGGCCGATGGAATTGCGAACGTCGTAGTAGAACAAGCGGGAGTTGAGCACGCCGCTGTCATTGGGGAGTCGGTAGTCGAGATTGAGGTTGTAGCGCCAGGTTTGTTCCTGCTCCAGCGATGGGTTGCCAGTCATGGTGTCCTGGTCTTCATCCTGTGCATTCACGCTGGCTGAAAAGTCAGCAAAACTCAGCTGCGACACATCCTTTTCTGCAGACATACGTAATTGAAAACTGCGGCTGATATCAAAGCGGAAATCCAGTTTCGGCTTTAGAAAATCAAAGTCTCGTTTCTTGTTGATGTCGCCAGTCTGCGCAATTTCCGACACTTCATACAGCAGGCTGCTTTCGAGTGACATGCGGGGATTGAGCTGCCAGTTATGGACAGCAAAACCTTCATAGCGAATCTCCTCCACCTGAGAAATGGCATTGGGAACAAGCACGGGTGACAGGCCCCCGTGGTCGGCGGAGGGGGCAGTAGAGGTTCTGGAGCCCAGTCTCAGTGCGGAGTTCTGAATGGTTTGTGCGCCCTCGAAGCCAAGTTCCAGTGCTTGCCCCTCAGACAGACTCCAGGAATAGGAAGTCCGGGTAATGCGCTCTCTATAGCGACTGTCAGTGGCGAGGAACAGATTTTTCGTCTCGGGTTGGCCGATTCCTGCAGACACATAGCGTTCGCGAACGCTATCGTTGTTCTTTTCATTGACGATCAACAGCACCTTGTACTTGGCGCCGTCATCGAAAGTGTGTTCGTAGTCTCCTCCCACCTCCCAATTGTCTGCGGTGGCCGGCAGGTCCTCGCGTTCGATCAGAACCTTCTGGGGCGACGTTTTCAGATCGGTGATTGTTCGCAGCAAAGTGGCGGGTGGATTATTCTCGCCGTACAGTGCATTCAAAGACACCCGGTCGGAGGCTGACAATTGGTAGACCAGGTTCGAGTTCAAGGAGTAGTTGGTTTGTTCTCTCTGGCGATCGAAGGCTCGGGTCTCATTGAGAGTCCCGTTGGCGAGCACGCTGAGTTCTGAACTCTCCTGCCATTCATATGCCGAACTGACGGTGCCACCAATGAGATACTGCAACTGACCGGTTTGGCCGCTGTAGGACAATGACCCGATGGGGTCGGTAGTGCCATCGTGATAGTAGGCCGCTCCGCCCTCGACGGAGACACTCGACGTGGACTGGGTTTCCAGCAGGACGATATTGACGAGCTGGCCACTGTTGCGGACGTCGAGATCACCCGACGTGCCGCGAATGATTTCGATGTGGCTCACCTGGCTGGCGGGGATGCGATCAAGCTGCGTGCGGGTTTCGTTGGCCTTGCCTGCCATGCGTTTGCCATTGATGAGGATCTGGCTTTCCCCGCCCAGCCCGCGATTGTTGTTGTTTCCGGTGCTGGGAATCTGGTTGCCGTCGAGCGCCAATGCGATTCCGGGGATACGATTCAACATGTCGTTGACGGAGACAGCACCGAACTCTGCAAAATAGCTGGCCGGATAGGTGACTGAAGCATTTTCTTCAGAGGTGTTTTGGGAATGGCTGATTGATGATGAGAGTGATAAAAGGATGCTGGCTATCAAGACAGGGGTGGTTCTCAACAAGGGCGTGCTCGCTTATTTTTATTTATATGACGTTTCTGCCTGGCCGACGCTGCCAGGATTGTGCGGAGTATTAGAGTTTCAAGGCGAGAGGATGTCTACCGTATAGCGTACAAAATATGGCTGGATTCCAAAGGCTTCGTATTCAGAATCGCTTGGTCTGAGTTTAAGACGTAATCTGATCCACCTGGGGGGGCAATTCACGCAAGGCAGAGCTAGGAGTGATGACGACGTTGGTCTAGAATCGCGCCCCTGACTTTGCGCCATCAGCTTTGATGGCCGCGCCGACACTGACAATTTCTGGAAACTCCCCATGTGGTTCAAGAATATCCGCTTCTATCGCTTCACTGCCCCTTTTGATCTGAGCGCTGAGGCTCTCGAAGAAAAGCTCGCGGAGCACGCCTTTCGCTCCGGCACCACTTTTGACCGCACGCGCACGGGTTGGGTGAGCCCCATCGGGGGCGACCATGAAGCGCTCACACATGCTGTTGGCGATTGCATCATGTTTTGCGCGCGCAAGGACGAGAAGCTGCTGCCGGCCTCGGTCGTCAACGATGCGCTGGCCGAAAAGGTTGCCGAGATCGAGCAGAAGCAGGCCCGCAAGATCAGCCGTAAAGAGAAGGCTCAGCTCAAGGATGATGTCATCGCTGCTCTGTTGCCCAGAGCGTTTTCCCGCACGCGCAGAATTCATGCGTATCTGGCGCTGCAGGACAATCTCCTGATCATCAACACCAGTAGCGCCAGTGTGGCAGAAGACCTGGCCACGTTGCTACGGGACAGTATCGGTTCTCTGCCCATCGCATTGCCCGATGTGCAGCATGCGCCGTGCGATATCATGACCCGCTGGCTGGAGAAGCAGAAGGCCACCGAGCAGTTCGTCATCAATCAGGACTGCGAGCTGTTCAATCCGCTGGAAGACAGCAATGTGATCCGCTGCAAGGGGCAGGATCTGGGCAGCGACGAGATCAAGGCGCATCTGCTGGCGGGCAAACAGGTGAAGAAGCTGGGAGTGCTCTGGAATGACACGCTGAGCTGTGTGATTTCCGCAGACCTGACGGTCACGCGCCTGAAGTTCGAAGACATGATTCTGGAGCGGGCACAGGACGCGGATGCGGAGAGCGAGGCGCAGCAGTTCGATCAGGATTTCGCGATCATGAGCCTGGAGGTGTCGCGTCTCATGAAGTCACTTCTAGCTGCGTTTGGTGGGTTATCCGAGGTTTGAAGGAGAGTCGATTGCAGGCCCGGCGAAGGCTGATCAGGTGAGTGGCCACTATTGATGTTCCGGCGCTTGGCAGCTATGATTCCTGCGCGTTCAGCGCAACGACATATAAGTGACAGATTTATAAGTAAATTCAGAACTGACAGGAACCCTTGCGAGGGTATTTTCAACAGGCCCAAGGCCAGCGGCGTAGTTCCCTATGGATAATGAAATAAGCGACCAGAGGCTGAAATTTGCAGCCTTTGATCTGGTTGACCCACTCAGAAAGGCGATAGCAGATCTCGGATTCCAGTATTGCACCCCCATCCAGGCAGAGAGCCTGAAATTTACCCTCCAGGGACACGACGTCACCGGAAGGGCACAGACAGGCACAGGCAAGACGGCCGCCTTCCTGATCACGATCATCAATGACCTGCTCACTAATCCCGTGCAAGAACAGCGTTATATCGGTGAGCCGCGCGCGCTCATCATTGCGCCGACCCGCGAACTGGTGATTCAGATCGCCAACGACGCGCAGAATCTCTGCAAATACTCTGATCTGCACATCGTGACGCTGGTAGGTGGTGAGGATTATCAGAAGCAACTGCGTGCGGTTGACCGCCGCCCGGTGGACATTGTCGTGGCAACGCCCGGCCGCCTGATCGACTTCGTGCAGAATGATCAGCTGTATCTCGGGCTGGTCGAGCTGATGGTGATCGACGAGGCAGACCGCATGCTCGACATGGGCTTCATTCCTCAGGTGCGTGCTGTGGTTGCCCGTACGCCAGCGAAAGAGTGTCGTCAGACGCTGCTGTTCAGCGCTACCTTCACGCCGGAAATTCTGGAACTGACCAAGCGCTGGGCGATGGACCCGATCATGATCGAGATCGAGCCCACGCAGGTGGCCACGGACACGATCGATCAGATCGTCTATCTGGTGACCAGCGAGGACAAGTACAAGCTGCTGTACAACATCATCAATTCGGCCGGTGCGGACAAGATCATCGTCTTCAACAACCGTCGCGATCAGGTGCGCAAACTGGCCGATAACCTCTATCGCAACGGCATCAATTGCGGGCTGCTCTCAGGTGAGGTAGCACAGAACAAACGGGTGCAGACTCTGGAAGCCTTCCGGGAAGGCAAGCTGCAGGTGCTGGTGGCGACAGATGTGGCGGGACGTGGCCTGCACATCGACGACGTGACGCATGTGATCAATTACAGTCTTCCCGAAGAGGCGGAAGACTATGTGCATCGCATTGGCCGCACTGGCCGTGCTGGCAATGTAGGAACCTCGATCAGTTTCGCGTGCGAGGAAGACTCGTTCCTACTACCCAACATCGAGGAGAAGCTGGGTCACAAACTGGCCTGCATCCGCCCCGATGACATGCTGCTGACGCCTCCACCTCCGTTCACAAGGCCGACGCGTTTCACGGCGCCGCCGAAGACTGGAGACAGCAGGGGTGGAGACCGTGGTCGATCAGACAGCGGTCGTGGTCGCCCGCGCCGCTGATGATTTTTGTGGGAGCTTGCCTGCAAGCGATTGATTCTGGGGTGAATATCGCCGTTAACACGCAATCGCTTGCAGGCAAGCTCCCACAGGGTTATGCGGGACGGGATCTCGTTGCTCCCGCTTCTTCCAGCAGGCGCGCATATTCCACAGACTTTCTGTGTCGTGAGACGTGATCGAGAAAGGTGCTGCCATCTTCAAGGCGCACATTGATGTCGCGGCCAGCATCGATGAAGTAATTGATGAAGCGCTCGAAAGTATCGGGCAGCATGCCACGATAAGCTTTCAACAAGACGTTGTAGTCTGTCGGCATTCCCTCGGGCGGCTGCATCTCCAGGAAACTCTGCACGCGTTCATCTGTCCAGAATTCGTCCGTGACGGCGGGCTGCGTACGTGCCGCGCCGGTTTTCTTTTCTTGAATCATGAGAGTTTGACTCGACAGTATTTATAGCAATTCGGTGGGTTCAGCCTTTGAGCTTCTGCAGCAACAGGGCATTGAGTTGGTCGGGGTTGGCTTTGCCTTTCGACACCTTCATCGCCTGACCGATAAAGAACGCGAATACTTTCTCCTTGCCGGCACGATACTGGGCGACCTGCTCGGGATTCGCGGCGATTACCTCATCCACCAGCTTTTCGATGGCACCAGAGTCGGTGACCTGCTTCAGTCCCTGACTCTCGATGATCTCGTCGACGGACTGCTCGTTGCCGAGCATCGCCTCGAACACGGTCTTGGCTATCTTGCTGGAAATGGTCTGGTCCTTGATGCGGCCGATGAGGGCGCCGAGGCGGGCCGCACTCACGGGGGACTGGCTGATATCCAGATCGCTCTTGTTCAGCAGCCCCTGCAGGTCGACAGTCACCCAATTGGCGGAGAGTTTGGCGTCGCCACAGATCTTCACCACTTCCTCGTAGAAATTGGCCATCTCGCGGCTGCTGGCGAGCACGCCCGCGTCATAGTCGCTGAGCCCATACTGGCTCACGAAGCGGGCGCGCTTGGCGTTCGGCAACTCCGGCAGCTCGGCGCGCACGGACTCGATGTAGGCTTCATCGATGACCACTGGCAGCAGGTCTGGCTCCGGGAAATAGCGGTAGTCGTTCGCCACTTCCTTGCTGCGCATGGAGCGGGTCTCGTCCTTGTCCGCATCGTACAGGCGGGTTTCCTGAATGATGCGGCCGCCATCTTCAATGATCTCGATCTGGCGTTGCACTTCATGATTGATGGCTCTTTCCACGAAACGGAAGGAGTTGATGTTCTTTATCTCGGTGCGGGTGCCGAACTCTTTCGCGCCCAGCTGGCGTACGGAGACGTTGGCGTCGCAGCGCATGGAGCCCTGCGCCATGTTGCCGTCAGAGATGCCGAGGTAAAGGATGATGGCGTGCAGTTTCTTCAGATACGCCACAGCCTCTTTCGCATTGCGCAGCTCCGGCTCGGAGACGATCTCCAGCAAGGCGGTGCCCGCACGGTTCAGGTCGATACCAGTCAGGCCCTGGAAGTCTTCGTGCAGCGACTTGCCCGCATCTTCCTCGATGTGCGCACGCGTGATGCCGATGACTTTCTCGCTGCCGTCTTCAAGTGTGATCTGCAGGCTGCCTTTGCCCACGGTGGGGAAGGCGAGCTGAGTGACCTGATAGCCCTTCGGCAGGTCCGGATAGAAATAGTTCTTGCGGTCGAAGACCGAACGGCGGCCGATCTCGGCGTCGATGGCCAGACCAAATTTCACCGCCATGCGCAGCACCGCTTCGTTGAAGACCGGCAGTGTGCCCGGCATGGCGAGATCATAGATGCCGGCTTGCGTGTTGGGCTCGGCACCGAACGTGGTGCTGCTGCCGGAGAAGAGTTTGCTCTTGGTGTCCAGCTGGACGTGTACTTCGAGACCGATGACTGTTTCCCAGACCATGACTTATACCTCCGGCCTTTGCAGATGCCAGTCCGTGTTTTGCTGATACTGATGAGCGACGTTGAGCAGGCGCGCTTCGTCGAAGTCCTTGCCGACCAGTTGAATGCCGATGGGCAGGCGCTTGTTCAAGTGAGTGTGCAGGCCCGCCGGGATGGACATGCCCGGCAGTCCGGCCAGATTGACCGCGATGGTGTAAATGTCTTCCAGATACATGGTCACCGGATCGCTGTTCTTTTCGCCCAGCTTGAAGGCCGTATGGGGTGTGGTAGGCCCGATGATGACATCCACGTCCTTGAAGGCATTGTCGAAATCCTGCTTGATCAGGCGGCGGATCTGCTGCGCCTTGATGTAGTAGGCGTCGTAGAACCCAGCTGACAGCGCATAGGTGCCGATCATGATGCGGCGTTTGACCTCGCTGCCGAAACCTTCGCTGCGGCTGCGTTTGTACATGTCCTCCAGATTGACCGGCTCGGCACAGCGATAGCCATAACGGACGCCGTCGAAGCGCGACAGATTCGCGGAGGCCTCGGCAGGGGCGATGACGTAGTAAGCGGAAACTGACAGATGGCTGTTCGGCAGATCGACTTCCTTGATGGTAGCACCGAGGCTCTCGAAAACTTTCAGTGCTGCTTGCAGCGCGGATTCCACCTCGGCGCCGAGACCTTCTGCCAGATGCTGACGCGGCACGCCGATGCGCAGTCCCTGCAGAGAATCGTTCAGCGTTGCCATGTAGTCCGGTGCGGCGACCTCCACGCAGGTGGAGTCCTTGCTGTCCGGTCCAGCAATTGCGTTCATCATCAGCGCGGCATCTTCTGCACTTTTGCTGATGGGGCCGGCCTGGTCGAGGCTCGATGCGAAGGCGATCATGCCCCAGCGGGAGATGCGGCCATAACTCGGCTTGAATCCGGTGATGCCGCAGAATGCCGCTGGCTGACGGATGGAGCCGCCCGTATCAGTACCTGTGGCGATGGCGCACAAATCTGCAGCGACTGCGGCGGCAGAGCCACCTGAAGAACCGCCGGGAACTCGCTCGGGGTCCCACGGGTTGCGGACCGGGCCGAAGAAACTGGTCTCATTGGAGGAGCCCATGGCGAACTCGTCCATATTGGTTTTACCAAGCGTCACCGTGCCCGCAGCATTCAGACGTTCGACGACGGTGGCGTTATACGGAGAGATGAAATTCGACAGCATCTTCGAAGCGCATGTGGTGCGCACATCCTGCACGCAGAAGATGTCCTTGTGGGCGATGGGGATGCCGGTGAGCGGGCCGTGTTCGCCGCGCGCCCTGCGCTGATCTGCCGCCGTAGCCTGCGCCAGTGCCAGCTCTTCGGTGACTGTGATGTAAGCGTTGTAGACGCCATTGAACTGCTTGATGCGGCTGAGATAGTCACGGGTCAGTTCCGTGCTGGAAAATTCTCCTCGGGCCAGCGAGCGCGAGAGTTCGGCGACTGTTCTGCGAGACATGCTTGTGTGTCCTTGATCTGGATGTAGTGATTCTTGGTAGTGGTGCTTGTTGATCCGAAATACGGTCAGGTGCCGGGGCTGTTATTCAATGAGCTTTACTCAATGACTTTAGGCACCAGGTAGAGACCGTTCTGAACAGAGGGCGCAATTTTTTGCAGATACTCGCGCTCATTTTTTTCCGTGACGACATCCGGGCGCAGTCTTTGCACTGCATCGAATGGGTGTGCAAGGGGGGCGACATTGCGGGTCTCAACACTCTGCATCTGGTTGATCAGGTCGAGGATGGAGGAAATGCGGTTGGCCACTTCCTGCGCTTCGGTAGCGTCAATATGCAGACGTGCCAGATGGGCTATTTTTTCGACGTCTGATTTCTCTAAAGCCATTCACAATCTCCAAATACGCAAGTGCAGTCACGAGTCTTGTCAACAAGGGTTCCGGCCCTGATTTGTGCGGCAATGCCCGTTTTTTGGCATTTATCAAAGCTGACTATTGCCCTCTATCCTTGCCGTTGTTAGAGTGCGTGTCTATTCGCCGGAGAAGCCGTGATTATACGGGAAAGACACCGGTCTAGGGCAACAGTTTCAGGAATTGCCGGCAAATAACCAGCCTGCCGCGCGCTTCCACCGATTTATCCAACCCCTTGCACGAAATCAAGCGCGTCAGCTGAATACTTGTTTCAAGTCTATGGTCAGCTGCTTGCCCTGAGGCCAGGGGGGTTCCTATTTTGAGGTTAACCAAACGTCGATGTTTAAAAAATTCCGGGGAATGTTCTCCAATGATCTCGCGATAGACCTGGGTACCGCCAACACGTTGATCTATGTGCGTGGCCAGGGCATTGTTTTGAATGAGCCATCAGTGGTGGCCATTCGGACTCACAACGGCCAGAAAGTGGTCACTGCGGTGGGTACCGATGCCAAGCGTATGCTGGGCAGGACTCCAGGCAATATCACCGCCATTCGTCCCATGAAGGACGGCGTAATTGCCGACTTTCAGGTGACCGAGAAAATGCTGCAGCACTTCATCAGCAAAGTTCACGAAAACAGTTTCTTCCCGCCCAGCCCCCGCGTTCTGGTGTGTGTGCCATGCAAGTCCACTCAGGTGGAGCGTCGCGCCATTCGTGAATCCGTAGTCAGTGCCGGAGCCCGCGAGGTCCGGCTAATGGAAGAGCCTATGGCAGCCGCTATCGGAGCAGGACTGCCGGTCGACAAGGCCAGTGGCTCCATGGTGGTGGACATCGGTGGCGGAACCACTGAGATCGCCATTATTTCCCTGAACGGCATCGTCTATGCGGAGTCTGTTCGTGTGGGTGGTGATCGCTTCGACGAGGCCATCATTACTCACGTGCGCAGGAACTACGGCAGTCTGATCGGCGATGCCACGGCCGAGCGCATCAAGAAGGAAATCGGTTGTGCGTTCCCGTCTTCCGGAGTGCTGCGCGAGATTGATGTGCGTGGTCGCAACCTGGCCGAAGGCGTGCCGCGCAGTTTCACGTTGAACAGTGATGAAATTCTGGAAGCTCTCCAGGAAACTCTGTCTGCCATCGTGCAGGCGGTGAAGAGTGCTCTGGAACAATCTCCGCCCGAACTGGCCTCTGACATTGCCGAGAGTGGCATGGTGTTGACCGGTGGTGGAGCGCTACTCAAGGATCTGGACAAACTGCTGTCTGAGGAGACGGGTTTGCCCGTCATCGTGGCAGAGGATCCGTTGACCTGCGTGGCGAGGGGAGGTGGTAAAGCAATGGAATTGATGGACCTGAGTGACATGGATTCGTTGACCATTGAATAACCCGTTAGAGGTTTCAACATCAAGACTCTATTCATCAAAGGCGTATCGCTGGAATACCGCGTCGCTGCGTTCGTCGTCCTTTCGGTGGCTGTCATGTTCGTTGATAGCCGCTTCGACTATCTTGACAGAGTTCGCTACAGCCTTGGCTTCCTGACGGCCCCGGTCTACTGGGTTGCCGATATTCCCACTCGCGTCTCTTACTGGATCGACGATGTGTTTGTCTCCCACGGTGATCTCATCGAGGAGAACGCCCGCCTGCGTGAAGAGCTGCTGTTCGCACAGCGGGAATTGCAGCTGGTAGCCGGTCTGGCCACGGAAAACAGCCGTCTGCGCGCATTACAGGAAGCCTCGGCCGCTGTCAGTGGCAACATTCTGACCGCCGAAATCATCAACATTTCCTCTGACCCCGGGTCTCGGCGCGTGCTCATCAATCGCGGCGAGCAGCATGGCGTCGAACTCGGACAAGCGCTGCTGGATGCCCACGGGTTGATGGGGCAGGTAGTTGAAGTGCTGCCCTTCACCAGCTGGGTCATGTTGATCACCGATTCCCGGCATGGCACGCCCGTTCAGGTCAACCGCAGCGGTGAACGTGTGATTGCTCGTGGCAGTCGCAGCGAAATTCCCGAACTGGAGCTCGAATACGTGCCCGATACCTCGGATATCGTGGTGGGCGACCTGCTGGTCAGCTCCGGCCTTGGGCAGCGTTTCCCCAAGGATTACCCGGTCGCTCAGGTGACGAGCGTGGTGCATGACCGCGGGCAACCCTTCGCCACGATCAAAGCCAGACCCCTCGCGCAGATGGATCGAACCCGCCATGTCATGCTCCTGGATCTGGCCCAGAACGATATAGATGCCCAGTTGCAGAACAGCGCTGCGCCCGCCTGGGTGGCAACGGACCAGTTTGTTGGCCCCCCTCCCGCAGCCACAGGACAGGAATAGAAATGGAACCACGCGCCAATGCCTTCTGGGTGGTGATCCTGACTTTTCTGGTAGCCTATCTGCTCGCTATCGTGCCGTTCCCGGAATGGGCCATGAATTACCGACCGCAATGGGTGGTCATGGTGCTCATCTATTGGGGAATGGCTCTTCCTTACCGCGTCGGTATTGGCTTTGCCTGGGTCGCCGGTCTGCTGATGGATATTATGGATGGCTCGCTGCTTGGCTTGAACGCTCTCGCATTTGCCATCATCGCTTACATCACACTGAGTCTGCATCAGCGCCTGAGGATGTTTTCATCGGTGCAGCAGAGCGGCGTGGTACTGGCTCTGATCGGCTTGCATCTGATGATGACGCACTGGATGAAAATCGCCGCCGAGCAGGCGGTGAACACCAATCTGCTGTTTCTGCTGGGGGCGTTGTCCAGCGCTTTCATCTGGCCATGGCTCTTCCTGTTGCTGAGGCAGATGCGGCGCGGTTTCAGTGTCAAATAAGCCAGCGCGTCAGTAAGGACAGTTTCCGCTTGCAGAAGGTATGTTATGTCAGACCGATTTACAGGGGTCGTTTTGGCCTCGGCCTCACCGCGCCGCAGGGAATTGCTGGAACAGATCGGCGTGCGCTACGAAATCGCCGATCACACCGTGAGTGAGGAAGCTCACCCGCATGAACCTGCCACTGCCCTCGTGCAGCGGCTGGCGCTCGAAAAGGCCCTGTCTGTTGTCAATTCCCATTCCCGTCAGTCAAACGCGCAACACCAACTCTGGCCGGTATTGGGCGCCGACACCATCGTGGTCTGTGATGACCACATCCTGGGCAAACCGCTCGACAAGGCGGATGCGTTCAGGATGTGGCAGTTGCTCAGCGGTCGCGAACACCGCGTCTATTCGGCCGTGGCGCTGTGCGATTTACAGCGTCAGGAAGTGCGCATGTCCACCACCACCGTCACCTTCAGGCAGTTGTCTGCTCAGGACTGCGAGCGCTACTGGTCCGGCGGCGAACCGCAAGGCAAGGCCGGCGCCTACGCCATTCAAGGGCTGGGGGCGTTGTTTATCAGTGCGATGACTGGCAGTTACACCGGGGTGGTGGGCTTGCCACTCTATGAAACAGCCGAACTGCTGGCGATTTTCGGGGTACGCACTGGCCTGTCCGCTGCAGCAGAAGGAGCGCTCGTCAATGAGTGAAGAAATCCTCATCAACGTGACACCCATGGAGACGCGGGTGGCGCTGATAGAAAACGGGCTGCTGCAGGAAATATTCATCGAGCGTCCTCACAGCAAGGGGCATGTTGGTGATATCTATCTGGGCAAGATCGTCAGGGTGATGCCCGGCATGGAGGCCGCGTTTGTCGACATCGGACTGGAGCGCGCGGCATTCATTCACAATGCCGATATCGCCCCGGTTGGTCCGAATGGCTTCGAGGTACGGGAGGACCCGCCGCCCCCGATCCAGAATCTGGTTCGCGAAGGTCAGATGATTGTGGTGCAGGTAGCCAAGGATCCCATCAGCACCAAGGGTGCCAGATTGACCACTCACCTGACACTGCCCTCCAGACATCTGGTGTATCTCCCGCGCAGTCCGCACATGGGCATCTCTCAGCGTCTCGAAGATGAGGAGGAGCGTGCGCGTCTGCTGACGGCTCTCGACGAGTGCATTGCGCAGGAGGACATGCAGGGGCAGGGAGGCTTCATTATCCGCACCGCCGCCGAAGGTTGCAGCGCCGAGGATTTCATTGAAGACATCCGTTTCCTGAAGAAACTCTGGAGTGCCGTGGAACGTCGCATTGGCGAAAATCGCGAGGTGCGAGTCCTGCACCGGGATGTGCCTTTGTACATGCGCGCGATGCGCGACCTGATTACGCCGCACATCGAGAAAATCCGTGTCGATACGCAATCCGCGTATGAGGAAATTGCGCGCTTCATTGAGGATTTCATTCCCGATTTCAGCAACAAACTGGAGTTGTATACCGGCGAGCGTCCAGTGTTCGACCTCTACGGCATCGACGACGAGATCAACAAGGCGCTGGGACGTCAGGTCAAGCTCAAGTCCGGCGGTGATCTCGTTATCGATCAGACTGAGGCTATGACCACAGTAGATGTCAATACTGGCGCTTATCTCGGCAGCAAGAATCACGCGGAGACGGTGCTCAAGACCAATCTCGAGGCGGCCACTTCCATCGCGAGGCAATTGCGGGTGCGCAATCTTGGTGGAATCATAATTCTGGATTTCATCGACATGGTGGATCCGGAACATCAGCGACAGGTGCTGCGGACGCTCGCCAAGGCGCTGGAGAAGGATCATGCGCGCACCATGATTACCGGCATGTCCGAACTCGGCCTGGTGGAAATGACGCGCAAGCGTACGCGCGAGAGTCTCGAACAGTCGCTGTGCAGCGAATGTGTTGTTTGCAAGGGGCGCGGTCGACAGAAAACGGCGGAGACCATTTGTTACGAAATTTTCCGAGAAATCCTGCGGGTTGCGAGAGTCTATGAGAACGATGTCATTCTTGTCATGGCATCGCAGGATGTCGTCGACAGATTGCTGGATGAAGAGTCCAGCACCCTTGCCGATCTGGAAGAATTAATCGGCAAGACGATCAGGTTTGAGGTGGAACCCATGTATACTCAGGAGCAGTTCGACGTGGTGTTATTTTAACGCCAACCCGTGAATCGCCCGTGAAAGTTAGCACCTTAAGCCACAATGATAGCCAACCTGCTGAAAAAGACGCTTTCGTCGCTGCTGACCACTTGCGTGGTGATGCTGTTGCTGCTGGCTGTCTATGTCAGTCTGGGGCGGCAACTGCTGCCCTACGCAGTCAATTATCGCGCCGACGTTGAATCCCGGCTCGAAGCGGCAATCGGCCAGCAGGTCCGCATCGGGTCGTTGAGTGGCAGCTGGAATGGCCTCAACCCGCTACTCTCTCTGCAACAAGTCCTCATCTCCCCTTTGTCACGCCTTGATTCCGGCCACGCGCTGCTGATTGATACACTCTCCCTTGAAGTGGATGTACTGGCCAGCGTGTTCGCCAGACAAGTGGTATTGCATAACGTGGATCTGCAGGGGCCTGAGTTTACCGTCGTCGAACTGGACGATGGGCGCTGGCAGTTGCAGGGCTTTGCCATGTCGGCAGCTCCCGGGCCGACGCCGGACCAGCTGTTGGAGATGGTTTCCCGCTTTCAAGAGTTGAGCCTCAGCAATGTGACGTTCACCGTACAGCGCTGTGATGGACGCAGGGCGGTGTTCGAGCGCAGCCATCTGCAGATGCGCAATCGTGGCGCTCAGCATTTTCTCTACCTGGACATTCTGCAAGGGACGTCTGACTCCACGCTGAGCATTGCCGCCGAATTGTCGGGCAACAGTGTCAAGACGCTGTCTGGTGAAGTCTACGTGCGAGTTCCGCAAGATGATTATTCGGACCTGGTTGCCGGGCGCTATGCCGACGCGCTCGATCTGCAGACGCTCGACGGTGGCGCCGAGTTGTGGCTGCAATTCAACGATGGGGTACTAGACACGGTGCAGGGTGATGCCCGTCTGGGACGGGTGGTGCTGAGCCCGATACAGCGACCGACGGGCGTCGAACCCAACACTGTCGCCCTCACCAGCGTCGAGACGCAATTTTTCGTGCGCCGCAACTCTGGGACGAACTCTTCCGATCAGTCAACCCACTCGTGGGAACTATGGCTGAACGATCTGAGTTTTCAGTGGGACTCGCTGCGTTGGCGCGAGAGCGATTTGTATGTCTCCTACTCCCCGGAAGACTCTATGCAATTGTTGGCTGACTCCTTCAATCTGGGCATTGCGACGGGGCTTATCAGCCAGCTCGATGTGCTCGATCCTGCGACCGACACTCCGCTTTCCGAGCACAATCCCCGTGGCGAACTACGCAATCTGGATTTGTTGTGGTCGGTGCAACCGCAAGTTCCAGAAATGACTGCGCAGGAAACGGGCGGAAAGTTGACCATGTCCGCCAATCTTGATGACGTCAGTTTCAGTGATCGAGGAGCTGCCCCCGCGCTGTGGGGTGTCGATGGCTATGCGCAGCTCACCTTCGATGCGGCTGCTCGCAAGCTCGCCGGCATGGTAGAGGTGGATTCGTCGCGCTTCATGATCCAGCTGCCTCAGTTGTTCAATGACACCTGGGCTTACGACTATGTGAACGGTCGCGTGAATTTCTCTTTGGATATGTCAGACGGGCAGCACCTGCGGCTGGCCAGCAGCACCATCGTGGCGCGGTCCGACATGATTGATGGCCGCGCGCAGTTCGCCACTGAATTTCGCAGGACAGCTGCCGACGAGCTGACTTCCACTTTGGAGTTGATGGTCGGTGCTCTGCAAGCGGATGTCAGCAAGAAGTCGCTGTACCTGCCCCGAGGGCCGGCCGTGCAGGACAATTTGCGCAACGTGATGAATTGGCTGGACGGTGCAATCCTGGGCGGCAACGCCACGCAGAGCGGGGTGATCTACCGGGGTTCGGTCCTGCCGGGTTCGACCCCCGAGGAGAAGACTCTGCAGATGTATTACAACGTCGACGGTGGCACGTTGCTTTTCGATTCGCAGTGGCCAGCACTGGAAAATCTGCTTGGGCATGTGGTGATCAGTGATCGCAATGTCGATATCCAGATACAGTCCGGTGAATCCCTGGATATCGGTTTTGATGCGACCACGGCCTCCATCCGGCCCGGGCCCGATGATGTCGGCAACTGGCTCAGCGTGAGTGGGCGGGGCAGAGGGCTGGCGCAACAGGGGCTTCGCTACCTGCAGGAGACGCCGGTGACGCGTGGTTTTGGAAGTTATCTCGCCAGCTGGCAGGCCAAGGGGGAGGTCGGGCTGAATCTGGAGCTGCGGATCCCGCTGGGCCAGACGGATATCATCCCTCAGGTCGATGTCAGTCTGGAGCTGCTCGACAATTCCCTGTTCATGCCGGAATTCGATCTGAATTTTTCACAGCTGGAAGGGCAACTGCGCTTCAATACCCAGACTGGCCTGCAGGGTGAGGCATTGAGTGCGACCCTCTTTGAGCGTCCGGTGTCTGTCGCGCTGAGGAGTGAGGCCGATGCGGTGCGGGGTACCGCGACTGTCGTCGAACTTACCGGGAAGACTGGCATGCAGGCGCTGCGCGACTGGCCAAGGCAAAGTGGGTTCGTGAAGGGGCTGTTGCGCCGTGCCGAGGGTGAAATTGACTACCTGGCTCGGTTGGACGTGATTCAGCCGCCTGCGGGCGACGGCGGCACCGCTCCGCTGCCGCAGCAACGCCTGGCAATTTCCTCGGATCTGCGGGGTGTGACGCTGGATTACCCCGAGCCACTGGGCAAGGCGGCGAATTCCGCGTTGCCGCTCAGCCTGAGCATTGATTTTCATGAGGATCGTCAGGATCTGGGCGTCTCTCTCGGCACCTTGGGTTCAATGAGTGTCGGTCTTGCTCAGGGGCAGATGCGCAATGGTCTGGTGTTTCTCGGGCAGCGCGACGAGGGCGTCACGATTCGTCGTCTGGATGCCGATGCGCCGGGTATCGACGTGGTTGGCCAACTGTCCCGATTCAATTACGATGAGTGGATCGCGGCTCTGCGTCCACCGACTGTCATGGGTGCCAGCCCCGCGTCGGATGCCGCAGCGAATTTCTCCGGCCTGCGTGATGCCATCAACGCCGTTGATGTGACTCTGGGGAAGGCGGTGGTGTTTGGTCAGAGCGTCGATAACGTCAACGTGCAGATTGCGAGTGAAGAGCGTGATTGGCTGTTGTCGCTGGCGAGCGAGACGGTCGCAGGGGAGATGCGCATACCCTACCGTTTTGGTGTGCCGCTGGATGTTCATCTGACGCATCTGCGCCTGCCCGCACCGGACCCTTCGCGCGTCGTCATTGACCTGAAGCGCCTGTTGAAGGAGTCTGCCCAGACCGCAGTGCAGCGCCCGGACAGCCAGGAATCTGCAAAGTCGAGACTGCTGTTCCTGGCCCCGGGGCCGGTGGAAAGAGTTGATTCCTTGCAGGCCTTTGATCCACGGCGCCTGCCTCGGTTGCGTTTGGTGGCGGATGAGGTGCGCCGTGGAGAGGCGGATTTCGGAAGCTGGCAATTTACGCTGGAGCCCACCGAAAGTGGCGCCGAGTTCACCGACCTGATTGTGAATGCCCGGGGGTTGCAGGCGGGCAGAGAGGGCGAAGAGGCGCGCTTCCTCTGGAGCTTCGATGGGATAAATCATCACAGCCATCTGAGCACAGTGCTGCAGGCGGGCGATGTCGCCGGGGTTTTGAGTGGTTTCGGCTACGCCCCCACCCTGGAGAGCAGGAGCGCGGAGTTTCATGCCAATCTCGACTGGCCGGGCAGCCCCGTATTCTTCGCAGTCACCGGACTGAGCGGTGACATGGACATGAAGATTCAGGACGGGCGCTTTCAACAGGGCGGGGCAGGAGCGGCCAACAGCGCGCTCAAACTGATCAGCATCATCAATTTCGACGCCTTGGTCCGGCGCCTGCGGTTCAGCGATGATTTGTTCAGCAGCGGTCTTTCTTACGAGGAAATCAATGGGGTCATGACGCTGAACAACGGGATCGTCAATATCCAGGACCGTCTGCAGATCATCGGTCCGGCCAGTCTGTTCCAGGTTAGCGGGCAGCTCGATCTGGTCCAGCAGACCATCGACGGCAGCCTGTATATCACGTTGCCGGTCAGTGACAATATTCCGTGGATGAGCGGAATTGCCGTGCTCAACAATCTGATCAACTGGCAAGTCGCGGTCGGCGTTTTCCTGTTTGATCAGATCTTTGGCGATCAGGTGGACAGCCTGACCAGTGCCCAGTACACATTGCAGGGGCCGTGGGAGGGCTTGGAGCCCCGCTTGAATCAGGTTTTCGGGACGCCTTCGGAGGCTGCACAGGGTGCGGCCACTCAGCCAGTTCAGGGAGCGACGCCGACCGTTCCCCAGAATCCAACCGTTTCACAATAGGAACAGAACGACGCAATGAATCACAAGGCAGCAGTGGTACAAATGGTCAGCACCGCCAGCGTGGAAGCCAATCTCAAGGCTGCTGGTCGCCTGATCGATCAGGCAGCAGATGCGGGAGCCAGCCTCGTGCTGTTGCCGGAAAATTTCGCGGTGCTGGATGGCGGGCCGCTCGGCCAGTTTGCCGAGATCGAGGGGGACTCCAGCGCTTTGCTGCAGAAGTTTCTTTCTGGAAAGGCTCGGGAGCACGGAATTCATCTGATCGCGGGCACGATGCCAATGAAGTCGAGGCCTCTGACCACCACAGCGTCTGGATTGAGCGTTCCTGCTCCAGACCTCATCGCCGATGGTCGCGTGCGCCCCGCCAGCCTGGTCTATGATCCCCGGGGAGAGCTGGTTGCACGCTACGACAAGATGCATCTGTTTGATGTCGAGGTCGATGATCCGCAGGCCCGTTATATGGAGTCGCGTAGTTTTGAACCCGGCGATACCGTGGTGTGTGTGCCGACGCCACTGGGGCGCGTGGGGTTGAGTATCTGCTATGACCTGCGCTTTCCCGAGCTGTATCGTCGCCTGCTGGAAAGTGGTGCGGAGCTCTTGACCGTGCCGTCTGCTTTCACCCGTGTCACGGGCGAGGCGCACTGGGAAGTCCTATTGCGTGCACGCGCGATCGAGAATCAGTGCTATGTGCTGGCTGCCAACCAGGGCGGTGTGCATAACGCCACCCGGGAGACCTATGGACACTCGATGATTGTCGATCCCTGGGGCCGTGTGCTGGCGCGTGTGGAGAAAGGCGAGGGCGTTGCCATAGCCTCGATCGACATTGCCGGGTTGCACGAGCTGCGGCGCAAGATGCCAGTGCAGGCGCACCGTAGGCTGTAGCGCTGCCTGTCGAGGATGTTCCCTATCGGTTGAACCCTTGACCGCCTTTCCCGTATTATTCGCGGCCTTTCAGTGGGTTGCTACACGATGGAGTTGTTGAACTGTGAAAATTGACATGAGTCTGTTGACGAATCTGGTGGCCCTGGGTCTGGTACTGCTGGGTCTGGTGCTACCCGAACCCATCGCCCCCTGGGTCACCAGTGTTGGCGCCTTCGCGCTCTCCGGCAGTATCACCAACTGGCTGGCGATCCACATGCTGTTCGAGCGGGTGCCGGGCTTCTATGGCTCAGGAGTCGTTCCTCTGCACTTCGAAGAATTCAAGCGCGGCATCCGCAAAATGATCATGCAGCAGTTCTTCAGTGAGGAGAACATCGCCAAATTCATGCATGAGACCGGCAGTCTGTCGAGCAGCCTGGATGCAGAGATACTCAAGTTGATCGACAAGCTTGATCTGAACAAGGCGTTCGAGTCTCTCCTGGACGTGATCATGGGGTCCTCGTTCGGGACCATGCTCGGCATGTTTGGCGGGCGTGATGCGCTCAACCCCCTGCGCGAGCCGTTTGTGCGCAAGATGCGTGACTACTTTCAGGATGTTGTCGATACCGATGCGTTTCGTGAAAGTGTTGCCGAAGGTATTGCCAAGGCGGGAGCGGGAAAGGAATCGCTCTACACCCGTGTCGAGCATATTGTCGACCGGCGTCTCGATGAGCTGACGCCACAGCTGGTGAAGGAAATAGTACAGGCGATGATCAAGAAGCATCTGGGCTGGCTGGTCGTCTGGGGTGGGGTGCTTGGAGGCCTGATTGGTATTGTCGCCAAGGCTGTGGGTTGGTAGTTTCTGTGGCCTTCGTCACAAAAATAGAACGCGTGTTCTATCTTGTTTGTTGTTAGTGACTGTGCTTTCTTCTATCCAGAACGAAAGACAGGCTCAGTGTATTTTTAATCAAAAATTACTAAAATTCTTATATAATTTCAATTGGTTAATTAATTTTCCTGTATCAAGGGCTGACGTCCCATAAAGGGGCTTCTCAGAATAATGACAATGCGCTGACAAATTTGTGTTATTTTGTATCAATAGATGTAAAAACCCTTTTCCTGTAATACAATCGCCGCCGTTGAAAACGATCCCGTAGATCAGCGTTCAAGATAGCTGATTGTTTTTGAAACCAATTTCGAGATAGGACTGAGTAATCTACTATGGCAAGACCAGTTGAGTTTGAGTACAACGATGTATTGACGAATGCGATGGAGCAATTCTGGCGTGAAGGTTTCGAGGCCAGCTCTGTGCAGAAGTTGTTGGATGTTACCGGCATCAACCGTGGCACTTTGTACAATTCCTTCGGCGACAAGGACACCTTCTTCAAGGCCTGTCTGGATCACTACAACAAGCTGATCGCAAAGGACCTGGATGCCTCTCTGAATAATGCAGACCTGGCACCCTGGGCTGCGATCGAAAAATATTTCGATCTGGCCGTGCTGGCCGTCAGCAACAAGCAGCGCAGCATGGGCTGTCTGCTGGTCAACTCTCTGTGCGAAAGCATCAATTACGACAAAGAGATTCAGAAGATCGTGCGCAACTCCTTTGCGGTGGTCCGCAAGGCGCTGGTCAAGCGTCTGAAGGATGCAGAAAAGGACGGCAAAATGAAGAGTGGTGCTTCTGTCGAATTCGCAGCCGATTTGCTTTTGAATACTTTGTATGGCCTGCGTGTCAATTCCCGCGATGCCAAGCCTGTCAAGCAACTTGCTGAAATCGTTAAGTTTATTGTCGGCTCACTGAAATAAGGTCGTCTTTCAGGAGTGTCGTTCTGGCTATTGTAGAGAGATCGATATCGGGTATACTTGCGCCTGAGTTTCGGTTGGTACATTAAGTTGGTACATCAGTTGGCACATCAAAAATAAGTAGTGATCAGCAGTTCTGATCCATGGGTTTCAAGGTAGGTAGAGAATAATGAGAAAGCTTGCTAGCACAAAAAAGATGGACGAAAGTAACGTAGACCTGACCCCCATGCTTGACGTGGTGTTCATCCTTCTGATCTTCTTCGTGGTCACCGCGACATTCCTTTCCGAGACTGCCATTGATGCAGCGAGCACTCCGAATAACGACGCTCCTCCTCCCGATCAGCAACAGGACGAGAAGAAGAATATTCTGGTGGAACTGGGCGCCAACAACGATATCATCCTGAATGGCGAAGCGCGTCCGATTCTGCTCAGCCAGATGCGTTCCAACATTGACCGTCTCAAGGCGGAAAACCCCGCCGCTACCCTGATCGTCAAGCCGCACAATCGTTCCAACGTGCAAACGCTGGTGGCGGTGATGGATGCAGCAAGACAGGCCGGTATCGCCAGTATTTCGATAGTAGAACCCTGATATAAAAAACTTTAGTCAGTTTTCTTGACCCCAAAACGCACCTCTCGAGGTGCGTTTTTCGTTTTCGGTATGGACAACTTCACGAGGTGCCCCTATGCAGAGTCTCTGGAATGAAAGCGAGGCCACCGGTTTTGCAGCCGATGCGCAGTTGGGGTTGCGCGTCTATAGCTCTCGTTTGCTGGGACGGAATGCTGACTTGGTGCTGCACGGTGGCGGCAATACCTCAGTCAAGAGTACTGTCACTAATGTCTTCGGTGAGCCAGAGGAGGTCCTTTATGTCAAAGGCTCTGGATGGGACCTGCAGACAATCGCTGCTGGTGGCTTTGCGCCGGTGCGCCTGAGTTATCTGCAACGCCTGGCAGATCTGCCTTCTCTCACGGATACCGAGATGATGCGCGAGCTGCGGCTTGCGTTACTTGATCCCGCAGCCCCCACGCCCTCCGTGGAAGCTATCCTGCACGCCCTGATTCCCAGGCGCTACGTCGACCACACGCACGCTGATGCGGTAGTGGCCATCAGCAACACCCCCGGCGGGGAGGCCAAACTTCGGCAACTGTATGGGGATACGGTGCTGATCCTGCCGTATGTCATGCCCGGCTTCATCCTCGCCCGTCAGGTGTATGAGGCGACCCGCAGTGCGGATTGGAGCAGGCTTCGTGGGATCGTGCTGCTGCATCACGGCATCATTACCTTCGACGACGATTGCCGCGCCAGTTATGAGCGCATGATCGAGCTGGTCAGTCAGGCCGAAGATTATCTGCAACAGCAGGGTGCCATGGCGATCCTGGCGCAGGCCCCCTATTCGGCAACGGCCAGCGATTTCGCTCAGCTTGCCACGCTGCGGCGCGCCGCCAGTGCAATGATGGGCTCACCCGTGCAGTTGCGTTGGGATCGTTCCGCTGAGGCCGTGGGGTATTCGGCGCTGCCAAACATCGCCGAGATTGCGGCGCGCGGTCCGCTGACGCCCGACCACAGCATCCACACCAAGGTCTTCGCCGCGATTTTTGACGAGAACCCACAGGCAGGGCTCCAGCGGTTTCAGTCTGATTACCAGGCCTATTTCCAGCGCCACTCTTCCGCTCATCACACCTGTCTCGACACCGTGCCGCGCTTCGGCGTCTGGAAGGACAAGGGCATGCTCTACATCGCGCCCGATGCCAAGCGTCTGGGAGTCGTCGCCGACATCTCTGCCCACACCATGAAGGCTATTCAGTGGGGCGAAGCGTTGGGCGGCTGGACGGCGTTGCCACATCAGGACCTGTTCGACATCGAGTATTGGGAATTGGAGCAGGCCAAACTCAAACGTGGACAGGCGCGCGGCGAATTCGAAGGGCGCGTGGTGGTAGTGACCGGCGCCGTGTCCGGAATCGGCAAGGCCTGTGTCGAATCATTCCTCGCCAAGGGTGCTGCCGTGGTGGCGCTGGATATCAATCCACAGATCAGCAGTGCCTGGAAATCCGCTCAGGTGTTGGGGCTGGTCTGCGACGTGACCGACGCGCAACAGATCACCGAGGTCTTGCAGCAAGCCGTTGCAGCTTTTGGTGGTATCGACGCGCTGGTCAGCAATGCGGGCAATTTTCCTCCGAGCCGACAGTTGCAGAACATGGACGAGCGGACCTGGGAACAGTCCATGAGCCTGAACCTTGGCTCCCATATGAAGATGCTGCGCGCCTGCATCCCGTTTCTGGAGCAGGGTCTGGATTCCTCCGTGGTGTTCATCGGCTCCAAGAACGTGCCAGCGCCCGGGCCGGGGGTTGGCGCCTACTCGGTTGCCAAGGCCGGGCTTGCGCAACTGGCTCGTGTGGCAGCGCTGGAACTGGGCAGCAAAGGCATTCGTGTCAACACCATTCACCCGAACGCGGTCTTCGATACCGGGCTGTGGACAGATGAGGTGTTGGCGCAGCGTGCCAGCAGCTATCAGCTCAGCGTCGACGAATACAAGAAGAACAATGTGCTGGGCCGCAGCGTCGGTTCCAAGGATGTCGCCCGGCTGGCGGTTCTGATGGCCGGGGAAGGCTTTGCCTGCACCACTGGCGCGCAGGTGCCGGTCGATGGCGGCAACGACAGGGTGATCTGATGCAGGTCAACGGACAGCCTCAGCGCACGATCTGGTTCGACGAGGCGCAGCACTGCGTCAGGATCATCGATCAGACCCTGCTGCCCCATCATTTCAACATTCTCAGTCTGCACACGCTGGACTCGGCCTGCCACGCCATCATCAGCATGCAGGTGCGCGGCGCGCCGTTGATCGGCGTCACGGCCGCCTTCGGTGTTTACCTTGCTCTGCGCGAAGGGAACACCGATCTGGCGGGCGTCTGCGAGCGCCTGCTGAAGACTCGTCCCACTGCCGTCAATCTGCGCTGGGCACTGGATCGTGTGCAGGCCGAGCTGCTGTCGCTTGAGGCCGAGAGGCGCCCCACTGCCGCCCTGGGTCTTGCGCGTTTGATGGCAGATGAAGACGCGGCTGCCTGCAGCGCCATCGGGGACCATGGACTGCCACTGCTGGAGCTGGCGTGGGTAGAGAAACGCCGCCGCAATCCTGCTGCCGAATGCCTCAACGTCCTCACTCACTGCAATGCCGGCTGGCTGGCGACGGTCGATTGGGGCACGGCGCTGGCGCCGATTTACAAGGCGCACTTCAAGGGCATCCCTGTGCATGTCTGGGTGGACGAGACTCGTCCGCGCAATCAGGGCGCGTTCCTCACCGCCTGGGAGTTGCAGCAGCAGGGTATTCCGCACACGGTGATCGTCGACAATGCGGGTGGCCATCTGATGCAGCACGGCGAGGTCGATCTTTGTCTGGTAGGCAGCGACAGGACAACGGCCACTGGCGATGTCTGCAACAAGATTGGCACCTATCTCAAGGCGCTGGCGGCGTTTGATAACGGTGTGCCGTTCTATGTGGCGCTGCCGGTGTCGACAATAGACTTCGGTTTGAGCGATGGTGTGCGCGAGATTCCCATCGAGCAGCGCCATGCCAGTGAGGTGTCACACATGCAAGGGCTGGATGAGACGGGACAGCTAAGTCGTGTGCAGGTGATGACCAGTCACAGTGCGATCAACAACTTTGGATTCGATGTGACCCCGGCACGGCTGGTGACGGCGCTGATTACGGAGAAGGGCGTGTTTGCGCCCACCCGCGAGAGCCTGAAATCCTTGCTGTAGCTGCTAACCTTGTACCCTGTGGGAGCGGGCCTGCCCGCGATTGGTTCTGCTTGGAGCTATCGCGGGCAGGCCCGCTCCCACAGCAGAAGTCACATCAGCCCGGCGGCCAGCTCAAATGTCGCCCGGCCAGGATGTGCAGATGGATGTGGTGAACCGTCTGCCCGCCATCGACGCCGGTGTTGAAGACGCAGCGAAAGCCATCCTCTGCAAATCCTTCCTGTTCGGCAATCTTGCGTGCACGTAGGACCAGTCGGCCCATCAACGCGCTGTCGCCTTCCTCCAGTGCGGCCACACTGAGAATGTGTTTGCGCGGAATCAGCAGGATGTGCTGTGGCGCGACGGGGTTGATGTCGCGGAATGCATAGAGCTCGTCGTCGCTATAGACGCGGTTGGAGGGTATCTCGCCAGCGGCGATCTTGCAGAACAGACAGTGGCTTGCCATTTTTTCTCTTTTCTCTCACGATGAAGCGCGCCGATGAACTGGCCCGATGAACTGATCTGGAGTTTAAAGGACGTCCTGCCGTGTGACAATCGCACGGCCGACGACAACAACAAGAACAATTTTCAGGAGTCCGCCATGTCCCCTTTCACGCGACTCGCCTCAGGCTTGCACAGCGGGCTGACCGCCGCCTTGTTAATCATTGCCCCAGTGGTGTTCGCGGCCGCAGCGCACGCCCAGAACGTCGCCGACAATCCCTTTCACGCCCAGTACGACTGGGTGAAGATGCCCGCAGGACAGGAAATCGGCGTGCCCAGTGGCGTGTTTCCTGACCCGGATCGCAAGCACATCTGGGTGTTGTCGCGCTGTGGTGAGAATCATTGTGCGCTGCACCCCGAAGTGGACCCCATTCTGAAATTCGATCTCGATGGCAATGTCGTCGACAGCTTCGGCGCGGGGCTGTTCTCCTGGCCGCACGGTTTCTTTCTGGATCACGAGGGCTTCCTGTGGGTGACAGAAGGCGCGCCGGTGGGCGATGAGCGCCTGGTCGAGGGAACGAAGCGCGGCCTCGGCCATCAGGTCTTCAAACTCAATCAATCGGGAGAAGTGGTGATGACGCTCGGCGAGGCCGGTGTGGCGGGCGCGGACGAGAGTCACTTCAACGGTCCGGCCGATGTCGTGGTGACGCCGAACGGCGACATCTGGATTGCGGACGGGCATCGCGGTGGCAATAACCGTGTCGTAAAATTTGCTGCCGACGGCACCTTTCTGCTGCAGATAGGCGGTGGGTCGGAGTCCCGCAGTGGCGATCCGGGCCGTTTCAATGATCCCCACGGCATCACCATCGACAAGCAGGGCCGCATCATCGTGGCTGATCGCGGTAATAACCGCACCCAGATCTTCGATCAGGACGGCAAGCTGCTGAAAGTCTGGACCCAGCTGGGCAGACCGAGCGCCGTGTTCGTCGATCACAACGACATACTTTATGCCGGCGACGGCATGTCCGACGAGAACTGGAACCCCGGCTGGGAGCGCGGCATCCGCATCACCCCGGCGTCCTCCGGCTGGGTGACGGCCTTCATTCCCGACCGCGAAGTGGCAGTGGGCACCGGTGTGGAATTCCTTGGTGTGGATCTGGAGGGCAACATATACTCTGGCGAAGTCGGGCGTCAGCGTCTGGTTAAATACATTCGCGTCAGGCCCTGAGTGTGAAGGGGCATGATCAGACAGAGCAGGAAAGAAGGTGTTATGAATTTCATGAGAACGACGGGCTTTGGTGTGGTGGCGTGGCTATGTGCCGCGCAGGTGCAGGCCGATATCCCTGTCTACGATTACACAGTCGTCCAAACCTATCCGCACAACATCAGCTCCTTTACGCAGGGATTGCAGATTCACGACGGTTACCTCTACGAGGGTACCGGGCTGGAAGGGCGTTCCTCGCTCAGCCAGATCAACCTCGCCGATGGCAAGGTGCTCAAAAGCAAGCGGCTCGCCCAGCAGTATTTCGGCGAGGGCATCAGCATCGTCGGCGACAAGATATTTCAGCTCACCTGGCAATCCAACATCGTCTTTGTCTACGATCTGGCGACTTTCAATTCGGTGACTTCCCACTACCATCCGACTGAAGGCTGGGGCCTGACCTATGACGGCAGCCAGCTGATTCTCAGTGATGGCAGTGCGTCGTTGCAGTTCATCGACCCGGAGACTTTTCAGGTCGCACGCAAGGTCGAGGTGCAGCTTGAGGGGCAGCCGGTCAACTCGCTGAACGAACTCGAATACATCAACGGCGAGGTGTGGGCCAACGTCTGGCAGACCAATGAGATCGTGCGCATCGATCCACAGAGCGGCGCGGTGACCGGCATCGTGGATCTGGCCGGTCTGGTCGAGCAGACCCGCACGGGTGGCGATGGGGCTGTGCTCAATGGCATCGCCTGGGTGCCCAATGCAGAGTCCACTGCAACATCAGGCTCTGGGCGTCTCTTCGTCACCGGCAAGCTGTGGGGCAATCTGTTCGAGATCGAACTGGTGCCTCGCCAGTGATATGGCAGGAGTGTGTATGCGATCCCTGCGCCGACCACTTCTGACCCTTGGTTTTTCCTTTCTGGTGCTGGGCCTGATCAGCGGCTGCGAGAGCGTCGCTTACTACGGACAGGCGGCGCAGGGCCAGATGTCACTGCTGCTGGGCCGTGAATCCATTGCCGAGCGACTGACACAACCGACTCTGCCAGACGCCGAGCGACGCAAGCTGCAACTGGTGCTCGACGCGCGCGCCTTCGCTGAAAAAACCCTGTTGCTGGACGCCGGTGACAGCTATCTCTCCTACGTCGAACTCGACCGCAACTTCGTGTTGTGGAACGTGTTCGCCGCCCCCGAATTTTCCACGACACCGGTGAGCTGGTGCTACCCCATCGCCGGCTGCGTTGCTTATCGAGGCTACTTTGCCGAAGCCTCGGCCCAGCGCGCTGCCGACCGACTCGTCGCCGAAGGGTTCGATGTCTACAGCGGCGGCGTGGATGCCTACTCGACGCTCGGCTGGTTCGCCGATCCGCTTACCAGCAGTGTGCTGCGCCGTTCGGAGCAGGGGCTGGTGGCACTGCTGTTTCATGAACTCGCGCATCGACGGATCTACCTGCCAGGCGACACCACTTTCAACGAAAGCTTCGCGACCTTTGTCGAGCAGGAGGGGCTGCGGCGCTGGCTGCTGGCCAATCCGCAGCAGGGAGTCGCGCAGCAGATTGTGGACGAGGACGCGATTCAGGCCCAGTTTGTGGCGCTGGTGACCGGCTACCGCGACCGTTTGACTGCGCTTTATGCTGAACCTCTGGAAACGTCACAGATGCGGGAACGCAAGGATGCGATCCGGCAGGAGCTACGCGATGAATATGCCGTGCTGCGGGAGCAGTGGGGATATACAGGTTATGACCGCTGGTTCGCGGGGCCGCTCAACAATGCCCAGCTGTCCACCGTGGCGTCGTACAACGATCTGGTGCCGACGTTCGCCGCCTTGCTGGAGGAGGTCGGCGGCGATCTGCAGCGCTTTTATGAGCGGGTCACCGAGCTTGCGGCGCTGCCAGAGCAAGAGCGGCGACAGATGCTGGAGCGTCTCTAATAACTGTTTTACTGCCTGTGCCTGACTAGCGCACCTGTGGGAGCTTGCCTGCAAGCGACTTTTTCGAGATGGCACATAAATCCTGTCGCGAGCAGGCTCGCTCCCACAGGGGGGAGTGTTAGCGGGCCAATCGGGCCTCAAGTCCTGTGATGAGGTCCTTGTAGAACTGGGAGGCGGGGTCGATGGCGGCCGCTGCGCGATACTGGGCGAGCGCCTCTTCGAGGCGCTGCTCCTGCTCCAACAGTCTGCCCAGCGTTCTGTGCACGAAGGCATCGGGTGGCGCCACGGTCAGTGCCTTCTCGTACACACGAATGGCCTCGGCAGTGCGTCCAGCATTGGCGTAGGTGTTGCCCATCACGTAGATCTGAGAAGCATTCCCCGCGTCATTCTCGATGGCGCGCAGGTCTATCTCGATGGCCTCATCGAAGCGCTGGGCATCCCGCAGCAACTGCCCCAGGGTGTTCAGCGACGCGATCAATCCTGCCGTTACCTCCCTTTGATGATCGATGAAGCGTGCCAGCATGGGAATGGCGTCGTCGAACCGCTCCTGAAAATAGAAGATGTTGGCCAGCTGACGGTAAGAGTCGGCGAAGGTGGGGTCGGCCGTAATGGCGAGTTGATACTCGGCAATGGCTTCGTCGAAGCGCTTCAGGTTGTTGTAGGTATTGCCGCGTCTGTAGTGCTTTTGACCCAGCTCGGGGTCAATAACGCCACTGCTGCGCTCGACATTGAGATTACCGTAACGGCTGATGCTGTCTGCGGCTGCGGAACTGGCGCTTTGTGCGACGGCGCTTTCCACTCCGCCCAGACCACCAAGAATCATCCCGAGTGCGACAGCCAGCCACCCTGATGTTCTGTTGAGCGTGTGCATTGATCCCATCTCCAACTCCCGTCTGACTCGGCTGCCAGTCTGAATTTTCTGTCTGTACCTTTTGTCCGTACAGCAACGAACGCGCGCGACTATACCCGACGGTCCTCCCAACATCCAGACGACAGGGCTGTGCCAGCGCTCCTCAATCAACCAGCTGCACGGCAGCGGCGGAAGAACTCGTTGTCAGGACCGTGCCGATCGCAACGGCATCCCGATAGCCAGCGCCCTGCAGTTCCACGAGACAGGCCTCGGCATGCGTCGCGGGGACGCTGGCGAGCAGCCCTCCGGCTGTCTGTGGGTCATAGAGCAGCTGCAGGCGCGGCGAAGTGACGAAGCGTGCCGTGTCAACGAGAAGGTTGCCGTGCTGCGCGTTCTCCGGGTGTAGTGAGCTCAGCAAACCGCGCTCAATACAGGTCAACGCCCCATCCAGCACCGGCAATGCAGACAACGACAGCGACACGCGCGCGCCCTCTGGGTCGATCATTTCCCGCAGATGTCCGAGCAGTCCGAAACCGGTGATGTCCGTACAGGCGGTAGCGCCATGTCGAACCAGCGCCTGCGCCGCCAGCTGATTGGACTGCTGCATGTGCTCAAGCGCATTGCTGATCCAGCGCTGCCGCGCCTGCCAGCGCATGTCCGCGGCGAACAGCGTGCCGGTGCCCAACGGTTTGCAGAGAATCAGCACATCGCCTTCGCGCACGCCGGTCTTGCGCAGCAGCCGGTCCGCCGGGACGAAACCATTGACGCTGAGGCCGAAACTCAGCTCCTCTGCCTCGCTGGTGTGGCCGCCGATCAGCGCCGTGTCGTGAGCGTTCAGCACCTCGGTGCAGCCCGTCATGATTTCCAGCAGGCGGGCCTGCATGAGGTGCGGCGCCGCGTACGGAACGCTGACGATGGCCAGAGCGGAATGCGCGGTCGCGCCCATGGCGTGAATGTCACTCAGACAGTGAACGGTAGCGATGCGCGCGAACAGGTAAGGGTCATTGATGAAGGCGCGAAAGTGGTCGACGGTCTGCAGCAGAACACGAGTCTCGTCGATGTGGATCATCGCGCAGTCTTCGGTGCTCAGATGGGTCGAAATGACATCGGTATGGGTGCAGGGATGCACCTGCTGCAGCACCTGCTGAAGCATCGCGCTGCCGACCTTGCCTCCGCACCCAGCACAGCGCACCCCCCTGTGGGAGCGAGCCTCGCTCGCGATGCCTTTCTTCATCCACGTCCGTTTCCCGGACTCTCCCTCCACCGGCCCCGGCAAATCCCGATACTTCGCCACAAACCGCCGATCAATCCAGTCTTTCCAAACGCCGACCCAGCGCCCCTGCCAGGACCATTGTCCACGCGTGGCGATGGCGGCGCCGTCGCCAGTGTTGAGCAAGGCGAGGGCGTCCTGCTGCGGCGTGTACTTGCGCAGCGTCTTGCACTGCGCGTAACGACGCAGATTGTCAGCCAGTGGCATGCCGTGGCGCACGGCGTAGACACCGGAGCGCGGGCGTGGGAAACCGTCGATGCTGGCGATATCTCCCGCTGCGAAGACTTCGGGATGGCTGACCGACTGCAGGGATTGGTTGACCCGGATGAAGCCGCCGACGTCGAGCGCGAGGCCGGTCTGCTGCAGCCATGCCGGTGCAGTGGCGCCGGTGGCAATGACGATGCTATCGGCGTGCAGGCGGCCGGAGGTTTCAGTATTGGTTTGCGCGGCGTCGCCCGTTGCCTCCCAGAGTAGTGTGTCGCGCTCGATGGCCTTGACGCTGTGCTGCAGATGCACCTTGATGCTCTTGCTTCGCAGTGTCTGCATGGCCCGCGTCTGCGTCGCGGCATTGTGACTCGTGACCAGGGAGGCACTGCTGGTCAGCAGCACGACGCGGATCAGTGTGGTGGCATCAAGAGGTTTTCCTGCAGGAGTTTCTGAAGAGGCTCGTGCATTGTCCAGCAGACGAGTCTGCATCGCGCAAGCCAGCTCCACACTCGCCGGGCCTCCGCCGACAACGGCGAGCGTGTAGGGGCGACCCTCTCTCAGCGCTGTCATCGCCTGATGCTGCATGTCTCCCCACTGCTGCAGAAATTCTGGAATGGGCTTTACCGCAACGGCGAACTCTTCGGCACCGGGCAGCGTGCCTGTTGCCGGACGCGAACCAATGTTGATCGACAGCATGTCGAAGCCAAGTGCAGGCCTGCCCGCGCAGTGCAGCTGTCGCGTCTCCAGATCGATGCGCTCGACGCTGGCGTGAATCAGCCTTGCGCCGGCCATCTGTGCCAGCGGCCGTAGATCGATGTAGAGGTCATCCTCACCGCAGGTTCCCATGATGTAAGCGGGCAGGGCGCCGGAATAAGGCGTATCGACGTCACGGGTGACCAGGGTCACCTCGAGCCCGGGCACAGGCTTTTTCGCCAGTTCCATCAGCACGGACAGATGACTGTGGCCACCGCCGAGCAAAACGAGGCTCTTGGTTGCAAGCGTTGGGGAAGATTTGTGCATGATCATGGAGTTCCGGTTAATTATCAGCGCGAGGATTGGAAACCGGTGCGAGTCATCTCGCCCCAGCTCTTCTTCTTGCGCAGAAATTCCCACCAACCCTGGATGCGCCAGATATTGTTCAATTGTCGGTAACCGAAATTCTCGATGAAGATGCCGAAAATGAGCCGCAGCAGATCTTTGGCCTTGGGAATGCGATGCAAGGAAATTTCTTCCAGTGCCAGCGATCCCGCACTGATGAAGACGCCGAACACGAAGGTGAGCGCGAGGAAGGCCAGCGCGAAATCCGGGTTAAGTAGTCCGGATATCCACAACACCGGCACCAGCATACAGCCGAGCACTTCCACAGGTGGGCCCAGCACATCCACCAGCAGGGAAAACGGCATGGCGATCATGCCGATCCGACCATAGCGTGGATTGCCAAGCATGCGTATATGCCGGAAGAAAGTCTCCAGAGAACCGCGCTGCCAGCGTTTGCGCTGACGCGACAACACCCGCAGGGTATTGGGTGCCTCGGTCCAGCACACCGGTTCGGCCACCGTGACGATCTCATAGGGAATGCGCTGTTCCTGATGATAGCGATGCATGCGCATCACCAGCTCGTAGTCCTCGCCTACCGTGTTGGTGTCGTAGCCGCCCACTGCGATTGCCGCCGGGCGGCTGAAGATGCCGAAGGCGCCGGAGATCATCGTCAGCACCCCCAGCTCACTCATGGCGACGCGGGCGATCAGGAAGGCGCGGGTGTACTCCACGGTCTGCAGCATCGGCAGCAGATCGCGCGGCAGCCCGACGCTGACGACCTTGCCACCGCGCACGCGACAGCCGTTGGCCACGCGGATGGTGCCCCCGACCGCGATCACCGTGTCGGGCTTGCTCAGAAAAGGTTGTACCGCATGCAGCAGGGCGTCGGCTTCCAGCATCGAATCCGCGTCCACCGAACAGAACAGCGGCGAACGACAGATGTTGATGCCAGCGTTGAGAGCGTCCGCCTTGCCGCCGTTCTCCTTGTCGATGACGATCAGGCTGGGATACTTGCGCGACTGGTAGATCTGCCGGATCGGCTTGTGGGGCGTGATGATCTCGAAGTCTCTGGCGCTCGGGCGCAGGGCGAAGTTGTCGATCAGCTTCTGCAGCGTGTCATCCTTGGAACCATCGTTGACGATCAGCACTTCGCAATGCGGATAGCGGATGCTGAGCATGGAGCGGGTGCTCTCCACGATACTGGCAGATTCGTTGTATGCCGGTGCGATCATGGAGATGGGTGGCGCGCTGGGGGCGCGCTGTTGCCAGAGGGTTTCGCTGTTCTCGGTCTCGCTCCTGCGGCGCATGGCATGGGTTGCCACCAGCAGTTGGATCAAGGAGATGACGTTCTGCGTGACGCCGACTACGATGACGAGACCCACGACCCACTCGGCGCTGGTGTCGAGCCACTGTACGATCCTCACAGCGAGTTGCTCAAGCATGAATGGGCCCCTGGCTGACAGACGCAGCCTGATCCGCATCGGCGAAAGGCACCAGTTCGTGGAGACCATGTTCGTCGAGCACCAGGGCGGCCATGCGTCCTCCCGCGTTGTCATTGACGCTGTTGATGGTCGCGGCGCGCTCCCGTAGCGCCTGCTGGCCGGTCGCCCCGAGATCCGAGAGCGCCTCGGCGCTGCGAAAGCGCACCCACCAGCTGTCGTCATCGAGCAGTCTGGTCAGCTGCGGGACGAGATACTCCAGTCCTATCTGTCCGGCGGCACCGGCCGCGACCGCCCGGACCTGCCACTGCGCATCGCTCAGCGAGTGCTCCACCACCGCTGAAGCGTCCGGATGCTGCAGGGCGCCCAGCGAGCGCAGTGCCGTAGTGCGAACGTCCAGATCGTCGTCGCTGGCGAAGCGATACAGATCTTCCAGCACGCGGAAATCGCTCGTTTCCGACATCGCATCGGCGAGCACAATCTTCAGCTGTGTGTCGTTGCCGGAGTCAGCCGCCAATTGCCTGAGGGCAAGCGGTTTGCGGCGCGCCATGTCCCGGAACAGCGTTCTGACGTCTCGTGAGGCGAGTACATCTTTCTCTTCCAGTTTGCTGATCAGTATCCGCAGATCGGGCAGGGCATTGATCATCTTCAAAGAGCTGGCCGCCGCGAGCCGGACGTGTCCATCGTCGTCGTCCAATGCCGCCAGCAGGGCCTGCTCGGTGGTGGTATCGCTGAACAGCTGCAACGCACTGGCGGCGGAGCGGCGGTCCTCGACGATCCTGCTGCGCAGATCTCGCACACACTCGTTGCGGAAGCCGGAGCGGGTGAGCAACGAGGTCAGCTGCTGGCGTTCCTGGCCCTGGATGAGGTGACACAGATCGATGGTCAGTTTACGCAGGACGTGTTGTGCCGCTCGATTCATGTTCATCAGGTTGTTCAGATCCTTCTGGCCACTCATCCAGTCGGAATCCATATAGTTGAATAGAATCTTCTGGATGACGCTGCGGACATGCTGCTCCTGGCGGGCGCGTCGCTCATCGCGCATGCGCCTGAGCACCAACACCACCATGACCATCAGGGAGGACAGGGCCAGCACGAGGCTCGTCCACCAGATGAACTGCAGTAGATTCATGTACCTGCTCTCTCTATTCGTCCGGTCGCGGCCGCTAGTATCGGTATTGCAGTGTGAGGGCGGTGCTATCCCGCGTATAGGAATTCTCGCGCCGACTCTGACTCAGGTTCAGTTGCATCTGCCAGCTGGTGCCGAGGCGATAGGTGATGTAACCACTGGTGCTGCTGGTGTCGCTGGTGATCCCATTCTCCGTCTCCGCACCCTCGCTGTAGCCTATGCCGACGCGCAGATTGGCAGTGGATTGCCAGTTGGCTCCCAGGCGCCAGCCACCGATGTTGGTCTTGTTTTCATCGCGCACCATGCCTGCGCCCAGCGTGAACCAGGCGTCGGTGTTGCGCAGGTAATGTTCCAGATCGAAGCCCAGCCGCGCGATGTTGCCGGTGCGGTAGCGGGCTCCCTGCGCGCTGGCACTCATCACGGTGCTGCCGATCCGGTCGTTGCCCTCACTCAGTCGCGTGCTGATGGCGGCGCGTGCGCTGCGGGTAGCGGAAAAATCGGCATCCGGGGTCGCGCCCAGAGTCAGTTCCAGCGGTGTGGAACTCTGTTGCCACAGCAACAGGCTGGACTCGATGGAAGTGTCGTGTTCTCCGAAACGGTGGTTGTGGCTGATGCGCAGAGACTGCTCGGTGCGCAGGTTGTAACGATGCCGGTATTCAAGGAAGCGATCGTTCCAGTGCGAGCTGAAACCGTCGGTGCGGCTGCGTTCAAAGCCGGTGATCCAGGCATGCATGGGGATGCCGGGTTGAGCGGCGGCACCTTGGCGGCTGAGGACATCGATGTGCGTGGGTGAAACGCTGGCGGCACGCGCCAGCACGGTGCTCGCCTGTTCATTGTTGCCCAGTGCCAATTCGGCATCGTAAAGCCCGGTGAGGGCTTCCAGATCATTCGGTGAGCTGGCGAGGACGTCTTCAAGCAGCATCTTGGCGTAGGCGGGTCGACGCTGATAGAGCGCGATCCGTGCTGTCAGATTGCGAGCCTCCTGGTTCTGCGGCTGCGCCGCGAGAATTCTCTCTGCTAGATCACCAGCCTCCTGCAGGAGGCCTTGATAGGAGCGCACCCGAGCTTTGGCCAGCAGCAGGTTGGTGTCCTGCGGATAGTCGATCAGCGTGGCATCCAGCAGAGTAATGGCTTCCTCATAGCGGTCCTGAAACGCAATCACCAGCGCCAGAAGATAGGCGGCCTCGCTTTTGTTGTCGGCAATTTCCCAGGCTTGTCGAAAGGTCTGCTCCGCCGCTGGCATGTTGCCGGCATTGCGCTGGCCGATTGCCGTTTGCAGCAGGGAGTCATAATCGACGCTCTGGGCCATGGCAGTGCTGCATCCCAGAGCCAGAGCGCCACTGATGACGACGCACAGCAGGAAGGGACGGCAGGACAGGGCATTGCGACGCACTGTATTCATCGGATTTTCAAGGCTCGTTCGACGCGGAATATGAGTTCTTCGGGGGAGAACGGTTTGGTCATGTAATCGGTAACGCCGAGATCGAGAGCCTCCATGACGTCCCGCTCGCGCCACTGTGCCGCCAGGATCAGCACGGGGATGTTTGCAGTAGCGGACTCGGCCTTGAGTGCGGCAATGATGTCGGGGCCATTGAGGACGGGCATCACGTAGTCGAGGATGATGAGATCGGGGGGCTGGTGGAGAATGGCCTCCAGTGCCAGCTCGCCGTCGGTGGCCCCGCTGACGGTGTGACCACGGCGCTGCAGACGAAAGCTGATCAGGTCGATCACCAGCTGGTCATCGTCGGCGATGAAGATATTGGCCATGGTGTGCGCGCTTCCTGATTGGGTTCCCGCTATACAGGCAATGCGGAAAGGATGGGCGCGAGTATAGCCAGACGGTCTGCGGTTGGGAACACTGGCCGGGGCGCGGTGGGTTGACCACGAGCGCCCCGGAAGTGGTTCAGAGTGAGCGGATGGCGGGGCCGATGTAGAGCGCGCTTGGACGCATGATCTTGTTGTCCAGACGGGATTCGAGGAAGTGTGCCAGCCAGCCCACGCTGCGAGCCATGGCGAAACCCGCCGTGAAGTAGGTCGCGGGGATGCCGATAGCGAGATTCACGGGGCCCTTGTAGAACTCGAGATTGGCCCAGACTTCCTTGCCCTTCTTCTGCATCTCGGCGTTGAACTCCTTCTCGATCTCCTTGAGTGTCAGGAATACATTCTCGAAGTCGGTGCCTTTGCAGAGCTTCTCTGCCATCGGCTTGAGGATCGCGGCGCGGGGATCCAGCTTGGTATATTCACGATGGCCCATGCCCATCAGACGGCCCTTGTTGGCCAGCAGGTCCACCACATACGCTCTGGCATTGGCCGGGGTGCCGACCTTGATGGCTTCGTTCAGTGCGGCTTCATCGGCACCGCCATGCAGCGTGCCATACAGGGAACCGACGGCAGAGGAGAGCGCGGATTCCACGGGTGACAGTGTGCTGGCCGCGACGCGCAGGGTGAACGTACCGGCGTTGAAGCTGTGCTCCAGCTGCAGAATCTGCAGCATTTCCAGACAGCGGACGTGCTCAGCAGAGGCGTCCTTGGAGTGGAACATGGACAGGAAGTTATTCAGGTATGGCTTGCTGGCGTTGAACACCGGCAGCTTGTCGTTCAGTTGCAGACGACGGAAAGAGGCCAGCAGGGTTGGGATTTTGGCCACAACAGCCAGCCCTCGGTACCCTTCTTTGTTGGCGAAGGGCAGTTCCTGTGGGCCCTTCGGCGTGGTATCGAGCACCGGAATCATGGACTGCAGCATGCGCATGGTGTGCAACTGGCGTGGCAGGGCGGCGAGAATGTTCAGTTCACTGCCACTCAGTTCGCCATTGGCCTGCAGGAATTTTTCCAGTTGCTGTTCTTGTTCCGAAGTTGCCAGCTCTCCGAACAGTACCAGCCATACGACGCGGGTGAAGCTGAGAGTGACGAGTTGTTCGATGGTATAGCCACGATAACTGAGACGGCCCAGATCGCCTTCAACATTACTGATACTGGTCTGATCTGCGATGACGTCTTCGAGGCCCTTGGAGAATTGCACTGACATGATGTGTACCTTGCCTTGGATTTGTTCCTGGGATTTGCTTTTGAATTATTCTGGCAATCTGCCTTGCCGCGCAAGTAAATGCGGCGCGCAGGTAAACTGATGTGGGTCGTATTATAGAAATCGCAATTTTGAGGGTAAAATTAGCGCGGCTAATTGTTGGTTAAGGTATGCTAATGCCTGAGACCGCGATCGACTGCGGTCTGCGACAACAAGAACGGGAAAGCCCATGATGATTTCGACCCACCTGGAGACCCATGAGGTCCGGGTGTTCAAGACAGTCTGCGACACCAATGGTTTCAAATCGGCCGCCGATCGCCTTTATGTTACTCAGTCCGCCGTCAGTCAGGTGATTGCCAATCTGGAGCGCAAGCTCGGCACGCTGCTGATCGAGCGTGGCAAACCCATTACCCTGACCGAGCCGGGGCAGCGCCTGCGGGAATATGCGGAGCGTGTGCTGCAGGAAGAACAGGATGTGCTGACGGACATCGCCAACATTCGTCAGGGCGTGGCCTCGACGCTGCAGATCGCCATGAGCGGTAGTGTCAGTCAGCTGTTCGGCAATGAGTTGCTGGAAGATTATTGCGACAGCAATCCGCTGACCCGCCTGAAGGTGGACGTGATGCCCAGCCGCAAGATTATTCAGGGCGTTCTGGCAGACGCGCTGGAGCTGGGGTTCGGCCCCTTTCAGCATCAGATGCCCAACTTGCTGGAGACAGTGCCGCTGTTTCGGGAGTCACGCAAGCTGGTGATCAACCGCAGTCATCCGAAACTGGAGCGCCTGCTGGAAGATACCGAGAAGTGTCTGCAGGAGATCCCGCTGATGGTCTCCCACCTGGAGGACCCCGATGTGCGCCCCGCGATCGAGAAACTCCGCAATGAGTTCGGCACCATCTGGGAGATCAGTAATCTGTCGATGCGCCTGAACATGGTCTCGAAAAACATCGGCATGTGTTACGTCGACGAGCGCGTGCTGCGTGCCAACGCCGTGTGTGCGGACTTTGTGCAGCTGCCCGGGCTGGCGTTCTCGGACGTCGAACTCACTTTCGGGCTTTACTACCGCAAGCGTCGTGCGCTCTCCACCGGGGCTCGACAGTTCATCGACATCTGCCAGTCCTTCTCCTTCGATAGCAAACGTCCTGTTGGGGACAAGGAGCGGCGAGCCTGATCATGTCTGCATTACAGCTCTATGCCGGGCCGACGGCCTTGCGCACTCTCCAGCGTGACGGTCTGCAGGCCGAACAGTTCCGCATGATGGTCGGTGCCTCGGGCGGGCCGAAGTGGTTCGTGCTGTACGGACTGGATCGCTATCTGTTTGGGGACTTTTTTGCCAACAGCCGACAATCACTGGCGACCCTGGGTTCTTCGGCCGGTGCCTGGCGCCTCGCCTGTCTGGGGCTGGCCGATCCGCTGGCCGGGATTGACCGGCTGGCGTGGCATTACTCCCGGCAGACGTATTCCGCACAACCCTCGATGCACGAAATCAGCAGCGAGGCGCGCAAGCTGGTGGACATCGTGCTCGGAGCCAAAGGCGCTGTCGAGATCGCAACGAACAGCCGGGTCGGCGTCCACATCGTCGCGGATCGCGCGCGCGGGCTGCTGCGCTCGGATCGCAAGCCACTGCTGCTAGGCGGGCTGGCTTTGTGCGCGGCTGCCAACACACTGAGCCGCCGCAGTTTGCGCCTGAGCTTCGAACGTGTCCTGTTTCATGCAGGCGAGCCGCTCTCTTCTCTGACCCGGTTGCACGATATGCCGACCCGCTGTGTACCTCTGACTGAGGACAACGTCCGCGAGGCATTGCTGGCGAGTGGTTCGATCCCGCTGGTGATGGAAGGGGTGCGAAATATTCCCGGCGCTCCGCCCGGGGTGTATCGGGATGGCGGCATCGTCGATTACCACTTCGACATGCCCTTTCTGGATGAAGACGCCCTGGTGCTGTATCCCCATTTCTATCCGCACCTGACGCCAGGCTGGTTCGACAAGGCGCTGCGCTGGCGGCGGGTAGATCCGGCCAATTACCATAATGTCTTGTTGGTTGCCCCATCATCGGAGTTTGTCAGTCGGCTGCCCTATGGCAAGATACCCGATCGGAAGGACTTCGAGACCATGGATGCAACGACGCGTTTCGCTTATTGGCAGACCGTACTGGCCGAGAGTGTGCGGCTGGCAGAGGAGTTTGCGCACATGGTGGAGACCGGCGCGGGGCTGGAGCGCATCAAACCTTTTACTGAAATCATGAACCGTTGAGAGTTGTTGTCATGAACAAACGACTGAAATTATTGTCTGTCGTGCTGGTGAGCCTGGGGTTGACGGCTTGCCTTGGCACGGTGGTGGGAACGGCAGTGGATGTCACGCTGGAAGTCGCCAAGGTGCCGTTCAAGGTGGCGGGCGCGGTCGTCGATGTCGCAATGCCTGAGGATGATGACGAAGACGAGGACTGAAACGTCGGAGTCTGGTTTAAAGTCTGTAGATTCTCGCTGCAGTGTCATGGAACAGCGCCTGCTTTTCGCTCTCACTGCAGCCTGCCACCATCTTCTTGAAGCCGTTCCAGAGCACGTGGTACGACAGCGACAGCCGGTCGACAGGGAAGTTGCTCTCGAACATGCAGCGCTGGGCGCCGAAGTGTTCCAGCACGTGCTCATAGTAGTGACGCTGTGCTGTGACAAATTCGTCCGATCCGGGTGGTCGAGCTGCCTTGTCCCAGCCGAAGCCGTTGTCCGGCATCGCCAGTCCCCCGAGCTTCATGACCACGTTCTCACACTTTGCCAGCTCGATGATGTCTTTCTTCCAATGCTGGAAGATGTCGTCCTGACGGCCGCTGTAGATTCCCACGCCAAGCGGAGTGCCGAAGTGATCGAGAACCATCGTGGTCTCCGGCACGGCGCGCGCCAGCTCGCAAAAGTCTTCATTCTGATGATGGAAGTGCCAGGCGTCGTAGGTGAGCCCATAGTGCGGCAGCAATCGCAGTCCAGCGCGGAACTCTTCCTTTCCATAAAGATAGCTGGGCGCACGTCCGGTGATCAGTAGTTGCTCGGGCTGCTTGTCGTGTGCGCCGGAATGGCGGATGCCGCGCAGCAGACCGCCGCTGGCCTCCTGATGCTCGCGCAACAGGTCATCGAGAATTTCCGGTGTGGCGCCCAGACGCAGATCGGCATGTGCCACGATGCCCGCGATCGTGGCCTGTCTCGGTCGACCATTCCGGCTGCGCTCTGCAAAATCCCGCACCGCTTCCGTCTCGCCGACTGGCTGCAGATGCTCGGGGCCTTGCTGCCGATAGAAGGCGCGACACTCGACATACACCGTCTTCAGAATGTTGTGCCCGGAGTTGGTGTCCGCCCACAAGTCTTCCAGCAGATAGTCATGCCCAAAAGTATTGGTCCACAGATGATGGTGCGGGTCGATGATAGGCCTGAGCGGGTCGACAATGTCTTCCTGAATTTGCGCGAGCCAGGCGTTGCTGCCGGGAATGGGTTCGCCTTTCATCAATATCGGTAGTCTCGATTGCGCGGTTTGATTGGCGCGAGCAGGAAGTAAAAAATCCAGGCAAACCAGGACAGGAAGATGATTGCCAGAATCCAGGCGGCCTTCTCTCCGCCGCTGGTCACGTCAGAGCCGAGGATCAGCAGGATTGGCAGGAACCAGACGAAGAAACAGCCGAAGACCACCACCAGCGCCAGGCCAGCGGTGAGCACCGGGATAGCCAGCAGTATCAGGGCAGTAACAACAGCAAAAGTCAGCAGGGCAGATAGAATTTTCATTGCGGTACTCACATCTCCTTTGGGTTAATGGGTCACTGGAGCTGTTGAAGCGATATTCGTGCCAGAAGATTTTTCCTTTTCTTTCAGTCGGTTGGATATTCAATATGGGCGCAACCTGAGTTTTCAACCACTTTGTGGCGAAAACCCCCAGTTGACCTTGCCAATGTTGGCCCGCATCAACAATTCGCTTGAATGAGGAAAGGCCCCGGTTGGTGATAGCTTTGTTCGAGCAGCGCACACAGCTCCTCGGCGGTGTTGGCGACGGCGGCGGGGACACCGTAACCGTTGGCCAGACCCACCCAGTTGATCTCCGGATTGCCAATGTCGAACAGGCTGGCGGCGACTGCGCCCACGTCGGTCACGCCCAGGCGGGCATATTCGACATTGAGAATATTGTAGCTGCGGTTGGCGTAGATCACTGTCGTGACGTTGAGTCGCTCGCGAGCCTGAGTCCACAGGCATTGAATCGTGTAGCCGGCACCACCGTCGCCAAGCAGCGCCAGGACGCGACGGTCCGGGCACGCCAGTGCGGCGCCCGTCGCTGCAGGACCGCCCTGCCCAATAGAACCGCCAGTGAGGCTGAGCCACGAGTGTGGGGCGGTGACTTGGCAGAGTGGGTGGGCGGCATTGCCTCCACCGGAATCCGTAGTCACGATGGCGTTCTCCGGGAGCGTGGCCGCCACTGCCTGCGAGATGGAGCGGGTATTCAGCGCACCCTGTGGTCTCGGCGTGTCGACCTTGGCGAAGCGTTTGATTTCGCTCTTCTCCGCTTTGAGCAGTACAACGAGTTGCTCCAGAGCATCTGCAGCATCCTCCTCGATGCGGGCCAGCGTGTGGACGGTGCAATCCTCGGGAATGGGGCGTCCGGATTGTCCCTGATAGGCGAAGAAGCTGGCTGGCGTCTGGGCACCCACCAGAATCAGATGCTCGGTGCCGTTGAGGGTCAACAGGATTTGTTCGGGGAAATACGGCATGCGTTCGAGGTGCACGGTGCCCGGTCCGCCATCGGTGCGTGCCGGGAAAGTCCCTGTGATCAGGCGGCAACCGGTCTTGCCTGCCAGCCGTCCCGCCGCCTCCAGCGCCGGTGCCGTCAGCGCATCGTGTTCCAGTAACAGGATGGTCTTTGTACTCGACGCCATGACCTTGGCGATGGCGGCGGCGTGTTCGCTGCCGATGCATGCGCGTCTGGGCAGAGGGTTCGGTGCGACGGGGCCGGGAGACTCACTCCAGGCCGCATCTGCACCCATGATGAGGGTGGCGATTTGCCCCTGCGAGCCGGGCATTGCCCGTAATGTGGCGGTGAAGGCGTCCGCGCCATCCTGCGCCAGGGTCTCGGCGGTACTGCAGGACTTGATCCACGACGAAAAATTGCGCGCCAGTGTGTCGATGTCCGAGGTCAGCGGGGCATCGAAGCCGATGTGAAACTGCGGGTGATTGCCGACGATGTTGATCAGCGGTGTACCGGCTTTGCGAGCGTTATGGAGGTTGGCGATGCCATTGGCGAGGCCTGGTCCGAGGTGCAGCAAGGTGGCGGCGGGCTTGCCCGCCATGCGGGCGTAGCCGTCGGCGGCACCAGTGCACACTCCCTCAAACAATGTCAGGACGGAGCGCATGCGCGGCACCTGATCCAATGCCTGCACCAGATGCATCTCCGAGGTGCCCGGATTGGTGATACAGAGTTCCACGCCGCAGTTGGCGAGGGTTTCGATCAGGGCTCTTGCTCCATTCATGTTCGGTTACTCCATTTGTTCGTTCGTCTGTTAAGTCATCGGTGCTTGAGGGTGTTCGCGATGGGCTCGATGCAAGGTCACTGACGATACTTCGGAGAGGCCGACGTGGCGAATCCTGCCTGCTCGGACCAGATCATTCAGTGCGTCAACACTCTCTTCGATCGGTACGTCCATATCCCGTCTATGCAAGTAATAAAGGTCGATGACATCGGTCTGCTGGCGGCGCAGGCTCGCCACGCAGGTGGCAACAATGCTGCCCGGAGTTTAGCACACCGCTTTGAAACCATGGTTTGAGGTTATCGGTCGAGGCGGTTTATACAGTGTTGTACTGTATAAATAGATAGTGTATAAATGTACAGCAGTTAACGTAAAACCCCGCGCCAACGTGCAGGGTCCGACGACCAGATGACCTAAAGAGCGAGTCATGATTATGAAAAGTATTGCCCACGCTAGTGAGCTGTCCAGAGAATTGTCCAGAGAGTTGCCAAACGTGTACAACGGCGTGCTCGATGCCGCCGTGCAGGAACAGGAGATCTGGCAGATTGCCGCATTGCTGCCGCACACGACCGTCCACGACATCCGCCAGAAGCTGCTCAGCCTCGCCAGCGATCAGCGCTTCGTCATGAATTACTGGCTGAAAGTGTGCAAGCTGCGGGCGTTTCGCGGCCAGCCCATGCCGTGGGATCAGATTCACTGAAATTAATTTCAGATGAATCCTTGAGTTACATGGATTTCTTCATGTGGCTATTCAAGCCTGCCCCTTGATCGAATTGGTTTCTTTGATATGATTGCGAGCAGTTGGTGATTTTAGCACCACCTTTCAGTTAGTCCTTTTAACCCGTTCCTTTAAAGCAGCCCCTGAGCATTGATTTCCATCACCACTAATACGAGCCCGTCTGCCTGTGTGCACGGTCAGCGAAGCCTCTCGAAGGCGCTGACTGCGGGTTTTGCGTGGGTCGTTTTCAGCTGGCTGCTGCTGCTGCTGGTGTTGGTGCAGACACCGGTGCTGGCGCAGAGTTCAAATCCGGAACAGGAAGCCCTCCCCGAGATCACCGATGCTGCGAGCATCCGCATGCCAGCAGATATGAGCAAGGTGGATTTCTATCTGATCACTGTCGATGTTGGCAATCACGTGTGGGACAACTTCGGCCACACTGCTCTACGTGTGGTGGACAGTGAGAGTAATTCGGATCTCGTCTTCAACTGGGGTTTGTTCGATATCAGCGTGGGCAATGTAACCTTCGCCAGCAACTTCCTGCGCGGCATCCTCAACTACCAGCTGGGAGTATCGCCACCGGGCTGGGAACTGGGACGCTACGAGCGTGAGCAGCGCACGGTGTGGCAGGACCGACTCAATCTGACCAATGAGCAAAAGGCAACGCTGTATCGCCGTCTGGCGTGGAATCTGCGTGAAGAGAACATCGTCTATTCTTATCAGTACTTCTTCGACAACTGCACCACTCGCGTCAGGGACTACCTGAACGAGGCTCTGGGCGGACGTCTGGAGAGCCAGAACCGCGCCCTCGTGCAGCGCACTTTCCGCGATGAAGTCATGGCCCACTACGCGTCCGTGCCTTATGTGGCTTTTGGACTGGATGTGCTGATGAATGATCGCATCGATCGGCGCATGACACAGTGGGAGGAGATGTTCCTGCCTTCGGGGCTGCGTCAGGAGTTGCTCAGCTTTCCGTCGGATGTGAATCTGAGCGGACAGCGTCAGCCGATGCTGACCGACGGCACCGTGGTCATGGAGTTTCAGCCACCGGACGCCGGTCCCAATCCCTACCACGTCGCTGCTCTTCTGCTCTTGCTCCCCGTCGCTTTGCTGTTCTTCCGTCTGAAAAGAATTCCGCTGGCTTCATTCTCAAGTCAAACAGGATTCACTCTGCGCTCCCCTGCGCTGTCGTATCGACTGTTGGGGCTGGTGGGGGGATTGGTTGCGCTTTGCAGTGGTCTGTTTGGTCTCATCATGACAGTGGCGTGGCTGCAATCCGGGCATCTGGATCTGCACTACAATCTCAATCTGCTGCTGTTCTGGCCCACCGATTTCATCGGTTTTGTCTACGCGCTGCGTTGGCTGTTGTTCGGCAAGGGCTGTGCGGTGAGCAAGGCTCATCACAACGTCATCATCGTCTACCTTCTGTGTCACTTGCTCGCGCTGCTGGGCTATGTCGTTGTCGCCTTGACCGGGCTCGCCGCTCAGGAAGTCGATTCTCTGCTGCTCTACGTCGTGCCTGCCTTACTGGGCCTGGCGCTGCTGGTCTGGAATGCCGGGTTCAGTGCAGTGCGCAAAATCCGCTTCTTCTAAGGTTCTTCCAAAGTACTTCCCCTTCTTCCTGGCTAAGTTAGCTGGACAGAATCACTTTCTTTGTCTATCTGTTGATGTGAGGAACAAGATCCATTTCGCATGGAGGCGAGCATGGCAACTGCTAAAGAGAAGACGAGCGTGGGACTGCGGGCGAGGGCGGGAGCGACGGAAGACAATCTCATCAGCAAAGAGGTCACACAGGACGGCATGACAGTCCGGGTGGAGGCCGAACTGGCAGGAGCAGGCGCCTGGGTGTTGCGTGTGATCGGTCGGCGTGGACAGGTATCGCAGTGGACAGAGTTCTTTTCCAGCTCGGCCGAGGCGCTGACGACAGGGCTGACCGCGATACGGTATGAGGGTATCGAGGACTTCTATGATGATCCTGTATTCCGCTATCTATGGAACGAGAAGGAGCCTCTGCAGCACTGAAATCGCCTGCTTTCACGGCCGACTGTCGTGTGTGTGAGAGCGCGAACATGTATGCGGAAAATACCGAACGAATGCTCGGTTTTTCATTTTCATCATCCCCGAAAGGTGATAAAGTCGCGCCAGCCTTTCTGTCCGAGTTGACAGAGACACTGATTTTTATCACGTTTTCAGGAGAGTCGTGTGAACGTTGCATTCACTGCCGAAGAGCTGAATTTCAAGAACGCCGTGCGCGTATTTCTGGAGGCCGAGTTTCCTGCCGATATTCGTGCCAAGATCGATGGCCGCGTTCGCCTCGACAAGGAAGACTACGTGCGCTGGCAGAAGATTCTCTATCGCAAGGGCTGGGCTGCGCCCAACTGGCCGGTGGAATACGGTGGCACTGGCTGGACAGCCATCCAGAAATACATTTTTGCCGAGGAAATGGCCCGCATCGGCGCACCCGAGCCGGTCGCCTTTGGCATAAAGATGGTGGCGCCGGTCATCTTTACCTATGGCAGTGAAGTGCAGCGTCAGCGCTTTCTGCCTGATATTCTCGCCAGCAACGTCTGGTGGTGTCAGGGCTACTCGGAATCCAATGCCGGCTCGGACCTCGCTTCGCTGAAAAGCAGTGCTGTGCTGGACGGCGACCACTACGTTGTCAACGGCACCAAGACCTGGAACACCCTCGGGCAGTACGCCGACTGGATATTCTGTCTGGTGCGCACGGATAACACGGCCAAGAAACAGGAGGGCATTACCTTCCTGCTGATCGACATGAAGACCCCCGGCATCAAACTCTCCCCGATCTATCTGATCGATGGTCACCCCGAGGTCAATGAGGTTCACTTCGACAACGTGCACGTGCCGGTGGAGAACCGCATCGGAGAAGAGAATCAAGGCTGGACCTATGCCAAGGTGCTCCTGACTCATGAGCGGACCAACATCGCGGGCGTCCCCCGCTCGAAGATTCGCCTTGAGAAGCTCAAGACTATCGCCGACAACACCCCGGACGGGCAGGGCAGCGTGATGCTGAATGATCCTGTGTTCGCGAAGAAGATCGCCGAGGCGGAGATCCAGATTCTGGCCCTTGAATACGCCGAACTCAGGACGCTGGCGGCTGTGAGTGTCGGCAAGGCGCCGGGGCCGGAGTCTTCCATTCTCAAGATCGTGGGTACCGAGACGGCGCAGTATCTCGATGAGCTCACCATGGAGCTGGCCGCGTGGCACAGCCTGCCGTTCGTGCCGGAGCAGTTCGAAAGCGGTTTCGCAGGCGAGGTCGTTGGCAGCGATGGTGCCGCTGCCACGGCGCTGCATTACTTCAATAATCGCAAGCTGTCGATCTTCGGTGGTTCCAACGAAATTCAGCGCAACATCATCAGCAAGGCGGTGCTCGGGCTCTAGAGCCAAGGCAGCCAGCGGCGGGCCAGCAGATGGCCTGTAACGGAGCAGACAGTGGATTTTTCATACAGTGAAGAGCAGCAGATGTTGCAGGACAGCGTGAGCAAGTTCGTGCAGCGCCACTATGGGTTCGATACCCGCAAGGAGATTCTGGCGAGCCCCAGAGGCTTCAGCACAGAGAACTGGAGGCTGTTTGCGGAGCTGGGTTGGCTGACCGTGCCGTTCAAGATTGAGGACGATGGTTTCGGTGGATTCGCCACTGACCTCATGGTGATTATGGAAGAATTCGGCAAGGTCATGCTGGTTGAGCCGTATGTCGCCACGGCGGTGCTCGGCGGCGGTCTGATCAGCGAGCTGGGCAGTGCGCAGCAGAAGTCCGCGTGGTTGCCTCAGCTCATGAGTGGCACTTTGCAACTGGCCTGTGCTGTGGCCGAGCCGGACAGCCGCTACAACCTCGCCAGCGTCACCACGACAGCCGTCGTGCAGGGTGACAGCTTCATCGTCGATGGCAGCAAGATACTCGTGCTCAATGGTCCCGACGCCGACCAGTTGCTGGTGTCTGTGCGGACCGCGGGTGCCGATCGGGATGTCCATGGCATCTCCGTGTTGCTCATCGACGCGAATAGCCCTGGCATCCGCAAACACAGCTACACCAATGTCGACGGTCATCGCGCCGCTGAGATCACCTTCACCAGAGTCAAAGTACCGGCAACGCGACTGCTGGGCGCTGTCGATGAGGCATATGCCGGGCTGGAGAGGGTAGTTGACCGCGCCACACTTGCCGTTTGCGCGGAAGCGGTTGGTGCGCTGGACAGCCTGCTCGCCAAGACCGTGGAATACAGCAAGACCCGCAAGCAGTTCGGCACCGCGATTGGCAGCTTCCAGGCCCTGCAACATCGTATGGCTGACATGTTCATCGAGTGTCAGCTGGCCCGCTCGATCGTGATGATGGCGGCAATGCGACTGGACAGCGATGCCCCCGACGCGGATAAAATGCGCGCCGTCTCGGCAGCGAAGAGCCGCGTAGGCAAAGCCATCCGCAAGGTCGGCCAGGAAGCAGTGCAGTTGCATGGCGGCATCGGCATTACCGATGAGCTGGATGTCGGGCATCTGTTCAAGCGCGTGACGGCCATCGAGACCCTGTACGGCAACACCGACTTCCACACGGCGCGCTTTGCCCGCTCGTAGCGAGTCATCTGTGAGTAACATTATTTGAGTGAATTGATTTTTGTGCGCCATGGGCAGGCTTCCTTTGGCGCAGAGTCTTACGACAAATTAAGCCCTCTGGGCGTGCAGCAGGTACGTCTGCTGGCGCAGCACTGGCAGGATAACGGCGAACGCTTCGACCATCTCTATGCCGGTGAGCTGCTGCGGCAGCGCGAGACTGCCACCGAGTTGCTGCCGCTGATTGACTCTTCTTCCGCACAGATTGCCGTGCATCCCGGTCTCAATGAATATGATGGCGCGCCGCTGATCGACATTTATCTGCGCGATCACTATTCAGAGGACTTCGCAGGCCCGACACAAGAGGCGTTGTCGCTGCCGATTCTGGATCGCAAACTGTTTCAGCAGGTGTTCGAGGCGACCACTGCGAAATGGATCAACGACGAGCTGGTGCCAGGTGCCGATGATCTCAAGTTCGAGGCCTGGCCGACATTCCAGAGGCGCGTGCACGGCGCGATCGACGACCTGATGGCGCGGCATACCGACGGCAGCCGTGTGCTGGTCTCGACCTCGGGCGGTGTGATCGCGCTGGCGTTGCAGCGTGTGCTCGGGCTGCCCGATGCGCAGGTGATCGCTGCGAACTGGATGGTCAACAACAGTTCGATCACGAGGTTGCGCTATGGCGGAGGGCGGGTGTCCCTCACACTGTTCAACGGGCTTCCGCATCTGGAAAAACCGCAGCTGCGCGAGCTGATCACATATCGCTGACACGAGATATGAGAGACGAGGGGGACGTGCGAACAACATGGTAACGGAGGACGATACTCAAGACGACCTGCGGGATCGGCCGACGGCCGTCCGGCCCGGTGAGGAGCTCGACATCGAGCGCCTGCGCGAGTATCTGGCGCCGGTGCTCGCGCAGTCTTCCGAGCCGTTGTCATCATGGCCCCTGTCGTCATGGAAGGTCAGCCAGTTCCCTGGCGGCTTCTCCAACCTCACCTACCTCCTGACAATCGGCCCGGAAAAGTTTGTGCTGCGCCGCCCGCCATTTGGCAGCAAGGTTAAATCGGCCCACGACATGGGGCGTGAATTTCGCATTCTCTCGGCCCTCGAAAATATCTTCCCGTATGCTCCCAGACCCATCCATTTCTGCACCGATCAGGAGGTCCTCGGCTGTGACTTCTACCTGATGTCCTGCATCGATGGCATCGTGATCCGCAAGGACTACCCGCCGCTCATGGGGCTGACGCCAGCGCAGACCCGCCAGCAGTTCCTCACGCTCTTCGATGTGCTGGGCGAGCTGCACTCCATCGATCTCAAGAAGGCCGGGCTGGAGAGTTTCGGCAAGCCCGAGGGTTACGTGCGCAGGCAGGTGGAGGGCTGGAGCAAGCGCTACAACGATGCGCGCACGCCGGATGCGCCGGACTTCGGCCCGATCATGCAGTGGCTGCATGACCGCGTGCCTGCCGAAAGTGGGCTGGCACGCATCATCCACAACGACTACAAGCTCGACAATGTCATCTGGTCGGCGAACGATCAGCTGCAGATTGTCGGCGTGCTGGACTGGGAAATGGCCACGGTGGGCGATCCGCTGATGGATCTGGGTTGTACGCTTGGCTACTGGGTGGAGGCGACGGACCCGGCTGAGTACAGAAGCTTCCGCGCCATGCCCAGTGACGCGCCGGGCGCACCGACCCGCGCCGAGATTGTGGCCCGCTTCAGTGAGCGCACGGGGCTCGCTGTGGAGCGTTTCGATTTCTACTTCTGCTTTGGCATGTTCCGCCTCGCCGCCATCGGTCAGCAGATTTACTACCGCTACCACCACGGACTCACCCGAGACCAACGCTTCGCCACCATGATCGCCAAGGTTCACAGCCTGCACAGCATGTGCGAGCGGGTCATTGCCCGCTCTGATCTTTAATTACGCCCAGTACTGTGGGAGCGTACCCAGAGGGCATAAAGGCCCGCCCGCGATGAACCCACTGCGAACCCCAATCGCGGGCGGGCCCGCTCCCACACAGGGCCCAATCGCGGGCAGGCCTTTATGCCCTCTGGGTACGCTCCCACATCAGGTGCGGTCGAACGCCGTCTTCCAGTATCCCTGTCTGAAGATATACAGATACATCAGCGACTTGATCACGTAGTCCGCAATCAGCGCCGCATAGATCCAGTACACACTCAGGTCGGCAAAGTAGAAGATCGCGGTCAGCACGACGCGGCCGAACAATATCCCCATGGCCATGATCCGCGCCGGTGAGCGCGTGTCGCCCGCGCCCCGCAGCGCGCCGCCCAAGGTAAATTCGATCGACATCATCGGTTGCACGATGGCGACCATGATGGTCAGCGCCACCAGATAATCGAGGATTGCAGGACTGTCGATGAAGAAACCGCCGATGGTGCGGGCATTGCTGCCCAGCAACACGGCGATTACCAGCATGATGCCAAACGCGATGCGCAGGTTGCGCCAGGCGGCCCGCTCTGCTTCCTCCGGGTGTTTGGCACCGAGCTGCTGGCCGACCATGGTCGCCGTGGCGATGGAGAAGCCCATGCCGATGACGATGGAGAGCGAGAGGATATTCACGCCGATGCCATAAGCGGTGAAGGCCTCGGTGCCGTACAGCGACACCACCCACATGAAGCCGATGATCGAGATGTTGAAGAAGGCCTGCTCGATGCCCGCTGGCACGGCAATGCGCACCAGATGTCTGATCCGTTCACGGCTATAGAAGGGCTGCGGCGTTGGTTTCAATATCAGCCGCTGGCTGCACCACAGCGCCATGAACACCACGGAGACCAGCAGGTAGGAGATGCCTGCCGCGTAGGCTGCCCCCATGACGCCAAACTGCGGTGAACCATAAGCCCCGTACACCAACACGTAGGCGAGAATGATGTTGACGATGTTGCCAACGGCGACCACATACACGGGAGTCAGTGCGTCACCCGCCGCCCGCAGTCCGGCGCTGATTACGGCCAGAAACGCGAAGCAGACGTTGAAGTAGACGAGCACCTTCAGGTATTCGCCAGCCTCGACGAGGAGCGCTCCCTGCAGCCCGAAGATTCCCACCAGTGGCTGCGCGACGAACTGGATCAGCACGCACAGCGCCAGTGATGCGACCAAGGCAATGCTCATGGACAGCTTGAGCACCCGGTCGGCCTCGTCTGGATTGCGCGCTCCCCACGCATAGGCGACCAAAGCCGTGGTACCGGTGGTGATAGAGAAGATGATCAATTGCATCGCCATGTAGATCCGGTCAGCGGCAAGCACAGCGGCCACCGCCTCGTCACCCAGGCTGGCCACAATCTTGATCGCGGCCAGATGCACCAGCGAGAGCAGCAGGTTGCCGAGAATTGTGGGGCCTGCCAGCTTGAGCAGGCTCAGGCGCAATGGCGCGGCCTCGCCCGAACCAGGGCTGTCAGTGGGTGCGTTTTGAGACGACATGGGAGCGGGCCCGATCCCAGCGGATCATTGGAGGAATGCGTTTTGCCGGATTGAGTTGTTTGAAGTTCTGACGTGGTTCTGGCGCGGCTGAAGAGGCGACTCGCGCTGCGCGGCAAGGATACGCCTGTGCTGTGGTGGCTGGCAATTGCTGCCTGCCGCGCGCAGTGGGCTCCTTGACCGCCCCGGGGAGATAACGTATTTTCAGGCTCCCGACCGAACCCTCACCGACATCACACAAGAAGAAACAACACAGTGACCGAATCCGCCAAGAACTCCCTGATGAGTAAAGTCATCGTCTGCGCCGCCTTCATCAACGGCTTTGCCATCATGGCTATCGAACTGCTCGGTGGCCGCGTGCTCTCTCCCTATTTCGGCACCAGCGTCTATGTCTGGGGCAGCATCATCACCATCTTTATGCTGTCGCTCTCACTCGGTTATCTGTGGGGCGGCAGGATGTCTTCCCGCAATCCCAACCCCTATACCTTCGCCATGTTCTTTCTGCTGGCCGCCATTCTCTCGCTGCCAATCATTTTCCTCGGCGAATGGACCATGACCAAAGTGTTCCTCAGTATCGAGGATCCCCGTTATGGCTCGCTGGTGGCGGCGACGCTGCTGTATTTTCTGCCGATCTGCTTCATGGGCATGGTGTCGCCCTACTCGATTCGCCTGATGGTGAGCTCTCAGGAACATAGCGGCCGCATGGCCGGTCTCCTGTACTTCGTCTCTACGCTTGGCAGTGCCCTGGGAACGCTGATGACGTCGTTCTATTTCGTGCTCTGGTTCGAGATCGATCACATCATGTGGGGAGTCATCGGTTCACTGCTGTTCCTGGCGGCAGCCGTGGTGGTGATTCACAAGATTCCTGTCATAGAGCAGAGCGCTCATAACCTAGGTAATCAAAAAGCATGAAAGACTTCCTGGATATCGATGAAAAGATAGGCGCAGGGGAATCGGCAAACATTGAAAATACCGGCTCTGAAAAGCTGTCAATCAGTATGATATGTAGTAATGGCTGTCGAGTAGATATGGAGTTAGCACCTGGCCAGATGTTGGAATTTTCCGCAGGCAACTCGGACGCGAGAGTGGTGTTGCATCATGGTGATCCCGCTGACTTATTGATAATAAAGCCAGAGTCAGCATCTTGATAAGTGGACTGAGTAGACGCCGATGCATCACCGGGTATTCACATACATTACCAGGAATGATCAGCTCCTGGTCTTTAATCACCAGGACCGCAGCTATGTTCAACCGCAGATTCCTGGCGGGACAATTGAGCCGGGAGAGACTCCAGAAAATGCAGCATTGAGAGAGGCTCAAGAAGAGACTGGATTGAATTCTCTCAAGCTTGTGAGCTTTCTCGGTTCGTTCGAAAGAGATTTATCTGATTTCGGGCGAGATGAAATTATCACTGCATGGTTCTTTCATCTATGCACAGATGAACCGACTCCCACATCGTGGCGTCACTTTGAATCACATCCGTCCGAAGGGACAGAGCCTGTCGAGTTTGAACTATACTGGGTACCAATCAATGACACGCCTAAGCTGGGCGGTATCGATGAAGCGATGCTGAAAGAGCTTAACGAATCTGTCATTAACAACGCCGCATAACATGCCAATGCAGTGAAACAAGGAGTACATCAAACATGAGAGCTGACACATTTATGACTCGCTGCGGGCTCGCCCGCGTCGCCCGCCAGTGCGCCCTGAGCCTGCCGCTGCTGGCCAGCCTGCTGGGCGGCGTTGCCAGCGCCGAGGTGCTCCACGAGGAGCGTTCTGTGTACCGCAACATCATCGTCACCGAGGTCGATGACCGCCGTTGTCTGATTTTCAACGCGGTGCGCGGCGAGCGTAACCAGACCTGCATGAACATGCGCGACCCGCAGGAGATGATTTTTCACTACACCCGCATGACCATGGCGGGGCTGCTGGTGAATCCCAATCCGCAGAATATCCTCATCGCCGGGCTTGGCGGTGGCACAGTGCCGACGGCACTGCATCAGCTCTATCCCCAGGCCAAGATCGACGTGCTGGAGATCGATCAGGCGGTGCTGAACGTGGCACGCGATTACTTCAATTTTACCGAGGACGACAATCTCAAGGCGCATGTTGTCGATGCCCGCGTCTTCATCAAGCGTGCGGGACTGCAGGGTGCGAAGTACGATTTCATCATGCTTGACGCCTTTACCGGCGAGTACATTCCCGAGCATCTCCTGACTCAGGAGTTTCTGCAGGAAGTGAAGCAGATTCTCACGCCCGACGGCGTGCTGGTGGCCAATACCTTCTCCACCAGTAATCTGTACTCCCACGAGTCGGTCACCTATACCAGCGTCTTCGGTGAGTTTTTCAACTTCAAGATGTCGGGCTCGGGCAATCGCGTGATCATCGCGCAGCAGAAGCCGTTGCCGGATCAGGGGCAGCTGAGCCAGACAGCGCAGGCGCTCTACGAACCTCTGAAGGTGTATGGCGTGGATATTCTGGAATTTCCCGTACGGCTGAGCACAAAGCCGGACTGGGATGAGAGCCTGCGAATCCTGACTGACCAATTTTCCCCCGCGAACCTGCTGGGGCAATAGCACTATTTCGTGGCCCTGGGGGCGACGTTGAATTCCATCTGGAAGCTGTTCTTCAGATAATCGAAGAGTGCGGACAGGAAGAAAATCACGCCACCCATCTCCATTCCTTCTTCGACTGGCGTCCACAGATTGTAGGCCAGGGTGTCCAGTTCGTCGTTGTACAGGAACGGCTCCGTGGCCAGCTCCACGCCTATCGCCCCGCCGACAAAGATCGCCCCCGCCATCATGAATTGCACGGCGGTCGCAGCGGGAAGGCTGGAAAGAAACTTCAGATACAGCAATCCCACTACCACTGCAACCACCAATCCCGGCACGGCCCACGACATCTCGATGACGCTGTTGAGCGTCTCGTGAAAGCCTGCAATCTCATCGACGGACATGAACGTGAAACCGGCACCCAGCCCGGCCCAGTATGGCGCGTAAGAATCTCCGGCAAGCCGCTTCAGACGATAGATGAAGAACAGGACAACGGCGACCAGCAACAGCACGCCGGACGAGAACCAGGTCGGAATGCTTTCCTCTTCATCGACATCGAATAGTTCACGCAGCATCCATGGCAGTTCGATCCAGCGGTAATGGCAGATCGTCAGGGCGATGTGAATAAGCAGCAGAATGACGCACGTGACAGTCAATCCTTTGAGCAGGCCTCTGGTCGGGAATTGGATGCCCGGGCTGGTGGGTTTTGCCATGGTCGCGGTCCTGCGGTGTCGGAGTTATCACAGTGCGTGAAGGTGTGCGGGCATTATAGTCCGGCACGCGCAAGTCCGTCTCGCGCAAATCTGTCCAGGACGAGGCGGCCCAGCGCGGCAATCATCCAGCAGAGATAGATCGTCCACAGGTCGTGGGACACGAAGTGGGCCCCCCGCAGCTGCTGCGCCACGCCAAATACCAGGCCCGTCGCCATCACTCCCGTCAGCACCTGCCACTGGCGGGCGGGGAAGCGACGTCTCGCGAAGAAGAACAATCCCAGCCAGCAGTAAGCGCCACTGGCATGGCCGGCGGGAAAGCAGTGGCCAGGCTCCTGATTCGCTGGCACGCCCTCGAAGAGCGATGCATAGAGTTTGTCGCCCCCATAGCGGGTCAGGTCCCACGGACAATCGACGTGGGTCGTTTCCTTCAGGATGTTCACGATGGCGACAGCGATCAGCGCCGTCACCAGCACATAGATCAAATCGCCTCGATACGCTCGTAGTGGTGCCATGACAAACGCCAGCGCTATGGCCAGCAGTAAGGCCAGCAGTACGATGCCGACGAGATTGCGGCCCTGATCATGGATCAGATTATTGGTGATCCAGGCATCCTGCAGCCGCCAGCTGCCGCCCTGTAACCGATACAGCCAGTCGGCAATCTGCAGGTCGGCGCCACTTGTCTCCAATGCCACGATTGCCGCGAGAAATGCCAAGGTAGGAAGGACGAGTAGATTCCTGATTTCTGGAGCGGTCATGCACAGTCTCTTGCTGATGGAGGTGAGTTGGGGTGGAAGCAGTTTAGCAAACGCAGATTTAAGCATCCCTTAAGAGCACGCGTCGAGAATACCCTCAAAATACTCCACACCCTCTGATCGACATCACCTGAGCGGTATTCGTCTATGAACAAGGATTTGCAGGCAGCCTCGGCCAACGTTGCACAATCGGAGACGTCCTTGGTGCGCGGCAGAAGCAGCGCGCTGGCGATTGCGGCGGTCTCGATTCTGTTCACGCTAGTTTACAACTTCGCCTTCTTCCGCAACACCCTCGACCAATATCCCTTGAATGGCGACAACGCCGCGTTCCTGCTGTCACTGGTGGTGTTGCTGACGAGCGTCACGGCACTGGTCTTCGGTCTGATCCTCACGAAATGGACGCTCAAGCCCGTGCTGATGCTGATCTTTCCGCTCGCCGCCGGTGCCAGCTACTTCATGAACAACTACAACATCGTGATCGACTCGGTGATGATCCAGAATGTCCTGGCCACCGATTCACGGGAGACCACGGACCTTTTCAGTATCGAATTGCTGGCTTACATCGCGCTGCTTGGCGTGTTGCCCGCAGTGGCTATCTACAAGCTCAATCTGCGCTGTCATCCTTTTCGCATCGAACTTTTGCAGCGCATGAAGTTTATCGGCGTTCTGCTGGTGCTGATCGTTGCCAACGTGGTGCTGATGGGCGGCAATTACGCCAGTTTTGTCCGCGAGCACAAGGTGCTGCGCTACTACGCCAACCCCCTGAGTTTTATGTATTCGGCTGGACGCTATGTCGACGAGCAACTCGCCAGTGCGGCGAGCGGTCCACGCGAGGTGATTGGCAGCGACGCGCGCATTGCCGCATCGGATCATACCCGCGAGCTGCTCATCATGGTCGTGGGCGAGGCGGCCCGTGCCGATCACTTCTCATTGAACGGTTATGAGCGGGATACCAATCCGCAGCTCGCCAGCCAGGACGTCGTTAGTTATTCGAATGTGTATTCCTGCGCCACCTCGACGGCATTGTCGCTGCCCTGCATGTTTTCGCAGAACGGCAGTGAAGACTTTGATGTCACGGAGGCAAAGCGCCAGGAAAACCTTCTGGATGTGTTGCAACATGCTGGCGTGAATGTGCTGTGGCGTGACAACAATTCGGATTCCAAGGGCGTTGCCGCAGGCACGGAATTTCAGGATTTTCGCAGCGCCGACGTCAATCCGGTGTGCGATGCCGAATGCCGCGACGTGGGAATGCTGAGTGGGCTGGACGACTATATCGTTTCGAAACCCAACGGCGACATCGTGATCGTGCTGCACCAGATGGGCAATCATGGTCCTGCCTATTTCAAGCGCTATCCGCAAGAGTATGAGGTCTTCACGCCAGTATGCGAGACCAATCAGCTGGAAGCCTGCTCGCAGCAGGAGATCATCAATGCCTATGACAACGCGGTGCTGTACACCGATCATTTTCTGACGAGCGTCATCGAGTTTCTGAAGCCATATGACGACGAATTTTCCACTGCCATGTTCTACATGGCCGACCATGGTGAATCACTAGGGGAGCACGGCATCTATCTGCATGGGCTGCCCTACATGATTGCACCGGATTCCCAGAAGCATGTCGCCTCCGTCATGTGGTTCGGCGAGTCTTTTGCGCAGATCAATAAGGAAGGTTTGCGCGCCCGCGAGGGCGCGTCTTTTTCCCACGACAATTACTTCAACACGGTGCTGGGCATACTGGAGGTTGAATCGACTGTGTATGACAGCAGCAAGGATATTTTGAAGGAGGGTGTTGAGGTCGCTACTTTGGCCGTTAAATAGTGAGTGACTGCAACGCAGTTTGAATTATAGGGAGTCTACTCAATATTCGTGACTTCCCAGTGGCCGCCTTTGGCTGGGCCCAAGCGTCGAATCATGCCCTCAAGTTGGAGCTTCTGAATGTTTCGTTCCACGGATCTCTCCGTGATACCTAGTGCTGCAGCGAGTTCAGGGATGGTGATGTGCGCGTTCTCCCTCATGTGTTGCAAGATTTTCCCCGACGTTTTCCCCGACGTTTCCGCAGAAACGTCCGTTGCTCCCAATAGGAATTTCGGATGCACTGCTTTGGGGTGCACTGGGAGTCTCAGCAAAAAGTAACTGCGGTCCTCATCCGTATCGAACTCAGGCGGCGGTGAACCATTCGCTTTCATTGCTCTGAATATTTTGGACAAACCCGTTGACCGACCTTCGGTTAATTCCAACTCTTTCAGGAACTCACCAATCCGGCGATTGCGATAGCGACGACTGATCGCCTTCCCCGCTTGCAGGTCTGCCAGCTTGATGGAGCGATCAGGGCCGGGAAAGCTCAGCACTACGAGGTCCTCGCCAGTAATACGTATTTCCACAGGCTCACGTATTTCATACGAACGATGATAGACCGCGTTTACCACTGCTTCCTCAATAGCGGCCTGAGGGAAATTCCAGAAGCGCTCCGCTTCCGGACGATGCGGGTGCTTGATCACGGTTTCCTTCAGGTAGTTGCGCTGGATATGAGCAATAGCATCGCGCGTGATATATCCTGAAAAGGTACAGAGGCGGTGAGGCCAATCAGTTCACGTTCGTCTTCGCCTCTGGCTTCGATAGTGCTGCTGTAACGCCTTATGTAGTAACGGTATTCTTTAAGCTTTGCGATTACTGACTTTGGCACCTTGTAGGGACGGTGCGTTCCGCCTGCGGCCCATAGCACAAGCAGATTACGATCTTCGTAGCGCGGATTCCAACCCGCTTTGTATTCGATCCGATCGCCTTCCACTTGCCGTTGGCGCATAAGGGATTCGAGGTTAATTGGCAGCTTTGACAGCATTGGCGTCCTCCTTGACGAAAATTGCGGTTCTCTTTACGAGCCTGCCCAACGGGTGTAAATGCCCTACAGGCGACTAAATAATCAACGCCAGCCGCGTCGCCTTATCAATCGCGCGCTTGGCATCGAGTTCGGCAGCAACATCCGCACCGCCGATGAGATGGAATGGTTTTCTCAAACCCTCCACCAGTTCGCGCAAGGGTTCCTGCCCCGCGCAGATCACGATGTGGTCGACTGCCAGCACTCTGGGCTCGCCGTTGATGCGCACATGCAGGCCGGTCGCGTCGATGCGTTCGTATTCACAGCCTGAAATCATCTGCACGTTTTTCTTCAGCAGCCCCAGCCGGTGAATCCAACCGGTGGTCTTGCCCAGATTCGCACCGACTTTCGTTTGCTTGCGCTGCAGCAGATAAATGCGGCGCGGCGATGGTTCGACTTCAGCGCTCATGCCCTCGACGCCGCCGCGCGCCTGCAAGCTCATGTCCACACCCCATTCGCGCATGAACTGTTCAATGCTCTGACTCGCCGATGTGGCGCCATGACTGAGGAATTCGGCCACGTCGAAACCGATGCCGCCTGCGCCGATGATGGCGACACTTTGCCCGACGCTGACATGGCCCGCCAGTACATCCACATAACGCAGCACGCGCCCCTGCGCGATGCCTGCTTCGATGCCGGGAATTTCGGGTGTGCGTGGTGCGATGCCGGTGGCGAGAATGATTTCGTCAAAGTCGCCGCCGTTGAGCGTGGCCACATCGACGCGCTGCTGCAAACGCCGCGTGACGCCGAGTTGCTGCAGCCGCACATCGAAAAAACGCAGAGTCTCGTTGAACTCCTCCTTGCCCGGAATGCGCTTGGCCAGATTGAATTGACCACCGATTTCAGATGCGGCATCAAAGAGTGTCACTTGGTGCCCGCGTTCGGCTGCGGTGACAGCGAAGGCGAGTCCCGCCGGGCCTGCGCCCACCACGGCAATTTTTTTCACTGATGTCGCTGCGGTAATCTGCAACTCCATTTCGTGACACGCACGCGGGTTGACGAGGCAACTGGTGAGCTGACCATTGAAGATGTGATCGAGGCAGGCCTGATTGCAGCCGATGCAGGTATTGATCTCGTCGCTGCGCCCGGCGGCGGCCTTGCTGACGAACTGTGCGTCGGCCAGGAACGGACGCGCCATCGAGATCATGTCAGCGTCGCCGCGCGCCAGCACCTGCTCGGCGACTTCTGGGGTATTGATGCGGTTGGAGGTGATGACGGGCACGGGCAATTCGGCACGGAACTTCGCCGTCACCCAGGTGAAGGCGGCACGTGGCACCTTAGTGGCGATGGTGGGAATCTGCGATTCGTGCCAGCCGATGCCGGTATTGATGATCGTGACACCCGCTGCCGCCAGCGCCTTGCCCAGCAGCACGGTCTCGTCGAAGCGGCTGCCGCCTTCCACCAGGTCGAGCATCGAGAGCCGGAAGATGATGATGAAGTGCGGGCCGACGCGCTCACGGGTGCGGCGCACTATTGTCAGCGCCAGGCGAATGCGGTTCTCGAAACTGCCGCCCCAACGGTCCTGCCGCTGATTGGTGCGCAGCGCGATGAATTCGTTGATGAAGTAACCTTCCGAACCCATGATCTCCACGCCATCGTAACCGGCCTGCTGACAGAACACGGCGAACTCGGCGAAGTCCTCGATCTGCTGCAGTATCTGTTCTTCGCTCGCCTCGGCGGGCATCAGCCGATTGATCGGCGCCTGAATGGCAGAGGGCGCAATCAGTTTTTCGGTGCGGGAATAGCGGCCGGTGTGCAGAATCTGCAGGCAGATCTTGGCGCCGTGTTGATGCACGGCAGCAGTGATGATGCGGTGTTTCTCGATGGCGCCGGGCCGGCGGTAGACCGGCTCCTCGCCCGCTGGCAGGCAATGGGCATTGGGCATGAACCCGCCGGTGACGATCAGCGCTACGCCGCCTGCGGCGCGTTCTCCATAGAATGCCGCCATCCGTTCATGAGCATCCGGAATGTCTTCCAGCCCGGTGTGCATGGAACCCATGAGCACGCGATTGCGGAGCTGCGTGAACCCCAGATCGAGGGGTTTGAGCAAGAAGGGGTACTGTCGATGCAGCGACAGCTGTGGCGAGTCGCCGCCGCGCACTCAGTCGCCGACTCGCACGGTGAGGATGTCACAATGCGCGCCGTGCAGAACCTTGTTGGCGGTCGAACCCAGCAACAGTTTCCAGCCCGAGCGGCCGTGGCTGCCGATGACAATCAGATCGCTGCTCAGCTCCTCGGCCTTGGCGCGCACTTCGGTGGCGGCGCTGCCGACCATGGTGTGCTGGCGTTCAGAGGGAATGTCAAAGTCTCTGCCGATGTCTGCCATGCGCTCGGTCGCGATCTCAATGGCTTCTTCCTGCAGTTTGCTGATGTTGATGGCGTAGGCGTCGATGGGGTAGGCCGCAGACACCGGCTCCACGACATGAATCAGGCTCAGGTGCGCGGCATCGCCGTCAGCGAGCTGTCTGGCGCGAGCGATGACCTTGTCCGATTCGTTGGACAGGTCTATCGCAACCAATATGTTTTTATATGTGCTCATCGGTGTCTCCTTGGCTCTACCATGTGGTGAGTGTTTCTGCAGTGTAAACGAGATAGTGAAGATAGCATCTTCTACAACTAACCCCTGAGGATATCAAGCATTGAAGCTATCCAGAATTCAGCTTTTGCGCTCTGACGTCGTCGTATAGACGGTTGAAACATCCGCGACACAGACAGGGATCAACCTTTTCTCGTCCTCTGTCAACAAGCAGAATCATAAGCTGGTGTCATATTAAGGTCGCAATCGACCTCGCCCGTCGTTGAAGAACTAAATATTGCTCTAGATAAGATAAGGAAGGGCCAAATCTCCGAGCAGTTTTATATTTGGCCTCCCGTGATTGTTGTCTTAACCCCGCCACAGCAGGCTTCAACTGCTTGCTTGGCGGAATCATAGGCAGATACTCGTACGATCGACAATCGAACAGGAAGAATCACCTTGATCGCCTTCGTCAAGTTTTCGGCGTGAATTCTAAGCTCTATAGCGCCAGACACATCGTCACTCATTCCGCAAAAGATGCTGCCTCTGAATTCCTCTGGGTTGCTTCCATGTCTCATTTGTTCGCATTCAAATGAAAAGGTCGCGGTAGGTTCTTCGGGTTTTTCTGGCTTCCAGTAAAATTTGTTGGGATCTCTTGGTACGTACTGAACATCTGGGTTGGTGTAGTTTGGAATTGGGGGCAGATATCCTCCCAAGCTGCTCCCATACATTTCAAATAACGAGACCCATTTCCCTTTAGGTGCCCTAGGCGGTTTGGATAACTCGTGAGAGCCGAGCAGTTTAGTGAAGATGTGTGGTTCGTCGGAATCTTCTGACTGAGGCATTATCCTGAATTTACCTCTTGTCTCAATCTCCACCAAGACGTCTTTCCCAGGCCTGCTTCCTTCATTCGTAACTACATACCGGAATTCAGGGAACAAGTGCGATGGCCTGGACAGTATGTGGAAGTTGCTGATTGTATCGCGGCATCCGTGAAGCCACTTGTCGTATTTCTGATGGTACTTTTCCACATCATGTTTGGATGGAGGAACGTAGCACTTCCCCATAAGGCTTTGAACCTGAACTAGAGAGGAAGCGGGAGCTTCCTCATTAGTGTCGGTGATAGGAAAAGTCCCCTGAAGCTCTTTCAGCAGTTCGGAGATTTGGGTCTAAGCACGATACATTGAACGAAGGTTCCTTGGACTTCAGAATTGCTATCTCATGCTCAAGGTTCTTAATAACCTTGTCGGTCGAACTGGTTTCCGGCGGACTCAGCCAAGCTTCAGGGATTTCGTTGAACGGAATTTGATGAGCCTGCGCCGACATCGTAGTTGCTGTCGCCAACGTCTATAAATGCCTTTTCCTCGAACACCAGCCCCATGTCGTGATTCGACACCGCAACCAGGCTCAGATCCGTGATGCCAGATTCATTGAGTTTGGAGAGGTCCATCTTCGAGGTGTTGAAGAACTTCCGGCATCTGACTCGGAAGCTTTAAGAGATCTCACCGAGTAGAGCGTAGGTAAGAAGCTCAAGGGGACGGAACTCCTACATCCACCGCCCCGCATTAAACCCTGCGCTCCGCCCACGCAACATCGCCCCCACCGCGAGATCATAATCCATCTTCTCTCCCTCCCAGCGCGTCACCGCCGTGCGGGAATCAATCGCCAGACCAATCCCATCATGTTCTCTCTCGATAGCCAGTGCCTCACTCGCCATGTCCTCAGCCGCCGAAAATTGCGGGGCAAGCGCCGCCTTCAGCGCGCCGCCGCTTGGAGTCAAAAACTCGAACCGCTGTTCACCATGCTTCACAATCTCGTAACCCTCCTGATGCAGCAGACGATGGTGATGTCGACAGAGCAGCACGAGATTATCAAGCCTCGTCTCGCCGCCATCGCACCAGTGCTGAACATGATGCGCGTCCACGTAGCGAGCCTCGCAGCAGCCCGGAAAGCGGCAACCGTGATCGCGAATCAGCAGCGCGCGTCGGATTGAAGGTGGAATCGCGCGGGTTTTGCGGCCGACATTCAGCACATTGCCGCTGGCATCTTCCAGCACTGGGAGCAATGAAGCGTCGCAGCACAGGCGCTTGGCGGTGGCGGGTGACAGCGGCACTTGGTGAGCGCCGCTCTCGATTGAGCAGTGCTGTTCATGGCTACGCTCATTGCCAAGTTCGATGTGAACCACCACCTGATATTTGTCGGCGGACGACAGCGGCTGCAATCCCTCCTCCATCGTGCTCATTGCCTGCTCCGTC
>JAURWS010000006.1 GCA_030654835.1 Gammaproteobacteria bacterium | reverse complement strand
GCAGCAAAGCATCTCGTTCATCCAGCTTCTTGAAGCGATCATCAAGATCGAAAAATCCGGGGTGGGCCATGAGTCACTCGCATGTGTAAAGATTTTGCGATAGTTTACAGGAATTGGTTAATTTCCGGAGGTGCCCTAGAGGTAATCAGATTTGGTGGAGTGCAGAAAGTTGAGGAGGAATTCTGCCTGGCAGCCTCGGAAGCCAAGGTGCACGTCGGAGATGAAAATGCTGCGGTATTTCAGTTTGCGCGAGGGCTTTTCAGCAATCATTACATGACCTCATGGTTGCAGATTTGCAGCATAAGGTAACCGTCGCTTATGACGGCCGCATGACACTCTGATGGCGGTCGTGTGACCGCGCAACAGCATGACGCGAACTGTCACAATTGCTCGCTAATATTTGCGAGCATAAGGCAGGAGGCGTGTACCGCAATGAGCAGAATCATTTACGGAGTCTCGGGCGAGGGTTCGGGGCATTCATCGCGCGCCAGAGAGATGGTGCGACATCTGCAAGAGCGTGGCCACGAGGTAAAGATCGTATCTTACGATCGGGGCTATCGAAATCTGGCTGCGGATTTCGATTGTCTGCAGGTGGAAGGTCTGCGCATTATCAGTCGTAACAATCGTGTGAGCGCATTGGGCACGATCTGGGACAATTTGCGCAGAGGTCGCCGTGCGTGGCAGCGTCTTCGTGAACTGCGCGCGCTGTTTGCAGGCTTTTGTCCCGATTGTGTGATTACGGATTTTGAGCCGTCAACAGCCTGGCTGGCGCGAATACACAAGTTGCCACTGATCAGTCTGGATAATCAGCATCGCATGCGCTATATGAAATTCGATGTGCCAGGTTGGTTGCGATTCGAGCAATGGCAGACCCGGACTATCATTCGCCTGATGATTCCCGAGCCGGATGTGGCATTGGCAATCACTTTCTTTCGCGGGGAGGTCTCCAATGACAGAACCTTTTTGTTTGCTCCGATTCTGCGCCGGGAAGTGTGTTCGCTGCAGACATCGCCGGGGAATTTTCACTTGGTCTATATGACGGGCCGGTTTGATTCTCTTGTTGCGACTCTCAAGCAGTTCCCCTCACACCGCTTTGTTGTTTACGGATACAACGATCACGGAAGCAGCGATCAAGACGGCGCCACCAATCTGGAGTATCGCGAATTCAGTACGGACGGGTTTCTGCAGGATCTGGCTGCCTGTCAGTCGGTGATCGCCACGGCCGGATTCACGCTGATCAGTGAGGCGATGCATTTGCAGAAGCCCTATCTGGCGTTTCCCATGCACGGGCAGTTTGAGCAGAAGCTGAATGCGTTATGTCTGGAGCGCCTGGGCGTGGGAATGGCTGCCAACACCGCTGGCAGCGAGACTCTTGCCGAGTTCTTCTTGCGAATGCCTGTTCTTGCGGCAAAGTTGCGAGAGCAACAGAGCACCTCACAGGAGGTCTCGCAGGATTTCTCGCAAAAACCCCCGCCGAAGGATTGCTGCAACCATGAAATCAAGGCAAAACTTGATGAATTGTTTGATGGCAATATGTCGATGCTGAAGCAACTTCAGCGCTAGTCTGCAATCGAAGGACGTGCCAGTCATCATTGTCGATACAGATTGTCACAACAATAACCCTGAATTTATCAGGGATTATCATAAGTTAGCCAACTGAATTACTGCCGGAAGATGGATTCGCCTTGGCGACGGTGGTACATTACCGTCGTTTGCAATTGCTCCTCGCTGACAAGATTCAGGGCGGAAGCATGGAAATACAAAGTATCTCAGCGCCTTAGACGCTGAAACTCCATTTAGTTAGAAAAATCAGACATGGGGCCCAACAAAGTGAACATCACCCTAACACGCAGACGATTCATCAAGAGCGTTATCTTCTCTGCCGCTGCCGCCAGCAGCGGCGCGGGATGGTATATGGCTTCTGCCGCATCAAATCCGGCAGGCGGCGTAGAGCGCCTGGTATCCATCAACGTCAATGGCCGCGTGCGGCGCGTTGACGTACTCCCGCAAGAAACTCTTGCGCACACTCTTCGATACAAGCTCGGTCTGACCGGCACCAAGGTTGCTTGCAACCGTGGCGAATGCGGCGCGTGTACCGTGTTGATCGACGACGTCAACTACTATTCCTGTTCTACCCTGACGCATAACGTCAAGGATCGCGCAGTGCTGACAGTAGAAGGGCTGCGCGCTGAAGACGGTACCCTGCACGCGGTGCAGGCGGCATTCATACAGGAGCTCAGTCCAGCGTGCGGTTTCTGTACTTCAGGTCAGGTCATGTCTGCTGTGGCGCTGCTGAAAGCCAATCCGAAACCAACACGCCAGCAGGCACGCGAGGCAATGTCAGGAAACCTCTGCCGTTGCGGGGCTTATGATCACTATCTGAACGGCGTAATGCGCGCCTCGGGGCAACTGTCATGACCTATATGCACATTGGTAAAAATTTCACTCCACCGGATGTAGAAGCCAAAGTTACTGGTGCGGCTCGCTACACTGAAGATTTCCGTAGAGACGGCATGGTCTTCGCCCGTCTGCTGACCAGTCCGCTGCCAAGTGGTCGTGTTGTCAGTATTGACGCCTCTGAGGCACTGGCAATGGAAGGCGTACTCGGTGTCTTCACCGCAGACGATCTGCCGCCCTCACTGCCTCCTGCCAACCCCGCGCTGGCCAAAGACTTCATCACTTACATCGGTCAGCCCATTCTGGCTGTGGCTGCTGAAAGCGATCTGATCGCCGAAAACGCGATCGAGAAGATCAAGATCGTATTCGAGCGTCGTCCTTTCGTGACTGACCCTCTGGATACACTGCTGGAAGGCGGCCCCGATCCCTATCCGACCGGTAATACTCTGATCAGAAACGCAGCTGCGGGCGCGGCTGCTGCTGGTACGACGGCTTCCGGTACTGACGTTGGTCGCATCAAGTGGTCTCTGGATCAGGTCACAGCCTTCCGCAATGGCCGCGAGCCAGTGGGCGCCACCTTCGGTGAAGAGTGGGCGTATGGTGATGTTGCCGCAGAGTTCGCTCAGTGCAAGACCATCGTTGAAGAGCCCTTTGTGACTATCGGTTACCCGCACCATTCCCTGGAGCCTCGCTCTGGCATGGCATTCTGGGAAAACGGCAAGTGCTACTTCCACGGTTCGCTGCAGAGCCACACAGTGGGTCATGCACAGTTGTCGGCGATGCTTGAGATCGACCCTGCCAACCTGGTTTTCATCAACGAAAACACTGGTGGCGGCTTCGGCTCCAAGATTTTCCCGTATCCGATAATGGCGGTGACCGGCAAATTCGCCCGTAAACTGAACCGTCCGCTGCAAATGCGTATTACCCGCGAAGAAGAGTTCTACATTGGCTCCGCTCGCTCTGGTATGCAGGGCTGGCTCAAGGTCGGTCTGAAGGACGACGGCAAGGTCGGCGCAGTTGACGTGATCATCATCAACGATGCAGGTTCAGGCGGTGGCGGTAGTGCCGGCTCCTCAGCTGAACACATCTCCCTTATGTATCAGCCGACAGCCATGCGTTTCCGTGGCGTTGCTCTGTACACCAATACCACTCCGCGCGGTGCGCAGCGTGGCCCGGGCCAGAACGAAATGGCTTCTGTGCTTGCTCCAATCATGGACAAGGCCGCCAGAGAGGGTGGTTTCGACCGCCTTGCCATGCGTCGTGCCAATGCTCCACGTCCGGATGCGAAGTTCGGTCCCCGTCAGGGTGGTCTCTCCAGCTCCTATATGCCGGAGGCTATCGAGAAGGCGGCCGCCATGTTCCGTTGGGACGAGCGAGTCGCTCAGCCCAAGGTAACGGCCAACAACAAAGTACGCGGAATCGGTCTCGGCATGGGTTTCCACTCTGCCGGCGCCAATGGTTACGACGGTCTGTTGCGTATTGCCACTGACGGCAAGATCTACCTGCATACCGGTGTTGGTAACCTCGGCACCTACTCTTACGCAGGTGTTCTGCGAGCGGCTGCTGAAGCTCTGCAGTGCAGCTGGGAAAATTGCGTCGTGGTACACGGTAACAGCGATCTGAACCTGCCGCACAGTACCTATCAGGGTGGCAGTAACACCATGTTCACCGAAACTCGCTCCAGCCACGTTGCTGCGCTCGATGCCATCAGGAAACTGAAGGAAATCGCAGCCGCAGATCTCGGTGGTGCTGCGGACGATTACAGTGTTGGCGGTGAGCGTGTGTTCCTGACCAGCGACCAGGCCAAAGGTCTGACGTTTGCGGAAGCGGCGCAGAAAGCCATTGATCTGGGCGGCGAGTATAGCGGTCAGGTTTACCCGGAAGACATCAACGCCACTACCAAGCGTTCAGTTGAAGCGATGAAAGGCACCGGTCTGATCGGTGTCGCCAAGGACACGCTGCCCAAGCAGGGCACTGCTCCTGGTTTCGCGATCGCTTTCGTCGAGATCGAAATGGATCTGGACACAGGCAAGTACGACATCACCGACTACACCGCTGTTGCCGAGTGTGGCACCGTGGTGCACCCACAGGGCCTGAGTCAGGCCATGAACGGTGGCGGTGTGTGGGGTATCGGCATGGCAGGCTACGAGCGCCACGTCTATGACCCACAAAACGGTCTGCCTGCCAACGTGGGGCTTTATCAGTCCAAGCCGCCGACATACCTCGACGTGCCTGCACAGATGCTGACAGCTGGCATGGATATGCCCGATCCGCAGAGCCCAGTGGGCGCCCGTGGTATCGGCGAGCCTGCACAAGGCTGTGGTGCTGCAGCACTGATGAGCGCCATCTCCGACGCACTTGATGGACATTTGTTCAACCGCACGCCGGTCACTCCGGACATGATCGTGAATCATGTCGCGCAGAATGGCTTCAATACCGGCGAATTGAAAACGAATACATTCTGAGGTTTTTAAAATGCCATCAAATGACAATATGCCAGAAATGAGCCTCTACCAGCCTGTGCAGGTGGAGGATGCAATAAGCCTTGCCGGTACTTTGGCCGAGAGGGGATGGTTGGTAGGCGGTGGACAAGACACGTACGGATGGATCAAGGACCGCGCCAAGCGCCCGGAAGCCCTGATTGATCTGAACGGCATTGAGTCCATGCGTGGTATCAGCGAAACGGCCGACGGTATCGAAATTGGTGCCCTGGTCACGCTGACCGAGCTGGCCAACAACGCGCTGGTAAAAGAGCGCTATTCACTGCTGTCGTCTGCAGCTGGCCGTGTAGCCAGTCCGCAGATTCGCAACATCGGCACGCTGGGCGGCAACGTGGCTCAAGACGTACGCTGCTGGTACTACCGACGCGGGCTGAACTGCTACCGCGCCGGGGGTAATCTCTGCTACGCCGACACGCCGGAAGGCCAGAACCGTGAGCACGCCCTGTTTGGTGCCAGCCGCTGTGTAGCGGTTTCACCAAGCGATACGGCTCCTGCACTGGTTGCTCTGGAAGCACAGATGGTGATTCGCAATGCCAGCGGCGAGCGCGTCGTGGCGGCGGAAGATTTCTTCATCGGACCCGATGTCGACATCCGCCATACTACTGTACTGCGCGCCGGTGACGTTCTCACAGCTGTTCGTATTCCAGCCAAGTGGGCGAACGCAGAGTTCTACTTCGAGAAAGTAGCCGACCGCAATGTCTGGGACTTCGCACTGGTGAGCATCTCTGCTGCCATGAAAGTCACTAACGGAACGATTGAGGAGTCACGCATGGTCGCTGGCGCGGTGGAGTGCACACCACGTCGACTGACCTCTGTAGAGCAGGCGATTCAAGGCCGTGCCCGCAACCAGGAAACTGCTGATGCGGTAGCGTCTTTGGCTAGCCAGGGTGCCAAGCCTTTGAACTACAACCACTTCAAGATGCCGTTGATGGACAATCTGGTGAAGCGCGCACTGACCGTGTGATGCTCCGCTAAGTTCAGATCTGCTGACAGGCCCGCCAAGGCTCAAATGCCTTGGCGGGCCTGTTGCTTTCTGGTGTCCTGAAACCGCATCTCCCTTTCGCGCGCGCAGCCAGCCTGATCACCGCTATGACTGACAACGGAAACCTCTACGCCGACCTTTCCGGCTACTACGACCAGTTCTGTGCCGAAGTGGACTATGCAGAGCAGTGCGCATTTGCCGAGCGTGCTTTCGACTGCTTTGTCGCGTCCGACGGGCGCGACTATCTGGACCTGGCCTGTGGCACAGGCCAGCATTTGTTGCACATGGTGAAGCGAGGATTCGCCGGCACTGGGCTGGACAACAGTGCGGCGATGCTGGAGTTGGCCGAGGCAAGGTGCCCGGCTGCGCGATTTCTGCTCTGTGATCTGGCGGCCTTCGAGCAGGCCGCTGAGTTCGATCTCATCACCTGCTTCCTCTATTCGATCCACTACAGTCATCCCACCTCCGCGCTGCAGCAAACTCTGATGCGCGCCTGGTGTGCCCTCAAGCCCGGCGGCCTGTTGCTTTTCAACGCAGTCGACGTCGGCGGCATCAGTAATCAGCGCAGCACCATCACCAGTGTCGTTGATGGCGAACAGCGGCTGAGTTTCGAGTCAGGTTGGCGCTATCGAGGGGAAGGGGAGGCGCTTGATCTGTTGCTTGGCATTACCCGTGAGTCCCCTGCAGACGGGCTCAAACGTTGGACGGATCATCACACCATGACGGCAATATCTTTGCTGCAACTGCAGACCATGCTTACGGATATTGGCTTCGAGGTCACGCTCCTGGAGCATGATTACCAGCGCCTGCTTCCCTGGGATGGCAAGAGTTTCAACGCGTTGGTCGCGGCTCGCCGACCTTAGACCACCAGAAACTGTCCCATCATGCCGCGATCCTCATGCTCAAGCATGTGGCAGTGATACATGTAAGGATGTTCCGCGTCGGAAAAATCGGTGAAGCTGAGGATGACCCGCACCGTCTCCCTGCCCTTGACCAGCACCGTGTCCTTGAAACCCAGCTCATGGGGCGGCGGAGCAATGCCGTCGCGATCAAGAATCTGAAACTGCCCACTGTGGATGTGAAACGGGTGCGGCATCGGTGAACTGTTGAACACCTCCCAGATCTCGGTATCGCCAAGCTTCACGCGCTCGTTGATGTAATCCATGGTCATCTGGCGACCGTTGATGAAATAGTCGCCGCCGCCATGTCCGCCACCGAAACCGTTGCGGTAGCCCGTCGTCGGCCCGCGATCACCACCACCGCGCGAACCAGTGCCCATCTGCAGACGGAACGTGCGCGTGTTCACGGCTTCATCGGCGTGGCGGCGCTTGATGGTGGTAAGCGCTTCCGGCACCGGCGCGGACGCGCGCAGTTCGGCAGCCGGAAAGAAACGCAGGATGTCAAAGCCTTCACTGCCCATGGCGCGCATGATGCGGCTCATGGCGCCGGGGGAATCCTGATAGTTGGAGACCATTGGTACGTTCACCAGCGTCACGGGTTGCCCATCACTGAAATCGGCAATGATCTCGACTCGTTCGCCAGAGGCCAGCATCAACATGTCCATGGTCACTGGCGCTGTCAGCAGGCCACCATCGCTGGCGATGACCTGAAAGGGGCGGTGGTCGCTGAACGCCAGCATGTACTTGCGGGCGTTGGCGGCGTTGAGAATGCGCAGACGCACTTTGGTCGTGGTGGGCACGAAGTACGGGTCTACCACGCCGTTGACCATCTTGATGTCACCCTGCATGCCCTGCACCATGTCGTCATAGATAGTCATGTAGGCCAGCGTGCCGTCTTTCTTGAAGCGGCGATCCTGAATGATGACGGGAATGTCGTCCACGCCATACTCGGAAGGCAGTGCCAGACCCTTGCTGACGTCATCATCCAGAATCAGCATGCCAGCCAGCCCTCGGTACACCTGCTCACCGGTCTTGTGCATCATGTGCGAGTGGTACCACAGCGTGGCCGCCGGTTGCATGATTCGAATCAAGGGTTCCCAGCGTTCTCCATGCTCAATGGTCTGATGCGGTCCGCCATCGGAGCGGGCGGGGACGTGCAACCCGTGCCAATGCAATGTGGTTGGCTCTCCAATCTGATTGTTCACTTGCAGGCGGATCAGATCATTGCGGGAGCAGCGCAGGGTGGGGCCCAGAAAGCTGCCGTTGATGCCAAGCGTCGGGGTCTTCACCCCGGGGAAAAATTCCGTCTCACCTTGCTGGAGCTGTAGTTCGAAGCGCTTTTCCATGCCATCGCTAATGCCCTCCAGCAGCGGCGGAATCGTCAATGAATTGCCCTCGTGGATTGGCGTTGGAGCTGGGGCGGTTTGCGCGGAGGCCTGTCGTGGCCAGCGCAAGCCCGCTGCCAATGCGGTGGTCCCCAAACTCAGGGCCTTGAGGAGCTTACGGCGGTTCAGCATGCGGTCATTCTTCCTATCGATCATCTTTTTTATCAGTCAGTTTTGCTGGCGCTCATTTGCGCTGGATGAACAGCTCTGGATGCAGAACGCCGTCATAGTAATTCTCGCCGCTCGACAGCGCCGTCTGTATCTGCTCAAGAGATTTCTTCGAGTCTGCGGTAATGCTCCAGCGCTGCAGCTTCGCGGTTTTGTCGGCGACCCCCGGTAGATTGATAATGCGCCCCCGGTCACCGTCTTCAAGCTCGAGACGCCATTCGTAAATATTGGCCTCTGCTTCTGCCCGAAAGGGTGCCCCGAAGACAGAGATAAGCATGGCAAGGGTCGTGCTGACCTCCGATTGGCAGGTGTTACTACCGTGATTGGAGGTTGAGGTTTCGTTGCTCATGGTAGTGTCGCCCCAAGAAGTTCCAGCGTTGGAAAGTGGTTCTGGATAATACGAGAAATTGCAGATTTTTAGCACCCTTACTTTAGAAGAGCGTTGCCTCCAAAGTCAGTTCTCGGCTAGAGTTCGGGGCACACCTCCGAGAATGCTCCCTGATGTCCAGTCACCGTTACCGTGATCTTTCCCTGCACGAACTCCTCGAGCTCGCGCAAGGGCGCGCGGGGCACAAGCCTGATGCCCGCGCTCAGTATAATCTCGGGCTGCGCTATGAGCGTGGCGAAGGGGTTTCCCGCAACGACACCATGGCGGCGCAGTGGTTCGAGCGCGCTGCAGAGGCAGGTGATACGGATGCACAACGTCTGCTTGCCTTCGCTTACTTGCACGGCATTGGCGTCCCAAAGAACGAGTCGGAGGGCATTCGGCGCCTGCGCATTGCAGCAGAGTGGGGTGACGCGGTGGCCCGTCGTCAGCTTGGTTTCCGTTATGTCACGGGGGCCTCGGTTCCCAAGGACGAGGTCGAAGGTGTGCACTGGTTTCAGCTGGCTGCCGAGCAGGGTGACGACATGGCTCAGTACAATCTCGCCTACGCCTTTGCGCACGGCAGCGGTGTTGAGATGGACCAGGCTTGGGCCATTCACTGGCTGACGCTGGCCGCGCAGCAGGGTCTGCCGGCGGCGCAGTGCGGTCTTGGCGCTGTCTATGAACAGGGGCTCGGCGTGCCCGTAGACTATAAGGCCAGTGCCAGATGGACGCGGCAGGCGGCGGAGCAGGGTTATCCCGAGGCCTGCAGCAACCTGGGCTGGCTGTACGAAAACGGTCTCGGGGTGGAGAAAGACCTGCAACAGGCGCGGCACTGGTACGAGGTGGCGATACACAAAGATTATGCCGAGGCTCAGCAGCGCCTTGCGCACTTGAGCGGCATGCCCAGCGGTTCGCAGCCAGATCTGGCACGACCACTGGCGCGCAACGACGCCATCAATGAGTATCTGGAAGCGGCGTTCGCCGGTGTCGTCGGGCTGGACATGGTGAGGCAGGAGATTTTCCGCCAGGCCAGTTACATTCACGTGCAGCAACTGCGGGCGAAGCAAGGGATGCCTGTGCCCGACTGGCCATCACGTCATCTCGTGTTCAGCGGCAATCCTGGCACAGGCAAAACGATGGTCGCCCGCATTATCGCTGGGCTGTATCTCAAGCTCGGCATCCTCAAAACGGACAGGATTGTGGAAACCGATCGTGCCGGACTCGTTGGTTCCCACATCGGCGAGACCGCGCTGAAGACTCGGGCGCTGGTCGAATCCGCCCTCGGAGGCATTCTGTTCATCGACGAGGCTTACGCACTGGCGAGGGCCACCCAGCAGGACTTTGGCCGCGAGGCCATCGAGACTCTGCTGAAAATGATGGAGGACCATCGCGATAATCTGGTCGTCATCGTGGCTGGCTATGGCGCCGAGATGGACGAATTCATTCAATCGAATCCTGGATTGTCCTCGCGCTTCAATCGCTTCCTCCATTTCTCCAATTACACCCCAGATGAGCTGCTGTCGATCTTTCAGGGCTTTTGCCGTCAGCATGGGTATGCAGTCAGCGACTCGATTCAGCACGGCTTGAAGCGCATATTCGCGCGGGAGATTCAGGCCCGGCGGGAGCACTTCGGTAATGCCCGCTACGTGCGCAATCTCTTCGAAAAGGTGCTGGAGGCCCACGCCCAGCGCGTATATGCCTTGGCCGAGGCGTCGGCGCATGAGTTGGGGACGATTCTTCCAGTCGATATTGAAAGTGCTCTGGGCGAATCGCTTGCCGACCAGGACGGTGTAGCCGAGAACTATGCGGCCGCGCTGGCGAAACTCGACGCTCTCGTGGGTCTGCAGCGCGTCAAACAACAGGTGCGGCGCCTGTGCAGCTTTGTGCAGGTGCAGAGCGAGCGCGCGAGTGCGGGATACAAGACGGCGGCTGGATTCTCGCAACATCTGGTATTCACCGGCAATCCGGGCACGGGCAAGACGGTCGTGTCACGCATCGTGGCCGATCTCTACTTCAATCTCGGTATCCTGCCCTCCAGCCGCATTGTCGAGGTGGATCGCTCCGGGTTGGTGGCGCAATATGTTGGCCAGTCGGCACTGAAAACCCGGGAGGTCATCGAGTCTGCCTTGGGAGGTGTGCTGTTCATCGACGAGGCTTACGCGCTCGCCAAAGAGGGCGATGAACGGGACTTTGGCCACGAGGTTATCGATACCCTGCTCAAGGCGATGGAGGACTATCGCGACCAGCTGACCGTGATTGTGGCTGGCTACCCTGCACCGATGGCGCGGTTCATCGACAGCAACCCCGGCCTGCGGTCGAGGTTCAACCATTACATCGAATTCGAAGATTATCGCCCGGAGGAATTGCTGAGCATCTACGAACGCTTTGTGCGGGATTCCGAATACGTGCTGGAGGAGGGAACCCACCTGGCTCTGCAGGAGAGTCTGCGGCAGCTGTTTGCGCAGGGTCGTACCGCTGACAATGGCCGCTTCGTTCGTAATCTTTTCGAGCGGACTGTCGAGCTGCATGCCGAGCGGGTGGCGAAGCTGGAACACGCCTCAGGTGCGTTGCTGAATACTCTGGCGTTGGTAGATGTGGAAGAGGCATTGAAGGAGATGCTTGCCGAGGCAAAACTCTAAAGGAAACCCTGGAGCGATGCATGTATGGGGTCAAGTCCACTTCTGGGAGGTTCTGACTCCCGGTCTCTGCTGAGAGAAACCGGGAGTCATTCATACCTGTTACTTTCCTGTCAGCTACTCAGCGGCCACTGAGCGCTGCTTCGCGGCTTCACGCTGTGCCAGAATCTCATCGTAACCCTGCTGGTCAAGATGGGTCACGGCAATCCAGGCGTGAGTCATTTCATCGGCGGTGCGGCTGCCGTTCACGACCCAGAAATCCGGATCCGGATTGTTCGGGTTGTTGGCAGTATTGTCGTACCACTGCTTGATGATCAACACGGCACCGGTGGGCAGCAACGGCGCGACGTCCGGTTGGTACAGGTGGCTGTGGTGCCAGGTGGCGCTCCAGTTGGAGATCTGGCTGATCTGCTCTGTGCGGCCGGTGGCTGGATAGAAGATCTCCAGTGATGCCTGGCGCATACGCAGGTGACCGTGTGGCTGGAAGCTGTCGATGCGCACCGGGTGATCGAAGGAGTGAATCCCCTGAGTCATCGCTGTTGCATTCGGAGGAACGATCAGTTCTCCCTGATCCAGACGGTAAGACTTGAGATCTTGTTTGTATTTGACTTGATTCTCATAGCCTTCGGGATGCAGCCAGACGCCGATCTCGACGACATTGTCCTCAATCACGGTGCCAGGCGCCGTTGCACCAACACCGCCCGGGAAGAGGTGAATGTCCCAGCGAATGCGCGCGTTCTCAGGCAGCGTGCGGCACACACCTTCCGGTGCAATCTCGCCCCATTTGCCCATCGCGTACTCAGTGAACATCCCATACTCTTCGTACTCGCCTTCCTCATTCAGGGTTTCCACGTAGGAGTTGGCATGGTGGACAACAGCCTTCGCATTGCCTGATGGCTTCACCTGAATTGCCTTGATGCAGCGGTCACTGGTCAGACCGGTCAACACATAGGGACGGTGCCACATGTCATTACCCAGTGCGGGCACATCGATCGGTGCAGAATCCAGCACCAGGCTGGGCTCGCCGAATTGCGGCGCGAAACTCCACTGATCGGGATCGGGCAGATTGGCAACAGGATGTGAGCGGTCGCCCCAATCGCCTTCCGGCGCTCCTTGCTGAACCCAGGCCACTATAGTGTCGATTTCGCTCTGCTCCAGTCTCCAGTCGCCTTGCAGTTCCTGAATGCCGATGCCGTGATCGTAGGCGTAGGGAGGCATTTCCCTGTTTTCAACACGATATTGAATGAGCGGCGCCCAAGGGCGAACCTGCTCATAATTCGTGAGCTGCATGGGACCGACGCCGCCCTCACGGTGGCAGACCACACAGTTATCCGTGATGATCTGGGCAACGTGATCGGCATACGTCACTTCGCCAGTGTTGATCGATAAGGCGGACTGGGCCTGAGCCTGGGCCTCTCCCGCCATCCCCAGAATGGCGAGCACTGCCAGGCCTAATGCGCCTTTGCTTTTGATTTGCCTACTGCAATACGGATTTATTCTCATTCTTGTCTCCTTTCATTGCATCGCGTTGAGTTGAGTTGATCCTATAAATCATAAAGAACACTTGATATATATCGGCAAATTTTCGCAAAGTCCAGATTCGAAAAATTGCAAATTGTAACGGCGATGTGATGGAGGCAGAACCGGGCAAAGAAGTGGAGGTCGGCGAACGTCAGTCGTTCCCAAACAAATCGCGCGTGAACACCTTGGATGCCACGTCGTTCAGGGCGGAGGTCATCCGGTTGGCGATGATGACGTCACTTCTGTGCTTGAATTCCTCAAGGTCATTGACGACGGGGGAGCGGAAAAAGGTAGTCGACTGCAGTGCTGGCTCGTAGACGATCACTTGAATGCCCTTGGCCTTGATTCTCTTCATGATTCCTTGAGCGCTCGATGTTCTGAAGTTGTCCGATTGGGATTTCATGATCAGGCGGTAAACACCGACTACATTGGGGTTCTTCTGGATAATGGTCTGGGCGATGAAGTCTTTGCGTGTCGTATTGGAATCCACGATTGCGTGAATGAGGTTCTGCGGCACGTCCCGATAATTGGCCAGCAATTGTCTGGTGTCTTTGGGATTGCTCACTCCGCCATGACTTGTCGCAGGGCCTCGGCATCGCGCCAGCGGCCGCCGAGCAGTCGCAAAAGGAACGCGGCGGCAATGGCGACGATCAGGACACAGAAAACGATCCATGATGCCTTCGGCCCGAAGTTCCACACACGGATCACCAGATATTGAATCACCAGCATGATCCAGTGCAGTGCGGTAGAGGTGAGCATCACCCAGCGCGTGTCGCCCGCACCGCGTAATACCCCGCCGCAGACCTGAATGGTGGCATCGGCCATGGTGTAGCAGGAAAGCCCCACCATCATGAAGGTGGCAAGCAGCCGGATCTCTGAAAAATCCCCGGTCGGCGGCGCGAACACATCCACCAGCGGAAAGCGGAACACAATGTAAATCAGGCCCAGCACTGCCGAGTAGCCAATGCCGATCACGAAGCCTGCCGTGATGACCTCGTTGGCCCTGTCCATGTTGCGTGCGCCTACCGAGCGGCCAATCAGGCTGACGAGGCCGATGTTCAGGCCAATCATGGGGACGAAAGACAGCATGTCCCAGTTGAATACGATTGCCGCCGAGGCGCCATGTACAACACCGTAGGATTGGAACATCAGCAGGAAGAGGTTGAAGGCTGCCACATTCAGAAACAGCTCGAGCCCTGAGGGCAGCCCCAGGCGCAGGTAGCGCCGCACAATCGCAAGGTCCACGCGGAACGATGCCAGCACCTGGAACTTCTCGCGGTTATGGCGGGCGAGGTAGAACACGCCAAACAAGGCCAGCGAGAATAGAGAGGAAATCACCGTGCTCCAGGCGGCACCGCTGATACCCATGGCCGGAAGACCAAGCTCCCCGAATGCCATCGCCCAGCACAATGGGACATTCAAAAGCAGCCCTGCCACGTCGCACACCATTACCACCCGGGTGCGCCCTATGCCAGCAAAATAGGAGGCCAGGCACGCTTTGAAGAGTGTGATGGCCGCACCAAACATCAGGATTCGATAATAGGTGCTTTCCAGCGCCACCACTTGCGGGTCGTGGTCCATGGCTGAGAAGATGCGAACGACATACAGCGCTATCAGCATCATCAGGGGCTGGCACAAGACGGCCATCAACACTCCTTGCGTCACCACCCGCGGGCACTTGTCGAGTTCCCCTGCTCCCAGATACTGAGCGACCAGGGCATTCGCGTAAGAGATGACGCCCAGGAAAAAACACACCGAGAAAAAAGTCGCCACGCTGCCGCCCAGTGCCGCCGCCATGTGCGCCGGGTCAATCTGTGACATGAAATAGCGGTCGGTGAATGTCATCACCGCGAACGCCCCTTGCGACACCACCATCGGCAAGGCGATTTCAAAGAGGGTGCGCAGCGTGGCGCTGTTGAAATGGAAGCGGTATGACATGGGCGCTATCGGGATGACGGGGAGTTGGGCGAGCATGGTACGGCATCGTGTGAGGCGAAACAATCGACAGGCCCGGCATGGATTGATCCGACGATGCTACAGGTGTCCATTCTTAACGTTTGAGAGATAATGCGGTTTTAATAGACGCTAGGAGCCATACGATGACGAGTTTCAAGTTGCCAACTCTGATTGCACGAACCCTCGCGTGTACCGTGACAGTATTCGCGGTTGCCTCCGGTTCCGCGTTTGCTCAAGCAGCCGATTCCTCTGCGCACGACGCTCATGATGCTCACGAGGCTCATAGTTCCACTCTCAATTTAAACCAAGGTGAGCGCTGGGAGACCGATGAGCCACTGCGCAAGGGCATGCTTGAAATTCGTCATGCCGTCGAGAAAGCATCTCTCGATTTCAGCACCGGGGCTCTGAGTGCGCAGCAGGCCGAAGTGTTGACGCTGGTGATTGATGAGAACGTCAACTTCATCATAGAACAGTGCAAGCTGGAGCCTGAGGCTGATGCAAATCTGCACGTCATTCTCGCCGAAATTCTGAATGCCTCCAGTGTGCTCAAGAGTGAGCCACAATCAGCGGTTGGCTTGCCACGGATTCACGGCGCGCTTGAAAGTTACGCGTACTACTTCAACCATCCAGACTGGTCGACAGAACATGATCATTGACTCTTGGCTGCGCCTGCGACGCTCCGCGCTGCCTGCACTTGCCACACTGCTTTTCACGACAGCTTTGTTCGCGCAAGAACAGCAGAACCTGACGATTCTGGGTTCTACGGCTAGCTGGCCGACTGGTCGCGCGACGTTTGTGTCCGAGACCGATGTCGATGGTCTGCGCATCCGGCACACCCGTGTGGATGATGCGGACTGTGGAGCCAGAGACTTTCTGGAATTCTCTGGTCCTCTGGGGCCGGACACGACGTCAGTCATCGAGCCCTTCCTCAATGCCATGCAGCCTTGCGGCAGCAGCGCCTCGCGCGGCGCCGTGATTCTGAGTTCAGGTGGCGGGGAGATGGCCGATGGCTATGCGTTGGGAGAGCTGTTGACTCAATACGGTGTGGCAGTCGCGTTGGTGCAGGGGCAGGTCTGTGCATCGGCATGCGTCGCGGCTTTTCTCGGGGGAAGCCCACGTTACATGCTGGAGAACGCGTGGCTGGTTCTGCAATCGCCCGTTCGACGGCCTGGCATCGGGATTGATTGTGAGAACGCGAACGAGGTCTCCGCGCTGAAGGACTATTTTGCTGCGCGGCTCGGGAGTGAAAATGGCGGCCTGCTGCACGAACGTGCCATGAGCAACTGCACGGCGGCCCGAGGTTGGACGATACAACCGGAGGAAGGCATTCAGCTGGGCATTGTCGAAGCCGACAACACTTCCTTCACGCAACAGCTTGCAGATGGCTCACTGAATTTCATGGCAGAGAATGCGACGAGGCCGGGTGTCATCACCACTTCGTCAGGTCTTCAGTACGAGGTCATCAGCGGCAGTGCGATTGCGGATGCACAAAGCCCAACGGCGTCCAGCAGGGTGACTGTGAATTACCACGGCACCTTCGTCGACGGCCGCGTGTTTGACAGCTCGGTAGAGCGTGGCCGACCCGCCGTGTTTCCCCTGAATCAGGTAATTCGCGGCTGGACCGAGGGCCTGCAATTGATGAATCCGGGGGACAAGTTCCGCTTTTTCATTCCACCGGAGCTTGCCTATGGCGAAGCTGGAAGAGGGCCAGTGCCCGCCAATACACCACTGATCTTCGAGATCGAGCTGCTGGAGATCGGCGGGGACAACTAAGGCGCCTGATGTCTCGGCACTGCAGAATCATGGACTAACCGGGCACTCTGCCTTCGAGAAGGTCAGCTCGCCGATGTGTTGGCCATTCTTGAAATCGTATTGATAGTTGACGGTGTCCACGCCGTTCAGAATCGGTACCAGGTTCGGACCTGTGCACCATGTGCCTATCATGCTGGGACGCAATCTCTCCAGATTGTCCTGGGTAATGTCGTTGCCATCGGCGATCACATTTTCGTACACGATCTGTATGGTATTGTTCTCTTTCTCCACACAGGTTGTGTTTGTCCAAGTGGTGACGTTGTCCAGCTCCATGGGCAATTCTTTGTTGAGTTCTGCAGTCTTGTCGTTGCATTCGGTCATGGTGTATTCGACGCTGAAACCAACCTGAGGGCAGGCCAGGATCAATAGCGACAGGGCGGGCAGTAACATTCTCATGAGTTATCTCCTTCTGCGAACAAGTGTTTAAAATACGGCGGAATTGTCATCGCAATTGATTGGAATTGTAAACCATCTCGACCTCGAAATTCTCCCACGTTCATGCAGCAGTCTCCAGTTCTGAAAATTGCGCCAGAAACAACTCGTGATAGAAACCTTTCTTCTCCATGAGTTCCGCGTGCGTGCCTTGCTCGATGATCTTGCCTTCGTTCATCACCAGAATCTTTTCCGCGTCTCTGATGGTTGAAAGGCGATGAGCGATCACGAAGCTGGTGCGGTTGCTCATCAGTTTTTTCATGGCCTGCTGAATTTGCATCTCCGTGCGAGTGTCCACGTTGGAGGTCGCTTCGTCCAGAATGAGGATATCGGGATCGGCGAGTATCGCCCGCGCAATGGTCAGGAGTTGCTTCTGCCCCTGGGAGAGATTGGTGACATCTTCGTTCAGCACCGTGTCATAACCTTCCGGCAAGGTGCGAATGAAGTGGTCGGCATGGGCCGCTGTCGCGGCAGCGATGACTTCCTCACGGCTGGCATCCGGTCGGCCGAAAGCGATATTTTCGTAAATCGTGCCGCCGAACAGCCAGGTGTCCTGCAGCACCATGCCAAAGTGGCTGCGTAACTGTGCGCGCGACAAGGTCTGCACCGGCTGGCCGTCGATGGAGATATCACCTCCGTCGAGCTCGTAGAACCGCATCAGCAGATTGACCAGTGTGGTTTTGCCCGCACCAGTCGGGCCGACAATCGCCACCACATGGCGTGGCTGCACTGTCAAAGACAGATTTTCAATCAAGGGCTGGTCGGGTTTGTAGCGGAACGAAATGTTGTTCAGCGTTACGGCACCGCGCGCTTGTTCTGGCTTTTGAGCCTCGGGGGTGAAGCGATTCAGCACCGGATCCTGCTCTTCTTTCTCATCCAGAATTTCAAAAACGCGCTCGGCACAGGCAACGGCACTTTGCAGCACGTTGGCAATGTTGGCGGTTTGTAGAATGGGCTGCGTGAAGGATCGTGAATACTGGATGAAGGCGACGATGCTGCCGACGGTCAGGCGGCCGCTGTTGATCCACAGCCCTCCCACCACAGCAATCAACACATAACCAAGGTTCGAGATGAAGTTCATGGCCGGGAAGATGATGCCGGAGATGAAGTTGGCGCGGCGGTAGGCTTGAGAAAACTCCTCGTTGATGCCTCTGAATTTTTCGATGGAATTGCCCTCGTGACCAAAGGCCTTGACGACGACCTGGCCGGAGAACATTTCTTCGACGTGTCCAGACAACTGCCCCAGATGCTTTTGCTGTGCGGCAAAGTGCGCCTGTGATTTTTTGGCGATGAAGACCGTGGCGACGGCATACAGCGGCAACGTGGCGAGAACTACCAGAGTCAGTGCCGGGCTGATCGTCAGCATCATGATGATGAAGCCGAGTAGCTGCACCACCGAGGTAATGGCCTGTGTGGCACTCTGCTGCAGCGTGGTCGAAATGGTGTCCAGGTCATTGGTAACCCGCGACAGGATATCGCCATGCGAGTGACTGTCGTAATAGGACAGCGGCAGGCGGCGCAGTTTGTCGCCCACGGCGTCGCGCATTCCCTGCACAGTGCGCTGTGACACGGCGGCCATGATCCATTGCGTGCCCAGCATGAACAGCGACGAGAGCAGATAGAACGCGAGCAGCCACAGCAACACCTGCGCGATGGCTTGATTGTCGAATTCGGCGCTCTGGCCCTGCAGCCGCAGCATCAAGGTTTGGGTAATCAGGTCGATGGCCTGCCCGACCAGCTTGGGGCTGAAGATGGTGAACGTGGTGCTGAGAATGGCGAGCACAAAGACGACGATCAAACGCGCTTTGAAGGGATTGAACCACGTCAGCAGGCGTTTCAAGGTGGGGCGAAAATTCTTCGCCTTGCGCGCAGGTTGCCCCATCATTCCCATCGGGCTGCGGTGCATCGTGGGGGCGGCAGCGGGGGCAGAAGAGGAGGCGGACGAAGAGACGGCCGTGCGTTGATTCTGACTCATGCTGCATCCTCCGCACGCAATTGCGATGCGACAATTTCCTGATAGGTCTCGCAGTGCGCCAGCAGTTGCTCATGAGTGCCACGCCCGATGATTTCTCCTTCCTCCATGACCAGTATCTGATCGGCATCCATCACGGTGCCGATGCGCTGTGCGACGATGATGATGGTGGCGTCGCGCACTTCCTGCTTCAGCGCCGCTCGCAGTCTGGCGTCGGTCTTGAAATCCAGCGCTGAAAAACTGTCGTCGAACAAATACACCTCGGCGGGTCTGAGCAACGCGCGCGCAATCGACAACCGTTGCTTCTGCCCACCGGACAACGTGCGGCCGCCTTGCTTCAGCTCGTGATCTGCACCGCCTTCCAGTTCGGTGACGAAGGGCAAGGCCTGAGCGGTGCTCATTGCCTGAGTCAACTGCTCTTCGCTGGCCTCGGGATTGGCAATCAGCAAATTGCTGCGCACTGTGCCGCTGAACAGAGTGGCTTGCTGCGGGACATACCCCAGGCGTTGGCGCAGCGCGTGCTGAGAACAGTCGCGCACATCCACACCGCCCACGAGAATTTTGCCGCTTTCCACATCGTAGAAGCGCGGAATCATCCGCATGAGCGTCGACTTGCCAGACCCGGTGGAGCCGATGATGGCGGTGACCTTGCCGGGCTCGGCGCGGAAGCTGAGATCTTTCAACGCCAGTGCTTCTGCACCCGGATAGCGAAAGTTCACGGACTGGAATTCGACCACCGCAGGCTCTGCCGACGTTTGCGGGGCGGCCGGATCGACAATGCTGAGTGTGAGTTGCAGCACTTCATGGATACGGGCTGCTGCAGCCTGCGCGCGTGGCAGCATGTTGAACATCATCGACATCATCATGAAGGCGAACAGAATCTGCATCGCGTATTGCGTGAACGCGATCAGGCTTCCCAGCTGTAGCGTGCCCGCTTCAATGCGCTGAAACCCGAACCAGAGCACGGCCAGTGTGGTCAGGTTCATGATCAACATGAGCCCCGGCATCATGTAAGCCACCAAGCGGTTGACCGCGATATAGGTCTCCGCCAGATCGGTGTTGGCGTGATGAAAGCGCTGTTGTTCATGATCGACACGGTTGAAGGCGCGGATCACTCGCACGCCGCTCAGGGTTTCCCGCAGCGTGGCGTTGAGGTGGTCAATCTTGAGCTGGATGGAGGAGAACAACGGGATCGCCTTGCTGGCAATGGCGACGACCAGCACCACCAATGCGGGTACTGATACCGCCAGCACCCAGGTCAACTGGGGATCTCTGGAATACGCCATGACGATTCCACCCACCGCCATCATCGGCGCCATCAGCAACATTCGCGCAATCATGATGGTGACCATTTGCACCTGCGTAATGTCATTGGTGGCGCGAGTAATCAAGGTCGACGCACCAAACTGATCGAACTCATGCAGAGAGAATTGTGAGATCTTGTCGAACACGGCCGAGCGCAGACTCTGGCCATAGCCCGAGGCAATGGTCGAAGACAGCCAGCTCGAAGCGATGGCACACACAATGCTGAACAACGTGATCAGCAACATGAAGCCGCCGGTGCGCAGAATGAAGGGCGTGTCGCCACGCATCACACCCTGATCGATGATGTCGGCCATCAGCGTGGGGAGAAACAAATCTGCCAGCACCTGAATGAACACCAGCAGCAACAGGAGTGCAATGTGCCAGCGCCAGGGCCGCAGAAATTTGATGATTTTCAGCATGAGGAGGGTTCCTGTTTTTCCAGCTCTTGTTCCAGAAAGTCCGCTGCGTGCGTGAGCAGACGAATGAAATGATCGGCCTCGGCTGCCCCCAGATGCGTGATGAATTGTTCGTAGTGATGGACGAAAGCGTCGCGTACCTGTGTGAGCTTCTGCTCCCCGGACGGCGTCAGCTTGACCAGCACCACCCGGCGATCCGAATCGTCCAGCACACGGGTAATCAGCTGCTGACTCTCAAGGTTGCGCAATTGGTGAGTCACATTGGCTGCAGTGACCCGCTGGCGGCGGGCCAGCTCGGACGGTTTGGCGCCCAACGCGTCGGGCCAGTGCTGCAGCAGCGTCAACAGATGCCATTCAGAAGGACTCAGCTCGCCATTGGTCAGCGCCTGGCCACGCGCGAAATTGGCCTTGCTGAACCGGCGTGTGGCCAGCAGCAGTGCCTCGGCGGCTGAGGTCGGGGACTGTGAGGGTGGGGATATGCAGGTCGTCATATGCTTTAGTCATTAAATAATTTAGTGACTAAAGCATATGGCGTTTGACGAAAACTTGCCAGAGAATTTAATGTCTCATTGCACGAAGTACTATTGCGTCTTCATCTTGAAATCGGCGCCAAGTGCAGGATTGATGTAATCGTCGGCCAGCACGCGATCCGGATCGGGCCGCACGCTCAGGTAATCCACATGCACCGGCACTTCCAACCAGCCGTGCGGCGTGCCTGCCGGCATAATGATGATGTCTCCCTCGCTCACATGCTTGGCAACCCAGTCACCGACAATGGTGCCGCTGCAAGACGGACCATTGAGCACCTGCGTCACATTGCTCTCCTCCTCCGATTCATTGCCGTTCATGATGGTGCCGCCGGTGACGAGGGTGCCCGATCCGGACACGACAATGTAGGTCTCGGTCTGATGCATGTGCAGAATGCCTCTCGCGCCACTGTCGCGGGTGGTGCTGGTCACGCCGCAGGGGCGTTCCGCAGGCTCGGCACTGGTCGTGGCGCTGGGGGCAGTCACTGCCCCCCGATGAATAATCCCCACCGACAGATTCAGCTTGCCGATATCGCGGCTGACGATCTGCCGGTCGACCCCTGGCAGCTCATTCACCTTCTGCCATTCTTCTTGCATGATGTACGTGGCATAGGCTTCGTCTGTCTGGGCGTTTGCCCCGACAGCCGCTGCCAGCAATGGTGTCACCAGAAGGAACTTCAAGCATGTGTTCATGGCGTTCTCCTTTTTTTATTGTGAAGTGCTGTTCTCTCGTTAGGGTTACTCATAGGGACTGCTTGTCATCGGGACAGTTTGGTTCTCACTGCAGGTTCCAGGCCTACCAGCCCCCAGGATTTTCCAGTCGTAATGGCCGCTTCCAACGCTTCGCCATTGGCACTCGCCGTTAGCGCTCGCAGGGCTCCAACGCGGTTGCTGCTCGAACAGTGCACCAGCAGCGGCTGGCCATTCAGGCTGGTCAACAGATCATCCAGTTTTTTCGCGTTGTCGCTGGTCACGCCATCGGCACCGGCCACTGGAATGGAGTGATATTCCATGCCAAGGGATTTGACGTAGGCTTCCTCGTCCCATTCCTGCTCACTGGTCGGACGCAGGTTGATGATGTGTTTGACGCCTGAGTTAGCCAGCAGCTGCAGCTGCTCTTGAGTAGGCTGCCCGCTGGCAAGCACGTTCTCGGCCGGAGTGCTCAGGTTCGTGATCTCGGCGTTGGCGATTGCGGCTGTGTCGACTTGTTGCGCAGTAGCGAACGACGCCAGCAGCGTGAATGCGGCAATGGCATAGAGGCGGGCGAACCGGCTGGCCCTGCATGCGGCAGATGCTGCCAGTACATTCAGTATGTGGTGCATGGGAACTCCTTGGTGGATAAAAAAATGGGGGGCTTGCTTGTACGCGCTAATCTGCCAGAAAGCAGGGGCGAGTGCATTTGAAATTTGGTGTTCAAACTACTTTGAGTCCATTGAGTTCGCTACACTGGGCGCCTTGAACTTTCTGCGCAACAGCGCTTATCCGGAGAGAGTGGTCGTGAGAATAAAAATAAAAATGAAAAATACATTCAAGGTACGGCAGCTGGTCAGCGCGGGCCTCGTGAGTCTGTGCAGTGTCTGTACTGTCTGCACCCCCGTATGGGCCCAATACGGAGTCACTGACGGGGAGTGGCGACACTATGCCGGTGATGCGGGATCGACCAAGTACAGCGCGCTGGATCAGATCAACGCCGACAATTTCGATCAGCTGGAAACGGCATGGCGCTGGCAATCCCTGGACGGCGGTCTGAATCTTGAAAACATCGACTACGACGTTTCCTTCGGACGCATGCAGGGCACGCCGCTGATGGTGGGCGGTGTTCTGTACATGATTACGTCGCTGAATCAGGTTGCCGCAATCGATGCCGTCGGCGGTCAGACCCTGTGGAGTTTCAACCCGGAGGCCTATCTGAGTGGCTCTGCGGTCGGCGCTCTGGGGTTTCACCAGCGCGGGGTGGCGTATTGGGAAGATGGCGATCAGAAACGGATTCTGTTCAGCACCAATGATGGTTTTGTGTATTCGTTGAAAGCCGAGGATGGTTCGATTGACACCAGCTTTGCCAACGGCAGGGTGGACCTGACCGACGGCATTCCTCGCGCAGCACGCGATGAGCTGGACTGGCAGGGCGCACAGCCACTGGGCGCGGTATCACCACCCATCGTGGTGGGCGACATTCTGGTGGTGTCCCAGATCACCTCCAACAGGGAGCGCTACGTCGAGCGGCCGCCCCTGTGGATTCGGGGCTACAACATCCGCACCGGTGAGGTCGCCTGGACCTTCCATACGATTCCCCTGGAAGGCGAATTCGGCAATGAGACCTGGGAAGAGGATTCCTGGCGCACCGCTGGCAATGGCGGCGTGTGGTCGATGATGACCGCCGACCTGGAGCTGGGCTACATCTATCTGCCGATGGAAGCCGCTACCAATGACTTCTATGGTGGGCACCGTCCCGGTGACAACCTGTTCAGTGAGAGTATTGTCTGCCTGGACGCGCGCACCGGTGAACGAGTCTGGCATTTTCAGATGGTGCACCACGGCGTCTGGGACTTCGATAACCCCGCAGCACCGAACCTGATCGATATCAATGTCGATGGTCGCGTCATCAAAGCCGTGGCTCAGGTAACCAAACAGGGCTTCACCTATGTTTTCGATCGCGTGACCGGCGAGCCGGTGTGGCCTATCAACGAATTGCCGGTGCCGCAGGAAGCGCTGCCGGGTGAACGTCTGTCACCCACGCAGCCTTTTCCCTCCAAGCCCCCCGCTTTTGCACGGCAGGGCATGTCGAAAGATTTTCTGATTGATTTCACGCCGGAGCTTCGTGCGGAAGCCGAAGCGATCCTGCAGAACTACACCTATGGCCCGTTGTTCACGGCGCCGACCGAGACGATCGAGGGCGGCCACCGTGGCACGATCATTCTGCCGGGCGCTGGTGGCGGTGCCAACTGGTCGGGCGCAGGTGTCGATCCAGAGACAGGTATTCTCTACGTGCCGTCGAGTGACAGCCCGAACGCACCGCTGATCACCACGCTGGAGTCCAACGAATCCAATTTCAACTTCCTGCGGCTGTCCAATCAGGCCGTGCGCGGTCCGCGCGGCCTGCCCATCCTGAAGCCGCCGTATTCCACCATAACGGCCATCGACATGAATAAGGGCGAGATCCTGTGGCAGCAGATCAACGGGGACGACTTTGCGGCAGTCACCAATCACCCGGACCTGGCCGGTATCGATCTGCCGCCACTGGGTGGTGGTGGACGACAGCCCATGCTGGTGACGTCGACGCTGTTGATTCATGCGCAATCAAGGCTTGATGGGGCGGTGCTGGTGGCGCGCGACAAGATGACGGGTGAGGTGCTGAAAACAATTCCGCTGCCTGCCAATGGCGTCGGCGCTCCGATGACCTACTCGGTCAATGGCAAGCAGTACATTGCGCTGACTGTTCTGGTGAATCCAGTGCCGGAGTTGATTGTGTTTGCGTTGCCGTAAGGGAGGGGGGAGATAAGGAAAACCCCGCCTGGTGCGGCGGGGTTTTGTGTGAGCAGACAAGCGCGTGCGCGAGTGCGAGTGCGAGCCTTACAGGTCACCGGTCCCCTTGGTGACCAGTTTCTGCAGGCGCCAGTTCACCAGCTCTCCCACCCAGATCTCGTCTTCTGATGGACACGCGATTGCGTGAATCCACCCGAACTCCCCAAGGCCACGACCAGGCTGGCCGTATACGCCCAGGATTTCCCCTTGCAAGGAGACCTTGTAGATTCTGCTGGGATACAAGTCACCCACAAACAGCACAGGGTTCGGTCCGGGAGTCATGCACAGCGCATCGGGTGCGCCGGGGGCAAGGGAGCCGCGTGTGCCATTGGGGTTCTCGTTGCCGTACACGACTTTGCCGCGGCTGGTATCCACGGGCACATCGATGGTGAATTCACGTATGAAATTGCCATCGGTGTCCAGCACCTGGATGCGGCGATTGCCGCGATCCGCGACATAGATTTCATCATCCGGCGACACGGCAAGCCCGTGAGGCGTATCGAACTGCCCGGGGCCGCTGCCCAGCGATCCCCAACTGGCCACCCACTCCCCTTTGGCATTGACCTTCGCCACACGAGAGTTGATATAACCATCACTGAAATAGGAGTTGCCCTGGGAATCCCACGCGACATCCGTAGGCTGGTTGAACTCGTTGTCCCGGTGGACAGGGAGCGGATTACGCGGGTTGATTCCCTCCGGGACCTCCATGTGCACGCCCATGCGTTCCATCATTCGGGCCATCACACTTTCGTAGTCTGGCGGCACCTGCAGATGGGACGCTTCCGCCTTTCTGCCAAACACCCAGTCCACATGGCCCTCGGGGTTGAAGCGCAGAATCATGTTGGAGCCTTTGTCCACAACCCAGATGTTGTCCTGTGGGTCGATCCGAACTGCGTGGGCGTAGGACCACGCGTGCAGATTCTTGCCGATCTCACGCACGTAATTGCCTTCGGCATCGAATTCCAGCAGTTGCGAGGCCGAGGCCATGTAGGCCGGACCAATGGAATTGCCCCGCGAGAACACGAAGACATGACCCTGGGAGTTCACCGCTACACCGGCGAGTTCACCAAAGTGCAAGTCCGCTGGGATTTTCAGGGGGTTTGGCACTGATTCGAAGGGCATTTCGGGGACTGTCTGAGCGTGCAGGGAAGTGGCGCTGAGGCCGAGCACGATGGCTGCTAACAGGGTACGTTTCATTGGGACTACCTCTACTGGGTATTTCGTGAATTTGGATCACTGATGTACATTTGGGAAGTTCTCGGGAAGTGCCCGAGCATACTTGCCTCGGTGCTATGCATTGTCAAGCCGTTGCTCAGACAAACATATCAAAACTGCCGAAATCGCCGTTGAGAATGTCGGCGGTATCCCGCTGTCCCAGCCAGCCCTGCATCAGCGTCTGATAGACCCGGCGGAAATCCGTTGTGTAGGCCAGATTGTCGCCCTCGGTGAGAGCGGTCAGGCTGGGAATCTCCCCGTAATGCCCGCCCTTGACGCCGTTGCCCACCACGAACATGACATTCGCCGCACCGTGGTCGGTGCCCAGGCTCACATTTTCCGGCACCCGGCGGCCAAATTCGGAGAAGATCATCACCACCACATCGTCCGCGCGGCCGATCCGTTCCAAGTCCTGCATGAAACCGGACACGGCATCGGAGGTGTAGGTGAGCAGGCGCTGGTGCAGGTCGTTCTGGAAGACATGAGTGTCGAACGCATTGTTGCGATAGGCCACGTAGTAGAGGCTGGTCGGCAGTCCTGCATCGATCAGCGCGGCGACTTTGGGCAGGTCCAGTCCGGCGATACCGTAGTCGATTGGCGACTCATACTTGTCCCAGGCCTCGCGCACCAGAATGGAAGCATCGTTGGCACTGCGCGCGATATCCAGCAGGAACTGGCGCGACGCATTGTTTACTTGGCCAGTCTCGGCCGCATGCGCGAGCACTGCCTTTTCTTCGAAGAAAGTCTCACGCATGAAGCGCTCCGGTTCGTCGAAGACCACGGGCACGTGAGCCTTGGCGCGCACGGCCAGCGACTGTCGGGTGGCGATGTTGACCAGAAAATTGGGCGGCGCATCGGGAGCCATCGCATCGGCCAGCTTGCCGACCCAGCCGTATTCCTCGCCGCTGTTCGGCGCGGCGGTATGCCAGTAGGCCATCGAGGTGAAATGGGAGTACGAAGGGTTGGCATAGCCGCAGCCATGCACAATCGCCAGTTTGCCATCCTTGAACAGGCGCTCGAATCCGGTCATGCCAGGGTTCAAGCCGAAATGCTCGTCGAGAATCCGCAAACGATTCTGGGGAATGCCGATGTTTGGACGATGGCGGTAATAGGCATCATCCGCATAGGGCACGACGGTGTTCAGCCCGTCATTGCCTCCGGAGAGTTCCAGAATGACGAGTATCTTGCCATCGGCGCGGGCCTGGTCAGCGACCGCCTGCGCCGCCTGGGCGAAGCCGGAGGGCAGGAGGCCGAGGCCAGTCAGCCCCATCCCGGTGAGGCTGGCTTGCAGCAGCCTGCGGCGGCTGAGTGAATGTTGCAACAAGGGATGCGTCGTCGTCAGCTTGGTCATCAGTGTGCTCTCGCGGGTTAGCTCAGTTGATACTCGGGTTGGCTCATCATGACGTGCAGCAGCAGGCGCAGCCCGTCTTCCATGTAAGTTTGTGCCTCGGCGATGCTGCTGGTGCCCAACTCGCCGTCGAGGAAGGCGACCATGCTGGCAACGGCGGCCTCGCTCGGCGGCACTACCATGAAACGCCTGCTGAAATAGTCCACCACCTCGTGCGTGTTTTGCAGTGACTCGGCCATCACGGAGGCGCTCAGGTTCAGTGATGCGCTTTCACGCGGAATACGCTTCACTTTTTCCACCGCCATCTGCCAGCCTCGGTAGCTGCCATAACGGGTGTTGAAGTCTTCATCGCGGTCCGCCAGCACGTTCGATTCCGCCATGATTACGCCGTCTGCACTCGGCGGCTGGGTGGCTGAGGTGATGTCCATGCCCAGGCGGATGCGCGCAGCGACGCCGCGGATATCCTCATCGTCGTTGACGATGTCCGGCGGCACGAAGTTGAAGTCCGGGAAGAGCACATCCCGCGCGAAGTTGCCGCGTTCCAGCAACAGACCGGGTGTGATCCAGCTGCGCCCGCCAGCCCAGCCAGCGACAGTCGGCGGACGGAACAGCGATTGCCCCAGCGCGCCGGTCGCGCGATTGAAATCGGGGATGCCGGGAATCGCTGTCAGCTCCAGTTTTCGATAGGTGGACACCGCCAGTTGAATCGGGCTCTTGATCTGTGTGCCCAGCGAGGCCTCGCTGTAGAAATCCTTGGAGAGGAACACGGTTTCCAGAAAAGGCGCTATCTCGTAATTCGCATTTCGCAACACCTTGCCGAGCGCGCTCTGCAGGGTCGGGCTGAGCTCCTCGCGCACGAAATAGCGATAGAGTTTGCCAGCGATATAGTCCGCAGTGATGGGCTGCTCCATGATGATGTCGATGATCTGCACGCCATCGAAAGTGCCCGTGTGGCCGAGGAACTGCTTTTCACTGTCGTCATGCTGATCGCGATTGACAACGAAATTCACATCCACGTAATTCCAGCCGGTGAAGGCACGGGCCGCCTCACGAATATCCATCTCGCTGTAGTGACCTACGCCCATCGTGAACAGCTCCATGATCTCGCGGGCGAAGTTCTCATTGGGCGCGCCCTTGACGTTGACGCCTGCATCCAGGAACGAGAGCATGGCCGGGTCCTGCGCCACCGCCACCATCAGGTCGCGGAAATTGCCGGTGCCCATGTCGTGAAACAGCGTCAGTTCATTGTGCAGCTTGCGGTAGTCACGCACCTTGCTCTCGTTGATCGCAAAATGCCCGTGCCAGAACAACGCCATCTTTTCCTGCAGTGGCGCATTGCTGGTGAGCATGCGGTTCGCCCACCAGTACGCGACGCGATTGGTTTCCAGCACACTGGCCCGCAGCCAGTAGAAGAACTTGTTGACCACGGGCTGCAGCGGCCGATTCCCCTGCGGCTTGACCTTGACACCGAGCGCCTCGCCAGTGGCCTTGGCCAGCTCAGTAGTCGCGGGGCGGCTGGGCGGAAAGGGTTCTAGTCCCGGGTCGTGAATGCCCGAGTGGTCGAAAGGGGCCAGATGGCTGTTGTCGACATTCTCGAAGTAAACCAGTGAGCGCACGGCCTCGCCCGGGGAGAGGGCGGCAAGCGCGCTGATCTGCTCCGGCGTGCCGCCGAACCCTGCGCGCTCCAGCAGATGGGCGGCGGTTCCATAGTGCCATTCGCCTGGACTTATGGGGGAAAGATCATCCTGCATTGCTCGGCACCTGTTCTATGATTTTTTTAAAGTGTAGCTGGCGTTGGTAAGAATAGACCGTCGGAGCGGGGCACGTCCACCCTGTGGGAGCGTACCCGAGGGCATAAAAGCCTGCTCGCGATGAATTTCGCAGAGTCATCGCGGGCGAGGCCCGCTCCCACACTTGATTTCATTTGCCGACCGGCCCGAGTCGCAACAAGCTGCCGTTCTCCTCGTCAGTCAGCACATAGATATAACCGTCCACGCCTTGCTTCACATCGACAATACGCGCTTCCAGTTCGCGCAACAGACCCTCGCGACGAATCTCCAATCCACGGGGATTGAACACGATACGCTCCAGATGTCCCGTGCCCGGAATTCTGCCCGTCATCAACGACCCCACAAAGAGATTGCCCTGCCACTCCGGAAGCTTGTCGCCGGTGTAAAACATGACGGCCGACACCGCTATCGATGGCCACCAGATCGCCTCGGGACCGATTAAGCCCTCTCTCTGCGTCTCGCTGGACACCCAGTCACCACGATACTGTCTGCTGAAGGAGACGATTGGCCAGCCGTAATTGGCCCCAGGTTTGATGATATTGATTTCATCGCCGCCCTGGGGACCATTCTCGGATGCCCATAACTCGCCGGTGACAGGGTGATACGCCATCCCCAGCTGATTGCGGTGCCCGACGCTGTACACTTCCGGCAGAAACTCACCGCTGCCAACAAAGGGATTATCCGCTGCCGCCGTGCCATCGGCATTCAGGCGCAGCAACTTGCCAAAGTGAATGGTCGGATCCTGTGCATAATCTCCCACCCCCGCATACATATAGGCGCCACCGACCGACATGAACAAGGTTTTGTCCGGGGCAAACAGCAACACAGATCCAGCGATGCCGACATCATTCCCCTTGGCGACGAAAATTTCCTCCACCTCGACCAGTGCATCTCCCTGCAGACGACCACGCGCCAGCGCGACGGTCTGCGCGGCCTTGCCTTCTATCTCGATGGCTTTCGTGAAGGTAAGGTAAACCAGCGAGTCGTCATCGGGATGCAACGCGATCGACATGAGGCCGGCGCGAAAGACCTCGGAATACACCTTGGGCACACCACTGATCGACTGCGGCAGCAACACGCCATCGCGGATCACCCGCAGCTGTCCCGTATAGCGTTCCGTAATCAGAATGTCGCCGCTATTGCGAAAGGCCATCGCGAAGGGATTGGCGAGGCCGGATGCAATGGCGAGAATTTCGATCTGAGGAATCTCGAAAGTTTTGCTGATCCTTGTCGACATCTGCGGTTCAACCACATTCGTCACGGGCTGCGCCGCTGACTCGCCAGCTATCGCCAGCAGAGCAGTCCATGATATCCATAACGAAATCTGTGTGACGCGTTCAAGCAACCGGCTTTTCATTATTGTTCTCCCGTCAGCATTTTTGTGGGAGCGAGCCCTGCTCGCGATGATTTCTGCAGAACCATCGCGGGCAAGGCCCGCTCCCACAGATAGTTGTGGTATTTGCGCCGTTTGTCCAGCCTGTGGGAGCGGGCCCGCTCGCGATTGATTCATGGCATACCTTGTAGTGGTCTATAGTCCTTGCATCTGCACAGACACTGTCTGACCGCAGCAGGCTGATCTTGGGTTAGCCAATGAAACTGGTCCAGATAGGAATTCTGAACCTCGCCAGTCTTTATTCCATTGACGGAATATTCCATGGAGGGTATATTTTGGGCGTGCTCTGGGATGTTGAATACACAGATGAGTTTGGTCGTTGGTGGGGGGATTTGTGCGAGGACGAGCAGGAATCGTTGGCGACATTTGTTCGACTTCTGGAAGAGTGCGGACCGGAGCTTGGGTTTCCGCATAGTTCTGGGCTCAACGGGTCGCGGCACGAGCATATGAGAGAACTCAGAACTCAACACAATGGAAGGCCATTTCGCACCTTGTACGCCTTTGATCCGCGCCGATGTGCCATCCTGTTGATTGGGGGTGACAAGACTGGCGACAAACGCTGGTACGAACGACATATCCCGATAGCCGACAATTTGTATGACATGCATATGGAACAACTTCGAAGTGAGGGACTGATTCGTGGCTAAGAAATTTTCGGAACTGAGGGCGCTGATGTCGCCTGCATCGCAGGCTCGGGCAGACGCGAAAGCGCAAGCCATGTTGGCAGAAATGCCACTCAACGAACTACGGCTGGCCCGAGGTCTGTCGCAGAAGATGCTGGCTGAATTGCTACACGTGCAACAACCTTCAATTGCCAAGATTGAGAGGCGCACGGATATGTACATCTCAACTTTGCGCAGCCATATTGAAGCGATGGGGGGGCAGCTTGATATCGTGGCTCGCTTTCCGGATGGTGCTGTGAAGATTACTAATTTTGGTGAACTTGCCAGCAGCGCGAAGGAGTAAGACAGAGGGCATTCCGCGCGCTCTGCTGAATTGGCCGAACATTGAGTTGATCGATGAAGTGTCTGGCAACCAGTTTCTGGTGGTGGTTAGGCGGCCGAAGGGGGTTACCCCGGAAGTCACCCCACCAGTCACCCCACCAGTCAGCGCGCTGCTGGCGCTATTGGTGGATTTAGGACAGCTGTCAAATGCTGAGATAAGGGATCGCATGAAACTTAAAGATCGTACTCATGTGCGGGAGCACTATATTGAGCCCGCATTCGCACAAGGTTTTATCGAGTACACCATCCCCGATAAACCCAACAGCCGCCTGCAAAAGTACCGCCTGACAGCGGCAGGCCAGGCTTGGCTGGGTAAACAGAATTAGAGACGCTCATCACCGGCACCGGTTCGCGATTATGTGCTTCGACCGGGGCGGGTGGCAGACTCCAGTCCTGCCATCCTGCCCTACGACACCCGATTCAGCTCCCGCTTCATCTCTGCATAAGAAATCCGAATCAGTGCCTGCAGCGCGGCCGCATCGACTTCTCGTTCTTCACATGCCGCATGAACCTGCCGCTGCCTTCCAACAGGCCAGCGGGGGCGGTGAGTTCGGTGCCGTTGAAGAATCCGACATTGACGTGTGCCTTGAGGACTCCGACATACGCGAACGCAGCGTCGTTGACGCAGGCCGCAGGGAGACGGAATAGTCGGGTCATATTGCTGTTTCCTGTGGATTCAATTTGGGGCATAGTCCTCTCATCAATACTCCTGCTACAAAAGTCCGAAAACAATAACCAAAACGAGGCGCCCCATGAAACTTCCCGCTCCCGTGTATCTGCTTGCCTTCTTCGTCGCTTTCGGCGCCCTGGCCCCCCTCCCGCTGCTGGCCGACACCCTCCCTGAAACCAGCGCGGAAAGCGTGGGCCTGTCCAGCGAACGGCTGGAGCGCATCAACGATCTGATCGAGCGTTACATGGCCGACCAGCAGATCACAGGCGCCGTCACCATGGTAGCGCGCCACGGCCAGATTGCGCACGTGCAGAGCCAGGGCTGGATGGACCGGGAAGAACAGAAACCCATGCGCCGCGACGCCATTTTCCGCATGGCCTCCATGACCAAACCCGTGACTGCAGTCGCCATCCTGATGTTGCTGGAAGAAGGCAAACTGCGGCTGTCCGATCCCGTCTCCACTTTCATTCCCGAATTTGCCGACACCCAGGTGGCCATCCCGGTAGATGAAACCGCCAGGCTCGTACCGGGAGAAATCCCGGACCATTACACGGTGCCCGCAAGCCGCGAGATTACCTTGCGCGACCTGCTGACGCATACGTCGGGCCTGGAAAGCGGGGGGTTGGGCGGACGCATCGGCAACAACATCGCCCCGCGCGATACCACCATGAATCTGGAACAATACATCCCCACGCTGGGTAAGGTGCCGCTGGATTTTCAGCCCGGCACCCACTGGAGATACAGCGCCCTGGCCGGTATCGAGGTGCTGGGCCGCGTTGTAGAAGTCGCCTCCGGCATGACCCTTGACCGCTTTCTGCAAGAGCGTCTGTTCGGTCCGCTGGGGATGGAAGACACGGCGTTCACCGTGCCCGCCGACAAGCAGTCGCGACTGGTGATGCTCTACGAGCGCACCGATGAGGGACAACTGGAGCGCAGCGAAGGCAACCCCGCCTGGCTGAATACCACGACGCTGTTCGCCGGTGGTGCGGGCCTGTATTCCACCGCCGATGACTACATCCGCTTCGCGCAAATGCTGGCCAACGGCGGTGAACTCGACGGCCAGCGCGTTCTCGGCCTGCGCACCGTGGAACTGATGGCTTCCAATCACATTGGCGAGCTCTACGGCCCCGACGCCAACCGCGCCGAAGGCTTGGGCTTCGGCCTTGCCGTGGAAGTCGTGCTGGACCCCGTCAAAGCCGACACGCGCAGAGGCCCGGGCAGCTTCGGCTGGGGCGGCGCCTTCGGCACCTACTACTGGGTTGATCCGCATAATGACCTGGTTGGACTGCTGATGGTGCAGACGCCAGCGGATGACCTGCGCCCCGACTTCGTGAATGCGGTGGGGCAGGCGATTGTGGAGTGAGGCCGCAAGGCTATGTGCGCCATCAAACAGTCGCCCGCACTCCGCTGCGTTAGAGTGCACTGGTGAAGTAACAGGCCTGTCGATTGCAGCGCGTACTCCGTACGCCCAAGACTCGCCTGTATCGATCTCGATTTCACCAAGGCGATCAGCATGAATATTTTTCAAAGTTCCCTCAATAGACTGGCACGGTTACTCGTGCTGCCACTGTTGTCATTGACATTGCTCATGAATACGGCAGCAGCCGCACCTGCGGCCAGTTTCTCTGCTGCGGCCAGCGGCACCACATCCCGCTTGTCCTTGACGGTGACAGTCAATGTCGCTGACGCTGATGTCGGCCTCAATGGCAATTACTACCTCGGCTACCAGCACAAGGGTGCCTGGGCGTTTCTCACGCAGCAGGGATGGGTGCCATACAGCAGCGGCACCGTGCCGGTTTACGCCAACGGCCCTCTTGCCAGTGCGACTGGCCAAGTCATCAGCAATGCAGATCTGAGCGCCTTGGTTGGTGCACAGGTGTATCTCGGTTACGGGCGTACGCAAACGGACATGATCAACAACGGTAAAAATGCGCTGGTCTACACCGTGCCTGCCGATCCAGTGATCCTCCCTCCTGCCGGACCGTCCCCCGTGTTGCTGGGGACTTCCGCCAATTATGCAGTTCTTGCAAAATCGTCTGTCTCCACCGTGCCGCCTTCCGCGATCACCGGCAACGTTGCCGTGTCACCCGCCGCGACGTCATTTTTGACCGGCTTTTCTTTGACCATGGTCGGCACAACCTCTGCCACGTCTCCGCAAGTGACCGGCAATCTGTACGGTGCTGACATGACCGCCCCAACCAGCACCAGCCTGACGACTGCTGTGCTCGATATGCAAACGGCTTATACGGATGCGGCTGGACGCCCAACGCCTGACTTCCTGAATCTTGGCGCTGGCAATCTTGGCGGTAAAACCCTGACGGGCGGTCTGTACAACTGGGGCAGTTCTGTGACGGTTCCTGCCGACATCGCCATCTCCGGCGGTGCCAACGATGTGTGGATTTTCCAGATCTCGGGCGACCTGAACGTCAGCCCCAATGCCCGTGTCCTTCTGGAAGGTGGTGCGCAGGCCAAGAATATTTTCTGGCAGGTATCCGGTGAGGTGATCATCAACGCAGGTGCGCATTTCGAAGGCAACATCCTTTCGCAGACAGCGATCACTTTGCGCACGGGCTCTTCCTTGAACGGCAGGGCGCTGGCGCAGACGATGGTGGCGCTGGATGCTACTACGGTGGTGAAGCCTGCTCCGTAAACGGGCAATGCTTACACCTTTTCTAGCAATTTCATTCGTACCGCTCTGCCAAATTCGACTTAGTCTTTGGCAGAGCGTATGTAAGAAGCTCAAGGGGACGGAGCTCCTGGGTACCACCGCCCTGCACTGAACCCCAGCATCCGCTCACGCAACATCGCCCCCACCGCCAGATCATAATCCATCCTCTCCCCCTCCCAGCGGGTCACCGCCGTGCTGGAGTCAATCACCAAACCAATCCCGTCATGCTCTCGCTCGATAGCCAGAGTTTCACTCGCTACATCCTCAGCCGCTGAAAATTGCGGGACAAGGACTGCGGGCAGCGCGCCACCAGCAGGGGTCAAAAACTCGAACTGCTGCTCCCCGCGTTTCACAATCTCGTAACCCTCCTGATGCAACAGCTGATGGTGATGTCTGCACAGCAGCACGAGATTATCGAGCCTCGTCTCGCCGCCATCGCACCAGTGCTGCACATGGTGCGCGTCTACGTAGCGGGATTCGCAGCAGCCCGGAAAGCGGCAACCGTGATCGCGAATCTGCAGCGCGCGTCGGATGGAGGGCGGAATCGCGCGAGTCTTGCGGCCGACATTCAGCACATTGCCGTTGGAGTCCTCCAGCACTGGGACCAATGAAGCGTCGCAGCACAGACGTCTGGCGGTGGCTGGTGACAGCGGCACGTGGTGAGCGCCGCTCTCGATTGAGCAGTGCTGTTCATGGCTACGCTCATTGCCAAGTTCGATGTGAACCACCACCTGATATTTGTCGGCGGACGACAGCGGCTGCAATCCCTCCTCCATCGTGCTCATTGCCTGCTCCGTC
>JAURWS010000053.1 GCA_030654835.1 Gammaproteobacteria bacterium | reverse complement strand
CTCGGCCTTGGATTTTTTACCCTTGAAGACCTGCTTCACGCCCAGCTCGACGTTCTCGTACACCGTCAGCCACGGCAGCAGCGCATGGTTCTGAAACACCACGGCGCGGTCGGGGCTCGGCGAGTTGACTTCCTTGCCTTCGAGAATCACGCCGCCTTCGGTGGCCTGGTAGAGTCCCGCAAGAATATTGAGCACGGTGGATTTGCCGCAGCCGGAGTGGCCGATGAGGGAGATGAACTCGCCCTTGTCCACTTTCAGGTTGATATTCTGCAGCGCGCGGAAATTGCCGCTTTCGGTATTGAACTCGATGCCGACCTTGCTGATTTCCAGATAACTTTGCATTTATTACTCTCCTGACTTTTGACGGCTACCGCTTGCTGTGTTGCTGTTCTACTGTGGGAGCGGGCCTTGCCCGCGATTCTTTTATTTCAATCGCGGGCAGGCCTGCTCCCACAGGTGCTTACCGCAGCACGCTGTTCTTATCCCAGCTAACGCGCCTCTGCAGCGCCAGCATCAGCCAGTCGAGCGCGAAGCCGATCAGGCCGATCACAATTACCGCCACCATGATGCGGCCCAGCGAATCGGAACTGCCATTCTGGAATTCATCCCAGATGAACTTGCCGAGCCCAGGGTTCTGCGCCAGCATCTCGGCGGCGATCAGCACCATCCAACCAGTGGCCAGCGACAGGCGCATGCCGGTAAAAATAAGCGGAATCGCCGAGGGCAGCACGATCTTGCGAATGTGCATGTGGGTCGGCAGACAGATCACGCGGCTGACGTTGATGAGATCCTTGTCCACACTCGCCACGCCAACCGTGGTGTTGATCACCGTGGGCCACAGACAGCACAGGGCGACGGTGATGGCGGAGGTGATGAACGACTTCTCGAACATCGGGTTCTCGGAGACGTACAGCGCGCTGACCACCATCGTCACCAGCGGCAGCCAGGCCAGCGGCGACACCGGCTTGAACAGTTGGATGATGGGGTTCACGGCGCTGTAGATAAGTTCGCTCAGCCCGCAGACGATGCCGAGTGGAATCGCGATGAACATGGCGATAGTGAACCCGAACGCCACGGTCATCAGGCTGGTCTGGATTTGATCGATGAAGGTGGGGCGCCCGGTGTAGGGGCGCACCCGGATCTCGGCATTGGCGTCTTCGGCCAGGAGCTCGGCATTGCGGGTCTCCTGGCGCGTGTAGAACTCCGTGCGCCGCTCCTGTTCGCGCTGATATTCATCCACGAGGTTCTGCATCTGCGCCCACACCTGCATCGGGCCGGGGAATTGCCCGAGTGAGGTGTTGATATTGCTGGCGGTGCCTTGCCACAGCGCCAGGAACAGTGCGATGCCAACGGCGGAGATGCTCAGGGAGCGCATCAATCGGGTGAGGGAAGGCGCTTTCGGGAGCAGGCTTATCGCGAAGTTCCAGGACAGGGTGCTCAAGTTCGCCTTTGGGTTGGGGGCTAATGTGGTCATCGGGTCTTCCTCGTGTTTCACGTTCAGTGCCTCTTTCTTCGCGGCCGGGGCAGGAACGGGGTTAGTCCTTCAGGCCGATGGTGAGGGACTGCAGGTAGGCGTTGGGCTGTGTGCCGTCGTAAGAGACGCCGTCGATGAAGTCCGAAGTTGAGGGGCGGAAGCCGGATTCGGTGGCGAAGTCAGGGAAGTCGGCAGCAGTCATGATGCCCTCGGCAATCAACTCCCGAGCGGCAGTCTGATAAATGTCGGGGCGGTAAACTTTCTTCGCCTGCTCCAGGTACCAGTCGTCGGACTTCGGCTCGGCAATCTGGCCCCAGCGCCGCATCTGCGTCAGGTACCACACCGCGTCGGAGTAGTAGGGATAGGTGGCGTTGTAGCGGAAGAACACGTTGAAGTCGGGCACCTCGCGCACGTCGCCCTTCTCGTACTCGAAGGTACCGGTCATGGAGTTGGCGATCACGTTCACATCCGCGCCGACGTAGTCCGGGCGCGACAGAATCTCGGTGGCCTCGACGCGATTGGCGTTGTTGTTTTCGTCCAGCCACTTGCCGGCACGCAGCATGGCCTTGACGATGCGCACGGAGGTGTTCGGATACTGTTCGGTGAAGGCCTGAGTCATGCCGAACACTTTCTCGGGGTTGTTCTTCCAGATTTCGTAGTCGGTGATCACCGGCACGCCGATACCCTTGACGATGGCCTGCTGGTTCCACGGCTCACCCACGCTGTAGCCGAGAATTGTGCCGGCTTCCAGAGTGGCAGGCATTTGTGGTGGTGGCGTCACGGACAGCGTCACTTCTGCGTCCAACGTTCCAGAACTGTCGCCTGCAGCGGGGTCGTAGAAACCGGGGTTGATACCGCCTGCGGCGAGCCAGTAGCGCAGCTCGTAGTTGTGCGTGGATACCGGGAACACCATGCCCATGTTGAAGGGCACGCCACGGGAAAGGTAATCATCGACCACCGGCTTCAAGGAATCGGCCTTGATCGGATGCACGGGCTTGCCGTTCTCCATCGGCACGTGTGGCAGCATCGCCTCCCACACTGCGTTGGAAACCGTGATGCCGTTGCCATTCAGATCCATGCTCAGCGGAGTGACGATGTGCGCCTCGGTGCCGTAGCCGATAGTGGCGGCGATGGGCTGTCCGGCCAGCATGTGTGCGCCGTCGAGTTGCCCGGCAATCACGCCGTCCAGCAACACTTTCCAGTTCGCCTGTGCCTGAAGAGTGACGTAGAGACCTTCGTCTTCGAAATAGCCCTGCTCATAGGCAATCGCCAGAGGGGCCATGTCAGTCAGTTTGATGAAGCCGAAATTCAGTTCATCTTTTTCGGCAGGACCGACCTGTGCGCTGACGCCTGCGGTAAAGAGCAGCGTGGAGCACGCCACACTCATGCCCAGCGTGAGCAGAGCGCCGCGTCTGCTGGTAATGGAACTGTGACTGGAGGTGCGGGTGGAGACAGGCGAGCTAGGTGTAGAGACAGCGCTGACGATTGGTTTGACTGACATGGTGTGCTCCTTTTTTACATCCATTGACGACAAATATTTCTGCAAAAAAAAGCCCACGAGTTGCTTCGCAACATCGTGGGCTACATTACCCTGCGGATATTGATCCGGGGGGAGGTCCGGATCCGCTTGTTCGCCCGAGGGGAGATGATCCCGGGTTCACGACCTGACTCCTGCACAGGCTGTGCCAGCTTTCGCCAACACGGTTATAGTTTCAATTTGTGAGGGTTTGGAGCCCTCTTTGCGGAGTTTGTCTGGCGAGGGGCACGTTGAAGCGCACCAAAAAGGAGCCTCTCTTCACTCAATTGCCCGGATTCGTTGCAGCAAGCTCTCCGGCGTCCGTCTCAACGCGTCCGGAGTACTGCGGATTGCCGATCATGATGTCCGGCCCCAGCGTGATACCGGGTTCGAATTCCCAGGGGCTGCCGTGGCGGTTCTCTTCTTTGTAATCCTGACTGGGGGAGGGTTCACTCAGGTGGCGCGCCGCATCGCGATAGAGGTTGGGGCGATAGGATTGCTGCACCAATGCCCGCGAGTCGCTGAGGCTGATGGGCTTGCCGAGCAGTGCGCTGCTCTGCTGCACGATCCATGCGGCATGGGAGCGCCAGGGGAAGCCCGCCTGATAGCGCCAGAACAGATGGAACTCGGGGATTTGCACGGTCAGCTCCTTCTTGGCGAAGCGGTAATCCCCCGTCAGTGAAGGCAGCAACAGTTTCACCGGCAGGTTCAGGTATTGCTTCTGGCTCATCAGTTCGGCGATGCGCACGCGCTGTTCCGGCTGGGTCAGCAGACGGCAGGCTTCCATAATGGCCAGGCGCAGGCGCAGGTGAGTGGCGGGGTAGTTGCCGTGCCAGTGTTCGGTGACGCCCAGTACCTTCTCTGGCGCGTTGTTCCAGATCTGGTAGCCGCTTGCGGCGACGGTGCCGATGCCTTGCTCGACCGCCACGGTGCTCCAGGGTTCACCGACACAGAAGCCGTCGATGATGCCGCGCGCCAAACTGTCGCACATCTGCTCGGGAGGTAGCACCAGCAGGCGGATGTCACTGTCCGGATCGATCTGCCCGGCCAGGAACCACTGGCGCAGGAGGAAGGTGTGCATCGAGAAGGCATGCACCGTGGCGAAGGTCAGGCGACCGCGCTCGCGCACCTGCTGTTGCAGACGCTGCACGACTTGCAGCGCGTCGGGCACGCGCCCGGGGAATTGCAGCCCGAGGCTGTCCCACAGGCTGTTGGAGAGCGTGATGGCGTTGCCGTTCAACCCCAGCGACAGCCCGGTGAGAAGATTGCCCCGGATGCCACCGGCACCCAAGGTGGTCGTCATCGGCAGAGGCGCCAGCAGCTGTGCCGCGTCCAGTTCGCCCACCACCAGTTTGTCGCGCAGATTGGCCCAGGACACTTCTCTGTGCAGCGTGACATCCAGCCCGTACTGCTCATAGAGCCCCGCCTCCTTGGCCAGAATCAAGGGCGCAGCGTCGCTCAGCCGCATGTAACCGAGAGTCAGTTGGGTGATTTCAGCCGGGGGCAGGCGCGCTGGTACAGACATAAACTACTTCCTGATTTCGAGGGTGGAAAGGGTGGCGACAACGGTCTGCGCGATGTCACGCAGCCGCTGGTTGTTGTCCATCGCGAGGCGGGTCAGCAGTTGATGAGCCTCGCTCTCGCTGATGCGCTTCTGCAGCATCAGCAGCCCCTTGGCCTTCTCGATGACGGTGCGGTCTTCCAGCTGCGTGCGCGCACTGTTGAGTTCATCGCGCAGCCCCTGGAAGGAGCGGAACTGAGCCATGGCCACGTCGATCACGGGCTTGACCTTGGCAGGGTTGATGCCCTCCATCAGATAGGTGCTGATGCCCGCCGCGACGGCCTGGCGAATGTAGTCCGGGTCATCCTGCTGGGCGAACATCACCATGGCGGTCGGGCTGTGGCGATTGACGATGGCGAGGCTTTCCAGCACGTCCCGATCCGGGGACTCCAGGTCGATCAACACCACGTCGGGGCGATGTTGCTCGATCTGGTAAAGCAGGCCCGTGGCGGAGGAGATGATCGAAAGCACCTCAAAGCCTGCGGCCTTGAGGTGTTCTTCAACGAGCTGGGCGCGGCTGGCGTGATCGTCGACCAGCATGACCCGGATGGGGGCGTTCTGTGGAGCAGTGTTCAAGCGTTGTGTTCCTGTTCATCGTGGCCTTCAGCTATCCTGATCCTGATAGTCCGAGCAATTAGAATGCCAGATTCATGCTCAACCACAATTTGTCAGTGTCCACTGCAAAACGCTCACTGTCGTAGCTCGCATACTTCGCCTCGACATTGACGCGGGGGCTGAACGTATACGCGGCGATCATGTTCCACTCGCTGCCGTAATCTAGGCCGCCACGATCGGCTTCATATTCGTGGTAGCTGGCGGAGAGGGCGAACTTGCCTGCTGGTGCGCTGACGGTCAGATAGGTGTCCTCAACGCCATTGGCTGGCGTGTTCAGGAACATGTCGGCGAAGCCCTGGTAGCGGTGCAGAGTCGCCAGCGGCGTGGAGAACGCGGCCTTGCCGGAGTCGCTGCCCAGCAGCTCGTAGCCCAGCAACAATGTCATCTTCCCGACTTTGGTGCTGCCTTCCAGCAACAGGTAGTCGGCGTCATAGGAGAGGGGGTTGTCGGCGTAGTCGGACTGTTTCGCGACCGTGGCATTCAGCGTCAGCGCCTTGATAGCACCGGTGTAGGACGCGCCGTAACTCAGTGACGAGGCCGTGAGTCCGTTGTCGAAATCCAGAGCGTAGACAAACCCGCTTAGCGTGCCCCAGCTCTCTTTGGTGCTGGCCAACAGCGCGTGAGAGTTGCTGTCGAAGTCAGAGACTTGCGCACTCGGAGTCGAGCCCTTGAACACGCGGTTGACGTTCCACAGGTAGTTGTAGTCCAGTGTGAACTTGCCCGCGACGTGGTTGTAGCTCAGCGCGTCCATGGTCTGTTCGTTCTGGCGCCAGCCCACGCTGCCGATGAAGCGCTGTGCGCCGTGGTTGATACGCTGACGGCCTACGGTGAGGCTGCGGCCCTCGGCGATCCCGTATTTCACAGACGCCTGATTGAACTCGGTGCCCACCGGATCGGCGATCACGGAGTAGCGGCCCCGGTATTTGTCGAGTGCGAAGGAGTCATACTCATCCGCGCCGACGGTTATGATGTTGTCTGCCTCCAAGAGTACGCTGAACTTGTTGACCGTCGCGCTCTGGAAAGTTACCCGCGTGCGCAGAGTCGAGGCGGTGGCGTCCTGCAGCGCATTGTCCTGTTCCACGTCTTCGAAGCGGTAGCGCATGGCGACGCGGGTGGTGCCCCCGGTGATCATGCTGGCGACGTTGTTGGTAAAACCCCCGGTCGCCGCCGGTGCCGCTGCGGGTGCAGGAGTCTGGGCGAAAGTGGGCACGCTGAAGGCGCAAGCGAGTGCAGCAGCGCCCAGCAGCGGGGTGGTCATGGAACGGGTTGTGTTCGTGCGGTTACGACGGTTGGTGCTCATTCAGCGTGCTCCTTGAAGAACCAAGACAGGTAAAATTTTTCCCAAAAAAAAAGCCTGCATCCTATTGAGGGATGCAGGCATCGTTGCCCGATTTGAAAATGTCACTGGAGAGGTATACGCAATATACCTTTCAATAATCGGGCCAGTTTTTATAACCGAGCAAATACAAACAGTTACGAATTTTTCGAACATTTTTGACCTAAGCCCTCTTGCTCAGTAATGCGGCGAATCTTTGCTTTATGCACATTAGCTGTGCGTTTTTTGTTGGTTGGGACTGAGTCTGATGGCTGAGCGGGGAGCCGGGGCGGGCAGTGGTGACACGCCCGTGAATACGTCCCTGTAGGGCTCGGTCGCGCCATCCATGGCGCTCAACGGTCACCACTGCCCACCCCGACTCCCCACTCCCGGTGCGTCGTGCCATCCTGCTGGAACACCATTCCCCTCTCCTATAGCGGTACAGGGGCAACTTTCCTGCAGTTTATAAAGTGTGATTTGCTCAACTCTCTTGCTTGTCGGGTAGCCTCTGCGTCAGATCTGTGCGGGAGGGGGCGCGATGGTGGGACGGTTGAGCGCCATGGATGGCGCGACCGAGCCCTACATGGACGTATTCACGGGCGTGTCCCGGCACCGCGCCCCCTCCCGCACAGATCGACCTACGAAGCACTATTACGCCAACCAAACGAGCGTTGAACGGGCGACACAGGGATGTCATCGGAACTGAGGTTGACCCTGTCACGCGGCCGCACCGATAATTCGCGCCAACCGCAATTTTCATGTCACCCCAAAGGAAGAAGTTGATCATGGCCATCAAGACACCGCGTGCCGACAGACTCAGCAACCCCCTACTCGGCGCCGCCGCCCTGTTTCTCGGCACTACGCTCTGCCTGCCTGCCAGTGCGCAGCCAGCGCCCGGCAGGAATGTGGCGATCGAGGAGATTGTCGTCACCGCACAACTGCGTGAACAGTCCATCGGCGACGTGCCTATGAGTCTCTCGGCCTTCGATGGCGACACCATGGAGCGCCTCGGCATTCAGCAGTTCGACGAACTCGCGGCCTTTGTGCCCGGGTTGGAAGTGCAGGAGCAGAGCCCGAACAACCCCAGCTTCGTGATTCGCGGCATTACCTCCGATAACGGCGCGGCCAATGTCGAGCCGCGCGTGTCCGTCTATCAGGACGGTGTGTCCATCGCCAAGTCGCGCGGTTCGCTGGTCGAACTCTTCGACATCGAGCGGGTGGAAGTCGCGAAAGGACCGCAGAGCACGCTTTATGGACGCGCGGCGTTGATCGGCGCCATCAATGTGATTCAGGCCAAGGCCAGTCCTGAGTTTGATGCCAGCGTCAGCGCGGGGCTGGGCACGGATAATCTTCAGGTTGTCGAGGGGCACATCAATGGCGCACTTATCGATGAAGACCTGAGTGGCCGTCTGGCGTTTCGGCACAAGAGCCGCGATGGTTATGTCGACAACGCTTTCGGCGGCGCTGCCTTCAATGGCGTCGACCTGTTCGCGGTGCGCGGCTCTTTGAATTTCCGCATGGTCGAGAATGCCACTGCGGACCTGATCGTGAATTACCAGAAGGACAGCCCCTCGGGCACGGCCTTCAAGTCTGGCAGCTTCGCGCCAAAGGGCGGGGATTTGAAACCATGGTCGCCCGCTGCGCTGAGCAGCTTCGGTGGCTTCGAGGGTGGCAAGGATCTCGGCATCGAGCGCGAGGTGACGGGCGTGACCTTACTGGTGGATGTGGAGTTGAACGACCAGCTCTCGCTGCATTCGACATCGGCGTATCGCGAGTTTGAATCCCTGGAGGTCTTCGACCCAGATGGCACCGGAGTGCCGATTCTCGTGTTCGCGGAGGATGCCCGTGGCGAGCAGGCCAGTCAGGATCTGCGCCTGAATTACGACAACGGCAGCCGTCTGACCGCCTTCGCGGGCGTGTCGTACTTCGCCGAGGATGGTCGTACGCGCATCCCGATGCTGACCTATATTCCTGCGGCGCTGGGGTTCTATTCCGGCGTGGTGAATGTGCCCGCCGAGAAGCCGGTGCTGCCTTTCAATCCGCTGGCGATGGTGTCCGAGGAGTTCACGCTCTACGGCGAGACCAGCTCCTATGATCTCTACGGCGACGCCACCTACGCGGTCTCCGACCGTCTGGCCGTCAGTGCGGGGCTGCGTTGGAGCAATGACGACAAGGTCAGCGGCATTCGCGGCATCGTCAAGCACTCGCCGCTGGGCGTCGGACTCAACATCAACAACACGGCGGGCAAGGCACGCATCAATGCCAGTGACGATTTCGACGGACAGAGCTGGCGCCTGATCAGCCGCTATGACGTGACCGCAGACCTGAACGTGTATGCCAGCTATGCGCGCGGCCGTCGTCCCGACGTGATCGATGCCAATTTCGAGGCGACCTCGGCGAACGGTGTGGTGTTCACGCCGGTGGACGAGGAGCGCGTGGACTCCGTGGAGCTGGGGGCGAAGTATGCGCATCCAGACGGGCGCCTGACGGTGCATGGCGCGGTCTTTACCTTCGACTATGAGAACTTCCAGAGCGTGATCTCCGAGGCCAATGGCGACATCACCACCATCAATGCGGGCAACGCCGACTCCACGGGATTCGAGCTGCAGACCAGCTACCAGATCATGGAAAATCTCGGCGTCTTCGGCACGGCCTCGCAGAACAAGGCGCGGTTCGACAAGAGTGTGAATGGCCGCCCGTTGATCTTCGGCGGCAACCGCTTCCGTCTCAATCCGGACAACACGTTCTCGATCGGCGCCACGTATGCGGCTTCCGCACTGAGCGGCACGTTCACGGTGGTGCCGACCTACAGCTGGAAGTCTGAGGTGTTCTTCGACGACAACAACGATCGTCCGGAGCTGCAGGCCAGTGATCGTGTGCAGGATGAGCGCCAGGGTAGCCATGGTCTGCTGAACCTGATGGTCAATTATGTGCCGGATGCGGGCAATTACTCCGCGCAGTTCTTCGTGACCAATGCGCTGGACAAGGAGTACATCATCGATGCCGGCAACGTGGGCGACATCTTCGGCGCGCCGACCTTCATCGCCGGCGCCCCGCGCCTGCTGGGCGCGACGGTGAAGTACCAGTTCTGAGGACTCTGCCTCTGCCTCTGCCTCTGCCTATGACTTTGACTTTGACTTTGACACAAACTCAGACTCTGTGGGAGCGGGCCGGCCCGCGATAGATTGTGCGCCGCGAAAATCTGTCGTAGAAATTTATCGCGACAATCCATCGCGGGCAGGCCCGCTCCCACAGGGTTGATGAGGCAGTCAGAACACGAACGTTTGCAGCAGTAATCCTGCAAGCGCACTCACTGCGATCACCTGCATCACGTTGCGTTTGAACTTCAACAGAGCGACTCCCGCCGCGACGGCGAGCAGCGCCGACGGCCACTCGAACGCGCCCTCCAACCCCGTCGGCCAAAAGACGTGGTAGGCAAAAAACACCGCCAGATTGAGAATCACGCCGACCACGGCTGCCGTGATGGCCGTCAGCGGTGCGGTGAATTTCAGATTGCCATGCGTCGATTCTACAAACGGCCCGCCCGCCAGAATGAAAATGAACGAGGGCAGGAAGGTAAACCAGGTCACCAGCACCGCCGCCAGCGCTCCTGCCGCGAACTGCAGCTCCGGCCCGAACAGGGCCTGCACGTAACCACCCACGAAACCGATGAAGGCCACTACCATGATGAGCGGGCCGGGGTTCGCCTCGCCCAGCGCCAGGCCATCGATCATCTGTGTGGGCGTCAGCCAGCCGTAATTGCCGATCACACCCTGATACAGATATGGCAGCACCGCATAGGCGCCGCCGAACGTCAGCAGCGCCGCCTTGGTGAAGAACCAACCCATCTGCGTCAGCGTGTGGTCCCAGCCAAACACTGTCAGCAGCACACCCATCGGCACCGCCCACAGCAGTGCACCGGCCACCAGCACTCGGGCGAGGCGTGGCCAGCGGAACACCGCATGAGCGGGTGTCGGAGTGTCGTCATCGATGAGCGCTGCTCCCCAGGACTTGCTGCCTTTGCCATGGCCGCCACCCCCGAGCTGGAATTGGTCAGGCAGGTAACGCCCGCCTAGAAAACCGAGCAACGCCGCGCTGACCACGATGAATGGGAAGGGCACATTCATGCCGAAGATGGCGACGAAGGCCGCTGCAGCAATCGCCCACATGAACCCGTTCTTGAGCACCCGTGACCCAATGCGATGCACGGCATGCACGACGACGGCGGTGATGGCGGGCTTGATGCCATAGAACAATCCGGCTACCAGCGGCACGTCACCGAAGGCGATATAAATCCACGACAGCAGGATCAGAAAGATCAACCCCGGCAGAAAGAACAGCGTGCCCGCCACGATGCCGCCCCAGGTCCGGTGCAGCAGCCAGCCCATGTAAGTCGCGAGCTGCTGCGCCTCTGGCCCGGGCAACAGCATGCAGTAGTTGAGCGCATGCAGAAAGCGCCGCTCGCTGATCCAGCGCCGCTCCTCCACCAGCTCCCGGTGCATCAGCGCGATCTGCGCCGCTGGCCCGCCGAAGCCGAGGAAGCCGAGTTTCAGCCAGAGGAGGAAGGCTGCGGCGAAAGAGACAGATGGGGGTTTTTCCGGAGGAGTGTCCAAAGTGTTTGTCAGCGTGTGAGGGGAGCTTGCAGGCGGGCTCTGCGCTGCACCGCCTTCCCTCGGAGTCATCGTTTGCCTCCACCTGATTCGGCAACAGTCGGCGCAGCAAACACCGTTAACAGCGCATCGAACACAGTGCAGACAGCGGCCAGCAGCAAGTCATCATCCGTGACGGATTCGCGCAATCCCGAGAGAATGCACTCCAGTCCGCGAGCCTCTGCCGGCTGCACACCGCCGACATCGAGGTAGTGCACCAGGGCTGCCATGCGCATGAGGCCGGGCGCCAGCTGGGCAAAGCTCTCCATCAGTACCTCGAAGGTGACTTTGCTGCCGACATGAGTGAAGGTGGCGCCGTCAAAGTCGAAGCCGATCGCAGTGGGTGGGCATGCCGCCGGGGTAGTCAACCAGAGAAATTGCGCCTGCGGATCGATGAAACGCCGGATCAGCCAGGCGCTGGCGAGGCGATCTACCCACGGGCGGCGGCGAGTCGCCCAGAGGCGGCCTTGATAGTCGCTGGCGTGGACACGGGGAATTATGCCGGGCAGAGACTGAGGTTCATCGGGGGAGAGGATGCGTGAGTTCATGTCCTCCAATTCCTGCAGTGCAGCGTCAATCTGTCTGTGGGCCTCGCCAGGGAAAAAATCGATCTCACTGATCTTGCTGAAAGCTTTGCGCAGCTTGCGTGTCTGCTTGACTGATTCGGCGACATTGGTCACCGAGAGTGTTGCGCGGGCATTGCCAATTTCAGTGAGCAGTGCGGCGTAGTCCGCTGCACGGTCAAACAGAGCGGCGAAATCTTCGCCCTCGGGTTGCTCGACCCGCAGCACCATGGCCTTGCCTCCGCCTGAGCGGACATCGACAGCCGTCGATTCCAGCGTCTCGCGGCAGTGCTCGGGCAGCAGGTATACGCCGTCGTGCAACACGGCGGCGCCAGAGGTTTTCAGCATGCGCCACGCCCGCATGCGGACGGTGGCGTTGCTGGTGGGTAATGACAGGATGAGAATAATGAAGTTCATGGCGTAGAGGCTATTACGATAATGTAATTAAGTCTACGAATTATTTATTGAGAATCTGTGGGAGCGGGCAGGCCCGCTCCCACAGCATCAGCGTCTTCTGGCGTGCGCCAGGCGATACAGCACCGGCAACACCAGCAGGGTCAGCAGTGTGGAGGAGATGATCCCTCCGATCACCACCGTCGCCAGCGGACGCTGGACTTCGGAGCCGATGCCTGTATTCAGGGCCATCGGCACAAAGCCCAGTGATGCCACCAGCGCAGTCATCAGCACAGGTCGCAGGCGCCCCAGCGCGCCTTCGGTGATAGCGCTGTCCAGTGCATGCCCCTGCTGTCGCAGATCGCGAATGAACGAGAGCATCACCAGCCCGTTGAGCACCGCGACACCCGACAGCGCGATGAAGCCGACGCCTGCTGAAATCGACAGCGGAATGTCGCGCAATGCCAGCGCCAGCACGCCTCCGGTCAACGCCAGCGGCACCCCCGAGAAGATGATCGCGGCGTCGCGGAAGGAGCCCAGCGCCATCATCAGCAGGATGGCAATCAGCAGCAGTGTCACGGGCACGACGATCAACAGGCGCTGCGAGGCTGATTGCAGCTGCTCGAAGGTGCCACCGTACTCGACCCAGTAACCCGGTGGTATCTCGACACCGCGTTCCACAGCCTGCTGAACATCGCCGACGAAGGAGCCCAGATCGCGCCCGCGCACGTTGGCGGTGACCACCACCCGGCGCTTGCCGTTCTCCCGGTAGACCTGATTGTAGCCACTGCCGACGCTGATCTCTGCGACTTCGCCCAGCGGTATGTAGCTGCCATCGGGCAGCGCTACTGGCAGGTAATAGTAGCCATCCGGGTCGCTGCGCAGAGTCTCAGGCAGACGCACGACGATGTCGGAGCGCCGGTCGCCCTCGTAGAACTGTCCGGCCACTGCGCCCCCCAATGCCATCGCCACGGTGTCCTGTAGCTGCGTGATGCTGAGGCCCAGCCGTGCCAGCACTTTGCGGCGCGGTGTCATTGTCATCACCGGCAGTCCAGTGGCCTGCTCAACAGCAACGTCTGCCGCGCCCTCGATGCCGGTGATCACGCCCTCGATCTGCGCGCCGATGGCGATCAACTGATCGAAGTCATCGCCGAAGACCTGAATAGCCAGCTCACTGCGCACCCCGGCGATCAGCTCGTTGAAGCGCATCTGAATGGGCTGCAGAAACTCGTAGCGGTTGCCCGGCACCGGTGTCACCAGCGCTTCCAGTTCTGCCACGATCTGCGCTTTTGGCTTGCTCGGGTCGGGCCACAATTCGCGTTCCTTCATGATGATGAAAGTGTCCGCCACGCTCGGCGGCATCGGATCGGTCGCGACCTCGGCACTGCCGATCTTCGAGAATACCCGTTCCACCTCCGGCATTTTTCTCACCTCTTCTTCGAGCTGCAGTTGCAGGACGATGGCCTGCTCCAGCGAGGTGCCGGGAATCCTCAGCGCGTGCATGGCAATGTCGCCTTCATCCAGATTCGGAATGAACTCCGTCCCCATGCGGGTAGCGAGTGAGGCGCAATAACCCACCAGCGCAACGGCCAGTGCCAGCACGACCCAGCGCAGGCGCAACGACAATTGCAGCGCGGGCCGATAGAGAGTGCGGGCGGCGGACATGACGGGGTTGTGCTTCTCAACCACGGGCTTGCTGAACAGCATCGCGACACAGGCAGGCACGAAGGTGATGGACAGCAGCATGCCGCTGAGCAGTGCGATGACGACGGTGATCGCCATGGGGTGGAACATCTTTCCCTCCACGCCTTCCAGCGCAAAGATGGGGATGTACACCGCCGTGATGATGAACACGCCGAACAGCGCGGGCCGGATGACCTCGCGAGTGGCAGAGGACACCACCTCCAGACGCCGCTGCAGCTCTAGCTTGCCGTTCGTGCTGGCAGCGCTGGCCTCGCTGAGGCGCCGCAGGCAGTTCTCCACGATGATGACGCTGCCGTCGATGATGAGGCCGAAGTCGAGTGCTCCCAGGCTCATCAGGTTGGCGCTGACCCGGCTCTGCACCATGCCGGTGATCGTCATCAGCATGGCGATGGGGATGACAGCGGCGGTCAGCAGGGCGGCGCGCACATTGCCCAGCAGCAGGAACAACACCGCGACTACCAGCAGAGCACCCTCCAGCAGGTTCTTCTCCACGGTCTGCAGCGTCTTGTCTACGAGGGTGGTGCGGTTGTAGACGGCGGTGGCGCTGATGCCGGGTGGCAGGCTGGCCTGAATCTCCTCCAGATGGGCCGCTGTATTGGATGCCACCTCGCGGCTGTTCTCGCCGATCAGCATGAACACAGTGCTCATCACCACTTCGTGACCATCCTGTGTGGCGGCCCCCGAGCGCAGTTCCTCACCGACCTCAACTGTCGCCACATCCCGTACCCGCACTGGCACGCTGTCGCGCTGGGCGATCACGATGTTGCGCAGGTCCTCCAGTGTCTCGGCCTGGCCAGGCATGCGCATCAACAGCTGTGAACCGTTGCGTTCGATGAACCCGGTGCCGCGATTGCTGTTGTCCCGCTGCAGGGCATCGAACAGGTCGCCGCTGTCCAGGCCAAAGCTCAGCAGTCTGGCTGGTTCGGGGGCGACGAGAATTTCTTGCTTGAATCCACCGATGGGATTGACCTCAACCACACCGGGCACCCGCAGCAACTGCGGACGGATGATCCAGTCATGTACGGTGCGCAGATCAGTAGGCGTGACGGGCGAGCCGTCGGCGTTCACCGCACCCGGCTCGGCGTCCACGGTGAACATGAAGATTTCGCCCAGTCCGGTGGCGATAGGGCCAAGCGCTGGATCGAGTCCTGTGGGCAGATCGCCCCGGGCAGCCGTGAGGCGTTCGCTGACCTGCTGGCGCGCGAAATAAATGTCGGTGCCCTCCTCGAACACTGCGGTCACCTGCGACAGACCGTAGCGGGATACGGAGCGGGTGTGGTCGAGGCCAGGCATGCCACTCATCGCCGTTTCCAGCGGAAAGGAGATGCGCTGTTCTGCTTCCAGTGGTGTATAGCCCGGCGCCGGTGTGTTCACCGACACCTGCACGTTGGTGATGTCCGGCACGGCATCGATGGGCAGGCGATTGAAGTTCCAGACTCCCAGCCCCATCAGCAGCAGCACGAGCACGATCACCAGACCACGGCGGGCCAGCGCTAAATTGATTATTGATTCCAGCATGATAGTTCCTGAATTTATGATCGATAGCTAGTGATCGTGAGACGCGCCGGATTTTTCAACATCGGCCTTGAGGATGTAGCTGTTTTCGGTGACATAGGTGGTGCCCGGATTCAGGCCGCCCAGCACCTCTATCCACTCGTCGGACTGACGGCCGAGCTCCAGCATGCGCACCTCGTATTCGTCGCCAATCTGCGCATAGACCACCGTGAAATCGCGGAAGGGCTGCAGCCCTTCCCGGCGCACCGCCAGCGGCACTTCGTATTCGGCGACCTTGATTTGGCCGCTGACCCAGGTGCCGGGCAGCAGACGCCCGTCCGGGTTGTCCAGCACCACTCTTGCTGTCACCGCCTGATTCGCCCCTGTTGCGGGCAGGAACATGGCGATGATGCCCGGTAGCGGCTCCTCGGCGAGTGCAGTGCTGATCTGCACCGGGGCACCGATGCTGATGCGGGCAATGTCTGCGGGGAACACGGCGAGATCTACCCAGACGGTCGAGGTATCCGTGATCGTGAACAGTTCGCGGCCAGCAGTCTGCTCACCCGGCCCGGCCCGACGCTCGGTGATGATGCCGCTGATGGGCGCGGCGATGGTGTAGGGCGTCAGACTCTGATTGCTCTCGATCTGCGCCAGCCGGTCACCGGCGTTGACGCGCTGCCCGATGGAGCCGGACACCGATTCGATGCGTCCCTCGAAGCGCGCACTGACATGGCCGACGCGCTCGGTGTTGGCCGTGATCTGCCCATATACGGGAATGCGCTCTTCGATCACGGCGGGCCCGGCGACTGCAGTGGCGATCCCGAGCGCGTCACGTACCGCTGGCTCGATCATGGTGCGGCCTTCGAAGCTGTCGTATTGCCACTCGTGGGTCTGACCGTTGTAACGGGCCGTGATGCCGACGGTGAATGAGTGCGGCTCATAGATCACGCTGTCACCACGCAGGAACTCGCCCTGTGGGGTGAAGCCGATCTCGTCTTCGGCGCCCAGCCTTGTCAGTCGGACACTCAGATCGACGGCAGCGGGATCGATGGGATTACCGTCACTGCTGGCCCAGGCGCGGTACTCCGGCGGGACGCCGGTTTCGAAGATCGCCAGTTCCAGCTGGAAACCCTCGTTGCGTAGCAGGCGGCCGTTGTTGGGGCCGCGCTCGTCACTGACGGCTGCTGGGTGGTCTTCGGTAGCGGTGGCGGGCAGGTTTGCGGGTTCACCGCAAGCACTGAGTATCAGACTCAGCACGCCAAGCGCGACGAAGCGGAAAAGTATTACGTGCGTGTTCATGGTCAACCTCTTGGAGAAGTTCATAGAGAAGTTCATAGAGAAATTCGTGGAGACGTTCATCGTGACCTTCATGGTGCTCGTCATTGTGATGGAGGCAGCTGCGCCAGGCGTACGCCGGTCAACCGTTCAATTTCGATCATTTTCAGGTGCGCCTGCACGCTGGTTTCGGCCAGCTCGCTGCGGGCGTCGAGCAGTTCTTCCTGCACCTTGAGCCGTTCCAGATAGCTGCCCGTGCCCAGGTCGTAGGCGCGGTGGATTTCCGCCAGCGCCGTCTCGAAGCGGGGGATGACCTCGTTGCGCAGCGTCTCGGCGCGGTGGATGTTGTGCTGCAGTTCCAGATAGATCACCAGCAGACTGGTCTGGATGCGAATGCGGGTCGCCTCGGCCAGCGCGCCAGTCTGTTCGAGGTTGGCGCGGGCCTCGTCGATGCGGCCCTGGTTCTGATTGCCCCGGTTCAGGGGAATCGTCACGCCAGCCACGAAGCCAGTGTCGCTGCTGCTCTGGATGCGGCGCAGGCCGGCGTTGAAGCGCCACAGGGAATTACGCTGCGCCTGCTCCAGCTGCAGCACCGATTCCTGCAGGCGTGTCTCGGAGAGGAAGCGGCTCAGGTCCGGATTCTGCTCGATGCGGGCCAACAGTGTTTCGTAGGGTTCGATTACCGGCAGGCGCTGCGGGTCGCCTTCCACGCGCTCGAACTGCGGGGACAGATCGCCCCACTGGGCCGCGATGCGATAGTAGTCGGCGACGAGTTCATGCTCGAAATCCTCCCGGTACAGTTCGCGCTTTGCCAGCTCGGCCTCGGCTTGCGCCAGCTCCGAGGTCATGGCTGTCCCGGCGTCGACGCGCTGCCGGATGGCGGCGATGTTTTCAGTCGCCAGCTGCACCGCGCTGTCGGCTAGCTCACGCCGCAGCTGGTCCGCCAGCGCATGGGTGTAGAGGCGCGCAGTCTGCGCCGCCGCATCCAGACGCATGACCTGCGCTTCGGCCGCGAGTGTCAGCGAGCCCATGCGGGCGGCGTCGATACGGCGCTGGCGCAGATCACCCTCTAGCACCCAGGCAATCGACACCGTAGTTTGTGAGCCGGACAGCCCGCGCGCCACGCCGGTGCCCAGGACATCCTCCACGGCGACATTCAGCTCGGGTTTGGGTGCCAGACCCGCCTGCAGAATCCGCCCGTCCTGGGCGCGCAGGGCATAGCCGAAAGCCTGCAGGTCGGGGTTACGTGTGATGGTCTCGGTAATGGCATCTTCCAGCGTCAGGCTTTCGGCGGCCTGGACGACATTGCCTGTCAGCAGCGCGGCGCAAAGCAGGCCAGTCAGGCGCAGAGGTCGGCACCATGTGGGGATACGTGCATTCGTTTTCATTGGAAGGGTTCCATCAAAAAATCACAGCAGGCCGTTGTGCAGGAATCACGGAATGATTCTCACGAGCACAAACGACGTGCGTTGGTTGTCCGGCGTGTGCAGGACTCAAAAAAAAGACGGACTGATGCTGGGGAGGTTAGCGATTGGGCGGTGGGACGGGGGGAGAGTAGGTCTGGCTCTGATGAACTAACTGGTAGCTGGCCACTGCTTGGCCGCCCTGAGGCTGGAGGTCAATGCTGATGGTTTGCGGCAGGTCCATGTTCAGGTGGATATGTACGCCGTGCTCATGATGGGGTTCGTTTTCGTCATGCTGGTTGGAATCCATGACGTTGCCGCTGGCGCTTTGATGATCGTGGTGGTCAGTATGATGATCATTGTGATGTACATGGTGGTGCAGGTTTTCGTGGTTGACGGCTTGCCCGTAGGGGTGCTCTTCGTCTGGCATTTCCTCAGCCGCCATGGCGCCGAACATCACGGAGTGATTCAGAATCAGCAGGAGGGCGATGAGAACCTTCAGGGGCACAGGGCTAGTCTCGTTCGGGGTGGTGTTTTTCAAGAGAGTTGGCGCGACTGTAGCACCGGGCTGTTGCGGGGGTCAACGTGAGGTGTTTGCGAGGTGGGGGTGGAAGGGCATGTCCCTAAACGCAAAGAGTGACTGGCATCATTTGAATTGTACATCTACACTGACATCATTCTGTACAGAGGAGAGCCGCATGAAACAAGCTACATTTACCGACGTGCGCAATAACGCCAAGCAGTACTTCGATATCGTGGAGGCGGGAGAGTCCGTGCGAGTCCTTCGCAACGGCAAACCCATTGCCGACATCGTTCCCATCATGGCCGACCTGCCATCCTGGAAGCGCCATAAAGCGCAACCCCTGGTGATCAGCGGCGCTACGGTCAGCAGCATGATTATAGAAGCACGCAAAGACAGCATTTAAAGGAGCCCTGCCATTGCGTGTTTTCTTCGATTCCTCGGCCTTTGTGAAGCGTTACATCAACGAAGCAGGCACCGATACTGTGTTGGCATGGTGTGACCGCGCAACAGAGATCGTATTGTCTGGCATCATCCTGCCCGAACTTATTTCAGCCTTTTGCCGTTTGCAGCGCGAATCCAGAATTACTGATACCCAATATCGCCAACTGAAGTCTCAGCTCATGGCTGATATAGAGGACGCCGCCTTGGCAGATTTAAGCCCGCAAGTACTGGCACAGGCAATTATGAGTCTCGAAACCAATGTCCTGCGTGGGATGGACGCGATCCACATTGGCAGCGCATTGGCGTTGAAAGTGGATGTCTTTTTGTCGGCAGATTCACGTCAGCTTGAGGCCGCTTCGCGGGCTGGGTTGCGGGTTGATGTGGTGTAGGGGATGGTTTGCGCGGCTGTTGCGGTAGTGGATTGTTGGCGAGGAGCTGTGGCAGATTGTGCTTCAGTGAATTTTCAGACACATTCAGCAGGCCCCCCTATGCTAAAACCCACCCGACTAACCCCCTTCCACCTCGCCATCCAGGTTCGCAATCTGGAGGAGGCGCGCGATTTCTACGGCAGCAAAATGGGCCTGCCCGAAGGTAGAAGCTCAGACCACTGGATCGACTTCGATTTGCTGGGGCATCAACTGGTGGTGCATGTGAACCCCGCGCTGGGACCGGATGGCAAGGTCAATCAGATTGGCAATCATGTCGACGGGCACGGCGTGCCGGTGCCGCACTTTGGCGTGGTGCTGGAGATGGCGCAGTGGGAGGCATTTGCGGAGCAGGTGAAGAGCTTCGTGCCGGAGTTTCTGATTGAGCCGTATATCCGCTTCAAAGGCCAGCCGGGCGAGCAGGCGACGATGTTCTTTCTGGACCCGTCCGGCAATGCGCTGGAGTTCAAGGCGTTCAAGGATATCGAGAAGAGTTTGTTCGCGAAATGAATCGTCGACGTGACGAGCCAATGATTCAATGATCCGAAGAGTCAGGCGGTCCGGTTTTCAGCGACAACCCATTGTGTATTTTCCAGCTCCTGCATCTCAAGTCGCTGCATCGTCTGTTTTGCTTCCCATTGGCTGAGGCTGTTAACCAGCTCCGAGAGATTACAGGTATTGAACTTTGCCTCCATGTACAAACCACGCAGCAGAATGTCGGCGGCCCTCGGAATCACCACCGTGCCTTTTTCCCAGCGAGCGACAGTCTGATCTTCGACGCCCAGCAGTGCACCGAGGTTCCTTTGCGAGAGATCTATCTCCTTGCGCAGAAAACGCACCTCGTCCCCGCTCAATGGCTCGGTTGTCTTGTTGACAATGGTTTTCCCGATAGCGTCGTGCAGACCAGCGATGTTGCTGATAGAGGTGACTACACCATAATCACTGTCCGCTTCATGATGCCCGTTGAGCAGATACACGTGGCTCAACCCGCATTCGGTGTAATGGTACATTTTGGTTTCATCCATTTTTAAAAGTCTCTTTCTGCAATCACCGTGATCACGATGACGGCTTCTGGTCTGGCAGATGTATTGATTGCCAAGGCAAGCTTGATGACTGCTCCGGCTGCACTGCCTTCAATCTCACACTTCCAGTCGCCATTTGCGGCCTGATAAGGCCCCTCGTTCATGCGACTGCTGGTGCGTTTCATCACGTTCATTATCTGCATGATCGAGATTTGTCTTTCGACCATGCGTGTCTTGGCGTGCTGGGTGAATTTCACTCCTCCTTGATCCTCTGAACTTAGTCGCCGGATGATCTCCCGCGCAGCTTTTTGTGACAGCGGAAAGGCGTGAATTTTAGCGCTTGCAGGTTTAACGTCCATGTAAACCTTCTTTTTGATAGGTATCATTATGATTGGTGGTGCATGTTTGTCAAGTCAATACACCTCGAACAACCCCGCCGCGCCCATGCCGCCGCCCACACACATCGTACAGATGACGTACTTCGCGCCTCGGCGTTTGCCCTCGATCAGGGCGTGGCCGACCATGCGGGCGCCGCTCATGCCGTAGGGGTGGCCGATGGAGATGGCGCCGCCGTTGACGTTCAGTAGTTCGTTGGGAATGCCCAAGCGGTCGCGACAATACATCACCTGCACGGCGAAGGCTTCGTTCAGTTCCCACAGGCCGATGTCGTCCATGGTCAGGCCGAAACGCTTGAGCAGCTTGGGCACGGCGAACACAGGACCGATGCCCATCTCGTCCGGTGCGCATCCGGCTACTGCAATGCCGCGATAGGCGCCGAGTGGCTGCAGGCCGCGCTGTTCGGCGAGCTTGCTGTCCATCAATACCGCCGCGCTGGCGCCGTCGGAGAGCTGGCTGGCGTTGCCCGCCGTGATGCAGCCGCCTTCGATGACCGGCTTGAGCGAGGAGAGGCCCGCCAGCGTCGTGTCGGCACGGTTGCCCTCGTCACGTGTCAGCAGCACTCTTTCCTGCGTCTCCTCCTTGGTGTCTTTGTTGACGACAATCTTGACCGACCGCATGGGCACGATCTCGGCGTCGAACTTGCCGACGGCCTGGGCGGCGGCGGTGCGCTGCTGGCTCTGCAGACTGTATTCGTCCTGCGCGTCGCGGGTGATGCCATAGCGTTTGGCGACGATCTCGGCGGTCTGCAGCATCGGCATGTAGGCGTGGGGAGAGTGGGCGATGACGTTTTGGTCGACAGCGCGGAAGGTGTTGCGGTGCTCGTTCTGCACCAGCGAGATCGATTCGAGGCCGGCGCCGATAACGATGGGCATGTGATCGATGATGATCTGCTTGGCGGCGGTGGCGATGGCCATCATGCCGGAGGCGCACTGGCGGTCCATGCTCATCCCCGCCACGGTGTTCGGCAGCCCGGCGGCGAGGGCGGCGAGGCGGCCGATGTTGGCGCCGGTCGTGCCCTGCTGCATGGCGCAGCCCATGACGACGTCATCGACCTCGTCCGGGCTGATACCCGCCTTGTGCAGCGCCGCCGTGATGACGTGGCCACCCAGGGTGGGGGCTTCGGTGTTGTTGAACGCGCCGCGGTAGGCTTTGCCGATCGGCGTGCGCGCGGTGGCGACGATGACTGCTTCTTTCATACGGGCTCCCTTTTCAATGGATTTCAATGGCCCGGAGTGTAACCGAATGTCCAATCCTTGCCTATTCGAACGCCCGCTCGTTTTATATTGGCGCGTGAGCAATTACCCGATTTCTGAAGCCCACCGGATTTCATTTTTCGGCAAGGGTTCGCGCTTCCACTTTTTCTTGCTTGTGTTATTGTCTGGGCATTCTGAAAGTAACAAAAACAACAGAGGTGACGATAGTGAACAGACTAACTCCCAAACGACTGCTGCTCTCCTCCATTCGAACACTCCTGGTAGCGCTGCCCCTGCTGGCGGGCACGGCCCAGGCGGCCGAGCGCGTGGGCGACTTCGCGTTGCTCGATCAGGATGGCAACTTCCACCACATGAGCTGGTACGACGACCACAAGGCCATCGCCTTCCTCGTCCAGGTCAATGGCAGCCCACAGACCGCTGCGGCGGCCGCCGATTACGCGCGACTGCAATCCCGCTTCGATGCCGAGGGCATCGAATTCATGCTGATCAACCCGCTGGGAGAGACGCGCGCCGACGTGAAACTGGCGCTGGCGCAGATTGGCGTGCAGCTGCCGGTGCTGATCGACGATGCGCAGGTGATCTCCGAGGCCATGGGCATCGACAAGAGCGGTGAGGCCTTCCTCTACGATCCCCGCAGTTTCGAGGTGATATTCCGCGGGCCAGTCAGTGCGCTGGAGACGGCGCTCAATGACGTGGTGGCGGGCAGAGCTGTTGGTACGCCGGTGGTCGCCATGGCGGACGCACCTGGAGCAGACATTCACTATCCGGTCACCGAGCTGGTTTCCTATGAGGCCGACGTGGCGCCGATACTGGCCGAGAATTGTGCCCGCTGTCACCGCGACGGTGGCATCGCCCCGTTTGCTATGGACAGCCACGCCATGGTGCAAGGCTGGTCGCCGATGATTCGCGAAGTGTTGATGACCAAACGCATGCCGCCGGGGCAGATCGATCCGCACGTGGGCAATTACAGCAATGACTACGTCCTCTCGGTGCAGGAGCAGCAGACGCTGATCAGCTGGATCGAGGCGGGCGCCATGAAGGACGGCGGCACCGATCCGCTGATGGAGATGACCTGGCCCGAGACCAAGTGGGCACTCGGCGAGCCGGACCTGATCGTCAAGGTGCCACCGCAGAACATTCCCGCCACTGGCGTTCTCGACTACATCACCGTCGAGGTTCCTTTCGAGGGGCTGGAGACGGACCGCTGGGTGCGCGCCAGTCAGTACATCCCCGGTGACCGCACCGTGTTGCATCACACGCTGAACGACATCGTTCCTCCAGATGCCACCGGGCGGCGTGGTTTCCTCGGCGGCGGCGATCCGAATCAGGCCAACATCACGGCCTACATTCCGGGCGCAGAGCCGAGCATCGAGCCTGCGAATACCGGCGGTCTGCTGCGCGCCGGCTCCAAGCTGCGTCTGCAGTTGCACTACACCACCAACGGCAAGGAAACGGTAGACGCCAGCGAAATCGGCATCTGGTTCTATCCGGAGGGTGAAGTGCCTGCGGAGCGCATGTCAGGCCAGTGTGCCTGCATTTTCACGCCGGGCTGGACCAACATCACCCCCTACGACCCTGCTTTCGAGATGTCCCAGAGCGTGGTGATCGAGAAGGACGCACACATGTATGGCTTCCTGCCGCACATGCACTTCCGTGGCAAGAGCATGCGCTTCACGGCGTTCTATCCGGACGGCACGCAGGAGGAGCTGATCAACATCGCCAATTACAACTACAACTGGCAGATTCGTTACCTGATGGAAGAGCCGAAGCTCATCCCAGCGGGCACCAGAGTGGTGGCCACTGGCGTGTTCGACAACTCCACGCAGAACGAGAGCAACCCGGACGCATCACGCTCCGTGCCTTGGGGGCAGCAGAGCTGGGATGAGATGTTCTTCGGCGCGATGAGCTGGAAGTATGTGGAACAGGGGGCGGGCGGCTAGCCGCCCACGCTGTAGCCGGTTCCCACGCCTGGCCCCAGTGGCAGGCCGAACAGGATCCAGATCACCACCATCGCCATGCCGCTGACGAGCAGCCAGATCGAATAGGGGATCATGGTTGCCACCAGACTGCCAATGCCGAAATCCTTGCTCCAGCGTTGGCAGAAGGTGAGGATCAGCGCGAAGTAGGGCATCAGCGGGGTGATGATGTTGGTAGCGCCATCGCCCACGCGGTAAGTAGCGGTGGCCATCTCCGGGCTCACGCCCAGCAGCATCAGCATCGGCACCAGCACGGGTGCCAGCAAGCCCCACTTGGCGCTGGCGGAGCCGATGAAGAGATTGATCAACGTGGTGGTCAGCACAATCACCAGCAGCAGCGCCGTCATCGGCAGCTCCACACTCTGGATCAGCCCGGCCCCGTTCACCGCGAGGATCAGCCCGAGGTTGGACCAGCTGAACATCGCCACAAAATGCGCGGCGGCGAACGCCAGCACCAGGTAGTAGGCCATGTCACCCATGGATTCGGACATCATGCGCACGATGTCGCGATGACTCTTCACGCTGCCGGTGGCTGAACCATACGCCCAGCCGCAGGCCAGAAACAGGATCAGGAAACCGGCAATCAGAGATTGATAGAACGGCTGCAGGCGTCCTCCGCCTGCGGCCTCCTCTTCGATCAGCGGCGTGCCGGGCATGACAAACAGCACCACCCACAGCGCCACCACTCCCAGCGCCGCATAGCCTGCGCGTGCCATTCCCCGTCGTTCCACGACACCGTCTGCGCTCTCCGCCTGCACGGTGCCCAGTGTGCTGCCCGCAGAGTTCGCCGTCAGCGGTGTGAGGCGCGGCTCGATGACCTTGTCCGTGAGATACCAGATCACCGGCAGGAACACCACCAGCATCACGGCGATGAAATACCAGTTGCCCGCGATGTTGACCGTGAAGGCCGGATCGATGGTCTGTGCGGCGGTTTGTGTCAGGCCCAGCAGCAGGGCGTCGAGCTGGCCTGGCAAGAGGTTGGCGGAGAAGCCGCCGGAGACCCCGGCAAAGGCTGCCGCGATGCCAGCAATCGGATGCCGACCCGCCGCCGCGAAGATCACCCCCGCCAGCGGAACCAGCACCACGTAGGCCGCATCTGCGGCCAGATTTCCCATCATGCCCATGAAGGCCACGGCTGGTGTCAGCAGCAGCGCGGGGGCTTTTTTCACGAAGGCAGTCATAGCGGTGGCGAACAGGCCGGAACGTTCCGCCACGCCCGCACCGAGCATCACTACCAGCACCATGCCCAGCGGGGCAAAGTAGGTGAAGGTCATCGGCATCTCGACCAGAAAGCGTCGGATGTTGGCGGCTGAGAGCAGGCTGGCGGCGTGGATTATTACGGGGCTGCCATTGGCATCGACCTGTGTCGGATGCTGAGCCGAGAGGCCGAGCAGCGAGGCCAGCACGCTGATGACGACCAGGATCAGGATCAACCCGAAAAATAGAAACACGGGATCGGGCAGCTTGTTCCCTGTGCGCTCAATCCAGCCGAGCATGCCCTTGGTTTGCTGACCGTTGTAGTCGAGTTGCGTCATCGCTGCTTCTTCTTATGTTGTTGAGACGTGGACAGAGTTCCTCTGCAGGAGTGCTGCGGAGCAGGCCTGAGCATAATGCACCGGCGCGCGTGGATGCAAATCGGCGGGAGAGTGGGGAGGGTTGGACGCGCGGTGCCATCGAACCGCTATGGCCGATGGCACCGCGCAACTGCGTCCGGACTTGCATGCTTCCTTCGTGGTGCGCGTTTGAACCCCATGTGGTTCATGGCTTCCAGTATAAACCACATATGGTTCATCTGCGGCAGCGCCTGGCAAAATTTATCAAAGAAAAGCGGGGAAATTCTTCGCAGCGTGATTTCGCCCGCAAGATCGGGGTGTCGCAGTCGACCGTCATGCGCATCGAAAACCGCGAACAGAACGTCACCCTCATTACCCTCGAACAGCTCTGCAAATACTACCGTGTCGATGTTGCCGACCTGTTTCCGTCTGCGCACAGCCCGACGATATATCCGAACGTCGGCTCCGATGCGGGCTCTCGCCCTTCGGCACTGCTGCACGAAAAGGAGCCGGGCCACAAGACTGAGTAGGTGTGGGAGCGGGCCCGCCCGCGATGCTCTTGTAGTTCCAATACTGAGCGCTAACCCGAGCAAAAAAATCTTCGCGGACAGGTCCGCTCCCACGGGTCACACGGCCAGCGCAGCGACAATCAGGTAGCGCAACAGCTTGCCTATGGTCACCAGCAGCAGGAACAGCGCAAACCGCACCCGCAGGAATCCGGCGATCAGCGTCAACGGGTCTCCCACCACCGGCACCCAGGACAGCAGCAGTGTCCAGACGCCGTAGCGCTGAAACCATTCTTGTGCCCTTGCGATCTGTTTGTCATCGAAGTAGAACCAGCGCTTGTGTCGAAAGCGCAACAGCTCCTTTCCCAGCCACCAGTTGATGCAGGCGCCCAGCACGTTGCCCAAGGTGGCGACGGCAATGGTCAGGAGTGTGGTCGCCGTCCAACCGTCTTCCCCTTGCAGCAGGGCATAGAGAAACACCTCCGAGGAGAAGGGCAGTATCGTCGCGGCGAGCAGGGCGCTGAAGAACAGGGCGAGGGTGGCGGTGAGCATGGATGGCGGTGACTCTGAAGGTGCCTGGAGGCCGGACTATACCGGCAGCACATACGGGCGGGCAAGCCAGCGCCGAGGGCGCCAGCTGGCCAGTGATGGGCCAGAGGTGGTAAGGTGCGCGCACCAATTTCGCATGACCATGCTCAACCTGGACAGGACTTCTCCGTGTTTTCCGACTTGCTACTCGATCAGCGCCTGCTCAAATCCGTCGACAAGATGGGCTTCGAGCAACCCACCCCTGTGCAGGAGCAGGCCATCCCTCTGGCCATGGCAGGCAGGGATCTGCTGGTCAATGCCGCCACCGGCAGTGGCAAAACGGCGGCCTTCCTGCTGCCGATTCTGCAGCGCATGATCACCGACGCCGGTCCGAAGCAGGGCACCCGCGCGCTGGTGCTGGTGCCGACCCGTGAACTGGCACGTCAGATCGGCAAGGAGTGCGAGAAGCTCGCCAGCTACTGTGGCATCAAGGTGGGCGTCATTACTGGCGGGCAGGAATTCAAGGTGCAGCGCGCGTTGTTGCGCAAAGACCCGCAGATCGTGATCGCCACGCCTGGCCGTACCCTCGAACTGGTCAAGGAGGGTAGCACGCTGTTCACCAGGCTGGAGGTGCTGGTGCTCGACGAGGCGGACCGTCTGTTCGAGATGGGGTTCGTCGACGACGTGCTGGCGATCATCGCTACCTGCAATCCGGCACGGCAGACGCTGCTGCTTTCCGCCACGCTGCCTGCTGGCGTGCGCCGCCTGATGCAGGTGCTCATCGACCCGGTGCGCGTGATGGTCAACGAGGCACGCGAGCAACATGAGTCGATCCGTCAGCAATACATCCTGGCGGACGACGAGAAGCACAAAGAAAAGCTGCTGTTGTGGTTGCTGGAAAACGAGACCTTTGAGCGGGCGCTGGTGTTCACCAACACGCGCGATCAGGCTACCCATCTGAGCGGAGTGATGCGCTATCGGGGGCAGCGTTCGGGCTACCTGCATGGCGAGGTCAAGCAGGACGTGCGCAACTCCACCATCACGGCATTCCGCGACGGCAAGATCAATGTGCTGCTCGCCAGCGACGTGGCCTCACGCGGGCTCGACGTGAAGGGCATCGATCTGGTCGTCAACTTCGACATGGCGCGCAAGGGTGACGACTATGTGCACCGTATCGGCCGCACGGGTCGCGCCGGTGAGCAAGGTCTGGCGGTGTCGTTGATCGGCCCGCTGGAGTGGAACCTGAAGGCGTCCATCGAGCGTTATCTGCGGGTGACGCTGGAGCCGCGCAAGGTCAAGGAGCTGCCCGGCAATTACAAGGGGCCGAAGAAACTCAAGGCGTCCGGCAAGGCCGCCGCGCCGTCCAAACGCAAGAAGAAGGAATGAGATTGCATGAACGCACAGATCGTTAATGTCCCGTCGGTGATTCACGCCGAGCGCGCCACGCGGCAATGGCTGGAGCAGGTCGTCGTCGGTTTCAACCTGTGTCCGTTTGCGCGCCGGGTTCTGGATGGGGGCAGTGTGCGCATCGTCGTCACCGACGAGACCGACATGGAGGCCTTGCTGATGGCCTTCGCGACCGAACTGGCGCGGCTTGAAAACGAGCCAGCCATCGAGACGACGCTGCTGGTATTCGCCAACGCGGTGCCGGATTTTCTCGAGTACCTGGACATGCTGGACATGGCACAGGCGTGGCTGGAGGAGCAGGAGCTGGAGGGTGTTTATCAGCTCGCCAGCTTCCATCCCGACTATCAGTTTGCCGACAGCGACCCGGACGACGAGGCCAATTACACCAACCGCTCACCGTTCCCGGTGATTCATCTGCTGCGTGAGGAGAGTGTGGAAGGCGCCGTGGCGTCGCACCCGAATGCGGCGGGCATCCCGGAGCGCAACATCAGAATTGCAAGAGAAAAGGGCCTGACGTACTGGCAGACCCTGCTGAAGGACCTCACCGGCCCAACTTAACCCCTGTGGGAGCGTACCCAGAGGGCATAAAGGCCCGCCCGCGATTGGTTTTCGCGCACCACAGTCAATCGCGGGCAGGCCCGCTCCCACACGAACACAGCGAATTCAGCCCGTTAAATGAAGCTCAACGTCGCCAGAACATTGGTCAAATTCAACAACAAAAACAACATTGCTATACGCGCCAATGCCTTACCTGGGTCCGACCCACGGTAGCCTTTGTCGACGCCCAGCAGCAGTAGGAAAGACCAGCCCACCAGCGCCAGGATCATGGCGATGTAGGGCGACCAGTTGCGATCGGCCACCAGCACGCTGCCCACCACGAAGAAGATCGCGGCGACGATCAGGTAGAGTGCCCAGTAGGTTTGCGCCAGGCCGAAGTAATGCCCGTGTATCAGCCTTGTCACAAAGGTGTCCTTGGTGTTGCTCTCGACCATGTCGTTACTGCCTTACTGAGGTGGTGGTTATTGTCGAAATGTCGCCGGGCCTGGCAGTGCCGATCAGTCCGGCTTCAGCACGCTGCGCAGTTTCTGCGCCAGCTCGTGGCGTCGGTACGGTTTGCTCAGCAGCTGCACCCCCGGATCGAGACGGCCATGATGGACAATCGCGTTCTCGGTGTAGCCTGAGGTATAGAGTACTTTCAGGCCGGGGCGCAACGCAATGGCGACCTCGGCCAGCTGGCGGCCATTCATGTCCCCGGGCATCATGACGTCGGTGAACAGCAGGTCGAACGGCCGGGGACTGTGCAGGTGCTTCAGCGCCTCGGTCGCGTTGGCGGTGATGACCACCTGATAGCCCAATCCCAGCAGTTGCCCCTCCACATACTCACGCACCAGATCGTCGTCCTCCACCAGCAGAATGCACTCGTTGCCGCCATTGATCCGCTCCGTGGGCGAACGGTCATGGGGTTCTTCCAGCTCTGCCAGCGCGCGCGGGAGATACATGCGGACGGTGGTGCCCTGGCCCAGCTCCGAGTAGATCTTGATGTGGCCATTGGACTGTTTGACGAAGCCGTACACCATGCTCAGCCCGAGCCCAGTGCCCTGGCCGAGACTTTTGGTGGTGAAGAAGGGGTCGAAGATCTTGTCCAGATGTTCGGGCAGGATCCCCGTCCCGGTGTCGGACACGGCGATCATGACATATTGACCGGCCAGCACGTCCGGGTGGCGCTCGGCGTAACTCTGGTCGAGATGCATGTTGGCGGTTTCGATAGTCAGACGCCCCCCCGCAGGCATTGCATCCCGGGCGTTCAAGCACAGGTTCAGCAGCGCCCCTTCCAGCTGCGCCGGGTCGATCAGCGCGCGCCAGAGCCCACCGGCATGCACCAGTTCGATGTCGATGTGGGCATTCAGGGTGCGCCGCAGTAGACCTTCCATGCCATCGACCAGCCGCTTCACGTTAACGACCTTGGGCTCCAGCGCCTGGCGCCGCGCGAATGCCAGCAGGCGCTGAGTCAACTCGGCACCGCGCTGGGCGGCGTCGCGGATCATGGTGCTGATGGTGAGCGGGCGCTGTTGTTGTGCCAATTCGTCCATCAACAGCTCCGAGCTGCCCATGATGACGGTCAGAAGATTGTTGAAATCGTGGGCCACCCCTCCGGTCAACTGTCCCACCGCGCGCAGCCTGTCGGTCTGCTGCAACTGTTCTTCGAGATTCTTGCGTGCCGTGATGTCGCTGAGGCCGCCGACCAGGCGCAACGCCTTGCCCGTGGTTTCGCGCAGTACAATGCTGCGATCAGATACCCAGGCATAGCTGCCATCCTTGCGCAGGAACCGGTACTCAGCTCGCCACTCGTTTGCGTCGCCCTTCGCCGCCTGCAGGATGCCAGGCACCACGCGCGGACGGTCTGCCGGATGGACGCACTGAGCCCAGAAGTCCCCCGTGGTCCCCAGCTCCTCGGAGTTGTAACCGAACATCTCGTACATGCTGTCGCTCCACCACAGCTCGCGGGTATTGGGGTTCCAGTCCCAGATGGCGTCGCTGGTCGCCTTCACCAGATACGTCAGGCGCTGTTCGTTCTTCTTCAGAGCGTCCTGCAGCAGACGGTTTTCGTGCACATCGATTGCGGTGCCGTACCATTTCTGCACATGGCCCTCGCTGTCCTTAATCGGGCGGGCATAGACCAGCAGCCACCGGAAGTCGCCGCTGGCGGCGCGGAAGCGGAATTCCTGCGAATACTCCTGTGCGCTCTCCAGTGCGGCCTGCCAGGTTGCCATGCGGCGCTCGCGGTCTTCCTCGTGCACGATCTCCATCCACTGCTGTGCAGAGAGCAGGTCGTGATTGGGAACGCCGGTAAACTCGGCCAGTGCCTTGCTGGCGAAGTCGACTTTGCCATTGGGGGTGGCGGTCCAGATGATCAACGGCACGACGTTGGCGAGTTGCAGGAAGCGCTGCTCGTTCTCGTTGATGACCTGGGTGAGCTGTTTGGCCCAGGTCAGGTCCTGCATGGCGCCTTGAATCTGGATCACGCGGCCGTTGCTGTCATGCACCGGCCGCCCGACTACCCGAATCCAGAGTTGGCGACCATCGGGCAGGTTGAGCTGCATTTCCTCGTCATAGATCGTGCCCTGTTCCCGGCAGCGCCGCATCGAGCGCAGGATGCGTTCGCGGTCCACGGGAGAGTAGAACAGCAGCGCTTCCTCGATGGTGGGCGTGTAGTCCCCCGTTATGCCGTGCAGCTTGCGGATCTCCTGCGTCCATACAAGATGAGGTGTTGTGGACCCTTCCGGTGTGGCGGGAGAGCCGGGCAGATTCAGGGCCCATCCGCCCACATGAGCGATGTCGCTGGCGATCTTGAGAAGCAGATCACTCTGCCCGGCCTCGGTCAGCGCGCGGTGCAGCTCGTCGCCGATGCGCTCTCGTTTCTCGATGTGCAGTATCGCCAACTGCGCGATGAAGGCAGTGCTGGCCAGAGTGAAGACGGACACCAGACGATTGGAGAGTGCGTAGACCAATACCATTCCAGGGGGGGAAACCGCCGCGCCCACAGCGGTGAGCACAATGGCCAGCGCGGCGATGATGATCACGAAGCGGCGATCGCGGGTCAGCGCCGCAATCAGGATGCAAAGAATGTAGAGGGTGCCGTGCGCGAAGCCGAGGGGTGTGAGAAAGTCAGTCGCGAAGATGACGCCCATGTCGAGGATGGTGAACAATGTCGCCGTGCGATGGCGGCGCGAAAGCAAGCCTTCTCTCTTGAGCATGCGGCTGTAGTCCTTGGTTATTGTTGTTTTCTATTTGTTCTCAAGGATATCGGCAGTCATACATTGAAATCCAGACGTGCAGTGGGCAGGAGAGGGGTGGATGCTATATCCTGAGCGCCTTTCCCGCTAGTCTCCCTCAAAGGGTGCGAAAATACACATGGCCGACAGTCTCAGAAGTCATTTTTACGCCTATATCAGCAAGATTCGCTGGCTGCAGCGCTGGGGGCTCAAGCGCAATGTCATCAACGAAAACGTCATGGAACATAGCTGGGAGGTGGCCACCATCACCCACGTGCTCGGCCTCATCCGCAATCGCCATTTCGGCGGCACGCTGGATGTGAACGCTGTGGTTGTCGCAGCGCTCTATCATGACTGCGGTGAGGTGATCACTGGCGACATGCCGTCCCCTATCAAATATCACTCGCCCGAGATCACGAACGCCTACAAGGCCGTCGAAAAGCAGGCCGAACGCGAGTTGCTGGGGCTGCTACCCGAGGATCTGCAACCGGACTTTCGCGCCGTGCTGCTGCACGAGGAAATTCCCCCGGAGCACATGTTATTGATCAAGGCGGCGGATACGTTGTGTGCGTATCTCAAGTGCAAGGCCGAGGTGCTGGCGGGCAATTTCGAGTTCTCGCAGGCGGAGAAAGACGTGAAGGCACGCCTGGACCGCATCGAGCTGCCTGAGGTGGGATATTTTCTCGACACGTTCGCACCGAGCTATGGTTTGACCCTGGATGAGTTGCTGAAGTGAGGCACCGTTCTTTTTTTTAGGAAAGTTTTTTAGGAAAGTTTTTTTGAGGTGAGACAGGGTTATGACTGACAAGGTCGCCAAGACATTCGCCGAACTGGTGGAGCTGAACTTCCAGCTCTACAACAGTTTGTTTCTGACTCTGCCACTGGACGCTGTCGAGCAGACCGGGACACTGCTGCCGCTGCTCAGCGAGGCCTGCGCCGCAGGGCTGCAGCACGGGCAGAACCCGGCCGAGATCATTGATGACTTCTTCGAGGTTCACAAGCCAGCCTTCACCGAAGACGAGCGCATCCAGTTCCTGTTCAAGGTCATCCAGTACGTGGAGCGCCAGGTCGTGCTCATTGACGCACTGGAAGACGCCGCCTACAGCCGTATCCATCGCATCGAGGGCAAGGCCTCGCTGGTGCAGCTGATGGACCGTGCACGCGACAACGATCTCGACGAGAAACTCAGCGGCATTCTGGAAAATTTTGGTGTGCGCGTAGTGCTCACGGCGCACCCGACGCAGTTCTATCCGGGGCAGGTGCTGGCCATCATCTCCGATCTCACCGAAGCAATTTCGTCGAATCAGATCGGCACCGCGCGCGACCTGCTGCAGCAGCTCGGCAACACGCCATTCTTTCAGAAGCAGAAGCCCTCGCCCTATGACGAGGCCGTGCTGCTGACCTGGTACCTGGGCAACATTTTCTATCCGAGCATTGGCGACATCGTCGACCAGTTGGCCGAGCAATTTCCGCAACAGGTGCTGGGTAATCAGGAACTCATCACAGTGGGTTTCTGGCCGGGAGGGGATCGGGACGGCAACCCCTTTGTGACCACAGACACCACCATGAAAGTCGCCGCCAAGCTGCGTTATACCGTGCTCGGCTGTTACCACCAGAACATCCGTGCCCTGAAGCGGCGCCTGAGTTTTCGTGGCACCTATGACCGGCTGGTGGCGTTGGAGCAACAGCTGCACGAGGAACTGAGCGAGGCCAAGGTGGAACATCCGCTGAACCTCGACGCATTCCTCGCCGAGATCGACGCCATCGAGCAGGTGCTGGTCGCCGAGCATCAGGGGCTGTATCGGGACCTGCTGCAATCATTCCGGCGCAAGGTGCAGCTGTTCGGCTTCCACTTCGCCAGCATCGACATCCGCCAGGACAGCCGCGTGATCTCTGCGGCGCTGGACGCCGTGATGGCCCAGCGTCGCGATCTGCTTCCCCCGCACATCTTCGAGCTCAACTGGCAGCAGCAGATCGACTGCCTGATCAGTTGCAAGGGCCATGTCGATATCGAGTCCTTCAGCGACCCGGTGATCCGCGACACACTCGGCTCCTTCGCCATCATGCGCAAGATTCAGATGCTCAACGGCGAGCGCGCCACGCATCGCTACATCATCAGCAACTGCCGGGGCGCGTCTGACATCGCCAAGGTATTCGCGCTGTTCCGCCTGTGCGGCTGGGCCGACGTGTCTTTGACCGTGGACATCGTGCCGCTCTTCGAGACCGTCGATGACCTGCAGCGCGCCGGGGCGTCGATGACGCACATCTACACCAATCGCCATTACAAGGCGCATCTGGAACGGCGCAGGAAGCGCCAGACGGTGATGCTCGGCTTCTCCGACGGCACCAAGGACGGCGGTTACTTGATGGCCAACTGGGCCATCTACCGCGCCAAGGAAGACCTCACGGCAATCTCGCGACAATCCGGCGTCGAGGTCATCTTCTTCGACGGCCGTGGTGGTCCACCCGCGCGTGGCGGAGGCGATACCTATCTGTTCTACGCGGCGATGGGTAGGAAGATCGAGAGTAATCAGATCCAGATGACGGTGCAGGGGCAGACCATCAGCACTTTCTACGGCATCAAGGAAGCCGCCGTACATAACATGAGTCAGCTGCTCATGGCGGGCCTTGAAAACAACCTCTACGACCGCGCCGAGCGTGAGCTGGACGACGAGCAGCGCGCGCTGATGGAAGAGCTGGCGCAGTCCAGCTACCGCACATACGAGGCCTTCAAGAAACATGCGCTGTTCCTGCCGTATCTGGAGGAAATGAGCACGCTGAACTATTACGCGATGACCAACATCGGCAGCCGTCCGGCCAAGCGCGGCACCACGCGCAAGCTGAAATTTGAGGATCTGCGTGCCATTCCGTTTGTCGGCGCGTGGAGCCAGCTCAAGCAGAATGTGCCGGGTTTTTACGGCGTCGGCTCTGCTCTCAAAGATCAGGAAGACAAGGGCAACTTCGACGCCTGCATTCGATTGTATCAACGCTCGCGCTTCTTCCGCGCGCTGATCGCCAACAGCATGCAGAGCATGAGCAAGACCAATTTCGCGCTGACCCGTTACATGCAGGACGACCCGCGTTTCGGTGTGTTCTGGAACATCCTGCATGACGAGTACGAGCTCAGCCGCGCGATGGTGCTGAAGATCTCCGGTCAGCAACAGCTGCTGGAAGACAACCCCCGCAGCCGCATGAGTATTCAGCTGCGCGAGCGCGTGGTGCTGCCGCTGCTCACCGTGCAGCAATATGCGCTGATGCGGATTCAGCAACAGCGGCAGAGTGAGGGGCACCCGCTGCTGGAGCAGTACGAGAAAATGGTGATGCGTTCGCTGTTCGGCAATATTAATGCGAGCCGCAATTCGGCGTGACGGGAATAACAGCAATATGAATCCAAGACGCGTCCTGTTCGCGAGCCTGATCGGTACCACGATCGAGTTCTTCGACTTCTACATCTATGGCACCGCCGCCGTGCTGGTGTTTCCCGCGCTGTTCTTCCCGGGCTCCGACCCGGCGACGGCCACGCTGCAGTCACTCGCCACCTTCGCACTCGCGTTCTTCGCGCGGCCGATCGGCTCGGCACTGTTCGGCCACTTCGGTGACCGCATCGGTCGCAAGGCGACTCTCGTCGCAGCGCTGCTCACCATGGGGATGTCGACGGTCGCCATCGGCCTGCTGCCCACCTATGCCTCCATCGGCTTGCTCGCCCCCGCATTACTCGCGTTATGCCGCTTCGGGCAGGGCATCGGTCTGGGCGGCGAATGGGGAGGCGCCGTGCTGCTCGCTACGGAGAACGCCCCGCCGGGCAAACGCGCCTGGTATGGCATGTTTCCACAGTTAGGCGCCCCCATCGGTTTCATTCTCTCGACGCTGGTGTTCGTCGTTCTCAACGCGACGCTCACCGAAGCACAGTTCTTCGCGTGGGGCTGGCGCGTGCCCTTCATTGCCAGCGCGCTGCTGGTCTTGGTCGGACTCTATGTGCGCCTGCAGATCACCGAGACACCCGCGTTTCAGGAGACCATCGACAAAGAGGAGCGCGTCAAGGTACCACTGGTCACCGTTTTGCGCGACCACACCAGCACGCTGATTCTCGCCACGCTGATGGCCACCACCACCTTCGTCACGTTCTATCTGATGACGGTCTTCACCCTCAGCTGGGGCACCAGCCAGCTCGGCTTCGCGCGGCAGGACTTCCTTATCATGCAGATCATCGGCGTGCTGTTCTTCGCCGCGATGATCCCCTCCTCGGCCATCGTCGCCGACCGTGTCGGCCGCCTGCGCATGCTCATCTACGCCACCGTCGCGATCATGCTGTTCGGGCTGGTGTTCGGGCCGCTGTTCGCCGGTGGCAGCACGTTCATGGTGATCGTCCTGCTGTCGCTCGGGCTCGGCTGCATGGGCCTGACCTACGGGCCACTCGGCACTGCATTGTCGGAATTGTTCCCGACGGCGGTGCGTTATACCGGGGCGTCCCTGGCCTTCAACCTCGCCGGCATTCTGGGCGGATCGCTGGCGCCCTACATCGCCACCTGGCTCGCGGTGAACTATGGCATTGCGGCGGTGGGGTACTACCTCTCGGGAGCAGGGTTGGTGACGCTGGCGGCGCTGGTGGTGATCAGCAGGGGCGAGCATGGGGAGAGGGAGAGGTTGGGGGAGTAGGGCATGAGTGGCAGGCTGTCGTTTACCTGCGATTGGGGATAGAATCCCGTCAAATAAAAACGATGTGCGAGCACTAATAAAAATGATTCCACGCGGAAGAACAGGACTCTGAATGCCCGATAAGGAAGCCACTGCTCGCATCAAGATCAACAAGCTGCTCGAAGAGGCCGGCTGGCGCTTTTTTCAAGATGGCAGCGCGCTCGCGAACATTCGTCTCGAACCAAGCGTCACAATCAAATCAAGCGATTTGGACGCGCTTGGCGAGAACTTCGAGAAAGGCTCGAAGGGCTTCGTCGATTTCCTGTTGCTCGATGCCAAAGGCTTTCCGTTGTTGGTTCTCGAAGCCAAAGCAGAAAACAAGAATCCGCTTATCGGCAAAGAACAGGCGCGTAAGTACGCCAAGTCTCAGAACTGCCGGTTCGTCATACTTTCCAACGGCAATCTGCATTACTTCTGGGACCTTGAACGGGGCAGCCCTTATGTCATCACCTCGTTTCCGACCCCAGACTCTGTCACTGGCTACCAGAAGGTCACACCTGACCCACAGAGGTTGATCGAGGAGCACGTCGACAAGGACTACATCGTTCGCACGCAGCGGCCGAACTACCAATCCGAGGCTGCCTGGCAAAACGAGGCCGAGCGCCCCGGCTACATCCAAACCAACAAACTGCGCTTTCTGCGACCTTATCAACTCAAAGCCATCCAGAGCCTGCAAGCCGCAGTGGGCGATGGCAAAGATCGCTTCCTGTTCGAGATGGCCACCGGCACAGGTAAAACGCTGACCGCCGCCGCCGTCATCAAGCTGTTTCTGCGCTCCGGCAACGTACGGCGAGTGCTGTTCCTGGTGGATCGTCTTGAGCTGGAGGACCAAGCCAAGAAGTCTTTCGTGGCTGTGCTGTCTGCCGACTATCAGACAGTGATCTACAAAGAGAACCGTGACGACTGGCGCCGTGCCGAGATTGTCGTCACCACCGTGCAGTCGCTGCTCTTCAACAATAAATATCAGAAGTTGTTCTCGCCGACTGACTTCGACCTTGTCATCTCTGACGAAGCGCACCGCTCCATCGGTGGCAACGCCCGCGCCGTCTTCGACTACTTCATCGGCTACAAGCTGGGCCTCACTGCGACGCCGCGCGATTATCTGCGCCGGTTCGACAGCGCCAAGCAAGGCACTCGTGATCCACGTGAAGCGGAACGGCGGTTGCTGCTCGACACCTATCGCACGTTCGGCTGCGAGAACAGTCAGCCGACATTTCGTTATTCATTGCTTGATGGCGTGAAAGACAATTTCCTAATCAATCCAACTGTGGTGGATGCTCGCACTGAAGTCACCACGACGCTGCTTTCTGAACAGGGTTTCGTTGTCACTTTCACCGATGATGCGGGCGAGGATCAGCAGCAGGCTTTCAAACAGCGGGAGTTTGAAAAGAAGTTTTTCTCGGAACCTACCAATCAGTTGTTCTGCAAGACGTTTCTTGAGAACGCCATGCGCGATCCGGTCAGCGGTGAGGTTGGCAAGGCGATAGTTTTTGCGGTGAGCCAAAGCCATGCTGCCAAACTGACGCAAATCCTCAATCAGATCGCTGATCTCATGTTTCCCGGTAAGTACCAATCGGACTTCGCCGTGCAGGTCACATCCCAGATCCCGGATGCGCAGCAGTTCACGATCAATTTTGCGAACAACAATCTGCTGGGCTCCGGCAACTTCAATCCCCGTTACAAAACCAGCAAGGCGCGGATCTGCGTGACGGTAGGCATGATGACCACCGGCTATGACTGCCCCGACATCCTCAACATCGGCCTGTTTCGTCCGATTTTCTCCCCCACTGATTTTATCCAGATAAAGGGGCGTGGCACTCGCAAACATGATTTCCTGGAACTCCTGTTTGATGACGCCGCGAAAGAGAGCGTAAAACAACCCGTTAAAACCGCCTTCAAACTTTTCGATTTCTTCGCCAACTGCGAATACTTCGAAGAGGAGTTCAATTACGACGAAGTGCTAAAGCTTCCTCCGATAAAGAGCAATTCTGGGGAGGAAGGTGGCGGACCTGAAGTTGTGCCTATCGTTTATGATCATGAGGGAACCGACTTCCTTGCAGGCATCAAGGAGGAAGCCATCGGCTCCGAGGGCATGAAGATCGATCGCATGTTCTTCGAGAGATTCGAAGACACGATCCGCGCCAATGATACGGTTGCCTCGGCCGTGGAAGCTGGGCAATGGGATCGTGTCATCGATTACGTCAACCGCGAAATTTTCGATAAGCCCGAGGAATACTACACTTTGGAGAAACTGCGGAAAGCTGCTGCTGTCGACCGCCGCCTGACGCTGCGAGAAATTCTGGAGAAAGTCTTCGGCCTTATTCCGCGCTTTAAATCCAAGGATGAGTTGTTGGAAGAGGAGTTCTCGAAGTTTGTAGCTGACCGTGTTCCTGAGCCGTCTTCGGCTATCCCTGCGATCAAGACGTACTTCAAGGCCTACGTCACCAGCAACCGCGTGCGCGATATCATCGACAGCAGGCAATTCACTGATCTCGCGACCAACCCGATCTTCACCACCCATGATTTCAGAGCCGTGCCCCAGCCGTATCGCATGCTTGTCCCTGAGTACATCAAGGACTACGTTTCCTTGAACCAGTTCGCGGCATAGGAGCACGCATGAGCAAGCCCGGCAAGACAACCCTGGATGTACAAGGAACCAACGTCACGGTTATCAGGCAGGTGAGTGATGACTTCATTTCCTTGACCGATATCGCCAAGCATAAAGAGCCTGGCCGGTCTGATCACGTCATCCAGAACTGGATGAGGAGCCGCAATACTATTGAATTTTTGGGTGTATGGGAGCGGCTGAATAACACCGATTTTAAACCCCTCGAATTCGAGGGGTTTAAAAAACAGGCGGGGCTCAACAGTTTTGTTCTCACGCCCCGACAGTGGATAGATACGACAAACGCCAGTGGACTGGTCTCCAAGTCCGGGCGTTACGGTGGAACCTTTGCCCACAAGGACATTGCTTTTGAGTTCGCGTCCTGGATATCCGTTGAGTTCAAGCTGTATCTCATCAAGGAATTCCAGCGCCTTAAAGACGACGAGAGCGACCGCCTCAAACTCGGCTGGAATCTGCAGCGAACCCTCTCCAAGATCAATTACCGCATCCACACCGACGCCATCCGAGACACACTCATTCCGCCCGCCGTTAGCAACGCACAGGCGACGCTGGTCTATGCCAACGAAGCGGACTTGCTCAACGTGGCCCTGTTCGGTCAGACCGCCAAACAATGGCGCGACAGCAACCCGGACGCAGATGGTAATATCCGCGACCATGCTCCGCTGGAGCAACTGGTCGTCCTGACGAATCTGGAAAGCCTCAACGCTGTTCTGATCCGGCAGGGCCTGACACAGGCAGACCGCCTGCACAAACTCAACGAAATCGCCATTTCCCAGATGCGAACTCTCCTAAACGACGACACTATGAAGCGCCTGAAATAATGCTAGACACCGATACCAAACGCCGCATCGACACCGCCCGCGACATCCTTGTAGGCAAAGTCCCCGATCCCAAATCCCAGGTTGAACAGATCACCATCGCCCTGATCTACAAATTCATGGACGACATGGATGCCGAGTCAGAGGAACTCGGCGGCAAACGCAAATTCTTCACCGGCGACTTTGCCCGCTACGGCTGGGCCAAGCTCATGGCGCCATCGCTCGGCGGCCACGAGATGCTCGGCCTTTACGGCGAAGGCATTGCCAAGATGCCCGAGAACCCCGGTATTCCCGCGCTCTTCCGCGACATCTTCAAGAACGCCTATCTGCCTTATCGCGACCCTGAAACGCTCAAAGCCTTTCTCAAGATCATCGACGAGTTCAGTTACGACCACAGCGAACGCCTGGGCGACGCCTTCGAATATCTGCTCAGCGTACTTGGCTCTCAAGGTGATGCCGGTCAGTTCCGCACACCGCGCCATATCATCGATTTCATGGTCGAGGTGCTTGCCCCGCAGAAGCACGAAACCATCCTTGATCCAGCCTGTGGTACTGCCGGATTTCTCATCTCTGCTTACAAGCACATCCTGCGTACGAACACTGACGCAAAGGGCAGCAGCACTCTTACGCCAGATGAAAAAGGCCGTCTCGCGAAGAACTTCAAAGGCTTCGACATCTCGCCCGACATGGTGCGTCTCTCATTGGTGAACCTGTACTTGCACGGCTTCACAGATCCGCACATTTACGAGTACGACACGCTGACCTCTGACGAGCGCTGGAATGAATTCGCGGACGTCATTTTGGCCAACCCGCCCTTCATGTCGCCGAAGGGGGGCATCAAGCCGCACAAGCGTTTCTCCATTCAAGCCAAGCGCAGTGAAGTGCTGTTCGTGGACTACATGGCTGAGCACCTGACGCCTACCGGCCGCGCCGCGATTATCGTGCCTGAGGGCATCATCTTTCAGAGTCAGACCGCGTACAAAGAGCTGCGCAGGATGCTGGTCGAGAATTCACTCGTGGCGGTCGTGTCGCTCCCTGCTGGTTGTTTCAACCCGTACTCTGGCGTGAAGACCAGTATTTTGATTCTCGACAAGTCTCTCGCCCGGCAGAGCAACACCGTCGCTTTTTTCAAGGTTGAGAATGATGGGTTTGGGCTGGGAGCACAGCGGCGGGCGATTGAGAAGAACGATTTGCCGCAAGTGCAGGTTGAGCTTGCTGATTATCTGCAGGCGTTGCGCATCAAGACTGCTACTGAGTCGATCTTTGGCGCCACGTCTACTGCGCAGATTGTGCAGAAGGAAAAGATTGCCGCGAATGGTGATTACAACCTCAGTGCTGAGCGGTATCGGGAGGGAGGAGCCAAAACGAACATCTTCCCGTTGGTGAAAATTGAGGAAGTCTGCTCGACATCTTCTGGCGGAACACCACTAAGCGGAAAAACTGAATACTACGAAGGCGGAACAATCCCGTGGCTGCGAAGCGGAGAGGTGGCCCAAGGAGAAGTGTTTCGCTCTGAGCTATTCATCACTGAAGAGGGTCTGAAGAACTCCTCGGCAAAGATTTTCACCCCGAACACCGTGCTTGTGGCGATGTATGGTGCGACAGCAGGTGAAGTCGGAATTCTTCGCTTCAAGGCAGCCACAAATCAGGCGGTATGCGGCATCACTCCAGACGAACGACTTCGTCCCGATTTTCTTTACCTCATCCTCAAGTGCAACAAACCCGCTCTGATTCGCCTCGCCGGTGGTGGAGCGCAGCCGAACATATCGCAGAAGATCATTCGTGAATTCAAAATCCCCCTCCCACCGCTAGAGATGCAGAAGGAGATTGTTGCAGAGATCGAGGGCTACCAGAAAGTCATCAACGGCGCCCGCGCCGTCCTCGACCACTACCGCCCCCACATCCCCATCCACCCCAACTGGCCGATGGGCATCTTGGCAGACGTCTGCACACTCATTTCTGGGCAGCACATCGACAAAGAGGATTACAACACCAATCGGGTCGGCGTGGACTACCTCACAGGTCCGTCCGATTTTGGTTTGAAGCATCCGGTCGCCACACGATGGACATTTAAGCCCAAGGTATTCGCCGAAAGGGGTGACATACTTATGACCGTGAAGGGATCTGGCTTGGGAAGTGTGAACCTACTTAGCACAGAAAAAGCTGCGATAAGTCGGCAATTGATGGCAATCCGTGTTCGCGATGCGGATCCCGAATTCATCTACGTAGTGTTGTTGGCGAAGTTCGATCACATACAATCACTTGGTGGAGGAGCGGCAATTCCAGGGATCACGCGCGAGCATGTCCTTGGGCTCGAAGTCCCCCTCCCATCCCTCGCCTTGCAGAAAGCCATCGTGGCGGAGATCGAAGTCGAGCAAACGGTGGTGGCCGGAAATCGCGAACTGATCACTCGATTCGAGCAAAAAATCCAAGCAACCCTCGCCCGAATCTGGGGCTCGGAAGTCCCCTTGCGGGCATCGCCCCCCAACGCTACTGCGTGCCACGAGATGGGAGAGGTGTCGCATCAAGTTCAATGCCTGAAGTCAGTGGCAGAAGCGCCCCATCGGACTGTCGTTCAAGTGCTGCAGGAGATAAACACTGATGCATCTCGCTGAAATAGAAATTGAAAATTTCCGGTTGTTCGGGGCCGGTGAGAGCGCCCTCATGCTCCCATTCCAAGCCGGGCTCAATGTCCTAGTCGGGGAGAACGACTCAGGGAAGACTGCAATCGTCGATGCCATCCGCTTCGCGTTGGGAACCACGAGTCAGGACTTCCAGCGCGTAACTGACGAGGACTTCCACGTAGAGAGTGGTCAGAGAACTTCCGAGTTCAGCATTCGTTGCCGATTTGCAGACATCGACAAGGAGTCGGGCGGTGCACTGCTGGAGCACCTTTCTTACGAAAACGGCGCACCCTGCCTGTATGTCAGCTTCCTTGCGAGGCGCAACGACAATGTGAACGTCAGGCGTCGGATCGTGGTCGAAGTGCGATCAGGTAGGGAGGGCACTGGTCCAGTGTTGGACAGTAATGTGCGGCTGTTATTGCAGGCCACTTACCTTCGCCCACTGCGTGACGCCGAGCGCGAACTTGATGCTGGCCGCAACTCAAGACTGTCGCAGATTCTTCAGCACACAAAGGAGATCGCTGCTCACAAAGTTGAATCGTTTAGTCCGGCAGACTTTGTCCTTGCTGTGAAAACCAAGGTTCAGCCCGAATTTCCGAAAAGCATCGCAAACATCTCACGCCTCGCAGACTATCTCCTTCAGGAAAACGAGGGCGTTAAGGAGGCAGGTAATCGACTGGATACACGATACCTTGCGAATTTGAATTTAGGTGACGAGGAGCTTGGCAGCAGAGTATCCATCGGAGAAGACGCCACCATCGATCAACGACTACGAGCAATCCTGGAGAAGTTGGAGCTTCGCCTTTCTACTGTGACCGATCCTGACGGCCAGCTTCCACATGGGCTCGGTTACAACAACCTGCTGTTCATGGCTTGTGAACTCCTGTTGTTGGGACAGGATCGCGACACCTTGCCTCTATTGCTGATCGAAGAGCCCGAAGCCCATTTGCACCCTCAGCTTCAATTACGACTGGTGGAGTTTCTTCAGGAACAAGTGGCTGAAGATGGAGGGAGGCCGGTCCAGGTAATCGTCACCACGCACAGCCCTATTCTTGCATCCAAGGTGAAGCTGACCAACATGATTCTAGTCTCTCAAGGCCGTGGTTTTCCCATGGGGCCTGAATACACCTTGCTGTCGCCGTCAGACTACGGATTCCTCGAACGATTTCTGGACGCCACCAAAGCCAACATCTTCTTTGCACGAGCGGTTCTTATTGTTGAAGGAGATGCGGAGAACTTGCTCCTGCCTTCTTTGGCTCAACTGCTCGGACGAGACCTCACTCGATATGGTGTGTCCATTGTCAACGTGGGTAGTCGTGGGTTACGTCGTTATGCGCGCATATTTCGCCGCAAGGCGCTGGCTGATGGAACACCGACACATTCCATACCGATACGCGTGGCATGCCTTGCAGACCGTGACATTTTGCCCAATTGCGCTCGGGTGATTTCGAGCATGGAAACTGACTCTGGCGAAGAGAAATCAAGTAATCAACCTCGCTACGAAGAAGATCTAAAGAGCGAGATCGAACGTGCGAATTGGATTGAAAAGAAATGTATTGATGATGGCGAGAATGTGCGCACTTTCGTATCAGGTCACTGGACGCTGGAATACGACTTAGCTCTCGCCGGACTTGGTCACAGTCTCCATACGGCAATCGCTTTGGCGAAAGACGAGGCCAAGCTGGACAAAAAGCCTGCTACCACCGCCGAAGGGCAACGAGAGCGTGTCATTGCTGCCGCAGAGGTCACGTGGGAAAAGTTAAATGCTGATGCTGGATTGCCCAAAAGCTCCAAAGAACTCCTCGCTTACAATGTATACAAGCCGCTTCTTGGAAGTCTGTCGAAACCAGTAACCGCTCAACACTTGGCATGTCTACTAAAGTCGAATAAGAGTGACGGTCTCTCGTTACATATTCCTGACTACATTCAGAATGCGATCGAATATGTTACGAGGCCCGACAGTGCTAACGCCGCTACCGGACAAAACACAAAGGGTGCAGGGAATCCGACTCAATAGGCGAACCCGATGCGATCAATACCAAGCGTGACTGACGCCGATATTGCGAAGGTCGAAAACTATCTCGGTATAAAATTCGACGAAAAGCGTCGTGAGATACTTCGCTCCAATGAATGCTTCGATGTTCAGGCCTGTCCCGGCAGCGGCAAGACGACGCTGCTCGTCGCTAAACTGGCTGTTCTGGCCGATAAGTGGCCGTATTCACGCCGAGGCATCTGCGTCTTATCACATACCAATGTTGCTCGTCAGGAGATCGAACAGAAGCTTGGCGGAACTCCCATTGGGCAGCGACTTCTCGCCTACCCGCATTTCGTGGGCACGATCCAGGGTTTCATCAACGAGTTCCTTGCCCTGCCGCTGTTGCGGTCGGAGGGATACCACACGCGGTTGATCGACAACGATGCGTGTTTTGAGTGGGTCAAGCAACGCTTGAACTTGTGGTCTAATCGGAAGCAGCTGGGCAATCTGCCACGTAAAGAGAGAACTCTTGATGGCGGCATCCGAAACCTGATAGGCGCAGGTGAAGCAATCGGGCCTAACACAGTTGGGGGAATCACTGATAACCAGTGGAGAGTGCTCTGTGGTGTAAAGGCAGAGGCCACCAAGAAGGGCCTCTGGTATTACGATGACATGTTTGCTTGGGCCGATAAATTATTGGTAGACCAAGGAAACATCACAGAGTTCGCGCGCTGGCGCTTCCCTGCAATTTTCATAGATGAGATGCAGGACACATCAGAGCACCAAGGAGTTTTGCTCAATAAAATCTTCCCGGCTTACGCCTGTAACCTCCGCCAAAGGTTCGGGGACTCAAATCAGGCTATTTACGATTCTGGGCAACTGGCGTCCACGACCGACCCGTTTCCGGCAGATGGATACAGGTCACTCCCGAATAGTCAGCGTTTTGGTAAGGGGGTTGCTCAAAAGGCACACTCACTTGCGCCTGATCCGCCAGCCCCTGTGTTGAGTGGCGAGGGGCCAAATTCCCGGATTTTCCCACATGTCTTCGATACGGCTCATATGCCCCACACGATCTTTCTCTTCGAGCCAGACTCGGTATCGAAAGTGCTTCCGGGGTTCGGAAAACTCTTGCTTGGAAGTTTTCCCGACGAGGTGCTGCGCTGCGAGGCATTTCTGGCACGTGCCATTGGGCGGGTGGGCAAGCTCGATGAATCTGGTGAAAAGGTTCCAAAACATCTCGGCGATTACTGGAATAACTATGAATCACGCTCCGCAAAGCCTGACCCAAGGCCACAGTACTTTTCCGACTATATTCACGTCGCTCAGCGCAGAGGTGTCTCTAACATTGATTGTGCCGAATCAGTCAAGATGGTCGTCAAGGGAATCTGTGTACTGATCGACATTGTCCGACCGACGACAATCCCACGGAGTGGGCAAATGACGCAATGGTTATGGAAGGCACTCGAGATTGATGAATCGTCCTGCGTGTTACTCCGTAACCTTCTCTGGGAGTGGTGTGTCGAGTCGACGCCTATTGTTGAGAAGCTTTGGTTCGACAAGACTGAGCAACTTCGTCGCGCACTCCATCCAATCATTGGAAAAGAGTGGAGCGGGAATGCGGCTGCTTTCTGTCAATGGTCAATGGAGTATGCCGAACAGTCGTCGTGCAGGGATGCCGAATGCCTCTCGACGCCCAATCGCTATCGGTTTCTCCAAGACTCTCGCTACGTTGACATCGAGATGGGGACCATTCATAGCGCTAAGGGCCAGACGCACACAGCAACCTTGGTGGTGGAGTCATACTTCAAGAAGCATGATATGGAGGATCTCCTGCAGTGGCTCTCCGGTGAGAAATGCGGCAGTAGTAAGAAAGAGGGTAAGGAACGAACTGAACGCATGCGTCTAATCTATACGGCCATGACGCGTCCAAGCCATCTCCTGTGCCTTGCTATGAGAAGAAGCGTACTCGAACTAAACGGCAAGCAATCCGAGACACGGCAGCGACTTGAGCAACTCGGCTGGAATATCAAAGTTCTAGATTCAGAATCAAAGTGAGCAGAATAATTTGATCGCCAAATTTCTCAGCCCACTTTGATGTCTTTAGCTTGGGAGCACCTCAATCATCCTCTGCGCAATAAGCTTCTTTTCGTAGCTCTCCCGATCCAACGGACAATCAATCAGTCGGTCGAAGTCCGCCCGGGAAAGTTTGCACTGCTTCGCCATGCGGCCCAACAGATGATCGTCGATTTCGCGCGCACCGTGGCTGGTCTTGGTGAAAACGGCTGTCTTCTTGCCGATGGTGGAGTAGTAGTTGAAGTAATTGTGATCGCCTTCTTTGTGCCGAAAGCCTTTGCTGGAGAGACTTTTCTCAACTTCACTCTGCTTGCGCGGCATCACGCACCTCGGCGAAAGTGGCGAGCAGTGTCTGCTTGAGGTCGCGGGCAATGCTGTCCAGCGTATCATCATCGGCCAGTGCGTATTCGGCCCACAACATGGCAATTTGTTCGTTCAACTCGGCCAGCAGTCGCTCTCGGGTTGGCGCATATACATCGAGTGCCAGACTTTCATGCTCGATGCAGAGCAGTTGCTTCGTTTCATCCAGCGTTGGTTCAAGGTTGATCGTCTGCGAGGCCTTCAGCTTCAGAAGGCCATGTTCAACCGTATCGATTTCCAGCGAGGAGAGGTCTAGATCGCGGATGTCAGTGACATCAATGATCTGCCTAGGCGAGCCTTCGTCGTCCAGCAGTACGCGTCCGGTGACCTGAATCAGGTCGCGTCGCCTTTCATAGAGCATGTCTTCGACTGCGTCCTCGTAGATGCACGCAAGTTCCTTGCTCGTCGGTGGGTAAATAATCGTGACCTTGCGCTCTGTGAAGTCGATGCTCTTGAGCTCGCCAGTGACTACGCGCGCTGCTTCGCGCTGTTCTGCAGGAACCAGTGTTTCATCCACGAAGGGGATGGTCTGTGTGTCGAAGGTGCCGAAAGTAGTGCCCAGGTCGTCATGCAGGCTCAGCTTCCATCGGGAACCAGCCCGAGGTGCCATGCCCTTGATGGACTCCAGTACTCGGCGGCGGATACGCTCATTGGGCAGTGCTGCAATCAGACCATCACGACTGCGTGAGGAAACTGATGCAACGACTGTGCGGAAGATGCCTAAAACTTTGCTTGCCAATTCCGGGGAAAAGAGGTCGCCGACACCACCGATGGTGACCGGGACTGCATAGCTGCCAGGTTTGGGCAGCTGGCACATAAGCTGAAGACGTTTGCTGGTGGCGGTAGTGATGCGCGCCCGTGCACGGATTTCTCGACCCTCTGCCTGCATGCCGATGAGTTCGAACGCGTGCTGGGCATTTTCCAGGATCTGGGCGAGCACGACTGCAGGAACGGTATGTTCGACATGCTCGTCGCCGTCAATGTGGAAACTGAAAGATGGGGGGAGTTCGTTAGTTGTCATTGCCGGGCATTCTCACCCAATCTGCTTGCGGGTTCAATCTCAATAAATGAAGAGCCACGTTGATTACCGGCTACTTCCTCGGCACCGGCAACCCCCACATCCATGCTACACTTCGGCCACGAATGGGGTCTGCCGCGAGTTGTTCCGGCCCCCGGATAACCAATTTCGGGGTGACCAGCCCCTCGATGACGAGAGTGATTTCATGAAGCAAGTTTTGGCCTTGATGGTGTTCCTGGGCATTAGTGTGAATGTGTATGCCGATGTGTTTGCCGTTTTTCGCGATGAGACTGGCAACACCAATTGGCAGTACGTGGCGAATACCAGCGCCAGTTTGTTGATTCTGACCCTGCTGGTCGTGCTGTTTTTCCTGGTGCGCGCCCATCTGCGGGCAACCCGTTCCAATCAGGCGCTGACCGACATCAAGTCCACGCTGGAAGAGCGTGTTGAGCGGCGCACGGTGGTATTGCAGGAGACCGCTGAGCAACTGCGCAAGCGTGAGGCCTATATCACCAGCATCGTGAACTCCATGCCGGTGATGCTGATCGGTATCAATGAAGATCTGCAGGTGACGCAGTGGAACAAGACGGCGGAGCAGGTGACGGGGCGTCCGTTTGAAGACGTGGCGGGTCGCAATCTGTGGGCCGCTTACCCGGCGATCACACTCACCGACGAGCAGGTGCGCAGCGTGCTGACCACGGGTGTGACGATTCATCTGAAGCACACGCAGCCCGGCCAATACAGTTACGAGCTGACGCTTTACCGGTTGAGGGAGCATGACGACACCGGTATCGTCATCCTGATTTCCGACATCACCAAGCAGGTGAACGCCGAGAACAAAGTGGCGGAGCGCGACAAGATATCGGCTCTCGGTGAACTCGCTTCCGCGATGGCTTACGACATCAGTCTGCCGATCAACACTATATTCCACCACGTGTCCGATTCGCGGCAGAAGATTGAAGCGACTGAGCTGGGGCCATTGCAGGAATATCTATTGCGAGAGGTGGAAATTGTTCGGCAGAGCGCGCAGCAGGCCACGACCATTGCGCAGAATCTGCTGGATCTGGCGCGCAGTCATCGCAATGCGGAGCAGCTGTGCGACATCCCCGCGATCATGGAGCGCAGCATTGAAGTGGCTGCCGAGCTGTTTACAGATGCCGATGGTCTCGCGTTCAAAGACGTGGAGATTCGTCGCAATTACAGTGCAGAGCTGCCGCAGATTTCCTGCTTCCCCGATGAGTTGACGCAGGTCTTCACGCGTCTGCTGCGCAACGCGTTCTATGCGCTGAAGGCTAAAGAGTGGGGGCCGGACAACAAGCCGCGAATCAGCATCGAGATCAGTCAGTTCATTGATTCACTGTGGATCAAAGTGGGACACAAGGGCCAGTGCCTGAGTGCTGAGGCGCAGGTGGATATTTTCGAGCCGTTCTTCGCAACCACCGCGAGCGCGACGACTTGTCCTGTGGAGCATCGCCTGTCGTATCCGTATTTCATCATCACCGAACATCACCAGGGTCATATGTCGGTGACGTCAAACGAGCAGCTTGGTACGTGCTTCAATATTCAGTTGTCGCTGGTTTGAACTGGTGGGAATGCGGCGCTTTTGAGCTACTTCACCGCCGCCTTCGTCACCGTCAGCTTCAATTCCACTTCCTTGCTTTCGTTTGAGAGATACACCGCGTCGTCCTGAATGTTGCACTGCAGCGTCATGTTGCGGTCGCACAGGTCGGCGAGTGTTGTCGTTGAAACGGTGTCGATGGCGATGATGTTGAGTTTGTCGAAACGTGACAGTGTCTCAGCGGCTTTCGCGAACCATGGGCCGGCGTTGCGGGGTTGATAGGTGTAGATGAACACTTCGTCGGCGCGGCCGCAGGCTTTGCGGATGCGTTTGTCTTCTGGCTGGCCCAGATCGATCCAGGTGGTGATGTGGTCGGTGAGGTCTTTGTCCCAGATGTCCGGTTCGTCGTCGGTGCTGATGCCCTTGGTGAACGCAAGGCTCTCGCTGGCGTGCAGGGCGAAGGCGACGAGGCGGACCATCAGGCGTTCCTCGGTCTCGGAGGGATGCTGCGCCACGGTGAGCTGGTGGGTCTGATAATAGTGGCGGTTCATGTCGGAGATCACCAGTTCCGCTTTCAGGATTGTCGCTTTCGTTGCCATGTCTTTCTTTTTGCCTTGTGGGAGCGTGCCTGCACGCGATTGATTTTTATCTGCTTCTTTCGAACGGGCGCCTCAACCCTTGCGCTGGTCGACACTAAAACGCCCCGCCCCCAGTCCGCTCAGCACGAGCAGCCCGGCGATGATGCCCAGATTCTTGACGAAGTTTTGAGTCTCGTGAGCACGCTGCAGAGCGTCGGCAACATCCCAGAAATTGTGCATCACCAGGCTGATGACGAGCGTGAGCCCAGCGAGCAGAAAGGCGGCGATCTGCGCCTTGTAGCCCGCGATCAAAGCGGCACCCGCACCGAGCTGGATGACGATGGTCAGAATGAGGAAGAAGGGGATCATGACCATCCCGTGCTCCGCCATGTAGTCTGCCGTCCCCTGATAATTGAAGATCTTCATCAACCCGCCCGGCAATATGAAATACAGCCCAAGGATGATGCGGCCCGCTAACGGGCAAAGCGCTTCCAGTCTGGCGATCATTCTTCCTTCTCCTCTTGGGTCTGCGCCGCGCGGGGTTACCACATCAGGTCGTCGGGCACTTTGTAGTCGGCGTAGGGGTCGTCTTCGGGGGTGCCGTCGGCCGCCTTCTGCTGGGTGTTGCAGACGATGACTACGGATGCATCGCGCAACTGGATCTTCAGTGCAGCGGCCTGGGGGACGATCTCGTAGTGGTCATCGAGACTGACGATCGCCAGACGCCCTCGGGCGAGGTGGTCGACGGTCGCGACGTTGACATGCATCGACTTGATCTTCTTGTCGTCCACGAAGTTGTACGCCACGTCGCCGTTGTTCTTCGGCTGGCGATTCATGAGGATGATCTGGCGGATCTGCGCGGCGATGGCCTTGGTTTCTGCCACTTTGTTCTGTTCGCGAGCCAGCGCGCGATCGCGTTCGGCTTTCTCAGCCAGCGCCTTGATGGCCGCTTCCTTGTTTTCGTCGACCACACCTGCCTTGCTGTGTTGTTGCTGGCGGGTTTGTTTGCGCTTCTCGCTGTTGCTCTTCTTGAGCTGTTTTTCCTTGACCAGTCCGGCCTTGAGTAACTGTTCCTGAAGGGAGATTGCCACGGTGGAGCCTCATTGCTGTTTGCATTTTGCGAGCGGAGATCATGTCAGGATGCACTGGCGAAAGCAATTTTCACGCGGTCGTTTCCGACCGCCAATGTGCCACCGTCTTCTGTTCAACTACGTTGTCAATTGCCCTGAGCTGCGCTAGTTTTACCTCCCGGAACCCAGCCTCTCGTCAATGCGCAACACAAGTAGAACAACACAAGAAGAACAACAACATGAGCCACAAATACACCCTGACCTTCGTGTTCGTTACGCTGCTCATCGACTCCATCGGTTTCGGCATCATCCTGCCCGTCATGCCGCAGCTGATCATGGACGTCTCGGGAGCAGGGCTCTCCAACGCCGCCCGCTACGGTGGCTGGTTGATGATGATCTACGCCCTGATGCAGTTCCTGTTCTCCCCGATTATGGGCAATGTCTCGGATCGGTTCGGGCGGCGCCCCGTGCTGCTGCTGACACTGCTGTTGCTTGGCATCGACTACCTCGTGATGGCGTGGGCACCCACTCTGATCTGGCTGTTCGTCGGTCGCATGGTCGCTGGTATCGCGGCATCGACCTATAGCACCTGTTACGCAGTCATCGCCGATTCCACTCCCGCCGAAAAACGTACGCAGACCTTCGGCCTGGTCGGCGCGGCATTTGGAGTGGGGTTCATCGTGGGCCCCGTCATCGGCGGGCTGCTCGGCGAGTATGGTGCCCGGTTGCCCTTCATGGCCGCCGCCTGTCTGGCCTTCGCGAATCTCGTCTTCGGGTTCTTCGTCATGCCCGAGACTTTGCCGCAGGAAAATCGCCGCGCTTTTGACTGGCGACGCGCCAACCCCACCGGCACGCTGATGGCGCTGCGCAAATATCCTATGGTGATCGGCATGATCAGCGCCTACTTCCTGTTCATGATGGGTCACCACGCGCTGCCGTCCACCTGGACCTATTACACCATCGAGAAATTCGCCTGGAGTGAGCGCGAAGTCGGTTATTCCTTCGCCTTCGTCGGCATCCTGATGGTGCTCACTCAGGCCGTATTGCTGCGCAGAGTGTTGCCGATCATCGGGCAGCACAAGGCTGCGCTGATTGGCTTCACCTTCTGCATCGTGTCATTTCTCGGCTATGCCTTCGCCAGCTCAGGGTGGGTCCTGTATCTGTTCATGATTCCGGGGGCGTTGCAGGGTTTCGTGATGCCTTCGATCAATGGCATTACGTCCGGACAGGTGCCGGCCAATGCTCAGGGCGAGTTGCAGGGAGGGATGGCGAGCATGTCGAGCTTGACGTCCATCATCAGCCCGTTGCTGATGACGAGCATCTTTGCGTTTTTCACCGCGCAGAACGCGCCGGTTTACTTCCCCGGAGCTTCATTCTTTTTCGCGGCGGTGCTGACGGGGTGCAGTGTGCTGGTGTTTATGAGGGCTGTGCGGGGAGGAATTATTCAAGCGGAGGCGAAGCAGGCCCGTACCTAGAAGTACGAGCCTGCTTGCGTATCCGATCAGACAACCTGGAAGTCAGCTGCCGTCAGGGCAGGTATGCCGACCAGTTCTACCACCTGTATTGCCGCAGCGGCGCCGGTACCGTCCTGATCCCAGGACAGCACGCCAGTGCTGGTGTCGTACAGGAACTGGCCGATAGCCTGTGTCGCCACGGCACCGGCCGCAGCAACCAGCTGACTTGCCGCCAGCGCCGCGCCCGCAACCAGTCCGCCGCCAAAGCCCGTGGCATGTATCACCAGCAGATCATCGACGATGTTGAAATCGACAATGCTGTCGAAACCCTGGTTGCTTGCTGTGAACACGAACTTGTCCGCACCCGTGCCGCCAGTCAACGTATCCGCACCAGCGCCGCCGAGCAGAATGTCCTTGCCCGTTCCGCCGACCAGCGCGTGGTCATAAACAACGCCCGATGGGACAACATTGGTGCCGGATACTGCGATGGTGATGGTGTTCGTTGTGGTTGTGGTGCCGTTGCTCACTTCGAACTCGTAGACCAGTGTTTCAGTCTGTCCGGCCGTCAGGTACAGCAGATCGCTTGCCTCCAGGCTCAGTTCCTTGCCGGTCACAATGGCCCCGACACTGGCGCCGCTGACCTGCTTCAGGTTGGTGACACTCAGTGTGCCTCCGGCTGGATCGCTGGCGCCGGTCAGCAGGTCGACATGGAAACCGCCGCCCAGTGCGTCCAACGTGTCACCCAGGAAGTCCGTGCGATAAGCTGCCCCCAGCTGGTTGATATCGAAGCTCCAGATTCCCGCCACAAAATTGCTGCCAGTCTTCACGGCAGCCACGTCTCTGTAGGTGCTACCAGTGGTCAGCTTCATCAATGACGTCGTATTGGCACCCGTGGCGCCGAATGCGGAAATCATCGTGCCGCCATAGGCGCCGCCCGCCCAGCTGTTCAGAGTATAGGATCCGCCGGGGCCGGTCGCCGGAGTGGCAGCTCCCACACTGGGCATGTTGCCCTGATAATTGGAAATGCCGAGGTAATTGGGGGCAAAGGAGGTGATATTAGGCTCGCTATAGACGTTATGCCCGCCAGAGTAAAGAAGCCTTCCGCCGCCATTGAGGTACGTAGTCAGCGTCGTGACGTTTGCGGTGGTGAGGTTGGTATAAGCCTGATCACCGACCGACCAGATCACCAGGTCAAAGTTGGCGAGGTTGCTGGTTGGATTGCCATCCGCCGCAATTTGTTCGTAGGTGTATGAATAGCCATTCGCGCTCAGCGCCGAGAACCACGTGCCCTGACCATTCAAACCGCGATCATCATCGATGAAAAGTACGGTCTGGATGGAACCATCAATCTTGTCCTCTGCCGCGCTACGGCTCAGCGGTGTGACGATCAAAGATTCGTTCTTGCCATTCACTGTGATAGTGACAGCCTCGGTATCCGTAGCGCCGTACTGGTCAGTCACCACCACGTTGAAGTTCTCGACGCGCGTCTGCCCGGTAGTCAGTGCCTGCACAGCAGTGGAGCTGTTGTTCAGGTTGTAAGTCCACAGTCCCGAAGAGTTCACTGACAGTGATCCGTAACTGCCCGCTCCACCACCTGCGACTGACCAGCCTCTGGTTGCGCCGGTGTCAACATCGCTCGCCGTCAATAGCCCGGTGACAGTCAGCGTGGTGTCTTCAGTCACCGCACCCGCGACCACTCCACCAGAATTGATGACCGGGGCGTCATTGGCGCCCAGGATATTCACGGTGACGCTGGTGGCGGTGCCGTCTGCGCTGGTGACGTTGAACACGTCGCTCACGGTCTGGCCGGAGGCGAGGTCGTCAACAGCACCGTTGGTGTTGTAGCTCCAGTTGCCGGCAGAGTTGATATTGAACACGCCATGGGCGCCTGCAGTTCCGGACTGAGTGATGAAAACCTGTTCACCCTGATCCAAATCGCTGATGCTCAGAACACCCGCAGCGCTGAGCGGTGAATTGGTCTCCACCAGCTGGGTCACAGCCGTGCCGAGAACCGCCTTGTCGTTGACGCCCTGCACCACAATTCTGATCTCGGCGTTATCGGTGCCGCCATAGCTGTCCATCGCTGTGTACTGGACGGTCTCGGTGAATGTCTCACCTGCGCCCAGATAAGCAAATGCACCGTTGTCGTTGTAGAAATAATCGCCGTCCTTGTCGATCTTGATGGTAGCGCTGGATGCCAGTGTCAACGTGATGGAGTTGCCACTGATGGTGCTGCCATTCACTGCGGAAACATGCAGGGCATCCCCAACATTGTTGGCGACATCGTTGCTCAAGGCGTTGCCGGAAACGCTGGCAGTCTGGGCGACGCCGTAGGTGCCCACGGTGAACCCATTCCAGTTCTCATAGGCTTGGCTGTTCCAGGTCAGCGAATCGATTGCGGCGTCGATCTGCAGCACGCCGTGGAATTCACTAGGGTTACCAGTGGAGCTTATGCCGAAACGTCCGTCATTGGTTGCCGTCTTGGTGACGTTCGAGGAGTTGCCGAAGTACCCGTGACCGCTACTGACGATATTGAAGTCCTGATCAAACAGATAACCGTTGTTGTTCATGCTGACGATGGCAAAGAACAGGTTCTCCACGGGCTCAGAGAATGTCAGAGTGCGGGGTGTGTCGGCGTCAGCCAACGCAATGATGTCGCTGCTGGACGGAGCGTTCCCTACTGCAGCGCTTGTGTATACGGGGCCGTTGGGCTGCGTGTAGTAGAAAGTGCCACTATTGGTTTGGGCAAAGGTAATTTGTCCCGTGTACGTCACACCAATCTGATGGCCACCGGGCAGTGTGATGGCACCCTCGATTCGATAGGTTGGGTCACTTCCAGGAACTTGTGACAGGAAGGTCGCCGACTGCCAATCTGCCCAGTACACGGTGTTGCCTGTCACGGTCTGTGCGACGAGCGTCGTTAACTGGCTGCTGTCATCGTTGGCAACGGGCCCATCCGCCGTACCCAGAATATTCACGGTCACGGTGCTGCTGGTGCCGTCAGCGCTGCTGACGCTGAAGACATCACTCACGGTCTGGCCGGGAGCAAGCTGGTTCAGGGCGCCATTGGTGTTGTAAGTCCAGTTGCCTGCCGCATTGATACCGAACACGCCGTAGGCGCCGGCGGTGCCCGCCTGGGCAACAAAGGTGGCCGGACTGTCGACGTCGCTGATGGTCAGTTGGCCACCAGTGCTGAGTGGAGCGTTGGTCTCCACCAGATTCGCCACGGCAGAGCTGATGATCGCTGCGTCATTGGTGCCGGTAATGGTGATATCGACCTGCTTGGTGATAAGCCCCCCGTGCTGATCGTCGAGAGTTATGGTAAAGGTCTCGATCTTGTTCTGATTGGCGGCCAGATACTCGACTGCCGAAGCATTGACGGTGTACTGCCAGTTGAGCTGACCACCAGCACCTGTGCCGGTGGTATCGCTGCCAATGGTGGCAGTCAGACTGCCCAGAGTCGAACCTTGTGGTGCGGCCGAGGCCACATGAACGTCGCTCAAGTCTGCATCAGTGAACTGAATGCTGCCGCTTTCAGCAAGCACGCCAATCGGCGTGAGCTGCTCGACGAGCGCGCCGCTCAGATCCTGGGTACCAATGACCGGGCCCTCATTGGTGCCGGTGATGGTGACATCGATCTGTCTGGTGATCAGGCCGCCATGCTGGTCATTCAGGGAAATGGTGAAGCTTTCCACCTTGGTCTGCCCTTCGCCCAGATAGACGAGCGCCGAGCTTGGAGCTGTGTAGGTCCAGGTCAGTTGCCCGCCTGTCCCGGTGCCCGTGGTGTCGATGTTCTTGACCGCTGACAGGCTGCCGAGTGTCGTTCCTACCGGAGTACCAGCGGCGGAAACGAGGTGCGCGTCGTTCAGATCGACGTCGCTGAAGGTAATCACGCCAGAGTCCGTCACCTGCGCGAGCGAGCCGCCGAAGCCCCCGCCCGTGCCGCCGACCAGACCGAAGGAGCCGGTCGAGGTGCGGGCAGAAAACTCAAGAGAAGCTTCGCCGCCGTTTTCGAAGAAGAACAGCTCAATCGTATGGTTGCCTGGTGTCAGGGCAATGCTGCCATTGAAGGCCACTTCTGGATGGTAGCCCGTGTCACTGATGACCAGCGTGTTGTCGATCAACAGGAACACGCCGTCGTCATTAAAGGTACGGAAAGTATAGGTGTCGGCGCTGCTCACCGAAAATTCGGCGGTGATCCTCGCAAAGAACCCATCATTGATGCCACCCGTCCCAAACGCGCCTTGTGCGACGGCTGCTGGCCAGCGCGAGCTGCCTGGCAGTTCGCCCGCGAAGCCGCCAGTGTCGTCGGTATAGTCGATGACATTGGTCTGCACCGTGTAATTGGCTGTATGGGAAGAGGCATAGTTGCGCAACGTATTGAGATCGTTGCTTTGGTAGCCCAGGAATTGCTGCACGGTGAACACCAGCGGGCTGGGCGGTGCGGCCACTTCCTGTACCGGGACTTTAACGGCGCCGATGAGGTCTTCACTCGTAATCACGGGGACGTCGTTGGTGCCCGTAATGACGACATTGATCTGACGGCTGACGACTCCACCATTCTGGTCACTGAGGCTGATACTGAAGCTTTCAACTTTGGTCTGACCTGCGGCCAGAAACTCCACGGCAGAGGCTGGAACGGAATAGTTCCAGGTGACCTGTCCGCCGGTGCCGCTGCTTGTGGTGTCATTGCTGACGTTGGCAGTCAGGCTACCCAGCGTGGTGCCAACCGGGGTGCCAGTGGCAGAGACCAGATGCACGTCGGTAAGGTCCACATCGCTGAAGCTGATGGCGCCGCTGTCAGTGAGATTGCCGACAGGGGCAACCAGCTCAGTTACGCCGCCTACGAGATCTTGAGCGGTGATGACAGGCACGTCATTGGTGCCGGTGATGGTGACGTCCACCTGAGTAGTCGTCACGCCGCCTTTCTGGTCGTCGATGCTGACCATAAAGCTTTCGACCTTGGTCTGGCCTGCGGCCAGGGACTCAACGGCAGAGGCTGGAACAGTGTAGTTCCAGGTCACTTGACCGCCGGTGCCGGTGCCAGTGGTATCCGTATTCTTGACTGCAGTCAGTGAGCCGAGCGTTGCACCCACGGACGCTGCGCTGACCAAATGCGCGTCGGTAAGGTCCACATCGCTGAAGCTGATGGTGCCGCTGTCTGTCAGGCTGCCGGTTGGGGCAACCAGCTCGGTCACGCCGCCCACGAGATCTTGCGCGGTGATCACTGGCACGTCATTGGTGCCGGTGATGGTGACGTCAATCTGCTTGCTGATCACGCCGCCGTTCTGGTCGTCGAGGCTGATGGTGAAACTTTCCACCTTGGTCTGT
>JAURWS010000047.1 GCA_030654835.1 Gammaproteobacteria bacterium | reverse complement strand
GCCAGGACGGCGGCAGTCGAGCCCCCACGGACGGGTCTACGGCGTGTCCTGCTCAACCCTACTCGTTACCCAAACCGGCGTGCGAAGTGCTGACTAAATCAACTCAGCTCTTGCACTGAGACATAGAATCTCCCACAGGGGCGTTATGTTGTTATAATCGCCGCCCCTGAGCGCCAGACGGCATGAGTGAGAGAAGGACTATGAGCGACAAGACACAAGACGCGATCAAACCCTGGGGCGGCCGCTTCAGCGAACCCACCGATGCCTTCGTGGAGCGCTTCACCGCGTCCGTCACCTTCGACAAGCGCCTCTATCACCATGACATCAACGGCTCCATCGCCCACGCCACCATGCTCGGCAAGGTCGGCATCCTCACGGCGCAGGAAGTCACGGACATCATCAACGGCCTGGAAGGCATCCGCGAAGACATCGTCGCCGGCCGCTTCGAATGGTCCGTGGCGCTCGAAGACGTACACATGAACATCGAGACCGAGCTGACCACGCGCATCGGCATCAGCGGCAAGAAGCTGCACACCGGCCGCTCGCGCAACGACCAGGTCGCCACCGACATTCGTCTGTATGTGCGCGACGAGATCGACACCATCGGCAAGGAACTGACCCGTCTGCAGCAGGCGCTGCTGGATGTCGCCGAGCGCGAAGCCGAGACCATCATGCCCGGCTTCACCCATCTGCAGACCGCCCAGCCCATCACTTTCGGCCACCACATGATGGCCTGGTACGAGATGCTGGAGCGTGATTTCAGCCGCCTGCAGGATTGCCGCACACGTCTGAATTATTCCCCGCTGGGCGCCGCCGCACTGGCTGGCACCAGCTACCCGATCGACCGCGAATACACCGCGCAGCTGCTCGGCTTCACCGCCGCCACCCGCAACTCGCTGGACTCCGTGAGCGACCGCGACTTCGCCATCGAGCTGGCCGCCTGCGCCAGCCTGCTGATGACGCACCTGTCACGCTTCTCCGAGGAGCTGGTGCTGTGGACGTCCTCGCAGTTCGATTTCGTGGATCTGCCCGACCGTTTCTGCACCGGCTCGTCGATCATGCCGCAGAAGAAGAACCCCGACGTGCCCGAGCTGGTGCGTGGCAAGACTGGCCGCGTCAACGGCCATCTGGTGGCGCTGCTGACGCTGATGAAGTCGCAGCCACTGGCCTACAACAAGGACAACCAGGAAGACAAAGAGCCGCTGTTCGACCTGATCGACACGGTGCGCGACTGTCTGAAGGCCTACGCAGACATGGTGCCCGCGATCAAGCCGAAGAAGGAGAATCTCTACAACGCGGCACTCAAGGGCTACGCCACCGCGACCGACCTGGCCGACTACCTCGTCCGCAAGGGCATCGCCTTCCGCGACGCGCACGAGATCGTCGGCAAGTCAGTCGCCTATGGCATCGCGCAGAAGAAGGATCTGAGTGCGCTGTCGCTGGCAGAACTGCAGCAGTTCTCTGCCCAGATCAGCGATGATGTGTTCAAGGTGCTGACGCTGGAAGGCTCGGTGCAGGCCCGCAATCACATCGGCGGCACGGCCCCGAACCAGGTCCGCGCCGCCGTCGCCAAACGCCGCACCGACATCGCGACCCGCTAACCGCTAACCACTTTGCCGCTGCCCCCCTGTGGGAGCGGGCCCGCCCGCGATAGAAATTTTGGAAATTTTGGGGTCAGAGGAAATTTTGGGGTCAGAGTAAAAATACAGCCTGTATTTTTACTCTGACCCCAAATTTCCCCAAATTTCCTCAGTTAATCGCGGGCAGGCCCGCTCCCACAGTGCCCTGCAGTTCTATCTCGTACGTCTGCGTCGCGCTATCACGCCGCGTCGTCACCGTGACCACATCGCCCGCGCGATGGTTCTCCAGCGCATTGAGCAAATCATCCTCGTTAGCGACGCTCTCACCCTCCACCGACGTAATCACATCCCCCAGCAGAATCCCCTGATTGGTCTCCCGCAGACCGCGCATGCCAGCTCGCATCGAACCGCCGCCCTCGATCACATCCATCACCACCACGCCCTCAATCTGCGCATTCTGGCGATAGTAATCCGCATACTGCGCGGGCAACACAGAGATGCCCATCGTCGGCGTCTGCACCTGCCCATAAGTAATCAGCTCCGGCACGATCTTCTTCACCGTGTTCGCCGGAATCGCAAAGCCAATGCCGGAGCTGGCGCCAGTCGGACTGTAGATCGCCGTATTCACGCCCACCAGCTGCCCCAGTGAATTGAGCAGCGGGCCGCCGGAGTTACCAGGGTTGATCGCCGCATCGGTCTGAATCACATCACGAATCTTGCGGCGGCTGACCGAATCGATCTCGCGCCCCAGCGCACTCACCACCCCCACCGTCAGCGTCGTATCCAGCCCGAACGGATTGCCGATGGCGATCACCTTGCGCCCCACTTCCAGCAGCGACGAATCGCCTACCTGGATCGGCGTCAGCTTCTCCTGTGGCGCATCGATACGCAGCACAGCCAGATCCTTGTCCGGCTCATAACCCACCACCTCGGCGTCATAGGCACTACCGTCCTGCAGCGTCACTGTTAGACGCGATGCCTGCTGAATCACATGAAAATTCGTGACCACATAGCCATCCTTGCTCCACACAAAACCCGACCCACTGCCCTGCGGCACCTCCTGCGGGTTCAACGAATAGTACGAACGCTGCACCAGCCGCGAGTTGGTGATGTACACCACCGACGGACTGGCCTGCTTGAAGACCTCGATATTGTTCGCCTCATCATCGGTCTTGAAAGTGGCGTAATCCTGCTGCGCAATCGCGCTGCCAGTGGCCAGCTGCAGGCCCAAAAGAGCGACGAAGGGAAGCCAGTATTGGCGTGTGTTCATGGTGAAAAGGCTCCTGTTTGGCGCCGCATCGGGGGCGGCTTGATGGGGGTATTAGATGGCGGCTTGGGGGTGGGATTCAAGGTCTGGCGGGAATAGATTTCTTGCAGGGGGCGCGGGCTCAACGCAGTGATCATGGCGATCGTCGACTGGGATTTCTGCTCCGGGGCGTGGGTGGACTATGCTTGGCGGGTCGATGTTCAAGTGATTGGAAACAGGAGAGCTGGAAATGGGTACAGAGGTAATTACGACAGAGGCTGAGTATCGCTCAGCGCTGAAAGAGATTGATGGGCTGATGGGGGCAGAGGCTGGTACGTCTGAGGGCGAGAAGCTGGACCTGATGGTCACTCTGGTAGAAGCCTATGAACGCGAGCACGACTAGCATCTCGTTACTGGTTTGTGCCTGGCATCGGCGACTGCGGAAAATGCGGCAACTCCTGATTCAAACAAACCCACGACACTGCGCTTGACGTCCAAATGTCCAACGCCGGACTAAAATCGCTGGGATCATCAAACGTTGTGAAGCGTATGGATGTGAAATCCGGCATCGCTTCGCCGGCTATGAACAAGGGACTCCCGCAGTTTGAGCAAAAACTTCGGGTTGTCTGAGCGCCACTGGATGCAAGAACGGAGTATGTTTTTGGTGAGCCCGTGACTTTAATGGACTTTGTAAGAACTACTACGCCAGATGCGAACATACTTTTGTCGCTCAGAAACGCATGTTATATATCATCCTCCATATCCATTGAAGGTGAACCCTACAATGCGTTTGCTCTTCGGGTCGTAGATCGCCTGAAAAAAGTACTCTCCTCCGTCTGCGACTACCACGCGCATGAAGCGCCAAAATGCTTCATTTCGTGCCTCGGGCGGAAAGTACCTAAGCTCGTTTTCTGTGTGCGGCTCAGCCAACCAGCGAGCAGTCTGTTCAACGTGGGACCTATGGAAGCCGTTAATAAAGATGAGTTTATTACCTTGCAGGGTAATGCCAGCATACTGGCGAAAGTAGTCACGCACCAGAGGTCGATTTCGTCGCGCCTGCCATTCGTCACCGAGCTTTTCATTCACAGTTACGGCAAGTGCAGCCTCAAGTTCCGAGATCTCGATGTTGCTCGGTTCCCATAGCGGCTCCACTTCCGCTCCTGCCATGACAGCCAAACTAGAAGCAGAATCTCCAGTAAACACGACACCCGATTCTGCATCGAACGAATCGTCTGTGGTGGCTCTGATGTGTACAGTCCACAGAATTCCAAGGAAGAGCAGAATCAAGGCGCAAGGCTTCATCATGATGTTCAATATTTGTATAGTGTAGACGCACACTTAACTTATTTATTTGACGGGAATGTAACCCGGATTCCTCCACTAAAACAACCCCTTATTTGGAATGTCTTTTTTCGGATGCCTGGAAGGCGTGCACGCTAGATCCTGAACTTGCTCCGCACAGAATTTATTCGGTGAGAATCCACAATCCATGGAGAACCTACACCTTTCGATCGTCCTCATACGCAAACCCCTGCACCCTCTCGCTTACATTCCTTTCATGACATTGCCACTAACGAAATCTCCCTGCCCTATTTGTTGATGGGACTTATCGAAGTGGCGTGGATAGCAATGACTCTCTTGAAGCGCTATCAGATAGCGCTTGCATCAAACCGAACATCCTCCGAGATTTTTCACATCTAGCTGGGAAACACCATAAACATGATGCACTACAAAGTGCTACTCAGCTCGCATCGAATACAGCGATGAAGATCAGTGCCTGGTGGGGCATCTCGCTGGCATCCAGGATCTAATCGGTTTTCACGCGGAATCCGTCGCAGAACTCAGGAAGGAATTTGAAGAGGCCGTGGATGATTATCTGGAAGCCTGCGAGAAATTGAATCGCAAACCGTAGCGCCCGTATTCTGGAAAGCTGATGCTGAGAATTGACCCCGGCATTCACGCCAAGGCAGCCATGCGTGCCGAAGCGGAAGGGAAGAGCCTCAATGCTTGGGCACAGGAAGCTCTGCAACGGGCTGCGACGTGATTTAGTATCAAGCGCATTCACTGCATTCTCCCCATGCGACGGGTGAGTTCACCGCGTTCGAGTGCTTCCATTTTTTTATGCATTATTGTGCTCTGAAAGTTCTTCGCGAATCATAAAATTTTCAAGGACATCGTTATCAAGCATGATGGTATTGGTGCTGCCCTGAGAAGCCTCTTTAAGCTTTGCAAGATGGGGGACATCTTTGGCTCTGGTGGCTTTAGAAAAATCGTATTCTTTACGCATAATAATCGGCCTCTTTTTTGGTAGCTCTGCGAAAGTTGCTTTCAGCCTTTGCCAGATCATATTCAAGGCACGAGGCTAAATGCGATGTTTATTCCGCTGGCCTAAACCGCGACAGAATATCCAGCGCCTCATGCACGGCGGTCAAATAGTCATCGTCCACGGTCTCTATGCGAATAAACACCCCGATGCCCCCATAAAAGTCTTTCATGTACTCGATCAGATATCCTTGAGGCTTTTTGAATATGAAACCATATGGAAAGGACTCGGTTTTGAACAACAGCTGATAGCCATGTATTGCGGGAATGCTCACCAACGCTTGCCCGAAATATAGCGACACACCTTGTCGGCTCCGGCCGCCCGCCACCGACACTGTGTACACATGGCCAGAGGCGTCGGCTGTGATCTGGTACTTTTCCTCCGCAAACTGGTCAGGCTCCACAGCTTCCACGTCATAGATGCCAATCAGATCAAATTCGACGAGGCCATCAATGGCGAGTTCTGCGCTTTGCAAGGTTGAACTGCACAGGAGCAGCACGCAGAAAGTGAGGAGTGAGAATGCTTTGATTCCTTTCATTTGAATTCTTCTCTATATGACTCTCGTGCTGGTCGACTCAGCCATAGGATCAAGTAGCTAATGGGCCTATCAGACGCGTCCATTCCTCGCGACCTCAGCCCATCGCGCCTGAATCGTGTCAGCCGAAAGATCTGCCCCGCATCCCCACTCTATGAAATACGTTCCGTTGCTGACTTTACGAAACTCGACGGCATCCTTCAGGGGCGAGAAGGCCTCTGAGTCCAGATAAGGCTTCACATCAAAGTAACCAGTTCGCCCATCGTCTGACTTGATAAGCAGGACGCAATCATCCTGCGGGATAATCTCTGCAATATTCATGTGTTGCCCTCGAAAGGATTTTCCTGAAGTATCTGTCATGACCATAATCGGCGCAACCACGCAGGGTGGCCGACGCCCCGCTCGCCTTTTCCCCAACCCAACCAAAGGAATGAAGCTCATGACCAACACCTTCACCAAACGCGCTGCCTGCGTGCTCGCCGCTGGCCTGTTGATGGCCGCTCACACTGCCAGCGCGCAGGACATCCAGATTCTCGGCGAGCGCATTTTCCCCGAGAGCCTGACCTCCGCCGCCGACGGCACTGTCTACTTCGGCAGCATCGGCCTCTCCGCTGTGCTGCGCGCTCAGCCGGGCGCAGCAAGCACCGATGCTCAGCCGTGGATCGCGACGGGCGTGGGCGGACTGCAGAGCGTGCTCGGCGTGTTCGCGGACAATGCGTCCAACACGCTGTGGGTCTGCTCGAATCCTGCCAACCCGCCAGCGACACCGAACCCACCACCCTCGGCCCTGCTGGCCTTCGACCTGAGCACCGGCGCGCCGAAGGGCAGCTATGAGTTGCCGACTGCGGGCGGGCGCTGCAATGACATCGCTGTGGATGCGGAAGGCGCTGCCTACGCGACCGACACGCCAAACATGGAGCTGCTGCGCCTGGCGCCAGGTGGCACCGCGCTTGAAGTGTGGGTCGGCGATGGTGCGTTCGGCGCGACTGGCGATGTGCTCGACGGGGTGGCCGTGCTGGGTGATCGCGTGTTCGTGAACGCGCTGGCCACCAGCAAACTGTTCGCGGTGGACATCGAAGCGGGCGGCGCAGCGGGCGACACCGTGGAGATCACGCTGGACCGTCCGATCTCGCGTCCTGACGGCATGCGCAGCACCAGCGACAATGAGCTGCTGATCGTCGAGGGTGGCGAAAGCGGACGACTGTCGCACGCGCTCATCGATGGAGATTCTGCGAAGCTGACCACCCTGAAAGAGGGTTTCCCCGGCGGCGCTGTGGCGGTCACTGTGGTGGGTGAGACTGCCTATGTGGTCGAAGCGCAGTTCGCGGGGATGCGTGCTCCGGCAGGCACTCCGCTGCTGCCGTTCCGCGCGATTGCGGTGCCGTTGGAATAAGCACCCGCTGAAACGTTGTGGGAGCCTGTCCCGCAGGCGACAGGCGGTTGCTAAATCTGTCGCCTGCGGGGCAGGCTCCCACACGGGCAGGCTCCCACTCGGGCAAATCAACCCGGTGCATTTCTCTGGGACGGGTCGCGTTTGAAATCCTTCACCAGCTTGTGCGGATCGATGAGACCGCGCTGCGCTTTTGTTGCGGCGGCCCACCACTCCAACTGCAGGAAAGACCTGCCGAGATATTCGGCCCAGCGCAGTGCGTCCTGCCCTGCCATCACCTCACCGTCCTCCTGAAAGGCCTCCTGCGCCTTGGGCACATGAATCATCGCCGACACCGGCAGACAACCCAGTTCGGAGAGGACGCTGCGCATCGTCACGGCCGCTCGCACGCCACCCCATTGCCCTGCCGAATAGGTGACGATCGCACTCGGTTTGTAAGCGAACGCCGAGCTGCCGAAATGGTTGAGCAGATGCCCGAGCGCCGGGCTCATGGTGTGGTTGTATTCCGGGCTCACCATGACGTAGCCATCAGCGGCGCTGATCTTCTCCGCGAGCACCTGCAGATCGGACGGCGCAGCGCCACGCGCATAGGCGAAGTGCGGCTTGAAGACGGCGTCGAGTTTGAAATCCAAGGGGTCGATCAACTCCACGGAATGCTCCGGGTGATGACGCTGAAAGTGCATGACACAGGCACGCGCGACGCGCAGACCAAGCCGGGCTGGAGCGGGCGGCGTGCTCTGACGGGCACTGCCGAGAAAAACCAGAAATTTCATAGAAACCTCGCTCATAACTGTTGTGGGAGCGCGCCTGCACGCGATTTCTTTTGTGCGAGATTCAGTCGCGGGCGGGCCTTTATACCCTTTGGGTACGCTTCCACAGCTCAACAACGAGCTACCAAATTGTTCTGACATGCGGATAGGCTCTGATTCTGGCATCCGCCGTGACCAGTGGCGCCGACATGTGCCGAGCCAAGGCAACAATTATCCTGTCTGCAGGGTCCGGGTGAAATTCGTCCGGGAGTCTCGTCGACTGCACGCCTATATCATTATTCACAGGGACAAACCTCACCGCAGGAATCTCCTGCACTGCGCTGAGCCAGTCGTCCACGTTGGTGCTCAGCTGCAAGCGTCCCTTTTGAATGAGCAGCGCAATTTCCCAGGCGCTAATGGAAGACACTAGAATCAGTCCCTCAGGGCTTCTCATCTCCTCAGTAATTGCCGTCTCGGCTGCCGCTGAGAGCCCAGCGTCGCCGTTAACCCACCACACCAGGACATGAGTATCCAGTACGATCACTTCAGCGCTTCCCATTCCCCTTCGGAGACAGACTCGAACGGCTCGTGATAGGCAACAACGCTGCCACGCAAACGCTCCAGCGGGCTTCGCGTATCGGATCGATAGCGTCGAATCTCAACCGTGGGCCGACCGTTGTCCGTGACGACCACGGCCTCGCCGGTCGCCTCCACCCGTCGCAGGTAATCCAATGCCTTGGCCTTGAACAGTGATTTCGATACCAAGTCTGTGTTCATCATCCACCTCCGTTTTGCAGACTAGTCATGCCATATAGTCACGAGAGTAGTACATGACTCTGATTCTAGCAAGTCAGCGTCATAGTCCCGCGCGTTTAGCTCAGCAGAACCAACGCGCCAGAGAGAATATAGAGCCCCAGCGCCATCAGCACGAAAGGAAGCGCCAGGTGCCCGTAACGTTTAATGACAGAACCCAGCACGCGATGGTTGACGAGCGCATGGCCCAGCGCGCACCACACGCCGGTCAGCACTGCGAAGATCAACACATAGGTGACGATCGATTCACTCGCATTCATGAAGAGCGGCACATAGACACCGGCGTTGTCGCCACCGTTGGCGATGGTGACGCCTGCGATGGACAGCGCCTGTGCAATCCAGCCACGCACGTTACTCTGAACGTTGTCCGCTTCGGCCGATTCTTCCTCTGCTGAGCGCAATGCCAGCAGCGCCCTGACTCCCAGCAGCAATGGCACCAGCCCCAGCAGCGCCACCCAGCCCTCCGGCAATGCCAGCGCAAATACGGCCGCGAGCACGCTCGCAAGAATCAACGCACCGATGCCGAGGAATTGCCCGGCCACGATCGCACGACGACGTATCTGCGGATTGGCAAAATAAGCCGCCAGCAGAAAGAGGTCGTCGATGTTGGTCGAGGCGAACACGGCGGTGCCGATGCTGATGTCAGTAAGGAATGAATTCATAAGCTGCCTTGCCAAGCAGAGAACTACTGGCTGTCGCTTAGCGAGGCTTTTTAGCGAACGTCACGCATTCGACAACTGCTCCAATGCTGCAGCTTGCGCTAGAAGTTGCGCTAGTTCTTTCGTTTTGCTTTTACTCTCATCATCATGCGAGGGCCAGCCTTCAATATCAGCGTGCCAACGATATTCCGATTCCTCTGGATTCAATTGCAGGCCTGTCTGCCTTATAGATTCAAGGCTAACAATTGCAGTTACTTTTATTGAACAGCCCGAATTGATTTTTCTCCTTTGGGTGAGCACTTTCTCTTTGATCGATTGATATTCCGAAGAATCCATTCTAGATTTTCTAAACACAGAGGTTTTCAAATTATCGGGAGCAGGCATAAAAGCAGCTCCCTTCACAATTCCTTTAGTGGAACTAAAGTGCGAGGAAGAAAAGACAAATCTTGCTACCGTCTCACCATCTTCGAGTGTGGCCGGTTTGGACGGTTTTCGAAATAAGCTCTTTAATAACTCTAACATTGATGTCAGATGCCTCCGCTGCTCCTCTTACCCGACTGCCCTTTATCACACTAGCAAAACTAACGTAATTTTTCTCACTAAAGCTAATCGAACATGAAGAACCGCCATGGCCATACCATTCAAGAGCAACCTCGCCATCAGGCTCGGGAGTCAATTCTGGATACGGGACATCACTCTGCAGTTTCTCATGATAAAAGTGTATGGCGTTGAGCAGAGCTTCCCGTGAAATAGCCTCTGCACCATAGCCGTCCCAATTCTTACTACCGCACTCAGAAAGAATTGTCTGAATATTTTCGTCAAATTTTCTTCGCGGATTGCAGGCATATGCACTTTCAGCCAAGTGTTGCTGTGCATCAGCGGCTCTGTTTCTGGTTTTAGCTGCCTGCTCGCTGAATCCCGGTGTCTTAGGAAACAAGTCTACCCAGCCCAAACCTTCCCGCGACAAAGTAAGAGAATTCATTTCAAATGCTCCTTCGCTTTTTCCGTTAAGCTGCTAAAGAAGATGATATTTTTTACGTCTCTAAGCGTATCAAATAGATCCCAAAGATCTCTCTCAGTGAAATCGTTGATTTCCTCCCGATAAACATCATTGTCGAGTATTACTTTTACGAAACCTGATGGATCCACCTCGGAAAAAGACTGAATTGCGATCACCTTGATTTTAATGCTCTCCAGGACAATGACAATTCGACTAAAAAATCCTTCAATCGACTCTCCCATTTGTTCAGGAAACTTTGGTGGCGTGGTCAAGTAGTCGTCAAACTCTAAAAGCCCATTTTCATCCAAAGGAATAGAAATTTCATTTATGTAGCGAAGCGCTGCTCTCGTAAACTTCACTTTGGGGTACAAAGCCTTACATCTGTCCCAAATTGATTCAGCTTCTTTTTTAAAGGACAGCCAGTTTGAATATGGGGGCAACATGCTGAATGTAAATGAATTCGCTTCAAATACGACTCGCAACGTTCCCTCATCGTTATAGGCCATATACCCCGCGAGATCCTTTTCAGCGGTTGTAGTCGGCATTTGATCTCCAGCCTCATCAAACCTCAATGACATTTGAGTGGAATATTTTTCTTTGAAATTCGGAAATTTCGAAGACAGTATTTCTCTGGCTGCGCTGAGTCGCTCAATCTCGAAATCTTCTTCTGAATCAAAGCGAATTTGAAGTATAGCTTCGCTAACAGGAGCGTCATTCAGATGAGGAATATTGTCCTCGGTAAGTAGGTTGAACGTTTCAGGTGCCATAAGCTTCGGATACTCAACGGGAGGCTGTGCTCTGTCCTCTGGATGCAGGAAGAGTATAGGGGGAAATCAGGCAAACATAAATTCCACAGACAATTTCAATGCCCCATCTGCAGACTGATCTGCAAACCCAAGGCCCTGGCAACTTTTGCCACAGTGATAAAACTCGGATTGCCATCGGGCGACAAGGCTTTATACAGGCCTTCGCGAGTCAATCCAGTATTGCGAGCAAGTTGACTCATGTTTTTTGCACGGGCAACGACACCTAGTGCGTGCAAGATGAAGACAGGATCGTCACCCCCTTCTTCAATGCAAGCTTCCAGATAGAGCCTTATGTCCTCGTCGTTTTTCAGGTGCTCGGCTGAATCCCAAAGCGAAGTCTTGATCGTCACCCTCACATCTCCTGCTACTTTCCCATGTGTGAACTTTAATTAACAAGCTTAGGGCGTGTCAACCATGGTTTTCAACTTCGCCGTGATGTTCAGCACACCTCATGAATACTAAGATAGCCCACAATTCCGATTCCCGCCGCGTGGCGAATCCTCGCTCTTTCACAACCAGTTCTGCAGAAAGCACCCATTGGCACTTCACCGCAAACGCCTTGCCGCCCCCTGCTCCGCGTGGCTTACTGCCGCCCATCCGCACCGCAACGAAGAAGAAAAACAAGGAGATCCCCATGCGCATGTCGACCAACCCAAGCAAGACCCTCGGCGGCTGTGTGCTGCTGACCGTGCTGGCTGGCCTCACCCCGCTGCAGAGCTGGGCACAGAACGCCGATCAAGCGACTAACCAGGTCAGTCCCGGCGAGCTGGTCATCAACAACCCCACGCTGATCAACCTCGGCTTCGAGTGGCACATTCAGGGCGACGAGAATCGCAACTCCGAAGTGGCCGTGTCCTATCGCCGCGTCGGCGAAAGCGCCTGGCTGCCGGGCATGCCGCTGCTGCGTCTGAACGGTGAGCAGGTCTATCAGGAGAATATCTGGGATCTCGTGTCGCCGCCGATGTTCGCGGGCAGCATTCTCGATCTCGAACCGGGCACGCCCTACGAGGCGCGCTTCGAGTTGAGTGATCCCGATGGCGTCGCCGGTCCGGCTAGCGAGGCGACGAAGATCGTCACCGTCAGCACCCGCCCCGAGCCAGTGCCCGCAGAAGGGGGTGCCGTGTATCACGTCTACCCTTCCACCTACGAAGGCCCGCGCGAGGAGCCCTCGTTCTCCGGCATCATGTGCGCGTACAACTACCGCTGCGGCGCGGGCGACTCGGCTCCCGGTGGCAGACCGCGCGTCAAACCCGGTGATGTGATTCTGGTGCACGCGGGCACCTATGCCTACTTCTACGAGTTCTACGCCAACAACACCCGCTACAACGCCACGACGACTTTCGAAGGCACTTACTATCTCACCGCCGACGGCACGGCAGAACGGCCTATCGTGATCAAAGCGGCTGGTGACGGCGAAGTCATTATCGACGGACGCGGCAACTTCAACCTCTTCAACACCAAGGCAGCCGACTACAACTACTTCGAAGGCATCACCTTCCGCAACACCGACATCGCGATCTGGGCAGGCACGCAATTTATCGCGGGCTCCAAGGGGCTGACGGTGAAGAACTCGCGCTTCGAAGATATCGGCATGGGTATCTTTACCAACTGGTCAGGATCAAGCGACTTCACCATTCTCGACAACGTCTTCCTCGGCCGCCTCGATCCTAATCACGTCATGGGATGGAACGGCGCCTTCTGGCAGCAGTTCGGCGGCGTCGATGGGCAGACCTTCCCTCCGGTGATGACGTCCTACACCGCCGTGCGAATTTACGGACCGGGCCATGTCGTCGCCTATAACCACATTCAGGATTTCCATGACGGTATCGATGTCGAGACCTATGGGAATCCCGACGGCTCGCATGCGGTGGAGGGACCGCAATATCCTCCAAGGGACTACTGGCATCTGCGTCCCGTGGCCATCGATTTCTACAACAACTACATGAGCAATTTTCACGACAACGCCATCGAGATCGACGGTGGCCTGCACAACATTCGCGTGATGCGCAACATCATGATCAACTCCGCGTCCCACCCGATGTGCAACCAGCCCTCGGGCGGCGGACCGGTCTACTGGATTCGCAACATCGTCTATCACGCCCCCGGCGGTGCAACGCGCATGTCCAGCGGTTCACCCGGCGTGATCTACTACAACAACACCATCTTCACCGAATCCGTCACCGGCACCTCGGCGAACCTGCACTGGCGCAACAACGTCATCCTCGGCCAGAACGCGCAACCGGCGATCTTCAACGTCACGACCAATACCGGCTACAGCACCTCCGACTACAACGGCTTCCGCCCCAACCCCGGTGTCGAGGCATCGTTCCATTGGAACTCTCCGGCACAGGTCGACGGCGTGGGCGATGGCACGCGCGACTCCCTGGTGCTGCGCCCGTTTGCGACGCTTCAGGAATACGCGGACGCCACCGGGCAGGACCGCAACAGCGTGCTGATCTATTACGATGACTTCGTCAATGTGCCGGAGCTCGATGCCAAAGATCTCGCCACGGTGCAGCGTGTCCATGATGCCCGTGCGCTGGATTTCAACTTGAAGGAAGGTTCAATCGCTGTCGATGCCGGCATCGCGATTCCGAACATTACCGATGGTTTTGATGGTGACGCCCCGGACCTCGGCGCATTGGAGTTCGGAAAACCAATGCCCGTGTACGGTCCGAGGACGCAAGGGATATAACTCGATTGAACTGAACGGTCCGGATCAGGGCTGGGCGATCTGGGTGGTTTCCACCGGCCCCATGCCCATGATCTGCACTGTCACCTCTTCGTCCTTGGCCATGTCGTAGTGATGGCCATTGGGCGGCTGGTACAGGAAGGTACCAGCAGGCACCGCTGTCATCTGATCCGGATTGTAGACATCGGAGCCAGGCCCGGAAGACACATACCACGTCCCCTTCATCACCGTGATGTAGCGCGCCTGTGTATGGAAGTGCGGACGACTGCCCTGCCCCGCCGGAAAGGTGATGCGCACCACATAGAGCCCCGGCTCACTCGGGTTCCCCAGCACATTCACCGTGCGCGACCCTTCTTTCGGCAACATCGTCTCGGGCTTCGCGACCATGAAGCCATTGGCATCCAGCGGTACTATTTGTGCCATCGCCATGTGTGCGCCCATGAGCAGCGCCCCTGCGGCCAAACCTGTCTTGATGAACAATCTTCTTGTTTTCATATCCATCTCCGGTTGTTGTTAATCACAATGTTCGCCAATATAGTGCTTCATGTGCTCGCGCAAGCACAGCGACTTTTTGTTCAACAACCGGCCGCTGGGCCAGACCGCATAAATCTCTCGCGGCAACCCCTGCCATTGCGGCAATACTCGCACCAAGGTCCCCGCGAGCAATTCTGCCTTCGTCTCGGAACTCGGCAGCAGCGCGACGCCCTGACCATCCAGCACCATGTGCTTTACAAAGTTCAGATCATTGGACAACGCACTGAAGCGCGGAAAAATATCCTGACTCACGGCAGCTATTTGTTTGCCTTATTTATGTCGCGGCTCATGTCATGCATCATGTCGATGGTGATTACGCTGTTCAACGTCGGATTCGTGGAGGGAATTCTTCTCGTCTGGCTGAAGGCGTGGTCGTTTGCATTCGCGGTCGCGTTTCCGGTGATCAGCGTGGTGTCGCCGGTCGTTCGGAAGCTCGTAGGGGCATTGGTCAGGCGGACTTGAGTAAGGATCGCCAGGTTCGGGTGCCCGTAGTTGGGAGCACCCGAACCTCCTGAATGCAGCAGCGCCTATGCTGCCAGTTGCACACTCACAGTTCGCCCCAGTCGCGTCTCAAAAGTTATGAGCATTTCAAGGCTGAACTTATCCCACTTCCCATTCACAAGATCCGACACGCGGGACTGGGCAATGCCAAGGCGCTTGGCGGCCTCTGCCTGGGTGAGCTTCTCAGTTTCAATATAGGCGCGTAAATCGCTCATCAGCGTGGCGCGCATTTGCAGGACAACCGCCTCCGCCGGATCAAAACCGAGATCAAGAAAAATATTATTTCCCAACTCTTCTCTTTGATTTTTCATAATTCTCAATCTCTCTGTACCGCGCTCGCGCAAGAGCAATATCCTCCGCGCGAGTACTTTGTGTCTCTTTTTTAAAGGCGTGCAGGACGTAAACAGCACTCTCAAACTTCGCCACACAAACGACTCGCCACTCTCCATTCCGGTGGATTCGAATCTCAATAGCCCCGGAACCCACCGTCTTCATTGGTTTCCAATCGGGCGGCTTCTGCCCCACTTGAATAAAGTGCAACTGGAAACCTGCATCCCGGCGGGCATCGACCGGGAAGTCTTTCAAGGCGTGCAAGCTTGTGCCAACAAATTTAATGGGTTTCATGACGGAATATATATATTTACTTATATTTTATCAACAATTTTATATAGAGGGATTTTTTGCGAGAACTACAGGAAATTTATAGCAGGGAATTTGAATATGCGCCCCATTTCATGAGGACAGGCCGCACATCCAGCAAGAGCCTATCCGACAATCACTCTGGTGCCTCACTGCATAGCGGCGGCATGGGACATTGAGATATGCAGAAGAATCCAGGAAGTAGAGTTGGGAAAGGCTGAACTGTATGATGCCGACGAAGTGATCAAGCGAGTGAGATCCCGCATAGGAGTCTAATTTTGCAGGTAAAAGTCAGCAAGGAAACTGCGGAAGAACTTGAAACGGCGGCGCTCTGATACGAAGCGGAGCAGCCGAGGCTCGGCGCGAAAAGACTACCGTTGCACCGTTTCCCGTTCTCCCTTCTGATGTTTCACCATAACGACGAAATGATCGTTATAGCATTCGCTCTTTTCAGACAGTTTCCGAACTACTGGATGAGTCGGCGTCGGCAGTAGCACTCACTGCCCACGTTTCTTCATCTCTGAAAATTAGCTCTTCCGGTGAGGGCAAAAAATCCGGAACGATTTCGATCTTACCAATCGGCTCGTCCGTGTATTTTATTTTCGTGTTCATCAATAACCTTACCCTTGCGCCACAGGACGCTATCATTAATCAGACCAAATCTGCTCTCAGGCATTTAAATAGATCATCAGCTGTCAGATTCATCATCGCCAAGTCAGAATATTGCCTTGAAATTTTGTAATGAGACACCGCTTTAAATCCGATCAAATATCCGGTGTATTTGGGAAGTCTCTCAGGATCAGTACCCAAAAACCAATCTGTAAACGAAAACACCTTCTCTTCAAGTAATGGCTGTGCTTTTTCAAGTAGCTCTCGCCAATGGACATCAGGAAAGCTGTTGAAGAGAGACGGCAGTTCTCCTCCGTTCATCTGCAATTCAAAATGAGTTGCCAGCCCCTCTGTCGTGATGCATTCCGCTAGAGTCAAAGGATTAGGGTTGCTCAGAGATCTGACACAGTGGTGCATTTCATGGCCTAAAACTGCAGGCAGCTCCCGCGCAATAATTTCGGAAAGGTCTTCACGCCCGCTATCAAGAAGCAACTCAATTCTGTAGGGAGAGAATGAATAACCGCCGATACCCGAAGCCGGTGCATCGCCTGGCTTGAAAGGACTGATTGATATATCAATCCCATCAGCATTCAAAAGCTCGGCCGCTTTTCTAGCTGCAAGAGGCGCAATGGTCAGCAGCTGAGAGGTATGGCGCGTCAGTTTCCTGTTCGCATCCAGGATATGGGTTTCTATAGCCATTCAGTGATCTCCAACTCCGCTAGTTGCCTCTGCATTATTTTGGCGACAAAGGCTCTGGTACGGGTTCGTTGTTCTGACGCAAGTCTTCAACGCAGTCATGAACCAGTTGACGAATCCCTTTCAGAGCCTCTTCAGGATGCTCTGTCAGCCAGCTCAGACCAGGGAACTCGGCACACAGCCCGGCATGCTCCTGATCTTCTTCAGACCAAGTCACTCTGTAGGTATAACGATCAATTTCTTTTGCCATTTTTTACCTCCAATCAGTTCAACTATCTGACGCACTCACTTGATACGACTTATTGGTATCACCGTCAACTTAAAGCGCCAGCACGACGAACATAGTAGTTATCGAACTCCGCCTGCTCGACCAAAACGAATCCATGTCGGACATAGAAACTATTTGAATCGCTTTCTTTCAGAGCACCGACCCGCACCGAAACGCCGGCTTGGTCGGCAAGCGCGAAGACTTCGGCCAATACTGCTGCACCTATGCCTTTACTCTGGTGGGCAGGTCTGACATAGAGATGATCCAGAAGAAGACCGCTGGCTTCTGGCTTGACGACATAGAACCCCACCCTCTCACCGAGAAGCAATATGTGGAAAGTGTGATCTGGGGAGAAGCCGCTGAGAAATCTGCTTCTGGCTCTCTGTGGATCGAATCGACCGACGCGCTCCAGGCTTTCTCGCATGGCTTCTACCCGGATATTTGCCAATGCTTCTGCATCAGCCGCTTCGGCAGGCTCAAACGTGATGTCGCTCGGCAACGGTGGGGCTCCTAACGCGCTTGCTGGATGTAGTGACTTCAGTCCTTGCCGCCAATGACGATCAATTCCGCGCGGTCCGGCACTCTCGATCTGTGCTTCACACCGGCGGGCACTGTGTAGGACTGACCTGGGCCCATCGACACAGAGCTCGACTCGAAATCCAAATGCACGATGCCGCTAAGCACTATGAACATCTCGTCACACGCTACGTGAATATGGAACGGACCCTCGAAGCCCTGCATCACTCTGGCGAATGCCGGAAGATCATTTACCTGTCCCACCGATACTGCTGTGAAGGGGCCTTGCGCATTTTCTAGTTGAGGAAAAAGGGTATTCATTTCTCTCTCCGTGATTTAAGGATATCGATCCACTCGAGCAGCTTAAGACTCAGGATTGCCAAGAAACTCTACTCATCAATCTGATCGATGCGTCTTTGATGCCTGCCACCTTTGAACTCAGCGGACAGCCAAGCATCTACGACGGCGACCGCTTCTTCCTTGGACATCATGCGCTGGCCAATCGCGATCATGTTGCAGTCGCCGTGCTCTTTTGCAAGACGAGCTGTTTGTGCATTCCAGACCACAGCACATCGAATACCTATGTGCCTATTGGCAACGATGGCTTCGTTCCCACTTCCGCCTACAATAATGCCTAAGATATTTTTGCCCTCCACGACTGATCTCGCCGCAGCACGAACAAAGTCTGGGTAATCGACCGGCGCGGGAGAGTCCGTTCCGAAATCCTCAACCTTGATGCCGTTTGACTCAAGATGAGACTTGAGAAGAGCTTTGTACTCGAAGCCTGCGTGGTCGCTTTCTATAGCAATGCTTGTCACTGTGATGCCGATTTTATGAGGGGCTTCTTTCATACCAAAACCTGTTGATCTGGGAATGCCTTCGACCAATGCAGAATTTCAACTTCCTTTCGCAAGCCACTTACCCAGAATGGATCAGACTTGTATAGATTTTCGACCTCTTCTTTGGCGCTGGCTTCAACCACCCAAAGTGCCCCTACAGGATTTTCTCCAATATTGGGACGAAGAGAGCCAGCGACTAAAACTGTATCTTTCCGAGCTGCCAGCCATGAAATGTGCGCTTGCAGATTTTCGTCACGAACAGATTTCCTGTCCTGGTAATCTGTAAATCGGATCACAAACAACATATTACGGAGTCTCTCTGTCCATGATGATTGCTATGCTCGCTCATGCAATTCGCATATACATGCCGGATGATTTCGGCATTTCCGAAAGGGTAAACCCAAACTTTTCGTAAAATTGTGGTGTTCCGTGATCAGCCATCAGACTGACATAGGCCGTGCTCGGAGCATTCTTTTTGAGATACTCCACTAGCGCCTCCATTATCATTACCCCTACACCTTTCTTCTGGTGAGCTGGTATAACCGCTATATCCGTCACTTCGTAGAAACATCCTCCGTCACCAATAATGCGACCTATACCAATTGGGGTTTCACCTGAATACACAACAACTCCATAGATGGTATTCGGAAGGCCTTTTGCTGCAGCATCCTCAGACTTTCGGGAGAGTCCTGACTGCAGCCGTATATCGATGTAAGTCTTTATGCTTGGAATTTCTTCTCTGATCTCGTAATTCATTGATGCTCCATACACCATAATGCATTGGTCCGCTTGAAGCGTAAAAATTCCTAAAAGTCAAAGGCAATCATGAGTGAATTCAGCAATATAGTAGACAATATCGAATGACCCTAATGCTGAAATCCGAGCGTTTCGTTGTTCTCTGACCTCAGATAGCCAATTAGAAACTCCCTCAGGAGCGTCTCTAAGATCGATAAAGTATTCATCCATAGAATGATCATGAAATCTTGCATCAATCCAATCAGGTCGGGGAACTTCCATAGCGATCGGAATAGAACCAGGCTGGAAACAAGGTTTAATTTCACCGCTACCCACTACGTTCAATATGTTAGTGAAATCCCCTCCATACTTGGTTTTCGCATAGTAACCGAATGGAGTTCGTTTGTACTGGCGCTGTCCTTGATCAACAAGGTAATGAGGCAGCTCATGCTGTTCCGCAGCTATGTGGTTTACAGAGGCGAAGACCAACACTCGATCTGTACTATTCAGTTGATCTAACACCCAGTCGAAGTTTTCCGCCATAGTTCGATCTCGAATGTTTTGAGATTCGGCCGTCCAGGTGTAATCACCAGAGGGCGTCCACTCTAGAGGCATGCGTCGAAACCATGAGTCGGTTTGCCTGGCTGCAATGGCTGCTCTCTCTCCCCATAAGTAGTCGTATTCAGTGCTGACTGCTATATATTCGAGCTTCCTGCGCGCAACCAATGAAATCATGTCCTCGATACTGGCTGTCAGGCCGTCGCGCTCAGACTGAGATAGCATTCCATAGCCGTTGCCGGAGGCCAAAATTGGGAGTAGCGGGCCTACACGCTCTCTGAATAGTTCCGCAGATTTCGCATCTACACTATCAAGATATTCCAGCGTATACCTTAAAGGGGCATCAGGCTTTCTGGTTGCGACTAGCCCTGGGGGGCTTCCCGAGACATCCATCCCAAAAATCTGCACTTTTTGCTCTCCATCAGGCAGAGAATCATTGTGACTTCGAATCCAGCGCAGGAGAGAATGATTTCCTTGTAACTGGTCGAATCCATATGAGATTCCATTCGATAAACTGTTTTCAAGACTGTCTTCAAATCCGATCGCGTAGTCATTCAGAGCTTTGCTCTCCACTATCCCTGACTCGATGACAATCGCCTTGAAACCGAGATCTTCCACTAGATATTTGAATAATCTATTTCTGAACACTAACGGCTCAGCCGGGGAGTGCAGACCTTCACTTAATCCAATGATTCTTGCATCCCCAATCATTCTCTCGATAGGTGCTAGGTCACTGCTGGAAGCATCCAAAGACGTTTCTGTAATTTCGTAAGCCGAGGTTTCTATCCATTCTTCAAACTCTTCAAGAATTTTTGAGTCAGGTTGTGCTTGAACAGAAATGCTGAATACAAATCCTGTGGTGATGAGGAATAAATTAGGCTTCATACTCCGACTCTGACTGGATGCGTCAGTAGGTTTTGGATATTTTTGTGAGCGTTCGATATATCAAAATTCCAGAGCATGCTCTTATGCTTTCAAGCCAGACCGCTATCTCACTGACGGCTTATAGCCAACCGCAGACCCAGCATCACGAATAATCCTCCGGCGACTCTCGATACAACACTCAGCATTTTCGGACGACGCACGAATAGGTCGCGAGCGTTCCCAGCAGAAATTGCGAGAACGAGACACCAAATAGTGCCGGTTGCAATAAACGTCAGTCCTAGAGCGATGAACGCCAATACTTTTGTATCACTGGCAGGATCGATAAACTGCGGCATCAGCGCAAGAAAGAACAGCGCGACTTTGGGGTTAAGAATATTCGTCAGTGCGCCATCTCGAAATGCCACCAGACTCGAATTTGCACGAGTGTTGGATGCCAAATTTTCGGCGACCGCCGGCGTCATGAGCATCCGCACCCCCAAAAATACCAAATATGCCGCGCCGACAAGTTTAACGACCATGAACGCGTACGCTGATGTCGCCAGAATTGCCGATAATCCCACGGCTGCCATTGTAGTGTGGAGAAGCGACCCTGCACTTATTCCCAAAGCTGAAGCGATACCCATACGTGTTCCTTGAGCAATACTTCGACTCAGGATGAAGAATGTGTCCTGCCCAGGCGTGAGGTTGAGTAGGATGCCGGTCGCTACGAACAACCAGTAATCATGGATGCCTAGCATTGTACCCTCGCATGACATTTGCTTAATGAGCACGATCCGTGTGTGGAAATGATTAGTCCCCGCTTTGCAGATGCAGACTTTCGTCTGTTTCTATGACCACCTTGAAGCCTAGCCGTAAGTACAAGTTGCGCGCCGGATTGACTCGCAGCACCCAAAGCTTGACCGGCAACCCCCTCTCTTTGGCTCGACTGAGGACGCTGCGTATGAGAGCGGTGCCAATGCCTTGATTTTGACTGTGCGGCAGAAGGAACAGTTGGTCGATGTCGAAGTGCGTATTGTGCTCATCGACTCTCATCATCCCGATCGGTTGATCATCAACCTCAATGATGCTTAGTCTACGATAGGTAATGTCATCCCTGATCTGATTTCGTGCTTCATCTTCCTTCCACACACCCCAAGTTTTCTCTACGTACATCCGCATTGACCGCTCACGTATTTCATAAGCCAATGCTGCGTCAACTCCTTCTGCGTTCCTGACGTTGATATGCGGGGGCATTTGTTGTGTGGCCTCAACGCCATGTTAACCAGCAGAACGTATGGTTATTTGTCTTCTTGTAAAGCAGCGACAAATGGAGCAACTACTTCACGAGTTTGCGCGCTGGAGACTACGGGCACGATTTCGAGTGAGACTCCAAAGCCTCGCCAACTCAGAGCCCAACTCTGAAACGTTCGGAGATCGTCTGCTTCCATAAGCTGGAAGCAACGAGCGAAATTTGGCTCCACCCAACTGTCGATATACCGCAAACCATCAGGCAGCTTGCGACCACCAGCCTGAAGCTGCTGATAGATGGGAAGCATGTCATTATCTTTGAATGTTTCGATTACCATAAATAGCATGTTCACTCCTATTGAACTGACGCTTCAGCGGCCGATTGACACTTCGCACTCGGCAAACGCGGTGGAGAAGCGATCGCTGCGATGCCGTTGACTACGCATTTGAATCCCTCCAAGCATCCTCGAACAATTTCATATCCGATGGCTGTTTAGCGTAATTCAACGTACCACTGGGAATTGTTACCCATGACTGGGCACTGTCAGTCCAAATATGCCCGATCGGACTGAGAGACGAGGAGTTGTCGAGAGTTCCCGCATAAAGTGTAATGTACCCTCTCGTAAGAGGGTGCGCCCCCCATAACGCAGTTAAACAACTCGAACATCTAAATATTAACTTTTTCCTGCCGTCCGCCCTTGCCCTCTCATATGGCCTCGGATCGCCGAGTACTATTTTGATGCCATCGCTTGGAATTCTCATGTCTAAAACACAGCTTGCTCCAGTGGCGGTTTGACAATCAGTACAGTGACATGCGTACAGCATCATCGGTTCACTTACAAGTTCATATCTTGTATTTCCGCACAGACAACCGCCTTGCGATGATATGTATTTCACTGGACTACCCGCACTTTGAAAGTGGGTTTCTTAGTTGGGAATTGGACATTCTTACTAATACTCCAAATTCTGATGATTTTCGTTGAGGCACACGCCCATTTTTAGTGTACCAACACACGCAGTGAGATGGTCACATTGACCTGATGGCTATGTGCTGAGTGGCACATCCTGGCATTTCCAACACACTTCGAAACTTCCTTCATTCTCCTCACCACAATTACTACAAATCCACGAAGCCTTGGGTTCTGGATTCACAATCTCAGTTTCAATCACCCTTGAAGCCTTATCATAGTCTTGATCATTCAGAATCCAGAGTTCATGGAAAATGTTGCTAATGCCATGTCTGGCCCCAACCGGTATGGTGTGCTCGTTCTTCACGAAGGATTCGATGTTGTTCAATGCAAGAACATTCTTTGCAGAGTGCAACACTACGATATTGTCGTGTGTATAAATGCGCTTCATGGGCGTTCTCTTATTTAACTGCTCACCTTTGGCGCTCCATGGGATATCTAAACCGCAGCCTATAACCCCGTTTTTCGCCTTTGCGGCCATTAGCGATATTTTCACGATAAGATCAGTAGTGTCCGGTTAAATTGATTATGCAGATGCTAAAACCCAGTTATGACGCCGCTTTTCAGCCGATTTCATTTGGTGTCGATTTGAAACGCGATGCCTTAAATTAGTCGTAAAAAAGGCAATTAGCAATCCCTTGGCATGCACTCGTCAACTCATGGCGCGCCGTGGCAGCGGGCGAGGAGCAACAATCTCTCATCACTGATATTTTTGAACGCATCACTTTTTATGATCTGCTGATTGAGAGCGCTCTGGGCAGAATTGTGGATGGCGGTGACACTGGATTGATATTTATCCGTGAAAATATAGGTGCATATTTGGCAGCGAAATCATCGAGATAGAGCTATAATATGTACGTATAACCAGTGCTTTAAAGCCATCCATTTGCGGCCTTTCCAAGGAGGAATCGTCTCATGTCACAGCTCCCGTCTCGTACTCTAATCCCGCAAGACAACGCCGCGCTCAGCGACGAGATTACCCGTCTCGCTGCGCTCATCGAGCGTGACGCATGGGAGGGCTACGGCATCAAATCGCCAGCGCACTGGTTGAACTACCACTGCGGCATTGATCTGGGCGCTGCGCGCGAAAAAGTGCGCGTCGCGAAGAACCTGCAACAACTTCCGGGCATCGATGACGCCTTCCGCTCCGGCACAATCAGCTACTCCAAAGTGCGCGCCATGACCCGTTCCGCAACGCCGGAAAATGAACAGATGCTGTTGCAGGTGGCGCTGCATGGCACCGCGCAACATGTTGAGCAACTGGTGCGAAAATATCGCCGGGCCGAGAGCCTGACGGATGATCGTTGTGCCGAGAGCCAGTACGAAGCGCGCGAACTCACCTGCTACTTCGATGATGATGGGATGCTGGTGCTGCGTGGCCGGATGACCCCGGAAGACGGCGCCGTCTTCATGAAAGCGTTGGAAGCAATGGTCGCCGCGCTGAACCCACCTGTGTCCGCAGATGAAGTTCCTGCAAATCTCCCGGAAAAAACGTTCCCGCAGAAACGTGTCGATGCATTGCTGGCTTTGGCGGAGCAGGCGATGAGCACGATGGAGGAGGGATTGCAGCCGCTGTCGTCCGCCGACAAATATCAGGTGGTGATTCACATAGAGCGAGGTAATGAGCATCAATGCTCAATCGAGAGCGGCGCTCATCACTTGCCGCTGTCGCCTGCCACCGCCAGACGTCTGTGCTGCGATGCTTCATTGGTACCCGTGCTAGAGGATGCCAATGGCAATGTGCTGAATGTCGGCCGCAAGACCCGCGCGATTCCGCCCTCAATTCGACGCGCGCTGCAGATGCGCGATCAGGGTTGCCGCTTCCCAGGCTGCTGCGAGTCTCGCTACGTGGACGCGCACCATGTGCAGCACTGGTGCGATGGCGGCGAGACGAGGCTCGATAATCTCGTGCTGCTGTGCCGACATCACCATCGCCTGCTGCATCAGGAGGG
>JAURWS010000045.1 GCA_030654835.1 Gammaproteobacteria bacterium | reverse complement strand
GACGGTTGGCACGGGCGAGACTCTGAAGGTGACTGTGAGCGGGGCGACTTACACCGTGACGCCATCGGGCGGGAACTGGAGCCTGAATCTGGCGACGGCGACCCCGAGCAGCGGCGCCCTCACGGCTCTGACCAATGGCAGCACCTATAGCGTCACGGCCACGGTGACCGATGCCGCAGGCAACAGCACCAGCGACACGACCAACAGCGAGCTGGTGATCGACACGAATGCTCCTGCCGATCCGCCCACTGTCAATACACTGACATCCAATGACACGACGCCGGTCATCAGCGGTACGGCTACGCTGGGAACTGGTGAGACGTTGAGCGTCACCGTGAATGGTGTGACGTACACGGCAGGGACAGATCTGACGTATAACGCCACCACCAAGGTGTGGAGTCTGACGATTCCGTCTGACAAGGCGTTGACGAATGGCACGTTCGAGGTGCTGGCAAAGATCACCGACACGGCAGGCAACTCTACCAGTGACACCAGCACGGGTGAGCTGGTCATTGATACGACTCCGCCTGCCACACCGACGGTCACGAGCCTGACGACGAGCAGCGCGACGCCGACTCTGAGTGGCACGGCGACGGTGGGCAGCGGTGAGACATTGAAAGTCACTGTGAGTGGCGCAGCCTACACGGTCACTCCCACCGCCGGTAACTGGAGCCTGAATCTGGCGACCGCCACTCCGAGCAGTGGCACGTTGACGGCTTTGACCAACGGCACTTACAGCGTCACGGCGACAGTCACCGACACGGCTGGCAACAGCACCAGCGACACGACCAGCGGTGAACTGGTTCTCAACAGTGCTCCGGTGATCAATGCACCGGGCAGCGCTGCGACTGCCACCGTGCAGGTTGACGAGAACCAGTCCGTGGTGACCACAGTACGGGCTACTGACCCGGACGCAGGTGACACTCTCAGCTATTCGATAGTGGGAGGAGCGGATCGCAATGAGTTCACGATTGGTGCGACGACCGGTGTACTGTCGTTCACTGGCAGCTCAGGTCGCAATTTTGAAGCGGGCAAAACCAGCTATGAAGTGCAGGTGCAGGTCGCTGATGCAAATAACAACACTGACCTTCAGACCATCACCGTGAATCTGCGCAACCTGAACGACAATGCCCCGGTGATCTCCAGCAACGGGGGAGCGGCAACAGCACAGGTCAGTGTATTCCAGGGCACGACTGCGGTTACCAAGGTGACCGCCAGCGACGCCGACAGTGACGCGCTGACTTACAGCATCAGTGGGGGCACCGACAGCGGGGCATTCTCTATTAATTCCACGACTGGAGCGCTGGAGTTCACTGGCAAACTGGATATCTCTGCGAAGTCCTCCTATGCAGTGACCGTGCAGGCCAGCGATGGCGTGAACACGGACAGTCAGGCACTCACCGTCGACTTCCGCACCAGACCGACAGTCAACACGTTGACCGTGAGGGAAACGACGCCAACGATCAGCGGTACTGCGACCGTGGGCTCTGGAGATACCTTGACCGTGCAGGTGAATGGTGTCACCTACAGCGTGGGCAGGGATCTGACTTACAGCAGCACAACGAAGAATTGGTCGCTGGCAATACCTTCGGGCAATGCACTGACTCTCGGATCTCATCAGGTTGTGGCTACGGTGACCGATTCTGCCGGCAAGGCGGGGACGGATACGTCAACCGATGAGCTCGAAGTCTTGGCACCACTGCCTGCTGAACAACCGCAGCCACAGCCTGAGCCAGCGCCACAGCCGCAGCCCGAGCCAGCGCCACAGCCGCAGCCCGAGCCAGCGCCACAGCCGCAGCCTGAACCAGCGCCACAGCCGCAGCCGGAACCAGCGCCGCAGCCACAACCCGAGCCAGCGCCACAGCCACAACCCGAGCCAGTGCCGCAGCCACAGCCTGAGCCAGCGCCACAGCCGCAGCCCGAACCAGCTCCGCAGCCGCAGCCCGAGCCAGCACCTGCTCCGGTGCCGCCCACTATCCCAGTGGCGCCAGTGGTGATTCCGACCATCGTCAGTCCGGTTCAGCCGCCCAGCGCGCCGGTTATCGCTATCACGCCACTGACTCCTTCGGCACCGTCTTTCGTCGGCGTGGCCCAAGCGCCCTTGACGCCGGTGCTTAGCGGAGTCCGCACAGCGGAATCGTCGACACCAGGGTTTGGCCTGCCGTTTACCCCGCTGCCAACCGGTGGCAACAATGGCGGGAATGGCCAGGCGGCGACTCAACCAGCCGGAGCGATCGGCACCGTTGGGACTCGTCCGGCACCGGTATCGCTGGCACCTGGGGGTAGTGCAGCTGGTGGTGCAGCGCTCATGCTGGGGATTGATCCGGAGAGTCGCTCGCTGAGAACCGAGGCTTTCATGAGCTTCAACATTCCGCAGGGTACTTTTGTGCACTCGGACGCCTCGGCATCTGTCACACTGGAGGCGGCACTGAATGATGGTGCTCCACTGCCCGGTTGGCTCGCCTTCGACGAGGCCACCGGTACCTTCAGCGGGACTCCTCCAGCAGAATTTGAAGGAGTGCTGATGATCCGGGTGGTCGCGCGGGATTCGAATGGCGCTGAGGCAACAGCGCGGTTCGAAGTGGAAGTGACCTCCGGTGATGAAGTCGAGATCAATGCTGGCGACGCACAGGGTGGTGATCCGGTCGAGCCGCCTCCGCAGGCCCCCGGCCCGCAGGGGCTCAACAATGGCAAGGCAGGCGTTCAGGATCAGATCGCATTGGTCGCCAAATCCAGTTTGATGAATCAGGCTCTGGGCTTGTTGGACAGTCTGATCGAGACGTGAGCTGCCGTGAGGCTGCGGTGAATGAAGGATTTAACTCCATGTATGAACGGACAATTGCAGCAATGAGGACTAGATGACCGCCATAAAGAAGAAACAACCCCTCCGGATGGAGCCGAGGATTGCCAGACTCGGAGCACTGGCGGCGAGCGCTGTATTACTCAGCGCCTGTGCCGTTCAGCCCAAGGCGATTACCCTTGCCGAGCAACAAGAGTTGCTGCAGGCGGATATGCCAATGCTGTTTGTTGAGCAGGAGCCGATTATCGATGGCATCACGCTTGAAGAAGCACTTGCCAGAGCATTGAAATACAACCTCGATAATCGCTTGATGTTGATGGAAGAAGTGCTGCGCGATAATCAGTTGCATCTGTCGCGTTTCGATATGCTGCCTGCTCTGGCTGTCAACGCAGGCTATACCAGCCGTTCCAATGACAACTTGAATCGCAGCAAGGATCTTGTCACGGGAGTACTCACCAATAATCCATCGCTTAGCCAGGATCGCAATCTGGCATATGCCAATCTGGCATTGACGTGGAATATTCTGGACTTCGGAGTCAGTTATTTTCAGGCGCATCAAAATGCTGACCAGTACCTGATCGCACAAGAGCGCAAGCGCCGCGTGGTCAATCAGATCGTGCAGCAGGTGCGCGCGTCGTTCTGGCGTGCCGCTACTGCTGAGCCACTTTACGAACAGATTCTGCCGTTGCTGGTGCAGGCTCGTCAGGCGTTGACGGATGCGCGCTCAGTAGAGGAGCAGCGTCTGCAGCCACCACTGGACGTGTTGCAGTACCAGAAAGGGTTGGTCGAAGTGGTGCGCGAACTGGAGGCAATGGAACTGGATCTCGCAATTGCCAAGACAGAGCTGTCCTCGCTGATGGGGTTGCCTCCGGGCTCGCAGTTCTCGCTGGTGTTGCCGCCCGCCGAGGAGATGACCGCGCCGGAGCTGCGGCTCGGGCTGGAGGAGATGGAAGAGATCGCCTTGCTGAATCGACCTGAATTGATCGAAGAGGCTTATCAAAAGCGCATCAGTGCGCTGGAAACCCGCAAGGCATTTTTGCGTCTGTTCCCTGGTGTGACTCTGACCAGCTCGGTGAATGATGACAGCAACTCTTACCTGGTGAATCAGAACTGGGCTGACATCGGTTCCCGTCTGACCTGGAACCTGCTGAATCTGGCCAGCGGCCCGGTTGCGCTGCGTGCCGCGAAGTCATCGGAAGACGTGGCCGAAGTGCGTCGTCTGGCGCTGAGCCTGGCGGCGCTGACTCAGGTTCACGTCGGCTATCAGCAATATCGCCGGGCGCGGGTTGACTACGAGCAGGCGCTGATCCTCGATGACATTGAACAGCGTATCTATGGTTATGTGAGTCAGAGTGCCGACAGTCAGGCGCAGAGTCCGCTGCAGCGCATTCGCGCGCAAATGGCGGCGATCTATGCGGAAGTCAGCACCTATCGCGCCTACGCGGAAGTGCACAGTGCGATTGCCAATCTCTATGTGTCCATCGGTCTCGATCTTCTGCCCGCGACTGTCGAGAGTCATGATATTGAAGCCATGTCGGTCACTATCAAGAATGTGCTTGAAGATTGGAGTAGTGGGGATCTCTCCAGCTATCAACGAATTGGCGGGACAGTCGAGTAGATGAAAAGTATCGCCGTGTTATCAGGAGGTGTGCTGGCGCTGCTGCTTGCTGCTGCTACCACCCACGCCCAGGCCCCCGCCTCGCGCGGCGATATCCGCGTGCAGTTGACGCCTCGTCACCACACCGTTCTCTCCAGCGAACTGTCCGGCCGTATCGACATGATTGCGGTGCGCGAGGGGGAATCCTTCGAGCAGGGCCAGGCTCTGTTGGAGTTCGACTGCAAGATGCACAACGCACGACTGCAGAAGGCGCAGGCGCAGGGGCAGGAGGCGGAGAAAGTGCAGGCCGTTAATGCCCAGCTCGACAAGCTCGGCTCGATCAGCACGCTGGAAGTGGATGTGGCCATCGCTCGCCTGGCTGCTGCCGAGGCGGAGACTGCATTGATGCAAACCATTGTGGAACGCTGCATCGTGGCCGCGCCGTTCACGGGCAAGGTGGCGTCGTTGATGGTGCAGCCATATCAGTACGTGGCCGAGGGGCAGGAACTGCTGGCGATTCTCGATGACCGCGAGCTGGAAGTGGAGATGGTAGTGCCGTCGCGCTGGCTGACCTCGCTGACGGCCGGTCAGGCATTTCAACTGCGCATCGAGGAGACGGGCCGCGAATATCCTGCCCGCATCGAACGCATTGGCGCGGCGATCGACGCCGTCAGCCAATCCGTGAAGATCTATGGCCGCATCGACGGTAGCTTCGCCGAATTGCGCGCGGGCATGAGCGGTACCGCGTTGATCGGCAATCCTTCGGCAACTGTCCAGTGAGCATCGCAGTGTGCATCGTAATGTCTATCGTAATGAGTAACCCATGAGCGGCGCCGTCACCAACCAGACCAAGACTATCGTGGACCGTCGGCTCCAGAGTCTGGCCGTGTACGTGGAGCTGGAGCGGCGAATCCGCCAAGCGGAGAACGAACAGACCCTCGGCTTCCTGCTGGTCAATGAAATCCATAGCCTGAGCGCCTACCGGCAGGCGGTGCTGTGGCAGTCCGGCAGCACCGGCAACGGGGCGCTGATCGCGGTGTCCGGCCTCGCCAATCCGGAGGCCGATGCGCCCTATTCGGCGTGGGTGCGTCGCGTCGCCGCAGCACTGAATGTGGGAGCGGGCCAGCCCGCGATTCCCTCTGTGCCCCCCCCCTCGATTCCCCCCGGCCCACGCGCTGTGAGCACGAGCGATCTGCCTGCCGCGCTGGCGCAAGAATGGTCACACTGGTTGCCCGAGTTCGCGCTGTGGGTGCCACTGCGCAGCCCGCGTGGCGCCTTTCACGGCGGGCTGTTGCTAGCCCGTGACCATGCCTGGAGTGATGCCGAGTGCAAGCTGCTGGGATATCTCGCCGAGACCGCTTTGCATGCCTGGGATGCGCTGGTGCTCGGGCAGCAGCGCCGCCTGTTCACGCGGCTGCTGCCGCAAGGCGCCAGTAAGCGCAAACTCTGGCTGGGTGGCATCGCTGCAGTGGTGTTGCTGGGGCTTATCCCGGTACACCAGACGACACTGGCGCCCGCCGAAATTATCGCTCGTGACCCGGTGTTGATTCGCGCGCCTGTCGAAGGCGTCGTCGACCGTGTCGAGGTCAGCCCGAATCAGGAGGTGGTCGCCGATCAGGTGTTGCTGAGTCTGGATGCCAGCCGTCTGGCCAACCGTCTGGAGGTGGCGCAGCAGGCGCTGGAAGTCGCCGACGCGGAATACCGGCAGGCGGCCCAGCAAGGGCTGTTCGACAGCCGGGCCAATGCCGAGGTGACGCTGCTGCAGGGCCGCGCCGAGCAGCACGAGGCCGAGGTGAAATATCTGCAGGAGATGCTGGAGCGCATCGTCGTGCGTGCTCCGCGTCCGGGGATCGTGATCTTCGACAGCGTCAACGACTGGCTTGGCAGGCCCGTGGCGATCGGCGAGCGCATCATGATGCTGGCGGACCCCGCAGCCACCGAACTCGAATTGCGCGTGCCCGTGGCCGATGCCATCGCATTGAACGAGGGTGCCCGGGTGCGGGTGTTCCTCAATACCGATCCCCATCGACCCGTGGACGCCACGCTGCGTTTCGCCAGCTATCAGGCGGCGCTGACGCCCGAGGGCATCCTCGCCTACCGGCTGGTGGCGACCTTCCCGGATGACACGCGCGCGCTGCGCATCGGCCTCAAGGGCACCGCGAAACTCTATGGTGACCGCACCGTGCTGGCCCTCTACCTGCTGCGTCGTCCCTTGACCAGTCTGCGTCAGGTGCTGGGGATATGAGCGGCGGGCAGGTGATCACGCTGGGCGGTGCAGTGTCGGGAACGACAGGCCCCGTGACTGCGGCGACTCTGCCACCTCTGCGTGAAGAGCTCTCGCTGTTCCCCGGTGCGCGCACGCTGGACGGCTCGCCCTCCTGGGTGCTGCACGATCCGGTGGCACAGCGCTACTTCCGCATCGGCTGGCGTGAATTCGAGGTGTTGTCGCGCTGGCATCTGGGCAACGTCGAGACCATCATCGCCGACGTTCACGAACACTCGCCGTTGGAGACCAGCGCGCAGGAGATCGATGCGCTGGCGCGCTTCCTGGCGACCCACAATCTGTTGCAGGCCCGTGGCCCCCGCGCTATCGCCAGGCTCAAGGAGCAGGCCGCGAAACTGAAACTGAGCGGCCCGGCCTGGCTGCTGAAAAACTATCTGTTCATCCGTATTCCGCTGTTGCGGCCCGACGCCTTTCTCACCCGCACCCTGCGCTATGTGAGCTGGTTCGGCTCGCGGGGCTTCCTGCTATTTACGTTGAGCTGCGCGCTCGTCGGGCTGTTTCTCGCGCAACGCAACTGGGAGGGGTTCCTCGCCACCTTCCCGTACTTCTTTTCGCTGCAGGGCCTGCTGATGATGGGCATCGCGCTCAGCGGCGCGAAGGTGCTGCATGAGCTGGGACATGCCTATGTGGCCAAACATTTTGGCTGCAAGGTGCCGACTATCGGCGTCGCGCTGCTGGTGCTGTGGCCGGTGCTGTACACCGACGCCACCGACGCCTGGCGCCTGACCTCGCGCCGACAACGGCTGCTGATCGACGCGGCTGGCATGGCCGTGGAGCTGAGTCTGGCGGTGTTCGCCACGCTGCTGTGGAGCTTCCTGCCCGATGGCGCCGTGCGCAGCGCGGTGTTCCTGCTGGCGACCACCACCTGGATCGTGACGCTGCTGGTCAATCTCAATCCCTTCATGCGCTTCGATGGCTACTATCTGTTGTCCGATCTGCTGGGTATTCCCAATCTGCAGGACCGCGCCTTCGCCCTCGCCCGCTGGCGTCTGCGCGAATTTCTGTTCGGTTGGGGCGAGAACCCGCCCGAGCAGTTCGGCACGCGCACCCGCCGGGTGCTGTACTTCTATGCTTATGGCACCTGGATCTATCGCTTCTTCCTGTTTCTGGGCATCGCGGTGTTGGTGTACTTCCTGTTCTTCAAACTGCTCGGCATCTTCCTGATGGTGGTGGAGTTGGTGTGGTTCCTCGGCATGCCGTTCTACAAAGAGTTCAAGGTGTGGGCCGAGAAGCGCGAACACATGCGTTTCAACCTGCAGAGCGGGCGCACTCTCGCCCTGCTGGCGCTGCTGCTGGGGCTGTTCCTGTTCCCGTGGCAGAGCGACGTGGCGGCGCCTGCGCTGTGGCGAGCACAGCAACAGGTGCAGGTCTATACACCGGGGCCGGGCAGAGTGGCGGCCGTGGCGGTGCGCGTCGGGGATCAGGTCACGGCGGGCCAGCCCCTCGTGAGCATGGCCTCGCCGGATCTCGACTACGAAATCATTCAGGGTGGGACGCAGGTGCAGATGCTGCAGTGGCAGACGCAGATTCAGAGCCTGGACTCCACACTGCAGGAGCGCTCGCTGGTGTCGTGGCAGGAGCTGGAGGCGGAGACTGCTCGCCAGAAGGCCTTGTTGCAGGAGCGCGAGCGTTTGCAGGTGACCAGTCCCATCGACGGCGTGGTCATGGAGATGCTGGAGCCGCTGGTGACAGGCGACTGGCTGGCGGAAAGCGAACTGCTGGCCGTGATCGCCGCGCGCGACACGGGAGTGGTGGAGGGCTGGGCGGTGGAGTCCGATCTCAATCGTATCGAGCTGGGCGTGACCGGGCGTTTCTTCCCCGATGACATTCAACAGGCGTCTTTTCCCGTGACGCTGGTCAGCATCGATAACGCCAGCACGACACGGCTCAGTGAGGAATATCTGGCGTCCACGTATGGCGGCGCCATCGCCGTGCGCCAGGATGGCGAAGGCGCGCTGGTGCCGGAGCGCCCCATCTACCGCCTGCAGGCGAGCGTCGACGGCGGGCGCGCCGCCCCCTCACAACTCCTGCGTGGCACGCTGCATCTGCGGGGCGAACGCGCCAGCGTGGCCGTGCGGCTGTGGCGCACGGTGTACGCGGTGCTGGTGCGCGAGAGCGGCTTCTGATCTGCGCCTGCCTCTGTGCAAACCAACTTCTGTGCAAACCAACTTCTGTGCAACCCACCTATGTGCAAACCGTGCCCTGTGGGAGCTTGCCTGCAAGCGATAAGCCCGCGCGCTCCCCTGTGGGAGCTTGCCTTGCAAGCGATTAGCCTCCGCGCCCAATCGCTTGCAGGCAAGCTCCCACAGGGCACAGTTTGTAAGGGCAGGTTTGCACAAAGGCACACATTCACAATGGGCTTGCCCCGATCCTCGCCGTGCGTCCATACTCGGTGCCACGTCGAATTCAAGGACTCCTTCATGTTGCACCCGCTCCCCCTTACGTCATCCCGTCTCACACATTACCTTCTGGGCGGCGCGTTGTTGCTTGGCCTCGGTGGCTGCATCACCGTGCATGACAGCGGCGTCAATGTCACCGCGCAGGCCGGTCCGCTGCTGCCCATCAGCCATAACGAATTGATGGTGGCGCTGGTCAATCATGCCGCCGATCCGATCTGGATTGCCGCCTGGCGCAACCCGCGCACGGATCGCGAGTGGCGCGAACTGGAACGGCTGGCCTATCAGATCGAGGTGGGTGGCTCCCTCCTGCAGATCCCCGGCACCGGACCGCTGGACGCCGCCTGGGCCGCCAATCCGCAGTGGCGCGAGTATGCCTTGCAGCTGAGCCAGGTTGGAGCACGCGGAGTGACCGCTGCGCGTGATCGCGACGTGGCGCAGATAGCACGGGTGGGCGATGATCTGGTGGAAGTCTGTGAGTCCTGTCACCAGCAGTTCAAACCCGATCTGCCCACCATGGACATGTTTGGCGAACTGTCGCCGCTGCCACCGGTGTCGGTGCAGTGAAATGTGGGAGCGGGCCCTGCCCGCGATCATGCCGAGCGCGTGACTCAATCGCGGGCAGGCCTTTATGCCCTTTGGGTACGCTCCCACAGATACTTGAAGAACAACCGAATGACTGGAGGAAATCGTTGAAAATATCGCGTCGCAAATTTGCCGTTGGGCTTGGTGCAGGCATTGGAGCCGGAGGCCTGTGGCTGAGTGCCGCGCGTCCGCTGCTGGCCGCCGATCACGCCATGGCCGCCGCTGCAGCCGCCTCTGTGGCGACACCGGGATTCGATCCCGATGTGGAACTGGAGTTGCGGGCTGCCCCCGGCACCGCACGCATGCTGCCGGGCCAGACCACCGATGTCTGGCAATACAGCGGCCGGGTGCTCAAGGGCGACCCACAGACGCTGAGCAATCTGGATGGCTCGGGCCACGTCCCGGTGATCCGCGTGCGCCGAGGGCAGAAACTGCGCGTGCATTTCAGCAATGAGCTGCCCGAAGCCACCATCGTGCACTGGCACGGCCTGCTCATGCCGCAGCCGATGGACGGACACCCGATGTATGCCATCCCTTCCGGCGGCCGTTTCGTCTACGAATTTACTGTCAACAATCGCGCCGGGACCTATTGGTTTCACCCGCATCCACACGAGCGCACCGGCCTGCAGGTCTACCTCGGTCTGACTGGCGTTTTCATCGTGCATGACGACGAAGAGCAGGCGGCACGGCTGCCCTCAGTGGAGCATGAATTGCCACTGGTGCTGCAGGATCGCAACTTCAACGCGGATGGCCAGCTCGTCTATCTGAGCGGCATGCGCCACGACTTCATGATGGGCTTTCGCGGCCCCCATGTGCTGACCAACGGCGTCAGTGAATATCGTCGTGAAGTGTCCCGCACGGCACATCGCCTGCGCGTGTTCAATGGCTCCAACGCCACGCTCTACCAACTGCGCTGGAGCAACGGCCAGCCGCTCACGCTGATCGGCACAGACGGCGGATTATTGGAACAGGCTGTCACGCAAGACCGCCTCACACTGGGCACAGGGGAGCGCGCCGAGGTGTGGGTGGATTTCTCTAGCCTAGCCGCTGGAGAAACCGTCAGCCTGCTGGCCGAGAGCTACTCGCCGACCCTCGAACATCTCACGCCCCTGCACAGCACACCGGCATTGCAGGACAACGCGCGCATCGTGGCGACTTTCGCTGCGGACAGTGGCGCCGCAGTGCCTGTCGCGGCCCCCACAGTGCTGTCACGCTTCCCGGCGCTGGCGCTGCAGGATGCAGTGAATCGCGACAGTCCGCGCCGCATCCAGATGGCGATGCGCATGGGCCAGGTCACCCTCAACAACCGCGTGTTTGGCGCGATGGACGAGGTGACCGACGATGAAAGAGTGCGCGTGGGCACCACCGAGGTGTGGGAGTTCGCCAACGACTCCAGTATGGGCATGGGTAGCACGGGGCGCGGCGGTGGCATGATGATGAGCATGGCGCACCCGATGCACGTACACAACGTGCAGTTCCGCGTGCTCTCGCGTACCCGCAGCGGTCAGGCCGACGCGCTGCACCAGCGTCTCAGTGCCGGCTTCACCGACGTCGGCCTCAAGGACGTAGTGCTGGTGCTACCCGGCGAACAAGTGCGAGTGCTGATGAGTTTCCAGACCCACACCGGCATCTATCTGTATCACTGCCATATCCTCGAACACGAGGATATGGGCATGATGCGCAACTTCTTGATCGAGTCGTGATAGTCTCTTCGTCACTGGCCAGGCAACGTGTTTTTCAATCAATCTGAGAGAGGTGGAAAATGAAAGCAAACGTAGGGAAGGTCGATAAAATTGCGCGTATCGTACTGGGGGCTGTATTGATCCTGTTGACGCTGACCGGCGTCATCGGCGTCTGGGGCTGGGTCGGCATCGTGCCACTGGGAACCGGGCTCTTCAATTTTTGCCCGCTCTACACACTGCTGGGCATCAACACCTGCAAGATCAAACCCGAATGAATTAGTCAGCGCCACACGTCACAATAAAACCAATAAGGAGACCACCAGATGAAGAGACGAATGTTTACCAAGGGGTTGCTGTCGGCGATGGTGGCAGCGCCTGCCTTGTCGATAAGCCAGTTCGCGTCCGCTCAGGCGGCCGGAGCATCCACGCAGGGCCAACGCTGGTCGCTGGTGGCCGATCTGGCCGAGTGCTGCAGCTGCGAGATTCCCTGCCCCTGCAACTTCGGTCGTCCCACTGAATTGCGCTGCGACGGCAATCGCCTGATCCGCATTCGCGAAGGGCAATTCGAAGGCGCCGATCTGGCAGGCATCACCTTCCTGGTCACTTTCCTGATGGGGCAGTGGACCCGCATTCACATCGACGACAGCATGACCCCCGCGCAGCTGGAGACGCTGGACAAACTGCTGCCAGTCGCCTTCGCCGGTTTCGACCGCGTGGCGCGCAACAAGGCGCGTGTGCCCATGAGCATCACGCAGACGGAGACGACGCTGAGCTACTCGGTGCCGGAATCGAAAGTGGAAATGAAACTGTTGCCCGGCATTGGCGGAGAACCTATCGTGATCAACGGGCTGCCGAATCCGAACTATTACGAGTATGTGCAGTATGAATCCGTGGTGCACACACACGAGAGTACGGATGCCAACTGGAGCTATTCTGGTACCAATGGTTTTACATCTGTCATGCGCGTGAGTGGTTGAGTCTGGCGGGGTCTGGCTGCGGGATGCAATTAGTCGGGTATCTTGAATCCTTTTTCCCTGAATAATTTCAGGCAGATATCGACCACATTGGCGTCATAGGTGACAGCGCGACCAAGCTCAATTTCAGCCAGGGCCTTGTCAATGCCAAGTGCTGGACGATAGGGTCTATGCGATGACATAGCCTCAACGGTATCGGCGACAGCAAGAATCCGCGCCTCCAGGATGATGCTTTCGCCTTTCAGCTTTTGCGGATAGCCGCTGCCATCCATGCGCTCGTGATGTTGCAAGGCCACATCGGCAATGGGCCATGGAAAATTCACACGACTCAGAACGTCATAAGGGCACCTCCGGAAATTAACCAATTCCTGTAAACTATCGCAAAATCTTTACACATGCGAGTGACTCATGGCCCACCCCGGATTTTTCGATCTTGATGATCGCTTCAAGAAGCTGGATGAACGAGATGCTTTGCT
>JAURWS010000043.1 GCA_030654835.1 Gammaproteobacteria bacterium | reverse complement strand
ACGAATGGCCTTAAAGCACTGGTTATATGTACATATTATAGCTCTATCTCGATGATTTAGCTGACAAATATGCACCTATATTTTTCACGAATTAATAATAATCCAGCGTAACCGCCATCCGCAATTCTGGCCAGAGCGCTCCCAATCCGCAGATCATAAAAAGTGATGCGTTCAAAAAAAATGGTGATGAGAGATTGGTGCTCCCTCGCCCGCTGCCACGGCGCGCAATGCGTTGACGAGTGCATTCCAATTTAAGGCATCGCGTGTCAAATCGACACCAAATGAAATCGGGTGAAAAGCTGCGTCATAACTGGCTCCTCCGTCGACGCAGTGGCTTTCCCGCGCACTGCCCGTTTATACTCCCTGTGTCCGCTTAAACTCAAAACAACAATCAACGCTGACATTTCCGGCTGCCGCTGACGCTGCCGACGTCATCGCCGGGAATCTGCCATGTATCTGGTGTTTGTGCTGTTCGTTCTGATAGCGCTGATCGTGTTCGCGACGGCGAAACTCAAACTCAATCCCTTCATCACCCTGCTGCTGGCGGCCTTTGTCGCGGCCTTCGCCTATGGCTTGCCGCTGCGCGACATCGAGACGACCATTCGCGGCGGGTTCGGCAACATCATGGGCAACATCGGGCTCGTGATCGTGCTCGGCACCGTGATCGGGGTGATCTTGGAGCGCAGCGGCGCGGCGATCACCATGGCGCAGTCCATCATTCGTGTGTTCGGGCAGCGCTTCCCGACGCTGACCATGTCGAGCGTCGGATTTCTCGTGTCGATTCCAGTGTTCTGCGATTCCGGCTTTGTGATTCTAAACAGCCTCAAGCGCTCCGTCACGCGCACGCTCAAAGCCTCGCCGGTTGCTATGACAGTGGCGCTCTCGACCGGGCTGTTCGCCACGCACACGCTTGTGCCACCCACGCCGGGGCCGATTGCGGCGGCTGGCAATCTCGGGCTGGGTGACAACCTGGGGCTGGTGATTCTCATGGGGCTGGGTTTTGCGCTGATTGCCGCGCTGACTGGCCTGGCCTGGGCGCGGTTCAGTCGTCATCTGCCGAGCGCGGAGTTGGAAGAAGCGGACGATGTGGAAAGTGTGGAACAAGGCAGCGGCGCGCAGCAACGCGATCTGCCCGGGCCAGGCCTGGCCTTCGCCCCGATCTTCGTGCCGATTCTGTTGATCTGTCTCGGCTCGGTGGTGAACTATCCGGGCGCGCCGCTGGGACAGGGCACACTCTACGAGGCGCTGAATTTTCTGGGCAAACCGCTGAATGCGTTGCTGGTCGGACTGAGCTGCGCGGTGTTGTTGTTGCGCGGCGCGGGCAGGGTGGTGCGCTTCAGCGAATACATCGCTCAGGGGCTGGTGATTGCCGCGCCGATTCTGCTAGTGACCGGCGCAGGTGGTGCGTTCGGTGCGGTGCTCGCCGCGACGCCGCTGGGCGAGTTTCTCGGCAGCAGCCTGTCCGGTCTCGGGATCGGCGTATTGATGCCCTTTGTGGTTGCCGCTGCGCTGAAGACAGCGCAGGGATCCTCCACGGTCGCGATGGTGACGGCCTCGGCGCTGGTGGCGCCATTGCTGCCGCAGATTGGACTCGACAGTGACGTGGGGCGTGCGCTCACGGTGATGGCCGTCGGCGCTGGCGCGATGACGGTCTCCCACGCCAATGACAGTTACTTCTGGGCCGTGGCCCAGTTCAGTCGGATGGACGTCGCCACCGCGTATCGCGCGCACACTGCAGCAACCCTGGCCATGGGCATCGTGACGATCATCGCGGTGCAACTGGTCGCGCTGGTGGTGCTGTGAGGTTGGTGCTATGAAGGTGACCTTGTGAAAGTGTTGATCGCGCCGGATTCGTTCAAGGAGTGCCTGAGCGCACCGGAGGTGGCGCGGGCGATAGCCGAAGGCTGGCGCCGTGTTGCGCCGCAGGATGTGCTGGTGGAGATGCCGCTCGCCGACGGTGGTGAAGGCACGACGGTGGCGCTGGTCAATGCCGCCGGGGGCACGTTGCATCCGTGCACCGTGACAGGCCCGCTGGGCGCTGTTGTCACTGCGTATTTTGGTTTGCTTGCTGATGGCAGCACTGCCGTCGTGGAAGTGGCGGAGGCCAGTGGCCTGCACCTCGTGGCTCCGGATCAGCGCGATGCCCTGCGCGCTTCAAGCTTTGGCACCGGGGAACTGATTCTCGCAGCGCTGCAGCACCAGCCCCGGCGCCTGATCATCGGATTGGGCGGCAGCGCGACAACTGACGCGGGAGTGGGGCTGCTGCAGGCGCTCGGCGCACGGTTCAAGGATGCACTCGGCAAAGCTCTTTCGCCCGGTGGCGGGGCGTTGATCAATCTCGTTCACATCGACATCGCGGCAGTGGTCGCACGTCTCTCGGGCGTCGAAGTGTTGGTGGCGACGGATGTGACGAATGTTTTGCTCGGGCCACGCGGTGCGGCCGCAGTCTTCGCGCCACAGAAAGGCGCCTCTGCAGACCAGGTTTTGGCGCTGGAGAGCGGGCTGCAGCATTATGCGGCCTGCGCCAGGGCGCATGGTTATGACGTGGACAGTGTTCCCGGCAGTGGTGCGGCGGGAGGGATTGGCGGGACTCTTTTTGGCATGTTCGGGGCAGGCAAACCCGGGGCGCAGATCGTCTCTGGTGTAGAGCTGGTGATGCGCACCGTCGGGCTGGAACAGCAGCTGCGAGACGTGGATATCGTCATAACGGGCGAGGGCAGTCTCGATGCTCAGAGTGCGGCGGGTAAGGTGCCTGCGGGTGTCTGTGCTCTGGCGCAGCGGCATGGTGTGCCGGTGATCGCGCTGGCGGGTGTGGTCGGCGAATCTGTGCAAACACTGCATGGACAGGCGCTGCACGAGCGCGGGCTCACGGCAGCATTCAGCATCGCGCCCGGGCCACTTTCGCGCGCGGAGGCGCTGGCGAGTGCGGCGCAAAATCTCGCCAGAACTGCAGAGCAGATTGCGCGCCTGCTGCATGCCATGCGGTGAAAAAGTTTTTCAAAAAAACGTTCCAGAAAAACCACTTGTGTCGGAGTAATAACATGACCATTTGTCTCCGCTTGCCCCGTTCGAAAGTCGCCGCGCTGCTGGCGGTGTTTATGTCACCCTCGCTCTTCATGGAGTCATCAGCGCAGTCATCTTCTCAGGAGGTGCTGCGCCTCGATCACTATGTGCAGGTCGTCTCCACGGCGCCGTCGATGGAGGGTGAGATGGCACGCATCTACGTGCGTGAACGCACTCTGCCGGGAACGCCGCTGCGCAGTGCCGATCTCGCGGGCAAGGTGGTCCTGTTCATCCACGGTGCGGGCACCCCGGCCGAGGTAGCCTTCGATGTGCCGGTCGAGGGTTACAGCTGGATGGCCTATCTGGCCGAGGCTGGTTATGACACCTTCGCGATGGACACCACTGGTTATGGTCGTTCGACGCGGCCCCATGTGATGAATGATCTGTGCAACCTCTCCGAAACGGCGCAGCAGGATTTCATTCCCGGCATGCTGTCGGCTCCCTGTGAGCCGAGTTTTCCATTTACCGCCACGACGATTGAATCGGACTGGCACGACATCAACGCGGTGGTCGATTACCTGCGGGAACTGCGCGGCGTCGACACGGTGCATCTTGTGGCCTGGTCGTTAGGCGGGCCGCGTGCTGCCGGTTATGCGGCGTTGTATCCCGACAAAGTCGAGCGTCTGGTGCTGCTGGCTCCTGCCTACAACCGCAACCGCTCCGCGACGCCCGAGGCCGTGCCCGTGCCAGGTGCCGCATTCACCAAGCAATCGCAGCTCGACTTCGATAACGGCTGGAACCGTCAGATCGCCTGCGCCAATCAGGTCGAAGCCCATGTCAGGCCGGCCGTGTGGCAGGACATGCTCGCCTCCGATCCGGTCGGTGCTACCTGGGGCACTGGCGTGCGCCGTGCTCCGAACACGCCGGTCTGGGGCTGGACCCGCGACGTCGTCGCGGCCACCAAAGCGCCGATGCTGCTGGTGGCGGGCATTCACGACGCGCAGGTGCCGCCCACGCGTGTGAACGAAATGTACGAGGACCTCGGCGCCAGCGAGAAGGTGTTGCTCGATCTGGGCTGCTCCTCCCATAACGCCATGTGGGAGATCAACGCGCCGCTGCTCTTCGAGGCCTCGCTGCAATGGCTGCGCGATGGCACGGTGGATGGACAGAGCAATGGTATTGTGCGCAAAGGCTATTCTGAGTAGCCTCTCAGCAACAGATACTCAACATCAGGTCCTCAACACGTACTCACATAGTTGCTTCCACAGGAGTTATCCGGCTCATGAAATTCTCAGGTCTGCTCGTACTGCTCGGCCTCGCCCTTGCCAGCATGAATGTGGCTGCCCAGACCAATGTCTCACAGAACAGGTCCTCGCAGTCCATCGAGGACGAGGCTGTCGCCTGGTTGCAGGAGCTCGTCCGCATCGATACGGTCAATCCGCCCGGCAACGAATATCGGGCCGTGGAATTCTACTCGCGCATCTTCGAAGCCGAAGGCATTGCCTACGAGACCGCTGAGAGCGCGCCAGGGCGAGGCAACATCTGGGCACGCTTGGAAGGTGGCGACGAGCCCGCGCTGATCCTGCTGCAGCACACCGATGTGGTGCCGGCGGACATGGCCTACTGGACGACTGAGCCGCTTTCCGGCGAGCTGCGCGATGGCTACATTCTGGGGCGTGGTGCCCGCGACATGAAGGGCACAGGGATCTCCCATCTGGCCGCCTTCCTCAGTCTGCACCGTGCCGGGTTGCCGCTGAATCGCGATGTCGTCTTCGTGGCCAGCGCCGATGAGGAAGCCGGAGGTGAGTTTGGCGTGGGCTGGCTGATCGAGAATCGCCCGCAGATCTTCGAGGGCGCGGGACTGCTCCTCAACGAAGGCGGCAGCGGCAGCCGTACGCTCAATGGCACAGCGGAAGACGTGGTGTTCGGCGTCGAAGTGACGCAGAAGGTGCCGGTGTGGCTGCGCCTGACGGCGGTGGATGTGCCCGGACATGGCTCGGCGCCGCGCACCACCAGTTCCGTCACCCGCATTGTCGATGCCCTGAGCATCCTGCGCGAGAATCCGTTTCCTCCGCGCATCATTGCCCCCGTGGATGCCTACTTCAAAGGGCTGGCCGTGGGGCGTTCCGATGACTGGGGCGCCGCCTTCAACAACATGACACTGGCGGTGCAGGACCTGGAATTCCTCGCGCGCCTGCAGGAAGACAATCCCGGGCGACACGGCCTGACGCGGGACACCTGTTCCATGACGCGCATGTCGGGTTCGAGCAAGATCAATGTGGTGCCTCCCGAAGCGTGGGCCGAGCTGGACTGCCGTATTCTGCCGGATCGCCCTTTTGAGGAATTCGTGGCCGGGGTGGAAGCCTTGGTCGCCGACACAGGCGTCGAGGTAGAGGTGCTCATGGCCTTCACGCCTGCAATCTCCGACACCACCTCACGCCTGTTCTCCGCCATCGAGCGTGTGACGCGGGAACTGCATCCCGGTTCGCGAGTACTGCCCTCCGTGAGCACCGGCTTCACCGACAGCCACTTCACCCGCGACAAGGGCATCGTGAGTTATGGTTTCGATCCGATCATCACGCCGGTTGGTGAGGCGACGGGCGTGCATGGCAATGACGAACGCATCAATGTCGAAGCCTTCCGTCGCGGGGTCAGCGACATGCGCGCCATCGTTCGTGACGTGGTCTACAACTGAGAATTGCGGGCGATGCCTTTATGAGGCGTCGCACCTTGTCTGCCGCTCGGCCGCGAGCGTAGACAACTGCAGTCCGAAAATCTATGCTTCGTCGGACTCCTCTTTCGTTAGCCCCCTTGCCACTCACGACATTCGGACGATCAGAAAAAAATGAAAATACTGATGATTTATCCGCAGCTCGACGCTCCCCTCGGCACCAACCACGGCATCGCCTCTCTCGCAGGGGTATTGCATGCCAACGGTCATGTCATGGACCTCATGCACGTCTCGGAGAAGTACAAATCCGTGCCCAGTAGTGAAGAGATCATCGCCTATATTCGTGAAACCAAACCGGGACTGGTGGGCTTCTCCGTGATGTCGCAGCAGTACGACTGGGTGATGGAGAAGAGCAAGGCGATTCGTGCGGCGATGCCGGAGCTGGTGCAGGTGATTGGCGGTGTGCATGTCACCATGGTGCCCGAGGAAGTCCACAAGTCCCGGCTGTTCGATTACACCTGCGTGGGTGAGGCGGACTGGGCGCTGAAGGAGCTGATGGATGCGCTGGAGAAGGGCGACCGCCCGCATCACCTGGCCAATTTCCGCTCATGGATGGGCGACGTGCCGGTGATCAACAAGGTGGCGCCGTTTCCGGATCTGGCCAAGCTACCGCCGCTGGATTACAACGTCTTCGACATGAAGGCGGTGATGAAGGAGACGCGCGGCTGGATGGGCATCCTCACCTCGCGTGGCTGTCCGTACAAATGTACCTATTGCTTCAACATCGAGATCGTCGATCAGTACGTGGAGGACGGCGCCGCGAAGAATGTGAAAGATTTCCTGCGCCATTTCCCCATTGATGTGATGATGGAAGACCTCAAGAAACTGGTGCGAGAAAACCCCGAGATTAACACCTTCATCTTCGACGACGATCTCTTCACTCTCAACACCGCCTATGTCATTGAATTCTGCGAGGCCTACAAGAAGCACAAGGTGGGCATTCCCTTCGTGGTGAACGGCCACGTCAACTGCTTCGAGGAAGTCGCTGCGAAAGCGCTCAAAGATGCCGGCTGCATTATCGTCAAATTCGGGTTGGAAAGTGGCTCGCCGCGTGTGCGACGCGACGTGCTCAAGCGCTACATGAAGAACGAACAGATTGAGCGTTCCTTCGCCGCAGCCCATGCCTACGATCTGCACAGTTCTGCGTTCATCATGATGGGCCTGCCCTATGAAGGGCGTGAGGAAATCATGGAAACCATTCGCCTGTGCGCGAAGGTGAAGATGGGACGCTTCCGCTGGGCGCTGTTCTTCCCCTTCAAGGGCACGGCCGGTTACGAGATTGCCAAGCCCCTCATCGATGAGAGCAAGCTGGCCGGGCAGGGCAATTACTTCGACGGTTCCTGTCTGAACTTTGGCGAGGAACATGATCTGTACCTCGATAAACTCGCCAAGCTCTGCAACTGGTATGTGAATGCCGAGACCGACTGGGAGTGCGCACCGATCTACCGCAATCTGGTGGATAAGGTGGAGGCGATGGACAAGGAGACCTGGATGCGCGAGCGCGATGATCTGGTCGCCTACGATCGCGATCTCTCCGAGGAGCTGATGGCGCGGGATTTGATTCACTACACGATCCGTTACTCCAACGTCATGGGGGTGCGCTCCGACTACATCAAGCAGGAGCGCGAGCAGATGGCGGCCGGGACCAAGAAAGAGGCCGTGGCCTACACACTGGATCAGAGCTGAGAAGCCAAAGGTCGCGGTTATCACATGCTTCCAGCCCTGCAGTCGGTGAAGAGTCTGGTGGTGCGCTGCCCCAATTGGGTCGGCGACATCGTCATGGCTACGCCCGTGTTCGAGTGTCTGCGCGCCAATTTCCCTGAGGCCACCATCACCGCCTGCGTGCGGCCTTATGCGCGCGGCATTCTGCAGGACGCCCCCTGGTTCGACCACATCGTTCCCTGTCAGGACAAGACCCTCAAGGGCTTGCGCCAGTTGCGCGCCGATCTGCGCCCGCTGTGCCCCGAGGTCGGCCTGCTGCTGACCAATACCACCCACTCCTTCCTCAGCTTCAAGTTTGCCGGTGTGCCGGACATCTACGGCTATCGCCGGAATCTGCGCCGCTTCTTCCTGACCGGTGGGCCGCAGCCGCAACGTGAAGGCGGCAAGATCAAACCGCTGCCGATGCAGGAATACTATCTGGAGCTGTGTCGCACCATGGGACTGACGCTGCCGGTGGAGCTGCGCAGTCGCCTCTACCTGTCCGACGCGCACAACACGCAAGGCCTGGCACGGTTGCGTGACTGCGGCATTGCTGAGGGGGACATGGTCGTCGGGCTGAATCCCGGCGCCAGTTTCGGGTCCTCCAAGTGCTGGCCGGCGGAGTATTTCGCGCGGCTCGCGGAGCTGTTGCAGGAGACGCTGGGCTGCAAGATTCTGCTGCTGGTCGGTCCAGGCGAGGAGGCCATCGCGCAGAAGATTGTCGACACCAGTCGCGCCACCATCATCAACACCAGCGGAGTGCGCGTGGACCTCGCCGAGCTCAAGCCGCTGATCAAGCGCTGCAATCTGCTGATCACCAATGACACCGGGCCGCGCCACTATGCTGTGGCCTTCGATGTGCCGCACATTGTCCTCATGGGGCCGACCAATGCGGTCTATACCGCGACCAATCTCGAACACACGAAGGTGCTGCAGCGCGATCTGCCCTGCGTTCCCTGCCACAAGAAAGTCTGTCCGCTCGGGCATCACGCCTGCATGCGCGAGATCACGCCTGAGGCCGTCATGCAGGAGGTGCTGGCGCTGCCTCGGGGTGTTCTTGCCAGGACATCATTGAGGAATTCAGCATGAGACCTGCCTTTTATCGCGATGTGTGGGAGGCGCTCAAACTCAGCCCGAATGCCGACGCGCTCAAGTCCCTGTCTCATCGAGTGGCAGCCACCTTCGTCGATCGCTATTTCTACAGCGACGAATACAACGAGGATTACATCGAACTGTTGTGCGAGATGGCGACGGCCTTTGCCGATCCAGCGCTGAATCAGATTGCGGCGAAGACCTTGTTTGGCGTGGTGGTGGAGAGGCTGTGTGACGACTTCGAGGAATTGCAGACGGAGACCTACAATCGCCTGATCTGTCAGGTGACGGGCTATCTGCGTGCCCTGCCAGGCGGCAAGGCGTTGCACGAGCAGCTCAACGCGTTTCACCTGCATTCCGATGAGCAGCTCTACCGGCGCATCGAATCCATTCGCCTGAGCCCCGATCAACCGTTGCCAGTCGACCTGCGGCCGCGCAAGGTGCTCATTCTCTCGCGAGTGACTATCGGAGCCGACGTGGCGGTCAGCAGCGTGATCTGTCAGCGCGTGCTGCAGCAGTTTCCCGCAGCGGAAGTGGTGGTGCTGGGCAGTGGCAAGCTGCGGCAGATCATGGCCCCGGCGCTGGCGACCACCGACGCGGGTGGGGGCATCCGCGTTCGCGAGCTCAATTATGCGCGGCACGGCGGGCTCATCGAGCGCTTCAACACCTGGCTGGATCTGGTGGCGGACGTGCAGGATGAACTGGCCGGGCTGGAAGCGAATGAGTATCTGGTGCTCGACCCGGATTCGCGCCTCACCCAGCTGGGGGTGTTGCCGCTGGTACCGGACCGCAATTATCGCTTCTTCAACAGTCGCGGCAAGCAGGGTTACCCAGTGAAGGGCTCCATCTCCGAGCTCGCCAACATCTGGCTGGACAATGTGCTGGGGCATGGCGATTTCAGTTATCCACAGGTATGGCTGGCCACGGACGAGATGACTGCCGCGCAGCGCCTGCGCGAGCAGCTGTGTGCGGCAGGCCCGCATCGAGTTATCACACTCAATCTTGGCGTCGGTGGCAACATGCGCAAGCGCGTGCCTGGGGATTTTGAAGAGCAGCTGGTTCTGAGTCTTTTGCAGGAGCCTGATACCGTGGTGCTGCTGGACATGGGGTTCGGTGCTGAGGAGCTGGGGCGCAGCCAGGCAATTCTATCGGCCGCCAGTGCTGCAGGCGTCGCGACGCACACATTAGCGTTTACTGATCTTGATTCACTTGAGCAAAAGCGGGCACCTGGCGCTGCTGAAGGTTTTTCGTTCGAACGCTTGTTCGGAATTCATTGCGATGTCGGGCAGATCGCGGCGCTGATTGCGTGCAGCGACGAATTCATTGGCTATGACTCGGCGTGCCAGCACATCGGTGCGGCGCTGGGCGTCCGCACATTCACCGTGTTTGCGGGCACTGACAATGCCCGTTTCATACGCCGCTGGCACGCCTGCGGTCCCAATATCAGTGAGATCGTCTACGTGGACACACTCAGTCGGGAACACGAGATCGACACGCTGGAACTTATCGAAAGACTGCAGGATCTGCGACTAGACTGATCAGCCGAAATGCCGAATCGCGCGCTTCGCCGGGCCATGTAACATTCTTTTCAATTGTGTGAGAAAAGACACCTTATGAGTTGACCATGGGGGCTATGTTGGGCAGAATTGGGCAAGGTCCATAAATAAGAAGTAGAAGGATTGTCCGCATGTCACAGATTGCCACGAATCTTTTATCCCTCAGATTTCCTTCACACTTAAACCAATTTTCCTGTTAGAGATTCAGCCCTCCTCGCTGGCGTAGCGCGAGGCGCATTGATTTGCGTGGAAATTAAAGAGGGCAAGAGAAGTTTATGAATGGATGCACCAGCAATACAGGATACAAAAGGACCGCTACATCCGTATCCGTTAGATAGGTGCCGCATCGTCGTATTAAACATTAGTGCGTGATGACGGCTATTTTGCAGTTCTACATGATCCAGAAAATTAAAAAAAAGTAAGAGTGTCATCGGAGGAACAAAATGCTTAACCCACAAACAGTCCATCGTAAAAATTATCTGCGCAATATGATCAGGGTTGGTCTCGCACTCTCGCTGTGCACCCCGGCCGCCCTGATGGCGCAGACACCCGCTCCGGCGGATGACGAAGTAGAGGAAGTCGTTGTCACGGGTTCTTATATCCGTAACAGTGCCTTTGCCCAGAATTCCCCGGTTGCTACAGTGACCCAGGAAGATCTCTATCAGTCCGGTGCGCCGAGTATGGCGAACTACATCCGCGACCTGAGCTTCACACAAAACACCAACACCGTTCAGAACGTGCTGTCTGACTCTGCCGGCTCTCAGAGCGGCGTGGGCACCACGTTCAACCTGCGCGGCCTGGGTGAAAACAGTACGCTGTCCCTGATGGACGGTGTGCGCAGCATCGATACCTCCATCACCGCCATGCTGCCGGATATCGCAGTAGCGCGTATGGAAGTGGTACTTGACGGTGGTTCTGCACTGTACGGCTCCGACGCGGTAGCCGGTGTGGTCAACATCGTTCCGATCAAGGAATTCGATGGTGTTCGCGTACGTGCCTACTACCAGACTCCTGAAGAGGGTGGCTTTGAAGAAGGCAACATCTCCATATTGTGGGGCAAGAGCTTTGACAACGGCGTGAACTACGTCGGTGCCTTCGATGCTAGAAAGCGTACCCGTCTGGGTATGTACGAGCGTCCAAGAGAGTGGGAAATGGCTGACGGTTCATCCGGTTCAGGCAACCCAGGGACGTATCGTCGCATCACCGGTGCAGTGCCCAAACTCGGCGCACAGCATGGCGGCCGTCTGACTGGCGGTAACCTGCCAGACCCAAGCTGCGGCACGTTCAACCAAGGCCTGGAAGATCGCACTCAGCGTGGCAGCATCCCCAGCGGCATCATCACCGGCACTGGCGCCAACCGCACCTGCTGGTACAACTACACGCAAACTTACCCCTATGCCCGTGCCATGAACGAGTACAACCTGTACCAGAACCTGACCTGGGAAGCGACCGACTGGCTGCAACTGGAAGCGACTGGCAACTGGAACTACCTCCTCGATAAGAGCACCGAGGGCGTGGTCACAGCACTGAACCCGAACAACCGTACCGTGCTGTACATTCCTCAAAGCCATCCGGCCAACACCTACGGCTTCGACGTAGTGCCTTACCTGTGGCGTCCGTACTCTGGTCTGGGAACCTCTCCAGAGTGGATCAGTGAATTCGGTGAGACCAAGGGCGGGACTGACACCAGTTCCGACCGTATCAAACTGGGTGCGCGCTTCGATATGACCGAGACCTGGTCAGGTTATGCCTACTACTCTCGTCAGGAGCGCAAGGCCTGGACCCGCAACTTCCGAGGCAACCTGAACCTGATCAAGCTGCAACAGGCGCTGATGGGCAAGGGCGGTGTGAATGGCAATCTGTACTTCAACCCCTTCGGTTCTGCTGACCCTCGTTCGCCCCTGTACGTCAAGGGCAAGACCGACAACAGCCAGGAAATCATGGACTGGATGTGGGAACAGTTCAACATGACCACTGACCGTGACTTCCTCGATATCGCCGAAGTGACCATTACTGGTGAGTTGTTCGATCTGCCAGCCGGTACCGTGCAGATGGCGACTGGCTACCAATGGCGTGACACGGTCGTGCAGGACTTTGCAAACCCGCTGTCTGCTAACAAGATGAACTACAACGTCGACATCACCACACCAGTGCGTAAAGATTCCGAGTACTTCAGCGCCGTGCGGGCAGCATTCGTCGAGTTGGAGGTGCCGATTCTGGAATCTCTGACCGCGCAGGGTGCAGTGCGTCACGAGCAGTTCACCGATTTTGGCATGGAATCCACCACGCCGAAGATTGCACTGCGCTGGGAAGCAATGGATGGTCTGGCACTGCGTGCATCATGGGGCGAGAGCTTCCTGGCGCCAACGCCGGAGCAAGCCCGTCCGTTCATCCCGAACGAGCTCTGCGGTGAAGCCTTCTCCGGTAACGATCCGTTCTTCAATGCTTCTCTGATCGGTTCCTCTACCTGTCAAGCCGGTAACCCAGGCCTGTCGCCAGAGACCTCAACCATCAAGAACTTCGGTTTCACCTACGAAGGCATTGAGAACCTCAGCGTGAGCATGGACTATCAGAGCGTGGAGTACATCGACCGTATCCGTACGCTCGACGATACCGACACGGTGTTTGACCAGTTCCGTAACTTCCTGCAGTTGACTGGCCGCACGTCTGCGACCTACAACCCAGCCAATGCGGGTGACCGTGCGGCCGCGGATGCTTACCTGCGCTCCATAGCAGGCCAGTCGGGCAACTCCGTACTGCGTGATCCAGCCGACATGTCTGTAGACACGATCTTCAGACAGGCGCAGAACATTGCGTCTGTGTTCATCGATCTGGTGGATGCGAAGGTTCGTTACACATACGACACGGCTGACTGGGGTACGTTTACGACCACTCTTGAAGCGTCCTACTACAAGAACTACGAGTATGAGGACAACACTGGTGTGACGATCGATGCGCTCGGCATGCAGAATGCCCAGACTGGTATCGTTCCGCCATTGCCCAAGCTCAAGGGCAGCCTGCGTCTGGGTTGGTACATGGATAACCACAGTGCCAGCATTTCTGCGAATTACAGACACCACGTCAAGTTCGACGACCGCGTCACCGACCGTTACAACGATGGTTGGGCGAAGTACGAGAACCGTCTGATCGACTCCGAGACAATCACCAATGCGCAGTACGCCTATGTGTTTGATGATTACTTCGACAGCGAGATCACACTGAGTGCCGGTGTGGCCAACCTGTTCAACACCAGACCACAGCGTCTGCCGATCATCGGTGGTTTCGCTTCACGTCTGTCCACTCCCTGGGGCCGTCAAGTATGGGTCTCCGTGGACTGGGCTCCGGGTGCATAAGAAGGGCTGTGATTAAAAAAGGTGCCAGAGCAATGCTCTGGCACCTTTTTTTATTCCACCTGTGGGAGCGAGCCTGCTCGCGATTCCGCGCAAGAACGGAGCATCGCGTGCAGGCACGCTTGTATGTTTATGGTGGACAAGCGATAAGGGGCTTGTCGGGGGTGGAGGGACTAGGCTCGCATCTGCATAGACAGACCGTGGGAGACATCGCCCCACCTTCTCACCGCAAGCGCCAATAAGGAATCTATCGGCATAAGACCGACGATTAGTGGCAAGCCAGCGTTCGTGTGAGCCCCGA
>JAURWS010000027.1 GCA_030654835.1 Gammaproteobacteria bacterium | reverse complement strand
TGAAGACGGCGCCGTCTTCCGGTGTCATCCGGCCGCGCAGCACCAGCATGCCGTCGTCGTCAAAGTAGCAGGTGAGTTCACGAGCTTCGTACTGGCTCTCGGCACGACGATCATCCGTCAGGCTTTCGGCACGCCGATATTTTCGCACCAGTTGCTCGACGTGTTGCGCAGTACCATGCAGCGCCACCTGCAGCAGCAACTGTTCATTCTCCGGCGTGGCGGAACGGGTCATGGCGCGCACTTTGGAATAGCTGATCGTGCCGGAGCGGAAGGCGTCGTCGATGGCGGGCAGTGTCGACAAACTCTTCGCGACGCGCACCTTTTCGCGCGCGGCACCCAGATCAATGCCGCAGTGATAATTCAACCAGTGTGCTGGCGATTTGATGCCGTAGCCCTCCCACGCGTCGCGCTCGATGAGCGCAGCGAGCAGTGTCAGGAAGCGATGTTGGGCGGCGTTGATGTGACCGGCGAGACGGGTAATCTCGTCGCTGAGCGCGGCATTGTCTTGTGGAATAAGAGCAAGAGACGGGAGCTGTGACATGAGACGATTCCTCCTTGGAAAGGCCGCAAACGGGCGCCTGAAGAATACTGTTTATATGTACATATTATAGCCCTATCTCGATGATTTCGCTGCTAAATATCCACCTATATTTTCACGAATAAACATTAATCCAGCGGCACGGACATCGTAAGCACCCACGCCCTTAAGCCACCCCACCATTGCACCGCACCTGTCCCGCTACCAACCCCCTCACCTTTGGGTTACAGTCCTCCTGACCCTTCCCAACAACAAGAAGAAGAGGACACCATGATCACCAAGCGCCCGCTGCCCCTTGCCATTTCCATGCTCACCCTTTTGGCGCTGACCAGCTGTGGTGATGAGACCACGCCTGTTGCCACCACAACTCCAGCAGCGCCTGCGCCTGCTCTGCCCACAGTCGACGGCGATGACATCGCTGGCAGCGTCTTCGGCCCCAATGGCCCCGAGGCGGGCGTGTGGGTGATTGCCGAGACGCGGGATTTGCCGACGCTGTATTCAAAAACGGTGGTCACCAATGACGACGGTTTGTTCCTGATTCCCGACCTGCCAGGTGGCACCTATGACGTGTGGGTGCGCGGTTACGGCCTGGTGGATTCGCCCAGGCTCAGCACTCCGCCGGGGGTGTCGCTGGAACTGCGTGCCGTGCCGGCGCCCGATGCGGCCACGGCGGCGCAGTTATATCCGGCTGGCTACTGGTATTCGCTGCTGGAAGTTCCCGAGGCGCACGAGTTTCCGGGCACGGGGCAGGACGGCAATGGCATCGCGGAGGGCGTGCGGAATCAGGACGATTTCATCCACCTCGTCAGCAATGGCGGCTGCGTGGTGTGTCACCAGATGGGCACTGAGGCCACGCGCACCATCCCCGACTTGTTTGCGTCTGCCGAGAACTCCTTCGAGTCCTGGAACCAGCGCGTGCGTGCCGGGCAGGCGGGAGCCTTCATGACCAACACGCTGGCGGGCATGGGCGACAAGCGCACGCTGCAGATGTACGCCAACTGGACCGACCGCATCGCGGCGGGCGAGTTGCCGCCGGTGCCGGAGCGTCCGCACGGGCTGGAGCGCAATGTGGTCATCACGCAGTGGGACTGGGCCGACCCGCGTGCCTATCTGCACGACCTCGTGTCTACCGACCGGCGCGACCCGACGGTGAATGCCTTTGGCCGGTTGTACGGCGCGCTGGAGGAATCGGCCGACTATCTGCCGGTGCTCGATCCGGTGACGCACGCCATCTCCCAGGTGCCGGTGTTCCCGGAAGACCCGAACTACAACCCGCCGGTGGCGCCGCCCATGGGGCCGTCGGCCAACTGGGGCACCGAGCCGGTCTGGGACACTTCCACCACGGTGCACAACCCGATGATGGATCAGGATGGCCGCGTGTGGATTACCTCCCGCGCCCGCGACCCGGCCAATGTGCCGGCCTTCTGCGGAGAGGGCTCCGACCACCCTTCGGCGCGCATGTTCCCGGTGGGCCGCTCCGGCCGCCATCTGGGCGTGTATGACCCGGCCACGGATGTCTATACGCCCATCAATACCTGCTTCGGCACCCATCACCTGATGTTTGCCGAAGACGCCGACAACACCCTGTGGACCAGCGGTGGCGGCGCCGTGGTGGGTTGGCTGAACACGCGGCAGTTCCTGGAGACGGGCGACGCGGTGGCAGCGCAAGGCTGGACGCCTCTGATTCTGGACAGCAATGGCAATGGCGTGCGCGACGAAGGCTATGCGCAACCAAACGAGGCGCTGGACCCGGCGCGTGACAAGCGCATTCAAGCGGGCTTCTATGCCGTGGCACCGGCAGCCGATGGTTCGGTGTGGGGCTCGACACTGAGCTACCCGGGCGCGGTGCTGCGCATCGTGCCGGGTGCTGACCCGTCCACGACTGCGCTGACCGAAATCTACGAACTACCGGTGGACGCCGATGGCAATGCCATCGAAGGCTTCTCACCGCGCGGCATGGACATCGACCGCGACGGCGTGGCCTGGGTGGCACTCTCCAGCGGGCATATGGGCAGCTTCGACCGCCGCAAGTGTGAGGGGCCGCTCAATGGCCCGACAGCCAACGGCCAGCATTGCCCGGAAGGTTGGAGCTTCTACACCGAGCCGCTGCCGCAGTTCAAGAACCTGACGCAGTCGGGCAGTTCCGAGGGCAGCTATTTCACCTGGGTGGACCAGCACGACACCCTCGGCCTCGGCGCCAACACGCCGATCAACACGGGGAATCAATCGGGCGCGCTGCTGGTGCTGAACGATGGCGAATGGGTACGGCTGACCGTGCCCTACCCGCTGGGCTTCTACACCAAGTGGCTGGATGGCCGCATCGACGACCCGGCCGCAGGCTGGAAGGGCCGGGGCCTGTGGTCCACGCTGAGCAGCCGCGCGCCCTTCCACATGGAGACGGGGCCGGGCACGACGAGCAAGGTGTATCACTTCCAGATGCGGCCTGATCCGCTGGCGAGGTAGGAATAGCTCAAAGCTAGTCTATGCCTTCCGCGAACTTCGCCGCCATCGTCGGGTTGCCCTTCGTCAGCTTCTTGATCGTGACGTCCTGCGCCTTGTCGTTCGCAAGACGAAGGTTTCGATCCGTACCGAGCAGGGCTTCCTTCGTCTTCTGCAAGTGGTCGATGGACTTGTCGATCTCGTCGATCGCCGTTTGAAAGCGCTTGGAAGCGAGATCGTAATTTTTCGCAAAGGCGGTCTTGAAAATTTCGAGATCGTTTTCGAAGTTCGTGATGTCGATGCTCTGCGCCTTCACAAGCGCAAGCTCTGACTTGTACTTGAGCGAGTTCATCGCCGCATTGCGCAGCAGCGTGATCATCGGAATAAAGAACTGCGGCCGGATGATGTACATCTTCGGGTAGCGGTGGAACACGTCGACAATGCCGGTGTTGTAGAGCTCGCTATCGGGCTCGAGCAGCGTGACCAGCACCGCATACTCGCAGCCCTTCTCGTTGCGATCCTTGTCGAGTTCCTTCAGGAAATCCTCGTTCTTGTTCTTGGTCGCGGTGCGATCATTCTCGTTCTTCATTTCGAACATGATCGAGACGATCTCAGTACTCGCCTCATCGGAATCGCGGAAGATGTAGTCGCCCTTGCTGCCAGAGCGCGCGTCATTGTCCTTCTCGAAATACGCCTTCGGAAACGCCGTCGCGCGAATGCGGTTGAACTCGGTTTCGCAGTGCTGCTCAAGCGTTTCGCCCACCATCTTGGTCGACAGACGCGCCTTCATGTCCTTGAGTCGCTCGATCGCGTCATCGCGATCCCTGATCTGCGTCTCGTACTTGTCCTTGAGCGATTTTTCTGCGAGCTGCTTTTCAAGCGCCGAACGCTCAAGCTGCGCCTTCAGGTCCTGGATGGCCGCATCCTTCACCGCTGCGGCTTTCTGCAGTTCGTTAGCGGACTTCGCCTCGGCCAGATGGGTAGCAGCCAGCTTCTCATGCTTCGCCTGCTTGAGCTCGTTGGCGAGCGCATCGCGCTGCTTTTCCACCGCGCTCAGCGCCTCGGTCACGGCGAGCTTTCGTGCGACTTCACCGGCATCGAGTTTCGCCTTTAGATTCTGTATTTCGGCGTCCTTTTCTGCGGCGGCTTTCTGCAGCGAGTTCGACAGTTTGGATTGAGCGAGTTCGACGGCGTTGCGTTTGTCCTGCTCGGCCAGCTCAAGCCGTGCGTGCAGTTGCTTATCGAAGTCGCTGTCGCGAACTTGTTTCAGGATGTCTGCGTAACCGGCTTCGTCGATTTTGAAGGCTTTTCCGCAGTGGGGGCAGATGATTTCGTGCATTGGGGTGGCTCTAGTTTGGTTGGGATTTGAAAGCGCGTAGTGTTGGAGGATCACAGTCGGTTGTTAGCCGGGACCGCTGTCACCTTGCTATGGAAATAATAAGTGAAACCACAGAAACGCCAAGGGCAATCCAAGAGACAATGCGCTTAGTAAAAAATTCTCTAAGGTATTTCCTTCGCTCCAACTCTAACTCCGCTGCTATTTGTCTGAACGACCCTTTTTGTGAGGCATGTGCCCATTTTGCTACCTCGAAGGTTGGAGAGTTACGCATTTCATCCTCAAGGGGGCCTCGAATTGGTTTTCTCATGGCCATTTTCTTTCAAAGATATCTTGCTGTATGGGGATAGAAGAATGCATAAGGGCTTTGGCTCTTTGGCGATTTTCTTCTATCTCCTCTATGTCTGCATCGTGGCCAGAAAGATAAGAATCAACTACTTCACTTGCAATTGCATTGCATACGGCGAGAATTGAATAAATTTCCTTATCCGCTACTACGAAAAGCTTATTTGCCAAGCTTGAAGAATTTGCCAGCGGCATGAACTTCTCAACTGCCTGCTTAGTGAAAGATGCTGTTGTGAAGAAATACCCAGTGGCAGCTCTTGCAACCATCACTCCGAAGAAGTCACGCAATTCAGAGACGGGGACAACGTTCCTATAGAGCTTGCACTGCACTATGCTAGTTGCCGTATATTCAATACCAATAGTTGTCTCGACCTCTTCAGAGAGTATCAAATCGATTCCTTCGTCATGACTCCCCTTTGTCGTATCGAAATATTTCCCAAGAACTATAAAAATAGCAGCTTGAATTATTTCTTCGAACATACTTGGCGAGAACGAGCCATATTGTGGCCTATATTTAGAAATAACCTCTTCAAAAGCTATATTCTTGTCCCATAGGGCAGAAAAAACCTCATGCAGCCACAGAAATTTTGAGGCCATAGATAGCGATAGCCAACTCGCGTCATCCAAAGATTCATCGTTGTAAAAACTCCTGAAAGACTCCTCTAAGAGTTTAGCAACCTCCATTTGTGTATCAAGCATCTGTAGAATCTGGTCTAGCTTCATGGTTAACTCAGCGCCCTAACGGCGCGAACGAAGCGGCGTCTCTCCCGGTCCGTCTGTAAGGCTCACACACGCTGACTTTAAAGTCGATTTGCTCGCAATGACAGCGCAGGAATAAAGGATTCGTAGCACTCTATGGAAGACCAGCGAATTGATCTTAGCTCGCCTGCTGCTCTAACCACGATGAAATCAGATTCAAACTGAACAAAAGGCGTCGTCGCTTCAAATTCCGCTACACCATTTTGGATTTGATTTCTGCCAATCTTGTGCTTTCCAGCAAACTCTCCTTTCTCCAACATCCCCATGGGCTTTAAGTCAATTTTTATTTTTGCTTTTTGGATTGAATGCCACGAAGATGGATTAGGGAACTCAATGCCTTCGATCTCAGAGATTGGTACGAGCTTTCCTCGCTTCCTAAATTCTTCAAACTTTTCACTGGCTTCCTTCAGAAGCCCTAAACCCTTTTTTATTTTTGAGTTTGAAATAACTGATTCGAATAGCCCCAATGCCGCTACTCCCCCAAAAACCCAGCCTGGCGAACCTAAAAATCCTATTCCGGAAGAAAACCCACCTAGATTCTCTTGAGCCTGCGCTTTGAGCTTTAGGATTTGCTCAAGTTCAAGTTCTGGAAATAGCAGCACATCAGAAATTTCATGAACATTTCCCGACGCCATGACGATCTTCACAAAACCATTGTTCAAAGGTAAAGCCCTCCCCCACTAACGCTACCATAAACGCCATAGTCTCCGTTTGGATGGTTTTGTTAGGCGCAAAATAAGTTATTCCGAGTAATCAAACGAGAGTACTTCGCTGTTGGTCAGATGTTTATCTATGAGTTGCCTCCCTAATACCAGGGATCGTTCTTCCGCCTCGGCCTCAAGGGCGTAGTACTCCGGGTCTAAGGCGATGCGCTGTGTGAACCAGCCATCTTTCTCTACCTTGACACCCGATGAATACCTTCGTATTTCATCGTAGTAGATAACGTCTGTGTGCAGACTCAGCCCTCGATACAGTGTAGCTACCTTCATTGCCACTTCTCCTTTTGTTACTCCACGTGGTTAGAGCTTTCAGTCTACTGTCACGACCTCGCACACGTAGCACTATAACGCCTAACGCCCTTGTTCACGCGCCAGCGCGTCCCTTGCCTGCATTTGTTATATTCAATCATTCGCAACCTTCCTGGCGAATTTACGAATAAGATGCTTGTCGTTAACATCAGCATATAATCGTTTTATTGCCTCATCATCAGGCTCGGAAAATTTCATAAATTTCTTGCCGTAAACGCCATATTGACAACCCATTTGCTCATTCTCAAGATCTCGTAGAATTAAACGCACTTTCTCAGATGCATCAACATATCTGACAGCAATACTAGGCAGGTCACGGGTCTTTATGTCAGATATGATGTACCTGTGTATCACGCGATTTCTTAACTTATAAAGCGAATTTAGCTCTTTGTGGTCATAGTCTGTAATGACGTTATATTTAAGAGCGTCATCGTATATTTTTCGCTCCATCAAGCCTTGTTCATCCTCTGCCTGAAAAAGGTATTTTAGTGGGACGTCATCCGTCTGATTCTTAAGTTGGATGGCGATGACTATGCTTAACCTGAGAAAAGCATCGATCTGATTAGCAGAAACGGCAATTACTTCGATAAAGGAATCAGATTCTATCGCATTATCCAAAAGATCGTATGACGCAGCCAAAGCCCCTTGGAATCGATCAAACTTTTCCATATCAGAAGCGAGCTTTCGGTCCCTTGGAGGGACAATCACCAAAGATTTTAAAATATTATCAACTAAACGGAGTTCTTCATTTATTCGTTCATCAGTATCAAGATTGGCATCATAAATATATTTACCAATCAAAGCCTGATCTGCTAACGCCCCAAAAAACATGTGAGTACAGAACTCTGAATCATCCATCCTAGAAGGTCGCCATGTAAGGCTTGGCACGCCATTCGGATACTTGTCTGCAAGCTTAGGCGCTAGTTCCTCAAGTGGATAACAGCTAATCTGAAAACATCCGTTAACGTTTTCATAGGGCTGAAAGCTGTATGGGGACTTTTCCTCTTCGCCTTCCACAACAGGATTGAGGTATTGCCAGCCTGTCGGAATTTTAATCAAGAATATCCCGTGCGGCTCTGTCCAATGCTTCATTCAGCTTTCCTACGAAAAAATCTAACGCCCCTGATCTTGTCGCTCAGTATCGGTTTGTTATGTGGAATTTTGGATCTACTCATAGAGTCCTTTGTTTACACTTTCTTCAATCAGTTCTTCTACCAGGACCCAAAGTTTTGGTGAAAATTGACTTATATACGCCTTCTTGCTTCGTACCTTCTCTAGGGGGATAACACCATCTTCGATCTTCCCAGTAACTACATGGTTCAGTAACGGTTGTATTCCATCGATAACAGAAGCGAATTTTGCTTCTTCGCTGGAGCGAGTTTCAAATTCATCCCACAGCTTTATGTACTCGTCTTTCTGGCTCTCAGGCAACAAAGAATACAGCCTATATGCGGCTTGCTTTTCCGCCTCCGCTTTTGAATCTTGATCGGTCTCGTACAACCAGGTATCCCCCGCATCAATCTCGACCAAGTCATGAATCAGAAGTAACTTGACAACCCTTAGCATGTCGATTCTATTACTTGCATGCTCTTCCAACAGCAGGGCCATTAGAGCTACATGCCAGGAATGCTCTGCCGAATTTTCGAATCTTCCGTCAACTGTTCTATTGACTCGAAGTACACCCTTGAGCTTTTCGATTTCGCGTAGAAATGAGATTTGCTTCCCTAGTCTAGATGCGCTCATTGGTGCCTTGGGGGATTACACATAACGCCCATGTTCTGGCGCGAAAATATGTTGGCGTGGCTTTTGCGCTCTTTGCAAAAGACATGACGACATATTTTTGTCGCTCAGGAACTGTTTGTTATGAGGCAACATCTTTGTACTCTCCTTGAAGAAAAGTATCCATCCATGATTTGACTTCTTCTGCAGGAGAAAATGAGTAGCCTTTTCCTTCAAATTCTCTCCAGTACCGATGATGACTTACTAAGTCGAAAAATGACAATTCCGCAGTTACATACACTAGCCATATAGATGCCCTCAAATACCCAAAATTTGTAGATACTGCCTCGTCTCTAGAAGTGTACTTGGATATGGGATTTAAACTTCTGTGTAACTCAGCAACATGAGTAATGTTGTCACTTAACTGCCCATAGAGCTCACCGATGGGCGGAAATACCTTCTTGGCTGTAGTTACACACTTTGTAGATTTAAGGTGCCCCTTTTGAAATAACTTTAAGTCTCCTGGCTTGACCGTAAGATGATTCACAACGCACAGTAATTCCACTATTGAGCGGATTAGCATGAGAGATGAAAGCCGATGACCTGATCTAAAAATCTGAACTGCTGCCATAAAGGTGCTTAGTGCATTCAGAAGCAAAATCCCACATTCTCTTTGCAATTCATTTCCGGCTCGAATTGCATTGAGCACAACTCCTGAAATTTCACCATACAACTCACTTAGACTATCGATGTCGCTTTTAAAAAGTGAATCGAATGTTTTCTCAATATCCAAATTGTCACGATTTAACTGTTTCCAGATCATGTCTTTGGTCGTCATCAATACCAGCTTTTCATTGCTGTCTATGGTTACTGAAGCAATTTTTCTCTTTAGCTCTTCATCCATGATGTCCGAATTTTCTCCATTGCTAGTATTGCCTCATAACGCCTTTCTTCGGCGGCAACAGCGTGTTGTCATGACTTTTGCGCTTTTTGCAAAAGTCATGACAACATGATTTTGTCCGACTGCAAGAATTTGTTAGGCAGAACACTCACTCTCATTGTTTGAACTTCGGTTTCCATAGAATGCCTGACCTGACCGGTTTGATACCGTATGGCTTCAGATCTTTGGTAATCAATTCATGATCTGCCTTTGTAGCATACGGGCTTGTCATTACTTGAGAAATGTCGATGCTTGCTTCAATGGGGAAGAAAAGCTCTTTACCCTGCTTGCCTCTTCCGAACCAAAGCATTCTTACTTCATTTTCAAAGCTGAAAGCGTTCCGCTTTAACAGCAGGAACTTGCAGGCAGAACGCGAAACATCTTTGTGCTCTCCAGCAAGAATTGTTTTGGCATGTAAATGGAGATTCTTTTCAGGCTGGTACTGGACATTGCCGATGTATAGAGAGCCCATATTATCTTCGATGAACCTGAGTCCTGCATTAATCAGTGTTCCAACATGACACGAAATGCGGACAATGGGCTCAAAATTGTTGAATGCGAACATTCTCCATAGCGGCTCATCAAAATTGCTTTTAGTCCAACACTGCCCGTAGGTCCTAACTCCAGAAAGTTTGTCTTTGCGCTGAAAAAGTAAATCACACCAAGCTTTCTCATATGGATCTGTCCATTTGGCTACGGGACTAAACCGCAGTCTGTTATGTTGAAAAATTGCTAGCGCATATGACCAAGGCAAGAAGTGGTATATCAATTTTCCTTCGCCAAGAGATTTGTCACGCGCTACCTTTCTCCCGTCATCAAGTCGGAGGTGCAAATCCCACATAGGTGGTATGTACTTTTTAGCTGTCATAGAAAAAGGCTCAAGCTCGCGGGCTGCCTCAATTAATGCCTAACGCCCTTGTTCTGGCGCCAAGGTGAATTGGCGCGGTGGTTGCGAAAGCAAGCGCCGTGACAATGCACCTTGGTCGCTCAGCAACAGATTGTTATGCGTTTTCGAGCAATCTGCTTTCATGCAACCAGTTCCTTCTCACCGGCGGAATAAGTAGGACTGTCGCCATGTAGCAAGAAGCAACAATCACAGGGATCACGATTTCGCGGGTGGCTGGGAACATGAACCAGAAAAAGCTCGCTAACAACACCCTGACAGCTGCGTGAATTCCAAATATTCTTGTACCAAATGCCCATGACATTACGTAGAAATCTATACAGTACGCAATTGCCATTACGAGAAGCATTGCTTCAGGAAAATAGATAAAGGACGCAATTACGAGCGGAAAGCTCAATGCAATAGCGCTCATGTGAGTATACCCAACCAGATCCGCAAGCCTATTACCCTTTGTAAACGGATCGGCACCAACTAGTTTGGAAGCAAGTACGGCTGTGGGAAATATTAAGAAAGTGCCTGCGAGCCAGAATGCTTTCGATTGTTCAAGGGGGTACATCTGGCCTGTCACTAACACGAACGTCCAAAAAATAAAGCCGGCGATGAAAAAGCCAATATTCCAGAAGCTTCGAATAGCCAAGTCCTTTCGTACCTCACGCAGATCCAAAATGTCCATCTATTGCTTCCCGATAAAAAGGTGAAACTTGGGGACGTGCTCCGCATAACATTGTATTAGTGCGCGAACACACCAATTCTTAGATTTGACGGGAGTCTAATCCTAGGCACCCCCAAAGCACAACCCGAGAATATGGCGAAACGAACTCTTTCCCCATAAACCTTGCTTACGTGGTTTATGCACAAGACCTCCACACTACCCCCCACCCCCACTCCCCAGTATAGTGACTCACCCATCCCTTTCACCGCCCAACAGGACCCAACACATGCCACCCCCCCAAGACCTCTCCGGCAAAACCTACATAGTCACCGGCGCCAACAGCGGCATCGGTTACGAAGCCGCGAAGAACTTCGCGAGTCGCGGTGCGACGGTGGCGCTGGTGTGTCGCAGCGAGAGCAGGGGGGCGTGATGCGGTGGCGAGCATCGTCGCGGCGACTGGCAATGCGAAGGTGTCGCTTTATGTGGCGGATTTCAGTTTGTTGGCCAGTGTGAGCAAGGTGGTCGATGCGTTGCTGGCGGATTTTCCTGTCATTGATGTGCTGTGCAATAACGCTGGGGGGGCGAATGGGCCGAGGACGGTGACTGCGGAGGGGTTTGAGACTACGTTTGTGACGAATCATTTGAGTGGGTTTTTGTTGATGAGGAAGTTGTTGGGGAGGATGTTAGGAGAAGACAGTCTAGAATCGCGGGCGGGGCCCGCTCCCACAGGGGTTGTGCGTAAGAATGAGGTTAGGAGGGTGGTGTTTACCAGTTCTTATGGGCATAACAACAGTGCGCTGGATTTTGATGATCTGAATCTGGAGAAGGACTACACCACGCTGAAGGCTTACGGGCGTTCAAAATTGATGAATCTGCTGACAGCGCGCGAGCTGCAACGGCGCTATGGTGATCGCAATATCGTGGCGAGTTCATTTCACCCTGGGGCTGTGCGCACGCCGATCTGGGGGAAAGGTGGATCGGTCGGGAGGTTTCTGGGCATCGCCATGTATCCGTTCATGGTGAGCATTGCGAAGGGCGCGGATACGTTTATCTGGCTGGCGAGTTCACAGGATGAGGCCAGCGTGAATGCAAGCGGGCATTACTTCTACAAGCGCGGACGGCCTCGAACAGCCGCATTCGCTACCGACGAGGCCGCAGCAAAACTGTGGCAGGTGAGCGAGCGGCTAATCGAGCCTTATCTATCGGCGCGCAGTTAACGGCTTGTTCAGCAGTCAGAGTTTTGCCAGTGCCATTGGACAGGATGATAAGAAACGAGCACCGTTACAGGCTCTGGACGACGGATTCCAGCAACAACATCAATCCCCCAGGAACAACCCCCAGCACAACCAGCGCCACCAGCAGCACCAGTAGAATGCCATGCGAGATGACGTCTCTGATGCCTGCCACTGGCAGCGGGTCGTCGTAGTCGAGCGGGGTGATCATGCGATAGACGATGCGCAGGTAGTAGAACAGGCCGATGCCGCTGCCGATGACCATGGCGGCGAGCGGGCCCCATTGGGCGGTCTCCACGCCGACGGAGAAAATGTAGAACTTGCCGATGAACCCTACGGTGAGTGGTATGCCCGCGAGCGAGAGCAGCATCGCGGTGAAGATGACTGCGAGCCACGGGTCGCGCCAGAACAGGCCCTGGTAGTGGCCGATGTGGTCGCGTTCGTGGGCGCTGTCGGAGACGACCATCATGACGCCGAACGCGCCGAGCGACATGATCACGTAGGCGGTGAGATAGAAGCTGACCGCTTCGCCGCCGAGTGAGCCGTCGCCGGTAATGGCGGAGTCAATCGTCATGAGTGCGATCAGCAGATAGCCCATGTGCGCGATGGATGAATAGGACAACAGGCGCTTCAGGTTGGCCTGCAGCAGCGCGAGCAGATTGCCACCGAGGATGGAGAGCACGCCGATGACTGTGAGCACGTTGATGATCGCGGGGCTGTCGAGCACGCCAGACACGCTCAAGAAGCGCATCATCAACGCCGCCATGGCGACCTTGCCAACGGTGGCGAGAAACGCAGTCGCGGGCAATGGGGCACCTTCGTAGACATCCGGCGTCCACAGGTGGAATGGCACAAGCGAAAGCTTGAACGCGAAGCCAGTAATGATGAGCAACGAGGCGACGACGAAGTACTCCGACCCGGGGCCGTCGGCAATGCCCTGGGTGATGCCAACGCTGATATCGTTGAAATGCAGCGTGCCGGTTTGCGCATAGAGCAGCGCTACGCCGAACAGCACGAAGCCGGAAGAGACAGCAGAGAGCACGAGGTATTTGATGCTCGCCTCCATCGGGTATTGCGCGGTGGCCTCGCGGTGCAGCGGGTAAGCAATCATGCCGTAGAGGCAAACGCTCAACGTTTCCATCCCGAGGAAGGCTGTGATGAAGTGGGTGCTGCTGACCATCACCAGCGCGCCGAGTGTGGCGATGGCGATGAGCAGATAGAATTCGTCCTGATGATCTTCGAGATTGCACAGGTAGGGATAACTGAACAGTGTGACCGCAAGTGCGGCGAGCAATATCAGCGCGGTGCAGAAGATGTTGAAATTGTCCACCTGCAGCAGTGGCGTAACTTCCTGCAGGGGGTAGCGGACGACTATCAGCAGGCTCAGCAGTGCCAGCAACAGGCCGCTCGCGGTGAGGATGCAGCTCACCGCGTGACTGCGCTTCACGGCCACCATCAGCATGGTGATGACAGGGGTCGCGGTGACGATGATCAGCGGCAACAGCAGCATCATTTGATCAAAGGTCATGGCAGCACCTCCCCGAACGACTCAAGCAAGAAGGTCATCGTTGGTTCCGCCATCGCAAGGAAAGTCTGGGGATACATGCCCATCCACACCAGGCCGATTGCCATCGCGCCATAACAAACCAACTCGACGCGTGAGAGGTCGGCGGGTTCTTGAAGATCGCGAGCAGGCTCGCTCCCACCGTGAGGAGTATGGTAAGGGCCGTGGAAGACGCGCTGGATCACCCAGAGGGAATAGACTGACGCGAAGATCAACCCCAGCGCCGCGAAAATGGTGGCGACTTGATTGACCTGGAACGCGCCGAGCAGCGAGAGGAATTCGCCGATGAAGTTGCCGAGGCCGGGCATGCCCAGCGACGCAATGGAGAAGAACAGCGCCATCGCGGACATCAGCGGCAACTTCGCCCACAGGCCGCTCATGCGGCCCATGTCACGCGTGTGGTAGCGATGCTGCAACCCGCCGGCCAGCATGAACAGCGCGGAGGACGTGAGACCGTGCGCCAGCATCGTCATCAACGCGCCCTGCAGGCCATAGATGTTCCAGGCGTAGACACCGAGCAGCACAAAGCCCATATGACTGACGCTGGTGTAGGCGATCAGGCGCTTGATGTCGGTCTGCGCGAAGGCGAGCTTGGCGCAGTAGAGAATGCCGATCACGGCGATGGTCATGGCCACCGGCGCGAAGTCTGCGGCGGCCTCGGGGAACAGCGGCACTGCGAATCTTATGAGCCCATAGGCACCGGTCTTGAGCAGCACACCGGCCAGCAGTACGCTGCCCGCAGTGGGTGCCTGACTGTGGGCATCGGGCAGCCAGGAGTGCAGCGGGAACGCGGGCAGCTTGGTGGCAAAACCGATGAAGAAGCCGAGCATCACCAGCATCTGGAAGCGACCTTCGAGCACCACGTTCTGCAGCTCGAAATAATCGAAGCTGAAGCGGCCAAACTGCACAAAGTGGAAGTACGCGAGACAGAGGATGGCCACGAGCAGAATCAATCCCGACACCTGCGTGAACACGAAGAACTTCATCGCGGCGTACGCACGATTCTCGTGGCCCCAGATGGCAATGATGAGATACATCGGAATCAGCATCACTTCCCAGAAGAAGAAGAACAGGAACAGATCCAGCGCAGTGAACACACCGACCACACCGGCCAGCGTCCACAGCAGGTTGAAGTAGAAGAAACCGGGGCGCTCGGTAATCTCGTGCCATGCGGCCCCTGTCGCAATCAGGCCAAGGAAGACGGTGAGCGCCAGCATCAGCAATGAGAGACCATCGACCCCCACCTGCATGAAGATGTCGAAACGCGCAATCCACGACCACTTTTCGAGAATGAGCCACTGGCCACCAGGTGAAAGCGGATCGGGAGAATTATCCAGACACAGCATCACCACAAGGATCAGACTGAACACCATCGCGATCAGCGCTGTCACGCGCGGCAGGCGCGAATCCAGCGCCTCGCTCGCCCACGCCAGTGCGCCGCCAACAAACAGGATGAGAATGAGCCAGATGACAATCATGCCCACACTCCTATGCCGATCACGAGCACGAGCCCGCCGACGAGACTGATGGCATACCAGCGCAGGTAGCCCGTCTGCGTGAGCACGAGGGCGCGATTGCTGATGCGCGCGAGCTCTGCCAGTGCCGTGTAGAACTGATCGATCACGTCGCGACGATTGAACTGGGCGAGCGCGAGGAAGGGTTTGACGAAGACAAAGTTATAGAGTGCGTCCATGCCCCATCCGCTGAACCAGAAGCGGTTCAAGAATCTGCCGAGGGGAGAATTGAGAATCTGCGTACGCAGATGTTGCCCGGCCTTCTCATATGGACGACTGCCGTAAAGCAGATAGCTGATCATCACACCGAAGATCGGCACCAGAATCATGACGGTGTGAATGAGCTGGCTCGGGTGTGTTTCTTCATGTGCCCCTGCGTGAGCAAACACAGCATCCACAGGGACGTGGATGAGCCCGCCAAACAATGACAGGACGCCGAGAATAAGTAATGGCAACGCCATGGCAATGCCGGTCTCCTCTCGGATCGCGCTGGAGACATGATGCGTGTCGTGACTGGCGTGCTCCTGGTAGTTATCCCTGCCGAAGAACACCACAAACACCAGCCGGAAACTGTACAGCGCCGTCATGAAGGCACCGAGCACGCCGCCGAGCCACAACAGCATGCCGTACTGCGGATGGGCGAGCGCAGCGAGCAGTATCTCGTCCTTGCTGTAGAAGCCGGAGGTGAACGGCAACGCCGTGAGCGCCGCACTTCCGATCACGAACGACCAGAACGCCACCGGCAGCTTCCTGCGCATGTCGCCCATACGGAAGATGTCATGCTCGTGATGCAGACTGAGAATCACGGTGCCTGCTGCGAGGAACAGCAGCGCTTTGAAGAACGCATGAGTCATCAGATGGAAGATCGCCGCCGACCACGCGCCGACACCCAGAGCGAGGAACATGTAGCCGATCTGGCTGATGGTGGAGTAGGCGAGAATGCGCTTGATGTCACGCTGGGTGAGCGCGGTGAATCCTGCCATCAGTAATGTCGCCAGACCCACAAACGCCACCAGCAACTGCACCGACGGCGCCAACTCGAACAGGATGTGAGTGCGCGCAATCAGATAGACACCCGCAGTCACCATCGTAGCGGCGTGGATCAGTGCGCTGATCGGTGTCGGGCCTGCCATGGCATCGGGTAACCACGTCTGCAGCGGCAGTTGTGCGGATTTGCCGACGGCGCCACCAAGCAGTAGCGCTGCAGCCGCCACTGCCATGCCCTGACCTTCTGACCACTGCTGCGGCGCCAGCGTCAGAATCTCCTGAATATTGAGCGTGCCAAGTTGCTGAAACAGCAGGAACAGACCGATCGCCATCGAGGTATCGCCCACACGGGTCACAACAAACGCTTTGCGCGCGGCATAACCGTTGGCGGGGTTGTCGTACCAGAAACCGATCAGTAGATAGCTGCACAGCCCCACGCCTTCCCAACCCAGATAGAGCAGCACCAGATTGTCGGCCAGCACCAGTACCAGCATCGACGCGACGAACAGGTTCATGTAGGCGAAGAAACGCGCGAAGCCCGGATCATCCGCCATGAAGCCGGTGGAGTAGAGATGAATCAGAAAACCAACACCGCTGATGATGAGCAGCATCACCACGGTCAGCCCGTCGAGGTAGAACGAGAAGCCGGGCGTGAACGTGCCGACACTCATCCACGTCCATAGCGGTTGTGTGTGCGAGTCAAGACCGCTGCCGAGAAACTCGATGCTGACGAGAGCCGCCAGCAGGAAGGAAAGCCCAATGCTGCCGACGCCGATCAGCCCCGCGATGCGGCGTGGCAACGAGCCGCGCGTGAGCACCAGCGCGAGGAAACCCGCGAGGGGAAATGCTGGCAACAGTCCAATCCATTCCAACATCACGTCACCCTGTGGGAGCGGGCCCCGCCCGCGAAAATAACCGCTCTCATCGCTTCATCATCCCTTCATTTCACTTAGAACACTGATATCCACGGTGTGGAATCGCCTGTACATTTGAATGATGAGTCCCAACCCCACCGCCACCTCGGCAGCGGCGAGCGTGAGAATCATCAGGAACATGATCTGTCCGTCGGCATGACCCCAGCGAGCAGAGCCCACCACAAACGCGAGACCACACGCATTGAGCATGATCTCCAGCGACATCAGGACAAACACGATGTTGCGCCGCGTCAGCACGCCGATTAGCCCGCAGACGAAGAGAATCGCCGCGAGGATCAAGCCGTGTTCATAAGGAATCGATGGCATTTAGGTTTACCTTTAAATCATTCCTATCTCTTCGCCAGGTGGTAGGCAGCGATCAAACCCGCCAGCAGCAGCATCGAGGCGAGTTCCACCGCGAGCAGCCACGGACCGAACAACAACACGCTGAGTTCATGCACACCCACTTCCACCGGCACCACGTCTACCCGCTGCGTGACGAGCACACTCACCAGTTGCACCAACAGCGCCAGAATCAACAGACCCGGACCGACCCACAACTGCGGACGCAGCCAGGCCTTCTCTTCATTTTCCGTCGCCTGCCCCAGGTTGAGCATCATCATCGCGAACAGGAACAGCACCATGATCGCGCCCGCGTACACAATCGCTTCAAGCATCGCGGCAAAGGGCGCGCCGAGCACGAAGAAGATCACCGCCACGGCGAGCAGGGAAATAATCAAATACACCAGTGCATGCACGACGTTGGTACTGATGGTCACCGAGATCGTGGAGATGAGTGCGACGGCACCCGCAAGATAGAAAAGCATCGTCATGGCAGCAGGCTCCTCACGTCGACAGGCGGCGCTTCGTTGCGCGCCTCACCTTTGTCCTTGCCGCCGATCTTCTTCCCGGCCACCCGATAGAAGTTGTAGTCGTGGTATTTGCCGGTACCGTTGATCAGAAGGTCTTCTTTCTCCCACACCATGTCCTGGCGTACGTATTCGGCCATCTCAAAATCCGGGGTCAGCTGAATCGCGTTGGTGGGGCAGGCCTCTTCGCAAAAACCGCACATGATGCAGCGCGAGAAGTTGATGCGGAAGAATTCGGGATACCAGCGCCCTTCGTCGTCTTCGGCTTTCTGCAGCGCGATGCAATCCACCGGGCAGGCCACCGCGCAGAGGTTGCAGGCCACGCAACGCTCCTCGCCATCCGGATCACGGCTGAGAATGATGCGGCCACGCCAGCGCGCGGCCATCTGCGGCTGCACGTCGGGGTACTCCACGGTGTCGGTCTTGTCGAACGCATGCACGAACACACGCCACAACGTGACGACCTGACTGATTAGCGTGTCCTTGATGAGCCTCAACATTTACATGCCTCCTTCCTGCCAGAGCACAAACGCGCCCGTGATCATCAGGTTGAGCAACGACAGCGGCAGCAGGAACAGCCAGCCATAGGTCATGAGTTGGTCATAACGCGGCCGCGGAATTGCGGCGCGCAGCAGAATAAAGAACGCGATGAAGAACGAGGTCTTCAGCACAAACCAGACAATCGGTGGCAGGAAGGCCGGGCCCAGCCAGCCGCCGAAGAACAGCACCACCAGCAGCGACGAGATCAGCAGCACGCCCAGATACTCCCCCACGAAGAACATGCCGAACTTCATGCCCGAATATTCGGTGTGATAACCAGCGACAATCTCCTGCTCGGCCTCGGGAATATCGAAGGGTAAACGGTGACTTTCGGCGATGCCCGCAATCATGAAGATCAGGAAGCCGATGAATTGCGGAATGATGAACCAGCCATCGGTTTGCGCGATGACGATGTCGCGCAGATTGAAGGAACCGGTCAGCGCCACAACGCCCAGCAAGGAGATGCCCATGAACACTTCGTAGCTCACCATCTGCGCCGCAGCACGCAAACTGCCGAGCAGCGCATACTTGTTGTTCGAGGCCAAGCCACCGAGCATCACGCTGTAGGCCCCCAGCGATGCCATCGCCAGCACGAACAGCACGCCGACATCCGAGTCGATCACGCCCACGCCGGGTGCAAACGGAATCACCGTGAAGCTCATCAGGATCACGAACATGATGATGGGCGGTGCGAGAACGAAACTGAACTTGTCCGCGAATGGCGGCACCCAGTCTTCCTTGGCGAAGATCTTGATCATGTCCGCCACCACCTGCAGCAGACCAAATGGGCCGACACGATTCGGGCCGAGGCGTTCCTGCCACAGACCAAGCAGGCGGCGTTCCACCCAGATCAGCATCGCGGCGACAATGATGACCGTGAAGAGAATGGCGCCGATGCTCAGAGGTGAACCGACTTCCCAGACCATGATGTTCAGCCCCTCCCTGATTCAGAGTTATTAATAAGGGAATCATTGATGATGAGATCACTGAACATCTGGCGGCTGCGGGCCAGCACGTTGTCGTCTTCGTTTACGGGAGCGACGCTGACGCTGCCAGCGAAAAGGTGACGATTGATCTCGGCACCACAGTAGATGCCGACCGCGCCCGCCGCGATACGCTGACGAATCAGCACCGGCAACTCCACGACATGATCTCCGTTGCTGACGCGGGCCAGGCCGTGCTGATGCAGCCCGAGCGCAGTCGCCTCGCTTTTGCCGATGCACAGGTAGGGGCCGACGGAGCGTGCGGTAATGGCGGGCGACTTGGCACTCAACTCGTCGCTGCCGAAGATGTGATCAATGAAGTAGACGACGAATGTGCCTTTTTTGCCGGCCTTGGCAGAATTGACTGCCATTGCACTCTGGGGCGGCAGTGTGCGCTGCAGCAGATGCACACCCTTGCAGCCTTGCTTCAGCTCACCATTGATCTCGTCCTGAAACTTGCTGATGGCCTGATTGGAATTCCACCCGGGCGCCCACGCTGCGGAGAGCAGACTTGAATCCTTTTGCAGCGACAATCCTTCCATCGAAAACGCCATCGGTGATTGCCGATCTGTCGGCTGTTTCGACTCATGCACATTGCTGTGCGCGTGCATGGCCGTGCGGCCGCTGTAGCGATGTAGCTGGCGTGGCGACTTCATCAGCGCCTGCATGCCGGTGCGCGGTGGCAGCAGCTTCTCCGCTCCCGCAAACGCCGCGAGTGTCTGCGCGCTGTGAAAGAGAATCGTCTCACTGGTGGTGAGCAGAGGCGAGAGCGGATCGTGGGGTGTCAGCCACTCGTAGCCGGGGCGCAGCGCCGCGTCGGCCGGGAACACCTGATGACTGGATTGCGCGCGCCCTTCGTAGTTCACGAAGGTAGAGTTCTGCTCCGCGAAGCTCGTGACGGGCAGCAGCAACTGCGCACGCGCATTGAAACTGTTGTGGAGCTGATCGATCACCACCCATACCGCACTACCGGAATCAGTACCTGCAATTGCCGCATCAATCGCGGCGGGTGTAGTGCGCAGTGAGAGATCATTCTCCAGCACGATGGCGGCATCAGCGTTGCCACGGGCAAGGCGTTGCAGCGCCTCGTCGAGAGTGCCGCCGCCCTCCTCCATCAATAAAGCCAGCCCCATGGTGTTGACCTCGGGCATGGCAAAACACAGATTGATCGCAGCGGATTGCACACTGTATTTGCGCAATGCCCTGGCGACATTGGCAGTCGCATGGATCAACGCCTCACTCCCGGCGCTGGTGCCCGAAACAATCGTGGGCTTTGTGGCGCTGATGAGGGCAGCGGCAATACGCCTTGCCTGCTCTGCGGAATCTTCGTCGGTCGCGGCAGTTCCCACGGAGGCATCAATGGTGTTGGCAATGGCAGACAACAATGCCACTTGCTGAGCGATGGTGCTGAGGAAGGTCTCCGTCGCGACATCGTCCAATCGGGTGCCCTGCGGACTCAGAATGAACAGCGGGCTCAATTCGTTTTGCGCCAGCTCACGCACCGCTGCATCCTGCCACAGCGGAATGCGCGCATCGGTGGCCAGTTGCGCCGCGCGATTACGCACAGCCTGACGCAAGGCCAACGCAAAACGTGGCGACGTATTGGTGATGTCTTCATTCACGACCAGCACGCAGTCGGCCTGCTCCAGTGTGCGGATATCAGGGCAATGCAGCCCCTGCTCGCGGTTGATGGCAATAACAGCCTGCATGCAGCGTTGCTGCTCTGCGGAGAAACCCGCGTAGAAATTCTTCACGCCAACGCGGGCACGCAACGCCAGATTGCTTTCCAGCGACGCGCGCGGTGAACCGATGCCGACGACATCGCCTGCCGTCAGCGCATCGAACTGGCGCTGAGCCTCCTGTTGCGTGAGCGGCTTGCGTACACCCTTCTCGTCGGCATGCGAGGACACAAGACTCGCTTCAGTGATGCGATTGTCGCTGCTGTTGAAACCGTAACCAAAGCGTCCACGGTCGCAGAGGAAGTAACCGTTCAGATCATGATGGTAACGATTGACGATGCGGCGCAGCGTGCCGTAGCGCTCACCCGGTGTAGTGTTGCACCCGGCTCCGCAACCGGTGCAGATCGAAGGCGCCGTTTGCAGATCCCACTTGCGCGTGTAGTGTTCACTGAAAGTCTTGTCGGTGAACACGCCAGTCGGGCACACCTCTACCAGATTGCCGCTGAACTCGCTCTCGAGTGTCCCTTCTTCCTGGCGCCCGAAGTAGACGTGATGATGCGCGCCGAGTGCTGCCAGATCCTTGCCGCCCGCGTAATCGTCGTAGTAGCGCACGCAACGGTAACAGGCGATGCAGCGGTTCATCTCATGATTGATGAAGGGACCAAGATTCTGGTTGCGATGCGTGACCTTCTTGAAGTCGTAGCGGCGATAGTTGTGACCGGACATCTGTGTCATGTCCTGCAGGTGGCACTCGCCCCCTTCTTCGCACACCGGACAGTCGTGAGGGTGACTGATCATCAGACTCTCGATGACACTGCTGCGCATCTTCACGGCCTGCGCATCGGCAATGGAAATGATCGCGCCGTCACTGGCAGGCGTCATGCACGACATCACCACCGTGCCGATCTTGTCGTCGGCGTTGCGATATTGTTTCACCGCGCACTGACGACAGGCGCCGACTGAACCCATGCACGGATGCCAGCAGAAATAGGGCAGGTCAAGCCCATGCGACAGACACTCCTGCAGCAGATTGTTCTGCGGGTTGACCTCATAGACGATGCCATCAACGGTTATCTTTGCCATGGACAGCCTCCGCCGTGAATGTGATCGTGGAAGTCGTCGCGGAAGTGGCGCAGCGCACTGCCCAGCGGTGCCATCGCGCCGGGTGCCAGCGCGCAGAACGTGCGACCCGGCCCCAGGTATTCCAGATGATCGGTCAGCACCTGCATGTCCGACTCCAACCCACCGCCCTTCTCGAAGCGCTGGAATATCTCATCGATCCACGGCAGCCCATCGCGGCACGGCGTACACCAACCGCAGGACTCGTGACTGAAAAATTTCATCAGGTTGCCCACCATGCCCACGGGGCAGGTTCGATCATCGAGCACGATCATCGTGCCGGTGGCCAGGCGACTGCCCGCCTTGCCGATCACGTCGTAATCCAGCGTGAGATCGAGGTGCTGAGGCAGCAGAAAATCCGTGGAGCCACCACCGGGCAGGAAGGCGCGTAACGCATATCCATCACACATGCCACCCGCTTTATCTTCAAGCAGTTCGCGGATCGGCGTGCCCAGCGGCAATTCCCAGCAACCCGGATTCTTCACACGGCCACTGACACCACACAGCTTCGTTCCCGCGTCGGCGCCGAGCCCAAGACCTTTGAACCACTCGATGCCGTAGTTGACGATGCCCGGCAGATTGCACAGCGTCTCGACGTTGTTGACGATGGTCGGCTTGCCCCAAAGTCCGCTGACCTGGGGGAAGGGCGGCTTGGCGCGGGGATTGGCGCGCTTACCTTCCAGCGCGTTGAGCAGCGCAGTTTCCTCGCCGCAGATGTAACGCCCGGCGCTGGTGTGCAGGATGATCTCCAGATCAAATCCGGAGCCCTGAATATTCTTGCCGAGCAGCCCTTTGTTGTGCGCCTCGGCAATCGCGTTCTGCAGCAGTTTTTCCGCACGCAGATATTCGCCGCGTAAAAAGATGTAGGCCGTGTTCGCTTGAATCGTGTACGCGGCGATCATCATGCCTTCGAGCAGCAGATGCGGATCACCTTCCATCAGCAATCGATCCTTGAACGTGCCTGGTTCCATTTCGTCGGCGTTGACGACGAGGTATTTGGTCTTGGGCGCGTTGTCGCCCATGGGCACGAAGCTCCATTTCAGACCCGTGGGAAACCCTGCCCCTCCTCTTCCCTTCAATCCGGAATTCTTGACCAGGTCGAGCACGTCGCCCGGCGCCATCGTCTTCAACATTTTTTCCACGCTGCCATAGCCACCGGCCGCGCGGTACTGTCCGATGTCGAACGGTGCCCGGCTCATGTCGATGTTCCTGGTCAGGGGACGATCAGTCATTTGCTTTCACTTGCCTCTTTGTTCAACGCTCTTTGCGCAAACAGTTGGTCGATCTTTTCCGCAGTCAAATTGCGATGCTGTTCTCCATCCATCAGCATCACCGGCGCACGATCACAATCACCAAGACAGGGCACAGGCAGCAAGGTGTATTCGCCATCGGCAGTCGTCTGTCCGTAGTCGATACCCAGACGATTGCTGATGTGCTCCTTGATTCGATCGCAGCCCATGATCCAGCAGCTCACGCTGTCGCAGAACAAGATCACGTTCCTTCCCACCGGTCTGCGAAAGATCAGATTGAAGAACGTCGCGACACCATCGAGTTCATGTGCAGACATGCCGAGATACTCCGCCACACCCATCAGACTTTCATCCGACACCCAGCCCTGGTGCTTCTGCACAATCTTCAACGCCTCCAACCCCACCGCGCGCTTGTCCGGGTACAGCGTCATCTCGTGATCGATCTCGTGCTTCTCTTCGGCAGTGAGCGCGCGCGCAGTCGGTCGTGATGTGCTGCTGGCAATTATGTTCATAGGCATCACCTGTCCACATCCGCCATCACGAAGTCGATGCTGGCGATGATCGCAATCAGATCTGCCACCATGAAGCCTCGGCTGATCTGCGGAATCATCTGCAGGTGCGCGAATGACGGCGTTCTGATGCGCGTGCGATACGAGCCTGTGCCGCCATCGCTCACCAGGTAGTAACTGTTGAGGCCCTTGGTTGCTTCAATTGTCATTGTCACTTCATTGGGTGGAATCACCGGGCCCCAGCTCACACTCAGGAAATGGTTGATCAGCGTCTCGATATCGAGCTTGCTCTTTTCCTTCAGCGGCGGCGTAGTCAGAGGGTGAGCTGATTTGTACGGGCCGGATGGCATGTTGTCCACGCACTGACGAATGATGCGCAAGCTCTGACGAATCTCTTCGACGCGCACGGCGCAGCGGTCATAACAATCGCCGTTCACTGCGATGGGCACCTCGAATTCGAAATTCTCATAACCGCTATAAGGACGCTGCTTGCGGAAGTCATACTCCATGCCGCAGGCACGCAGGCCCGCGCCTGTGATGCCCCAGTCCATGGCTTCCTTTACGCCATAGGCACCGACGCCCTGAGTGCGACGCTTCAGAATTCCGTTGTTCATCACCATGCTGTCGTAGTCGCGCAGCCGCGCGGGCATGAAGTCGAGCAGTTCACGAATGGCCTTGTCCCAGCCGTTAGGCAGATCCTGCGCGACACCGCCGATGCGGAACCAGCCCGGGTGCATGCGCGCGCCGCAGATGGATTCGATGATGTTGAAGACACGCTCGCGGTCCACGAACATGTAGAACACCGGCGAGAGCTGCCCAACGTCTTGCGCAAAGGTGCCATAGAACAGCAGATGGCTGGCGATGCGGAACATCTCGCAAAGCATCACGCGAATCACCTTCACGCGCTCGGGCACAACGATGCCTGCCATCTTCTCCACCGCCATCACGTAGGGCAGGTTGTTCATCACACCGCCGAGATAATCGATGCGGTCGGTGTAGGGAATGAAGGTGTGCCAGGTCTGGCGCTCGCCCATTTTTTCGGCGCCGCGATGGTGGTAGCCGATGTCGGGCACGGCATCGACGAGAATCTCGCCGTCCAGCTGCAGCGCAATGCGGAACACGCCGTGAACGCTCGGATGATTAGGGCCGAGGTTGAGAAACATGAACTCGGAATTCTTGGAGTCGCGGCGCATGCCCCACTCTTCCGGATTGAAACGCAGGGCCTCTTGCTCGACGATCTGGCGCTCAGCAGAGAGCGAATACAGCTCCATCTCCGTGGCCCGTGCCGGATGATCCTTGCGTAGTGGATGACCCTTCCAGGTCGGCGGCAGCATGATGCGCGTGAGATTGGGATGACCCGCAAAGGTGATGCCGAACATGTCCCAGCACTCGCGTTCATACCAGTTGGCATTGGGCCACAGATTGCTGATGGTCGGCATCACGAGGTCCGCATCCAACAGCGCCACCTTGAGGCGAATGTCGCAATTGTGTGTGAAAGACATCAGGTGATAGGTGACAGTGAAGTCGCTCTCGGGCTGGCCCTGACGACTGACGCGCACACGCTCGTCGATGGCAGTAATGTCGAAGAGCATCTGAAAGCGGATCGAGGCACTCTGGCGTAGGTACAGCATCACGATCTTGAGTCCATCGCGCTTGAGCCACAGCACCGGAATGCCGTCGCAGTAGCTCTGCACGGCAACGACCTCATTCTCGAAACGCAGACACAGCTCCTCCACTAGCGTGGCGGTCACTGAGTCTGCGTACGATGTGGTGTCGATGACTTCCATAATTCTTCTTGTTGTTATGGTTGCTTACAATTTTGGTTGCTTATATTTTCGATTGCTTACAGCTCGTCCGGGCTCCTCAGCTCCGTCGCGGCAATTCTGTCGGCACGGCGCAGGTCGCGCTGCACCGGGTCGGGCTCCTTCTTGTAGACCTTCTGATCGTTGATCACCCAGCTCAGTGGACGCTGTTCGCGGCCGATGGATTCCTGCAACAGGATTAGCCCCTGCAACAATGCTTCGGGGCGCGGAGGACAACCGGAAACATACACATCCACGGGCAAAAATTTATCCACACCCTGCACGACGGAGTAGATGTCATACATGCCGCCTGAGTTTGCACACGACCCCATGGAGATGACCCAGCGCGGCTCCAGCAATTGTTCGTAGAGCAGCTCCACTACCGGGGCCATTTTGCGAAACACGGTACCGGCAATCACGATCAGATCGGCCTGCCTCGGTGTGCCACGAATCACCTCCGAGCCAAAGCGTGCCAGGTCGTGCCTGCTGGTGAACGCGGTCGCCATTTCCACATAGCAACACGACAGCCCGAAGTTGAAGGGCCACAGCGAATTCTTTCTGCCCCAGGACACCATGTCTTCGAGACGCCCCATCATCACGTTGCGGCGAATGTATTCGTCGAAGGAACTCGTGCCTCGACCCGGCGAGGCGGCCTCGTCTGCCCTTTCCAACTGCCAGCTCATGTGCGCTCTCCTGGAACAAAAGTATCAGGGGCAGGAATGTTGGTAACCCCACCGGAGCCGCGCACTGTGCGCAATTGGCGGCGCTGTGTTTGAGTGCGCCAGTCGAGCGCTCCGACGCGCCACAGATACACCAGTGCGGCGGTCAGAATCAGAATGAAGATGGATATTTCGATGAACCCGGCCCAGCCATTTTCGCGCACGGCGACAGCCCAGGCGAAGAGGAAAACGACTTCCAGATCGAAGATAATGAAGAGAATGGCAGTGATATAAAAATGTACGGAAATGCGGAAATTTGCGCTGCCGACAGAAACGATGCCGGACTCATAAGGATAATCTTTCGCGGAGCCGGATTTGCGCTGACCCAAAAGAAAGGAGATCGTCAGCATGGTAATGACAACAAGCATTACCAGACCAAAATAGATCATGAATGGACGCAAGGCGTCCAGTAGCTGGTTTGCGCTATCCAATCCCGAACCCCTTCCGGGAGTGATGGACAGGCTGTCTTCGACGTCAGTAAATGAACAGCTTTACACGAAGGCAAGCCATTCTAATACAAGTGTAATTCTCAACTACACACCTACTGCAGAATTGTTTCAACACTCCATATTTTACAGTTGAAAAATTAGTTTCAGAAACAACACCTTGATACGCACCATGTAAGGACAGCATTCTTCATGACTGAACTAAACGATGCAAGAAAAAGTACAGACTACTCAAACCAAAGGCATTCGACTGCGGAAAATTAGAACAGAGGGAAAGGAAATTGCCAGATCGCGCACTTGCAGAAAACAGACCACGGCTCATTCATTCTTGTTCTTATTGTGACAGACTGCCGACCTAGAGAGTGCTTTTGAATCTACACGCATCATAATTTGATGGCAAGTTCTTTTTCCGACCCGATCGCCACTCTCAGCGCAGGGCACCGTCGTGCTGCACCTTCCAGTTCTGGTAGTACTCCAGACTCACCATTTCGTTGAGATCCTTGTACTCTTCGGCGCGCTGCTGCAAGTTTGCCCGCATCACGTCTCCCACTGACAGAATGCCGACGTAGTCGCCATGCTCTTCGATCAACAGGTGGCGAATGCGCCGCCCCAGGAACTTGTCATAAAGCTGAAATGCCTGATCGTCCACATTGGCAGAAATCAGCGCCCTGGTCATGCTCTGACCGATCAGCTCAGTCTTGGGGTTGAAGGCATCGTCAATTACCCGATACGTCAGATCACGTTCCGTCCAGATGCCAACGATGCGGCCTTCGTCGACAACCACTATGGAACCCACGCGATTCTGGGTCATGATTTTCACAGCTTGGTAGACGGTCGCCTCGGAGCTGATCGTCACCAATTGACCGCCTTTTTCTTGCAGAATGTCTCTGGCAGTTCTTTTCATTTTTGACTCCAAAGACGCTGTTCAAATGCAGCGCTTGAAAACAAGGTACGCTTCTTGACTTTGAGTGGCAACCCCACGCGGCTCTCTATTGGTAGGTGTCCATCGCCGGACACGCACAGTACAGGTTGCGGTCGCCGTACACGTTGTCGATGCGGTTCACCGAGGGCCAGAACTTGCTGTCCTTCAGTCCCGGCACCGGCCATGCGGCTTCCTGCTTGCTGTAGCCGCGCTGCCAGTTGCCGTCCATGATGTCGGCCAGCGTGTGCGGCGCATGCTTGAGCGGATTGTCCAGCGCGTCCAGCTCGCCGGATTCCACGCGGGCAATCTCCTTGCGAATGCTGATCATCGCCGCGATGAAGCGGTCCAGCTCCATCTTCGATTCGCTCTCCGTCGGCTCGATCATCAGCGTGCCCGCCACCGGGAATGACATCGTTGGCGCGTGGAAACCGTAGTCCATCAGGCGCTTCGCCACGTCTTCCTCACTGATGCCGGACGCTGCCTTGAGTGGGCGCAGGTCGATGATGCACTCGTGCGCCACTGTGCCGTTTCTGCCGCTGTAGAGCACCGGGAAATGCGGCGACAGTTTGCGGGCGATGTAGTTGGCGTTGAGGATCGCCACCTGTGTCGCCTTCAGCAGACCTGCGGCGCCCATCAGGCTGATGTAGGTCCAGGAGATCGGCAGAATGCTGGCGCTGCCCCATGGCGCGGCAGACACGGCGCTGTTGCCGACGTTCGGGCCGTCGAGCGTGACCATCGCGTGGTTGGCGAGGAACGGGGCCAGGTGTTTCTTCACGCCGATGGGGCCCATGCCGGGTCCGCCGCCGCCGTGCGGAATGCAGAAAGTCTTGTGCAGGTTGACGTGGGAGACGTCCGCGCCGATGTCACCGGGGCGCGCCACAGCCACCTGCGCGTTGAGGTTGGCGCCGTCCATGTACACCTGACCGCCGCAGTCGTGGACGATCTGGCAGATTTCTTTCACGCCTTCCTCGTACACGCCATGTGTCGACGGGTAGGTGATCATCAGGGCGGCCAGTGTGTCTTTGTATTGTTCTGCCTTCGCACGCAGGTCGGCGATATCGACGTTGCCGTGATCGTCACAGGCGACGACCATCACCTTCATGCCGATCATCTGCGCGCTGGCAGGGTTGGTGCCGTGCGCGGAGCTTGGAATCAGGCACACGTTGCGCTGGGCCTGGCCCTTGCTGATCAGGTAATTGCGGATCGCCAGCAGGCCGGCGTATTCGCCCTGCGCGCCGGAGTTCGGCTGCATGCTCACGGCGTCGAAGCCGGTGATCTCGGCGAGCATCTCTTCCAGCTCGCGGATCATCTGGCGATAGCCAAGCGTCTGTTCGACCGGGATGAACGGGTGCGGCTTGCTGAATTCGGGCCAGGTGATCGGGATCATCTCTGCCGTCGCGTTCAGCTTCATGGTGCAGGAGCCGAGCGGGATCATCGCGTGGGTGAGGGAGATGTCCTTGTTCTCCAGCCGCTTCAGGTAGCGCAGCATCTCGGTCTCGCTATGGTAGCGATTGAACCATGGGTGCGTCAGGAAGCTGCTGGTGCGCTGCAGGCTGGCGGGGATACCGCTGACGGCGGCCGTGCCACTGCAGATCTGTTGATCGATGGTGGCCACCGTCAGACCACTGGCCTGTTCGCCGAGGATGACCTGCCACAGGCTCGCGACTTCTGCGGCGCTGGTGCACTCGTCCAGGCTGATGCCGAGGCTGCCCGGCAGGTCGATGCGCAGGTTGATGCCCGCATCAGCGGCGCGGCTCAGAATCGTGGCGCGCTGCTGGGCGGTCACGGCGATGGTGATGGTGTCGAAGAACTGGGCGTTGACGGTGTTGATGCCTTTGCTCTGCAGGCCGTTCACCAGAATCGCCGTCAGGCGGTGAATGCGCTGGGCGATGGTGCGCAGGCCTTCCGGGCCGTGGTACATGGCATACATGGACACGATGTTGGCGAGCAGCACCTGCGAGGTGCAGATGTTGCTGTTGGCCTTCTCGCGGCGGATGTGTTGTTCGCGGGTCTGCAATGACATGCGGAAGGCCTGCTTGCCACGGGCGTCGATGGAGACGCCGATGATGCGGCCCGGCACGGCGCGTTTGTATTCATCGCGCGTAGCGAAGTAGGCCGCGTGCGGGCCACCGTAGCCCATCGGCACGCCGAAGCGCTGGGTGCTGCCCAGCACCACGTCGGCACCGAATTCCCCCGGCGCCTTCAATACCACAAGACTCATCAGATCGGCAGCGACCACGGCGATGCCCTTCTTGCCGTGCAGCGCCGCAATCGTGGCTTCCAGATCGCGCACGCTGCCGTTGCTGGCGGGGTATTGGAAAATGGCGCCGAACACATCGTGCTGTGGGAGGTCGGCGATGTCGCCGATGATCAGGCTGAAGCCGAAACAGGCGGCGCGGGTCTTGAGCACGTCGATGGTCTGTGGAAAGCACTCCTGATCGACAAAGAACGTCTCGCTGCCACTGTTCTGACTGATGCGTTTCGCCATGGCCATGGCTTCTGCGGCGGCGGTAGCTTCATCGAGCAGCGAGGCGTTGGCGAGATCCATCGCTGTCAGGTCCAGGATCACCTGCTGGAATGCCAGCAGGGTTTCGAGGCGGCCCTGTGACACTTCCGGCTGGTAGGGCGTGTAGGCGGTGTACCAGCCCGGATTCTCCAGCACGTTGCGGGTGATGACGTTGGGCGTCAAGGTGTCGTAGTAGCCGAGGCCGATGAAGGAACGGGAGGGCTTGTCGGCGCTGACCATGGCCTTGAGGCGGCTCAGCACCTGCTGTTCGGTCGCGGGTTTGCCGAGGGCCAGCGGACGCTTGAGGGCGATGGACTCGGGCACCGTCATCTCGATCAACTGTTCCAGCGATGTCAGCTGCAGCTCTTCGAGCATGGCGCGAATGTCGGATTCATCCGGGCCAACGTGGCGGCCAATGAATTCGTCGCCGTTTTGCAGACACTCCAGTGTCCTGATCGATAGGTTCTGAGCATTCGCAGCGCTGCCAGTCATGGATAGCCTCGGATAAATAGTAAAAAACAGGGCCCGGCCAATGCGCGGAGCCCTGTGGTGTTGCGGTTCAAAAGTGATATTCGGTCGCGCTTGTTACGAGTCGCGGTTACTCGCAGATCTCTGCGTAGCCGTTCGCGTCGAGCAGCTCGTCCAGTTCGGACTTGTCGCTCGGCACAATTCTGCAGAACCAGCCGTCGCCATACGGAGAGGAGTTCACAATTTCGGGAGAGTCGAGCAGCGCGTCGTTGATGGCGACGATCTTGCCGGAGATGGGGGCGTAGATGTCCGAGGCGGCCTTCACCGACTCGACGACGCTAATCTCCTGCTTGGCACTGACGTCGGCGCCGAGCTTGGGCAGCTCGATGAACACGATATCGCCGAGCAGCTCCTGAGCGTGGTCGGTAATGCCGACGGTGACGCTGCCATCTGATTCAACCCGAACCCACTCGTGGGTTGCCGCGTACTTCAATCCTTCGGGAAAGCTGCTCACTGATCAATCCTCTTTCTAAATTGACGAACTGCAAATGGACAAATTTATTCAAAAACCTTGGCGCCGAAACGCACGAAATTCGGTTTCACGATACGGACAGGGATGAGCTTGCCTCGGATATCGACGTGGCAATCGGTGCTGCCAACCGGGATTCTAGCCAAGGCAATGGAATGCTTCAATGTGGGCGAGAAGGTACCACTGGTGATGACGCCTTCGCGCTCCTGACCATTCACGGTACACACCACTCGCAACCCTTCGCGCAGCACGCCGCGCTCTTCCATGACCAGCCCGGTCAGGCAGGGCAGCTCGCCAGCTTCCTGCTGGGCACGGTGTTTTTCCACGGCGGCACGGCCGATGAATTGGCGTGAAGCGGGCTCCCAGGCGATGGTCTGGATCATGTTGGCAGCGATTGGGGAGACGCTCTCGTTCATGTCGTGACCGTACAGATTCATGCCGGCTTCAAGACGCAGCGTGTCGCGGGCACCGAGGCCGATGGGGCGCACGCCGATGGTCAGCAGTTTGTCCCACAGGGCGGGAGCGTCCTCACTCGGGATGATGAGTTCAAGGCCGCGCTCGCCCGTGTAGCCAGTGCGGGCGATGAACCAGGTGCCGGATTCCAGCGCCTTGAAGTTGCCAAGCGCCTGCACACTGGCGGCCACATCCGGCGCCAGCAGTGAGCAGACCTTGTCGATGGATTCCGGGCCGTGAACGGCGAGGATCGCCAGTTCCGGGCGATAGGTAATGCTGACCTGAAAGCCTTTGGCATGTTGCTGCATCCAGGCGAGATCTTTGTCGCGCGTGCCGCAGTTGACCACCAGTCGGTAGCCTTCCTGCCGACGATAGACGATCAGGTCATCGACCACGCCGCCGTCGGCATTGAGCATGGCGCTGTAGAGCGCTTTGCCGGTTTCCTTGAGCCTGTCGACATCGTTGGCCAGCAGATATTGCAGCCAGGCCTTGGCATCCGCGCCGTTCACGTCCACGACCGTCATGTGGGAGACGTCGAACATGCCTGCGTGCTGGCGCACCGCATGATGCTCTTCGATCAAGGATTGGTACTGGATGGGCATGTCCCAGCCGCCGAAGTCGACGATTCTGGCATTCGCATCGAGATGCTTCTGGTAAAGAGGAGTTCTATGACCCACAGGCTAGTTCCCGGGCTGATGGTTCTAGGTTGATTTCACGCTGAAAGCCTCGCCCAAGACAGCCAGGACTGGATGCGCTGAGAGTTCCGGAGGGAAAAATGAGGCGGCCATTCTACTTGTTCGGCCGTTTTTTTAACAGAACAGAATTGCTGGGCGCGGTGGTAGGATGGCATGCAACTCTGCGCTTTCCTGCCTGACGAGGTTTTCCATGAAAAGACTGACACGTGCCCTGCTCACCGGGCTTACTCTTCTACTGCCGGTGGTGCTGTCACTGCAGGTGGCACTTTGGATGGTCACCACGCTGGAGGGATGGCTGAAGTCCCTGTGGGAGATTGCACTGCCTGAACAGTGGTATGTCCCCGGGCTGGGGGCGCTCGCACTCCTGTTGCTGGCCACCGGGATTGGCCTGAGCACCCGCATGTGGTTGCTGGGGCGGCTCTGGAAAATGCCCGGACGGCTGCTCGAAAAAGTGCCCGTGATCAGCTACATCTACAACACCATCAAGGATTTCGCCGACATGATGGGGGGCAAGAATTTTTCCGAACAGTCCGTGGTGTGGGTGACGCTGCCGCAAGCGCAGGCGCGGCTGCTGGGCATCGTCACCAAGCGCGGGGCAGACAAGGATTCGCGGCTGGCACAGATGATCGGCGACGATGAGCTGGCGGTGTATCTGCCCATGAGCTATCAGGCCGGGGGTTACATGATTATCGTCAAGGAGGAGCAGGTGGAGCGCGTCGATATGGAACCGGGTGACGCGCTGCGCCTGATCATGAGCGCCGGGCTTGGGCAGCGCGGCACGAAGAGCTGAGGGGCTCTCTCGTCAAGAGCTCCGGCTTACTGCAGGCCTTCCAGAAAGCGGTCCGGACGCGGGAAGTAATTGCGTTCGGCGTCCAGTGAGAAGACCACCGAGCTGGAGCGGCCGATGATCTGGTCGCGGGGAATGAAGCTATAGATGCGGCTGTCGGCGCTATTGTCACGGTTGTCGCCGAGCACGAAGAACTGGTCGTCCGGCACCGTCTCCGGGCCGAAGCTGCGGGAGATGCGATTGGTGAGGCCGTCCGAGAGCATCGCCTCGTGGGAGTAGTCGAACAGGCTCTCGCGGATGATCAGGGACTCGTCGTCACTGGCGACGATCTGATAATCCGCCGGCTGGTCGTTGATCACCAGCGTGTTGTTGCGCATATAGATGGTGTCGCCCGGCAGGCCGACGATGCGCTTGACCAGCCGCTTGCCTGCCGCCTCGGAATCGATGATGACGATGTCGCCACGGTCAGGATCGCTGACGGAGGCCAGGAAGATATCGGTGAAGGGGATGCGCACGTCGTAGGCCAGCTTGTTGACCCAAACCTTGTCGCCATCCAGCAGCGTTGGCTGCATGGAGCGGCCGGAGATGGAGTTGAGGTCGGCAATCGCGCTCTTGAAGAAAACGATGGTCAGCAACAACAGCAGGAACTTTCGATTTTCTTGCCAGAACACGCCTAGATACTTCTTCATGTGAGGTTGGTTTCCGCTTTCCCGATGATTGGAGGTCACGAGCACGACAATAGGCGATTGCCTTTGTGCGTGTCAATCTGCGGCCCGTGTGGCTGGTGAGTTGGCGACAATTCTTATACGCTTGCCTGACACTTGCTCGCCCTCCCTAAGTGAACTTCAACATGCCACTGCGCCACTTCCATCCCGTTGCCCGCGACTGGTTTACCAGCCACCTCGGCGTGCCGACCGCCGCGCAGGAACAGGCATGGCCAGCGATCAAGGCGGGGCGGCACACGCTGATTTCGGCGCCCACCGGCAGCGGCAAGACGCTCGCGGCGTTCTATGCCGTCATCGACAATCTGCTCTGGGAAGGCCAGCGCGGGCCTTTGCCCGCCGCGACACAGATTCTTTATATCTCGCCCCTCAAGGCGCTCAGCAACGACATTCATCACAATCTGGAAGTGCCTCTGCAGGGGCTTGCCGAGCAACTGGTGCAAGAAGGCTATGCGCCGGTCGATATCCGTGTCGCCGTGCGCACCGGCGACACCCCGGCCGCCGAACGCCAGCGCATGCTCAAGCTCCCGCCACACATTCTGGTGACGACGCCGGAATCGCTCTATCTGCTGCTGACCAGTGAGGGCGGCCGCGAGATGCTGCGCAGCGTGGGCACGCTGATCATCGACGAGATTCACGCCATGCTGGGCGACAAGCGCGGCTCACATCTCGCGCTCTCGGTGGAGCGTCTGCAGGCTCTGGTCGGCAGGCCATTGCAGCGCATCGGGCTGTCGGCGACACAGCGGCCGCTGGCGCTGGTGGCGAATTATCTGACTGGCGCTCGCCACAGTGGTCCGGGAGACGCCAGTTCACGAGAGACCGGCGACTCAGCAGCTTCCACCGCCGAGGCTTCTCCCGACTGCGTCATCGTCGATTCCGGGCATCGCCGCAAGCTGGACGTGACGCTGGAAGTTCCCTCCTCGCCGCTCTCGGCGCTGATGAGCAATGAAGTCTGGGACGAACTTTACCAGCGGCTGGTGCAGCTGATCGAAAGCCATCAGACCACGCTGGTCTTTGTGAACACGCGTCGCCTGTCCGAGCGGCTGGCGCTGGCGCTGACGGAGCGCCTCGGCGAGGGGCTGGTCAGCTCGCACCACGGCAGCATGAGCAAGGAACATCGCCACACGGCGGAACAAAGACTCAAGGCCGGCCATCTCAAGGTGCTGGTAGCAACGGCGTCGATGGAGCTGGGCATCGATGTCGGCTCGGTGGATCTGGTGGTGCAGTTCTCCTCACCCAAGAGCATCGCCAAATTCCTGCAGCGCGTCGGCCGCAGCGGCCACTCGGTGCGCGGCACGCCCAAGGGCATCCTCTTTCCCCTGACCCGCGACGATCTGGCCGAGTGCACGGCGCTGCTCAACAGCCTGCACGAGGGCGAGCTGGACCGTATCCTCATGCCGGAGAAGCCAGTCGATATTCTCGCGCAGCAGATCGTCGCCGAAGTCGCCGCCAGTCAGAACGAGCCGGGCAGCAGCGGTGAAGGGGGCTGGAATCTCGATGCGCTATACGCGTTGTTCGTGCGCGCCTGGCCCTATCGGGATCTCGGCCGCCCCGAGTTCAACGAGATCGTGAAGATGCTCGCCGATGGCTACAGCACCCGTCTCGGGCGCAAGGGCGCCCATCTGCATCTGGACGTCATCAACAACCGCGTCTCGGCCCGGCGCAGCGCGCGGCTGACGGCGCTCACAAATGGCGGCGCCATCCCGGACATGTTCGATTATCAGGTGGTGCTGGACCCGGACGACCTCGTAGTCGGCACCCTTAACGAGGACTTCGCGCTGGAAACCTTGCCCGGCGACATATTCACCCTCGGCAGCCACAGCTGGCAGCTGCTGCGCGTTGATGGCCTGAAGGTACGGGTTCGCGATGCGCAGGGCGCGCGCCCCACGATTCCGTTCTGGTTCGGCGAGGGACCGGGGCGCACCGAGGAGCTGTCGACATCGGTGTGCGTGCTGCGCGAGACCATCGACCACTTCCTGCTGGGCGACGGCGCGCCCGCCGCCATGGCGTGGCTGATCGAGACGCTGCGGCTGCCGCAACCCGCCGCGCAGCAACTGGTGGATTATCTGCAGGCCGGGCGCAACGCACTGGAGGTGATGCCGACCCAGTCCACGCTGGTGATGGAGCGCTTCTTCGACGAGGTGGGCGACATGCACGTGGTCATCCACTCGCCCTTCGGCAGCCGCCTGAACCGCGCCTGGGGGTTGGCCCTGCGCAAGCGTTTCTGTCGCACCTTCAACTTCGAGCTGCAGGCCGCCGCCAACGAGGACAGCATCGTCATCTCGCTCGGCTCCGTGCACAGTTTTCCTCTCGAAGAGGTGTTCGCCTACCTGCAGAGTGCCAGCGTCGAGGACGTGCTGGTGCAGGCGCTGCTGGACGCTCCGATGTTCGAGGTGCGCTGGCGCTGGAATGCCACGCGAGCGCTCGCCATCGCCCGCAACCGCAATGGCAAGCGCGTGCCGCCCCAGTTTCAGCGCATGGATGCCGAGGATCTCGTCGCGCATGTGTTCCCCGATCAGATCGCCTGCTTCGAGAACATTCAGGGCAAGCGCGAGGTGCCCGAACATCCGCTGGTGCAGCAGACCATTCACGACTGCCTGACCGAGGCGATGGACATCGAAGGGCTGAAACGGCTGGTGGCGGCGATCGAGGCCGGGACTCTGACGCTGATCGCCAAGGACCTGCGCGAGCCCTCCCCGTTCGCGCAGGAGATCATCAACGCACGCCCCTATGCCTTCCTCGATGACGCGCCGTTCGAGGAGCGCCGCACCAATGCCATCCGCAATCGCAGCTGGCTGGACCCGGCGGAGACGCAGTCCTACAGCGCGCTGGACGAGGCGGCGATTGCGCAGGTGCGCGACGAGGCCTGGCCGCTGGTGAGGTCTCCCGACGAGATGCACGATGCCTTGTACTCACTGGGTTTCGTGACCGAAGAGGAGGTTGTCCGGCACGGCTATCAGCATTATCTGCAGTCGCTGGCGCAGCATGGCCGTGCCTGTCTGCTGTCGTCCGGCACGCATCAGCTGTGGGCCGCAGCCGAACGCTTGCCCTGCCTGAAGGCGCTGTTCCCGCAGGCTTTATTCCCACAACTACAGTGTCAACCGGAGCTGATCCTGCCCGCGTTGTTGTTGGCAGAACAATGGGAGGAAGACACGGCGCTGCGCGAGATCCTGCGGCGCCGTCTCGAAGGGCTTGGCCCGGTCACGGCGGCACGCCTGGCGAGCGACATGGGGCTGCGGGTAAAGTCTGTCGAAGTCGCCCTGATTGGGCTGGAGACGGAGGGTTTTGTGTTCAGAGGGCAGTTCTCGGAGCCAGATCAGTGGTGCGAACGGCGCCTGCTGCAGCGCATCCACCGCTACACCATCGAATCCCATCGGCAGGGCATCCAGCCCGTGTCGCTGCAGAGCTACATGCGCTTCCTCTTCGATCTGCACGAGATCAAACCGCAGACGCTGCCCGTGCGGCCAGTGCTGGTACCGTCCAGCAGTGACGGACAAGGCCTGCTGCAGCGGACGCTGTCACGGCTCGACGGGCTCAGCGCCCCGGCGACGCTGTGGGAAGCGGACATCTATCCCACCCGCATCAGCGCCTATGATCCGTCGTGGCTGGATGTCATGTGCATCAGCGGGCGTCTGGTGTGGGGGCGTTATGCGCTACCGGCGGCGAAAGGCCCGCAGACCGGCGCGAGTGCTGCGACTGGCGCCGAGGCGAAAGCCCGCAAGGCCGGACCGGTGAAGGGCACTCCGATCAGCATGCTGCTGCGCAGCAATCTCGATCTCTGGGAGACACTGGCCGCGAGCGAGCGGCAGGCCGAGGAGCGTGGGGAGCCTGCGCCGAACTCTTCTTCAAGCCCCAATTCAAGCTCCACTTTAAGCCCTGCTTTAAGCCCGACCGCCGCACGCATCGCCGCTGATCTGCGTCAGCATGGCGCCAGCTTCTTCGACCAGATCGCCCGCCGCAGCGGCTTGTTGCGAAGCCAGCTCGAACAGGGGCTGGCGGAGCTGGTCAGCGTGGGTCTGCTGACCAGCGACAGCTTCACCGGCCTGCGTGCCCTGCTGACCCCGGATTCCCGCAAGCCGGGCGGGCATGGCAATGGGCGTCGGCGCGCCACCTTTGGCGTGGAGGATGCGGGCCGCTGGTCGCTGCTGGAGTCCCCCGTGGTCGGCACGGAACAAGCGCCCACGGCTGAACTGGACAGCGAGCAGCTGGAACGGCTCATCATGATTTATCTCGGGCGCTGGGGGGTGTTGTTCAAGCGGGTGCTGGAACGGGAGAGTTTCGCGCCGCCCTGGCGAGTGCTGCTCTACGCCTTGCGCCGAATGGAGCTGCAGGGCATTCTGCGTGGCGGGCGTTTCATTGCCGGAGTCAGCGGCGAGCAGTTCGCATTGCCGGAGACGGTGACGACGCTGCGCAAGTTTGGCCGCAGTCAGGAATTGAGCGAGCGCGCCACGGAGTATGTGAGCCTGACCGCCGCCGATCCGCTCAACCTGCTCGGCATCGTGCTCCCGGAAACGCGTCTACCGAAGCTCAGTCGCAACCGGGTACTGTATAAAGACGGTCTGCCATTGGCGGTGCTGGAGAGCAACAAGGTGAAGTTTTTGCGCGAGGTGGACCCACAGGAACAATGGCAATTGCAACAGGTGCTGATGCACCGCGAATTCCCCGCGCGTCTGCGCGCCTATGTTGGTAAATGACTCAGTAGTAAACAGAGAAACAGACAGGCAGACAAACATGACTTTACTCTTCGATATACAGATCCCCAGCGTGGCCATCGTGGGCCGCCCCGAGCGCTTTCCGGTCAACCGCATCTACTGTGTGGGTCGCAACTATGCGGCGCACGCCAAGGAAATGGGCGGCACCGAGCGTGAGTCGCCTTTCTTCTTCAGCAAACCGGCCAACGCCGTCGTCGAGAATGGCGCGCAGCTGCCGTATCCCTCGCGCACGGCCGACCTGCATCACGAAGTGGAACTGGTGGTCGCGCTGGCCGGGGAAGCATTGGCGGCGAAAGGCGAGAATCTGTCACTGGCGGAGGCTGCTGCGGCTGTCTATGGATATGCCGTCGGTCTCGACTTCACTCGTCGGGATCTGCAGGCCGAGGCGAAAGACAAAGGACGCCCCTGGGACGTTGCCAAGGGTTTCGACAATTCCGCGCCGCTTTCGGCACTCACGCCGGCAGCACAGGCAGGCGACATTGGTCAGGCGCAGATTTCATTGCAGGTGAATGGCAATGAGCGCCAGCATGGGGCGATCAGCGATCTGATCTGGAATATTCCGGAATTGATTGCCGAGCTGTCGACTTTCTACCGGCTGCAGCCCGGCGATCTGATCTTCACCGGCACGCCCGCAGGTGTGGCAGCGGTGGTGGCCGGGGATGTGCTGGAAGGACAGATCGACAATCTGCAGCCACTGCGGATCAGTATCAAAAGCTGAAGAAGCTGCTGATCGAGAGGTACAACACGGCCGCGATCAGCACGCTGAAGGCAATGAAGCGCACCGGATGGTGGCGGAACGAGGTCAGCATGGAGTCTGCCTGGCCCAGCTTGATCAGCTCTTCGTATTCTTCGCGCATGCGCTGGGTGCGCTCCTGCTGGTAAGTCTCCAGCAGTGCCCTGGCCTCCTCGAAACGACTCTCGTCGTGCAACCACAGCGCGGGCATGGAGATGCCCCAGTTGCCGGCCCCGGTCTCGTAGAATTCGATGCCGTGCCCGGCGAGCAGTTCGCGCACCTCGTCAGCCTCGTCATCCGGAACGTGGCGCAGTCTGAATAATAGTTTGGACATTATGATTCCCCTGTGGGAGCTTGCCCGCAAGCGAAAGACTTCCCTGCGTACCTGCTCGTTCCCCCACCTCGGAGAGCATGCTACCTTTATCCCAACGACCCTGTAAATCAGCCAGCAAGGACCTCGACATGCACCAAAGCTACCCCGCCCGCCCCCGCGTTTTCAGTGCCGCTTCGACGCTGGCCTCGCTGCTGTTGCTGGTGGCGACGCTGCTGCCGTTGACGCAGGCGAGCGCGCAAAGTTCCGTCTGGGTCGCTACATCAGGAGAAGAGAAAGTCTATCTGGGCGGCACTGTGCACCTGTTGCGCCCCACCGATTTCCCCCTGCCCGTTCCCTTCGAGACGGCCTATGCCGCGTCGGACAAACTCTATTTCGAGACCGATATCGCCGGACTGAGTGACTTTGCCGTGCAGGCGCGGATGATGCAGGAACTCACCTATAGTGATGAGCGTACCCTGCAGACAGTGCTCAACCCCGAGGCATACAACTCGTTGGCCGCCTATGCCGGGCAGGTGGGGTTGCCGCTGCAGATGCTGGAGAAGTTCAAGCCGGGGCTGCTGGTGAGCACGTTGCAGGTCATCGAATTTCAGAAGCTGGGGTTCACACCACAGGGTGTGGATGCGCACTTCAATAGCAGAGCGATGGGAGACGGCAAGCCGGTCGGCGAGCTGGAACCGATCGACGCGCAGATCGGTTTCATCGCCAACATGGGCGAGGGCAATGAGAGTGAGTTCATCATGCTGTCGCTGGAAGACATGAAAGAGATTTCCGTCTCCATGGAGCAGATGGTGAGCGCCTGGCGCAGCGGGGACAACGCTCAGCTGGCCGAGTTGTTTGTGGATGACATGAAGGAGCAGCACCCGCCGCTCTACAAGTCTCTGCTACTGGACCGCAACAACAACTGGATGCCGATCATCGAGGGCATGTTCAAGGAAGAGGGCACCGAGTTCGTGCTGGTCGGTGCGGCGCACTTGGTGGGTGAAGATGGCCTGCTGAACCTGCTGGAGAAGATGGGCTACGAGATCAGTCGCGTCGAGTGATGCACGCTGGCGTCAAAATCAGTCAGTCTGCTGACACAGCAGTTCGAAGAAGGCTTTGCCGGCATTGCTCATCAGGCGCTGCCGATGATAGATGCAGTCGAGATTGCGGGTCAGCGCCACGGGCGTTCCCGATTCCGGCAACAACACATTGAGGATGCTCAGTGAGTTGTCCTGCAACATGGACTGGGGCAACACGCTCCACGCATAGCCCGCAGAAATCAGAGCCTTGATGGTTTCCAGATAGTTGGTCGCCAGATTGATCTTGAGGCTCAACCCCGCCTTGTCAAACAACTCTTCTACCAGTTTGGTCGTGTAGAAACGTCTCTCCGGCAGCAGTGCCTGATAGGGGCTGATGTCTGCGAGGCTGACTGTCGCGAGTTTGCTCAACGGATGCTGGGGCGCCGCGACAAACCGCATCGTGTCCTGCCAGAGCGTGTGGCTGCACAGCGCTTCATCCTGCTGATCGACCTCGGTAATGATGCCCAGATCGCAATCGCCCTTGAGCACGGCGGCGTAGGCCTCAGCCGAATCCATGAAACGGATATCCAGTTCGACCTGCGGGTAACGTTCGGTGTACTCCCGCAGGATGCGCGGCAGCCTGTGCAACCCGATGTGATGGCTGGTTATGAGCTTCAACTGGCCTTTGACCTCTCCTGCAAGATCAGCAATGGCCTGCCGGGCGGACTGCATCTCTCTAAGTATGGCCTCGGCATGAGGCAGCAGGGTGCGCCCTGCCTCCGTGAGGGAGATATGGCGTCCAATACGGTCGAAGAGCTGGCTGTCCACCTGCTGTTCGAGCATGTGGATGCGTTTGCTGATGGCTGGCTGGGTGATGTGCAGTCGATCGGCCGCCAGCGAAAACGAGCGGCATTCCGCGACAGCGACAAAGGCCTTGAGGTTTTGAGTGTCCATGGCCGTGGAGTATACAGGCAAAAGCCAACCCTCATGGCACGCGCCATTGACGCTTGAGGGGGGTGGCTTTACACGGGGAAACTTTGGTAATCGGAGAGTTAAGCGTTGCTCTTGTGGCTCAGAACGATCTGACGAGGGCCGGTGGTCGTGGTCTGTCCGCTGATTCCTGAAGGGATGTGCTTGACCTTGCCGCCGGATTTCAGGAAGGCGTCAATGTGTTCAGAGAGATTGATCCGGTTGTCTACTGCCGGGTCTTTCTTGGGTTTCGTTGCCATAACAATGCCTGTTCCGTTTCGATGTGAGGGTCGGGCATTGTACACGACTGAGCTCTATATCGAAAATCTGAATGCCGTGAACGAGCCCGCAGTAACCTGCGAGCCCGGGATCGCGAGCTGCTTTGGTCAGTCGGCATTCCTGCGGCGCTTGCGGGTAAAGAGATCATCCGTCTGATCCGCTGGCAGGTCACCTACCAGTGTATCGATGGAAACGTTGTAGACCACTTTGACCTTGGCGAGCAGTTCGATTTCCAGATGGCAACCATAATCCCTTGTGGTTTCAATATCTTCCAGCTGCTTGCGGGAAACGCCCAGCAGGCGGGAACCCTCGGACATGGAGTATCCGGCCAGCAGTCGCAAGCGTCGAACCTGTCCCTTGATACGGATAGTAAGCGGAGAAAACTTAAGTTGTTGATCTGACATTTTAAATGGCTACTAAGTGATTACTGGAGAGAGACAGGTACAAGTTGGACCTGCGAGTTTTGCCGGCGGTTTCGTCAACGGTTCGCATAATATCATTATGCCATCATTTGTGGTCAAGCGGCCCGAGAGATTCATTCCAAATTTTTTGAAAATCACGCCTCGAGGTCACACCTCGAAGTCACGAGAGAGCGAACTTGCGACGTTTTCGGGCAATGGCTGAACGCGATGCCGATAATGGGGATGATCACAGCCCAGCTCCCAGGGGGAACGTTGACGCGCGGCTTCTATCATCTCTGCTGTGAACTCGAAGCGCAAGAAGTGAACGGCTGAGGTCTTGTCCTCGGTGGAGCGCTGCAGATCCTCATCGGCAATTGCATAGACTCTCGCCAGTTCGTCGATCCTGATCCAGATCTTGTGCTCAATACCGACCAGCCTGCCGAGTTCGTGCCTGCGTTCAGCCTCATCCGGAAATTCGATCATGAAGGTGGCCTTCAGATTACTGCCATCCGGGATCAGAGGCCCGTAGGCATCGATCTCTGCCTGAATGGCCGCACTGTCCCGCAAGCGTTCCGCGCGCATCATTTCCTGAACCTGATACCGCATGGTCATGAAATCTTCGAAGTGCAGGGTTGCATTGGGGCCAAGTCCCACACGGCGACTGCTCTTGTGCTCGATGATAGCCTGGCGTAACGCGGGCCTGATAGCCTCATAACTCTCCAGAGTTCCAATATCCGCAACGGTCAACTTCTTCATGATCAATTCCGCTTGTCAGTAGACGGCTCAAATGCCGTAGGCTTTGCACAACAGTTCCAGTGGGTGGGTGTGTCCCTGCGAGTTGTCCGCGTTGTTCAAATTGTGTTCGATATGACGCCCTGCCACCGGGCAATCACTGCCATAGTAATCGGCATTATGCAGTTTGACCTGCCGCACCACCGGCTGCACGATCTTGTTGGCGAATTCCAGCGACTCCTTCTTCACGCCATAAGTGCCGTCGTGCCCCGAGCAACGCTCGATGCTCTTGACCGAAGTGCCAGGTATCAGTTCAAGTATTTGGCGGGTCTTCGGGCCGATGTTCTGCACGCGCTGATGGCAGGCGACATGGTAGCTGACAGTACCGAGCGAATTCTTGAAGTCAGTCTTGAAGCGCCCCTCCTTGTGCATCCGGTGAAAATATTCAAAGGGGTCACAGAAGGCTTTGCCGACGGCGACCACGCGCTCGACATGAGGATAGAGCAGAGGCAATTCCTGTTTGAACATCAAAACGCATGAGGGCACAGCCGCGAGAATGTTCCAACCCTGCTGCACTTTTTCATACAGTTGCGGGATGTTTTTCTGCAACAGCTGATCGACTGACTTCAGATCTCCAAGCTCGAGCTTCGGCATTCCGCAGCAATGTTCGCGCGTCATCAGCTCGACGGTCACGCCATTGTGACACAGGGCCTTGTAGAGACTGTCGCCGACATCCGGCTCGTTGTAATTGCAATAGCAGGTGGTGAAGAGTACGACACGACCCTGCTCTTCTTCGGTTGTGTTGTTGATCTTCTTTTGCAGTGAGCTGTGTATTGAACTGCGCAGAGTAGGCCGCACATACTCGGGCAGGCGTGCGTCCTTGTGTATCGCCAGGGTCTTGTCGAGCAGCGCGCGCAACGTGCGGTTTCTGTTCGCGGCATTGACGGCCGTATTGATCGCAGGTGCCGTGGCTACTTTTCCGATCAGATCGGTACTGGTAATGATGTTGTCGCGAAATCTGGTATTGCCGTTCTCGTAATTGACGATCTTGGCGCGCAGCATCAGGTGCGGAAAATCCACATTCCATTCGTGCGGAGGAACGTAGGGGCACTTGGTCAGATAGCAGAGGTCGCACAGATAACATTGATCCACGACCTTCTGGTAGTCGGCAACGGCGATACCGTCGACCTCCATCGTGGGGCTCTCGTCCACCAGATCGAAGAGCACGGGAAAAGCATTGCACAGACTGACACAGCGCCTGCAGCCGTGGCAGATGTCGTAGACGCGCTCCAGCTCCTTGTGCAGGTCTGCCGGGTCGTAGAATTTCGGGTCATGCTGATTGAGCGGATGGCGTGTAGGAGCTCCAAGACCTCCTTCGCGTTTTTCTTCGGCCATGACAGATCTCCGGGGTTTTCAGCAGGGGCGAGTCGGCTGCGATACCGGGGTTTGATCCAGTGATGTCACCAAGGATCGCAGCCGAAACACCATCAGGCATCCAGCGCGTCCAGGGCTTTCTGGAAGCGGTTGGCGTGCGAGCGCTCGGCCTTGGCCAGGGTCTCCATCCAGTCGGCGATCTCGTCGAAGCCTTCATCCCTGGCATCCTTGGCCATGCCTGGGTACATGTCGGTGTATTCGTGAGTTTCGCCGGCTACTGCGGAGCGCAGGTTGTCGGCGGTGCCACCGATGGGCATGCCGGTGGCCGGGTCTCCTACCTCTTCCAGATATTCCAGATGCCCGTGGGCATGGCCGGTCTCACCTTCTGCAGTCGAACGAAACAGCGCAGAGACGTCGTTATAGCCCTCGACATCAGCCTTCTGAGCGAAATAGAGATAGCGACGGTTGGCCTGAGATTCTCCCGCGAATGCGGCTTTGAGGTTTTCTTCAGTCTTGGAACCTTTGAGGGACATGGCTGTTCTCCTGATTGATTATGCTGAGCCTCTTCAACGGGAGGCTTGATCGCTCCGCATGGAGCTCCCCGGAACATAGTCCACCGCAGGCAATAATTCTAATTAATTTTTCCTTGCCGCTTTGATAGTGAAATTTGATAACACGAAGCCTGTCTGTGTCATTGGCGTTCCCATCTTTGCTAGAATTGCCGAAACTGACTGGAGTACGGATGTATGACTGAAGCAGCAACCCCCAAAAAAAGAGCAAAACCCAAAGCAAAGGCAGAGGCCCAGGCTCCTGCCAGGCAAGTCATCGGTAAAGACTGCGTAGTTACCTTTCACTACAGCCTCTGTGAGGTGAACGAGGCCGGTGAATTGTCAGGCTGGCTGGAACAATCCGCTGGCAGAGAACCACTGCTTTATCTGCACGGCCACGCCAACGTGATCTCGGGCCTGGAAGAGGCAATGGCGGGCAAATCTGAAGGGGACAAACTGTCCATCACTTTGGAGCCGGAGCAGGCCTATGGCCCGCGCCGTCCCAACTCCGTTCAGCGTGTGCCCATCAAACACCTGCACCTCAGGCAGGGGCAGAAACAGATCATGGCCGGTGAGATTGTCGCAATCCAGACCCATCACGGCATTCGCAACGCGCTGGTGGTCAAGGCGGGACGTTTCAATGTCGACGTCGACACCAATCATCCGTATGCCGGCCGAACCCTGCACTATGAGATAGAGATTGTCGGTGTACGTCCGGCAACCCCCGATGAAATCGAACACCGGCACGCGCATGGCCAGGGCGGCCATCACCACTGATCCGCCCCTATGGCTGCGGCGTACTCACTTGCGAGATCAGCTTGCGGTTGGTCACGACTTCGTAGAAGCACTCGTCGGAGGAGTGGTCCGGCACCGGGGCGTCATTCTGCCATAGCCCGACCCGGCCCTCGCGTATGACCAGGTCGTGCATTCTGCCTTCGACGTCGGGGAACTTGCCGACATGCAGCACGATCGTGCCACCATTGATCTTCACGGTGACGCGTTTGAGGATGATTTCCTGCTGCAGTTTGGCAAACCCGGCGTGATCCAGAAGAATCCCGTTCACGTTGTAGCGGATCGAATTCTGGCCTTTCTCACCGCGACCATGCTCGCCGTCCGCCAACGCATATACCTCCACATTGAACAGCCCCGGTTGCACCAGCGTGCGCAGCTTCCAGGTGCAGGATGACAGCCGGTCAGCCTTGCCGATGGCCGAGGAGATCATGATGGGTTTGTCTTCGTCATACAGGAACAGTGGTGGCGTCGCCGCGTAACACAGGCCGATGCCAAGCTCCAGTTTGGGCAGGCCCATCTGCTCCGAGTGCCGGTTGTTGGCGTGCACGATGTTGAGCATGTCCTTGGCGAGACCACAGGCCCGCGCCACGGCGAACCACTGCTGGGGTTTCTTCTCGTGTTCGAGGAAACTCAGGATGACCGCGTCGCCCTCGATGAAGACCTTGTTGGCTCCGTAGAGTGGCAGCAGCTTGTTGATGGGGCTGAAGAAACGCAGGCTGAAATAGGAGGCCGGATTCAGCGCCTTGTTCTGCAATTCTTCCGTCACCGTGGTCGAACCGCGCACATCCGCCTTGATGATGGCGTGATGCACGATACGGTCTTCTTCATCCACCTGCTCATGCGGGGTCAGCAGGGAATAAAGGGTTCCAGCCTCTTTGGAGAGCGTCAGCTCGCTGTCCAGTTTGAGAATCCTGACTCTGTTGAAAGCCCGGTGCGCCAGGCGGTAGTACTTCAGGTGCAGGCGGAAGCGGCTGATGTCCTGCAGGATGCCGAGGATGCTCTCCATCTGTCCTGCGTCGGCCTCGCGTTTGATCTCCTGACGGATACTCTCGAACTGCTTGAGCTGGGCTGGCGTGAAGGTCTTGCCGTTGAGCGCGCGGCTCTGCAGCTTTTGCGTGTTGATCAAGCCGCCCAGATACTGACAGAGAATCCTGCCTTCGATCTGCTCGCCCAGCGCAGGCGACCAGATGCGCTGAACATGTGGCGACGCGATGAGCAGCGTCAGTATGCGGCGCTTCTTCAGTTGTTTGATGATGCTGAGCAGAATTCTGCGCCGCTTCTGCAGGTCCTTCCTGCCCTCCCACCACGCGCCCCAGCCCGACTGCCGACGCAGTTCCTGCAGTGCTGCGGTCTGCCGCTCGATATTGAAGAGCAGATCGAGATTGGAGGGGTGATCAAGCCAGGAAAATTCCTCTGTCAGTGTGGTCTTCATATCCGTGGCCATGCCCATGAACTTCTGGGTCTGAAACAAGCCTCCCAGTTCGTCATAGAGTTCCGGCGTGCCGGTGCCGGGTGTCTCCAGCAGCCCGGCGCTGTGCAAATGCGGCAGCTGTTCGCGAAGCAGTCTTTCCACGTCCGCGTTCAGCGCATTGAAGCCGACATCCTCGCTGTCGCCCCCCCAGAGCCGATAGCGATCAATCAGGAAGGCGCTGGCCCCCGGCTCGCTGGTAAACAGCATCGGGTTCAGGCGCAGTTCAAGCACGTTGTGGCCCTGCAGTGGCAGATACTGGGTGCGGACATCGCGCAGCTGGCGCGACTCGACACGCTCCAGTTGCGCAAAAATCTGGCTGTTGACCGCCAGCAGGATGGCGTCGTAGTTTTTCTGCAGCCAGAACAGGCGCTGATTGGTGGTGAGAGCGTTGCCGGATTGATTCTGTTGCCCGGCGGCACCATGTCCTTTGAGGCTGTCGATGCTCTCGTCCAGCAACCCCCTTGACGTGCTGAGAATAAATTTGAGTGTGGCAAACTCCAGCAGGCCGACGCTGTCCGGATTCAGATCGGTTTTCACCCGATGCAACAGCGCGGTCATCATGTCGAGATAACTGGTACGCAGCGCGTTGAACTGGGCGCTGAGATCGCTTGTCTGCGCCGTGGGGGCAGTCGCTTGGCTCAGCAGCGCGGTGGCGAGACGGCGCACGTCCGCCGAAAATTTCGGGCTGATGCGGACATCGATGTGGTAATTGTTGACGCCCTTGCGCAACCCGGCCAGATCGAGCCGCAAGGCCGGGGCGGGAGACAGGTCAGTTGATTCCAGCGTGCTTTCCATAGGCTTGATGGTTCCATTCACAATGGTGTCAGGTCTGGCTGCGACCGATCTTTCCAAATTTAGCCTTCCGTGTCCAGCCGCTGTCGTACAGAGCCCGGCGTGTAGGCAACACTTCAGCCCTGTGATATCGTCACCAGCCAGTCCGCCGGAAGGTGCAAGTCATTAATCATTAGTCATTAGTCATAAGAGGTGTGTCAATGAACCCCGAAGATACCGAAAACTCTCCCATAGCCAACCCCGCAATGCAACACGCCGCCGTTGCTGATCCGGGCAGAAGAAAACTGCTCAAGAGGGCCATCAATACCGGCCTCATCGCCGCAGGCGCGAGCACCTTTCCGGGGTGGATGTTGCCGGCACTGGCGCAAGGTGAGATTGAAGTTCCCTTTACAGATGTTCCTGACACCTTCAATCCCCAGCCGGTACGCCCAGGTGCCACACATTTCCAGGATACCCGCAAGATTTCTTCGTTCTTCTCCACCAATGACGACTTCTATCTGGTGCAGCATTACGGCCAGCCCGAGGTGGACAACGCCAGTTATCAACTGAGTGTGACCGGCCTGGTAGACCGCCCGCTGAATTTTTCTCTGGAGCAACTGCGCAGCCGCCCCGTCATCGAAAAGGATGTCGGCTTCGAGTGTGGCGGCAACGGTGGCCGACTCTTTCACGGCCTGGTCGGTAATGCCACATGGCGCGGTGTGAGTCTGCGTGACATCCTGCTGGAAGCTGGCATCCAGCCGGAAGGCAAGGAAGTAGTGTTCTTCGGCTCCGATATCGGTGAAGAAGAGATCCGTGGCCGCAAGGTTCCCAAGGCTTTCGCACGAGCACTGTCTGTCGAAGACGCGCTGAACGAAAACAACATGCTGGTCTTTGAAATGAATGGCGAGCCGCTGCCGCACTATCACGGCAAACCAGTGCGTCTGCTGGTGCCGGGATGGTATGGCGTCGCCAACGTGAAGTGGCTGACGCAGATTCACATTCAGGATACTCGTTATATGGGCCGCTTCATGGGCCGCGACTACGTGACCCTGAAGCGCGAGATGGTGGGTGGTCGGGAGCGCTGGGTCGAGAATTCGGTCGCAAAAATGAATCTGAAATCGACCATTATCCGCGTGACCCGCAGTGGCACAGATCACACCGTGATGGGTTTCATTTTCAACGACGGGACGCCGATCCGCAGTGTCGAGGTCAGCATTGACGGTGGGCCCTGGCAGGCCGCCACCATTAATCCGCAGTCTTCGCAATTTACCTGGAAGCTTTTCACCTTCAACTGGCAAGGGGCTCAGCCCGGCGAACATACGCTGGTGTCGCGTGTCACGGATGAGAATGGCAAGACACAGGCAAGGCAGGAAGATCTGCCTGAGCGCGTCAGCTTCTGGGAAGAGTTCGGTCAGTTCCCGCGCCGTGTCATGATCAGCGCCTGATAGACGTATAGAAAGAGTAACCGTTTGGACGCAACCCCAACGCAAGAGGAGTGGAACTGAAGTGGCGACTTATCTGGTACTGACAATTATCGGAGACGACAAACCCGGTCTGGTGGAGCTGCTGTCCGAGACCATCGCCCGCCACTCCGGCAACTGGCTGGAGAGCAACATGGCGCATCTGGCTGGCAAGTTTGCGGGAATTCTACGTGTCAGCGTGGATGACCTGCATGCCGACGCGCTGGTGCAGGATCTGCAACGGCTCTCGTCGGTGCTGCGCCTTGTCGTGGAAAAAGTCAGCATGACAGAACCGCCTGCTCGTCAGCGCACCTTGCGGCTGACGCTGGTCGGGAATGACCGGCCCGGGATCATCAAGGAGATTTCCCGGGCGCTGGCAGCGCAGCATGTCAACGTCGAGGAGCTGACGACGCAATGCAGCAGCGCTCCGATGTCGGGTGAGCCGCTCTTCAATGCTCAGGCACTTCTCAAGGTGCCTACTGATCTGGATCTGCATGTTCTGCAGCGACAGTTGGAGCGTCTGGCCGATGATCTGATCGTCGAGATCAACCTCGCCACGCTCTGATACGCCCCGGGGATGCAATGTTAAAGCATGCTGGCGTCAGAATTGCTGGCCGCGCAGGCTGATGACGTCCCAGCCGCGTTCGCGGGCGATATTCAACAGCGTCTGATCTGGATCGACAGCAACGGCCTTGGCCGCCTTCTCCAGTAATGGCAGGTCGTTGAAGGAATCGCTGTAGAAGACGCTGTCCGCCATAGTCAGAGCGTTAGAGTTGGAACCAGCTCGCGCACTCAGCCACTGCTCCAGATTACGTACTTTTCCCGCCTGAAAATTGGCAATTCCCTGCACGCGGCCTGTGTAGCAGTCGTTTTCCATTTCCAGGTCGGTGGCGATCAGGGCATCGACTCCAAGCCGCTGTGCAATCGGTTCGGTGATGAAACGATTGGTCGCCGTAATGATCAGACAAAAATCGCCTCTGTCGCGATGGGATTGCAGCAATTGCATGGCTGCCGGCAGAATCATCGGCTCGATGAATTCCGCCATGAAGTCACGATGCAGCGCCTCGCGGGTGGCTCTCGGCATGCCCTTCACCGGGCCGACAGCGAACTCGACGTAGTCCACCATGTTCAGGCCGCCGTGCAGGTACTGATAGTAGAAACGATCATTGCGGGCCCTGTGCTCCGTGGCGTTCACCAGCCCTTTGCCAATGAGGAAGTCTCCCCAGCTGTGATCACTGTCGCCGCCAAGCAGGGTGTTATCGAGGTCGAAAATAGCAAGAGTCATTTGTTCAGGGTCCGGGTGCTGCCGTTGAAGGCGGGCATTATACCCGTTCCGCAGTGCTCCGCAGCCAGTCGTTGAACAAGCCTCCGCAGTTGTGAAACAATGCCGAGGTTGATTTTTTAGCTAAGGACGAGACACCAGGATGATAGATTCTCAAGGTTTCAGACCTAATGTAGGCATCATCATCTGCAATCCTCACGGTCAACTGCTGTGGGCGAAACGCATTGGCCAGGACGCCTGGCAGTTTCCGCAGGGCGGCATCCGGCACGGCGAACGTCTGCAGCAGGCGCTCTATCGGGAATTAAAGGAAGAGGTAGGGCTGGGACCAGCCGATGTGGAGATTATCTCTTCGACCAAGGGCTGGCTTTACTATGAGCTGCCCAAGAATCTCATTCGACAGAATTCCAATCCGGTTTGCATTGGCCAGAAACAGAAGTGGTATCTTCTGAAAATGCGTTGTGATGAACAGAATATCAATCTGCGAGCCAACAACATGCCGGAGTTCGATGATTGGCAATGGGTCAGTTTCTGGTATCCATTGAGCCAGGTCATTGATTTCAAACGTGAGGTCTATCGACAGGCGCTGAAGGAACTGGTCACCCCCCTGAATCGGTTCCTGCGCCCCTGAGATCAGGCCTTTACCGGTACGCCATCCCCAGCCAATGTAGAGCAGCCACTGTAACAAGAGACACGGAATTGAATCATGATGTTGGAAAGACTGCGTGAGATAGTACAAGAGGTCAACACTGCTCGGGATCTGCAGTCGGCCCTCGATATCATCGTGACGCGCGTACGCGCCGCCATGAACACACAGGTCTGTTCCGTGTATCTGCTCGACCAGGAAATCAACAGCCACGTGTTGATGGCCTCCGAAGGACTCAAGAAAGAAGCCGTCGGCCATGTCAGTCTGCAGGTCGGCGAAGGTCTGGTGGGGTTGGTCGCCAGCAACGCAGAACCAGTGAACCTCGAAGACGCCAAATCACACCCGAATTACCATTACCTCTCGGAAACGGGCGAGGAGCAGTTCAGCTCGTTTCTGGGCGTGCCGATCATCCACCACCGCAAAGTGCTGGGCGTGCTCGTCGTGCAGCATCGGGAAATGCGCTGTTTCGACGAAGGCGAGGAAGCCTTTCTCGTCACCCTGTCTGCACAGCTTGCCGGGGTGATTGCCGCAGCCGAGGCGACTGGCGCCATTCTGGGAGTCAGCCCCTCGGGGCAGCGCAAGTCCGATACCAGCTTCGCTGGCGTCCCCGGTGCGACAGGCGTTGCCATCGGGCACGCGGTGGTGGTGTTTCCGCCCGCCGACATCGATCTTATCCCCAATCGCACCTGTACCGACATCGACAAGGAAATCGATTATTTCAACGCGGCGCTGAATGCGGTGCGTCAGGACATGACGGCGCTGATCAGCACGCTGGAGTCGCGCCTGCGCCCAGAAGAGGGCGAGATTTTCGGCGTCTACCTGCGCATGCTCGACGATGATGCACTGGGCAAGGAAGTCGTCGACAGAATTCGCGAGGGGCAGTGGGCACAGGGTGCGTTGGCCGATGTCACCAAGGATCACGTACGCGCCTTCGAGATGATGAAGGATCCCTATCTGCGCGAACGCGCCGCCGACATCAAGGATCTCTGCAGCCGCGTGTTGTTCTATCTGCAGGACAAGGACGCGGTGAAGACTGACTACGCCCACGACACTATCCTCGTCAGTGAAGAGTTGACAGCCGCCATGCTGGCCGATGTCCCCAAAGAGAAATTGCGGGGTCTGGTGTCGGTGAAAGGGTCGGGGAACTCCCACGTCGCCATTCTCGCTCGCACCATGGGAATCCCAACGGCCATGGGCGTCGTGGATCTGCCGTATCGGCAACTCGATGGCCGAGAGCTGATCGTCGATGGTTACAACGGCCAGGTCTACAGCAGCCCTTCGGATCAGCTGCGCAATCGCTATCGTGAAGTGATCAAAGAGGAAGAGCAGCTGGTCAAAGGCCTGGAGGGCCTGATCCATCTGCCATGCGAGACCCCGGACAAGCATCGGGTGAATCTGTGGGTGAACACCGGTTTGATGTCGGATGTCATTCGCTCGCTGGATCACGGCGCGGAAGGGATCGGACTGTTCCGTACCGAGGTGCCATTCCTGCTGGCCGAGCGTTTTCCCAGTGAGCACGAGCAGACAGCCATCTACCGCGAGCAACTGCAGGCCTTTGCCCCTAAGCTGGTGACCATGCGGACGCTGGACATCGGGGGCGACAAGGCGCTGCCCTATTTCCCCATAGAAGAGGAAAACCCCTTCCTCGGTTGGCGCGGCATTCGCGTGACGCTCGACCACCCCGAGATTTTCATCGCCCAGGTGCGCGCCATGATTCGCGCGAGCGAAGGCCTGAACAATCTGCAGATCATGCTGCCCATGATCTCCAACGTGCAGGAAGTCACCGGCTCGATTCAGATCATCAAACGCGCCTTCCGGGAGTTGCGTGAAGAGGGGCTGGAAGTGCGCATGCCACCGATCGGCGTCATGATCGAGTTGCCAGCGGCGGTGTACCAGACCCGCGCCCTCTGTCGCCTGGTGGATTTTATCTCTGTCGGCAGCAACGATCTTACTCAGTACCTGCTCGCCGTGGATCGCAACAACCCGCGTGTCGCCAGTCTGTACTCCTCCTTTCACCCGGCAGTTTTGCAGGCGCTGCAGTTCATCGTCACCGAGGCGCACGCGGAAAACCGAACCGTCAGCATCTGCGGGGAAATGGCGGGCGATCCGGCTGCGGCCGTCCTGCTCATCGCCATGGGGTTCGACATCCTCTCCATGAACGCGACGACTCTGCTGAAGGTCAAAGCGGTGATTCGCAGCATCCCGCTGACGACTGCCAAAGAGTTGCTGGCCGAGGTCATGCAACTGGATGAGGCGCAGATGGTGCGCAGCTGTGTCGACATGGCACTGTACAACGCCGGCATCGACAGGCTGCTGCGTTCGGCGCGCAATAACTGAGACTGAGGCCAAACGACGGCCTCGCAGGTCGATTGCCAAATATATTTCAGTACTATGGCAAAATTCCTACAGATTTACCCACGAATACAAGGATAATGCCTACCTAGGATAGCTCTTGGATGAGAGTGCCATAGGGACATAACGAGAACTGACGAATCTACGGATGGAATCGTCAGCCTCAATCTAATAGACTGGCCGGAATTGAAATCCGGTTACGTTTCCCGATTTCAACAAACAGTTCAACAAACCTTTTAGACAACCATCGAAACAAGCCGTTTTGAGGTCATGCCCGGAGCCCTCCAATTGCTGAGGACCACCCAGCGATGACAGCGAAGGCAGGTCAATCATGTCCAGAAACCAGCAAACCGATCAGAATGTCCCGTCCACGAGCGACAAGCAGGATTACAAGTTCGTACTGCGTCTGCCGCATGGCTACCACGAACAGCTCGTAGCGATCTCCCGCAAAAATCGCCGCAGCATGAACTCCGAGATTACGTTGTTGCTGGAGCAGTTCGTCGCCAGAGACGGCGCGCCGATTGCCGCCGACCGCATAGGCCTGGCGCCGGTGGATGGTGATCTGAATGATGTAGCGCTGCGCCTGATCCAAAAATTCCAGCAGTTGTCTTCTGAGAAGAAGAAGGCGCTTCTCGATCTGCTCGAATGAGTCTCCGGAATAGCCGTCCATGCTGACCTACCCCCAGTTCGATCCCGTCGCCTTCTCGCTCGGCCCACTTTCCGTGCACTGGTACGGCATCATGTACATCATCGCCTTCGGTGGCGCCTGGTTTCTTGCGAAACTGCGCGCGCGCCGCAGCCCCGGGCTGTGGACTGACGAGCAGATCGCCGATCTGGTGTTTTACGGCGCCCTCGGTGCCGTTGTCGGTGGGCGTCTGGGGTCCGCATTGTTCTACAATTTCGACAAAGTCCTGGCCGACCCTCTGTGGATATTACGCGTATGGGAAGGCGGCATGTCCTTCCATGGTGGTTTCCTGGGCGTCATGGGTGCGCTGTACTGGTACGCAGGCAAGCTCAACAAGCGTTACTTTGAAGTGCTCGATTTCATCGCGCCTCTCGCACCCTTCGGACTCGGCGCTGGACGACTGGGCAACTTCATCGGCGGAGAACTGTGGGGACGCCCGACGGAGGTGCCCTGGGGCATGGTGTTCCCGCATGTCGACAATCTGCCTCGTCACGCCTCGCAGCTCTATCAGTTTGCTCTGGAAGGCGTCGTGCTGTTCAGTATCATGTGGTGGTTCTCCTCCCGCCCGCGCCCGCTCTACGCTGTTTCCGGGTTGTTCGGAATCGGCTATGGCGCTCAGCGTTTCTTCGTGGAGTTTTTCCGCCAGCCGGATGAAGGGCTGGGATTCGTGGCGCTGGACTGGCTGACCATGGGGCAGTTGTTGTCATTACCAATGATCGCGGCGGGTATTTTCTTGGTAGTGAAGGCCTATCTCACGGTTGAGTGATGTTAGAGAGATGATACAGACATGAAACAATACCTCGATTTGATGCAACGCATTCTCGATGAGGGTGCCACCAAGACGGATCGCACCGGCACCGGCACGCTCTCTGTATTTGGCCATCAGATGCGTTTCGATCTCGCGCAGGGATTTCCGGTGTTGACCACCAAGAAGCTGCACATGCGTTCCATCATCCACGAACTGCTGTGGTTCCTCACTGGCGATACCAACATCCGCTATCTGAAGGAAAACGGTGTCTCCATCTGGGATGAGTGGGCGGACGAGCATGGCGACCTGGGGCCGGTGTACGGCTTTCAGTGGCGCTCTTGGCCCGGCCCCGATGGCCAGTCTGTGGATCAGATCAGCAAGCTCATCGAGCAGATTCGACGCAACCCGGATTCACGGCGCCTGATGGTGGTTGCCTACAACCCGGCCTATGTCGATCAGATGGCGCTGCCGCCCTGCCATTCCCTGTTCCAGTTCTACGTGGCCAATGGCAAATTGTCCTGCCAGTTGTATCAACGCTCTGCCGATACTTTTCTCGGGGTCCCATTTAACATTGCGTCCTACGCCTTGCTCACGCACATGGTGGCGCAACAGTGCGACCTCGACGTCGGCGATTTCATCTGGACTGGCGGCGACACGCATATTTACAGCAATCATCTGGAGCAGACGCGCCTGCAGCTCACCCGCCAGCCATTGCCGCTACCGCGTCTGCATATCAAGCGGCGCCCGGCCGATATCTTCAGCTATGTTTATGATGACTTCGAGATCGTCGGCTACGAATCCCATCCCCATATCAAGGCGCCGGTGGCCATCTAACCCGCTGCTGTTGCAAGGGCTCCGCTTATGAAACTCGCTTTGATCTGGGCCATGTCGCGCAATCGGGTCATCGGCCGCAACAACGCGCTGCCCTGGCATTTGTCGGAAGACCTGCGCTATTTCAAACGCGTCACCATGGGCAAGCCCATCATCATGGGCAGAAAGACCTGGGAATCGATTGGCCGTCCGCTGCCCGGGCGTACCAATATCGTCATCACGCGCGATCAGAATTTTCAGGCGGTGGGCGTGCGTGTGGTGCACTCACTCGACGACGCGCTGAGGCTTGCCGAACACATCGGCGTCATTGAGGGCGCTGAAGAGGCGGTGGTGATCGGCGGCGCCGAGATCTACGCACTGGCACTGCCTAAGGCAGAGCGTCTTTACCTCACGCAAGTCCATGCAGACGTAGAAGGTGATGCCTGGTTCCCTGAGTTCGATTTGTCGCAATGGCAGGAGCTTGCTCGTGAAGATTTTCCTGCTGCTGAGCCGAATCCCTACCCCTATAGCTTTGTGGTTTTGGCGAAAAGTCGCTGATATGCGGCTTTGCTCTGCTCGCGACTTCCTCGTGCTCTCGCATAATCAAAGATATGCATAGCATAACTTTCAATTTAACTTGCTGCGCCCTGTTGTGATCTCATTGCCTGTCGTTGGCTCTGCTGCCTTTCCTGGAATTCGCTAAAGTACGCGCCGATTGATTTAAAATGACACCAGACCGTTCTGTCATATCCCTGTGGAAAATCCATGAAAAAATCTGTTGCGACTCGACACCTGCAAGTCTCCTCGTTGTTATGCGCGACTGTGGCCACAGGCATTGCCATTGCCCAGCCAGGTGCTGCTCCGGTTGCCAGTGCAGGCACACCACCCACAGTTGAAGAGGTAGTGGTCTTTGGTCGCAACTCGAATCTGCTGGGCATTGCCAATGCGGCGAGTCAAGGGTCGATCAGTGGCGCGGACCTGCTGATGCGGCCCATGTTGAAACCTGCCGAGTTGCTGGAATCCATGCCAGGCATGGTGGCTGTACAGCACTCGGGCAGTGGCAAAGCCAACCAGTATTTTCTGCGCGGTTTCAACCTTGATCACGGCACAGACTATTCGGTTCATATCGATGGTTTGCCTTTGAATCTGCGCTCGCACGGGCATGGTCAGGGCTATCTGGATATTAATGGCCTGATTCCGGAAACTGTGGAGAGTATCGATTACCGCAAAGGACCCTATCGTGCGGACCTCGGTGATTTCTCGGTGGCAGGAGCCTCTTTCATCAGCACCATCGATGCACTGGACCAGTCATTTCTCGCAGCAGATGCCGGAGAGCGCGGCTGGCGCCGTTATGCAGGCGGTGGCAGTCACGCAGTTGCAGGTGGCACACTGACGCTGACGGGAGAGGTCAAAAATTACGACGGCCCTTGGGAGAGTCCAGAAGATCTGGCGCATGTCTCCGTGTGGGGAAAGTATCTCGTGGACACGGGCTTTGGTCAGGCGGCAGTCACGCTCTCTGGTTACGACGCGAAGTGGCATCCTACGGAGCAGATTCCAGAGCGTGCGCTCGGCACGGTTGCTTGCGAGGATGAGTTTTGTGCACTTGATACGACGGCGGATGGCAGTACCGAGCGCTGGATGCTGACCGGCAATCTCACCGGCAACGCCTGGGAGGCGAGCGTCTACGCGCAGCACTACGATTGGCTCATGCAGTCCAATCCTACTTATGATTATCAGATCAATCAGTTCGATGAGCGCTGGACGGTGGGGGGCAAATTCAGCACGCGCTGGATCGATAACGCTCGCCTCAGCGTCACCACTGGCGCTGACTTCCGTTATGACGACGCTGGCAGTGTCGGGCTCGATCACTTTGAACGTGGCAGCTTTATCGAGTCGATCAGCGACAATGAAATCAAAGAAGGTTCACTCGGCCTCCACGTTGATTACACGCTACACATCAACGAATCGCTGCGACTGCTGAGCGGTCTGCGTCTTGATTACTATGACTTCGATGTGGCTGCCAACAATGCCAACAGTTTTGCGGGGCAGAAAACCGATTCGCGGTTGTCCCCTAAACTGGGGGTGGCGTGGGCAGCGACGGAAACACTGGAGTTATATGGCAACTGGGGGCGTGGGTTTCATTCCAATGATGCGCGCGGCGTCGTCAACGCGCTCGATCCGGTCGAAGGATTATCTCCAGCCAAAGGCTATGAGGCCGGTGCGCGTACCAGTATCCGCGACATCAAGGTCACAGCGGCCTATTGGTGGTTGGATCAGAAGAGCGAGCTGGTGTTTGTGGGGGATTCCAATTCAGTGGAGGCCAAGGGGGGCTCTCGGCGCAAGGGCGCCGAGTTCACCCTGTTCTGGCAACCGAGCGAGTGGCTGGGCATCGATGCGGTCTACACCGCGAGTGATGCGCAGTATGTGGATGACAGCGAAGGGTCGCATGTGGAAGGGGCCATTGAGGAGTCTGCGCAGTTTGGACTCTCGGCGACTCGCGATGTGTGGGATGCCAGTCTGCGTGTGCGTTATCTCGGCCCTTACGCCTTGCTGGCAGATAATTCCGATCGCGCGGATTCGCTGCTGTCGGTCAACCTGCGCGCCGCACGTCACTGGAAAGCGCTGACGGTCTACGCTGAGATCATCAACCTGCTCGACACCAACAGAAAGGAGATCGTCTACAACTACCCGGCCTACGTTCCTGGTTTGGACCCAGTCGGTACCACCTCCGAAGACATCGACTGTTCGCTGACCAACTGCCGCGTCAGCCGCGTCACCGAGCCGCGCACTTTCCGCGCTGGCATCAGCCTGAAGTTTTGACCCTAAAAACCAAAATGCCAGCCGCCGAGAAGCTCGACGACTGGCATGATCAGGCTTTCACGAGCATTGCATGGAGAATTCTAGACGACTGGCGCAAGCGTCAGAGCTGAGCTGCGGGGAGTTCCACTGCCGGGCCGTCTGCCGCCACGGATGGCGGCAGCCGAGCCTACATGGAAGTACTTGCGGCGTGTCCGGCAGTGGAACTCCCCGCAACTCAGATCGACATTCGAAGCTCAAATCAATTTCGAAAAATCAGTTCAACGGTATAAACGCCAACGCATTGTTCTGGTTCATCGGGATGACCAGCTGATTCTGCACCGAGTCATAGCACATGGATGCCGCAGACGGGATGCCTGAGGCAATCACTTCCGCTTCCTGCCCCGGACGAATCCGCGACACGCTGCCATAACGCACACTGCTCGTGTACTTAGTGCCATCGGCTACTATCACCACGCCATCGTTGCCGCCCTCAAACGAATGCTCCGTCTTCACGACTTCGCCTGCCGGGTTGAAAGTGATCACGGCGTTGTCCGCCACGTTCACCACCACGATGTTGCCGTCATTGTCGATTGCTACGCCATTCGGAGCGTTCAGCGGTGCGCCTTCGGCAAACACGGAAGTCTCGCCACTCGCTGTCACCTTGTAAATGCGCTGCGTGCCGCCGGTGTTGGAAGCGTAAACCGTGCCATCCGGTGCGACGCCCACACCATTCAGACCGGTTGCCTCAGGGACTTCCACAAAGCCCTTGGGCTGGCCGGTTGCCAGATCAAACATGCGCACGGTGTTGATGTCCACCGCGTACAGCGTGCCGTTCTGAATCGCACTGCCCAGCGGCTGGTTCAGCGTCAGGCCGTCGCGGGTGGCGCCAATCCACTTGGAGGTGTGCACGCTGCCGTCCGGGTTGATCAGCGACACGAAGCCATCGTTTTCCTGCAGGTTTTGCGGGATGCCGTTGTTCATGGCCAGGATCAGATTGCGGGCGGGGTCGAAGGTGCAGCTCTCGGCTGTGCGGAAACTGCCGAATACCTTGACGTTGCTGGACATAGGCGTGGCCACCCCGGCTTCGTTGACAGTGCCCAGCGGGCCACCGGCCACAAAGGGACCATTAGCCGCTGCGGGCTGCTGAGCGATAGCGCCAGTGCTGGCGGCCAGAGCGACGAGGCTGGAAAGCAAAAGTTTCTTCATGAAGAGTTCTCCTTGTGTGGTGTTGGCATGAGGGGGCGGGTAATAAACAATGGTCTGCCAGAGACCCGATTGAGAGAGATTCTTGTTCACAGCGACGGGTTCGCACCAACTGTTGAATTACAGCGCTTTGCGCAGAGCCTTCGAATTGCGCTGGTAGTTGTACATCTTCTGCTTCTTCTCCGGCAGATCGGCGACGCCGATGGGCGTAAAGCCTTTCTCCCGAAACCAGTGGGTGGTCTGGGTGGTCAGCACGATCACATCCGTGAACCCGCTCTTTCTGGCGTGCGTTTCCAGCGCGCTGAGCAGGTGTTCGCCGCGCCCGTTGTCCTGATAGTCCTTGTGAATCGCGATGCAGGCGATTTCGCCGCAGGTGCTGTCCAACGGGTAGAGCGCCGCGCAGGCGATAATCATCCCCTCGCGCTCGATCACGAAGAAGAAGCTGATCTCGGCTTCCAGCAACTCCCTGGAACGATGCACGAGCACGCCCGCGTCTTCGAGTGGCTTGATGAGTTCGAGTATGCCGCCGACATCCTCGATGCTGGCCGGACGCAGCTCTTCGAAATTGTCCTTGGACACCAGTGTGCCGCTACCGTCGCGGGTAAACAGCTCCTCGATCAGCGCACCGTTCTGTTCGAAATTGATGAGGTGGCTACGGTGCACGTTGTGTCGACAGGCCTTGATCGCCGCATTGAGTGCCTGAGCGACGCCATTGGCCTTGTTCTCGTCACGGGATTCGACCGCTGTCAGCACCTCTTGTGCAGAGGCCGGGCTCAGCGTGCTGACCATATGGCCGTTGCTGTCCATGATGCCTTTCTGCGGAATGAACAGAATCAGCTTTTCGGCGTTGAGCGCAATGGCCGTCTCGGTCGCCACTTCCTCCGGAGACAGGTTGAACACCTCGCCCGTCGGTGAGTAGCCGAGGTTGGAGAGGACGACGATGTTGTTGCGGTCGAGATGCTGTTGTATTGCCATCGCATTGACCTTGCGCACCACACCAGTCAGGGCGTGATCGATGCCATCCAGCACACCCAGTGGTCGGGCCGTGATGAAATTGCCACGGGCGAGCTTGATGTCGGCGCCATGCATCGGCGAATTCGCGAGCCCCATCGAGAACAGCGCTTCGACATCGATGCTTAGCGCCCCAATGATCTGCTTGATGATCTGCAGGCTGATGGCATCGGTGATGCGCAGGCCCATGTGATAGGTCGACTCGATTCCCGCGCCTTCCAGCGCCGCATTGATCTGCGGACGCGCCCCGTGCACCAGCACCAGTTTCACGCCCAGGCTATGCAGCAGCGTGATGTCGTGCACGATGTTGTTGAAGTTGCTGTGCGCGAGCGCTTCCCCCGGCAACAGCATCACGAACACCTTTTTGCGGTGTGCGTTGATGTAGCTGGAGGAGTTGCGGAACCAGTCAATGTATTGGGGCAGATTTTTCATGGGCTGAATATAGTCTATTTGGTGATTGTTATGAAGCCGATCATTGGTCATTGCTGACTTACAGACAGTAGTGACGAATGAGATCCTTGAGCACTTCGATGCAGGGCCGCACGCGATCCAGCGCAAGGTATTCGTCGGGCTGGTGGGCCTGATCGATATCGCCGGGGCCGAGGATGATGGTGTCCATGCCCAGTTTCTGCAGCAACGGACCTTCGGTGCCGAAGGCAACACTGGCGGCGCTGTTGCCCGTCAGGCGCTCGGCGGTGCGTACCAGTTCGTTGTCCGGAGCGGTCCAGAATGCGGGCAGGCCGGAGAACAGTGGTTTGAGTGTTGCCGCAACGTTGAAGCGTGCGGCAATCGGCAGCACCCGCGCGCGGATTTCCTCGCGCATGGCGTCGATCTCCATGCCCGGCAGCAGGCGGATATCGAATTCGAGATGGCACTGTCCGCAGATGCGATTGGGATTGTCGCCCCCATGAATACAACCCAGATTCAAGGTGGGGCGAGGAATGCTGAAGATGGGGTTATGGTAGCGGTGCTGCAGATCTTCGCGAAACGCGATCAGTTCGCTGATGACGCTGTGCATTGCCTCCAGCGCATTGCATCCGAACGCCGGATTCGACGAATGCCCGCTCTGACCGAGCAGATCAATGGATTCCATCATGATGCCCTTGTGGGCGTGAATCGGACGCATGCCAGTGGGCTCGCCGATGATCGCGCAACGTGCCTTCGGCCTGCCCAGCTCGGCGATGGTGCGCGCGCCCTGCATCGAGGTCTCTTCATCTGCGGTGGCGAGCACGATCAGCGGCTGCTTCAGCTTCATGCCCTGAAAGGCCGACACAGCTTCCATGATCAGCGGAAAGAAACTCTTCATGTCCGTGCTGCCAAGACCGTAAAGCTTGCCGTCCTTCTCGGTGAGACGGAACGGGTTCACGCTCCACAGCGCTTCATCCAGCGGCACGGTATCGGTGTGGCCGGCCAGCACCAGTCCACCGGGGCCGCTGCCCAGCGTGGCAATCAGATTCAGTTTGATGTTGCAGGAAGTTGCCGCCGACGTGCCAGGGCTCTGAATGATCTCCGTGCTGAAACCCAGATCGCGGAAGCACTGTGCGAGGTACTCAATGACCGGCGCGTTACTGGTATCCAGGGCGGGATTGGCAGAGCTGACACTCGGCCGACTGATCAGCGCGTCGAGGTGTTTCAGCAGGCTGGGGAACGCGGAGGGCATCTTAGTTGCCTGCGCTGTTGTTGGCGGCACTGCTGTTGACGGCACTGTTGTTGGCGACCAAGTCGGTCTTCGCGGCCATAATGAAATCGTTAGGGTGCAAACCGTTAGCCTTGTGGGTCCACCAGCTGACTGTCACCTTGCCCCATTCGATGAGCAGGCTGGGATGATGATTCTCGCGTTCGGCCAGCAGGCCGATCTTGTGCGCGAAGGCGGCGGCCTCCTTGAAGTCACGAAAGTGAAACTCGCGACGAATCTGCTCCATGCCGTCCACCTGCACTTTCTTCCAGCGCGGTATCGAGGCCAGCATCTTATTGGAATTCTCTGGCAGCATGGCGCGCGTGCCGATGATGCAGGGCTGGCAATGTTGTTCGTAGAGCGAACGGGACATGGTGGTGCCTCCTTCTCAGAGAAACTCTTCGAGCACGCTGTTGAGAAACTGCTGTCCCTTGTCGGTGGGGCGTATGACACCGCCTTCGTCGATGAGCAGGGCCTTGTTTTGCAAGGATTCTACCTGCTTTTGCACCACCTCGAAACCCAGCCCTGTCGCCGCCTCGAACTGCATGGCGGTGAAGCCTTCCTGTAGGCGCAGCACATTGAGCATGAACTCCAGCGCCAGATCTTGCGTGGCAATTGCCGTGGTCTCCGCGCGGAACGGTGTGGGCATAAGTGAACGGGCGGCCTCCAAGTAATGTCCCGGCTGTCGTGACTTGCGGGTGCGCAGGATGCGGTTCTGCTCTGTCAATGAGGAAGAGACCAGCGTGATCTTGCCGTGTGCACCCGCACCGATGCCGAGATAATCGCCAAAGCGCCAGTAGTTCAGGTTGTGGCGTGAGCGGCGTCCTGCGCGGGCAAAGGCAGACACCTCGTAGCGTGCATAACCGTGTTGCGCCAGCAGGGCGAGTCCGCTGTCCTGAATATCGATCAGCTCGTCTTCGGGCGGCAGTGCCGGAGGTCTCTTGAAGAATTCCGTATTGGGTTCGATGGTGAGCTGATACCACGACAGATGCTCGGGGGCGAAGGAGATCGCCTCTTCGAGATCGGCCAGCGCGGCGGCGACAGACTGTTCCTTGAGGCCGTACATGATGTCCACGTTCAGATTGTCGAAGCCCGCTTGACGTGCGAATTCGATGGCCTTTCTGCCGTCGTCGCTGCCATGGATACGGCCGAGATTCTGCAGCTGCGCATCATTGAAACTCTGAATACCGATGGAGAGGCGATTGATGCCAGCGCGCCGATAATCGGCAAATTTGTCGCGTTCGGCAGTGCCGGGGTTGGCCTCCAGGGTGATCTCGATGTCGGTGGCGAAGCGCACATGCTGCAGCAGACCGTTGAAGAGCCGTTCATAGGCGCGCGCGGAAAACAGGCTCGGCGTGCCTCCGCCGAAGAAGATCGAACCGATCTCGCGACTCTGTCCGTTTTGGGACGTCCACGGCAAATCATCCATGAAATCCCGCAACAGCGCATCGACGTATTCCGACTCGGGAAGCTCGCCGTTCTTCTGATGAGAATTGAAATCGCAGTACGGACATTTGCGCACACACCAGGGGATGTGCACGTAGAGACTCAGGGGAGGGACTTGCAGCCGGTGAGCGTCGCTCACAGATGCGCCCGGTTGCGCACGGCATTCCAGCTGGCGAGCAACTGGCGCAGTGCCTGACCACGATGGCTGATGCTGTTCTTGATCGCCGGTTCCAGCTCAGCAGACGCGCAGCCGTGCGTGGGCACGAAGAACAGCGGGTCGTAGCCGAAACCATTCGCTCCCGACGATGCGTAGAGAATGCGGCCCTCCCAGGTGCCCTGACTGATGAACGGCATGGGGTCTTCAGCATGACGCATGAAGACGATCACGCATTGAAAGCGCGCGCCGCGTCGCTCGATGGGGACGTTGGCGAGTGCGGCCAGCAGTTTGTCATTGTTCTGCTGATCGGTGGCGCCGACACCGGCATAGCGCGCGGAGTAGATTCCCGGCTGCCCGCGTAACGCATCGACCTCAATGCCGGAATCATCGGCCAGTGCAGGCAGTCCGGTCAGCGCGCTGGCATGTCGGGCCTTGAGGATGGCGTTTTCCACGAAGCTCAGGCCGGTCTCGTCGGCATCGCTGACACCAAGGGAGCGCTGGGTGACGAACTCGATGTCGGCACCGCCGAGCATCTGCTGGAATTCCCGGAGTTTGCCCGCGTTGCCGCTGGCCAGCACGATTCTGTTCATAAGTGCTTGCTCATAAGGGCGTCTCAGCGACTGATGTGATAAATGGCCGTCTCACCGAGCAGATTTGGCCACAGCTTGATGTACCAGTTGCCCTGATGCAGATGGTCGACCACGGTGCGCGTGATGACCTTGATGCCCTTCTCGCGGCACAACACGTCAAAATCGCGCACGGTGCAGAAGTGGATATTCGGCGTGTCGTACCACTGATAAGGCATGAACTTGGACACCGGCATTCTGCCCTTGCGCAGCAGATACAGCCGACTGCGCCAGTTGCCGAAATTCGGGAACGTGACGATGCAGTTGCGACCGATGCGCAGCATCTCGTCGATGACCACGTCAGGGTAATTCACCGCCTGCAGTGTCTGTGTGAGCAGCACGGTATCGAAGCTCTTGTCGCCGAAATTCTGCAGCCCCTTGTTGAGATTCTGTTCGATGACATTCACGCCCTTGCTCAGGCATTTCTGAATATTGTTCGCGTCGATCTCCAGTCCGATCTCGGAAATTTGCCGCGTATTTTTCAGATACTCCAGCAGGCCGCCGTCGCCGCAGCCGAGGTCCAGCACGCGGCTGCCCGGTGCAATCCAGTGCTGAATGATATCGAGGTCAGGGCGCATCATGATTTGGCTCCCTGTGAGTTAACTTCATCGCTCACGCGCTGCAGATAGGTGGTCAGTGCCTCCATGTAACGGGGCACCGGCAACAGGAAGGCGTCGTGCCCCTGATCGGCTTCGATCTCCAGATAGCTGACCGGCTTGCGCGCCTCCAGCAATGCGTCCACGATTTCGCGTGTGCGCTCCGGCGGAAAGCGCCAGTCCGAACTGAAAGAGATCAGCAGGAATCGACAATTGCTGTTGGCGAAGGTGCGAGCCAGGTCGCCCTCGTAGTCCACCGACGGATCGAAATAGTCCAGCGCCTTGGTCATCAGCAGATAGGTGTTGGCATCGAAGCGCTCGGAGAAGCGCTCGCCCTGATAATGCAGATAGCTCTCTACCTGGAAATCGGTGTCCAGCCCGAAGCTGAGCTTGCCGCTGCGCAGATCGCGCCCGAAGTTGCTCTTGATCGACGGGCTGGTGGCAGATGGATTGGTCAAATCATCAACGGTCTTGCCGAATTTCTCGCGCATGGCGCTGTCGGACAGATACGTGATATGCCCCACCATGCGCGCCAGCATCACGCCCTTCTTCGGGTAAGTGCCGTGCTCCAGATAACGACCGTTGTGGAAGTTGGGGTCGGCCGTGATCGACTGACGCGCCACTTCGTTGAAGGCAATATTCTGGGCGGAAAGCTTCGGCGCCACGGCGATCATGATCGCGTGGCGCATTTTCTCGGGATAGCTGATGGACCAGCGCATCACCTGCATGCCGCCGAGGCTGCCACCAATCACTGCGGCCCACTGAGCAATGCCGAGCCGGTGCATCAGACGCAACTGACTGTTGACCCAGTCGCGCACCGTCACCACCGGGAAATCCGGACCGTAGAAGGTGCCGGTTTCCGGGTTCAGCGAGGTCGGGCCGGTACTGCCCGCACAGCCGCCGAGGTTATTGAGGCACACCACGAAAAACTGGCTGGTGTCGATAGGTTTGCCAGGGCCGATGCAAGTGTCCCACCAACCCGGCTTGCCATCGGCATCGGTGTGATAACCCGCCGCGTGATGGTCACCGCTGAGTGCGTGACAGATCAGGATCGCATTGGATTTTGCGGCATTCAACGTGCCGTAGGTTTCCACCATCAGGTCGTAACTGGCGATCGCTTTGCCGCTGCGCAGCGTGAGAGGTTCGTCGAAGTGCAGACACTGCGGCGTGACGATTCCTACAGAATCTTTCGGGATGGTCTTGGGCATCTTATGTTCTTGTCGTCCGTGCTGCTGGAGAATCCCCGGTGCGGTCGAGTTGCAGGGCGGCGGGCAGCACCTGCGGATCCACAATCAGGATGCGCTTCTGTCTGCCATTGTCTCCGCTCATGATCTCCACCCTGTCCTGAGGTACTTTGAACTGTTTGGCCAAAAACTTTATCAGGTGTTTGTTGGCCTTGCCGTCTACCGGCGGCGCAGTGATGCGAATCTTGATCCTGCCTTCCATCACTTCCGCAAACGCATCCTGCGCTGCTTTCGGCTGCAGGCGACAATTCAGGATCAGGTTGCGATCCTGCCATTGATAGTAAGTGGTGCCGTCTGAAGATTCGTTGCCTGCCAATACATGCATCCCAGAACTACAACCCCAAAACCACAGCGGAATTCACTCCCATCGGCATGATCAACACGGCGCGAATAATCTGGATGGCGAGGAACACAAAGATAGGCGACAGGTCGAGCCCGCCCATTGAAGGCAGGAAGCGCCGGAACGGCTCCATCAGCGGTTCGGTCAGCTGACGAATCAACACCAGTGCCGGGTGGGCGCTGTAGGGTGCAATGAAGCTGGCGATGATGGAAATCATCATGCCCCAGAAGTAGATGTTCAGGACCAGTGACAGCAGGCCGACGACCGACCAGGAGATCACCAGACCGGCACCGGGAATCCCGAATCCGCTGAACGATATCAGCAGCGTAGTGGCGATGCACTGCACCAGCAAGGCCAGCACCAGCGAAGCGAAGTCCAGCCCACGATAACCGGGGACGATACGACGGAAGAAGCGCACGGCAGGATCCGTCACCTTCACGATGGCCTGGGTGAACGGATTGTAGAAATCGGCGCGGGCAACCTGCAGCAGAAAGCGCAGCATGATCGCGAGCAGGTACAACCCCCCCAGCGTATTGACGAGCAGAACACCGACGTTACCAATTGCACCCATGTATCACTCTCTCTGGTTTCAAATCTGAAAAATGCCGACCTATCGTTACGGCGTCATCTGGTGGTGAGCTGGGGCATCAGCCCGCCAGCTCCACGGAGCGCTTTTGTGCGGCACTCAAGGCGCGTTCCACCAGCCCACGGAAGTCCTCGCTCTCGAACTGCTCCAGCGCGGCCTGCGTGGTGCCATTGGGCGAAGTCACCCGGCGCCGCAACTCATCCGGTCCGACATCGCTGCTGGCAGCCAGCTTCGCCGCACCCAACGCTGTCTGTATGGTCAGCGCGCGCGCCAGATCTGGCTCAAGACCGAGCGCGACGCCTGCCTCTTGCATGGCCTCCATCAACAGGAAGAAGTACGCCGGGCCACTGCCCGACAGCGCGGTCACCGCATTGATGTCGTGCTCGCTGCCCAGCCAGCGGCTGATGCCCACTGCGGACAGAATCGTTTCGGCCAGCGCCCGCTGCGCTGGCGAAGTGTTGGCATTGGCGAACAACCCGGTGGCGCCTTCCAGCACCAGTGCCGGGGTGTTGGGCATGCAGCGCACGATGGCCTGGGTGTTGCCGAGCCACTTCTCCATGCTCTTGAGCGGAATGCCAGCGGCGATGGAGATGATCAGCGTGCCTGTTTGCAGAAGCGGACGCAGAGTCTCGCAGACCTGGCCCATCACCTGTGGTTTGACGGCAAGCAGGAGCACGTCAGCAACGGCCGCGACTTCGGCCATGCTGCCAGTGCGGATGCCGCACTCGGTCTGCAGCTCGACAAGTTTGGTGGTGTCGACGTCACACGCGGCGATGTTGCCAGCGGGCACGCCTTTGGCCAGAAGTCCCCGTATCAGGCTGTTCGCCATGTTGCCCGCGCCGATGAAGGCGATCCTGCTGCTGTTCAAAATGTCTCTCCAATCGGCCTGTCCGGCTGGTTGCTTTGGTGAATTCGGGGGCTATTCTAGCCCATGTCATTGCCAACTCACACCACGGCGGTAATCGTCAGCGCCCGTCGTGCAGGCGGCCCCCCAATACTGGGGTGCAGCATCATCAATTGCGGCGAGTCGTTTATTGCGATGATATATGAACGCCTGATTTTTATGCGGGATTTAGCTCCAGATTAAACTCCAACACCCCAATCGCTTCAGCGCCCTGCGCCATCGGGTACCGCTCCGTCCCCGAATAGACCACAAACTTTCTGTCAGCCTTGATGTCGTCACACGCCACGTAAAAACCCTTCTGCAGTTTTGGTGCAGAAGAGCGCTTTATCTCCACTGCCCAAGTCTCGCCTGCGGGGGTTTCCAACACCAGATCGATCTCGTCTCCCGTGGCCGTGCGGTAATAGCTGTAAAGCCACTTGCTGGACAGCGAGCGAATGATGTTTTCCACCACAAAACCTTCCCAGCTCAGGCCTGAAATGGGATGTCCCAGCAATGCCTCAAAATTGGAGATAGTCAGCAATTGATGCAGTAATCCGGTGTCGCGCAGGTACAGTTTTGGTGATTTCACCAGACGCTTCCCCGCATTGCCTGACCACGCCGGAATCTGCCGGATCATGTAAAAGTCAGTGAGCAGATCGAGGTAGCTGCGGATGGTGGTATGGCTGACGTCCAGACTCTTGCCGGTTGCGGAGAGGTTGAGTTGTTGGCCATGCAGATGCGCCAGCATGGTCCAGAACCGCTTCATTCTGGTGGCCGGAACCTGAGCGCCGAGTTGAGGCAGGTCACGCTCCAGATAGGTGGCGACGAAGTCATGGCGCCAGTTCCAGCTGGCATCGTCGGAGGCAGCCAGATAGCTGTCTGGGAACCCGCCGCGGAACCAGAGTTTCTCCATGTCCAGGGCTGATGTCTTGTCGTGCTCATTGTTGGCTCGTGCCAGTTCCACAATGGAGAACGGACTCAGTTCGAGATAACGGATGCGCCCTGCGAGGGTTTCCGACGACTGCTGCAGCAGGTCTTTGGACGCTGACCCAAGCAGCAGGAATTGTGCGGTTTTCTCCCCCGCACTTTTACGCTGATCAACGAGCGCGCGCAGAATTGGGAATAGATCCGGCTTGCGCTGTACTTCGTCGATGATGAGCAGAGTGTTTTCGAAGCGGCGCAGATATGCCTCTGCGTCTTCCAGCTTCGCCAGATCGCTGTCCAGCTCCATGTCCAGCCACACGCAAGGCTTCCCGGCGGCCTGCGCTGACACTGCGCGGGCCAGAGTGGTTTTGCCCACCTGACGCGGGCCGAGCAGGGCCACGACCGGCACTTCTGCCAGTGCCAATTGCAGGGTTTCTTGAAGTGATCGAGTAATCATTCGTGCATTTTGAAAGTTAAGCTTTCAATTTGCAAGCTCGTTAGTCGCCCCTGCGACATTAGGTCGCATTGTTTCCTCGACACGAATCCCTAGACTGCTTCCCATCAATAACACTGATGGGAAGCAGGACATGATTCGCAAGCGCCCTCTGGCCAAATACATCGCTCTGATACTGGGCTCATTGACGGTGGGCTCACTGGTGACCGGCTCTTTATACGCAGCTGATGGCCAATCCGCAGGGGCTCAAACAACCGGGGCTCAAGACGGCACTGAAGTCGATGAAGCAGTCGACGAAATCGTCGTGTGGGGGCAGGAGACGGTGCACCGCGCTGCTACCTCTCACCCCAGCAGCATGCTGACCCAGCAGGATCTGGTCAGCATCAACGTCGCGACTACCGAAGACCTGGTCAAGTTCGAGCCCAGCCTGGTGATCCGCCGTCGCTTCATTGGCGACTCCAATGGCACCATGGGCATGCGCGGCTCCAATATGTTCCAGACCTCGCGCTCGATGGTGTTTGCCGACGGCGTCCCTCTACACTATCTGCTGCAGTCGCGCTGGAACGGTGCGCCGCGCTGGACCATGGTGTCCGCCAGCGAGATCGCTCAGGTCGAGGTGCTCTATGGTCCGTTCTCGGCGGAATTCAGCGGCAACTCGATGGGCGGTGTGGTGCTGATCGAGTCGGCCATTCCGCAGAAGCGCGAGTTCCATTTCGACAGTTCATATTTCTCACAAAACTTTGATGCCTACGGATTTGACGACACTGTCAACGGCTACAAGACCTTCTTCTCCTATGGCGACAAGATTGGCGACACCAGTCTCTATCTGTCTTACAACCGTCTGGAGAGCGAGTCCCAGCCGCAGACCTTTTATTTCGGCTCCAACACGTCGGCAGCCAGCGTGACACCTGTCAGTGGTGGCATTGTCGGCAACGACGAGTTTGCCACCTCGCGTCTTTGGTTCGGCGACACCGGCATCGTGGACACCACGACCGACAACTACAAGCTCAAGATCGGCCAGGACTTCGGCGCCTGGGAAGCGTTGCTCAACGTGGCCTTCGAAGATCGCTTCACCGGCAACAACAAGCCCAACAATTATGTGAAGAATGCCGCAGGCGGCTCGGTCTGGAGCGGCAACGTCGTGCAGAACGGCTGGAAGATCAACATGCCGGCTGCACGTCTGGGCGTCAGCGAGCAGCAGCGTGACAGTCTGTCCGTGGGCTTGCGCGTGCGTGGCGAAGTGGCCGACGGCGTCATCTTCGAGAGCAATCTCAATGAATTCCAAGTGCTCAACGACGAGATGCGCGCCTCGCTGAGCAACCCCGGCGACAGCACTTATACGCGCAATGGTCAGGTCACCGAGTTTGGCGATACCGGCTGGCGCAGTGCCGAGGCCAAGCTGAGTTTCGAGCAATTGCCAGTCGAAGGACTGGGCCTGATAGTCGGCGCACGCCACGATGCCTACGAGCTGAACATGGATGTCTACAATTCTGCCAATTACGCGGCCGGCAGCTTCAACGGCTTTGCCAGCCGCAGCGGTGGACAGACGCAGGTCGAGGCGTTGTTCGCGCAGCTCAACTACGACATCAATGCACAGTGGGACATGGGGCTCGGTCTGCGCTGGGAGTCGTTCGAGAGCAGCAACGGTTATTTCTCTCGCGACGTGAAAGCGACGCCGGAATACGATCTGGTCGCCGTGCCCAAGGTCAGCGACAAGCAGGCCTCGCCGAAGTTCTCCGTCGGCTATCAGCCCACCGAAAACTGGCGCTTCGCGTATGCGCTGGGCAAGGCTTATCGCTTCCCGATCGTGGAAGAGTTGTTCAGTCAGTACTCCGCCTACAACGCCATCAGCGTTGCCAACCCCGAGCTGCGCCCCGAGGCTGGCGTGCACCAGAATTTCATGCTGGAGCGGCAGATCGCCAACGGTGAGTTGCGCGTGAATCTGTTCCAGGAAACCGTCAAGGACGTCATCGAATCGCAGTCCGACACCTTGCCCGGTGGCATGACAGTGCGCACCTTCATTCCCGTCGACGAGATCGAGACGCGCGGTGTCGAGTTCATCGCCAACCTCGACGAGTTGCTGGTGAGCAATCTCGAGATGCGCTTCAACATGGTGTTCACCGACTCCGAAATCGTGAAGAATATTGCCGACACCCGCATCGAGGGCAATGTCTATCCGCGTATGCCGGAGTGGCGTGGTAATCTGCTGCTGACCTGGCACTTCAGTGACAGATGGGACGCGGGCACCAACGTGCAATATGCCAGCGACAGCTTCGGCCGCAACGACAACGCCGACCATCAAGACGAGGTCTACGGAGCACAGGACGGCTACACCCGCCTCGGCCTGAAGAGCACCTACAATTTCACCAATGGCGTGGCCCTCGGCCTTGGTGTGGACAACCTGACCGATGAGGTCTCTTACGTTGCCCATCCGTGGCCGGGACGTACTTACTATGCCAACGTGTCTTATGATTTCTAACCGCATGAAGTGGCTGCTCTCCGTCGCCATAACCATGTTGCTGACCATGCTGCTGTGGAGCATTGACGCCACAGCGGCGGAGAGCTGTCAGTCGTTGCGTGAACGCTCAGCCGGGCAACAGGTGATCAGCATCCACTGTGGTGGCGCTCCCAGCGCAACAGTGGATGCTGATGGCCGCTTGTGGGCGGCGTTTGTGCAGGACAAGCACGTCTATGTGACACGCTCTGACGATAACGGCGGCACCTACACAACGCCGGTGCGCGTGAACAGCGAGCCGGAGGATACCGAGTACAATGGCGAGAACCGCCCGAAGATTCTCGTGGCGGAAGACGGCACAGTCCTGCTGTCGTGGACCACCAAGACCTCACCAAACTTTACCGGCGAGATTCGCTTCACCCGCTCCACCGACGTGGGCAAGACCTTCGAGCCACCGCGCACGATGAATGACGACGGCCTGATGACCGGCCATCGCTTCGACAGTCTGTTCCTCACCGCCTCCGGCAAACTCTACCTGACCTGGATCGACAAGCGCGATCTGGATGCCAGCGCTGCGCGCGGCGAAACCTATCCCGGCGCCGCGATCTACTACACCGTCTCCGACGATCTGGGCGAGACTTTCACGCCCAACTTCCGCGTCTCTCACAACAGCTGCGAGTGTTGCCGCATCGCCATGGCCCCGCACGGCGATGACGAGGTCGCCATCCTGTGGCGCCAGATCTACGACGAACACATTCGCGATCATGCCATCGCGGTACTCGGTGAACAGGGCGATGTCAGCGGGCTCACGCGTGCGACGGTCGATGACTGGTTTATCGACGCCTGCCCGCACCACGGGCCGACCATGGTGCAGGCCGCGCAGCCGGGTCAGTACCACATCAGCTGGTTCAGCGATGGCAATCTGCACAGCGGCATTCACTACGGCCGTCACGACATGGCCACCGGCACCACGGAAAACATCATCCAAGTCGATGGCACACCGGGTGCGGGACATCCGTATCTGGCCCGCTATGACAACACGCTCTATATGGTCTGGAAAGGCTTCAATGGCATGGCGTCGCATCTGCAGCTGATGCGCTCACAGGATGATGGTGCAACCTGGAGCGCGCCGCAGACGCTGTTCAATACCGAGCAGGCCAGCGATCATCCGCTGCTGGTCACGGCGCCGCATGGCGTGTTTCTGAGCTGGTCCAGCGAAGAATTTGGCTATCTGTTTACGGAGATCAGTAGTGATGAAAAGCAATAGACTTCTGAGCGCGGCAGTCGCGCTGTGCGTTGGGCTACTCATGTCCACAGCGGCATTGGCCGACAGCATTCAGCCACTGGGCACCGGCACCTTTGCCGAACTCAAGTCCGGTTTCGAGGGCAAGCCCTTCGTCGTCAGCCTGTGGTCGGTCGACTGCCTGCCCTGCCGCGTCGAGCTGGAACTGCTGGGCGAATTGAAGAAAGAAGATCCAGAATTTCCACTGCTGTTGATCTCCACCGACACTATCGAGAAGCGCGAAGAGGCTGTCTATATTCTGGAAGAGTACGGCCTTGAATCCATTCCCTCATGGATGTTCGCCGACGCCTTCATCGAGCGCTTGCGTTTCAGCATCGACCCCACCTGGCACGGTGAGCTGCCGCGCAGCTATTTCTACGCTGCCGATCACAGCTTCAAGGCCCACAGTGGCATCCTGACTGAGGAAAAACTCAGGGAATTCTTCCCGCAGTAACAGCCTTGTTCCTCTTCTCAGCTGGCGCTCTGCCAGTCAAAAATCGACAAAATTCCAATCTCCCCCGGTACCTTTGAGGAAAGCTTCTCAGGGTTCCGGTTGTCATTTTTATGCAATAAATCCGCACGAAAAACGACCATCCCCTGTCACATTCCTCAGCTAGATTACCCCCGCTGACTAAGCAAATAGTAGAAATGGGTTCGACCTGTCAAGGGTGTCGGACTGTCAACAACAATGCAGCGCGTTCGGCGATTTCTTCGCGGACCGACGCGAAAGTCGAGGTTATTCATGCTCAACAGAACAATTCCATCTGAAATCGCAAAGCCCACGCTTAAAGCGGGACTGGTGCTCTGCATATCATTTGCCATGTGGTCACAAGCCATGGCGCAGTCTCAGGACATTGAGAAAACCGAAGAAACCGAGGAGATCCAGGAAATTCTGGTGGAAGGTCAACCGGTACGCGGCGCTGTCACCGAGCTCGCCATTGACCAGGCGAAGTTTGGTACCCAGATTCAATTGATCAGTGCCGACGAAATCAGCACCGGTGGCTTCACCAACTTCGGCGAACTCTCTGCGGGCCTGATTCGTGGCGCCAACATCGGCTATTCACCGGACGAAGGCGAGTTCACAATTCGCATTGATGGCGGTACTGACAGGGACACGCTGCTGCTGCTCGATGGCGTACCGACCTTCGATCGTGGCACTCCACTGGAGAGTCTGTGGGGCGCAACCGCGATTGATCCACGCATGATCGAGAACGTGGAGATCTTCCGCGGTGGCCAGAGCCTCTACTTCGGGGGTAATGGTGGTCTCGGCGTAGTCAATGTGCTCTACAAGAAGCCCGAGGCAGGTGACGAGGCCCACGGGGAGATAGGCGTTTACGCGGGTGCTTTCCGCACGCGCGAAATGTATGGCAACGTCACTGTTCCACTCGGCAAAAACTCCGATCATTATCTGATGTTCTTCGGTCGCTCCTATGAGACGGATGCGCATGAGTTGTTCGACAAAGAGGCCTACACGGACATCGTGTATGACCTTGGTGGCATGCATGATTTCCCCTACAGCTACAATCTGCTCGGTGCCAAGTATCTGTGGTCAATCAACGACGATACAGAGTTCCGTCTGGGCTATCAGCACTCCACCATCGAGTTTGACGACTCCTTTCCTCCGTACACGATCTACCAGCCGAACTGGACTGAGTTTCCCATGTTCGACGCCAAGTTCACCACCGCCTTCAATAGCCGTATGACGCTGGAATCGGAAGCCTATTTTACCAATCCGCGCCTTTGGAACACGGAGCTGGATGCGCGTGTGTGCAACATACCGCGCATTCAGGATCTGCCGACCAACATTCGATCCATCGCCACCGCCAAAGGGATCACGGCGTTCAACACCGCAGCGCAGTTCGAGGCCTTTGCGGCCACGGTTCCCGGATTGCCTGCCGGTTGTGTGACAGACCCCTACGGTGCCAACCAAGCCGCTGCGACAAGCGCCAAGACCGGCTACTACGTGGATCCAACAGGCAAGCCCTACGGCACGCTCGCCAACCCGTTCCCGATTGGCTCGCCGATCGGTTACGTCATTCAGAGCACAGCAGGATTTGGTAACGGGCAACCCGTAAAAGGCTTCGGTGAAGTGGATCAGGCAAAGGCCGGATACGATGACATGGGCATCAACAATCGCCTGAAGATGGCATGGAACGACAATATCGAGACGATCTTGGGTTTGCAGCGCATCAGCTACAAGGACGGCTCCGATGCGGCTTATGGAATGAAGTCCGACGCCGTGACTTCCACCGGGGTCTATGGCGAACTGCGCCTTAACTCCACTGCATTCATTGATACCAGCCTGTCAATCTCCATGCGTAATGACTTCAACGACAACTATGCGGATGAAGACGTCTGGAAGTATGGCTTCCGTCAAGAGTTGCCAGGCGGGTTCTACGTGCGTTCCAACGGGGGCACTTCGTACAGCCAGCCGACGCTGATCGAGGCAGGCATGGCCGGCAATCAGGTCATCAATGACTCGCTGGAAACTCAGCATGTCGAGACCTACAGCCTGGGAACCGGGGTGAACGGTGATCTGTTTGGTGGCACCTACAACGTGGAGCTCGGCTACTTCGACACGGTTATCGACAACATGTTCGGCTCTTCCGCAATCGAGCGGGTCTGCGTCAATTTCCCTGGAGTACAACCGTCTGACATCAACCCCAACGTTATCATTCCCAACTCGTTCTGCAACTACGCACTCCAGGAAGGCTTCTCCCGCTTCGATGTGGCGTACTTCAATCTGAAGCGTGAACAGGACATCAAGGGCTATACGCTGGACGTCGCCTTCGACTTCGAGGAGTGGCAGGCAGATTTCACCTTCACCGACATGGAGTCACTCGAGCCGAACCCGATTTATGGCCAGAGCGCTTTGCTTGACGGTTCTGGTGCAGCGCGCAGCTTCAAGGTTCCCGGCTCGGCAGGATCAGATGAGTTCAGACAATCCGGCGAGCGCGCCGAATGGTCAGCCTCACTGTTGCTCTCCTATACCCCGACCGAAGACTGGGTGTTCTCTCTTAACACCAAATTTCAGGGACCAGAGTGGGCCTATGCCGATGCACGTGCCAGCCGCCTGGTGGACGCCAACGGCAATCGCACCAACCCCGACAACAACTTCGGCGACTACATGGTATTGAACGGCTCGATACAGTATTTCATGGGTGACGACAATGAGCACCGCTTCCTGCTGCGTGCCGTGAATATTCTGGACGAGGACTACTACGAGCGCGTAGGTGGTGGCAATCAGCGCGTCTCCAAGGCCGCTGTGCGTGGAGAGCTTGGCATCAATAACTCCGACTACTACTACTTCTACGGATGGAATGGCAAGCCGCGCTCCTTCTGGGTGCAGTACGAATATCAATTCTGATGACGAGCAGGAGAATTTCACAATGAGATTGAAAGCCTTATATGTCGCTACGATTTTCGGTTTGCTGGCAAGCTGCAGCACACTGGCTGTCGCTCAGGATCTCGGGGTGCCGACTGCTGGCCCCCAGTCGTCCGACGGGCTGGCGTTTCAGGGTGAAGAGCGTTGGTGGAAGGGCAACACGCACACGCACACCTGGTGGAGTGATGGTGATGCCCCTCCCGAATTGATTGCTGACTGGTACAAGAAGCATGGCTACGAGTTCCTCGTGTTCAGTGATCACAACATCATGCAAAGTGGGCAGAAGTGGTATCCGATCGATGAGCCGCCTCGCCCGCTTGAACAGGTGCAGGCTGCTTACGGGAACTATGTGGACGCCTTCGGAGAAGAGTGGGTGGAGGAGCGCACCGTGAATGGCAAACGCGAAGTGAAATTGAAGACGCTGTCCGAATTTCGCTCGCTGTTTGAAGTCGCTGACAATTTCATCTTCCTCATCGGAGAAGAAATCACGGACAGTTTTCAGCGGCATCCCATTCACATGAATGGTGTGAATCTCGTGGAGCTGATTCCCCCGCAGGGAGGCAACAGCATTGGCGATACTATTCAGAACAATCTGGATGCGGTGATGCGTCAGAGCGAAGAGTATCGCCAGCCGATGTTGTTCCACTTGAATCATCCGAACTTTCACTACGCAGTGGCTGCTGAGGATTTCTTTCATCTTGAACACGAGACGGGTGATGGCTTCTTCGAAATCTACAACGGCCATTCCGGCGTAGACAACCATGGTGATCATCTGCACGAGAGCTCGGAGAGAATGTGGGACATCGTGCTCTCCAAGCGTCTCGGTGAGTTCGGCATGAGCATGATGTATGGCGTCGCTGTCGACGATTCGCATGAGTACACGCGCTGGGGAATCGGCGCAACCAATCCCGGTCGCGGCTGGATCATGGTGAAATCGAAGTGGCTGACACCCAACAAGATTACCGAAGCGATCAAGCGCGGTGATTTCTACAACAGCACCGGCGTGACACTGTCGCAGTTGCACGTTGGCGACGGACGCATCGCAGTGGAGATTGAAGCAGAACCTGGGCTTGAGTATCGCGTCGAGTTTGTCGGCACGCTGAAGAGCGCTGATCTGACCGGTCATCCAGAGCCCAGCGAGACTACCGTGCACGACCATCGTGGCAACACAGAGCATCTGCATCAGGTCGTGACGCGTTACAGCGACGAAGTGGGCGAGATATTGAAGACGGTCAATGGCACGAGCGCGGAATACGTCGCGACCGGCGACGAGATCTATGTCCGGGCGCGCATCATTTCCTCGCGCATTCAGAACAATCCTTTCGCCGAGGGTGATGTGGAGATGGCCTGGACGCAACCGCTGCAAGTGCAGCAGAACTGAGGGGGACTTTTATAGTGTCATTACGGAATTTTCAGAAGCAAACCGGAAGCTCGATACTGCATGAGGAGTTGGCCGCGTCTATCGCTGGCGAGGCCCGCTCCCACAAAACCTCGATACCGCACGAGGAGTTGCCCTCTGGTTTCGAGCAACTCATAGCGGCAGGCTTAACGCGACGCCGTTTCCTCTCCGGGTTCGGCAGTGTTGTCGGTGCCGCTGCGCTGGGCTCGTTCGTCGGCATGGCGCCGCTGCAGCGTCTCCACGGCAGTGAGCGCGGATCGCTCCTCGGGTTCATTCAGGTGCCCGCGAGTACCGACGATGTCTTCGTGGTGCCACAAGGTTACAGTGCCAAGTCTCTTGTTTCACGGGGCGATCCCCTGTTTACGGCCGCTCCCGACTTTGATGCCAGTGGTATGCAGGATTCCGCCGCACAGGCATTGCAGTTTGGTGACTGTACCGATGGCATGAGCCTGTTTGCCCTCGATGAGAATCGCGCAGTGCTGGCGGTCAACAACGAATTCGTGGATATCAAGAATTTCTACCCGCATGGGGGCAGCGCCATCACGGACGATGATGTCCTGAAATCCCAATATGCACACGGGGTGTCCATATTCGAGATCCGTCGCGGTGACGACGGATTTTGGGGCGTGGACAGGACATCTTCGTTCAATCGCCGCATACACATGCGCACACCGATCGAGTTCAGTGGTCCGGCCGCCGGACACTCGCTGCTGCGCACTGGCGTCGATCCAGAGGGTCTTGTGGCCATGGGTACGCTGGGCAATTGCGCCAATGGCAAGACGCCCTGGGGCACCTATCTGACCTGCGAGGAAAATTTTCAGGATTACTTCGCTACCAGTTCAGATGTGCAGTTCAACGCCACACAACAACGCTATGGTTTGAAGCAGCGTGATGTTGGCGGCGACTGGTATCGCCATGATGAGCGCTTCGACATGGCGAAGCACCCGCATGAACCAAACCGCTTCGGCTGGGTGGTGGAGGTGAACCCGCTCGATCCTCAGGACACTCCCAGGAAGCGTACCGCGCTTGGTCGTCTGGCGCATGAGAATGCGGCCATCGTGGTGGCTGAGGACGGTCGTGTGGTCGTCTACATGGGCGATGATGCCCGTGGCGAACATATCTACCGGTTTGTTTCCGAAGGCCGTTTCAATCCGAATGATCCTGCGGCAAATCGTGACCTGCTGGATACCGGAACGCTCAGCGTGGCCCGCTTCGACGCAGTGCCCGGAGAGTTGCAGGGTCAGGGGCACTGGATAGCGCTCGTGCATGACCAAAACGGGCTCACCCGCGAGAACGGTTTTGCCGATCAGGCCGAGATACTGATCAACCTGCGTGTGGCTGCCAGTATCGCCGGTGGTACTACCATGGACCGGCCGGAATGGATCGTGGTGCATCCGCATAACAACAGCGTGTTCTGTACCCTGACCAACAATTTCAATCGTGGTGTGCTGGAGAATCAACCTGTCGACGCAGCCAATCCGCGGGCAGAGAATCACTACGGGCACATCGTGCGTTGGACCCCCGCGCAGGGCGACCATCTTGCCGAGCAGTTCGACTGGGATCTGTTCCTGATTGCCGGCAATCCTGCCGTGCATCCGGGAACTGAATATGCAGGCAGCGCCGCCATCAACGAGGACAACATGTTCAACAGTCCTGACGGCATGTCCTTCGATGCGGATGGTCGGCTGTGGATTCAGACCGATGGGGACTTCAGCAACAAGGGCAACTTCACCGGCATGGGCAACAATCAGATGCTGTGCGCCGATCCGATCACTGGCGAGGTGCGCCGATTTGCAACAGGACCCAATGGCTGTGAATTAACGGGGATAACCTTTGCTCCAGACTATCGGACGCTGTTTGTCGGCGTTCAGCACCCAGGGACGGCTAGCACCGAATCCCATTTCCCTGCTGGAGGTGACAGCAAGCCACGTTCGACGATCATGATGATTCGTCGTGATGACGGAGGCGTGATCGGAGCGGCGTGACGATCCTTGCCACCTGTGAGCATGCATTGCTTGATCTTTCCCAATTCCTCACTAAACTCGGGGGTCTTCGAATGACGACGAGCCCCCCCTTTTGAGCGGATGTGAGGTGAAGGATGTTGCAAGTCCCCGAACAAGCCGCCGCGCGCGACTCCGCCCTGCGCCGCGCGGTGTTGCTGGTCGCAGTCCTCAATCTCTCCTACTTCGGTACCGAGTTCGGCGTCGCCATCGCGATCCAGTCTGTGTCGTTGTTTGCAGACTCCATCGATTTTCTCGAAGACACCTTCGTCAATCTGCTGATTTTCTTTGCACTCGGCTGGAGTCTGAAGCGTCGCGCTCAGGTGGGGATGCTGCTGGCGGTCGTGCTGCTGGTGCCGAGTATCGCGACCGTGTGGGCGGCCTGGCAGAAGCTGAACCTGCTGGTGGCACCTGACCCTACGCTGTTGTCATTGACCGGTGCGGGCGCGTTGCTCATCAACCTTACCTGCGCCTTTATCCTCGCCCGCTTTCGTCACCAGAGTGGCAGCCTGACCAAGGCTGCCTTCTATTCGGCGCGCAATGACGCGCTGGCGAATGTGGCGATTATCGGTGCAGGACTGATAACGGCCATCACACTCTCTCCATGGCCGGATCTGGTAGTTGGCGTCGGCATCTTTTTCATGAATCTGGATGCGGCACGCGAGGTCTACGAGGCCGCGCGCGAAGAGCATGCGCTGAGTGGGCAGGAGGGCGAGTCATGAGTGCATCATTGCTGCTGTGGGGAGTGCTGTTCAGCTCCGTCGGCATGGGCTACTTCATCTACGGCAAGAAACAGAACGCGACCGTCCCGCTGGTGTGCGGCATCGCTCTGATGGTCATTCCCTATTTCATCACCAGCGTTATGGTGATGGTGCTGCTGTGCGCGGCGCTCATTGCCGTGCCCTACTTCATCCGGTTGTGAAGCATGCCTGAGCGAGTCACACACTCCACTTCGATCTCCCCCGCTATCACTGCGGTGACCGCTGCCGATTTCGGCACCGTCGCCGCGCTCGCCGAGACCATCTGGCGCTCGCACTATCCGGCCATGATCAGCATGGCGCAGATCGATTTCATGCTGGCCAGACGCTACACGCCAGAGCGATTGAGCCGCTATCTCGATGCGGCTGACTGCTGGCTGGAGTTGCTCACGGTGGATGGCATTCCCGTCGGGTATTGCAGCTACGCCCTGACGGACGCGCGGCAGGATATGAAACTGCAGGAGCTTTATCTGTTGCCCGATTATCGTGGCCTCGGTCTCGGCAGTTTCATGCTGCGGCATGTGGAGGCGCAGGCCCGCAGGCGCAGTTGCACAGCGCTGATGCTGACGGTGAACAAGGACAACGCGGACGCCTTTGCCGTCTATCGCCACGCCGGTTTCAACGTGCGCGAGGAGGCGGTGTTCGACATCGGCAATGGCTTCGTGATGGACGACTATGTGATGGTGAAGAGTTGGTGACGGGGAAAAGTCTCAGTGCGCTGTCTTGACCTTGTCGATGTGTCGGATATACATTTCAGGCTCTGTATATTGCCAGTGGGTTGAGGAGTCATCATGCAGGTGTCCAAATGGGGTAACAGTCTGGCAATCAGACTGCCCGCAAGTGTGGTGGAGGCATTGGCGTTGAAGGAAGGTGACGATATCGAGGTCGTGATCGCCGAAGAGAGAGTCTTCGAGGTGCGCAGGAAGCCTGACAGGGAAGAGTTGCTGGCCCGGATGAGAAAATTCCGGGGCACGCTGCCGGAAGATTTCAAATTCAACAGGGATGAAGCCAATGAGCGACACCAGGATATTTCTCGATAGTAATGTTCTCTTGTACCTGCAGTCAGCCGATGCTGAAAAAGCCAACCGTGCCGAGCTGTGCGCCCGCAACGGCGGGGTAATCAGCGTGCAGGTCATGAATGAAATCAGCCATGTGATGCTGCACAAATTCCGCCGTCCCTGGGAGGACATCAACGAAGTTCTGTCAGTATTACAACGTCTGTTTGTGATCCGTCCCTTGACGCTGGCGGAGCACCTGGGAGGGAGGCGCCTCGCGCAGCGCTACAAACTGGGCCTGTATGATGCAATGATCGTGGCCTCTGCGCTGCTCGCTCAGTGTGAGACCCTGTATTCGGAAGACATGCAGGATGGCCTGCTGATAGAGGGGCGTTTGAGAATTCGGAACCCATTCATCCTCTGATGAGTCAGGGCGAGCCGGGCCTTCGGCTTTCATCGTACCGCCAACAGAACAAGGACACGCCCCATGCTCGAATCGATACGGCAGCAGACTCTGGATGTACTGACCACGCTCATCGCTCATCTCCCCAATGTACTCGGCGGCCTGCTGCTGGTGCTGGCGGGCTGGCTGCTGGCGCGCTTCCTGCGCATGGTCATCACGCGCCTGATCCACGCGCTCAATCACATCCTTGATCGGCAGTTCCACGGCTCGACTCTACGCTTCTTCCGCATCTCCGCTGCCACCGAGAGGCTGCTCGGCTTCGTGATGTTCTGGACCACGATCCTCGTCTTCATCACCGTCGCGGTGCGGGTGGTGGGCTTCTCGGCAGCGGCGGCATGGCTGGACCGGCTGGTGGTGTACCTGCCGTCACTGGTGTCGGGCGGGCTGATCATCATCGTCGCCTACGTTCTCGGCACCGTGGCGCGGCATCTGGTGAGCCATGCCTCGGCTGCCGCCGACATCGCCCAGGCGGCCCTGTTCGGGCAGATCGCCCAATCCACTTTCCTGACTATCGGTGTGGTGATTGGCCTCGGGCAGGTGGGGGTAGACGTCAGCTTCCTGATCATCCTGTTCGCCATTGTCTTCGGCACGCTGCTGGCCGGTTTCTCGCTGGCCTTCGGGCTGGGGGCGAGGCCGCTGGTGGAAAACCTGATCGCCACGCGGCATCTGCGCCAGATAGTGCGGCCCGGGCTGCTGGTGGACATCGGCGGAGATCGCGGGCGCGTATTGGAATTCACCGCCACGGGGCTGGTGCTGGAAACCCCGGAAGGGCGGCGGATAATTCCCGCCAGCCTGTGCATGCAACAGTCCTTCAGCGTGATTACACGGGAGCCGACGGATGAAGCACTCTAGCTCCCTGAGTCTGGACTTCCTCGCCAGCAAGCCGCAGGCCGCCGCGCAGGTGTTGCAGGCTCTGGAGGTCGAACAGGCGGCGCAGTATCTGCAGGAGGTGCCCGTGCGTATTCTGGCCCCGGTGCTGGATGAGATGGAGACCTGGCCTGCCGCGCGCATTCTCGATCTGCTGACGCTGGAACAGAACGCCGCAATCTTCATGCAGCTGGGCTATCGCAGCGTGGCGTCGTTGTTGCGCCTGCAGCTTGGTGAGCGCCGCGCGGCACTGCTGACGGTACTGCCCGGCCAGCTGGCACGTCCGCTGACCCAGTCCCTGGCGTATCAGGAAAGCACCGTGGGGGCCTGGATGGACATGTCGACGCCGCACTTTTACGCCGATCTCAGCGCACACGACTGTCTCGCGTTGCTACGCAAGATCTCCCATCCTTTCGGCTCCAGCCTGACCATCATCAGTCACAATCACCGCGTGCTCGGGGTGGTGACCCTGGACACACTGCTGATCAGCCCTGCCACGCGCACACTGGGGCAACTCATGGACGTGCAGCTGACGCCGCTGCCAGCGGAGCTGAGCCTGGATGTCGCCAGAAATCTGCCCGACTGGCATGCCCACAGTAATCTGCCAGTGCGCAGCGTCAATGGCACTTTTCTCGGGACGCTAAGTCGCACCGCGCTGCATATGGCGCTGGATAGCAGCAAGGGAGCCGCGAGCCCGACGCTCGACGATTCAGTGCTGGCGCACCTGATGCGCGCGATGGCGACGACTATGTCAGGCATGTTGCGCCTGTCATCGAGCACGAGCACCCCCTCGTATGAAGCCTGGCAACCGCCCGCCGCAGAAGTTGGTCATGGTCAAGGAGCGAATCATGACCAGTAAGGTCGCTGCGGAACACAACCCCCTGCGCGGCGCCAGCGCTGTCGATATCGCGCTGACGCGCAAGTTCCTGCTCGACTATCCCCGCGAGGCGGCGCTGAAGATCGAGGCCATGGCGGTAGATGAAGTTGCTGTCGCGTTGGCCATGCAGCCAGTGTATGCCCTGCTGATGATGTGGAAATATCTGCTTCCCAGCGTCGCTGCCGATCTCCTCAAGGCCTTGCCGGAGGAGCACATCCGCCAGCTGATGGCCGAGCTGCCGCCGCAGGACACCGTGCGCATGTTGGGTCAGTTGGAGGAGCGCAGGCGTATGCAGCTGCTGGCCATCCTTACCGAGTCAGTACGCAAAGAGTTGAGTGAGCTGCTCAGCTACCCGGAAAACAGTGCCGGGCGCCTCATGGATACCCGCGCCTCGGTGTTCCGGGGCGAGATGACGGTGGCCGAGACACTCAATGTCCTGCGCAAGGCCAAACTGCGGACCGCTCGTGGTGTATTTCTGGTGGATAGCGAGGGCCGACTGACCGCCAAGATTCCCTTGCAGGACATCGCCGTGGCCGAGCCTCATGTGCAGCTGGCCGAGCTGGCGCAGGCCGTGCCCGCGATGGTGCCCAGCACTGCCGAGAAGGACGAGATATCCGAGCTTTTCGAGAAGCATCAGCTGCTCGACCTGCCGGTGGTCGACATCGATCAACGCCTGCTCGGCATCATCAATCACAACAGCCTGGTGCAGGTGTCGCAGGAAGATATGTCGTCCGACGTGCTGGCGATGGTGGGCGCGAGCCGCGACGAGCGCGCCCTCTCCGGCCCGCTGTTTGCGGTTCGCAAGCGCATGCCGTGGCTGCAGATCAATCTGTTGACCGCCTTCCTCGCCGCATCGGTGGTAGGCCTCTTCGAAGATACGATTGCCAGCTTCACCGCGCTGGCGGTGTTGTTGCCCGTGGTCGCCGGACAATCCGGGAACGCGGGTGCGCAGGCGCTGGCAGTGACCATGCGCGGACTGGCACTGCGGGAGATCACCATCCGCCACTGGTTCCGGGTGATGTACAAGGAGGTACGGGTGGGCTTCGTCAATGGACTGGGCATCGCCGTCACTTGCGGGCTGGGAGTCTTCCTGTGGAGTCAGTCGCTGGGGCTGGTGCTGGTGATCTGCTCCGCCATGGTGCTGGCGATGGTGGCGGCGGGGTTTGCCGGGGCCATCGTGCCGCTTGTGCTGGTGAGGTTTGGCCAGGACCCGGCGCAGGCCTCCTCCATCATCCTGACCACGGTCACCGACGTGGTCGGTTTCTTCGCGTTTCTCGGCATCGCCACGGCGCTGTCGGGCATGCTCTAGGCAGCGGGCGGCCGCAGTGGCACTGTGGACAGGATGGTATAACGCACGCCATCCGCCAGGGTGTCCGAGCGATACAGATGGACTGCCGTCACCGGTAGATTGCCCCACTGGCCTTCTTGGTGTTGTGCTATCCAGTGTTCGAGAGCAAAGCCTGGATTGAGGCGCTTTTGTGAGAGGCTAGGAGTCGCGGGCGGGTCCTTTATGCCCTCCGGGTACGCTCCCACACGAGTTGGATCAGTCGCGGGCAGGCCCGCTCCCACAGGGGTTGGGTCAGGGGCGGGCGGGTGCGTGAGGCGCGCCAGCGTCAGATGCGGCCTGTAGGGCTTGGTCTCCGGGGCGAAACCCAGCGGGGCCAGCGCCTCGTTCAATCCCTTGACCAGCGCATTCAGTGCCGCGTTTGGCTCCACTCCCAGCCACAGAGCCGATTGAAAACTCCCGGCGCCCCGTAACTGCAGCGTAAAAGCGTGGTGGTTGGCTAGCGCTTGTTGCATGGCGCTGACAATGTCAGGCAGGGCGGTCGCTGCCGCCGCGCCGATGAACTTCAGAGTGATGTGCAGGTTGTGCGGCGCCACGACGCGCAGCCCGGCCGTATGGCTGCCAGCGGCGCTCTGCTGTTCGTTATGCAGCTCGTCGAGCAGGCCGTCCAGCAGCCCGGCGATCACCGGCGTGCAGGGGCAGGTGATGCCGATGAACAGCCGCAGTGGCGCGGCATTCCCGGCTACTGCTCCGGTAAGAAGTTCGTCTGACGGCACACTCAAGGACAACTCTCTCGGTTTCGGTTGGTTTTTGGGGCGTCAGGCAGTGTGAACTGGAGCCAATTTGCACGCCAATAATGCCACGAATGCTGCGCGATCGAAGACTTTCATTGGTCTGCCCCCGGCCTGCGATGGCATAATGCCGCCCCATGACTACCTCCAAACGCAAGACCTCATCTCGCAAGGCAAGCAAGCAGCCACGCTGGTGGCCGAAATACCTGCTGCGCTTCATGCTGCTGGGCACTGTTGTGGTGGCCGTCTGGTGTGTATGGATTGATTACGAGATCCGGCGCGACTTCAGCGCCCTGCAATGGGCATTGCCTGCCCGCATCTATGCCCGCCCGGTGGAGCTATACGTAGGCGCTCACCAGAACGCGGCAGACTTTACCGATTACCTGCGGCGGCTGGGCTATATCCAGACTACCCGCGTGACGGAACCGGGCCAGTTCAATCCGGCCGGTTCCCGCATCGTCCTGCAAACTCGCGGCTTTGCCTTCTGGGATGGCACCGAGCCCAGCATCGCGTTGGAAGTCGGTTTCGATGGCCAACGCGTCAGCCTGCTGCGCGCCATTCAGGGCGGCGCCGATGTCCCGCTGGTGCGGCTGGAACCGGTGGAGATCGCGCAGATCAACCCCGGCACTGGTGAGGATCGGCTGCCCATCGGCAAGGAAGAGATCCCGCAGGCGCTCGTCAACGCGGTAATCGCCGTGGAGGACCAGCGCTTCTATAGCCATTTCGGCGTCGATCCCATCGGCATTGCGCGTGCACTGGTGGCCAATATCCGGGCGGGCGAGATCGTGCAGGGCGGCAGTACTCTAACGCAGCAACTGGTCAAGAATCTGTACCTGAATCGCGAGCGTACCATGCGGCGCAAGATCGAAGAGGCGCTGATGGCGCTGGCGCTGGAGATTCACTTCAGCAAGGAAGACATCCTCTACGCCTACCTCAACGAGGTGTTCCTCGGGCAGGACGGCAATCGCGCCATTCACGGTTTCGCGCTGGCCTCCCAGCACTACTTCGGCCGTCCGCTGCAGCAACTCGATCTGGATGAGCTGGCCCTGCTGGCCGGTTTGCCACGCGGGCCGTCGTTCTATAACCCGCAACGCAACCCGGAGCGCGCCACCGAGCGCCGCAATGTGGTGCTCGCGCGCATGGCCGCGCAAGGCTACATCACTGCAGAACAGCTCGAAGACGCACGAGGCGCCACGCTGCAAGTCAGCGCGCGGCCAACCAGCCGTGGCGGCGGTTACCCGGTGTTCATGGATATGGTGCGCAGCGATCTGGCGCGGGATTATAACGCCGATGCCTTGCGCAACGAGGGGCTGCGAATATTCACCACCTTGGATGTGAGCATGCAGGCGTCGGTGGAAGCCATGCTCGACAAGTCCGTGCAGGCAGTCGAGAGGCCGACCAAGGGCGAGCCCGCTCCACTGGAGGCCGCCGTCGTGATTACCGATGCCACCACCGGCGATGTGCGGGCACTGGCGGGCAGTCGGCAGTCCGGCTACACCGGCTTCAACCGGGCACTGCTCGCGGACCGGCCCATCGGCTCGCTGATCAAGCCAGCGGTATATCTGGCGGCGCTGGAGTCTGGCAACTTCAACCTCTCCTCCGTGCTGGCCGATGATCCCATCAGCATGAAGCTGGACAACGGTGATCTGTGGGAGCCGAAGAACTATGAAAACACGACGTCCGGGGATGTCTATTTTCACGATGCGCTGGAGCGCTCGCTGAATCTTGCGACTGTGGATCTGGGCATGAAGGTGAGCGTCGACCGTGTCGCCTACATGCTGAGTCGGCTTGGGCATACCGACCGTATCGAACCCTATCCGTCATTGCTGCTGGGCGCCGTCAACATGACGCCGGTGGAAGTCGCCCAGATCTATCAGACGCTGGCCAGCGGTGGTTTCCGCTCGCCGCTGCGCGCCGTCGAGGCTGTTACCACCGGCGAAGGTGAACCGCTGGAGCGTTATGGCATGGAGACCGATCAGGTCGCAGACCCCGCCTCGGTATTCCTGCTGGAGTATGCGATGCAGGGCGTCTTCGAGCGTGGCACTGCCAAGACTGCCGCCCCACGGCTCGACAATCAGCTGCCGCTGGCAGGCAAGACCGGCACCACCAATGATTCGCGCGACAGCTGGTTTGCCGGCTATGGCGACGACCTGGTGGGAGTGGTGTGGCTGGGGCACGACGACAACCGCGAGACTGGCCTCACCGGCGCCACCGGCGCGTTGCGGGTGTGGACGGACATCATGACGAAACTGGACATCCAGCCCCGGCAATCGCTGCCACCGGCCGATATTCAATGGCAGAGCGTCGCCTTGCGGCCCGTGCGCGTGGCCGGGGCCCGCAATTGCCTGGAGACCCGGCGGTTGCCTTTCCGGGTCGGCGCACTACCCGATGCGGCTGTCAGTTGCGAGAGTGGTGGTTCCCTGATGGAGCGTGTCTTCGACCGCTTCCGAGGCTGGTAAGGATTATGATGAAGAAGAATGTCCTGCTGATTCTGGCTCTCGGCCTGCTCACCGCCTGTAGCGGTAACATGGGGCGGGGCATTCCCGCACCGGTGGAGACTCGCGGTCAGGTGATCCGCGCTCCGGCACCGGAGCCCGTGCAGCCGCCCGTGGTCGGCCGCGTCATCGAGCCGATCGTGGAGCGCGAAGTGCGTCCAGTGGAGATCATTCCGCCGTCCGAGCCCGTCAGGCCCCCAACCCCCGCGTCTCCCGTAGCGACACTGATGGCCTCCGTCGATACTGCCGTGGCGGCGGGTGAGCTCGAACAGGCTGCCGCATTGTGCGAGCGCGCCCTGCGCATCAGCCCTCGCGATGGCTATGTGTGGTATCGGTTGGCGAGTATCCGCTTTCAGCAACAGCGCTACTCCGACGCGGATGGTTTCGCGCGGCGAGCACTGGGCTTTGCCGGTGGGGATCGTGGGCTGGTGCAGGCTATCGACAGCCTGATGGCCCGCATCGCCGTGGCCCAGCGGCAATAGCGTTTCTTGTTAAGTTACCCCTCCTAGTAAGTGTCTTCCAGGTAGCGGCCCGCCGCCTTCAGCCCCGCCACACTCAGGCTCAGCGGAGCCAGAATCTCATCCATGGCCTTCGCCACGTCGGCTGCCATGTTGCGTCCGCCGCACACCAGAACCTGCCCGCCCTGCTCAAGCAGCGCTCGTACCTGCACGGCATCCGCTTTCAATTTGTCTTGAACATAGGCTCGGTCGCCGCCTCGGGAGAAGGCCGTCTGCAGTCCCGTGAGCCTGTCATCTTGCAGCCAGCTCTGCAGGTCCCTCTCGTACAAATAGTCTGACTGCGGGCTGCGTCCACCCCAGTACAGATACATCGGGTGCTGGGATCGTTTGTGCGAACGGTTGTGGCGGATGAAGCCGACCAGCGGCGCGATGCCGGTACCAGCGCCGATCAGAATAACTGGTTGCTTGCCGCGTGCCGGACGGAACAGCGGGTTGTATTGGATGAATGCGCGCACTTCCTGTCCGGACTGCTCAGGCTGAAGAGAACACAGGAAGCTGGAGCACACACCGCGCTCCTGGCGGCGCACACAGATCTCCAACACCCCCTCTCGCGACGCGGACGCCAGCGAATAGAAACGCGGAATGTCGCTGCCCGGGGGCAGGATGCCCACCAGATCGCCAGCCTCGAACGACGGCAGGCCGGACCAGCCCAGCAGACGCCGAAGCGCAGCAAGCGGGCCACCGCGCTTGGCAGCGTGGAAGCGCAGGATGCTGGTCGGCGCCAGCACCTCGACACCAAAGTCCTCGCGCTCCGTGAGCAGCAGCGCTGTAGTCCGCCGTCGCAGTGGCACGTGACGCAGCGTCAATGGCGTGTTGATGGTGTTGCCAAGCGCCGCGGCCCAGCGCTCGAAGGTCTGCGCCGATTGTCGATCGATCAGTTCTGTCTCCAGCAGTTGCGGCCAGCCGCGCTGCCGCAGCACGGTGGTCACCTCATTGGCAAAGGCACAGAAACTCGGAAACTGACGATCGCCAAAGCCCAGCACTGCCCAGGGCAACTGCGCGGAGTCTGGCACCTTGGCCAGCTTGTCGAGAAACTGCGTGGCCGAAGCAGGCGCCGCGCCGTCGCCATAGGTGGCGGCCAGGATAAACAGCCGCCGGGCCTTCCGATATTGCTTCTCCAGCCGGTTCATGGGCGCTGTGTGGACGTGATACCCGGCGGCCGTAAGCCCGTCATGCAATGTCTTCGCGAAGCCCCAGGTGGTGTTGGTCTCCGAGCCCACCAGAATCACCGTGTCCGCACTCTGCGCTGATGTGTTGCCGACGAGTCGCGGCAGCGCGCGACGGCGTTGCCACCAGATCAGCACGCCCGTGACGGACAGCACTGGGACCATCAACACAGCCAGGCCGAGGATGAGGCCCACATACCAGAAGGCCTCGCCGGTGTGCAGCTCGACGATGAAGGTCTGCAGGCTGGCGGCAGATCCGTAGTCGGAGTAGGACAGCAGCTCGCCGGTCTCCTGATCGATATAGCCGGAACCCTGGTGGGTACGCAGGGAATAGACATCATTGGGATCGTCAGGGAATGGGAAGACCAGCTGGTGCAGGTCTTGCAGATCAACCGCTCGTAGCGCGTTCAGCGTGCCGACCGGAGTTGGGGTACCGCCGGAAACCTCTTCGGGAAACAGCGCCTCGACCTCCTCGGCTTCGGTGACCAGCTCGAAGCGGATCGCTGACATCCACACTCCAGTCAGCGAGGACACCAGCAGGCCGAGGACGGCATAGCGGGCAATCTGGGTATGCAGCCGCTGGCTGCCGGTGCCGCGAATGGGGCTGAACAAATGGCGCCAGCCGCCGGCGCGGTAGGCCAGCAGAAAGGTGCCGGAGAAGCACATCACCACCATCAGCAGCGCCAGGATGCCTGCGGCGCCCCGCCCGATATCATCGAGCAGGAAGGAACGGTGCAGATCCTTTATCCATGCGAAAATCGGGGAGGGTTCGTAAGCTGAGATGCGGATGCCGGTGAGTGGGTCCACGATGTCGGCGGCGGGGTTGCCATCCTGACTGAAGTAGACCAGCACTGCTCCGGAGGGCAGGCGTTCGATCTGTTCGGTGGCGGGGTACTGTGCCAGTACCCGTGCCGCCACCTCGGCAACACTGGCGGCTCCAGAGGGCGGAACCGTGGCCACGGCACGTTCGAGTGCGGGACTGAGAGACAGCACCGCCCCGCTCGTGGCCAGTACGATCAGAAACAGCGCTGCGAACAGGCCGGGCAGAGAATGCAGACGACGGAGCATCACCGTCCTCCCTGAGGGTGGTTACCGGTGGTTTTACAGTGTCACGGTCAGCGACTTCACATAGCCCTTGCCGACGACGGCCTGGCCGGAGCCTGCCGTCGTCAGGGGCGCCTCTGCGTCGATGCGATGTTCGCGCTGGTCTTCCACGGCGCTGTCCACCCGCACCAGGTAGCCTGCATCGATCAGGGCATCGTCCACATCAACCTTGATGGTCAGCGAGTCGCCACTGCTGACGCTGGCACCGGTCATGCCATCGTACTCGCTTGCTTTCCCGCCACTGCCACGAGCCCAGTCGAGCAGATGCTTGTAATACTTGCTCTTGCCGCCGGCAATGTGGAGGGTGCGCTGATACTTGCCTGCGGCGTCCGTAACATAGATCGCCAGATATGCACCATCACCGCGATAGGCGTTCAGCTCGGTGGTGATGGTGACCTCGCGAGCTTCGGCTAAAGCGGGCAAGGTGATGGCAGTCAGCAGGCCGAGAGTGGCAAGTATCTTTTTCATGGCTATTTCTCCGTTGGCGTTTTCTGTCTTCAAAAATTCTGTTGCTGTGTTGATGTTGTGCAGCCTGGCGTTCAATGCGGGCGCTGTTCCTCCCGGTGTTCGCGTTCACGGCGCTCGTGTTCTTCGTCTTCCAGTTCCAATTCCTTGAGTTCGAATGAGGCGGGCGAGTAAGTGGCTTCCACCTGACGACCGTGTTCGTCTACACCGCGCACCTTGTAGCAGCCGTCATCGACGCGGATGCGATACACAGTCCAGCCCTGTGCTTCCAGTTGCTGCTTGAGCTGCTCGCGCGGCTGCCAGCTCGCGATGGGGTCGGTGCAATCGTCATCGGCACGTACCAGTGCGGTGCTCAGCGTGAGACCAAGCGAAGCGGTGAGCACAGCGGTCAGCTTGGCGATGGACAGCAGCGACGTTTTCATGAAGGGTTCCTCTCATAGTGTGACACTGTAATGCTTTGACATTAAGTTAACCTGAAGATGAGCAAAAGTTTACTTGTTAATCCAGTGGAATAAGGACAAGCTCATTTTCTTGTCCGGGAACTTTGAAAGCAGCTCAGCAGAAGCAATAAATCTCCGGGATTCAATTCATCCAGATAGTGAAAGGAATGCCGATGCTGATACCTACGTTCGCCGTCTCGATGAGTCGGCTGCTGCATATTTTTGCCGCAGCCCTGTTATGGATTTCCATGCCCGCATACGCCGCAGGCCCGGATCTGAGCGTCGCGAAAGTGTGTGCCGTGAATAACGGGGCGCAGTCCGTCCTCTGTACCGTCACCATCACCAACATCGGCAACGTGGCGTCCGTGGCTCCGATGAGCCTCACGGATCTGGTCACTGGGAGCTCCAATATAAATCTAACGGGGGCAGGCGGCACTCTTCCATCATCCTGCACTCCCGGCGCTCAGCTGATCAACAATGTTCCGATTACTTGCGGGATCAATACCTCGCTGGCCGCCGGTGCTTCGGGGGATGTACTTTTCTCCTTCACCATGCCACAGGGGGGCACGTTCACCAATTGCGTGAGTGTTTCTCAGGCGCAGAATCCCATGACGCCGGGCGATCCCGATTCGACCAACAACACCAACATCTGCACAACCATCACTGTCACACCTCCGACACCCACCACCGGCAGCATCACCATCGTCAAGGATGCGCAACCCAACGATGGGCAAGACTTCGCGTTTACGCCCAGTCAGGCCACCATGCCGCAGTTCCTGCTCGATGACGACAGCGACAGCACGCTCTCCGACATGAAGACCTACAGCGGCCTGCCCGCAGGCACCTACTCGTTCACCGAGACCCAGGTCACCGGCTGGACGCTCGCCAGCATCAGCTGCACACCGTCCTCGGGCACCAGCACCAACCTCAGTGGCGGCTCTGCCACCATCACCCTGGCTGCGGGCGACAACATCGTCTGCACCTGGGTGAACACCAAACCCACCACCGGCAGCATCACCATCGTCAAGGACGCACAGCCCAACGATGGGCAGGATTTCGCGTTCACGCCCAGTCAGGCCACCATGCCGCAGTTCCTGCTCGACGATGACAGCGATGGCACGCTCTCCAACATGAAGACCTACAGCGGTCTGCCCGCAGGTACCTACTCGTTCACCGAGACCCAGGTCACCGGCTGGACGCTGGCCAGCATCAGCTGCACACCGTCCTCCGGCACCAGCACCAACCTCACAGCAGGCTCTGCGACGATCACTCTGGCCGCTGGCGACAACATCGTCTGCACGTGGGTGAACACCAAACCCACCACTGGCAGCATCACCATCGTCAAGGACGCACAGCCCAACGATGGGCAAGACTTCGCGTTCACGCCCAGTCAGGCCACCATGCCGCAGTTCCTGCTCGATGACGACAGCGACGGCACGCTCTCGAACATGAAAACCTTCAGCGGGCTGCCCGCTGGCACCTACTCGTTCACCGAGACCCAGGTCAGCGGCTGGACGCTGGCCAGCATCAGCTGCACACCGTCCTCCGGCACCAGCACCAACCTCACGGCAGGTTCTGCCACGATTACCCTGGTGGCGGGCAGCAACGTCGTCTGCACGTTCGTCAATACCAAGCCAGCGACGGGGACGCTGACTATCGTCAAGGACGCTCAACCGGACAATGGGCAAGACTTTCATTTCACTGTGGCGGGCGCGGGCCTCGCAGATTTCACGCTCGACGATGACGGCACCAACACCAATCCGCTCTCCAACTCGGTGACTTTCACCAATCTGGCGGCGGGAATTCCTTTCACGGTCACCGAAGACGCGGTGAGCGGCTGGACTGTGCCCTCTCTGCAGTGCATCGTTGCTGTGCCCGGGCTGACGACCACTTTCACCGATCAGCTCAATCGCACCTTCACCGTGAATCTGCAGGCGGGCGCCAACGTCACCTGCACCTTCATCAACGTCTACACCCCGCCCCCCACCGCCGAAGTGTGTGGCGTGAAGTTCAATGACCTCAATGGCAACGGACTGCAGGAAGCCGGCGAGCTGGGTCTTGCGAATTGGCAGATTGGCGTGGGCATCGCTGCCATCCCACCCGTCACCACCGGAGACAAGGGCCAGTACTGCATCAGCGGCCTCCCTGTCGGCACTTACACAGTGTCGGAAATCCAACAGGCTCCGTGGTTGCAGACCTACCCGGCCACACCCGGTACGCACACGGTCACTCTGGTGGCTGGCCAGCAACTCAACGGGGTCAACTTCGGCAATACCCTGCCGACAGGCCCCTGTTTCGACTCATCGGGGAACCCTTATGCACTGCTCGGCAATGGCAGTTTCGAGACAGCACCGCTGGTGAGCCCTGGAAGTTACGCCTTCTTAGACCAAGCCCTGGTGCCGTCATGGGATACGTCCGCCTCCGATGGGCAGATGGAAATCTGGAGCAATGGCTTCCAAGGAGTTCCAGCTTACTCAGGCAACCACTTCCTGGAGCTGAACGCCACAATGGGAGCGACGGTGTATCAGAGTTTCACCGCGATCCCCGGCAGCACGGTAACGATCACCTTCGCCCACCGCGGGCGAGCGGGTTATCCGAACCAGATGAGCGTCAGCCTCGGCGCTGTCGGAGCCCTGCCCACCACGCTGGGAACCTACACCGCGAGCACCACGGCATGGACACTCAACAGCATCACTTACACCTTTCCTAACAATGGACAAACGGCCTACATGATTGGGTTTGTCTCCGGCGATAGCGGCCCGGGAGGCAACTTCATTGATCACATTCAGATGATCAATACGGCCTGTCAGGACGTCCTCGTGCCCGACCTCACTGATCTTGGCAAGCCCAAGGTTTTCACATTCGTGGAAGGAACCTACCCGCATCTCTTCCAAGGAGTGGGCGTGGCCGGGCAAAGCGCCCAATACAGCTACCGCTTCTACGCGCAGACCGGCAACTATCTTGCGATCGACAATATGGGCGCGATCTTCATGCTGGGATCGTTCACTGACAACGCAATGACCACGCTCGGTACGATTGATTCGTTCCGCACGTTGATCAGCAAATGGTATGCGGGTTCGATCAGTGACTCGCGGGTATTTGATTTCGCGGCAGGCAATTATCCTGACGTCTTCAAGGGCACGCCAGTTGCCGGGGAAATGGAGCAGTACAGCTATCGCTTCTATCCACAGAGCGGCAACTATATCGCCGTCGACAATGCGGGAATGCTCTATATCCTCGGGCCTTACACGGCCAACACGTTGATGCGCGTCGGCGATGTCAATTCGCTGCGCGCAGCGATCACGGCGTGGGAGGCGCAACTGCCTCAGTAACGTGACTGCAGGGTCAACCAATCAAAGGTTTGGCCAATGTGTCGGCACAATAAAGAACCGTTCAGTTTCTTTCCAGCGGTTTGTGGCTGCATCGACTCTGACAAGGGCGAACAGGCGCGGTGTGCCCGTGGTTTCGATGGCATCCAGGGCTATCTCTGTCGCCGACGCATCCGGTGCTTCGGCCTGCACCCACGGTCCCAGCCAGTGCGGCTTCTGCAGATGCACCCAAGCGCGGGTGTCCCGACGCCTTGCCTGCTCCAGATAGAGCCAGTGCCCGCGTTCGTGATTGGCAGGCACTTGCGGCGGGACACATAGCTGTCGGACGCTCGACTCCTGATCGAGCGGGTCTGGGAACGGATAGAACAGATAGCCTGGCATGAAGATGCGCGTCGCGACCGGCTGCGAGATGCCCAGCGCCTGCAGTGCCGCAGCTGTTTCGGTCAGGAGTGTGCGTTGACTCTGCTGCTCCAGCAGACTGCGAGTCTTCAGGTCCAGTCGGTCGATGGCGTTGGGGCCGTGCCAGAAGGTGGCTCCTGGCTCCTGCCTGTAAACACCCAGATAGAATTTGACAGCCACCTCGTGATGTTCAACTTCGTGTGTGCGCGGATTTCGCACCACAAAATCCAGTTCTCCCAGTGTGCGCTCTGCGCCGCGAATCTGCAGATTTCTGGCCAGCACCTCGTATCCCAGCAGGTTGGTCAGCAGGCATTCGTAGAGTTCCTCGAAGTAGAGCCCGAGGCGCGACTTCGGGATGTCGGTCAGCACTGCAGGCCCGGTTTCCGGGTGGGAATCCCAGTGGCGCAGAGTCGCGAGGACATCATCTACAAGATAACTCGAAGGGTAGAACGAGAGGTCAGACTCCAGCAGCTGCGGAGCGTGGCACATCCACGCCAGGTGGCGCACAGCGGGGACGCGGAATTGCGCCAGGTCGGTGGCGCGCAATGTTGCCTGGATGCTGCTCACGTGATATTTAACAACCATCTTTTGTCATCGAAGTTGATATTTTATGGCCTTGTTTTGACTTTGCCGTTTATCTTGCTGTTAGCCTCACGAGAAAATCCCGCAGACAGATGACCTCTGCGGAATCGGCCACCGGGTAACTTTCGGTGCCGGGGTAGATGATGAAATTCCTATCCGCATTGATGTCTGCACTGGCAATCCGCAGACCTTTTGAATACGCGGGAGAGTAGGAACGTTTGATTTCTACCGCCCAGAGTTTCTTTCCCGGCCTCTCGATGACCAGATCGATTTCGTTGCCGGAGGCCGTTCGGTAATAAGACACGGCGTCGAGACTCAATTCCAGTGCGCTGCAGATGCTTTCGATCACAAAACCTTCCCAGCTCATGCCCAGTACCGGGTGTCCGAGTAACGCATCTGTGTCCGCTATCCCCAGCAAGGCATGGAGGATGCCGCTGTCGCGCACATATACTTTCGGGGCTTTCACCAGACGTTTGCCGATGTTTCTGTGCAATGGCGGTAAGCGTCTCACCAGCAACAGATCGACCATCAGGTCGAGATAGCTCATGACCGTCTTGCCATCCACGCCGAGGGAGGCCGCAATGCTTGAGGCATTCAGCGCTGAGCCCTGCAGGTGGGCCAGCATGGTCCAGAAGCGACGCAGGGTTTCTGCAGGAATTCTCGGCCCCAGTTGCGGGATATCTCGTTCAAGATAGGTGCGGATGAAGTTCCTGCGCCACAGCAGGCTGCGGCTGTCATCAGCTGCCAGCAGGCTGTCGGGAAAGCCCCCTCGCAACCACAACTGGTCGGCGCTATTTTGAAACTCCAGGGGAGTGATCGGATACAGTTCGCAATAGGCTACGCGCCCAGCCAGAGATTCCCCTGTCTGCTTCAGCAACTCCAGAGAAGCTGAGCCCAGCAGCAGAAACTGACCGGCCTTGTGGCCTGCCCGAATATTGGTGTCGATGGCTCCACGCAATGCCTCGAAGAGCCGGGGGACGCGCTGCACTTCATCCAGGATGATCAGCTTGTCATGATGGGCGGCGAAATAGTGTGCGGGGCTGGCAAGTCTAGCCCGGTCCTCTTCGGCTTCGAGATCCAGATAGAGACTGGGGCGGGTGCGGGCGAGTTCCAATGCCAGTGTGGTTTTACCCACCTGGCGGGGTCCCAGCAGCACGACTGCTGGAAAATCGGCCAGCAGCGAGCCTACTTCTTGAAGTTTATGGCGAGTAATCATGTTTGCATATTAGGAGTGCAACTCCGAATTTACAAGGTTTCTCTACTCACGAGGTCCCTGTCGTGGACCAAAGTGCGACGCGCCGCATCGGTGGCGTCCAGCATCGGTTCCGAGCGCGTGCGCACCAGCACAGTCTGGCTGGCGACGGCAGTTCCACATCGAATTGACAAAGCTCCGGTTCAAGGCTGAAACATGTATGAGAACTTCACAAATATCTGGTCGCCATCGCGCTTCAGATCGTTGGTCACGACCACCTCACGCTCGTCTTCCACTTCGATGATGTCGAAGTTGCTCTGGTTCGTGTTGTACCCGACGTACAGTGCAGACCAAGGGTTGATCACGTAGCGCAGCAGGATGTCGAAGTTCAGATTCTCATCATCGATCAGACGGGTGTTGGGGCCGGCATCAGTCTTCTCATACTGAGTGATGAAACGCAATGACATCTCCCGCGTGAACTGGTAGTTCCAGCTGCTGCGGAAAATCTCGTTGCTGAAGACCTTGCCGCGATTGCTGTCCAGTTCGGAGGTGACAAAGGAGTTGTCCACGCGCAGTCTCTCGATCGGGCGCCACAGCAGGCTCACGTCGAGGCGCTGCGTGTCTGCAACGAAAGGCAGAGTACCGCGTTTGGGCACCAGATTGAGCGCGGTACCCGTGCGGAACGACAAGTCAAAAGTCAGGCTCGACAATGCGGTGTTGCGGTAGCGTGCGCTGACGTTGTCGTAGCTGTAGCCCTGTGGGCGCACCAGTCCGGCAAAGTCGATGGGACGCAGCACTTCGGTGATGTCCTGTGCGCCCAAGGTGATACGACTGGTGGCATAAGCCCAGTTGATGCTTGGAGAGACTTCGGAGTAGACCTTGGTGCCATCCTTGTCGTCCTGATACACGAACATCATGCCGGGTGCCCAGTTGTTCAGGTTCGAGTTCTCCGGGTAGATCTGGTAATCGGAGCGCCAGTGAATGCCGGAGATATCGGACTTGAAGAAGCGGTTCTGGAAACCCAGCTGGGCGCGGAAATCCGCATCGGTATCGACAATATGGAAGTGGGTGTTGAAGCCACGGCCCACGCGGTCAATACGCACGTTGCGCTGCATGCCGTTCAGTTCTGCACCGCCAAAAGTCGCCTCGGTGTCCGAGTCGATGAACTCCAGGTTAGTCACCCAGTTCTCATTAAAGCGGAACTTGCCGTCCACGCTCAGCACGCGGTTGTAGCCATCGGCAAGTTCACGATCGGTGAACAACATGCCGACACGGTCTTGCCCCTGCAGGTCGCGGTAAGCACGGAAGACACCAATGTTCGCCTTCTCGCCCTTCAATGGGTCCGTGTCTGCGCGGTTGAGGCCGGGAGCCTCGTCGTTCATCAGAATGGTGCCAAAGCCCCACTGACCGGCACGGCCAGTCAGGCGCACGCCGCCTTCGGGGTCGACGATACGGCGCGTGAACAGAAGGATGGAGTCGGTAGCGAAGAAGTCCGCGTTTTCGACGAAGAACGGACGGCGCTCCGGGTACTGCACCTCGAAACGCTCGTTCACGGTCACCTGAGGCTCGTCGGATTCTACTTGTGAAAAATCCGGGTTCAGGGTCAGGTCCAGCACCCAGGCGTCATTGAAGACGAACTTGGCGTCGACACCGACGTCGTATTCCTTGTCGCTCTCCATGAGCGGACCGCCGAGGGCACGGGGGTTGATCGCCTCCACATCCCGGGCAAATACGAAGGGGATAATCTGGGTGTTGCTACCGGGAGAGACATTGCGGATGCCGGTCAGCAGTGCAGTCTGGTTGAGACGGCCATCCACGGCGTTGGAGTACGGTGGCCAGTAGCTTTCCTCGCTCAAGCGGGGAATCTGTCGGTTGGCCTGAACACGCCAGACCTGATCCTGGGCATCGGGAAAGCGCAAACCGCGCAAGGGAACGACGATGCGCACGATATAACCCTGGTCATTTACCTCGCCCTCGCTGTCCCACACCGCTTCCCAAGTGGTGTCGAAGCCGGCACGGTTGGAGAAGCCTTCGGTCCAGCGCGCATCCCACTGCACGCCCAGCGGCGTCACGCGGAAGGTATAGGCAGTGCGCTGGTCGTTGAAGGTGTCGATGGTCAGCTCGACGGTGTCATCGCCGCTGATGTTCTCGCGCGACGCCAGGTTGGCGCGGATCTGTGAGGGGTCGCTGTCGAAGGCCAGGAACACCGCATAAAGAGAACGCTCGTCATAGCCAATGTACACCTCGGTACGCTGGGTGGCCGGAGCGCCATCGGTGGGCTCGCGCTGGACGAAGTTCTCCATCTTGGACATTTGTCGGGCCAGGGCGGTTGCGGGCGTCATTCCTGCAAAATCGCTGAGTTCTGGTGCTTGACTGATCTGGGGAATGGAAATCGTGGGGGCAGCGTCTGCCGCCAATGAAGCTACGGGTACAGCCAAGGCCAGCACGCTCAGGAGCAGGCCTGGCATAAATCGGATAAAGCGCATCTTAACTCTCCGCCGGAATTGATTATTGTGATGTCCGGGGGCCGGTTACCCCTCGTGGGACTGCGGCGGAAGTTAGCATGAAACAGGCGCTCAATCAGTTATTTTTTGTCACTGCAGATATTGGGGATACTTGGGGTCAGAGTAAAAATACAGTATCGCTACTTCTTTCCGGGGCCGCGTCTTTTGGGGCTGAAACTTTCCCCTGTTAACGCCTCCACCTCATCTCTGAATTTATCCGTACCCAAAAATCCGGAGTGTGTGCCCCTGCGAATGTCTTGCAACAATTGACCTTCAATGTGTGATTGAAATAGATCCTGATAATTGGCCATACGTTCCGCCTCAGTGGCTCCGAGTTGCAGATACATTTCATGTGGTGTGAGGAGTTTAGAGTGGACTCCGAGCCCGTTTGAATGGTAACTCGACCATCTATAAGCGCCTGGACTACTAACCATTCCCGCCCGTACTGGATTGAGTTCAATATAGCGCTGGCAGTTAAGCAGGTAAGACGAGGCATCAATGATGCTGGAGCGATAGCGCCCCTCCCATAGTGTGCCCGAGCGGTTGTGTTTGTGGTTGAAGTAGCGCACGTAGTACCGGCCGAGGTACTGCATCATTTTTGCCGTCGCCCCTCTCTCTAAAGGCGTCGCGAGCAGATGCACATGATTGGTCATGAACACCCAGGCATGGATGAGCACGCCGTATCGGGTCGAGCCTTCATGCAGCCAATTGGCGTACGCTGCGAAGTCTCCGTCGGAAACAAAACACGGCTGTCGGTTGTTGCCGCGTTGAACGATGTGTTGAGGAATGCCCGGCAGGCACTGCCTTGATCGTCTTGGCATGTAGTTCATCCTTGAACTTGATAGGTAAATCTGATCGTGCTGTTGCCCAGTCTAGGTCAGTTTCTGGAAAAGGCAAAAAGTACTGTATTTTTACTCTGACCCCATTTTTCCAGCAAACAAAAAGGCCGAAGCGTTTCCACTTCGGCCTTTTCGGTCGAGCATACAATCAGCCAGCGTCAGTTGCCGACTTTATCCCATTGCGGAGCAGGCTCCGGCGTAGCCGTCAGCGGACGGAATGCTTCGCTATAGAGGAAGAAGTCTGTCAGCACCGCGCGCAGGTGGATGGAAGCGTTGAGGTTATCAATCACTTCCGAACCAATCTTCTTCTGTGCCAGCACGAACCCGACTGCGGCGCTCGCTTTCTTGAGATCATCCAGGATGACCTGTTCGAAATCGTTCTGCGTGTTCGCCAGGGTCTGGCAGACATTCTTCATGGCCTGCAACATTTTTTCGAGCGTGGGGCGTGGATGCGGACCCATGCCTGACTCATCCTGAGGAGGACGACCCTGCGCAGCATAGGCGAGCAGGAACTCGTAACCGGACTCTACTACTTCAATTTCAGCTTCCAGATTGTTCACGGTAATGTCTTACTCCGGCTTCCACTTGTTGCTGTCGTGGTTTGCTTTCATTTCTGCTTCGGAGATCCAGCCAGTCACCATGGAGCGGGTATAGAAACGCTTCTCGGGACGCACTGCGAAGTAGATGTGGATAGCGGTGAAGGCGATCAGGCCCAGGGTTGCTGTGCCGTGCAACAGGAAGAAAATACCCAGCGTGCTTTCATCCGGAACGCTTGGGCGATCCCACCATGGGGTGTTGATGTGCAGGAACAGGATGACGCCGGTGGCGATAACAGCCAGAACCAGGAAGGTCATGGCCCAGTGCATGCCCTTCTGCTCGAAGGAGTATTTGCCAGGCTTGATATTTTCATCGAAGGGCTCTTTGAAATCGCTTGGCCCGAGGATCATGGACTTGAAATCCTGCCAGAACATGGCGCGGATGATGTGGAAAACACAAACGAAGGTCAGGACGAGACCAGCAATCCAGTGGATGTTCAGCCAGGAGAGACGAATGCCGACGATCGGGGCTATGCCGGTGGCGATCAGTACCAGCACGCTGCCGGCCATGATCCAGTGGAAAGCTCTGTCGATGGTGTCGTGACGCTTGATGCGCTTGCCTTCGGCAGACGGCAGCGCCTTCTTCTTGGCAAGAGCTGCCATGAAGATCGCATGTGCGGCCAGCAGAATCAGTGACACTACGGCCACTACCCACAGGAGATCCCAGGACACGCCCAGAATAACTTCCTCGCCCCATACGTCATATCGGTGTCGAATAATTTCCACAATCCTAATCCTCTGTGTTTATCTATTGTTATTTTACAAACTGAAGCCTGCTGCTCAGCTCGATCTGCACGTTGAGCGGTGCGGTCGAATGGGCAACAGGCCTCTGTTTGTTGTGCCTGCCTGCGAATGGCGTGTTTACAAGATTTTCCACGAGGAAATCTTGAGTTTATTGTAATTCGTTGGTGCTGTTTCCCGGGCTGCAGCTCATCCGGCCTGCAGAATCGCCCTGTACAGGCGAGCAAGGTTAATCCACATAGGGTGTTTTATCAAGTTAAAAACCGGCCACGGATTGCCTTGTAATTCCGGCATTTGGTGGCTTTTGAGGCTTTCCAGAACGTGCCGGAAAGGGGCTCGAAATACCCCCCGGCAACTCTAGTTTGCGGGCTTGACTTCTCAAATCGCGGTGGTATCGTGTCCGCCTCCCGTTGGATTACAGTCCCGGCTTTCGCTTGCCCACAACATTTATGGTGAGCATTAATTGCAGCGCGACAAGCATGCCGTCGCGCTGTTTCAGAGGACTGGGGTAGCGGGCTGGATAGTTCGCCATTAGCCGCGTCAGATCACATTTAACTTATCAGCAACAGTCGCCCACGAAGCTTACGGCAACTCGTGACGGCATTGCTGACTGTGATGGAAGCGTGATCGAGGCGGCAAGTACACGAAACTCGAACAGATGAGACCTGACATTTTATGAACAGCAAAGCCCACCTCCCCCTGAAATTCGGCTACCCAGAGAAAAGTGGTCTGTATGACCCGGGTAATGAGAAGGACTCCTGTGGCGTGGGCTTCGTGGCCGACATCAAGGGACGCCCCAGCCATCAGATCATGCTGGATGCCTATCATCTGAATTCGCGCATGGATCACCGTGGTGGTTGTGGTTTCGAAGCCAATACCGGCGACGGTGCCGGTATCCTGATGGCACTGCCACACACATTCTTTGCACAGATTGCGAAGCAGGATCTCGGCATCACTTTGCCCGCAGCGGGCAAATTTGCAGTGGGCAATATTTTTCTGCCGCAGATCGCTGTCGAACGCGCCAAATGCGTGAGCACCATCAACGCTTATATTGCCGAAGAAGGTCAGGTGTCGCTGGGCTGGAGAGACGTGCCGGTTGACCCGGTGGGTGCCGACGTTGGCCCCGCTGCCCGCACCGCGCAGCCGCATATTGCACAGTTGTTCGTGGGCGCCGCCGAGGGTGTCAGCCAGGAAGATTTCGAGCGTCGACTGTATGTCATTCGCAAGCGTTTCACGCACAAATTGCGCGGTGATTCGAGCCTGACTGAAGCCAAGATGCTGTACGCGTGCAGCCTGTCTACCAAGGTCATCGTCTACAAGGGCATGCTCACACCGGGCCAGTTGTTCCCCTTTTACAAGGACCTGACCAACACCGACTGCGCCACCCACATGGCAATGGTGCATTCACGCTTCAGTACTAACACTTTCCCTTCGTGGGATCGTGCACAGCCGAATCGTTTCATGAGCCACAACGGCGAGATCAATACACTGCGCGGCAACGTCAACCAGATGGTAGCCCGTGAAGGCACGGTGAAGAGCGAATTGTTCGGCAAAAACATGCACGAGCTGTTCCCTGTGATTGACGCAGACTGCTCGGATTCCGGTTCCTTCGACTCGGTGCTTGAGTTCATGCTGCTGTCCGGCCGTTCGCTGCAGGAAGCGGTCATGATGATGATTCCAGAAGCCTGGCAATCTGACGTCAACATGCCGAACAGCAAGAAAGATTTTTATGAATATCACTCAGCGCTGATGGAGCCGTGGGATGGTCCCGCTTCCATCGTGTTCTCCGACGGTCATTACATCGGCGCGGTGCTGGACCGTAATGGCCTGCGTCCCAGCCGCTACTACGTCACCCATGATGACAAAGTGATCATGGCGTCGGAAGTGGGCGTACTGCACGTTGATCCAGAGAACGTCAAACTCAAAGGTCGTCTGCAGCCGGGCCGCATGTTCCTGCTTGATTTCGAGCAAGGTCGCCTGATTCCTGACGAAGAGTTGAAGCTGGATATCGCCAGCCGTCGCCCCTATGGTCAGTGGCTCGCGAATCAAAAAGTGACACTGTCAGACATCTCCAGCGAGACCGCTGAACACTCTCTCGATGCAGAGGATGTCCTGCAGCGCATGCAGGCGTTTGGTTACACCACTGAGACCATGCAGTTCATGCTGCTGCCGATGGTATCCGAGGGACGTGATCCGCTCGGCTCCATGGGCAACGATTCCGCGCTGGCCTGCCTGTCCGACAAATCACGCATGATCTATGACTACTTCAAGCAATTGTTTGCGCAGATCACCAACCCCCCGATCGACTCGATCCGCGAGGAAGTGGTGATGTCACTGCAGTGCTTCATCGGACCAGAGGGCAATCTGCTGGAGACCACCGAAGCGCAAGCGCACAGGCTGAGCCTGGAGATGCCGATTCTTTCCAACAAGGATCTGAGCAACCTGCGTGACATGAACTTCCGTGGCATGCGCTCCAGGGTCATCGACATCACCTATGGCAAGAGTGAGGGCAATGGCTTCCTGAAGGCACTCGACCGCATCTGTGCGGAGGCGGAGTCGGCCATTGCTGAAGGCTACGCGTTCATCATTCTTTCTGACCGCAAAATCAGCGCCCAGCGTATTCCGCTGAGCGCACTGGTTGCCTGCGGCGCCGTGCATCACCATCTGGTGGGCAAGCACCAGCGCAGCCTGATCGGTCTGATCGTCGAGACAGGCGAGGCCCGTGAGGTTCACCACCACTGCCTGCTCACCGGTTACGGTGCGGATGCGATCAACCCCTACCTGGCGTTCGAAGCGCTCTGGCAGGCACGCAACGATGGCCTGCTCGGCACCGCATTCGACACGGAAGAAAGTCTGGTTTACGCCTACAACAAGGCCGTTTCCAAGGGCATGCTGAAGGTCATGGCCAAGATGGGCATCTCGACACTGCAGTCCTACAAGGGCGCGCAGATATTCGAGGCCGTTGGTCTTGCCAGCGAGATTATCAATCGTTGTTTCGTTGGCACCGCGAGCCGCGTCCAAGGCGTCAATTTCGCCACGCTGATCGAAGAGACCGAGCGTCGTCATCGCGTGGGCTACCCCGAGCTGGATATCAATCGTCTACCGGTGCTGACCAACCCCGGTGATTTTCATTGGCGTAACGGTGGCGACGGCCACATGTGGGACCCGACCAGTATCGCGAATCTGCAGGTTGCCGCGCGCAATAACAGCACCGAGGCCTATGCGGCCTTCGCGAAGCACACCAACGAGCAGACCACGCGTGCCTGCACGTTGCGTGGACTGTTGAAATTCAAAATGGGGATCAATGCGCCAGTGTCCATCGACGAAGTCGAACCGGCCAGCGCAATCGTCAAACGTTTCGCCACCGGGGCGATGAGTCTTGGTTCAATCTCTACGGAGACCCATGAGACGCTGGCAATCGCCATGAACCGCATGGGCGGCAAGTCCAACACCGGTGAAGGCGGTGAAGATCCGATCCGCTTTATCCCGATGGCGAATGGTGATTCCAAGCGCTCCGCGATCAAGCAGGTGGCGTCAGGCCGTTTCGGCGTGACCATCTGGTATCTGACCAATGCCGACGAACTGCAAATCAAGATTGCTCAGGGCGCCAAGCCTGGCGAGGGCGGCGAGTTGCCCGGCGGCAAGGTCGACGAATACATTGCGAAGATCCGTCATTCCACGCCTGGCGTGGGTCTGATCAGCCCACCGCCGCACCACGATATCTACTCGATCGAGGACATCGCGCAGCTGATTCACGACCTCAAGAATGCCAACCGCAAGGCGCGCATCAGCGTGAAGCTCGTGTCTGAAATCGGCGTCGGCACTATCGCTGCCGGTGTGACCAAGGCAAAGACCGATCACCTCGTGATCGCGGGCCACGACGGCGGCACCGGTGCCTCACCGCTGACCTCCATCAAGCACGCCGGTCTGCCATGGGAGCTCGGTCTCGCCGAAACCCATCAGACGCTGGTGATGAACAATCTGCGGTCCCGCGTCGTGCTGCAGACTGACGGACAGCTCAAGACCGGCCGCGACGTAGCGATTGCCGCACTGCTGGGCGCCGAGGAATTCGGCTTTGCGACGGCACCGCTGGTGACGCTGGGCTGCATCATGATGCGCAAGTGCCACCTGAACACCTGCCCTGTCGGCATCGCGACCCAGGACCCGGAGCTGCGCAAGAAATTCAAGGGCAAACCCGAGCACGTCGTGAACTATCTGTTCATGGTCGCCGAAGAAATGCGTCAGATCATGGCCGCGCTGGGCGTGCGTAAGGTAACCGACATGATTGGTCGCGTCGACATGCTGGAAACCGATGCGGCGATTACGCACTGGAAGGCGAAAGGGCTCGACCTGAGCGCCATGCTCGCGCCAGCACGGATCATCTACGAAGGCACGCAGGTCTACCAGACCATCGAGCAGGACCACGGTCTCGACAAGGCGCTGGACAACCAGATCATCAAGATGGCCCGCAATGCGCTGGAGACTGGTGAAAAGGTCAACATCGAGCTGCCTGTGATCAACACGAATCGGGTGGTCGGCACCATGCTCTCCAACGAGGTGGCCAAGCGCTTCAAGGAAGAGATGCTTCCCGAAGACACCATCAACATCAAACTCAAGGGGTCTGCTGGTCAGAGTCTGGGTGCGTGGCTGGCCAAGGGCATTACGATCACCGTGGAAGGCGACGCCAACGACTACGTCGGCAAGGGCCTGTCCGGTGGCAAGATCGTGCTGTATCCGCCGAAGAACAGCACCTTCAAGGCCGAAGAGAACATCATTGCCGGTAACGTCAACCTGTATGGCGCTACCGCTGGAGAAGCCTATATCCGTGGCATCGCGGCAGAGCGTTTCGCGGTGCGCAACAGCGGCGCGACGGCTGTCGTCGAAGGCATTGGCGATCACGGTTGCGAGTACATGACCGGTGGCCGCGTGGTCATCCTCGGCAAAACCGGCCGCAACTTCGGTGCAGGTATGAGCGGCGGTGTCGCTTATGTCTGGGACCGCGACCGCGATCTGCTCAAGCAGTGCAATGCCGAGACTTACGAACTGGAAGCGGTGAGCGACGCGACAGACATTGGTGAGCTGAAGACTCTCATCAGTCGTCATCTGGAATACACTGGCTCGACAGTGGCCAAGGCTATTCTGGACAACTGGGAAGTGTCGCTGCAGCAGTTTGTGAAGGTGATGCCGACTGACTACAAGCGTGTCCTCGCCGAGCGCGCGCTGAAAAAGGAAAAGCAGGCTCTCGCTGTTTGAGAGCCGTTCCGTTCGCGAGATGCTGATCTTGCGGGATACCAGACAAAATTTGATTAATTGGATTTAGAGATGGGCAAACCAACTGGCTTCAAAGAATTTCCACGCCGAGCAGAACCTTACCGTGCTGCCGCTGAGCGCTTGCTGGATTACAAAGAGATCTACACGCCGCACGATGACAAACACCTGCAGACGCAGGGTGCCCGCTGCATGGATTGCGGCGTGCCATTCTGTCAGTCCGGCGAGGGCTGTCCAGTATACAACCTGATCCCCGAGTGGAATGACTTGGTCTATCGTGGCCGCTGGCGCGAGGCGCTGGACCGTCTGCACAAGACCAACAATTTCCCTGAGTTTACGGGTCGCGTGTGCCCGGCGCCGTGTGAAGGTGCGTGTGTGCTCGGCATCAACGAGCCAGCGGTCACCATCAAGAACATCGAGAACGCCATCATCGACAAAGGCTTCGAGAATGGCTGGGTGGTTGCCAATCCACCGTCGTTCCGTACCGGCAAGAAGGTCGCTGTCGTGGGCTCCGGCCCCGCTGGACTGGCGGCCGCTGCGCAGCTGAATCAGGCGGGTCATGAGGTGACTGTGTACGAGCGTGCGGACCGCATCGGCGGCTTGCTCATGTACGGCATCCCCAACATGAAACTGGAAAAAGACGTGGTGGGTCGTCGCGTCAAACTGCTGGAGCAGGAAGGCGTGAAGTTCGTGGCCAATGCTGATGTTGGTGGCAAAGGTCCAAACGGCATCGATGTGGGCAAGTTGCTGAGCGAAGTAGACGCTCTGTGTCTGGCAACCGGGGCCACGGCCGCCCGCGACCTGAAGATTCCCCATCGCGAAGGCGACGGCATCTATTTCGCGATGAAATTCCTGACCGCGAACACGCAGAGTCTGCTGGATTCCAACCTGACTGATGGCAACTACATCAGCGCCAAAGACAAACACGTCATCGTCATCGGCGGCGGCGACACCGGTACGGACTGTATCGCCACGTCTCTGCGTCACGGCTGCAAGTCGCTGGTGAATTTCGAGATCATGCCGCGTCCGCCCGTCGAGCGCGCCGATGACAATCCCTGGCCGCTGTGGCCAAAGATCTACCGTGAGGATTACGGTCATCTCGAAGCGCAGCACAGGTTCGGTACTGATCCGCGCTCCTACTCGATTTCCGGTAAAGAGTTCGTCCGCGATCAGAACGGAAAACTGCTCGGCATCAACACCGTGAACGTCGACAGCAAGTTCCAGGAGATCCCGGGCACCGTGAAATTCTGGGAGGCCGATCTGATTCTGTTGTCCATGGGTTTCCTCGGGCCAGAGGGTTATGTCGCTCAGCCACTGGGGTTGGAGCTTGATCCACGTTCCAACTACAAGGCGGCCTACAAGTCTTTTGTCACCAGCAACCCGAAAGTGTTTGCGGCTGGTGATTGCCGTCGCGGTCAGTCGCTGGTGGTGCGTGCGATTGATGAAGGGCGTCTGGTGGCAGAGGAAATCAACAAGTTCCTGGCGCGCTAAAGGCGAGTGGGAGCGAGCCTGCTCGCGATTGATGCCTGGGCTTAACCAGCCAAGGGTCAGTCACGGGCAAGTCAGTCGCGGGCAAGGCCCGCTCCCACAGAAGGAACTGCCAATGCAAGACAACGTCCTGGAACTGACCCGCGTCAGCAAGCGCTACGGCGCCTTCACGGCCGTTGACGACATCAGTTTTGCCATTCCCCGTGGCGCGATCTATGGTTTTCTCGGCCCCAACGGCGCCGGCAAGACCACCACGATCCGCATGATTCTGGACATCCTCAAGCCCGACTCGGGCAGCATCAACATCCTCGGCGAGACCTCCGCTCTCAATGTGCGGCAGCGCATAGGCTATCTGCCGGAAGAAAAAGGGCTCTACAAGAAGATGAAAGTGTGGGCCATCATCAGCTACTTCGCCACGCTCAAAGGCATGGACAAGCGTGTTGCCAAAGCGCGCGCCTTTGAATTGCTGGAGACCTATGGCCTGAAGGACTATGCTGAAGCCAAGGTCGAGTCCCTCTCCAAAGGCATGGGGCAGAAGGTGCAGGTGCTCTCCGCCGTGGCACATCGGCCCGAGCTGGTCATTCTCGATGAACCCTTCTCAGGTCTCGATCCGGTCAATCAGGAAGTGCTCGAACAACTCATCCATGACATGGCCGCTGCCGGGCAGACCGTCATCTTCTCTACCCATATCATGCAGCACGCCGAGCGTCTGTGTGACCGCATGCTGCTTGTTGCCAAGGGGCGCAAGATCTTCGACGGCACGATTGCGGATGCCCGCGCGATTATTCCCCGGCGCGTCATTCTGGAATGCCAGGGCGATATTACCCCGATACTGCAGATGGACGGCATTCTGGGGGCGGTAGAAAAAAGCATGGAGCAAAGCCACGCGGAACCGCTCAGCATTGGCACCCGCCACTGGGAACTGCAGATTCAGGAGCATGCCAATCCGCAACTGATTCTGCAGCGTTGTTTCGAAAGCGGTATTCCGCTCACGCGCTTCGATTACACGCAGCCAAGTCTGCACGATGTCTTCGTGCATCTGGTGGGCAGCGACGCGAAGGAGCACCACTTCCGATGAAGATGATCTGGCTCATCGCCGCGCGCGAATATACAGAAAACGTCAAGACCAAGGGCTTCTGGATCGGGATTCTGCTGTTCCCGATAATCCTCATCGCTGTGTTCTTTTTCCAGACCATACTTGCCGAATCTGCGCCGACGCGACACTACATCCTCATCGATCAGTCCGGGCAATACGCCCCCGCCGTGGAAGCCGCCATCCGTCAGGAGCATCAGCGGCGCATCCTGCAGGAGTTCGTTGCGTACGTGATCGAACATCGCAAGGAAGCCAACCCGGAGCAGACAGTTGCCAATGCCGATGCACAGATCGACCAGTTGATTGACGACGTGGATGCCGGCGAGGTCGCCGCGCTGGATCAGTGGCTCGACAGCGGTGGATTGAATTTTGCGTTGACACTGGCGACGCCATATCTACGGGAAGATGCGCCCCCTTTCGTGGAGCCGCGTGAACAGTTCATCCAGGCGCCTCTGCCAGAAGGAGTCGATGCCAGCGCGTCACCAGAGGAGATTATCGAGCAGATGCGGCCGTGGCTCAGTGGTGGGCGGCAGCTGCGCGTCGATGCCTCCGACGGTTCTGATGGTTCTGATTACGAAGAGACCAGTGATCTGTTCGCACTGATTCTGATCCCCGCTCAGGTCAACAACAGCATTTTGCGGCCCTCGGCGACGCCACTGGCCATGAATCAAAGTGCTGCCGGCATTCAATACTGGGCGCGCAATCTCACGGATGTACGTCTGCCCAATGCCATCGAGCGCAGCATCAACAGCACCATTCGCAACAACGAATTCGCAGCACGCGGTGTGGATGCCGATATTGTCAGAGAGGTGCAGCGCACTCGCCTGCCGGTCAGTCGCCTGGACCCGTCCGCCGAGCAGGGACAGGAGGCAGTGAGTGTCGCCGATCAGTTTCGGCAGTGGGCGCCGGTTGGCTTTGTTTATCTGATTTTTGTGTCGCTGATGCAGAGTGTGCAGTACCTGCTCAGCAACACCATCGAGGAAAAATCCAACCGGATCATCGAAGTGTTGCTCGCCTCCGTGACGCCATTGGAGCTGATGATGGGCAAGCTGCTGGGCATCGGCATGAGCGGCATCACCACAATCATCGCCTGGCTGCTTTCGTTTCTGGCCTTCATCCTGTTCTATCCCGGCAATCAGGCCGAGGCGCTCGGGCAGTTTCTCGACGTGTTGCTCTCATCCGATCTGATTCCCTACTTCGTATTCTATTACCTGGCCGGTTATGCCCTCTACGCGGGCATATTCCTGGCCATCGGCAGCCTGTGCAACACGCTCAAGGAAGCGCAGAGCCTGATGATGCCGATGATCATGATCCTGATGCTGCCACTGGCTACCATGACCTACATCGCGCAGGACCCGAATGGCCCGGTGGCGCGCATCATGTCCTGGATTCCGTTGTTCACGCCGTTCACGATGATGAACCGCGCCGCTGCCGAGCCGCCGCTGCTGGATGTGATCGGCACGACAGTGATGCTGCTGCTGAGCATTGCACTGGTGCTGTGGTTGTCGGGCAAGATTTTCCGGCAGGGCGTGCTCAGGACTGGCCAGCCACCCCGACTGATGGAGATTGTCCGCATGCTGCGGCAGCGACATTGAGCTGAACAATAGACGAACCGGTCCGGCAAGCAATAGCATTGGCGAAACACCGCGCCTGTGGCATGCTCTCAGCCACTCAAACAAGGATTGCAGAACATGCAGACAGTACTCGAAAAGCGCACCTTCCTCGTCCTGTTGGCGACGATTACGCTGCTGTTTGCCTTTATCCTGCGTCCCTTCTGGAGTGCCATCTTCTGGGCCGTTGTGGTCACCGTGTTGTTCGCTCCCGTGCAGGCTCGGGTGCTGGCCCGCATGGGCAAGCGCCGCAACGGTGCTGCGCTGCTGACACTGCTGATCGGTTTTGTGATAGTCATCATCCCGGTGCTGGCGCTGCTCGGGGCATTCATCGCGGAGGGGGTGGGTTTCTACGCCCGTGTCGAATCCCGGGAGATAGACCCGGCACAGTTCATCGATCAGATTGTCGGCGCCATCCCTTTCCTGCCCGAACTCATGGTGCGCATCGGTATCGACACAGACAGCATCCGTGAGTACCTCTCCAGTTCTGCCGTGGCCATCAGCGAATTCATTGCCCAGCAGGCACTGAGCATCGGCCGCAACACCGTTAGCTTCACGGTAAAGCTGGCTCTGATGCTCTATCTCACCTTCTTCCTGCTGCGCGACGGCGAGAAACTTGTTGGGATGATGAAGGACGCGGTGCCCCTGAGCGAGAATCGCAAGCAGCTGCTGTTCAACAAGTTTGTCGAAGTGACGCGCGCCACGATCAAGGGCAACCTGCTGGTCGCGGTGGTGCAGGGCGCGCTGGGCGGGCTGATCTTCTGGTTGCTGGACATTCCGGCGCCGGTATTGTGGTCAGTGGTGATGGCCTTCCTGTCGTTGATTCCTGCGGTCGGTGCTGCGCTGGTCTGGGTGCCGGTCGCCATTTACCTTTACGCCACTGGCGCCTGGATGGATGCCTCGGTGCTGGTGGCCTACGGCGCCGTAATCATCGGGTTGGCGGACAACATCCTGCGCCCGATTCTGGTGGGGCGCGACACCAAACTGCCGGACTACATCGTGCTGTTTTCCACCATGGGAGGGCTGTCGTTGATGGGGATTAACGGTTTCGTGATCGGCCCGCTGATCGCAGCGGTGTTCCTGGCCTTCTGGAATATCTTCACCAACGACATCTCGCCGGACACCGACGACTGACGCCATGTCGGCCTGCGGTTGCAGCCTTGAACCATGCCGTGACGGCTGCTATTGTCGCGGCTTTCGTCATTTCCCCGAAAAGAGGCTGTTTCCTTGTTTGGCATTCTCGGATATCTATACCAGCAAAAGAAGGCTGCCCGTTATGGCGTGACGCTGACCGGGATGGCCGACATCTCGTCCGCATCTCATCTCATCATGGAAGAAAACGCCCGCATCAAGGAGGCGGTGGTGGAATTGCCTGAGAAAGGCACACCATTGACCATCGGTGCTTTCAGCTATATCCGTTCCGGCAGTCAAGTGCAGTATGTGAAAGAGATCGGGCGCTTCTGCTCGATCGGGCGCAACGTCGTGCTCGGTGAGACGCCGCGCAACCATCCGGTGAACTGGGTATCCACCAGCATGGCGGTCAGTCATCAATATGTGACAGAGCACCAGCATGTGGTGATTGGTCACGATGTCTGGATCGCTCACGATGCGGTCATCATGGCGGGTGTGACGATCGGCACCGGCGCCGTGGTGGCGCGCAATGCCATCGTCACGAGGGACGTAGAGCCGTATCAGATTGTCGGAGGTAATCCGGCGCGGCCGTTGCGCTATCGCTTCGATGAGGCGCAGCGTGAGGTGTTGCTGAAGAGTGAGTGGTGGAATCTGGATTATGCGACGCTCAGGAGGCTGCCTTTTCACGATGTGGACGCACTGGTGGCAGCCACGCAGGGTGATCTGAAGAAAGCAAACTACCGCAAGATCGAAGTCCGCAAGCGCCGTGTGACGTTGCTCCAATGACTGGCCGCGTGCCGGATCAGTCCGGTTGCCACATGACATAGCCGTCGGCTGCCTTGGCTTTGCGCAGCATCTCCAGCAACGGTAACGCTCGCGTCGACACTCCTACTTTGGGTTGTTTCTCCTCTTCGTCTTTCTCATCCTCTGCCCCGTCCGCTGTCTCGTTGGCCGAGGACGCGGTCTGCTGCAGCGCCGCCTCCAATTTCTGCAGAGCCTCGTCCAACAGTTCACCGCTCACAGCACCCTCCGTATTGCCGCTCCCGCCCATCATCCGCAGCAGCGGCAGGGCCACGTGCCCCATCATGATGAACTCACCCGCCTGATCACTCTTGAACTTGATGATCATTGCGAAGCCTCAATAGTAAATTTGGGGTCAGAGTAAAAATACAGCCTGTATTTTTACTCTGACCCCAAATTTACTCTGACCCCAAATATTTGCCTAGTGGTTTAGAGTTGCAGGAGGACTCTCGCGTAGATGCGGCGGCCACGGCCATCGAACACCGAGGCGTCATAGTTCAGCGAGCTGCTTTCACGGTAAGGCAGGTCCTCGTTGAAGGCATCGAGCACGCCGAACGTGAACATCGTAGTGCCGTACAGCTCGTTTGCCCAGTCATGGGTGTAGCGGTACTGCAGATCCCAGGTCTGGTAGCTGTCGACACTCTTGCGCACCATGGAGCGGACGAAGTCGTTGCCGTTTTCATAAGTGGTCTGGTACGACAGATCGCGGTAGGAACCGATATGACGGTTGGTGACGGTGACGCCATGCGCATCACGGTTCCAGCTGAGCATGATGTTGCCCTTATTGTCCGGCAACGAGCGCACCAGGTTGTCGTCTCCCGTGGTTCCAGCAGCATCAAAGATGCCGATATCCTTCAACCCCAGTTCCAACCCCGGCACGTCGACCAGTTTGTACTGACGCACGTGGGTGTAATCGGAGCTGATGCCGAAGCGGCCCCAATCGTTATCCCAGCGGTAGGCCAGTTTCAGATCGATACCGTCCGCCTCAATCACCCCGGCGTTGATGGCGCCCAGCGTCAGCGTGATCAGGTTGGCGGTGTTGTCGTTGGCGGCGCGCTGAATGCCCGGCACGATGTACTTGCGAGGGTCGACCACACAATCCAGCCGTTGCTTCGAATCAACTCCAAACTGCGTTGCCAGCGTGGTGGGGTTACAGGCCGTATAGGGACTGGCGGCAGAGCTGGAAACCGTGGAGTTCAACACGTAGTTGGCAGGGTTTGCGGCTGCGGTGATGAACGCGTCGATCTCCGGCTGCAGAGCCGAAATCGGTGGTTGTGGCATGACGCGGTCTTCCACTTCGAAGCGCCATACGTCGGCCCCCACGCTGAAGCCTTCCAGTGATCCGCCTGGTGTCCACATGAAGCCCGTACTAAACGTATCGGCGTATTCGTTGCCGACATCCGGCGCGGGTCCGCCCAGCGTGTAGGTAGTCTCGGCCTCGGCATTCACATTGGTGGGAGGCACCAGTCCGGCTCGCACGCGCTGGCTGGAGATCGGATCGCGGAAGGTTACGGAGGAGGACTCCAGCCCGGCGTAGATGATACCGATGTTCGGCGCTCGGAAGGACTGCGAGAATGAACCCCGCACCAGCAGCTCCTCAATCGGTCGCCAGCTGATGGCGAACTTCGGCGACACCTCGCTGCCGATCTTGCCGCCGTAGTCCTCGTAGCGCAGAGCGATCTGGGTCTCGACGTTTTCCCAGACCGGCAATGACAGTTCGCCGAACACCGCCTTCACGGTGCGGTCATGGTCATAGTTGAACGCGCACAGCGAGCAGTCGAAGTTGTTGCTGACATAGTGCGTCGCGTTCGGCTTGCCAGCCGCGTCGTAGCTCAGGATGGCATTGGGGATGCCGGGCAGGTTCAGCAACGAGGCGCGAGACTTGTTGTTCTGATCTCGATACTGACCACCTGCCGCGAACTGGGCCATGCCGCCACCCATCTCGAACAGCTCGCCGGAGATGACCGCATCCACCACCGCCAGCTTGTTGCGCTTGTCGACCACGTTGACGGTCTGGTTCATCCAGTCCATCAGCGCTTCGCTGTTCGCGACATTGGGATTCGTCAGCGCACTCAGGAAGGGGTTGTAGAACATGCAGCCGCCCTGGCCCTGGTTGTTGCTGGTGAGGGCGTAAGACAGGCTCTCCCGCGTCGTGAACACGAAGCCAGGGAAGAACGTCTGGGTCAGGCCGGCGTTATAGGTGTCCCAGGCGTCGGTGCCGGGCTGGCGACCGAAGTCGAAGTCAGAACGGCCGTTGGGGGTGCAGCTTGGCCCACCGAGTCCGTTGGCGGCCAACTCGGCACGCTGACGGTTGAAGGTCTTGTAGGTCTGCTCCATGCTCGCGCCACTCCAGGAGTAGCTGACGTCATAGTTGTAGGTCTTGGCACCGACCTCCAATTCTCCGCGCAGGCCGGTCTGGGCGCCGAGCGTCTGGTTCCAGGTCTCGTTGTTGTCGGCGCCTGTGCGAGGAACACCGGTCTTGACGCTGGTGTAAAACGCCACGTTCGGACCGCCATTGGCCATGGCCACTGGAGCATTCGGAATCGACGTTGGTCGGGTCAGACCGGCCATCGGCGCGTAGTACCCGAGATTCATCACCTGACCGCGAGCGCCGACGTGTGCGCCGGGCTGGCCGAGGAACACGGTGGGGCCGCGTGAGGAGTTGTAGCCGTCGTCGGCGCGGATGGTGGTGGAGTCCGAGTATTGGAAAAATGAGTAGAATTCCGCTTCATTCTCGAACGTATGGTTAAAGGCTCCTGCGAAGCTATCGCGCGTGGTCTCTTGAGAAATGAAATTCCATTCGGAGTTGTCCTCCCAGCATGTTCCGGCCCGCGCACCGCGTTCTTCCCGCAGCCTGCCGATCTGGAACGGTGTGCCGTCTACCGACTTGCCGGTGTAGCAGCCGGGATCGGTGTAAACGGTATTGGCAGATCCGCCATCGGCGATGTTGGCACTGGTGATGCCCTGGTTGATATAGGCCGGGTTTACCGTGCCCCCGAAGAAGGGGCTGGAGATCAACGTTCCCGCGCTGCTGGCCGAACCGAGAAACTCGGAGTTTTCATCGAAATAGTTGCCATACTGCACGGATACAGGATCGCGCTCGAAGCGTTCGCCAGACAGCACGAAGTGAGTGTCGCCGTCCTCGGTCGCCCAGCCCCAGATGGCGCTGGCGGTCTTGTCGAAGAGGTCTCCAGCTTCGGCGATGCCTTGCAGGTCGCCGTAGACTTCCAGACCTTCAAAGTCGGTCCGCATGATCACGTTCACGGCGCCTGCCACTGCGTCTGCGCCGTACAGCGCCGAGCCACCGTCAGTGAGAATTTCAACCCGTTCGGTCATGACCAGAGGAATCGAGTTGAGGTCGACGAACTCGCCACCGCTGCGGGTTGTGGCGGCGGCGGAGACCTGCCGCTTGCCATTGACGAGGGTCAGGGTCGAGTTCTCCCCGAGATTGCGCAGATTGACGTTGGCGCTGCCCGCGACCTGGCTGTTATCCCCGGAACCGGGGTTGGTAATGGAACCGGAGTTGATCTCCAGGTTCTTGATGACGTCCCAGATCACAGCGGCACCCTGTGCCTCAATGCTGTCACGGTTGACGACCTGCACAGGGGAGGGCGCATCGATTGGCGTGCCACGGATATAGGATCCGGTCACGACGACTTCTTCTACTTCGGGATCATCCTGTGCCGCTGCTGCATTCTGGGCGGCAGCGATGGACATGGTTGCGAGAATAATTGCGGATGTGATGGCTTTGCGTCTGCCTGGAATGGTTCCATGCATGTTGATTCCCCCGTGTTCTTATAATTTTGGGACTGATGTTGAACTTCAGCGTCAGCATTCAGTACAGCGGGAAATCCTTTTCAATTCTTCGTTTCAAGTCTCCCTATAGGTTAGATCAAAGCGTGGCCAGTATAGGTCAGTCAAAATAATGAACGCAATCACTTTAATGGTGAGACTGAAACGACCGTGGCAGTTGCGTTGGCGGGCATGCTTCAGTCAATTAATAGCTAAAAACTATCGTTATGCAAAAAACAATCAATTTTTAAATGGTTCAGTGGATCGCTTACGATGCCTGCATCAACCAACCAGGAGTCATCCGCATGTCACTCATCAATACCGTCATCAAGCCATTCAAAGCCACTGCCTTCCACAACGGCGCCTTCGTCGAAGTCACCGAAAAGACCCTGCATGGCAAATGGTCAATTGTGTTCTTCTACCCCGCCGACTTCACCTTCGTGTGCCCCACGGAGCTCGGTGATCTGGCAGATAACTACTCAGAATTCCAGAAGCGTGGCGTAGAAATCTACTCCGTGTCTACCGATACCCACTTTACCCACAAAGCCTGGCACGACACTTCTGACACCATCGGCAAGATCCAATACCCGATGATCGGCGATCCCACAGGCGTGATCAGCCGCAACTTCGAGGTGATGATCGAATCTGAAGGCATGGCCGAGCGCGGCACCTTCGTCGTCGACCCGGAAGGTCGCGTGCAGATCGTCGAGATCACTGCGGGTGGCATCGGCCGCGACGCGCAGGAGCTGTTGCGCAAGGTGAAGGCTGCCCTGTATGTCGCCTCTCACCCCGGCGAAGTCTGCCCTGCCAAGTGGAAGGAAGGCGAGGCAACACTGGCGCCGTCGGTGGACCTGGTAGGCAAGATCTAAACTGAACTCTGTGGGAGCGGGCCTGCCCGCGATTGGTTTCCTACGCAGTAATCGATCGCGGGCGGGGCCCGCTCCCACAGACCCTGAGATGCAATTTCATTCGAGGACACAGAAGTCATGTTAGACGCCACCATGAAGAATCAGCTTAAAACCTATCTCGAGAGAGTCACGCAGCCTTTCGAGATTGTTGCCTCTCTCGACGACCGGGAAAAGTCGCGCGAGCTATGGTCACTGCTGCAGGACATCGTCACGCTGACCGACAAGATCACGCTGCGCAGTGATGGCACGGATGCACGTGTGCCGTCCTTCGCGCTGCAACGCCCGCAGGGTGGTGCGAGCCTGACTTTCGCCGGCATTCCGATGGGGCACGAATTTACCTCGCTGATTCTTGCACTGCTGCAGGTGGGTGGACATCCGCCCAAGGTTTCCGCCGAGGTTGCGGAGCAGATTCGTGACATCGAAGGTGAGTATTTGTTCGAGACCTACTTCTCGCTGTCCTGCCAGAACTGCCCGGACGTGGTTCAGGCGCTGAACCTGATGGCGGTTCTCAATCAAAACATTCGTCATGTGGCCATCGATGGGGCGCTGTTTCAGGAAGAGGTGAAGCAACGCCAGGTCATGTCGGTGCCATCCGTGTATTTGAACGGTCAGCCATTTGCATCAGGCCGCATGGGAGTAGAGGGAATTCTTGCGAAGATCGACACCGGTGCTGCCGCTCGTGACGCCGCGAAGATCAGCGCTCGCGAGCCGTTTGATGTGCTGGTGGTCGGCGGTGGTCCTGCTGGCGCGGCAGGCGCCATCTATGCTGCGCGCAAGGGAATCCGCACGGGCGTCGCGGCAGAACGCTTCGGTGGTCAGGTGCTGGACACCATGGGCATCGAGAATCTGATTTCCATGGCGGAGACTGAGGGGCCGAAGCTGGCCCGCGCGCTCGAAGAGAACGTGCGCGACTACAACGTGGACATCATTAATCTGCAGCGTGCCTCCGCACTCGTGCCTGCGTCCGCAGCGGGTGGCCTGCACGAGATCCGTTTCGACAGCGGTGCCACGCTGAAGGCGAAGACGGTGATCGTTGCCACCGGTGCGCGCTGGCGCGAATTGAATGTGCCGGGTGAGAAGGAATATCGCAATCGCGGCGTTGCCTACTGCCCACACTGTGATGGTCCATTGTTCAAAGGCAAGCGTGTCGCCGTGATTGGCGGTGGCAACTCCGGTGTCGAGGCAGCCATCGATCTCGCCGGTATCGTGAGCCATGTGACCCTGCTGGAATTCGCCGACAAGCTGCGTGCTGACGCGGTGTTGCAGCGCAAGCTGTTCAGCCTGCCGAATGTCACGGTGATTGTCAGCGTGCAGACCAGCGAGGTAGTGGGCGATGGTCAGAAGGTGACGGGGCTCGCTTACAAGGATCGCGTCAGCGGCGAGCCACGTGTCGTGGCACTGGATGGCGTGTTCGTGCAGATCGGCCTGCTGCCCAACAGCGACTGGCTCAAGGGGACGATTGATCTGTCTCCTGCAGGCGAGATCGTCACCGATGCGCGCGGTCAGACCAATGTGCCGGGCGTGTTTGCCGCCGGTGACGTGACGACGGTGCCCTACAAGCAGATCGTCATCGCCATGGGCGAGGGCGCCAGAGCATCGCTGAGCGCGTTCGATCACCTGATCCGCCACTGACTGCTGCCTCTGCTTTTGTACTGTGTGGGAGCGGGCCTGCCCGCGATTGATCCAGTGCAAGATTCAATCGCGAGCAGGCTCGCTCCCACAGTCGCATCAGATAGGCTATGCTTCGCGGCCCTGAGTTCGCCGAGACCGATTGTGAGCATCCGCAAGTACCACCGCCTGGTCGGCATCGTCATGCTGACCCCTTTGATTGCCTGGACACTCACCGGGCTGTTCTTTCTTATCCAACCTGGCTATGGCGCAGCGTATGAGATGCTGCAGCCTCGCACCTATCCGCTGACGGGAACGCTTGAGAGCCCACTGAGAAGCCCGCAGGCAATACCAGCCACCGACAGCTGGAGCGAGTTCCGCTACCTGCGCACGGTGCTTGGTGATCACCTGCTGGTCCGCACCGAGCAGGGCTGGCAGCACCTGCATCCTGACACTCTCCTACCCTGGCCCCTGCCTGATGCTGACATGCAACTCAAGCTCGTCGCTGATGCCGTGGCCCGCAACACACCACGCTATGGTCAGGTGCAGCCTCTGCAGGACGGCACGTTTCAAACCTCCACCGGTGCGCGCAACACACTGGACTGGAACACGCTCAGTCTGCGTCAGTCCGGGCAGGATACCCGCTGGATCGACAGGCTCTACCAGATTCATTATCTGCAGTGGACGGGCGTTGAGATGCTGGACCGGGTACTGGGCGTCCTCGGCCTGTTCCTGCTGGCGGTGATGAGCGTGACTGGCTTTCGTTTGACCTTCAAACGCCGAAGTGAGAGCGAGCCTGCCCGCTCCCACATCAGAGTAATCCCTGATTGATGGCGCGCAGCACAGCCTGGGTCCGGTCGCGCACACCGAGCTTGGAGAGGATGGATGAGACCTGATTCTTGACTGTGCCTTCCGATTTGAAGATGGCGATGGAAATTTCCTTGTTGCTGTAGCCACC
>JAURWS010000020.1 GCA_030654835.1 Gammaproteobacteria bacterium | reverse complement strand
CTCGTGAACTCACCTGCTACTTTGACGACGACGGCATGCTGGTGCTGCGCGGCCGGATGACACCGGAAGACGGTGCCGTCTTCATGAAAGCGTTGGAGGCGATGGTCGCCGCACAAAATCCACCTGTTACTCAGGATGATGTCTCTGCAAATCTCCCGGAAAAAACGTTCCCGCAGAAACGTGTTGATGCATTGTTGGCATTGGCCGAGCAGGCGATGAGCACGATGGAGGAAGGATTGCAGCCCATGAACTCCGCCGACAAATATCAGGTGGTGATTCATATCGAACGTGGCAGTGAACAGCACTGCTCAATCGAGAGTGGCGCTCACCACTTGCCGCTGTCGCCAGCCACTGCCAAGCGCCTATGCTGCGATGCTTCATTGGTCCCGGTGCTGGAAGATGCCAACGGCAATGTGCTGAATGTCGGCCGCAAGACCCGCGCCATTCCGCCCTCCATCCGACGCGCTCTGCAGATCCGAGATCGAGGCTGCCGCTTTCCAGGTTGCTGTGAGTCTCGCTACGTGGATGCACACCATGTGCAGCACTGGTGCGATGGCGGCGAGACGAGGCTCGATAATCTCGTGCTGCTGTGTCGGCATCACCATCGGTTGTTGCATCAGGAGGGTTATGAGATTGTGAAACGCGGTGAGCAGCGGTTCGAGTTTGTAACTCCAAGCGGCGGCGCGCTGAAGGTGGCGCTTGCCCCGCAATTTTCGGAGGCTGAGGATGTTGCGAGTGAAACTCTAGCTATCGAGCGAGAGCATGAGGGGCTTGGTCTGGCGATTGATTCCCGCACGGCGGTAACGCGCTGGGAGGGGGAGAGGCTGGATTATGATCTGGCAGTGGGGGCGATGTTGCGTGGGCGGATGCTGGGGTTTAGTGCGGGGCGGTGGATGTAGGAGATTCAGCCCCTTGAGCTTGCTACATGCGCCCTTCCCGGTGATGCCATAACGCCCGTGCTCACGCGCAATTTTGGTGCTGCAAAGCAACGGAGGAATTGTCGCTGTGCAGTCGCTTGTTATGCAGCGGTAAGTTCAATTTTTTGCACTCTGTCCAATTGAATGCTCTTGCTGACGTGCCAGAGATCATAGCCGTCCTGCATTGCAAGCCAGCTCTCCGGGCTTCGCCCAAGAGTCTTGGATAACCTCAGTGCCATTTCTGGACTGACACCACTCTGCAACTTCAGAATGCGATTCAATGTGGATGGCGAAACATCGAGCTGCTCCGCAAGATAGCGGCAGCTAAGCCCAAAAGGCTCCATGTAAGTGTCGAAAATAAACTCGCCAGGATGTGGTGGATTGTACATAGCCATTAGTGATAATCCTCATACTCAAGCAGATACACATGTCCATCGCGGAATTCGAAAGTCAATCGCCAGTTACCACTGACAGATATGGCCAAAATACCTTTACGGTCCCCTTTCATTGGGTGGAGCTTGTATCCAGGGATGTCGAGATCCGAGACTTCCAGCGCAGTATCCAAAGCCACCAGTTGCATCCGCAGGCGATTGGCATGTGTTGCCTGAATGCCTCGCGTGCTGCCAGTTTCGTAGTAAAGCCTCAATCCCTTGTGCTTGAAAGTCTTAATCATGATTTAGAGTGTAGCGCGTTGCGCAACAGTGTCAATCCGACTCGTTCCTCCAATTACCCTTCGCGCGAGAACCATAGAGCACAACTCTGCTGACTTTTTCATGTCTGGCGAAGATTTCACTCAATCGGGAAATGGTCTGAATACTCAGGCCGCTGTTCACTGATGGCATATTGGTTTAGCCCGTGCTCGCCAAGCTGTTCATTTTCCACTGCAATTTTTGAAACAGTGCATGGTAGTGAGCTTGAATGTTGTTCAGTATCTCCGTTGCTGTGGCTTCATTATAAGTGTGTGAGGTGCGATTGCGATCCTGGAGCATGTCCATCCAAATCTCACCGTCATCAATCAGTTTCGCGGAAAAAGCCTCGCGCAGCGTGTCGCGAGAACCACTCAGCTCTGCATTGCCCTGCCAGCGCAAGTAATCACGCAGCACGTTCCAGCCAAGTTCGTAGGTGTACTCAAACGCTTGGATGACACCTTGCCGTTCGAGAGGGCTCAGCTCGCGAACAGCCATCAACGAGACCGCATCACTTAGCTGACCAAATGCTTGATTGAAATTGGCGAGGCGTTGTTTCCAGCGAGTATCGACTTCATCCATATTCATTTGCTCTGGCCGATTTGCGGTTATCACAATCTCTTTACACACAGAAAGGTAGCATAGGATTGCTTGTTGCGCCGCCGAATTTCTGTGGGAGCGCGCCTGCACGCGATTGATGCCCCACAAAACCCAATCGCGGGCAGGCCCGCACACATGGTTGCAGGACTGCAGCGCACGGGCCATAATGACCAGTATGATCATACTGATTTGGAGCGAGCAATGATTACAGAAACGAGTGCAGTCAAGTTTCGTCAAAACCTGGGAGAAATGCTTAATCAGGTTCAATACAGGCATGACAGTGTTGTTATCAACAAGGATGGGAAGCCCGTGGCTGCTTTGATAGATGCTCGCTTGTTCGAGCGCATCCGACGCATGCAGGCGCGTTTCGACGCCCTTTCCAACCGCATCGAACAGGGGTTTGCGGGCACTCAAGAGGAAGAAGGGTTGATGGAAATTCAGCAGGCTATACTCGATGCACGGGCTGATCGATAAGCCACTGTTATTTGCGGAGCGCAAAGGATGGCGACACTCAAGGTGGTGCTTGATACCAATGTGATTCTCTCAGGGCTTGCCTACCCCGGCAGCGCCCCCGGCAAAATCATGCAAGCTTGGAGAACCGGGGCAATTGATGTGCTGCTTTCGGATTTCATTCTTGACGAGCTGCGCCGGGTATTGCCGCGATTGCAGCATAAGCACGGGCTGAACGAACAAGAGATGGGGGATTTGGTCGAAATTCTGACGTTTCAAGCTGAGTTAGTCACAGACAGTGCCGATTACCTGATTTCGGGGGATAAGGATCTTCTGGAGCTGTCTTCAACATTCCCCATTGTCGCGCCTGCGGTGTTTTGGGAAATGCATGGGGTATAGCCTTTAACTGTGGGAGCGGGCCTTGCCCGCGATTGAAATACCACAAACCAATCGCGGGCAGGCCCGCTCCCACAAAAGCCACAGGATTTACTTCATCTGGGGTTTCCTTTACCTTGCAGGCAGTTTTCGCATCGCACCCAGAGGACACTTCCATGCCAGTTCAGTTGAGCGCCGGGGCCAGATTTCGCCGGGCGCTGCAGGCCAATTTCCCACTGCAGATCGTCGGCACCATCAATGCTTATAGCGCCATGCTCGCCGAGCGCGCGGGACATCAGGCCATCTATCTTTCCGGCGCCGGAGTGGCCAATGCCTCCTACGGGCTGCCGGATCTGGGCATGACCAGCCTCAATGACGTGATCATCGATGTGGAGCGCATCACTTCTGCCTCTTCTCTGCCTTTGCTGGTCGACATCGACACCGGTTGGGGCGGCGCGTTCAACATTGCACGCACGATCAAGGCGATGGAAAAAGCGGGTGCGGCAGCGGTACATCTAGAGGATCAGGTGGCGCAGAAGCGTTGTGGGCACCGGCCCAACAAGGCGATCGTGAGCAAGGACGAGATGGTCGATCGCGTGAAGGCGGCAGTGGACGCGAAAATTGATGCGGATTTCGTGATCATGGCGCGGACCGATGCGATTGCGGTGGAGGGCATCGAGTCGGCTATCGAGCGTGCGGTGGCGTGTGTCGAGGCTGGGGCGGATGCGATTTTTCCGGAAGCGATCACCAGTCTGGAGGATTATCGACGCTTCAGTGCCACTGTGCGCGTGCCGATTCTGGCGAATATTACTGAATTTGGGGCGACACCTCTTTTTAACAAGGCCGAGTTGGGCGCCTGTGGCGTTGGCATGGTGTTGTATCCGCTGAGTGCGTTCCGGGCGATGAGCCGTGCCGCCGAGCTGGTGTATGCGGGCATTCTGCAGGATGGGGATCAGCGCGGCGTGGTGGACAGCATGCAGACTCGCAAGGAGTTGTATGAGGTGCTGGGGTATCACGCGTATGAGGAGAAGCTGGATCGGTTGTTTAGACCTCAGTGAATGTGACTATGTGGGAGCGGGCCTGCCCGCGATTTTTTCGCTCGCAACGCCCACTGACTGTGGGAGCGAGCCTGCTCGCGATTTAGTCACGTTCAACACACAGATCATCGCGGGCGAGGCCCGCTCCCGCAGGCGATTTTTCGAGCTCAACGCACAGATCATCGCGGGCAAGGCCCGCTCCCACAAATTCAATTGTGAGCGCAGCTCGCACACAAAGATTTCATGCGAGGAGATATAGATGGCAGCAAAACCCTTATCCGGCGCCGGACTGCGCGGCCAGGTGGCCGGCGAGACAGCCCTGTGTACGGTCGGAAAGACCGGCTCGGGACTGACCTATCGTGGCTATGACATCAGCGTTCTCGCCGACAAGGCGCGCTTCGAAGAAGTGGCCTTCCTGCTGCTGCGCGGGCATCTTCCGAACCGCAAAGAGCTTGATACTTATGTCCTTAAAATCAAATCATTACGCGCACTTCCTCAAGCCTTGAAAGAAGTTCTGGAGCGCATTCCCGCAGACGCTCACCCCATGGATGTGATGCGCACCGGCTGCTCGATGCTGGGCAATCTGGAGATGGAACACAGCTTCGCGCAGCAGGACGACGTGATCGACCGGCTGGTCGCCGCCCTCCCCTCGATCATCTGCTACTGGTATCGCTTCACGCACGACGGCGTGCGCATCGACACGGCGCTGGACGACGATTCCATCGGCGCACATTTCCTGCACATGCTCAGTGGGGAGAAGCCCAACGCGCTGTTCGAAAAGGTAATGAATGTGTCGCTGATTCTTTATGCTGAACACGAGTTCAACGCCTCGACCTTCACGGCACGGGTGTGCGCCTCGACGCTCTCCGACATGCATTCCTGCGTGACGGCTGCGATTGGTTCGCTGCGCGGCCCCTTGCATGGCGGTGCCAACGAGGCGGCGATGGACATGATCGAGCGCTGGCAGAGTCCGGATGAGGCCGAGCGCGAGTTGCTCGGCATGCTGGCGCGCAAGGAAAAGGTGATGGGATTCGGGCACGCGATTTATGCCGAGTCGGACCCGCGCAACGTCATCATCAAGCAGTGGGCGGAGAAGCTGGCGGCGCAGGTTGGCGACAAGGTGCTCTATCCCGTGTCCGTGCGCTGCGAGGAAGTCATGTGGCGCGAGAAGAAGCTGTTTTGCAATGCCGATTTCTTCCATGCCTCGGCGTATCACTTTATGGGGATTCCGACCAAGTTGTTCACGCCGATCTTCGTGATGTCCCGCGTCACCGGCTGGGCGGCCCACGTGAAGGAGCAGCGCTCCAACAACCGCATCATCCGCCCGAGCGCGGACTACATCGGGCCGGCGACGATGCCGTGGGTGGATATTGCTGCTCGCTGACGAATGACGATTTTGTGGGAGCGGGCCTTGCCCGCGATTGGCTGTTAGCTGAGAGAGAAAAAATCGCGTGCAGGCACGCTCCCACAGGGGCGGAAAAAGTCGGGGGGCAGCAGTGCTGCCCCCCTGGGCTGAGATTTTAGGAAGCATATCCGGACTCAGCCCAACGCCTGTCATCCATGGCAGGCTTTTAAACACCTTCCTTGTGCTCGAATATAAAGTTAGTTCACAGATTGAAAACGCGCCAATAAATAAGTGAATATTTTTGAAATATTTTTTCAAATCGGAAAAATTCGTCCAATAGTTCTTATTTTGAGCGTGAAATGGCAGGATTTTAAGTACACGTCTATACTTTTGACATGAACATATAGGCAGAGGAGAGATCTATGAAACTTGACGAGCTACGACAAGAGGCACTCCACCTGTCTCTCGAAGACCAGGCTGAGTTAATCAACAGTTTAGTTGAAAGCCGGGACCGCGCGTCTGCCGAAAAGGCACAGATGACATTGTTGCTCGAAGCAATCAATGTCGGAGAGCGTGATATCGCAGAAGGCCGCTCGTTGACACTCAGCGCAAGTGAGGTCGGTCGATATCTTGATCGACTGACTGCCGAAGTGCTTGGGAGACCGCATCTCAAATGACTGAAAGTCCACCACGGAAGGTGAGATTCTCTGCAGAAGCCTCTCGCTCCACCAGACCACACCAACAAACCAAGAGACCCCCCATTTATGTCAGCCAACGTGGAATACAACCAGAGACCAGCGCCCGATCAGGAACTGGTGGACATCGCCCGCTACGTCACCGATTACGAGGTCACCTCCGCCGAGGCTTACGACACCGCCCGCAACTGCCTGATGGACACGCTCGGCTGCGGCCTGCTGGCGCTGCGTTTTCCCGAATGCACCAAACTGCTCGGCCCGTTGGTCGAAGGCACCATCGTTCCGCATGGAGCGCGCGTTCCCGGAACTCAATTTCGTCTGGACCCGGTGAAGGCAGCGTGGGACATCGGCTGCATCATCCGCTGGCTGGACTATAACGACACGTGGCTGGCAGCCGAATGGGGCCATCCGTCCGACAACCTCGGCGGCATCCTGGCCGTGGCCGACTACTTGTCACAGCGCAACGTGGCCGCAGGCAAGACGCCGCTGCTGATGCGCGACGTGCTGACGGCGATGATCAAAGCGCATGAGATTCAGGGCGTGATCGCGCTGGAAAACAGTTTCAACCGCGTGGGGCTATGCCATGTGTTGCTGGTGCGGGTTGCCTCGACGGCCGTCGTGACGCAGATGCTCGGCGGCTCGCAGGCGCAGATCATCGATGCTCTGTCGCAAGCCTGGCTGGATGGTTCGAGCCTGCGCACGTATCGCCATTCTCCCAATGCGGGCCCTCGCAAATCCTGGGCAGCGGGCGATGCGACCTCGCGAGCTGTGCGTCTGGCAGACCTGACGATGCGTGGCGAGATCGGTTATCCGAGCGTGTTGACGACACCGAAGTGGGGTTTCTATGACGTGTCTTTCAAAGGAAATAAGCTCGCCTTTACAAGGGATTACGGCAGCTATGTGATGGAACAGATTCTCTTCAAGATTTCCTTCCCGGCGGAGTTCCATTCGCAGACGGCGGCCGAGGCGGCAGTGCGTCTGCACCCGCTGGTGAAGGATCGTCTGGACGAGATCGAGCGCATCGTGATTCACACTCACGAGTCCGCGATCCGCATCATCAGCAAGAGTGGCCCGCTCAACAATCCTGCGGACCGTGACCATTGCCTGCAGTACATGACGGCAGTCCCGCTGGCCTTCGGCAACCTGGTGGCCGAAGATTACGAGGACGATTTCCACAAGACCAATCCGATCATCGATCAGTTGCGCGAGAAGATGGAGGTGATCGAGGAGCCGCGCTATACCCGCGAGTATCTAGAGGCTGACAAGCGCTCCATTGCCAACGCGCTGCAGATTTTCTTCAAGGATGGGACTTCAACGCCGAAGATTGAGGTGGAGTATCCGGTGGGCCATCGACGTCGTCGCGCCGAGGGCATCCCGCTGCTGGAGAGCAAGTTCCGCAGCAACCTAGCGACGCGCTTCCCCGCTGCGCGTGTCGAGAAGATCTTCACGCTGTGCAAGGATCAGAAGGCGCTGGAGGCGATGCCGGTGCATGAGTTTATGGATTTGTTGGTGATTTGAGCGCTGTTCAATGTGGGAGCGGGCCCGCCCGCGATTTTTTAAGATCGAAAGAGCTATCGCGGGCGGGCCCGCTCCCACAGGAGAGCACAGATTCAGATTTAGGGTCAGAGCCACGCGGCGTCCCACAGGGGGTAATCCCGAATGGAGCGCACCAGTCCCGCTCGCAACGGGTTCGCCACGATATAGCGAGCGATGGCGGGGAGGTCATCTTCGCGTCGAATAGCTCGGTCGTAGAATCCTGCTTGCCATATCGCCCCTTGCCACTCACAGCGGCGATGCAGTTCTCGCGTGGTCAGCGATTTCAATTTCTGGACTGCACCACTTAGCGTACTGCCTTCTCGCAAACACATCAGCCAATGCAGATGATCTGGCATCACCACGTAAGACAACGTGGCAGCAGTGGGTTCCACTTGCCGCATTGCCCACACCACGACACGACCTTTTTCAAATTCTGCGAAAAATGGTTCTCGATCCTGGCATGCCAGCCGCACGTGGTAGATGCGGCCAACTTCGCTGTGGCGGCCATCTCTCAGGCGTCCCGAATGTGGTTTCTCGTCCGTGATTTTGATCCTCCTTGATCAAAACAAACGTGCTCTGATTTTGAAAACACCTGTGGGAGTGGGCCTGCCCGCGATTGATCTCGCGGCGTGAAAAAGCTATCGCGGGCAGGCCCGCACAGGTGTTTTCAAAATCAGTATAGCTGTACTTCGTGATTACTGTGGGAGCGGGCCTTGCCCGCGATTGATCTCGCGGCGTAAAAAAGCTATCGCGGGCAGGCCCGCTCCCACATTAAAGCGAAATATTCAGGATACGTCAGCGGAAATTCACTTCACGGCAGACAACGCGAAGCGCGAGTACCACCATCGCTTCAGTATCATTAGAATTGCAATCTGATATCAGAAAAACGAATATGAGTTCGGCATGAGTTGTGGCCAGGGTTGGGGAGCAAAGTACCCGGGTGCAGCACAGGGATTGCGCTGCATCCGGGAAAAGACGATCATCCCGACACGCACACTTCTGACCCAGCTGACTGCAACAAAACAAATAATAACAAAACAGCTCGTATATCGAGGTTCAATATGTTCGGTCTCTCCCTGAACGTTATCAGTGTATTGGCGATTTCGCAGTTGGCTTTCATCAGCCTGTTCTTCGCTGCTTATCACCGCCGCCACGTCATTGGCCAGCTCTTAACCCTCTACAGCTTCTGTCTGATTTGTCACGTGATATCGAATCTGCCGGACACTCATCTGAATTTCCCGCTGCAGTATTTCTTTTATCGCATGGCCACGCTGGCCCCGGCTGCGTTGTGGCTGCTGTCGCGGTTCCTGTTCGTCGACAACGCACGCGTACCCGCTGTGGCGTGGATACTGATGGCTTTCTACATGGCGCTGCGGGCTTACGGTTCTTTCACCTCCGCAGGTACTCCTGCGGCTGATCTCGGGTACTTTATTTACTATGTGATTCCGCAGCTGATCATGCTGGGCTTCTCCGTGCATGCGGTGTACACGGCCTTCCAGGGCTTGAGCAACGACCTGATGGAATCCCGCCGAAGACTGCGCGTCACCTGCACCGTCGCAATGGGCATCCTGGTCGCGGCTATTCTGATCAATGGTTTTATCCGCGCCGGCAGCTACTACGCCAGCCTCTACTCCATTGAACTGACACCCATTCCAAACGAATGGTTGTTCTTCTACCTTTTCCTGATCACCCTGGCGTTCAATCTCACTGTCATGCGCCTGCACGGTGAGGCACTACAGGTGATTGTGCTGCCGCAGGAACAAGGTGCGCAGCTCAGCGCGGGACCCCATCTGACACCGGTGCCCAGCACAGTGCGTCGTATCGATAATCCTGCGCTGGTGGAGCGCATCTTCGATGTGCTGAAAAAGGAGAGACTGTATTCGCGGCCTGGGCTGACAATCGGGAATTTGGCGGAGCGCTTGTCGCTGCAGGAATATCGCCTGCGTCGGGTGATCAACAAGCAACTGGGGTATCGCAACTTCAACCAGTTCCTCAACGCCTTCCGTATCGAGGAAACCTGCAACCGGCTCGCCCTGCCGTTCGAGCAGCGGGAACCGATCGCCAACATCGCGTTTGACGTCGGCTATTCGGCCCTGTCCTCATTCAACAAGGCCTTCAAGGATCTGCATAATCTGACACCGACGCAGTATAGAGATACGGTGCAGGGAGAGCTGGCTGTGGGAGCGGGTCCTGCCCGCGATTGAGTTAGCGCGAAGTTCTATCGCGAGCAGGCTCGCTCCCACAGTTATTTCTTGTCGAAGGTGAAGACAGCGTCCCAGTTCGATGGGAGTTTACGGGCGCGCAGCTCTGGGATGCGTTCGAGATAGACCCTGTAGAGATTTACCGCAGCCCCCCCTAATTGTTCAAAAAGCGCCTGAGCCTCATCCCACTGCCGGGCCCGATAGGCCTGTAGAGCGCTGGCAAATGTCGTCAGTTCCAGCAGAGTGGATGCGCTGACGGTGCCCTCTTCCCCAATCACCTCAAAGATTCTGACTGGCTCGCGCTTGCCCGCGACCCGCACCAGGTCCAGTTCACGATAAACGAAACCCGGAGCGCTCTGCCGCGTCGTCTCGCTGACGATGTTGGCGACGTGGTATTTGCGCGTCAAACCTTCAAGCCGCGCCGAGAGGTTGACCGAGTCGCCGATGACCGTGTAGTTCAGGCGATTCTGGGAGCCAAGGTTGCCTGCAACCACCAGCCCCGTATGCACACCGATGCCCGCCTCCACTTCCGCCAATCCTGCTGCACGGTTGCGGGCATTGAGAGAGGTCATAGCTTCTTCCATCGCCAAAGCAGTGCGGACGGCGTTCTGGGCGTCGTTCCCGCGACTGAGCGGCGCTCCGAACAGCGCCATCACGGAATCGCCGGTGTATTTGTCCACCACGCCCTGATGCCGCTCGATCACCGCCGTGATCTCACTCAGATAACTGTTGAGCAGCGTCAACACCGCTTCAGGGGGAGTGTTCTCACACAATGAGGTGAAGCCCTTGATGTCGGCGAACAGCACCGTCACTATCTTCTCTTCCCCGCCCAGCTCGATGGTTTTGCTCAGCAACTCTTCGGCTATCTCATGCGACACTACCTTGCCGAGCAGATCACGCACCTTCTCTTTCTCTGCCAGACCACGGGCCATGTTGTTCACCGAAGTAGCGAGCTCGCTGATCTCGTCGCGTCCGCTAACCTGCACAGACTGGCCGAAGTCGCCCGATTCAATGCGCCGTACTCGACGGGCCAGATCCAGCACCGGGCGAGTGACCGAACGCGCGAGCAGGACCACCGCCAGCAGGCTGACCGCCAGCACCGCAAGGTAAAACTGCAGCAACACGCGCTGGAACGCCTGCACGTTTTCCATGTTCTCGTTGTAGGACTTCTGGATGACCGCGACGATCTGCAGCGCCTCTCCCGGCTCGCCGTAGAGCGGACGCATCAGCGTGCCGTATTCGCCTTCGCTGAGCTGGATGCGGCGGGTTGTGGCTTGTGCTTCGAGCGGCGTCTCCTGCAGTTGTGCAATAAGCAGGCTCTGGTCCTCCTCCGTCAACGTCGAGGCGATGACACTGACCGCAGCGGCTGCATCGCTTGCAGCGCCCTCCTCCCAACGGAACTGCACAATCGAGACATCGGAGACGATGCTCTGTTTCACCGTGGCCGCAAATTGATTGTCGAGCGGATAGCCGCCGAAGATCCAGGCGACCGGGGTCGGCAGAAACAGTGGAATCACGGTGATCTGATACGGCACGCCCTCCACGGTGATGACCGCGTCACCGATGCCCTCGTCGCTACTGGCGGCAGACTCCATCAGCGCCAGCCATTCACCTTCCAGGCGTTCAAAGCCCTGCGTTCTGGTATCGATGATGACTTCCCCGTCCATGGATGAGATCAGCATCATGTCGGCAGCCCCCAGCGAGCGCATCAGGACGTTGTCTGCGGCATCGATGATGGTGAATGGATCGCCGGTGCCGAAAGCATTGCGGAAACCCCAGTCGCGAGTCAACGTGCTGGTAATGGTCAGCAGCGTGTTCTTGTGTTCCTCGCGGGTGAAATCGAAGACATCGGCACCCAGCTCCAGGTAGCTGTTGATCGTCTCTGTGGTGTAGGTGTTGTTCTCCCTGTTGACGAAGGCGTAGATGCCCAGCAACACCGGCAGCAGCAGAGCGAGCAGGAACACCAGCAGGCGCGTCCGGAAGCTGCGGAAGGCGAACAGACTTGTCACCACCGGGGACGGACTGATCATGGATTGTTCTTCACCGGGTTGCTGAGTGTGTCACTCATCGATAGCGCGTTCGTCCGGCATTGGGCGCGCGGCGCAGGCGATTGTCGCGCTCCAGCGGCAGCGCCAGACGCAGGCGCGTCGGCTCCGCATCGCCAAAGGTCATCGTCTGCAGCAGGGCATGTGCCTGTCCTTCGCTGTCGCCAACGGCACGTGAATGCCAGACACGCACCTGAAATTCCCCCGCTGGAATGCCCTGAATCACGGCCTCACCGGTCGCATCGGTCTTCACCGCCAGACTGCTCTCCGCCACGTAAATATAACCAAGCATCCAGTCGTGGATGTTGCAGCCGAGTTCGACCACCCCAGGCTGCTCAAACGGCTCGTAGTAGTTGATGTTCTGACCATTGCCATACAGAGGTAACTCGAAAACGTTAGCGGGGGAAAAGGAATAAACGTGATGCAGGATATCGTCACTGTTGGGAAAGTTGACGCGACTGCCCCGGCTGATGACAGACACGTTAGGCACAAACTCCTTCTGCTGCTGATCGACACTGATGTTGCCAACCTGGGTGTGCGACACCTGCAGATCCGGCGGCAACAGCACTTCTACGACAGCATCCGCCAATGGCCCGCCGGCCTCGGCATCCTGAATGCTGATCCGCAATTCAGCCGCGCTCGCGGCGGGAATCAACCCTGGGGTAAAGGGGATCAACATCATCGCCAGCAAGACGCAGATCTGCCTGCGCCGCCGGGCCGTTTCACTTCTCAACGCTGTGATTGCAGTCCAGACAAATTCAAGTGGCTGTCTGATCATTGTGCACCTCTGAAACGATTATGGAAGCCTGTGTTGGCGGTTCATTTATCAGTACGCCCACGACAGGGTCACCCCAAGACGACTGCCACTGTAACTGATCGAGGATGGCGCCTGAATGTCGCGATACTCATAACCAAAATCCAGCGCCGAGTGGGGCCCCAGCGCCAGACTCCAGTCCAACGCATAGACATGCGTGTCGGACTTGATCAGGTACGCAGCCTGGGAGCTATCCCAGCTGGGCTCGAAGGCGGGGTCGAACGCGATCGCGGAGGAAATTCCCATCAGCCGGTCATTGGGGACGAGACCGCTGGCGACGCTGTGGCCATCGGTAAAGGTATAAGAGGCGGTCAGTGTGCTGCCGTTGACGAAGGTGTAATCGGCACTGGCGAGGAAGCTGCTCTGCGTAAAGTCGAAGATGTCATCACCGACATTCCATGCCCACCAAGGGTAGGTATTGGCAACCGCGCGGAAACTGTCTTTTGTGCCTTCACTCCACTCGTGCATCACGGCGGCGTAGACACCCCAAGCCGGAGACAGCCGCTTGCTGAAGCTGAGAGTCAAGTCATGCAGCTGCCTGTCCCTCTCGCGGCCGCGACGAGCTTCCTGGCTGAGACCCAGCGCCAGCGACACGGTTGGCGCATAGGCGCCGAGACCAAACTTGTGGTTATAGGCAGCCTGCGCGCCAATGATATCCGCATCGAATCCGGCCATTTCGTAGTAGCGCTGCGCGGCAGCGGAGACACTGAGGGTAACGGACTGACCTGGACGGATTTGCAGAAACTTGCCGACTCCGCCCTCCAGCAGGAGGTAGCTATCGTCGTGAATGTCTGCCCCACCAATGCCTTTGGAGACGTTGTCCTCGTTCGCCATCCCGACTCGCAGATCGGCAAAGGTATTGGCCTGCGCTGGCACGGCAACCGCTGAGCTGAGCGCTATGGACGCAAGCACCTTGAGGGCTGTTCGACTGAAAATCATTGGGGAGAGAGGGATACGGGAGTTCTTGTGCTGCTGTTTATGCATAAAAACCTGCCAGAGAGTCCGGAGCCTGGGTAATCGGCCGGGTCAGTATAGCAGGCAAATTCAGGATTCCGAGCGCAGGGCGTTTTCAATTTGCTCGGAAGTAAAGCCACGGGACAGACAGAATCGATACAGCTTCTGGCGGGCTTTGCGCGCTTCCTGGGCGTCGCCCTCAAGTGTGAACAGCCGTTGCTTGCGGGCGACCAGTTCCCGCAAGGACTCCAACCACTCCGGCGTGTTCGCTACCAGGGCAACGTCCAGCAGCGCACTGCTGACACCCTTGCCACGCAGCTCCTGACGGATCAACAGTGGGCCAAACCCGCGTGAGCGCCGGTAGCGAACATAGGCTGTAACGAAACGTGCGTCGTTGAGCAGGCCATCCTGTTCCAACTGATCGAGCACTTCGGGGAGAAGCTGCGCCGCTCCCCCTGCTTCTTCTGCAAATTTGCGACGGAGCTTGTCGACCAGTTCCGCCCGCGAGTGCTCGCGGCGGGCCAGCAAATCCATGGCCGCCCGTCGCAGCTCCACCATCATCGTGTTTTCAGCAGCAGTTCGCACGTTGCACGCCTTTCAGTAACCGACGGCTTATTCGAACTCCCCGTCGTCTTCCTCGACCGCCCCACCGGAAACCAGTAGAGGTGTGGCACCACCGAGCAACTGCGCACGAATCTTGTCCTCAATCTCCTTGGCGAGATGGGGATTCTCTTCCAGATAGGTGGCCACGTTCTTCTTGCCCTGGCCGATCTTCTCACCGTTGTAGGCATACCAGGCGCCGGACTTGTCGATCAGATTGAGCTTCACGCCCAGATCGATCACCTCGCCCATGCGATAGATGCCGGTGCCATACAGGATCTGGAATTCGCACTGACGGAAGGGTGGTGCGACCTTGTTCTTGACGACCTTGACGCGGGTCTCGCTGCCCACCACTTCCTCGCCTTCCTTGATCGAACCGATGCGGCGGATGTCCAGGCGCACAGAGGCGTAGAACTTCAGCGCATTACCCCCGGTGGTGGTCTCGGGCGAACCGAACATCACGCCGATCTTCATGCGGATCTGGTTGATGAAGATCACCAGCGTGTTGGAATTCTTGATGTTGCCCGTCATCTTGCGCAGCGCCTGGGACATCAGACGTGCCTGCAGGCCCATGTGACTGTCGCCCATGTCGCCTTCGATCTCGGCCTTCGGCGTCAGTGCCGCCACGGAGTCGATGACCACCACGTCCACCGCACCGGAGCGCACGATCATGTCGCAGATCTCCAGCGCCTGTTCGCCGGTGTCGGGCTGGCTGACCAGCAGGTTCTCGACATCCACGCCGAGGTTGCTGGCGTAGATCGGGTCGAGTGCGTGTTCTGCGTCAATAAAAGCACAGGTGCCACCGTTGCGCTGACATTCCGCGATGACCTGCAACGTCAGCGTGGTCTTGCCAGAGGACTCCGGACCGTAGATTTCCACGATGCGACCACGTGGCAGACCGCCGATGCCCAGCGCGATATCCAGACCCAGCGAACCGGTGGAAATCGCGGGGATTGCTTCCTTGCCCTTTTCTCCCAGACGCATCATCGAGCCTTTGCCAAACTGGCGCTCGATCTGTGACAGGGCGGCGCTCAGCGCCTTCTCGCGGTTCGGGTCTTTAACTGCATCTACGGCCATGGTTGATTCCTTTTTTATCTGGTGCTTGGTCGGAGCAAGCTGAATGGATTCCGAGGTGGTCTTGCAATGAAATAATTAAAACAGACAATCACTGTATATTCAACCAGTATTTAATCAGTGTTCGGGGGCCGACGCATTTCGGGCCTGCAGGAGCGTCAGCAGCCCCTCCAACGCCGCCTGTACAGACTGCTTGCGCACGGATTCACGGTCGCCGGTAAAGCGTTGCACTCGCGCAAATGACTCCACTGCATCCCCAGTGCGCCATGCCCAGCCGATCCACACCGTGCCCACTGGCTTGCCCGGAGTGCCGCCGTCCGGCCCCGCGACGCCGCTGGTCGCCACCGCATACTGTGCCCCGGCTGCCTGCAACGCACCTCGAGCCATGCCGAGCACCGTTTCTTCACTCACAGCGCCCGGCGCTTTCGGGCCTTCAAAACACTGAACTGGAACCTGCAGCAACTGCTGCTTGGCCTGATTTGAATAGGTGACGAAGCCCGTTTCGAACCAGTCCGAGCTGCCCGCCACGGCGGTGATGCACTGAGCGATCCAACCGCCGGTGCAGGACTCGGCCGTGGTCACTTTGCAGTGATGTTGCAGCAGGAGTTCGCCGCATTGGCGGCTGAGGGAGAGCAGGGTTTTGTTCATGGTTTATCCACTTCAATCGCTGATTTTATGTGTGCGGGCCTGCCCGCGATTGATTCAGTGCGGAATCGATCGCGGGCAGGCCCGCTCCCACATTTGCAAGCTTAGCAGAGATTTCCAGACGCGCTGACGGCCGCCATTTAATCGCCTAAAATCCGGTGGTAAATAGGCCTGTCCGGCAAATTAGTTCTTGATATACTCGGCCAAGGACAACAAGACGAGGCGCTACCATTGAACTCACCTGACTTCAAAGCAAAGAGGGCATATTTTGCCAAAGTTCGTCGCTCAAACTACGAGGCAAGTTTGAGATTGGAAGGCATTAAAGTCAGCGGCACTTCAGCCAAGGTATTGATTTCCTCCTCCCAGCAAAAAGCGAGCGACAAGGAGTCGAACTCTGACCGCAGATAAATACGGTTCTGGACAGGATCCTTATTGTTACGAAAACTCCACTGTCCTTCGCAATCTCCTTAATTTGCAAGTTGATGCCGATCTTGAAGACGCGGAGCGTCGCCTCAGTTCTGCGCGAGCTGATGCGATAGAGTTTCAATTACCTCCTTATGATTTCAACTATTTGAAATCCTTGCATCGAAGCCTTTTCAGGGACATATATTCTTGGGCGGGAGAAACTCGCACGGTTGACATCTCAAAGGACAGCACTCGCTTTTGCACCTTTTCCAGAATTGCCCCCGAGAGCCGGAAATTTTTTAGCTCATTGGCTGAGCGCAACTGCCTAGAGGGATTGAGCCGCGAAAATTTGATCCACGAATTGGCCCAAGCGAATATCAAAGCAGTATTCTGTGACTATACAGCCCTGATACAGACGTTTGAGAAAGCCGTAGGGCACTCGATAAGTTGATTTAACTCCACGCCGAAAGTGTCAGCTAAACGCCACACTCGCATGTATTACGTAGCATTAAAATATAACTGGATGTAATTGAATAAAATGGAAAATATTTCTCAACACACCCCCATGATGCGGCAATTCCTGGGCCTGAAAGCCCAACACCGCAACGAGCTGCTGTTCTACCGCATGGGCGACTTCTACGAGCTGTTCTTCGAAGACGCGCGCACAGCCTCGAAAATTCTCGACATCACCCTGACCAGCCGCGGCAAGATCGACGGCAAAGACATCCCCATGTGCGGCATCCCCTTTCACGCCGCCGATCGCTACCTGGCAAGACTGGTGGACGCCGGAGTCTCGGTGGCCATCTGCGAACAGATTGGCGATCCGGCGACCAGCAAGGGGCCAGTCGATCGGCAGGTGGTGCGAATCATCACGCCGGGCACGCTCAGCGACGAAGCCCTGCTCAACGAGCGCAGCGAAAGCCTGTTGCTGGCGGTGACCGGCACGCACAGCGAAGACCCCGAGAAAGCACGTTTCGGTCTGGCCTGGCTGGATGTCAGCAGCGGCCGCTTCGTACTCAGCGAAGTCGCCTCCCGCGACGACATGCTTGCTGAAGTTGCGCGGGTCCGACCCGCGGAAGTGCTTGTTAATGAAGAGGTTTCGGCGCTGCAGGTGTTGGAATCTCGGCAGGGTACGCGGCGCAGACCGCTGTGGGAGTTCGATCTCGACAGCAGCCGACGCGCGCTGAACCAGCACTTCGGCACGTTGGATTTGAATGGCTTCGGTTGCGAGCAGTTGACGCTCGCGCTGCAGGCGGCGGGTTGTCTGCTGGGCTATGCCCGCGAGACGCAGCGTTCACAATTGCCACACATTCAGGGCATTCAACTGGAACAACCTGGCGACAGTCTGATTCTCGACGCCGCCAGCCGCCGCAATCTGGAGCTGGATCGCAACCTCGCCGGAGGCACGGACAACACGCTGATGTCGGTGCTCGACAGCACTGCCACCGCTATGGGTGGACGCCTGCTGAACCGCTGGCTGCACCGACCATTGCGAGACCGCAGCCAGCTGGCGCTGCGCCAGCAAACCGTTTCAACGTTGATCGACCAGTATCGTTTCGAACAGTTGCACCCACTACTGCACGAGATCGGCGACATCGAGCGCATCCTCGCCCGCGTCGGTCTACGCTCGGCACGGCCGCGAGACCTGGCGCGTTTGCGCGATGCCTTGATTACCTTGCCACGTCTGCAGGGTGCTTTGAGAGGAATCCTTGAACAGAACGACTCACCGCGCCTGGCCAGCCTGCAACTCAGCATCGCCGACTATCCTGATCTCGCCACGCTACTGAGCCGCGCCGTCATCGACAATCCGCCCGTGGTGATTCGCGAAGGCGGCGTAATCGCCGAGGGTTATGACGCCGAACTGGACGAGCTGCGCAACCTCAGCAGCAACGCAGGGCAGTTTCTGATCGATCTCGAAATCAAGGAGAAGCAGCGTACTGGCCTGAGCACGCTCAAGGTTGGCTACAACCGCGTGCACGGCTATTTCATTGAGGTCAGCAAGGCGCAGGCCGACGACATGCCGGCCGATTACCAGCGCCGCCAGACCTTGAAGAACGCCGAGCGCTTCATCACGCCCGACCTCAAGCTGTTCGAAGACAAGGTGTTGAGCGCCAACAGCAAGGCACTCACCCGTGAAAAGGCGCTCTACGACGAGCTGCTGGAAGTCGTGGCGATAGACCTGAACGCGCTGCTCAATACCGCAGCAGCTCTGGCCGAACTCGACGTCTTGAACAACTTCGCCGAACGCGCCCGCACCCTGGATCTGTGCCAGCCAGAATTGACAGCCGAACCCGGCATCCACATCGAACAGGGACGCCATCCGGTGGTCGAGCAAGTCACCGAAAGTGTGTTCGTCGCCAATGACGTCGACCTGGATGACAAGCGCCAGATGCTGATCATCACCGGCCCCAACATGGGCGGTAAATCGACCTACATGCGCCAGACGGCGCTGATCGTGCTGCTGGCCTTTACCGGTAGCTTCGTGCCTGCGCGCAGTGCCCGTATCGGGCCGATCGATCGCATCTTCACCCGCATCGGCTCATCCGACGATCTGGCTGGCGGACGCTCCACCTTCATGGTGGAAATGACCGAGACCGCCAACATTCTCCACAACGCCACGGCCAACAGCCTGGTGCTGATGGATGAGGTAGGACGCGGCACCAGCACCTTCGACGGCCTCTCGCTGGCCTGGGCCAGTGCCGTCTACATCGCCGAGAAACTACAGGCCTGGACGCTGTTCGCCACCCACTACTTCGAACTGACCGCCCTGCCCGAGCGTTTCTCCAACATCGCCAACGTCCACCTGGACGCCTCGGAACATCAGGATGGCATCGTCTTCCTGCACGCCGTCAAACCCGGCCCCGCGAACCAGAGCTACGGCCTGCAGGTCGCCCAACTCGCCGGCGTCCCTTTAACCGTCATCCGCCAGGCCCGCGACAAACTCCAACAGCTGGAACGCGACAGCCTCCAACAATCCCACAAGCCCTCGACCGAAGCCCCGGCGGCCCCCCTGCAAACCGAACTCTTCACCCAATACGAACCCCACCCGGTCATCCAACAACTCACCGCCCTCAACCCCGACGACCTCACCGCCCGCCAAGCCCTCGACCTCCTCTACGCCCTGAAACAGAAGCTGTGAGGGGCGCGAAGGCGAATCGTTACGCCAAGTCATGCTCAGCAGAGCAGAGCAGGGAATATAGGGCTGAAGCAAGGTCTGTGTTGGCGACAAGACTGATCAGGACCGTTGAGCGCCATGGATGGCGCGACCGAGCCCTACAGGGAAGTATTTACGGGCGTGTCCTGCTCAGTCTTGTCGCCAACACAGACCGAACTACGGCGCGAAAGCCCAGCGAACAAATTAACTATGCATTATCGGAAAAAGTATTTTCCCTGCCCCCCCGAACCTCTTTATAATCGCCCCAACTTCAAATTACCCACCCCGGCACCCCGGGCCAATAAAGCTGGAGAAATCATGACTTTTGTTGTTGGCGAGAACTGCATACGCTGCAAGCACACAGACTGTGTGGAAGTATGCCCTGTTGATTGTTTCTATGAAGGTCCGAATTTCCTGGTCATCCACCCCGATGAATGCATCGACTGCGCCCTGTGTGAGCCAGAGTGCCCCGTGGACGCGATCTATGCCGAAGATGAATTACCTGAAGACCAGCAGCAGTTTTTGGCGCTCAATGCCGAGCTAGCGCAGAAATGGGCGAACATCACCGAGATGAAACCCGCACTGGAAGACGCCGAGAAATGGAAGGGCGTGCCGGGCAAACTCCAGTATCTGATCAAGGATGCTGGCTGATATATCGGTCTGCAAACAGGCTCCGGCCTCAAATCCCGGAGCCTTCGCAAACAGCCTTCTCATACAACCAGTGCAATTCAACTCACTGCTACCAGCAATCCTTCGTAATTCCCTGCTCCCTGGCAATTTCCCGAAGTCTCTCCAGCGCCTCCAGCTGAATCTGGCGAACTCGCTCGCGAGTCAGACCAATCTCCTGTCCGACCTCCTCCAATGTTCGGCACTCAAACCCCAAAAAACCAAAGCGCCGGGCAATGACGTCGATATGCTTAGCGCTGAGCATATGCAACCAGGTGTCAACTGTCTCACGCACGCCGTCATCATGCAGAATTTCCATAGGTGCACTGTCAGGAGTATCGGGCACCTGCTCCAAAATACTTGACTCCTGTCCTGGGTTTTGAGGGTCCGACGTCACGAGGCGTTCGTTGTAGGACAGCAGACGTTTGACGTCGTCCACCGGTTTGAGCATCAGTTGAGAAAGTTGTTCCACGCTGGGATCCTGATCGTGCACACGAGAAAATTCCCGTGTCGTCTTCAGGTAAATATTCAGCTCTTTGAGGACATGAATCGGCAGACGAATTACTCGGGCCTGATTCATGATGGCACGCTCGATGGTCTGTCGAATCCACCAGGTCGCGTAGGTGGAGAAGCGAAAGCCGCGCTCAGGATCATACTTCTCGACTGCCCGCAGAAGCCCCAGATTCCCTTCCTGCACGAGGTCGAGAAAACCAAGCCCACGATTGACGTAGCGACGCGCGATCTTCACCACCAGACGCAGGTTGCTGACAACCATTATCCGGCGCCCTTCCGTGTCGCCTGCACGCGTCCTGCGCGAATACTCGACCTCTTCCTCCGCACTCAGCAACTGCGCGGAGCCAATGTCGTTGAGATAAAGCCGAGTCATATCCGGTGTCTTTCGGCACCCTGCGGAGCCGACGAGAGACCCCAGACAGCATGGCGCGTCGTCCGCCACATTCTCTTCTACAACTTCGTCAAAAATAGCTACAGCATTTCTCTCTACCACTTCTTCCATGGTTCTTATCGCCTCATCATCCATGATGGTTTCCTTGTGTTGTGCAATCGCAAGCGCTCTTTACTGTTTTCAGTACGAGCCACATTACCGTCCATAATACTGCCCCTTTTTTGTAAGCCTCATTCCTGACGTACCTGCCCACATCCGGTGAACAGGCGACCGGAACTTACCATTCCATTATTTGCGAGGCAACAGGGAACGTCCCAGAAATTGACGGCTGCTGGAATTATGAGATGAGTTGAGAAGGAAGAGCGACGCACGCCACGTTCATGCCTGGCCGTGCGTCAGAAAAGGCACATTTGGGGAGTTGCAGACTGGGGCCGAAAATCGGCGAGTCAGCGGGCAGGCAGATAGCGCGCTGGATCGACAGGGGCGCCGTCCACGCGCACCTCGAAATGCAATAGCTCAGAGCCGCGACTGTCGGTGCCGACTTCGGCAATCTTGTCGCCAGCCCGAATCCGCGCTCCCTCACTGACCAGCATGCTGCTGTTATGAGAGTACGCGCTCAGATGGCGAGCACTGTGACGAATGATGATCAGATCACCCTGCCCTTGTATGCCGCGCCCAGAGTACACCACGTCGCCATCGGCGGCTGCATAGACGGGGTCACCACGGCGCGCACCGATATCGATTCCCCGGCTGGTGGTGGCAGCACTGCCACTGAAGGTTCGCAGTACGCGCCCCTCCACCGGCCATTGCCAGGCGATATCTTCGATGACACGACTTGGCACGTTACCTGTGCGCCGACTGGCCTCCGCCGCCGCCGGGCGCTGCCCGCTGGCCACCGCTGCGGTGCCGGCGGGAGCTGCTGGAATTGCGGGCACACTCTGCAGCGCGTTGTTGGAGACACCGCCGATATTCAAGGAAAGCCGTTGATCCGGATAGATGGTATAGGGAGCTTGCAGGTTATTGGCCAGTGCCAGCGCCCGGTAGTCCAGCGAATATTGCCAGGCGATCGAATAGAGCGTTTCACCACGGGCAACGATATGGCTCTGCCCGACCAGCGGAGCGGGAGCTTGCGTGGCGGCAGCGTTCGCAGAAGCGGCACCGACAGCCGGGCTGCTGACAGAGGGTGAACTGGCTGGAGCAATCGCAGGTGCCGGTTCCTGTGGAGATACCGGCGCACTGCCGCCCAGCGGCTGTCGAGCAATCGAGGTTCGACGAATACCGCCCGGATCATTCACAACGTTGACGTTCACGCCATCGGCAGGCTGCACCCGCACTCCGGCAGCGATCGCGCGTGCGGGAGCCACAGTGGCACCGGACGCCGTGCTGGATGAGGACATGGGGGCGCTGTCAGCCACACCGCCGACCGACGAAGGGCCGGTGGTCGAATAGATTGGCGGCGCCGTGCGCTCCAGGACTGCGCTTTGGTCATCCAGCGGCGCCTGATAGCGCCCTCCACAGCTCTGCAGCGCCAGGGCCAGCCCTGCCAACACAACTGCTCGTACTACTGCAGAAAACCCGGCACGCATACGCCCATCCGCTGCAGAGTTAGATACCCGATTCGCCATTCCGTTTCCGTTCATCAAAACCCTTTCCATCACAGTTACAGTTTCCTGTTGGTGATTCTTTCAAAAATTGCCACGACAGCATAGCCCACTACCACCAGCAGAAGCACGGTCAGCAGTTGCGCGGGCTGTCCGGTTGTCGCCTCGAAACCGGCAGGTGAAAGGAAGGTAATTTCACCGTTCACCGTCTGCTTCCAGGGCCACAACACCAATACGGACGCGGCCAGCATGCCGGTCAGGAAGGCGTAAGTCTGCTGCCGGTAATGGAAGAAGGTCCAGGACAGCAGATGCGAGAAGCTCAGCAAACCAATGGCACAACCACTCGCGAACACCAGAATGACAGGGAAATTCAGCGCCCGCAGAGCGGCGAGGACGTAGTCGTAGGCGCCCAGCAGGATCAGCACGAACGCGCCAGAGATGCCCGGCAGTATCATCGCGCAGATCGCCAGCATCCCGCAGAAAAACAAATAGACCAAGCCAGAGTCACCGGACATGGGATTGGCAAGAGATACCACCAGCGCTACCGCCGCACCCAGGAGCGTCATGCCGACTTCGACCCCGCCCCAATGCAGCACCTGGCGCTGCAGAAACCAGGTAGAGGCAAACACCAGCCCGGCAAAAAAAGCCATCATCAGCGGGTATTGGCTGTCCAGCAGATACAACACGGTGTTGGCACTGAGATAGAGGCTGGTGACGATGCCAAGCAGCAATGTCAGCAGAAAGCCGCCGTTGATATTGCGCCAGAACTGCAGCGGACCACCGCCCCAGCGCGTATGCAGAACGAGGGGATTCAAGCCTTTCAGCGAATTGACCAACTCCTCATAGATGCCCACCATGACGGCGATGGTGCCGCCGGAAACGCCCGGAACAGAATCGGCGACGCCCATGGCCATGCCTTTGCCAAACAGCACCAGCCTGCCCTTCAGTGTCGCCTCAGACCTGTCTTGCATATCGCTCCTGAATGTTTTGTTTCGCTTCGCTCAGTTTTGTATCTGAACCTATCGCGGGCGGGGCCCGCTCCCACACTGGTCCTGAATGGTTCGTTTCGATCAGTTTTGTATCTGACCGACCAGTAGCGGCACAAATCGCACGGCTGCCACAATCTCGGTCTTGAATTCGTCCCCGGTGCGCGTGATCAGCCGCAGCTCCTGCACGTCATCACCGCCCACGGGGATGATCAAACGTCCGTTCTCGGCGAGCTGTGCCAGCAACTCCTGAGGAACCTGCTGCGGTGCCGCCGCTGCGATAATCGCGTCGAAGGGCCCCTTCTCTTTCCAGCCCAGACTGCCATCGTCGTGTTTGAACTGTACGTTGTTCAATCCAAGCAGACGGATGTTCTTGCGCGCCTTTTCCAGCAGCGGTTTGATGCGCTCCACCGAGTAGACCTTGCGGGCAAGCGGCGCGATGATCGCCGTCTGATAACCACAGCCGGTGCCGACCTCCAACACATTGCCAAGCTTGCCTTGCTCCAGAGCCGGGTGATTCTTCAGCACCGCCTCGGTCATCTTGGCGACGATATAAGGCTGGGAGATCGTCTGGTTGTAGCCAATCGGCAATGACACATCCTCGTAGGCTTTGTGCGCCAGCGCCTCCTCCAGAAAGATATGGCGCGGAGTGCTGCGCATTACGTCGAGCACCGACCAGTCGCCGATACCCTGCTCGATCAGACGACCAATCAGGCGCTCACGCGTACGCTGCGATGTCATGCCTATGCCGGCCAGATTTACATTGCTCACTTGGTTACTCTCATGTTCTCGTCTGCCAAACCTCTTGAATTTTTATTGTTCAGACCCGCTCCGCACGCAGCACCAGAAGCTCGCGCAACACCGACGTCGCATAGGCGCCAGGTGGCAGACTGAACTGCAACTCCAGATTCTGCTCCGGCAACCAGGTCCACTGCAGCCCCTGCACCGGCAGGCGCAGGCTGCGCCGGGCCTGCTCCAGACCAGCCGCTTCAAGACCCGTGCACAGATCGCGAAACTGCTCCACGCAAGCCATCTCCAGCTCTCTTGTCGCCGCGCTGCTGCGCAACACGCCCTTGCCCCACAGCGGCCCGGTGGGATGAATATCCATGACGTCCAGCCGCGCCTGCAATTCTGTGTCCCCGTCCTGCGGCACGAAGACGCTCTCCGTGCCCTCCAGATTCATGACATCGCCGTCCAGATACCGATCCCAATTCCCGGCCAGCACGCGACGCGACAAGACCTCATTGAAGACGCAGGATCTGGCCGCCGAGAGCAGCATCCCGCGCTTGAAGCCTCTGGCCATGCGCAACTCGCCGCTGAACAGACGTGCCGCCATCATCACATTCTCATTGTGGGTGCCGAAACGCTGTTCCCCGAAGTAATTGGGAACGCCGCGCGCTGCAATTGCCTCCAGCCGCACCAACAAGTCAGGTGCAATGCCATTGGCGCCGCCACTCACTTCACGCAACCGGATGCGGAACAGGTTCCCGCGATGACTGCCACGGCGAATCTTTCTGCTGTTGCGCAGCGTCTGCAGTATCTCCATGCCCGCTTCGGTAAAGCCTGTGAAATCGGGCACCCGTTCGGAGGGCAGATAGATGCTGAACCACTGCACGCAGACGCCTTGTCTGTCTTTCAAACCGGCATAACCGATGTCCTGCTCGCGCACGCCTGCCGCACGGGCCAGTGCACGGACTACCTGCGGCGTGGCCACACCCGTCTTACGGATCTGCACGCACAGGTGTTCACCCGAGCCGCTCAACTCAAAGCCAAGATCTTCGTCGACGCAAAAATCATCGACCTCGCGCTTGAAGACTGCCGAGTGCTCCGGCGCTCCAAAGGCAAACCCCAGCAGCGTCATTGCTTCGCGCGAAGAATTGGCCCGAGAGGAATCTGCCGCTCCTGCCAATGACGCCCCAGCCGTTGACGAGCGGTCACTCGTCACGGTAGATCAACACCACAGCATAGGTCTCCAACCCTTCGCGACGCCCGACAAAACCCATGCCCTCTGTGGTCGAAGCCTTGACGTTGACCTGCTCCGGCACTATCTCCATCAGACCAGCCAGACGCTTGCGCATCGCCTCGATGTGCGGCGCCATGCGTGGGGCCTGCGCCAGGATCGTGATGTCCACGTTGCCGATCTTCCAGCCGGCGGTCTTCAACAGGCTGCACACGCGCCGCAACAGAATGCCGCTGTCGATATTACTGAACGCCTGATCCGTATCCGGAAAATGTCGACCGATGTCGCCCAGCCCGAGTGCTCCCAGAATGGCGTCACACAGCGCATGAATTACCGCGTCACCGTCGGAGTGAGCGATCAGGCTGCGATCGTGCGGCAATTGCACGCCACCCAGTATCAGGGGTTTGTCGGGCAGCAGGCTATCCGCGAAACGATGCGCGTCGTAGCCATGGCCGGTCCTGATCCTGTTCCACATAACGGTGACTCCTGATTTCAGTTCTGTTTTTCAACGGGCTGTTCTTCCAGTCCTTGGGCCGCAAGGATCAGGCGGGCCAGCAGCAGATCCTCCGGGTAGGTAATCTTGATGTTGTCGGCACGGCCGCGCACCAGTCGCGGCGCGAACCCGGCCAGCTCCAATGCCGAGGCCTCGTCGGTGACGAGTGTGCCCGCCGCAATCGCCTCTGTCAGTGTTCTGTGCAGCAATCCATAACGAAAAACCTGTGGCGTTCCCGCCTGCCAGAGATGCGTGCGATCGACGGTCGCGCTGACATTGCCATCCGGCCCTGCCCTCTTCAGCGTGCTGCTCACCGGCACCGCCAGCAGACCTCCGACCGGATGATCCGCAACCTCTGCCAGCAGGCACTCGATGTCTCCAACACTGACGCAAGGTCTGACGGCATCATGCACCAACACCCAGTCGTCCTCCTTCGCGTGCTCACGCAGGGCGTTGAGCGCATTCAGCACCGAGTGACAACGATCCGCGCCACCGACACAGGTCTGCAAGCGCGGACCGGTCTGCAGCCCCAACATCGCCCATCTGTCATCCTGTGGATGCAGCGCCACGACGATGCGCTCTACTGCAGCCACTGCCCCCAGGCGTGCGATTGAATGAGCTAGCACGGCCTGACCATTGATTTGCAAATACTGCTTCGGCTCCTCTGTCTGCATGCGTGAACCCACGCCTGCCGCCGGAATAATTGCCCAGATCGCCATAGAAAGCCCTGACTCTGTAAAGACAAATGCCGGCATTCACCGGCATCAGCTTCGTTTCAAAAGTCTCTTCACTCGACGATGAGGAAGAGCGTCTCGCCATCCTTCACCATGCCGAAATCGCTGCGCGCTCGCTCCTCAACGGCATCGAGCCCCGTCTTCAGATCCAGCACTTCGTTCTCGAGTTCCTGGTTGCGGTCCGCCAGGACCACGTTTTCCTGCTTCTGCACCTCAACCTGCGATTCGAGACTGCGCAACTGGGAGAAGCTACCCTCTCCCACCCACAGATTGAACTGCAACATCACCAACACCACGACCAGCGCACCCAGGAGTACTTTCATAGTCATTCCGTCTCGTTGATTGAGCGTTCCTAACCAGCAATGTGCCGGAACTCTTCGATACCACGGTAAATCGCGCGACCGCCCAGCTCCTCCTCGATACGCAGCAGGCGGTTGTACTTGGAGACGCGATCGGAACGGCACAGCGAGCCCGTCTTGATCTGGCCAGCGCCGGTGGCCACTGCCAGGTCGGCAATGGTCGTGTCTTCGGTTTCGCCGGAACGGTGCGAAATCACGGCGGTGTAACCAGCCTTCTTCGCCATGCGAATCGCAGCCAGCGTCTCGGACAGCGTGCCGATCTGGTTGAATTTGATCAGGATCGAATTGGCGATGCCTTCGCTGATGCCACGACTCAGGATCGCCGTGTTGGTCACGAACAGGTCGTCACCGACCAGTTGCACGCGATCGCCGATCTTGCGGGTCAGTTTCGCCCAGCCGTCCCAGTCGCTCTCGTCCATGCCGTCTTCGATGGAGAGGATATTGTAATCGGCGGCCAGTTTCGCGAGGTAATCGACGAAACCTGCAGAGTCATACACGGCATTCTCGCCCTTCAGGTGATACTTGCCATCGCGGTAGAACTCGGAGGCCGCACAGTCCAGAGCCAGACGCACGTCGCTGCCCATCTTCAGGCCGGTCTTCTCGACGGCCTGCAGAATCGCATCCAGAGCTGCTGCGTTGGACGGCAGATTGGGGGCGAAACCACCCTCGTCACCTACCGATGTACTCAGACCCATCTTGTGCAGCACGGCCTTCAGGCTGTGGAAGATTTCCGCGCCGTAGCGCAGCGCCTCGGAGAAGGTCGGTGCGCCGACTGGCTGCACCATGAACTCTTGAATGTCGACGTTGTTGTCGGCGTGCTCGCCGCCATTGATGATGTTCATCATCGGCACCGGCAGCGACAGATTGCCAGTGCTGCCATTGAGCTGAGCGATATACGCGTACAACGGCAGTTTGTTCTCCAGTGCTGCCGCCTTCGCCACCGCCAGAGACACAGCCAGGATTGCGTTGGCGCCGAGGCTGGATTTGTTGGGTGTGCCGTCGAGTTCGATCATCGCGCGGTCCAATGCTTCCTGATCGGCAGCATTGCGGCCGAGCAGCAGGTCACGAATCGAAGTGTTGACGTTGTTGACGGCCGTCAGGACGCCTTTGCCGAGGTAACGGGCAGGGTCTTTGTCGCGCAGTTCCAGCGCTTCGCGCGAACCGGTCGACGCACCAGACGGCGCACAGGCGGTGCCCATCACGCCGGAAGCCAGTATCACGTCGGCCTCGATGGTCGGATTGCCACGCGAGTCCAGAATTTCCCTTGCCCGTATTTGTTTGATCTCTGCCATGTTATTACCTTGCTCTCTCCAAACGTTTCAGATTCAGTGGTGACCTGTGCATTAATGTGAGTGTTGTCGCACTCAAGCGGTATCGATTTCCGGAAAACTCTTCACCAGATCGTCGACAGCCTTCATCTGCACGAGAAATTCTTCCAGTCTGTCCAGCGACAGTGCACAGGGTCCATCACATTTGGCGTTGGCCGGGTCCGGGTGCGCCTCAATGAACAGCCCCGCGATGCCCTGACTCATGCCTGCACGCGCCAATGTGGTGACATCGGCACGCCGACCATCAGCGCTGGCGGCCAGACCGCCGGGCTTCTGCAATGAATGCGTGACATCGAACACCAGCGGATAAGCCAGCTTCTTCATCACCGAGAAGCCCAGCATGTCCACGACCAGATTGTTGTAACCGAAGCTGGAGCCGCGCTCACACAGCATCAGTTTGTCATTACCGGCCTCCTCGAACTTGGTGAGGATGTGGCGCATTTCCTGCGGCGCCAGAAACTGCGCCTTCTTGATGTTGATCACGGCGCCCGTCTTCGCCATCGCCACCACCAGATCGGTCTGGCGCGACAGAAATGCTGGCAGCTGAATGATGTCGGCGACTTCACTGGCCGGCTGCGCCTGCCAGGGCTCGTGCACATCGGTCACCACCGGCACGCCAAAGCGCTTCTTGATGGAATCGAGAATCGCCAGGCCCTTCTCCAGACCAGGTCCGCGATAGGAGTGAATCGAGGAGCGGTTGGCCTTGTCGAAGGACGCCTTGAAAATGTAGGGAATGCCCAGCTTGCGGGTCACGGCGACAAAATGTCCGGCGACCTCGTGCGCCAATTCCTCAGACTCCAGCACATTCAAGCCCCCCAGCAGCACGAACGGACTGGCGTTATTGAACGCCGTGTTGCCGACCTTGATGGTCTTGTAGTGGCTGTTGGCTTCGGTCACTTGTGCTGTTCCTGGTGTGCCAGCGCCGCTTTGATGAAGCCCGTGAACAGCGGATGTCCATCGCGCGGCGTCGAGGTGAATTCGGGGTGGAACTGACAACTGACGAACCAGGGATGATCCGGAATCTCGATCACTTCCACCAGCATGCCGTCCATCGAACGCCCGGCGACCTTGAGGCCGGCCTTCTGCAGCGGCTCCAGGTAGGTGTTGTTGACTTCATAACGATGGCGATGACGTTCGACGATCACTTCCTTGCCATAGCAGGCATAGGCTGTGGAATCCTTCTCGAGACGACACTCCTGAGCGCCCAGACGCATGGTGCCGCCCAGATCGGAATTGGCATTGCGGGTTTCCTTGCTGCCGTCTGCCGCGACCCACTCGCTGATCAGGGCGATCACCGGGTCTTTGCAATCCGGTTTGAATTCGGTGCTGTGTGCATCGGGCAAGCCGACCACGTTGCGAGCGTATTCGATAACCGCTACCTGCATTCCCAGGCAGATGCCCAGGTATGGAATCTTGTTCTCACGGGCATACTGCACCGTACGGATCTTGCCCTCCACGCCACGGATCCCGAACCCGCCGGGCACGAGGATCGCGTGCTGGCCTTCGAGAATGCTGACGCCATGTGCTTTCACGTCTGACGAGTCGATGTACTTGATGTTGACCTTGGTGCGGGTCTGAATGCCGGCATGGCTGATCGCCTCGATCAGCGATTTGTAGGCGTCCAGCAGCTCCATGTATTTGCCAACGATGGTGATATTGACCTCGCGCTCGGGATGCAGCTTGGCGTCCACGACGCGGTCCCACTCGGTGAAATCCGCCGGTGGGCAGCTCAGGTTGAACTTGCGCACGATGATGTCATCGAGACCACTGGCACGCAGCAGGGCTGGCACACGGTAGATGGTATCGGTGTCTGGCAGCGAGACGACTGCAGGCAGGTCCACGTTGGTGAACAGCGCGATCTTGCGACGTGAGGATTCGGGAATCTCGTGGTCAGAGCGGCAGATCAGCACATCGGGCTGGATACCGATGGAGCGCAGCTCCTTGACGGAATGCTGGGTGGGTTTGGTCTTGGTCTCACCCGCCGTCTCGATGTACGGAACGAGAGTCAGGTGCATGAACAGCGCGCGATCGGCGCCCAGCTCCACACGCATCTGACGCACCGCCTCAAGGAAGGGTTGCGACTCGATGTCACCCACCGTGCCGCCAATCTCCACTAGTGCCACGTCGGCACCGTCGGCGCCCTCGATGATGCGACGTTTGATCTCATCGGTGATATGGGGAATCACCTGAATGGTCGCCCCGAGGTAATCGCCACGGCGCTCTTTCTTCAAGACCTCTTCGTACACACGACCGGTCGTGAAGTTGTTCTTCGAGGTCATGGTGGTGCGAATGAAACGCTCGTAGTGTCCCAGATCGAGATCGGTCTCGGCGCCGTCGGCAGTAACGAATACTTCGCCGTGCTGAAACGGACTCATGGTGCCCGGATCCACGTTGATGTAGGGATCCAGTTTGAGCATGGTGACGTTGAGACCGCGGGCTTCGAGAATCGCCGCAAGAGATGCCGAGGTGATGCCTTTACCGAGAGAAGAAACCACACCACCGGTAATAAAAATATATCGCGTCATTAACGCCCCATCCAGAGTAAATAAGCGAGTGAATCAGATTCGAAAATGTCTAACCGGTGCTTGCGAAAACACGTTAAAAAAGCATTTTAAACAAGCACCTACAGATGGGATTACAGAGTACCAGAAGCCATCACTGACCACAACGCAAAAATCTGCAAGGGCTCGGTTGACAAGCGCGAAGGCGTACAATTTCAGGGCTCCGCGCGTGAAAATTTCAGCAGGATGATGCGCCGGAATCCAGTGTCCAGATGACCTCCCAGGAACGCTCCCCTTCCTGCGCCTGCCAGCCCTCGCAGACACCGATGCCGGGAATACACACCAGCTCATCTCCTGCGTACAACAACGGCAAGCGTTCCCGCAACCAGGGTGCCACAACGGCATCCTGAAGGATTTTTTTCAGCGGTCTGGTGCGACGCCCTGCAAGTCGAAAACTCTCACCGCCCTGCCGGTAACGTATCCGCAAAACTGTGTCTTGTTGCAGCTGTCGCAACCCGCTGCCGCAGCTTGGCGACACGCGCAGACCGCCATTGCCCGGCAGCGCAAGCGGCGCAGGTGGGCACCACTCATAGCATTCCTGGCTGGCCAAAGGCGGCACCGTATGGAGCAGATAAAGTCGATCACGGTAGCGCCTCAGCACTCGCCGGACAGCTTCTGAATTACGAGAACCATCCGCTCTGCCCTCCTCCCCACCTTGTTCGCAGCGATCCCCCCAGCTGACTTCCGGCTGCGCATCGACTGCCGCTGGCAACAACTCTGTAACGATCTGCTGCAGCGCATTCCAGCCCGGATCGGCCACGCGCAGACGCTGCAGCCAGTAGCGCAGCAGGTTGCGCTGCCGAGCCGGACTCAGCCGGTTAAGCGCATCGACGGCGATGACCGTTTCATCCTCCGTCGCCGTCAGGGCATAGTCCTGCGCGGCCAACTCCTGCAGAAGCTCTTCCGCTTCGGCGCACAACTGTGCGCTGCGCAGCCAGTTTTCACGATAGGCAGGCCAGCGCCGAGCGATCACCGGCAGCAACTCATGGCGACAGTAGTTGCGATCAAACACGGTGGCATCGTTGCTTTCATCCTCGATCCACTGCAGTTGTTGCGCCCGGGCGAAGTCTTCCAGAGCTTGCCGCGTCACTGCCAGTAACGGGCGCAGCAAGGGGCGCAACGACGCACCGTGGCCCAGCGTTCGAGTGCCGGGCATCGCGGCCAAACCGCGCGGTCCGGAACCGCGCAGGGTACGCAGCAGGAAGGTCTCGGCCTGATCATCCAGATGATGCCCCATGACCAGACAGTCACCGGGTTGCAGGCAACGAGTAAACGCTGCATAGCGCTGCTGGCGCGCGAGATTTTCGAGGCTGGCTCCTGCGTGGCGCGAGATATGGACTCGCTCTACGGACAGCTCGATGCCGAGACGCACGCAGGTGTCTGCACAGAATTGCTGCCAGGAGGCGGCGTTGGGGCTGAGGCCGTGATTAACGTGAATGGCGGCGAGGCCAAAGGCGCCGGGATTGCTCTGCTGCAGCAGGCGATACAGCGCCCACAGCAGAACGGAGGAATCGAGACCTCCGCTGAACGCCACCACCAGCCTGCTGCCTTCCGGAATTCCGGCAAGCTGCGCAGACAGTGACTGTTCGGTGAAGGTCATGCCGTGGGAGACCCGTTGCGGATGAAGCTGGATGTCAGTTGGAAATACCGTAACTCATCAGACGCTTGTAGCGACGCTCGACGAGCTCATCAAGTGGCAGTCTGGAGAGCCGATCGACCTGCTCGATGAGCGCCGCCTTGATGTTCGCTGCCATGGCCTGCACATCACGATGCGCACCGCCCAGCGGTTCGCTGATAGTGCTGTCGACGATGCCCAGCTCCTCCAGGCGCTTGGAGGTAACGCCCATGGCCTCGGCGGCGGCAGACGCATACTCTGCGGACTTCCACAGAATGGTGGCGCAGCCTTCCGGGGTGATCACCGTATAGGTGGAATATTCGAGCATATTCAGGTGGTCGGCGATACCAATGGCGATGGCGCCACCGGAGTTGGCCTCACCGGTCACCGTGGCGATCAAGGGCGTGCGCACGGCCGACATCATGGCCATATTCTCGGCGATAGCCTCGTTGATGCCACGCTCCTCGGAGTCGATGCCCGGATAGGCTCCAGGAGTGTCGATGAAGGTCAGCACTGGCAGTTTGAAGCGCTCGGCCATGGCGATCAGGCGCCGCGCCTTGCGATAACCTTCGGGGCGCGGCATGCCGAAATTGTGGCGGACTTTCTCCTTGGTGCCACGACCCTTCTGATGACCGATCACCATCACGGGGCGGCCATCCAGACGGGCTATGCCGCCGATCAAGGCCATGTCATCCGCGAACAAACGGTCGCCATGCAGCTCGTCGAAATCGGTGAAGATGTGGTTGATGTAGTCGAGAGTGTAAGGACGCAGCGGGTGACGCGCTACCTGCGAAATCTGCCAGGGTGACAGGGAGGAATAAATCTTCTCGGTGAGCTTGGTGTTCTTTTCCTGGAGCTTCTGAATCTCGTCGGTAATGTTCAGCTTATTGTCGGTTCCCACCAGACGCAGCTCGTTGATCTTTACTTCCAGGTCGGCGATTGGCTGTTCAAAATCAAGGTAATTCGGATTCATAGCGTTGTCATGTTCCAGTAATAATGCATACGTTGTCGCCATGATAACAAAAGCCACCAGCGTTTAGCGACCACCAAAACGGGCGCCTCAGCGCGCGCCGGACCACCCGTTGTCGTTCTTGTAATTGAGCACCACACGGGTCTTTCCGAACTCTTCCTGCAAACGGTGCAGCAGCGCCTGGGTAGGCAGAATGGCCCACTGCGCCCCCAGCAACAGGACGCCCTTGCTGTCACCCCGGTCGTAGAAAATTCGCACGGGACAGCCCCGCACCGTGGCCTGCTCCGCCTCGGACCCGGTTTGCGGCTGGGCCGCCTGATTGCGTCCGCGCTGTGCGGCAGGTGCTGGTTTGCTGACAAGCTTCGGCACAGGCGCCAGATCCGCACGCTGAGGCTCCAGGATGCGTGCCAGTTGTCCGCTGAAATCCGGTGCCAGAAAATCCTTGTGCAGATACAGATCGAGGAATTGGGCGCAACGCTGCCGAGCCTCGTCCAGACTCATGACGCCCCGGGCGCGTCCGCGCATCGCACCACTGTAATCATCCACGCTGACCTGACAGTCCACCACTAGAATGGCGTCCTTCTGCAGCAAGTCGCGGAACTGTTCGTATTCCTTGGCAAACAGCGACACTTCCAAACGGGCACTACGATCATCGAGCACCACAAAGGCGATGGTCTCGCCGCGTTTGCTCTTCATCGTGCGCATCGAGACCACCAGTCCGGCGACCAGCTGATACTCACGCTCCGGCTTGAGGTTGGCGAGCCGGTCGCGGGCGATATGCCCCAGCTCGGGCAGGAACTCATCGACCGGATGACCGCTCAGATAGAGACCCAGCGTCTCGCGCTCTGCCGCGAGGCGGTTTTGTTCAGTCCAGGGGCGCACTGCTGGCCGACTGTTCAGTGTGGAGTGCACAGGCTCGCTCACGGGACTGATATCGCCGAACATGTCCTGCACGCCGATGGCATTGTTGCGGCTGCTCTGCTCGGCCGCCTGCACAGTGTCTGCAATCGACGCCATCAGTGTGGCGCGCGCCTGATCCTTGCTGCCCTCCTGCAGGCTGTCCAGCGCACCGGCACGAATCAGCGCCTCCAGCGTGCGCTTGTTGATGGAACGGGCATCGACACGCCGACAGAAATCGAGCAGTGAGACGAAGGGGCCACCAGACTTGCGTGCCGCAATGATGGCAGCCACCGGGCCTTCGCCAAGCCCCTTGATGGCCCCCAGACCATAGACGATCTCGTGTTTCTGATTGACCGTGAAGTTGTAGGCGCCGATGTTCACATCGGGCACTACTAGCGGCAGTTTCATCAGGCGGCATTCCTCAATGAGGGTCACTACCTTGTCGGTGTTCTGCATGTCAGCCGACAGCACCGCCGCCATGAAATAGGCCGGGTAGTGTTGCTTGAGCCAGGCGGTCTGATAGGAAACCAGCGCGTAGGCGGCGGAGTGTGATTTGTTGAAGCCGTAGCCGGCAAACTTCTCCATCAGATCGAAGATGGAGCCAGCCAGCCTGGCATCCAGCTGACGCTGTGCTGCGCCCTCCAGGAATGCATCACGTTGCTCGGCCATCTCCTCGGCTTTCTTCTTGCCCATGGCGCGCCGCAGCATGTCAGCGCCGCCGAGGCTGTAGTTCGCCAGGACCTGGGCAATCTGCATCACCTGTTCCTGATACAGGATCACCCCATAGGTGTTGGAGAGTACCGGTTCCAGATCGGGGTGTGGGTAGTCCACCGCCGCGCGTCCGTGTTTGCGGTTGATGAAGTCGTCCACCATGCCCGACTGCAGAGGACCGGGTCGGAACAAAGCCACCAAGGCGATGATGTCTTCGAAGCGGCTCGGCAGCAGCCGCTTGATGAGGTCCTTCATGCCACGGGATTCCAGCTGGAACACCGCCGTGGTCTCGCCACGCTGCAGCAGCTCATACACGCGCTTGTCGTCCAGCGGAATCTCGGTGATATCGAGCTGCGTGGGCGCACCGGCGAACTCCTGAGCGTTGATCATCTTGATCGCCCAGTCGATGATCGTCAGGGTACGCAAGCCGAGGAAGTCGAACTTCACCAGACCCGCAGTCTCGACATCGTTCTTGTCGAACTGGGTGACCAGCCCCTCGCCATTCTCGTCGCAATACAGCGGCGAGAAATCGGTCAGCTTGGTAGGCGCGATGACTACGCCCCCGGCATGCTTGCCGACGTTGCGCGTGAGACCTTCGAGCTTGTAGGCCATCTCCATGACTTCTTGCGCATCCTCGTCGCCGTCGATGAATTCCTTGAGCTGGGGCTCCGTCTCAACCGCCTTTTCCAGTGTGATGCCTACTTCGAAGGGAATCAGTTTGGAGAGCTTGTCCGCGAGCGCATAGGACTTGCCCTGCACCCGCGCCACATCGCGCACTACCGCCTTGGCCGCCATGGTGCCAAAGGTGATGATCTGCGAGACCGCTTCTTTGCCGTACATGTCGGCGACGTGCTGAATGACGCGGTCCCGACCATCCATGCAGAAGTCCACGTCGAAGTCGGGCATCGATACCCGCTCCGGGTTGAGAAAGCGCTCGAACAGCAGGTCATAGCGCAGCGGATCGAGGTCGGTGATGCCTAGAGAATATGCCACGATGGAGCCAGCGCCCGAGCCTCGCCCCGGTCCAACGGGAATGCCGTTGTCCCTGGCCCATTGAATGAATTCCATCACGATCAGGAAGTAGCCGGGGAAGCCCATCTGAATGATGACGTTGAGTTCGAAGTCCAGGCGCTCGTAGTAAGGTTTGCAAGTCGCACTGAGCTGATCGGCGTCCGCATAGGGGCTGCCAGGCTGGTCGCGCGGAAACAGGCGGAGCAGCCGTGCTTCCAGACCCTCCAGACTGATCTGACGGAAGAAGTCCTCTACCGTGACATTTTCGGGAACCGGGTAGTTGGGCAGATACGGTTTGCCGAGTTCCAGCTCGAGGTTGCAGCGCATGGCAATGGCCAGCGTGTTCTCGATGGCCTCGGGAATATCGCTGAACAACGCCTGCATCTCGGCGGCACTGCGCAGATATTGTTGTTCGGTGTAGTGGTGGGATCGGCGGGGGTCATCCAGCGTCCGGCGTTCGTTGATGCAGACGCGTACCTCGTGGGCCTCGAAATCGTCAGCATCCAGGAAACGCACATCATTGGTGGCGACCACCGGGCAGGCACTGGCCGTGGCCAGACGCACAGCGGCGGCAATATAGTCTTCCTCGCCATCGCGGCCGCAGCGATGCAGCTCCAGGTAGAAGCAATCCGGAAACCACTCCATCCAATTCTTCAGTACCTGTGTGGCCTTATCGTGTCCCTCCTCCAGAAGCGTGCGCCCTACTTCGCCGAAGCGCCCACCAGAAAGCGCGATCAGACCGGCAGCGTGCTGGCGAATCCATTCACGCTTGACCGTCAACTCGCTGCCGGTAGTCCTTTCGGTATAAGCACGGGAAATCAACTCAGTCAGGTTTCGATAACCTTCCAGGTTCTTCACCAGCAGTACCAGCGGCGTCGGACGCTGTGGATTGTCTTCGTTCTCGACCAGCACATCGCACCCGCACAGAGGCTTGACACCTGCCTTCATGGCAGCGCTGTAGAACTTGATGAGACCAAACAAATTGACGTGGTCGGTGATCGCGACCGCAGGCATCCGCATAGTCGCCACCCGGGCGGCCAGATCGTCAATGCGGACCAGACCATCGACGATGGAATACTCGGTGTGCAGTCGCAGGTGTACAAATTTCTCGAACATGATGGCTCTGGCGTTACTTTGTGGTGCTGATGGCGGTAGTGGTGCTGCCGTCAGCGGGTGCTGGAAAGCACCTGCTGCACGGGCTTGAATGAGCGTCTGTGTATCTCGCAAGGCCCCAATGACTGCAGGGCCTGCAGGTGTGCCGCTGTGGGATAACCCTTGTGCATGGCGAATCCATACCCCGGATAACGGGCGTCCAGTGCCTGCATCTCGCGATCCCGGGTCACCTTGGCAATGATGGAGGCCGCCGCGATGCAGTCAACCTTGGAATCGCCTTTGACAATGGCGGCACTGGTGTAGGCCCAGCGTGGGCAATACAGCCCATCGACATAGACAAAACCCGGCTGCAGAGGCAAGGCCGCAACAGCCCGGCTCATGGCCAGCAGGCTCGCCTGCAGAATATTAATGGCATCGATTTCAGCAGCGTTTGCCCTGCCCAGAGCATAGCACACGGCCCCTTCCACGATGTCCTGAAATGCGCGTTCGCGCTGCCTCTCACTCAGCTTCTTGGAGTCATTCAACGAGGTCAGCGGACGGCGTGGATCGAGAATGACGGCAGCGGCGACCACGTCTCCGGCCAGCGGGCCGCGTCCCACCTCGTCTACACCTGCAACATGCCGGGCACTGACGTCGGGGTACGGAAACCTCAACTGCACGATGAGGGATTCCCGGCGCCGGACAGGTGTCCGGCCACGTTCAGCACGGCCTTAGCGGCCTCGGCGCTGGCGTCGCGACGAATGTCCAGATGGATGGCACCGAAGCGTTGCGCGAGCATCTGGCGCCGTTCGACATCACTCAGCAGCGCGAACAGTTCATTCTGCAGATTCTCGACTGTCACCTGATCTTGAAGAAACTCCGGCACCAGACGCTCGCCTGCCAACAGATTGGGCAATGCCACATAGGGCACCTTCAGCATTCTGGATGCCAGCGCATAGGTCAGGGGCGCGAGCTTGTAGCACACCACCATGGGCCGTTTGAGCAGCATCGCCTCCAGTGTGGCGGTGCCGGAAGCCAGCAAGACTACGTCGGCTGCCAGCATGGCGTCGTGCGAGCGCCCATCCAAAATGATGAAGGACTGTCGAACCTGTGGCGCAATGCCATCCGCATTGAGCATCTGTTCGACCTGGGCACGCCGCTCGGCATTGGCGCAGGGAATGACGAAGCGCAGCTGTGGATCACGCTCCAGGCAGCGCTGCGCCGTCGCCAGGAAGACTGCTCCCAGGCGCTTGATCTCGTCGCGGCGGCTGCCCGGCATCAGCGCTATCACGTTGCCGGTGCCCGACATTCCCAGATCGGCGCGCACCTGCCGCTGCCGCGCTTCGTCGTCATCGCAGATCTCGATAGTGTCGGCGAGGGGATGACCAATGAAGCGCACGGGCACGTTGTGTTGAGCGTAAATCGCGGTCTCAAAAGGGAACAAGGCCAGAACCAGATCAACAGCCTGCGCGATTTTATGAATGCGCTTTTGCCCCCAGGCCCAGACACTGGGGCTGACATAGTGCACCGTGCGGATGCCGTTATCGTGCAACACCTTCTCGATACGCAGATTGAAGCCGGGAGAATCGATGCCAACGAAGACATCGGGAGGTGTCGCAATGAAATGAGTTTCGAGGTTTTTCTTGATGCGCAACAATTCGGGAAGACGGCCCAGGGGCTCGATGAAGCCCATCACCGACAGGCGTTCCATGGGCACGAAGCTGTGAAACCCGAGCGCCAGCATCCGTGGCCCGCCAATACCTTCGAAGCGTGCCTCGGGGCAGACACGCAGAATGGCCTGCACCAAACCGGCGCCGAGGATATCCCCGGAGGTCTCGCCTGCAATCATGCCAATACGCATTTGTCGCCCCTTTGTTCTGGACTCAGCGCTGGATTCCCCGGGTGGAGGACAGAATAGAGTCCAGAAATAGCTGAATCTGGTCATTCTCCCGCGCGAGAGGCTCCAACTGCTCGATAGCCTCCTGCAGCAGCAGGCCTTTCTTGTAGAGGATCTTGAAGGCGCGTCGAATCAACTGAATGGTGTCCTTGTCGAAACCGCGTCGCTCCAGTCCGATGGCATTGATACTTCTCGCCTCTGGCGGTGTACCACTGACGATGATGAAGGCGGGCACATCGTTGCTGACATGCGTCATGCCGCCGATCATGGCATGAGCACCAATCTTGAGGAACTGGTTAATTCCGGCATAACCTCCCAGAATTGCCCAGTCACCTACTTCCACGTGACCTGAGATACCGACGTTATTGGCAAAGATCGTGTTGTTGCCGACGATGCAGTCATGGGCCACATGCACGTAGGGCATCAACAGATTACTGTTGCCGATGCGTGTATAGCCACCGCCAAAGCCTGTGCCTCGATGAAGCGTGCAACCTTCGCGAATGATATTGTCAGAGCCAATTTCCAGCCAAGTTTCTTCTCCCTCAAACTTCTTGTCTGCAGGGTCCTCGCCGACCGAGGCGAACTGATAAATCCTATTATTGCTGCCAATTCTGGTGTTGGACTTGATGACCACGTGCGAGGCAATCTGCGTGCCTTCGCCAACCTCCACCCCTGGACCGATGATGCTCCATGGGCCAACGCTGACCCCCTCTGCCAGCCGTGCGCTCGAGTCTATGATCGCTCGCGAATCAATCAATTTCGTTTTTCCTTTCCGCACACATGATGATTGCCTCACCCACCAGTTCGTTGCCAACCGAGGCGCGACAAGCGAATTTATACAAACCGCGCTTGGCAGCAATAATAGTTGCCTCAAGCATCAACTGGTCGCCAGGCACTACCGGACGCTTCAGGCGCACTTCATCGGCGCCGACGAAGTAATACAGAAAACCATCAATCGGTTTTTTTTCCTGACTCTTGAATCCGAGGACACCGGCTGCCTGCGCAAGCGCTTCGATAATGAGGACCCCTGGCATGATCGGTTTTTCCGGGAAATGTCCTTGAAAAAACTCTTCATTCACGGTGACATTCTTGTAGGCAAGAATACGTTTGCCCAGCTCAAGTTCCACGACTCTGTCCACGAACAGAAATGGATAACGCTGGGGCAGATATTCTTTAATTTCTTCCACATTCATCATTATATTTTTTTCCTGAAGCAGGTGTCCTGTTATGCATACCTGGTACTACTTTCACGCCGGGCAAGGACTATTTTCCCAGTGTGATTTTTTCCAATTCGCGCAAGCGTTTCGCCATGTCATCCAACTGCCGAAAACGCACAATATTTCTTTTCCACTCCTTGGATTCCAGCAAGCCTGTTCCGGAAGAATAAATACCGGATTCGGCGATTGACTGACTGACAAGCGACATGGCGCTGATCATGACTTTATCGGCAATCTGCAGATGACCGATAATGCCGACGGCGCCGCCAATCGTGCAATAGCGACCGATGGTGGTGCTGCCTGCGATCGCGCTGCAGCCGCAGATAATCGTGTGCTCGCCAATGACACAGTTGTGGGCAATCTGCACCTGATTATCAATCTTCACGCCATTGCCGATGACAGTATCGTCGAGTGCGCCGCGATCAATGGTAGACCCGGCCCCTATCTCGACATCATCGCCAATCTGCACGCCACCGAGTTGCGCAATCTTGATTGATTGACGTCCGTCAAAAGCAAAACCGAATCCATCTGCACCGACCACCACGGATGAGTGAATCAGCGTGCGGTCACCGATTCTGACATCGTGATACACAGTGACATTGGGATACAGTCGACTGTATTTGCCTATTCTGCTGCGGGCTCCAATATAGCTACCGGCCCCAATCACGGAACCTTCGCCAACCTCCGCATTCGCCTCCACTACAACGTGGCTGCCGACAGTCACATTCTTTCCAAGCACGACACTCGGATGCACATTCGCAGACGGATGAATACCGCCGTCTGCGGATTCATCCTTCAAAAACAATTGCGATGCGCGTGCGTAAGTGACGTAGGGAGAGGAAGTGATCAGCTGCGCCGACTGACACGCCGAAGCCAGTTCTGGATCAATGATCACAGCGCTGGCCTTGCAGGACGCTAGCTGATTGACATAGCGAGGATTACTCAAAAAACTCAGTTTACCCGGTACGGCACTTTTCAGTGACGCCAAACCATCCACACACAACGACGAATCTCCTCGCAATTCAACCTCGAGAAGCTCGGCGAGTTCACCAAGTGTGTAGACAGTTTTTTTGCTCACCTGGTGGGAACCTGTCGGCCGGAGATTATTGATTCAGCTCGTTCAGTTTGGCCGTCACCTTGCCGGTAATATCGTAGGCGTTGTCGAAGAACGCCACGCTGTCTGCATTGAGAACGATATTGTAACTGCCCTCTGCCACCACTGATTGAATGGCAGCGCTGAGGTTCTCACGCATGCTGTCGATGAATGCCTGGTTGCGTTCCTGCAGCGCAGCCTGGACGCGTTCGGAAATCATCTGCAGTTGTACCTGCTTCTCTTGGGCATCAGAACTGAGTTTGCGTTTCTCGGTATCACTCATGATGGACTCGTCGCGCTGGGCCTTTTCCACCAGAGCTGCAAGCTCTGTGTTCAGCGTTTCAGCACGGGTCTGATCGTCCTTGAACTCTTCCTGAATAACAGCTTGCAACTCCTGAGCCGCCGTAGAATTGAACAAGGCCTGCTCCAGATTGACGACACCCACAACCGGTTGCTGGGCCAACGCCGCACCTGAGGCCAACAGAAACACCGCACATACCAATACTTTCTTGATTACTCTCACAATCTACTCTCCAGATCACGCGACAGACGATGCCGTTGCACCACTGTTCTCTTGTTGTATTTTAGAAGCCTGCGCCAATTGTAAAATCGAAATTCTTTTCCTTGTCCCTTTCATTACGAGTAAATGGCCTCGCGAGGTAAAACGTCAACGGACCGAAGGGCGACAAGTAGGTCACACTGACACCCGCTGAATACCTGAACTCGCCCATATCAAAGTTGCTGCAGTTGTTCAGCAGACTCCGACTTTGCGTGCAATTCGACGAGAAAACATTACCCGCGTCAATGAAAAGCGACGAACGCACCCTGCTCCTGTCAGTAACAAACGGCAGAGGGAAGAGCAATTCTACACTACCGGTGGTCAATATATTACCCCCAAAAGCGTCTAATTCCTGATTCAGCGCTATGCTCTCCACAGCGATTTTTACCTGTGGATTGCCACTGGCATCCAGCATCTGATTGCCATTGGCGTCGAGTACCGGCTCCGTTTCGTATCCAAAAAGATCCGGATCAATCTCGGCCATACCACTCTCGTCGCGCACGATATTACCGTTCTCGTCTCGCAGCAGACTGGTAGAACCAATCAGAAATTGGCGCGGATCGGTGCTGCGCGGACCAAGACTGTTTTCTTCGAAGCCACGCACAACTCCGTTCGAAGACAGACCGCCCGCAAAGAAATTCTGGAAGAATGGCAAGCCATTGGTATTACCGTAGCCGCCGCCGTAGCCGATATTGGTACGTCCCGCCAACACAAAGTCGCCAATCAGCGGCCGGTAGAACTGACCGGAATAGTTGAATTTGTAATATTCAAGATCACTGCCAGGCATGGTTATTTCAAACGACAGTTGCTGGAACGTGCCGTCCGTAGGCAACTGCCCTCTATTCAATGTATTGCGCAGCCAGTTGGTGGAAAACGTGACATTGTCGAAACTGGTGCCGTGCTGGTCTATGAAACCGGGATCCGGATTCACTCCCTGGTACTCGAAGGGCAAAGCAGAGACCAGCCCTGTCACGCCGTCGGTCACTGGACCGTCAAAAGGGTTGGCGTTAGGGGCGCTGAGGATATAACGATCAATCCCCTCGAAGAATTTGGGACTCGACTCAATTTCCTGCACAGAATACCCACCCGAACTGAGTTCAGTGTGCGTGTACCCGATATTGAAGCCTATCTGCTGAACTTCACTGATAGGGTAAGAAAAGTTGAATGAACCACCGTAGGACTTGGTCGAGAAGCTGGCAATATTGAAGGGGGATTCCTGTTCCTGAAGGAAAACGTTGAAGCCCCTAGCGACCCCATCCGCCGTGAAATAGGGATCGAGGTAATTGAAATTCAGGCTCTTCTGAAAAGTGCTCTTGTTGATGCCTATGCCGACGGTACGCCCGGTACCAAGAAAGTTCTGCGCTTCCAGTGATGAACTGATGAAGAAATCGCCGCCACCGCCGGACCCAACGCTGAAGGAGATGTTACTAAAATTCTGCTCTTCGACTGTGTACTCCACGTCGACCTGATCTTCAGTGCCAGGTAACTCGATTGTCTCCACTTCCACGGTCGAGAAATATCCCAGACGCTCCAGACGCACTTTCGACAATTCGATCAATTGGCTTGAAGCAGGCGCACTCTCCAGCTGCCGCATCTCGCGCCGCAGAACATCGTCTGCCGTGGCGGAGTTGCCGACAAAATTGACGCGATTCACATAGGTTCTATTGCCCGGCTCCACGAAGAAAGTCACATCGACAGTCTTGTCCTCGTCATTGATCTCGGGCACACCGTTGACTTCTGCGAAGGCATAACCAAAGTTACCCAGCACCTGAGTCATGTATTCTTCAGTCGCGGTGACCAGCGCCTGCGAAAAAGTCTGCCCAGTGGCGACGACGGTGTACGCGCGCAGGATAGCCTCGGCATTCACCAGATCACCCGCCAGGTTGACTTCATTGACGACGTACTTCTCGCCCTCCGTCACATTGATGGTGATATAGATCTGCTCGTTGTCCGGCGTGATCGAGATCGGCGTGGAATCAATATTGAATTGGACATAGCCATTGTCCATGTAATGGGAGGTGAGGCGCTCAATGTCGCCTTCCAGTTGCTCGCTCGAATATTTGTTTCGACCACTGAGCGGCAGATACCATGGTTTGACGCCAAGTTCGAACAGGCGCAGCAATTCGTCGTCTTCAAAAGCGTTGTTACCAACGATATTGATGTACTGGATGCGGCTCTCCTTGCCCTCGTTGACCGTCATGTTGATGGCCACACGATTTCGCGGCTGCTCTTCAACTTCGATATCCACCGTGGTGCCATAACGTCCACGACCGGAATAGACTTCCTGAATGCCCTGGCGAATCGCCTCAAGGGTCGCACGGGTAAAAATACCGCCTTCGGTAATCTCAGCCGTGGTCATGTTTTCAATAATGTCTTCAGTCTTCAGCACCTTGTTGCCGGTAATGTTGATCTCACTGACGGAGGGGCGTTCCAACACGGTAATGAACAGGACATTGCCCTCGCGGGACACTTCGACTTCCTCGAAGTATTCCGATGCGGTAATGGCGCGAATGATATCGGCCGGCACCTGGTCACTGACCTCATCACCGATTCCGACTGGCAACAAGCCAAATACGACGCCCGAGGATATGCGCTGCAGTCCATCAATCTGGATGTCTTCGATGACGAAGTTCTGCCCGTAGGCGGCTGTCGAGGCAAGGCTCGACAGAATCAAGGTAGTCAATAAAGATCTATTCATGAATTTTCTTCAGGCGTGAGCCTGATCGCTGATAATTTCGAATGGAAAGTGAGTGGTATACAGAGGGAACTCCGGGGTCACAGGAAACTGTCACAAGAGCCGACTGACATCGTTATAAATCGCCAGAACCATGATGCCGGAGATCAAGAGCAGCCCCAGCTGCAATCCCATCGCCTGCACCCTCTCCGGGACGGGACGCCGAATAATGGCCTCGATTGCGTAGTACAACAGATGCCCCCCATCCAGCACCGGGATTGGCAACAAATTCAAGACACCGAGGCTGATACTGAGCACAGCGAGGAAGCCGAGGTATACCTCAAGGCCGTAAGACGCTGTCTCGCCCGCCACCTGGGCGATGGTAATGGGACCACTGATGTTCTTTACCGAAATCAACCCAATGACCATCTTCTTCATGGAGACGAGGACGAAAACCGATTTTTCCCAGGTTTCCTGAATGGCAGGGGCAATGGCAGTCAGAACGTTGTAATCGACCTCACGCATACTGCCTTCGGGCAGACTGGCATAGAGATCGAATTCCTGAACATAGGCGCCAATGAGACCAATCGGGCTGCCATCTTCGGCCGCGCTGAGTGCGGGCGTTACACTGAGGGTGATTTCTTCAGTCCCCCGCCGTACCAGCACCTGCATCGGCGCCTGTGGGTTCTCACGCACCAATTGCACCCATTGCACCCAGCCGTTGATTACTTCATCCCCAGCCGCCAGAATCCTGTCCCCTGCCTGTAGACCACCCGCCGCAGCTGCACCGCCGGGCACTACCCCTTCAATGACTGGCGGAATTTCATATTGCACGAAGCCGAGCGACCCTAATGGATTGGGTTCTGCATTATCTGACTCCCAGCTGAGCAGCGGAATGACATATTCGCGAGCGGCACTGGCGCCCGCAGGAATGGCACTGACATTCAGCTCGCCTGTCTCACCAAGTCTGGCCAGCAACTGCATGGTGACCTGCTCCCAGATCGTCGTCTCCACACCATCGATTGCGACCAGTTCATCTCCGGCGCGCAGCCCGGCCCGGTATGCCGGTGAATCATTCACAACATTGGCCAGCACCGGAGCGGTGCCTGTGAGGCCATAGAACACATTGACAAACCAGAAGACGATAATCGCGAGCAGAAAATTTGCCATAGGGCCAGCGGCGACAATTGCCATGCGCTGCCACAGAGGTTTGGAGGAGAAAGAGAGGTGCTGCTGATTTTCTGGAATGTTGCCAGCATCGACTACGCTGGCATCTTCCTGGCCCAGCATCTTGACGTAGCCACCCAGCGGAATCGGAGCGATCACGTACTCGGTGCCGTCGCGGCCAACCCAGGTCTTGACCGCCTTTCCAAAGCCTATGGAAAAACGCAGCACTTTAACGCCGCAACGGCGTGCAACCCAGAAATGACCGAATTCGTGGATAGTCACCAGAATGCCAAGGGTGACGATCAGGGCAAGAATATTGATAACCAGTTGTTGAGCCATAATGATTACTGCTTCTAACCTGTGGGCACAGACAAGCCATTACCCAGTTCCGTTTCGGTGATTATCCGCCGGGCAGCTGCCCTTGCCTGCTCATCAGCCTGCCGAATGATATCGATAGTGTCCGCTTGGTCACAAGACATTTGTGCCAGCACGGCGGCGATGATAGCAGGAATGTCCGTGAAACTGATCTTGCCACTCAAAAAAGACTCCACCGCTACTTCATTGGCGGCGTTGAGAATTGTGGGCGCAGTGCCGCCCCTGGCGGCAGCTTCCATCCCCAGGCGCAAGCAGGGAAAACGCTCCAGATCAGGCGCGAAAAACTGTAAATCTGCTTGTCGGGTCAAGTCCAGGAAAGCGGCGCCGGAATTGATGCGTTCCGGCCATGCCAGGCTATAGGCAATGGGTATCCGCATATCCGGACTGCCCAGGTGCGCAATCACCGAGCCATCCATGTATTCGACCATCGAATGCACAATGCTCTGCGGATGGATCAGCACCTCAACGTGCTCCGGCCCCACGCCAAAAAGGAAGCAGGCTTCAATAACCTCGAGCCCCTTGTTCATCATGGTGGCAGAGTCCACGGAAATCTTTCTGCCCATTTCCCAGTTGGGATGTCGACATGCCTGCTCGGGCGTCACATCACCAAACTGTTCGACAGGCAGCGTCCTGAACGGACCACCCGAAGCAGTCAAGATTACCTTGCGCACGCCCTGCCTGCGGATGTCACCACCAGCGAGACGTGACTCCGGGGGAAGACACTGAAAGACCGCATTGTGTTCGCTGTCAATTGGCAACAATACTGCGTCGCTCTCGGCCAGAGTGCGCATGAACAACTCGCCGGCCATCACCAGCGCCTCCTTGTTGGCAAGCAACACCTTCTTGGAATGCTCAACTGCCGCCAGAGTAGGCGGCAATCCAGCGCTGCCAACAATAGCCGCCATGACTGTATCTGCCTCTGGATGCGTAGCGACCTCTACCAGCGCCAGCTCGCCACTGAGAACCTTGGTAGAGCTGCCTGCCTTGCGCAGCTCTCCGGCCAGTTGCTCGGCAGCCTGGCCGTCTACCATTACCGCGAAGCGCGGTTGAAATCTGACACACTGTTCAACCATGGCAGGGACATTGCTGTTGGCCGTCAATGCGAAAACGTGATATTCCGCGTGCAGCGCGATCACTTCCAGCGTGCTCTTGCCAATCGACCCGGTCGAACCAAGAACGGTAATACTGGCGCTCGGTCTGCCAGCAGGACGGAGTAATACAGTTGTGGGGCCTATTGCCATGATACGTCTTTCATCAAAATCATCAGTGAAAATACAAACACCGGAGCCGCTGAAGTGAGGCTGTCGATACGATCCAGCACGCCGCCGTGACCGGGAAGAGAGCGTCCGCTGTCCTTGAGCCCTTGACTGCGCTTGAGCATGCTCTCAAACAGATCGCCCACGACACTGAAAACCGCCACCAATTGGACGATTGCCAGTAACGCAACAATCATGGGGACAGACAGAGGCGTGACATAGCGATGCAAGGGGATCAACAACAGCGCGGTTAATGCCAGGCAAGCGCAAAGCCCTCCCCAGAAGCCCTCCCAGGATTTCCCCGGGCTGAGCGCAGGGGCCAGTTTCCTGCGCCCCCAGGCTTTACCCGTAAAATAGGCGCCTATATCGACGACGCTCACCAGTGCTATCAGAGCAAACACGAGCGACCCACGGGGGTCGAGATACTTCAGCTGCACCAAGGCACACCAGGCGGGAGCCAGCGTCATAAACCCTATCAAGGCCGTTTTCGTTTGACTGCCCCAGTGATCGTGATTTTCGGGATATCCTCGGATCAGAGTAATGGCGTAGAGCCAAAAAACGACGCCTGAACCGCATACCAGCAAAACCGAGTCACGATCCAGGATTCGAGCATCAGGCTGCAAGCCGACGAACCAACCAAGCAATGCAAGCGTGAGAGCAAAGCAGGAGATATAGAGGAAGCGTTTTGACACGCTGCCGAGCCCCATGAGGCTGGTCCACTCCCCCACCCCCACCATCAAAACCAGACTCATGAACAGCGCAAAGTGGAAGGCGGACAGCCATGCGGTCGCCAGGTAGAGCACTGCCAGCATCACCAGCGCAGTGATCACCCTGGTCTTAAGCACTGCGCTCACTCCCGAGAACGGGAAGTTCGTCGCTGTGGGAAGGAGAATCTGTCTGACCATAGCGACGCTGACGTTTGCAGTAATCAAGCATCGCCGCCTCAAAATGGCTGTCGTCAAAATCCGGCCAGTAACTGCCGGTAAAATAGAGTTCGGTATAGGCAAACTGCCAGAGCAGGAAATTGCTTATCCTGCTCTCACCACCTGTACGGATGCATAGATCCGGCATAGGGTACTGACCGAGGCAAATGTGTTTCTGCATGGTGCTGACATCAACATCGCTGGCGCGCAGCTTCCCCTGCTCTACCTGCTCAGCTATCTGCCGAGCCGCATTGGCAATATCCCACTGCCCGCCGTAGTCTGCCGCTACGGTCACTACTGTACCGGTGTTGGCAGCCGTCAACTCCTCCACATCCCGCATATGCTCCTGAAGTTTGGCCGAGAAGCTCTCACGATTGCCAATGAATTGCAGACGCACATTGTTATTGTGCATCTGCTTGATTTCCTGACGTTTGAGAACAGCGAGGAACAGCGCCATGAGCCCCTTCACTTCCTTGTTGGGGCGCAACCAGTTTTCACTGCTGAAAGCAAAAAGTGTCAAATAAGGAATCTGGCGCTTCACGCACGAATAGACTACCTGCCGCGCAGCCGCCGCGCCGGCCCTGTGGCCCGCCGAACCCGACAGACCATTGACTCTGGCCCAGCGATTGTTCCCATCCATGATCACCGCAACGTGTCTGGGCAATTCGCCTGTCGCAGGTTGCGTCGAATTTTCTGTATGCATCAGACGTCTATGTCTCTTCGTATATTTTTATGGTGAACCATCACATGCGAACGACGAGAATGCCAGCTCAGCGTCACTGCGTGGGGATTGCATTGCGCACCCCTCGTGAGCGCAGACCTACATAGACAGCAAGTCTGCTTCTTTGACTCCATAACTGGAATCAACGGCGGCAATATATTTGTCAGTCAATTTCTGGATTTTTTCCTCTGCCCGGCGCTGCTCATCTTCACTGATGGCCTTCTCCTTCAGCAGATCCTTGAAATCGCCATTGGCATCGCGACGAATATTACGCACAGCAACACGCGCGTTCTCGGCCTCGGACTTGGCTTGTTTGGTGTATTCGCGACGGGTTTCCTCCGTCAGTGCCGGCATCGGCACACGAATGGATTCACCGTTATTGGAGGGGTTCAACCCGAGATCTGCCTTCATGATGGAGCGCTCTACTTCGGAGATCAACGGTCTCTCCCACGGAACAACCACCAGGCAGCGACCATCCTCGACGGTGATGTTGGCAAGCTGGCTAAGCGGGGTTTCGGCTCCGTAGTATGGCACCATGACGGTATCGAGCAGGCTTGGGTGAGCCCGACCGGTTCTGATTTTCTTGAAAGCAGTCTCGAGTGCGACAAGACTTTTTTCCATGCGCTGTTCCGCGTCTTTGATAATGTCTTCAATCATCTCGCTTTCCCCATTGGTTTGGGCGGGTCTGTTTACTCTGCAGAAATATTTTCGATAATGGTGCCATCGCCAGGCCCCATGACGTTGTTGAGAAGAGCGCCGGGCCTGTTCATATTGAACACTCTTACCGGAATGTCATGTTCGCGGATCAGTGCGATGGCCGTAAGGTCCATGACTCCGAGCTTTTTGTCCAGCACCTCGTCGAAACTCAAACGATCATACTTGACTGCGTCGGGCACCAGCTTGGGATCGGCAGAATACACCCCATCCACCTTGGTGGCTTTGAGGATCAATTCTGCATCAATTTCTATGCCGCGCAGACACGCAGCAGAGTCAGTAGTAAAAAAAGGATTGCCTGTCCCTGCTGCAAAAATGACCACATCCCCCGCACGCAAATGACGAATCGCAGTACGACGATCGTAGTGCTCAACCACGCCGCTCATCGGGATTGCTGACATGACCCGCGTGGCGATACTCGCACGTTCCAAAGCGTCACGCATTGCCAGAGCGTTCATCACGGTGGCCAGCATTCCCATATGGTCGCCGGTCACGCGCTCCATACCGGCGGCGCTCAAGGCGGCGCCTCGGAACAGATTGCCGCCACCGATGACCATGCCGATCTGCACACCGAGGCCGACCAGCTGGCCGACCTCGACTGCCATACGATCCAGCACCTTCGGGTCGATGCCGAATTCCGCATCGCCCATCAGAGCTTCACCGCTGAGTTTCAGGAGAATGCGCTTGTACTTTCTATCGAGCTTGGCCATGGGCAATTGCATCCTGTGAGAAGTCCGAGTTACCTGATGTTACAGACCTGCAGCGGCCGCAACTTCCTGCGCAAAATCTACTTCTTCTTTCTCGATCCCTTCACCCACTTCGTAGCGGATGAAGCTGACCACGTCTGCTCCTGCTTTCTTCAGCAGAGTTGCAACGGTGATTTCGCCATCCTTGACGAACTGCTGATCCAGCAGGCTGACTTCTGCTACAAACTTGCGCAGGCGACCCTGAATCATCTTCTCGATGATTTCTTCCGGCTTGCCACTCTCTCTTGCCTGAGCGGAATAGATCTCGGCTTCTTTGGCCAGCAACTCCTTGGGCACGTCATCTGCACGCACCACGAGAGGATTCACTGCCGCCACGTGCATGGCAATGTCTTTTGCCAGAACATCGTTGCCTCCAGTCAGTGCAACCATGACCGCGATGCGGTTATTGCTGTGCACGTACGCATCGACCACGCCATTGCTGGCGGCTTCAACCAACTGAATACGGCGCACATTGATGTTTTCGCCGATCTTTTGCACCAATGCCTCACGGGCATTTTCCAGATCGCCTGCCATCAGAGCGGCAACGTCAGTCTGTTTGGTCTTGAAAGCCTGTTCGAGAATGGTATTCGCAAAATTCAGGAAGTTGCTGTCACGGGCCACAAAGTCAGTTTCGCTGTTCACTTCGAGGGTGATGCCGTACTTGCCATCAGCGGCAACCTTGGTCATCACGATACCTTCTGCGGCAATACGGCCTGCTTTCTTGGCAGCTTTCATGCCGCTGGCCTTACGCAGATCATCGATCGCTTTTTCCATGTCACCGTCGGCCTCAACCAGCGCCTTCTTGCAATCCATCATGCCCAAGCCAGTACGCTCACGCAGCTCCTTAACCATTCCCGCTGTAATATTCGCCATTTTCCTGCCCCTATCTATTCTGGAGTAAATTCAATTATTCAATTCGGACTTTAAAAATTAAGACTTTAAAAAAAAGGGGCCTAGCCCCTCTTTTATTGCCACACGCGGATCCGGAGACCCCTCGCAAGCAAAGTTTGCCTCGGCGCAACAAGGGGCCGCCGTCAGCGACGACTGCCCCTTAGCCAAAGACTTGTGGAGTTTTATGCGCCAGCAGCTGCACTTCCTGCAGACTCTGCTGCATCAGCGGCAGGAGACTCGTTGACTTCGATGAACTCGCTGTCACTGACGACAACATTCAGGTCGCCACGACCTTCGATACAGGCATCTGCAACAGCGCGAGCGTAAAGCTCGATCGCGCGAATCGCGTCGTCATTACCAGGGATCGGGTAGTCGATGCCATCCGGATTGCTATTGGTGTCGACGATACCGATAACGGGGATACCCAGGTTGTTGGCTTCAGTGATCGCAATGCGCTCATGATCCACGTCGATCACGAACAACGCATCTGGCAGGCCGCCCATGTCCTTGATCCCGCCGATGCTGCGCTCAAGCTTCTCTTTTGCACGACGACGAACCAATGCTTCTTTCTTGGTCATGCGATCGAAGGTGCCGTCAGCTTCCTGAGCTTCGAGGTCACGCAGCTTCTTGATTGAGCCACGAATAGTTTTGTAATTGGTGAGCATGCCGCCCAGCCAGCGGTGATCCACGAAGGGCATGCCAGCACGTTCTGCCTGCTCTTTGATGATCTTGCCTGCGGCTCTCTTGGTACCGACGAAGAGCACTTTCTTCTTCTTGGCAACCAGACTCTGAACCTGCACCAGTGCAGCGTTCAAGGCTGGAACAGTGTGTTCCAGGTTGATAATGTGAATCTTGTTGCGGGCGCCGAATATGAATTTCTTCATCTTCGGGTTCCAGTAGCGAGCCTGGTGACCGAAGTGCACGCCAGCTTTGAGCATTTCCTTCATTGAAACAGTAGCCATGATATTTCCTGTATTTTCGGGTTAAGCCTCCACACACCCCATGGTTTAACCTTGAATCCGGCTACGGACCCCAGGCACCCAAAACACATGTGACGGTGTATGTGCGACATTGGTTGACTGACATTTTGCAACTTCACTGGATCCCACGACCCGTAAAGCGCGCAGCTTTATACCACAACACACAAAGGACATAAAGCTCAGAAGCTGGTTTCGCCAACCTCGAACCTGCCAGGAGACAAGCCAGACCTGTGGCAATTGCAGGGTCGCGCGGGGCTGCCGCCTGTCATTCGACGGCATCCTGCTTTACAATGGCTGCGGCCTGAGCCTACATGGCCATGCGCCCTACGCACAGAAAACCATCTACAGACACCCATCTACAGAAAAGAAGCGAGAAGATCTTTCGAGCATGGCTATCAACATCAAGACGCCTGAAGAAATTGCAAAAATGCGCATCGCCGGACGACTGGCTGCAGAAGTCCTCGAAATGATCGGACCTTATGTCACGGCGGGGGTCAGCACAGGCGAACTTGACCGTATCTGTCACGATTACATCGTCAATGTGCAGCAGGCTATTCCCGCGCCACTGAATTACAACGGGTTCCCCAAGTCGATTTGCACATCTATCAATCATGTCATCTGTCACGGTATTCCGAGTGATGACAAGATTCTCAAGAAAGGCGACATCATCAATATCGACATTACCGTCATCAAGGACGGTTACCATGGCGATACCAGCAAGATGTTTCTGATTGACGAAGTTCCCGCGCATGCGGCTCGGCTCGTGGAAGTGACACGTCAGTGCCTGTACAAGGCCATTGCCATCGTCAAACCGGGCACAAAGCTGGGCGATATCGGCCACGTCATCCAGGCTTTCGCCGAAGCCAACAACTACTCCGTAGTCCGAGACTACTGCGGACATGGTATCGGTCGCGTGTTTCACGAAGATCCCCAGGTTCTTCACTACGGAAAACCAGACACCGGCATCGCCTTGCAGGAAGGCATGACTTTTACTATCGAGCCCATGCTCAATGCCGGCACCTATCACACAAAGTTGTCGAAGGTGGATGGCTGGACAGTCACTACCAAAGACCGACGCCTGTCGGCTCAGTGGGAACACACACTGGCGGTCACCGCCACCGGCTGTGAAGTTCTGACCAGGCGCACGGAAGAATCTTTTTGAAATCTTTCAGGACGTTCCTATCTGCTTTTCAATCACCGGCAACGACACTATGACAGATTCACAACCCGCCACGGATGGATTCCACGACGATGAGCTTCTGAACATCGTAGAGTTTCGTGCCAGAGTGCAAGCAACAGACAACGCCGTCCCCCTCTTTCGCGAAGCCATTCAACATGCGCGGGAAGTGCTCAATGCCCGTTATCTTCACAACGACAATGTCGTCGCACTGGTCACCGGGCGCTCGTGGTTCGTCGACCAGTTGCTGTGCTGTGCCTGGGACCGCTATCGCTGGGAAGACTCCAACAATATTGCCCTGCTCGCAGTCGGCGGCTACGGTCGCGGCGAGTTGCACCCGCATTCCGACATTGATCTCCTGCTGCTCACCCGCAGTGACGACCACGCGAAACACAAGAACAACATCAGCGCCTTCTTCACCTTCCTCTGGGACATCAACCTGGAGATCGGACAAAGTGTCCGCTCGATCAAACAATGCCGACAGGAGGCTCTCAAGGACATCACCGTCGCCACCAGCCTGATGGAGTCGCGCACCATCGTTGGCCCGGAGGCTCTGCGCCAGGAGATGATCTCGCAGACGCAGAATCCGGATGTCTGGCCAGCCAAGGAGTTCTTCAAAGCGAAGCGTGACGAGCAGATTGCCCGCCACGAAAAGTACCACGATATTGACTACGCGCTGGAGCCAAACGTCAAGACCTCACCGGGAGGATTACGTGACATCCAGACGATCGCCTGGATCGCCAAACGACACTATCGCGGCCAGAATCTGGCCGATCTGGTCACCCTCGGCTTTCTGACCCCCTCCGAATATGAGCAGTTGGCCAGTGGTGAACAGCTGCTGTGGAAAATTCGCTACGGCTTGCATCTGCTGGCAGGGCGCAAGGAAGACCGCCTGCTGTTCGATCGTCAGAAGGATCTGGCAAAAATGTTCGGTTATGCGGACGACGAGAAGAGCCTGGCGGTTGAGAAATTGATGCAGGAATACTATCGCGCAGTAGCGACCTTGCGAGGGCTCAACGATGTGTTGCTGCAACACTTTGACGAAGTCATCCTGCGCGCGGGAGAACGCGAAGAAATCACCGTCATCAACAAGCGCTTTCAAATCCGCAACAATTACATTGAGGTCACTTACCCAGGTGTGTTCAGACGCTTTCCGTTTGCGTTGATGGAAATCTTCGTCCTGATGGCGCAGAACCCCGCCATCTCCGGAATTCGCGCGGCAACTATTCGCTTGATCTACGAACATCAGACGATGGTCAACGACAGCTTTCGCAAGGATTTGCGCAATACCACTCTGTTCATGGAATTGTTGCGCTCACCTCATCAGGTGACATCACAATTACGCCGCATGTCCCGCTACGGCATCCTGGGTCGTTATCTGCCGGAATTCGGCGCAATCACCGGTAAAATGCAGCACGACCTGTTCCACATCTATACAGTGGATGCCCATACTCTCCAGGTTGTGGAAAATATGCGCCGTTTCCGCTATCCCGGCGCCGAAGAACATTTCCCCATCGCCGCGCACATCGCGCAGCGACTGCCGAAAGTGGAACTGCTGTATATCGCCGGCCTGTATCACGACATCGCCAAGGGGCGCGGCGGCGACCACTCCACGCTCGGCATGGCTGATGCCACCGAATTCTGTCAACGTCATCACCTGAGTGCGTGGGACACCAAGCTGGTCACCTGGCTGGTCGGAAAACATCTGCTGATGTCCATGACAGCGCAGCGCATGGATATCGCCGACCCGGAGGTCATACAGCAATTCGCCCTGCAGATGGGCGACAAGCTGCATCTGGATTATCTCTACGCGATGACTGTAGCTGACATCAATGCAACCAATCCCACGCTCTGGAATACCTGGCGCGCGTCCTTGTTAAGGCAACTTTATCTAAGCACCAAGCGGGCACTTCGACGCGGCCTCGAGAATCCGATCGACCGTGCGGACCGCATCAAGGACAAACAGGAAAGCGCTCACCTCAAATTGCTGGACCGCGGCGTTTCGCATGAGCAGATCGAGGCGATATGGGCCAACATCGACGACGAATACTTCGTCAGGGAATCGACAGCCAACATCGTCTGGCATACTGAGGCGATAGCAAGAAATCAGGGGCGGGACACGCTCGTGCTGATTGAGGATGGGAGTGACACTGTATCCGAAGGTGCGACGCAGATCTTCATCTACACGATCAACAGGAATCACCTCTTTGCCAGCAGCGCCGCCGCTATGGAGCAACTGGGTTTGAACATTCAGGACGCACGCATTTTCACGTCGGCAAAAAACTACTGCATGAACACCTATACGGTGCTGGAGAGTGATGGCACCCCGGTGAGCGCCGATACGCAGAGGCGCCAGAAAATCATCGATTTGCTGAGAGTATTCCTGGCGGAGCCGGACAAACACCTCAAGGTCACCAGCAAACGCATCGCCCGCAAGCTTAAACACTTCAGCCAGCATGTGGAAACGGATGTCATCAACAGCGATGACAAACCGCATACCACCCTGGAGATCAATTGCCCTGACCAACCAGGCATCCTTGCCTCCATCGGTAAAATTTTTGCTGATCACAGAATTCAGCTGCAAAATGCCCGTATTGCGACACTGGGCGAACGGGTGGAAGACTTATTCTTCATCGTCGACGAGAACAATCAGAAGATCACCGACCCGGCGGAAATAGAACGCCTGCAGAACGACATCAAGCAAGGACTTGGCAACTGATTCACGACAGCTGTTGGCAGAGAAAACTCCGAGAATTATTGCAGGGACAATATGATTACGCTCTACGGTATCGCCAATTGCGACTCCATAAAGAAGACGCGACAGTGGCTGGACAGTCACGGCGTCCGCTATGAATTCCATGACTACCGCAAGCAGGGGTTGGAAGAGTCCCTCGTGCAGGAGTTCCTGGCCGCCATCCCGCTTGAGGATTTGATCAATAAACGCGGCACCACCTGGCGTCAGCTGTCCCCCGAAATTAAAAATAATTTCAGTATCGACACCGCCTTACCATTGCTGAAGGCGCAACCGACGCTGATTCGTAGGCCCTTGCTGCGCTGCCACCGCGTGTTCGTCACAGGTTACGATGAAACGCAATTGCAGCAATTGATCGAAAACCAATAACATTCTTTTAAACAGAACGGCACAACGATAGAGAGGTTGCCAGCACATGAGCATGACAATTCCACTGCACAATTCATTGCAAGGTTCATTGCACGGTTCATTGCACAGCCTGGGCATAGGCATTGGCACCCGTAATTCCGGCAACGAACTTATTGAAGTGTTTTATCCGCTGGTGTTGCGAAGCCCCGCCCTCGCGCTGACTCAGACGCTTGCGAACATGGCGGGCTACTCTCAAGGCAACAACTTTTATGAACTGTCTGCCCTGCAGTTGACGCGTCTGGCGCAATTACCAGAGATTGCGAACGACAGCAGCCTGCAGGATCTATTACGCTCACTGAGCAACAGCACACAACCAGTACTGGTGACCTTTATCGAAGAAGATCTGCCGCCCGCCTCGATTCCTGAGGTCTATCTGAAGCTCCATCTGCTTTCTCATCGCCTCTGCAAGCCTCATACACTGAATCTCACCGGAGCGTTCGGCGTTCTGCGCAATCTGGCGTGGACTAACCAAGGGGCAATCGATCTGGACGATCTGCCAGCACGCCAACTGCATGCCCGGCTCAAAGGTGAATTGCTCGAAGTCATGTCTGTCGATAAATTTCCGAAAATGACCAACTACGTCGTGCCCAAGGGCGTACGCATCGCCCACACTGCGCGCGTGCGACTGGGCGCCTACGTCGGCGAAGGCACTACTGTCATGCATGAAGGATTCATCAATTTCAACGCCGGTACCGAGGGGCCGGCGATGATCGAAGGCAGAATCTCTGCCGGGGTGATGATTGGCGCAGGCAGCGACCTCGGTGGAGGCTGTAGCACCATGGGAACGCTTTCTGGTGGAGGCACGGAAATCATTTCCGTCGGACGCGATTGTCTCATCGGCGCAAACTCCGGACTCGGTTTTCCATTGGGAGATCGCTGTATCATCGAGGCAGGCCTTTATGTGACAGCCGGAACCAAGGTGCTATTGCTGGACAAAGACAATCAGGTCGTCGGCACTGTCAAGGCACGCGAACTCGCAGGCAAAACGGACTTGCTGTTTCGTCGCAATTCGATCACCGGCACCGTGGAATGCAAAGCCAACAAGACTGCAATTGCGCTGAACGCAGAACTACACACTCACAATTGATTCGGCAAGCCTGCCCGTGCAGGCTGCCTTAGAGCAAGACTAATCTATGACCACTCATGCGTTGTCACCCACATTGAAGCTGTGCATGGCACTTGTCGAAAAACCCTCCGTGACACCTGAAGATGCCGGTTGTACACAACTGCTGGTCGACAGACTGAAGGCTCTGGGTTTTGCCATTGAGATTATGCCCTTCGGTGACGTCACCAACCTGTGGGCACGACTGGGCACTCAAGCCCCGGTATTTGCGTTTGCAGGCCATACAGACGTCGTACCGGCTGGTCAATTGGAACTTTGGTCCTCCCCGCCATTTGAACCCGCCATCCGTGATGGATTCCTGTACGGACGTGGCACGGCTGACATGAAAGGCAGCATCGCCGCCATGGTGACAGCCTGCGAACGCCTTCTTGCCAGTGGCATGCCTGTGCGCGGCTCCATCGCATTCCTGTTGACCAGTGATGAGGAAGGCAGCGCGGTCAATGGTACCCGCAGGGTGATCGAGGTACTGGAGCAGCGTAACGAGAAAATCGATTTCTGCATCGTCGGTGAACCCTCCAGTGACAAGAGAGTCGGCGACACCATAAAAACAGGCAGGCGAGGTTCATTGCACGGGAAGCTGCGCGTGCACGGCATTCAGGGACATGTCGCTTACCCGCATCTGGCCGAGAACCCGATCCACCGGGCCATGCTGCCGCTGGACGCACTGTGTCGCGAGGTGTGGGATACAGGCAACGCTTCCTTCCCGCCGACCAGCTTCCAGATATCCAACATCCACGCGGGCACAGGGACAGAGAACGTCATTCCAGGCGATTTCGACGTGACGTTCAATTTCCGTTTTTCTACGGCCCTTACACAAGAAGTCATTCAGGCGCGCACCGAAGCAATACTGAATGCGCACAACCTGCGTTATACCCTGCAATGGCAACTGTCGGGCAACCCCTTTCTGACAGAGAGGGGTCGACTGATCGACGTTGCAGCGGAAAGCATTCGCGAGGCCAACGGAGTCACCACGGTGACTTCAACCTCTGGAGGCACGTCTGATGGACGCTTTATTGCACCCACTGGGGCCCAGCTCATCGAACTGGGACCATGCAACGCCACCATCCACAAGGTCAACGAGCAGGTGAAAGTGAGCGATCTGGACGAGTTGTCGCAAATCTACGAGAAGATCCTGCTGCGTCTGCTGGCCTGAGTTCCAGCCCGGCAGACCCGCTCATCTTGCGCCACCGTTCTGAGTAAGATAGATATCGAAACGGCTGGACTTGCCAGTCAATTGGAACGAAGGCCTGATGTTTTCCAGAAAGCCAGCATGAGCGGGTCTCTTCACTACGACGCGACGCCTGGCCAATGACAGCGCGTCGCATAATAGTGTCTCTGTCGGCGGCTCGTCATGCAGCATTTGCTGCAACACGTACATATTCTTCTTCACCTTTGCGCTCTTGCTGCGCTCGGGGAACATGGGATCAAGATAGATCACGTCGGGGTGAACATCGCTCCACGCCTTGAGCCTCGTGCTGCTATCGCCAAAATGCAGGGTCATTCGGTCGGCAATGACGGCAAGTCGCTCATCCCCGCTGGCGGCTGCACGGCGCAGGCCATCCTGCAGCAAAGCGTGCAGAATGACTGATCTCTCGAACAAATCAACACGATGCCCGGCGGCAGCCAGCACAAACGCATCCAAACCCCATCCCGCCGTAGCATCCACGATTCGCAAGGTCTCGCCATGCTTCACCCCCAAAGCCTTCAGAATCGCTTCTGGCTGCCTTGAATGACGTTGGCGATAGGTGAGCGTGGCATCCTCGAAATCGACGCAAAGCGGGCCTGATGCACCTTGATCATTCTGTTGGAGAGACAGACAGGCATTGTCATAGAACAACAGGAAGTCGCATTGCTCCTCAGCTACTGTCTCAGGAGACCACAGTGGCAATGAGAGACGCGCGGCGAGCTGTGCCTGGGACTCAGGCGCTCCACCCCAGGCCGTCCCCGAGGCAGGGCCGCCCTCGATGGATGGCGCAACGCAAACGCGGGAGATACTCATGGATAACAACATGCTCCCTCTGCCTGTGGCTTACGCCACTCTGAGAAAATAGATCGCGAGCAACAGCAGCCCCAGAAGCACTCGATAGATGACAAAGGGTAGAAATCCAATGCGCGTGATAAGACTCAGAAAGTAGTGGATACAGGCAAACGAGACAATTGCCGAGACAGCGATCGCATAGAAGAGGATGGCCCACTGCCCCGATGTTCCGGTCTCGATCATCTCCAGACCTTTGAACAAGCCGCTCGCGACAATGATAGGGATTGCCAGCAGAAAGGAGAATTTAGCTGCTGCAGTTCTGTCGAGTCCGCAAAACAATCCTGCTGTGAGAGTAATCCCCGACCTTGACGTTCCAGGTATCAACGCAACCAACTGTGCAAACCCGATGATGATGGCGGTCTTGATATTCATACTATCCATCGGTTTACGAACACCTTCGTATTTGTCTGCAAAATAAAGCACGATGCCGAAAAAGATGGAGGTAAAACCTATCAAAAGCATGGAGCGCGAATACTGCTCCACCGCATCGTTAAAGAGCAGACCACCCACTCCTGCCGGAATTGTTGCCAGTACGATGAACCAGGCAACTCGACCATCCTTATCTGTCCCCTTCCCCACACAGGAGCGCATCCAGGCCATGAACAAGGTGGCGATGTCACGTCGCAGATAGGAGACGACCGCAATCAGGCTGCCGACATGAACGGCAACATCAAACACGAGTCCTTGATCCTCCCATCCAAACAATTCTTTGGGGAGAATCAAGTGGGCAGAGCTGGACACTGGCAGAAACTCGGTAATGCCTTGCAGAACGGCCAGAAAGGTGAATTTAAAAATATCGAGTTCCATGTGACTCCTGATGCTACTACTGAGGCCGCTATTTCTATTGCGACACTTGTTGCGGTACTTGTTGCGGTACTTGCTGATAGTCCAATTGTTCTTTCAGATAAACCGGCAACGCCAATTCCGGGGCGACACCTTCACCCTGCGCCCACTTCAAACTGGCAATTTCACTCAATGTGGAGGCGTCAGAAACAATCTCGTGCGAATCATATCCCGCTATTATAAGTGTGCCACCCGAGCTCAACTCCTTTGCGTAAAGCCAGCCGTCACCTACCCCAAACCATTGTGCAGTTTCGTCCGCTCCGACAAAGTGATGCTCACTGAGCCCACCGACCATCTCCCGTCCCTGCAGGGTAAGCTGACTCCCACACACGCTGTAAGCGGCACTGTAAATTTCATCCTCACGCGCCCGCACGCAAACAAGCAGATGATTATGTCCGCAAGTACGATGGGCCTTCATTGCGATGACCTCAAGGGCTGATACGCCTATCACCGGAATGCCAGCACCAAAAGCCAGCCCCTGCGCCACCCCCGCCCCGATGCGCAACCCTGTGAACGAGCCGGGCCCGCTGACGACGGCAATGGCATCAAGATCAGATGATCGCAACTTTCGTGCGGCCAGGAGTTCAGCAATCATGGGGAGAATTCTGCGAGCATGCTGCCGTGGCTGATCACTGATGCTCGTGGTGATTTGCTCATCATCGCAAAGCGCAACCGAACACAGTGTATTTGAGGTATCTATGGAGAGGATTCTAGGCATGGTGGGAGTATACCGAAGGAAATAAAAAATCCCCCGGAGAATTATGTCTCTGGGGGATTCTTGTTTAGCGCATCAAATTCCGGCATTGAATCGACAATTCGAGCGACGACTCAATGCCAATGCTCGAACTCAGCCCTGAGCGGAGGCAGGCGTTGTCGCTGGTGCAGCGGGGGCCGCCGGTTTAGCCGTTGCTTTTTTTGCTGCAGGCTTTGCCGGTGCTTTTTTTGCTGCAGGCTTCGCCGCTGCCTTGGCAGCAGGTTTCGCGGCTGCTTTTGCAACTGCCTTCGCTGCCGGTTTTGCAACCGCTTTCGTTGCTGGCTTGGCTGCAGGTTTAGCGGCGGCCTTTGCGGCAGGCTTGGCTACTGCTTTTACTGCGGGCTTTACGGCAACCTTGGGCTTAGCCACTGCTTTTGGCTTGGCGGCCGCCTTCGGTACTGCCTTCTTGACTGCAGTCTTTGCTTTCACTGCAGCCCTGGCTTTACCCACAACACTGGCAACAGATTTCTTCACGCTGTTTGCAATTGCTGTCGTGGCAGCCTTTGCTTTACCAGGCGCTTTCTTGGCTACGGCTTTGGCCTTCAACAGAGTTTTGCGAGCCAGCGCTTTTTCTCTGATCGCAAATTTCTTGGCCGCTGCTTTGGCTTTCGTCAAGGTACGCTTCGCAAGCAGGCGCTCTCTGGCAATTCGCTTTTTGGCTGCCGCTTTTGCCTTGACCGCAGCTTTCTGAGCGGCGGCCTTCGCCTTCACTGCGGCCTTCTTGGCAGCGATCTTGCGCTTCAGATCTTCCTTCTTGGTGCGAGCAGCCTCTTTAGCAGAATCAGACTTGGCGCGTTTCTTTTTCCACTGATCGGCAAATGCTTTAACAGCCTTGGCAAGATCGGATTCGGCTTTCGACACCAACTTCGCCTTTCTGGCTTCAGCAGCTTTCTTTCTAGCCTCAGCAGCAACTTTTGCTCTGGCAGCCTCTTGAGCGGATTTGACACTGGATTGTGTAGACTTGAGTTTAGCGTTAAGTTCGCGGACCGTGGCAGCGAGTTTGTCTGCAGCAGACTTCGCCTTTTCGGCGACTTTCTTGGTAGCAGCGGTAGCGTTTTGTGCAACTTTGGCTTTCGCTGCAGTAGCTTTGCCCTGAGCAGCGGCGAGAGCTTTGGTCTGTGCGGCTGATTCTTTTTGCAGTTTTGCTAAAGATGCTTCTGCTTTTGCAAGAGCAGCATCACCGGTTTTTTTTGCTGCCGATTTAGCAGGCGCCTTCTTTGTCGCTTTAACTTTAGCCATACTGTTATCTCTCCTGAAATGTGGAACAAAACCATCTTAATTTCTTCAACACGGGCGTACCCACGTTTGAATCCCACCATAGCATAAAAAATATCCGTCATATAGCTATGCCCGCTCAAATTCATCTAAAAATCAACTTAAATTGATTTTTTTTAGAAAAAAACCGATTCAAGATTCACGGTCATGCCAACAACCAAAGAATGCACATCAATGTTTGAAGAAAATATTGCTGATGATAATTTTAAAAAAAGGATTTAATGCTATGCAAGGGGGAAGAATTAATTCGATTTTACGGAGAGCAGACGCCTGACGGAAGCGGTAAAAAGAATGGTTAAGCTGGCGATGTATACAACGGCATACATCGCCAGTGAGGTTTAGAAACTTGAGAGCAAGGTTAATATCTTCTCGCGTACCACATCTACTTCATCGAGGCCGTTCAATCGAACAACCCTGACAGCGTGTCCCGCGTCCTGAAGCTTTTGATAGAACTCTACAAGAGGTCGTGTTTGAGCGTGATAGACCTGCAGGCGCTTGCGAATAGTCTCTTCCTTGTCATCATCCCGTTGTACCAGTGCCTCACCAGTCACATCGTCTACACCCGGCGACTTGGGCGGATTGAAAATCACGTGATAAACGCGACCTGAATCCAGATGCACTCGGCGACCACCCAGACGTTTGACAATTTCCTCATCCGCAACATCAATCTCAATGACCACATCGATAGGGATACCGGCATCTTCCATTGCTTGCGCCTGAGGAATAGTGCGTGGGAATCCGTCAAACAGAAATCCATTGACACAGTCTTCCTGGGTAATCCGTTCCTTGACCAGACCGATGATGATATCGTCAGTAACCAGCCCGCCTGCCGCCATGACTTCTTTCGCCATCAAACCAAGAGCTGAACCAGCCTTTACCGCTGCTCGCAACATATCCCCTGTAGAAATCTGCGGCACACCGAACTTGGAGGTGATGAACTGCGCCTGCGTTCCTTTTCCGGCGCCTGGCGCCCCCAACAAAATCACTCGCATAACTTGCTCCTGGGTCAATCCCGACTCCGGAGAATCGGGACACTTTCTAGATTAAACAAACTGTATTGGGAATTCTCATAATTCAGGATTCAGCAGCTGCCTCTTCCTCTTTCATTGCACAGAGGTGAGATGCTGACGTATCAAGATGCAAATACGTCTGATGCAGAGCCGGGAAAGAAACGACCATACACTAAACGACTGCGGCAAAACAAGGACAAGGGGGAGGCGAGAGCGCGACTGATTGCCTCAAATCAAGAACCCGCTATTTCGTGGCTTCGCTCTCACGCAGCTTGATCGTTTCCCACAAGTCATTCATCTCCTCTGCCGAGAGCGTTGACAGCAGCCTTGACTGCTCGGCTGAAAACTCCTCCAGTTCGCGGAAGCGTCTCTCGAACTTGCGATTGCTATCACGCAATGCAGCCTCCGGCTCCACCTTGAGATGCCGCGCAAGATTGACGCAACTAAAGAGTATGTCGCCTAACTCTGCAGCCATTCTGTCGTGATTGCGAGCATCAATTTCGACCTCCAACTCCCGAATCTCTTCCTGCAGCTTGTCCAGGACAGGCCGTATATTCTGCCAGTCAAATCCCACTGTCGCCGCGCGCTTCTGCAGCTTGCCTGCACGATCAAGCGCTGGAAGCGAAGATGGCACATCGTCCATCAGACTCACACGTTCAGAACGACCCAACGCCTTGCGAGAACGCTCCTGATTCTTGATCAACTCCCAGTTGACGGCCACTTGCTCAGCGCTGATAGTTGGTTTCAGACTGCTGCCGAAGCTCGCAATAGTGCCATCGGGAAAAACATGCGGGTGACGGCGTAAGAGCTTCTCGATAATTGACCGCACGACATCACCGAAGTCGAATCGCCCTTCTTCTTTCGTTATCTGCGTGTAGAACACAACTTGAAAGAGAAGATCACCCAACTCATCCTGCAGGTGTGCATCATCCTGACGCTCCACTGCATCGATCACCTCGTAAACTTCTTCGAGAGTGTAAGAGGTGAGTTTTTTCAGGGTCTGCTTCTTGTCCCACTCGCACCCCAGCTCAGGATGACGAAGACTGGCCATGACCTCGAGCAACTGATCAATAGTGAATTTTTCATTCATGGCGGCTTTCCTTTGGCATGCTCGCTTGTCTTCAACGTTCTCAGGAGATGAACTCTCCACGATCAGGGTCGACCGCGTCGAGTCTGCGAGCCTCGATAACATTATTCAATCGGCTGATTTTTTCGAGCACCCGCGACAGTACCTGCAGAGAACTTACCTCGACCTGCAGCTGCATCCTGGCTGTTCCCGATATGCGGTCAGTACGGGTATTCACTTCCATGACCTCTATCTTCTCATCGGCGAGGATGGTCGTAATGTCGCGCAACAATCCTCCCCTGTCGTAGGCGAGAATGTAGATATCCACCAGCATGCTGACCTTGCGACCCTCACTCCACTGCACATCAATAAGGTTCTCGTGGCGCATCTTCTGATACACGCTCACCTCGGGGCAATCCGAACGATGCACGATTACCTGATTGGCATCCATGACACAACCAACAATCGCATCGCCAGGTTTCGGGTTGCAGCATCCCGCCAATTGAGCCGGCAAACGACCTGCACCGTATACAACATCCGATTTACCCTCCTGCTCTGCCGAAATAGCAGGATCATCAATCATGCACAGCAGCTGTGACAATTCCTGGGCGGCATTGATGGCCTCTGCCACTGTAATTGCGCTGACACCTATAGCGGCAAACAAGGCATCCTCATTCTTGTAGCCTAGTTTGCGGGCGAGGTCCCGATAATTGGGGTTTGCGACTGCAAGACGAGAGAATTCCTCTGTGAGCACGGCTTTCCCATGCGCGACATTCTGTTCACGCCCTTGCGTCTTGAACCACTGAATCAGCTTGGCCTGCGCTCGCGGAGTATTTGCGTACCCCAACCCAGGCTTAAGCCAGTCACGACTGGGCGTGCTGTTGTCGTCAGCAAGCACCTCAACCCGGTCTCCGGTTTGCAGAGGATAATTCAGCGGAACAGTCTTGCCATTGACGCGTGCGCCGCAGCATTTATTGCCCACTTCGGTATGGACGTAGTAGGCGAAGTCGAGTGGGGTGGCTCCCTTCATCATATCCACCACATGGCCTTCCGGGGTGAACACATAAACTCTGTCAGGGGTCGTGGATTCACTGCGCAATTGTTCGGCAAGACCACCCACCATCCCCATTTCGTCGTGCCACGCCAGCAACTGACGCAACCAAGCGATCTTCTCAGTGTATCTGTCCTTGTATCCGGGATCTTTAATGCCTTCCTTGTAGCGCCAATGAGCGCATACGCCCAGCTCGGCATCCTCATCCATGGCAAAGGTGCGAATCTGTATCTCGAACACCTTGCGATCGGGGCCAATGACTGCCGTATGCAGCGACTGATAGCCGTTTTCCTTCGGAGTGGCGATGTAGTCATCGAACTCATTGGGGATCACACGCCAGAGATTGTGAACGATTCCCAGTGTGGCATAGCAGTCGCGAATCTCCGGAACCAGAATGCGCACGGCACGGATATCATAAATCTGCGTAAAATCCAGATTCTTCGCCTGCATCTTGCGCCATATGCTGTAGATGTTCTTGGCGCGACCGGTGACCTCGGCGTCAATGTTCGCCCTTTCCAGTTGCCGACGCAGTTCCTCTGTTACCTCGCTGACAAAGCGCTCCCTGTCGACGCGGCGTTCATCAAGCAATGCTGCTATGCGCTTGTAATTTTCCGGCTGCAGATAGCGGAATGACAGATCCTCCAACTCCCATTTAAGCTGCCCTATGCCCAGTCGATGTGCCAAGGGCACATAAATCTCGAACACTTCGCGTGCCACGCGCCGACGCCTCTCTTCGGGAGCGCCTTTGACGGCACGCAAGGCACAAGTTCTCTCTGCGAGTTTGATGAGTGCAACCCGCACGTCATCAATCAATGCGAGCAGCATCTTGCGGACATTCTCCACCTGATCATCACTCTGCCCCAGCACATGCTGCCTGGTGGTATCCATCTCACTGATGGCCGCCATGCGTAATACGCCTTCGACAAGTTTGGCGACACCATCACCAAACTCAGTGCGCAGGAGATCCAGGTTCAGGCGAGCTTCACGAACCGCCCGATAGAGAATTGAGGCAATCAGAGTTTCACTGTCGAGATGCAGTTCTGCCAGGATCTCTGCCATCTCCAGCCCGGTGATGTAACTGCTGGTGCCCGAAGACCAGGTGTTGTGCGCCGCAATAGCCTTTTGTTCCGCCTGCCAGCTCAAGTCGCAGGCGCGCCGGATCTGCTCATGCCTGTCCAGGCTGCGATGGGCCTGCAGACTCTCCAGCCATTCATCAAAGCAGATACTGCCATCTGGGTTGAACGCGTGATTTTCTCTTACCTGGACCATTGAATTTTTCACCTGGCGAGGGTTTTCGAATGAGGATACCTGTGACTCAGGGCTTTACGAGCACAAACTCAGCCATTGATTCCACATGGGAGGTGTGTGGAAACATATCCATCACACCTGCTTGTGTCAGCGTGTAGCCATGCTTGACAAATTCAGCCGCATCCCGGGCGAGGGTGGCCGGGTTACAGGAGATGTAGACAATTTTTTTCGCCCGCAATGCGGCAAGACGCGGAATTATTTCGATCGCCCCGGAACGAGGAGGGTCCAGCAATATCTTGCTATAACCAGGTTGCGCCCAGCTCGACTCGTCAAAATCAACACAAAGATTGGCCGAGTAAAAAGACGCATTGGCAATGCCATTGGCTGCAGCATTTTCCTCTCCCCTGCGCACCATCTCATCACTTCCCTCCACACCAACCACTCGTGCGCATTGCGTCGCCATTGGCAGCGTGAAATTCCCAAGTCCACAGAAAAGATCCAGCACAACATCGTCCGGCTGCAGATCCAGCAGGGTCAGCGCCTGAGAAATCATGCGTCTGTTGATGCCACCGTTGACCTGTGTAAAGTCGCTGGGATGAAATGCCATTCGCAAGCCAAATTCAGGCAGCGTGTAATAGAGACGTTCGCCCCCCTCTTGCGGCCAGACCTTGTGCACCGAATCGGGGCCACTGGGTTGCAGATACAGGTCGATCTCATGACGCTGCGCGAAACTCAACAATTGCTCATGATCGCTCTGCGAAAGTGCTTCAAGATGCCTCACGATGAAGGCAACCTGATAGCGCATCAATTTGTCTGGGCCGGGCTCCACCATCCTCTCTCCCACAGCCACTTCTATCTGAGGAATATTGAGCCTGCCTTCGAAACCGACGAGAAGCTGGCGCAGAGGGGCGATAAGATCCGACACCTCTTTTACGAGCACAGCGCAGCTGTTCATCTGGGCGATGAATGAACTGTTCTTTTCCCGAAAACCAACCAGCATCTCCTCTTTCTTGCTGACATAACGGGCAGCAAGTCGCGCCTTGCGGCGATAGCCTTGCGTTTCGCTAAGCACCGGGGGCAGGTGTGCATATCCTGAAAGACCTCCGATGTGCTTCATTTGCTCATGCAGAACTCTTTCTTTGAGGGCGATCTGTGCCTGCGAGCTGATATGCTGCATGGAGCAGCCACCACAGATTTCCGCATGCACACAGGGAGGAGTGACGCGATCTGGAGAAGGCACCAGCACTTCCTGAACCTTGAGTTCATCAAACTGGCTGCGCCGACTTGTGAAGACAGCCGTCACGGTTTCTCCGGGCAGTGCACCATCCACGAAGGCAATCTTGCCATCGATATTCGCCACACCACGACCCTCATGACTGAGACGTTGTATGGTGATTTCCACAGCATCAGTGGGAAGCTTGTGACGCTGTCGTCTGGTTTTCTTCATAGCGATTTCTTGTAAATGAGAATGAATGGAACAGGCAGTTGCTTCTGAAAGGCCACCATCCTGTGACCACCATTGCAACTGGCAAGAGAGGATTTCCGGTTGAGGTCAGGCGAATACCCCGGTGGACAGATAGCGGTCACCGCGATCACAAACGATGGCAACAATGACGGCATTTTGCAGCGACTTGCTGAGCTCCAGAGCGGCAAAAACCGAGCCCCCGGAAGATACCCCGCAGAAAATCCCTTCCTCACGCGCCAAGGCTTTCATGGTTCGCTCCGCATCACGTTGATCAACATCCATGACCACATCCACTCGCGATGCGTCGAAGATTGCGGGAAGATATTCGACGGGCCAGCGACGGATACCTGGAATTTTTGATCCCTCGCGCGGCTGCAACCCGACAATGGTAACCGCAGGGTTCTGCTCCTTCAGAAAACGCGAGACGCCCATGATCGTGCCGGTTGTCCCCATAGAACTGACGAAGTGAGTCACCTGCCCTGCTGTATCACGCCAGATTTCGGGTCCAGTATGCAGATAATGAGCATTGGGGTTATCAGGATTGGCAAATTGATCCAGCACCTTGCCGCGCCCTTCCGTGCTCATGCGGGTAGCGAGATCCCGCGCACCTTCCATGCCCTGTGATTCAGTCACGAGTATCAGTTCCGCACCATAGGCAGACATTGACGCCTTACGCTCCGCAGACATGTTGTCGGGCATGATCAAAATGAGTTTGTAACCCTTCACGGCACAGACCATCGCCAACGCAATCCCCGTATTGCCGCTGGTTGCTTCGATCAGCGTATCCCCTGGCTTGATGTCGCCACGCGCCTCCGCCTGCACGACCATGTTGTAGGCGGGACGATCCTTCACGGAACCAGCGGGATTATTTCCTTCCAGCTTGACCAGAATCGTATTGCTGGTTTGACCCGGCAAGCGCGCGAGTCTGACAAGCGGTGTATTGCCAATCTGGCTTTCGAGCAGAGGGTAATTTGTGGGCATGTGCGCTACCGTAACAAGGTTTTGCGCGATTTTACCCTGTATTGCCAGCGCCTGAAAGCAATCCAGCCAGCCTCGCACAGGACCCGGGCCAGGACATGTCTGAATACTACCTGACAATTCACGACGAGGGTCGACGCAGGAATAACTCGCGGCTCATCAATGGCGCCTCACCCAGATGCGATTGCAGCGCAATCCGTGTCAAACGCCGAGTCGCATTGCTCAACGCCTTCTCGGTCAATTCAAGAGCTTTAAGAGCCAGTATCTCCCGGCCCGAGAAGACAGACATATTTTGTGCGCGTAGCACCACATCGGCAACGCGCTCAAACCCCACTGTAGGATCAAAAAAATAGTGAGCATTGGCGTCAATTGGCAAACCAGTGTTGCTATCGGTCTCCAGATTGATGCCGTAGCCAAGCTCATCCAGAAGACTCAGCTCAAACCGACGCAGGATGGTATTCAAGTCGCGCTCGCCGTGCAGCGCAATCATCGCCTGCTGGTAAGCGTCATAGAGGGCGGGATGACTCTCATGCCCCTGTAGCAGCCTGACTAGAAGTTCATTCAGATACAGTCCGCTGAAGAGTCTGGTGCCCTGCAGATTGAAGGCGTTCACACTTCCCTCAACGTTGCTCAATGTCTTCAATTCAGACCTGCCAACGAGGCTGATCAGGAGAGGTTGGAAAGGCTGTAAAAATGAGCGGATGCGGGAGGTTGGACGACGTGCGCCCTTTGCAACGGCGCGCATGCGTCCATGATCAATGCAGAAGAAATCCACCAGCAGACTGGTGTTCTGATAGGGTTGTGTATGCAGGACGTAGGCAGGTTGCAGATTGATCCGAACTGCCATGACCGTTACCTCTGTGCCGGTGTCACTCGAATAAGGACTCAGTCCTGATGGTAGCCAAGGCTTTGCAGCGCTCGTTCATCATCTGCCCAGCCACTCTTCACCTTCACCCAAAGATTGAGCATGACCTTTGACTCGAAGGCCTTCTCCATGTCCAATCTCGCCGCACTGCCAATCATCTTGAGACGATCACCGTTCTTGCCAATGATGATTTGCTTCTGGCTCTCCTTGTCGACCAGAATCAAGCCATGGATGTGCACGACGCCACCCTGAATAGTGTACTTTTCGATCTCAACAGTGACTTCGTAAGGAAGCTCATCGCCGAGCTGACGAGTAATCTTTTCGCGGATGATCTCCGCCGCCAGAAATCGCGAACTGCGATCCGTGACTTGATCCTCGGGAAACAGGAACGGGCCTTGCGGAAGAAACTTCAAGACGCAGCTCTCTACCGTATCAAGATTATGTCCGCCCAGAACGGACAGAGGAATGATCTCCGCAAAATCCCGCCGTTTCGACAAGCGCTCTATGTGTGGCAGCAAACGTTCACGTGACTCCAATTGATCACATTTATTGATAAGCAACAGGACGGGCACTTTGACCTTGCTCAGAGCCTCCAGAACCATTTCATCTTCTTCATTGAAGATGAGCCGTTCCGTTACAAACAGCACGACATCTACATCGGCGAGTGCACTGGTAGCAGTGTTGTTCATCACGCGATTGATGGCTTTCCTCTGAACCTTGTGAATACCCGGGGTATCGACATACACGAATTGATTCTGACCTACCGTCTTGATACCGACGATACGATGCCTGGTGGTCTGAGGTTTGCGCGAGGTAATACTGATTTTTTGCTCAAGCAGATGATTGAGCAACGTAGACTTCCCCACGTTCGGTCTCCCGACGATGGCGATGAAGCCGCAATGCTGTTCCGTTTCGACACTCTTTTCTTCTGGCATATTACTCTTCACGAAGATTGTATTTCACAGACAGCGTTTTCGCTCTCCCATTCCAAAAACTTGTTCGATTCGCACTATAACAAATTATATCCCCAACGCCTCCAGCGCCTTGCTCGCAGCCTGCTGCTCGGCCAAGCGACGATTGGCACCCCTGCCGAGGGAACATTCACTCAGGAGACCAATCTGACAGGAGACAAGGAAATTCTGCTCGTGTTCCTCACCGTCGATCAATACGACCTTGTAGACAGGCAAAGGCATACACCTGGCTTGCAACAATTCCTGTAACCGGGTCTTCGAATCCTTCGCAGTTACCGCCGATAGGTCGTTATCAAGCAGATCATAATACAGACCCAAGACGACCATCCTGCAAACCTCCAATCCACCATCAAGATAGATAGCACCAATCACTGCTTCAACAGCGTCGGCAAGGATGGACTCGCGCTTCTTGCCACCACTCTTGAGTTCTCCTGGCCCAAGCACGAGGATCTCTCCCAATTGCAGCTTGATTGCGAGACTGGCCAGCGTCTGCTGATTCACGAGTAGTGATCTCTTGCGACTCAATGCCCCCTCAGGAGAATCAGGAAACCGTCGCAACAACTCGTCCGCAATGAGAAATCCCAGAATGGCGTCACCGAGAAATTCCAGTCGCTCATTGTTGATGCGGCCAGCGCTGCGATGGGTCAACGCCAACTCGGCCAGCGAGCGATCTGCAAACCGATACGAAAAATTTTTCTCAAGCTGACGGACACTGGCGATCATTTATTCTACGCGGTCATCGAACGAGACCACGATGTCCACATTGGAGAACAACGGTATGCGTCGCTCATATTTGATGGATATCACCGAATCGCCACCATTGATGGACGTGGTGATGTTGTTGATGTCGAACCCCCGAACGTTGTTGATGGCGAGACCACGACCCACCTCTTCACGCACCTCGGCCTGCGTCATGCTCGATGCACGCCCGCTCTCGACCATATCCTCGGCAACACCCTTCACGAAATTATGGTCGATATAGACCGGCAGGACTTTCAATCCGAAGGTCAGGACGCAGACCAGAACGATCAACGTCATCAGCAGACCAAACTTGGAAAAACCCTGCTGAGCAGCAGGCATGGATAAATTCTTCATAGTACCGACAACTCCACCGTTATTAACACCGCTCATAGCACCACCTTTTGTCTAAGGAAATTAGGCGATCAGGATCAGCTTTCTTATTGCCCAGTGGGTATTCTAGTGTTGTCCCAGTCAGTTACCGCGAAGCAGTCGGCGTTTCAGCGAATCAGACCATTACGGCCAAAAGTCGGCAGACCCCAGCCCGGCTCCTTGTGCATCCAGACCGCGAAAGCCCTGCCTACAATATTCTGTTCCGGTACAGGCCCCCAGACGCGACTGTCAGCACTGTTATCCCGATTATCCCCCATCATGAAGTAATGCCCCTCAGGCACCACCCAGACATTTCTGCCCCCATCTCGCGCGGGAGTACTGACAATCTGCGTATGATGTTGAACCTCACCAAGGGTCTCGTTCAAGAGGACACCTGACTGCTCCATGCCATTGGGCATTTCGATCTGCACACTGTCGATCACTTCCGACATAATCTGCTCGCCATTCACGCTCAAGACCTTGTCTGCGTAGCGAATGGTATCCCCTGGCAGACCTACAATCCGCTTGATGAAGTACCGCTTGTCGTGTGGCGGAATGAAGACCATGACTTCGCCACGCCTGGGTTCATTCATTTCAACAATCTTGGTGCCTACAACTGGCAGACGCAGACCATAAGTGTATTTATTGACCAGTATGAAATCGCCTACTTCCAGCGTTGGAATCATCGAACCTGAAGGGATTTGAAACGGCTCTACCAGGAAGGAGCGCAAGACCAGAACAATGAGCAGAACCGGGAAGAACGACTTTGCATATTCGACAAGGACAGGCTCCTGCTCAGCCACTGCGATCGCCTGCCTGATAGCAGCGCTTTCAACGGTCTGCGCCTTGCGCAAGCGATCCGCAGACGCCTTGCGTGGAGCGGCCAGCGCGAGTCGATCATAGAGAGCAATGCACCCCGAGATCACCACCAGAATCAGCAATACCAACGAAAAATCAATATCCATCAACTGTCAACCTTGAGTACCGCGAGGAAGGCTTCCTGGGGAACTTCAACGTTGCCCACTTGCTTCATTCGCTTCTTGCCAGCCTTCTGCTTCTCCAGCAGTTTTTTCTTGCGACTTACGTCACCACCGTAACATTTGGCCGTCACGTTCTTGCGCAATGCCTTGACGGTCTGCCTGGCAATGATCTGTCCACCAATGGCAGCCTGAATAGCAACATCATACATTTGCCGCGGAATCAGTTCCTTCATTTTCTCTACCAGCATACGGCCCTTGTGATGGGCCTGATCACGATGCACGATCAGCGCCAGCGCATCGATGCGGTCGCCGTTGATCAGCACATCCAATCTCACCAGGTTGGCAGGTTCGAAGCGGATGAAGTGATAATCCAGAGACGCATAACCACGGCTGGCAGATTTCAGTTTATCGAAGAAATCCAGCACCACCTCATTCATAGGCAGCTCGTATCGCAATGACACCTGTCTGCCGATGAACTGCATATCACGCTGCACACCACGGCGACTGATGCACAGATTGATGATATTGCCGAGGTATTCGTGAGGGACCAGGATGCTGGCAAGCACAATCGGCTCACGCATCTCGTCGATAGAAGTGACTGCAGGCAATGCCGACGGGCTGTCCACACGCACGGTCTTGCCATTGGTCAGAAGCACCTCATACACCACCGTTGGTGCAGTGGTTATCAGAGATAGATCGTATTCCCTCTCCAACCGCTCCTGGACAATCTCCATGTGCAGCATGCCGAGGAAGCCACAGCGAAAACCAAAACCCAAAGCGTCGGAACTCTCAGGCTCGTAATACAGCGAAGCATCGTTCAACGTGAGCTTTTCGAGCGCGTCACGGAAATTCTCGAAATCGTCGGAGGACACTGGAAACAAACCGGCATAGACCTGTGGTTGAATCTTCTTGAATCCTTCCAATGCATCCACATTGGGAGTCGACGCATGAGTCAACGTATCACCCACGGGAGCGCCTTTGATTTCCTTGATGCCAGCTACCACGAAGCCTACTTCGCCGGCCCTCAGCACGTCGGTCTCCAGACGCTTGGGGGTGAATACACCGACACCATCGACCAGATGGGCCTTCCCGATCGACTTGGCAATAATCTTGTCGCCCTTTCTGAGCGTGCCATGCTTCACACGCACCAGAGAAACGACACCCAGATAATTGTCAAACCAGGAGTCAATGATCAGTGCCTGCAGCGGCGCGTCGACATCTCCGACGGGTGGCGGAACCAGACGAATCAGTTCTTCAAGAATATCGACGACGCCCATACCGGTTTTCGCGCTGGCACACACGGCTGCTGACGCATCAATGCCGATAATCTCCTCGATCTCCTGACGCACCTTTTCTGGCTCTGCCTGAGGAAGATCCATTTTGTTGAGCACAGGAATAACTTCCAGCCCCTGCTCTATCGCCGTGTAACAAGTGGCTACGGACTGAGCCTCTACCCCCTGACCGGCATCCACAACCAATAGAGCTCCTTCGCAAGCCGCCAGTGATCGTGATACCTCGTAGGTGAAGTCAACGTGGCCAGGCGTATCAATGAAATTCAGCTGATATTTGCGCCCGTCTTTGATACTGGTGTAGTAGAGAGTGACGCTTTGCGCCTTGATGGTGATGCCCCGCTCACGCTCGATATCCAGCGAGTCGAGCACCTGCTCATTCATCTCGCGCTCTTCCAGCCCTCCGCAGGTCTGAATGAAGCGATCCGCGAGCGTGGATTTGCCGTGGTCGATGTGTGCAATTATCGAAAAATTGCGAATACTGCTTAAATCACTCACTTGATAGGATCACAACTTGGACAAAATTAATGGGGGCTGATTTTTTGGAGAAAACTGCAAAAAGCGCCTCGCAAGGCACCAGATTACCGGACTTGAGCTGAAAATCAGGGCGCAAGTCTACAGTATTAGGTCAGGACTGTCAGTGGAATTTTAGGGCGGAAGCCGTGCTGGACCACTGGGAAAACACAGTCATTCTCAGTGTTTTCCCGGCGCAAATCCGAACCCAGGTTATGCGCCGGGTCGGCGGGCTTCGGCGGACTACTCGAGCTGCAGCACCAAGGTAGTGCCACGTCCTTCTCGAACAATACGGACAGGGACAAACCCGGAGCCAGGCAGCGCATCAGCCACGCGGGCGAATTCGCTCATGTTCGGCACTGCTTCCCGGTTAAGTTCAATAATCACATCCCCAACCATCAACCCCGCGTCAGCCGCAGGGCCTTCAAGCAGCTCCTCCACTCGAACTCCAGATATTCCAGAGACTTCCTGTGCCTCTCGACCAAGTTCGCTGACGGAGATCCCCAGGCTGTTCGTGCTTGGCTCAACCTCTGGCTCTCTGGAGGCAGACGCGCCTGCCCCCGGCAAACTGCCGACGACTACGGGCAAGGTGATGATTTTTCCGTCGCGCATGATGGTCAATCGCGCGGTAATCCCAGGGCGCACCTGACCGACATAGAATGGCAACATCGAAGAGGCCTCTATCTCACTGTCATTGAAGGCTATGATGATGTCGTTGTTCAGAACCCCCGCTTCTTCAGCAGGACTCCCTGACTGCACCTCGTCAACGAACGCACCTCTTGGACGCGGCATTTGGAAAGCCTCGGCAAGCGCGTAATCCACGTCCTTGATCAGGACACCAAGAAGGCCCCTGCTTACGGTACCGCTTTCACGCAGTTGTTCGACCACATTGAGGGCGACATTGCTGGGAATGGCGAAAGAGACACCGTTGGAGCCTCCGGAACTACTCAGTATCTGCGAGTTAATGCCTATCACCTCGCCGTCCAGATTGAAGAGCGGGCCGCCAGAGTTTCCCTGATTGATAGCCACATCGGTCTGTATGAAGGAGACATAACTGGTCTGATTGCCCGGCACAGTTCGCCCTTTGGCGCTGACAATTCCGGCCGTCGCCGAGAACTCCAACCCAAATGGGGAGCCAATCGCCAACACCCACTCTCCCACCCTGACCTGTTCCGAATCTCCGAAGCTGACAGCAGGAAGACCCGTGGCGCCGATTTTGAGAAGAGCCATATCCGACAACTCATCAGTGCCTATCACCTCGGCCTGGAAAACCCGGCGATCATTCAAAGTCACTGTAATTTCATCTGCATCAACGACAACATGATGATTGGTAATGAGATAGCCATCTTCAGAAATAATGAAGCCCGAGCCGACGCCACCGCGCGGGCGACTGGGGGTCTCTTCCAATTCCGGGAGGGCATCGCCATCGGGGCTCAATCGACGCAGGAGCTCTTCAATATCCCTGTCACGACCACCGTCCACGGATTCCGGACGTTGAATAGTCGCAATGTTGACGATAGTTGGGGCACTCTTTTCGACCAGGTCGGCAAAATCCGGGAGAGATGCCGCTGCTGCTGCGGTCGCAGCAAGACATGCTACCAACGAGAGGAGCAGCAGTGAAACTCCTGTAAATGTCGAACTTCGTCGCAGATTCTTCATTTCTTCACCTTCAGATCTCAGAACAACAATATCTTGAGCAGCCCGCACAACTCGCTGTGCGCCGGGGTAAAGTACAGCGCACAATCGCATCGAGCAAGCTTTGTCTGAATGATAAAGAACCAGAATCGGAAATTCCGGCCCTTTCAGGAAGAGTTAGAGGGAGAGATGACAAGTTGCGAAACAACAGGTGGCAAGCCTGTCATTTCGTACAAGAGGTCTAATTTCCGATCTGATTAACCTGCCGAATCAGCTGAGAATCCTGGAGGATATTAAATTGCGGCACACCCGCCGCCTCTTCACGATATTGAATGGACACACTGCGGATATAGTCGTCCAGACGCTGTTGAGCCTGCGCATCGAAACCACTCGACTGGTCCAGCCTTGCTATATCACTACTGACAACCAATTCAGATGCAGCATCGGCATTTTGATCAGCCAGAGATTGTTGCGGAACAGGATCCAACAGAACTGACTGCAGCCCAATGAAGGCCACCAGCGCCACGGAGGCAGCAATGGCCATGCGCCCTGCCGATTCCCGCCACTGTGACCTGATCAAATTTCTGGTCGCGCTGGAGGGCATGGCAGCCTTCCCGGAATAAGCAGGCTCAGCCGCGATGGCATCGAGAATTTTGTTGCAAGCAGAGCAAGACAAGGACTGCATCTCTTCGTTGTGCAGCAAAGATTGCGCCTCATGAAAACGCCCCCAGGTTCGCAACAGCGCGGGGCTCTCAGGCAACTCTTTTAACAATCTACGCAGCTCAAGATCGTCTGCCTCGTTATCCATCAATGCCGACAAAGACTCATCGAAGCTCTTGCTTTGATTATGATCCAAGCTCATGCATAACCTCTGTTGACTTCAATCCCACATCACAGTTGAAATTTCAGGTAGAAGATCTCTGTTCAGATTTCCATTTCTCACCCTTTGACCACGGGCCTTCTGGTTCGTTCCATAGCTATTTACAACAATTCTCTAATTTTTTTATCGATCGCCTCACGCGCTCTGAAAATTCGCGACCTGACCGTCCCGACGGGACAATCCATGATTTCCGTAATATCTTCATAGCTTAAACCCGAAAATTCCCGCAGGGTGAACGCGGTACGCAAATCTTCCGGCAAGTCCTCTATGGCCTGGTTAATGACCCGCTGCAGGTGTTCTCTCTCAAGATTCGCGTCTGGAGTATCAACATCACGAAGTGCAGGTGTATCTTCTGCCAATTCTGCGTCGTCCATGTCGACATCAAGGCTTGGGGGACGTCGCCCTTTGGACACCAGGTAATTCTTGGCAGTATTGACCGCGATTCTGTAGAGCCACGTGTAGAAGGCGCTCTCGCCACGAAACAAATCCAGCGCGCGATAAGCCTTGATGAACGCCTCCTGCGATACATCTTCCACCTCATGAGGGTCTTTCACAAAGCGAGCGATCAGCGCAGCGACTTTATGTTGATATCGAAGCACCAGGAGGTTGAACGCAACCTTCTCACCATTCAATACTCGATCCACGAGCTGTTGGTCAGTATCATTCTTCATGCATCACCACTCCACAACGGAGGCTGACAAACAACAGGAATGGATTTTTGCTTCGTCAAAGGATGAACCAGAGGGATTATCAAGATACTCGCCATTTCAGCATTAGGTGCTGATGTCAGAACAACGCATTCGGTCGCGATGGCACACAATGTGTGCCACGCTGTAAGATAAGTCCTTTGGACAAATGCCTGCCCGATGCAGTCCGCAATCTCTCCACCACTACAGTGAAAGAACCATAGCCACTATGAGCGCGAACAATAGCACATCTTTTTACGACTACGACATACTGATCATAGGCAGCGGTGCTGCAGGGCTGACACTGGCATTGAAATCCGCCGACTTTGCCAAAGTGGCCGTTATCAGCAAAGGACAGCTAAGTCAGGGAGCGACCTACTATGCACAAGGAGGGATAGCCGCAGTCCTTGATGATGAGGACAGCATCGAGGCACATATCGCGGACACTCTCGATGCAGGCTCAGGCTTGTGCCATCTGGACATGGTGAGTCACGTGGTGGAGAACAGCGGCGAGTGTGTGCGCTGGCTGGTCGAGCAAGGGGTGCCCTTCACCACCATTGCACCTGAAGAGGCCAAAAATGGTCCTGCCCGGGAACCGCTGCAGCCTGACAACCTCGCCCCTCTGCACCTGACTCAGGAAGGGGGGCACAGTCATCGCCGAATCATTCATGCCACAGATGCAACGGGCCGGGCGGTATTTGAAACGCTGGCCTGGCGAGCCGCCAACAACAGCAATATCACTTTGTATGAAAACCGAATGGCAATTGACCTCATCACGCGCAACAAGCTTGGTCTTGAAGGTGAACAGTGTGTTGGAGCCTACATATTCAATCCGCAAACAGGTGATGTTGATGTCTTTCGAGCGAAATTTGTCATCCTGGCCACGGGCGGCGCCAGCAAAGCCTACCTCTTTACAACCAATCCAGATGGCGCCACGGGAGACGGAATCGCGATGGCTTGGAGAGCGGGGTGTCGGGTTGCCAACATGGAGTTCAATCAATTCCATCCCACATGCCTATACCATCCACATGCAAAGTCTTTTCTGATTACCGAGGCTCTACGGGGAGAAGGTGCAGTTCTGGAGTTGCCCGACGGCAGCCGCTTCATGGATAAATTCGATTCTCGCGGTGAGTTGGCCCCGCGCGATATCGTGGCACGAGCGATTGACCACGAAATGAAGCGACTGGGGTGCGATTGCGTATATTTGAACATCACACACAAACCTGCAGAGTTCATCACGGAGCATTTCCCCACAATATATTCTCGCTGCCTCAAATACGGCATCGATATCACCAAGGAGCGCATACCCGTGGTGCCGGCTGCGCACTACACTTGCGGGGGCGTAATGGTGAACAAACAGGGGCGGACCGATCTGCCTAACCTGTATGCAATTGGTGAGACCAGCTTTACAGGTTTACACGGAGCCAATCGCATGGCGAGCAACTCCTTGCTCGAATGCTTTGTGCTGGCTTTCAGTGCGAGTGATGACATTCGCAGAAAAATCGCCACCACCTGCACTCCCGATGAAATCCCACAGTGGGATGAAAGTCTCGTCACGCGATCCAACGAAGAAATCATCGTCGCCCACAATTGGGATGAGCTGCGCAGGTTCATGTGGGCCTATGTCGGTATCGTGCGTAAAGACGAGCGCCTGCAAAGAGCCAGGCGAAGAATTCAACTACTGGAACAAGAAACGACGGACTATTACAAGCACTACATCGTCAGCAAAGACCTGTTGGAATTGCGCAATCTGGTGCTGGTGGCCTCTTTAATAGTGGAGTGTGCGATTCACCGCAAGGAAAGCCGAGGGCTGCACTACACACTGGACTACCCCGAACTCTCTCCGGTAGCAGAGGACACAGTTTTGATTCCGACTAACTATGAGCAACACTCTGTTCATGATTAGTACCGCCTACACCAACTGAGTAGCATGGGCGAAGCGATGCCAGCGCAGAAGAACTGCAAGCTTTCGACGCATACTCTTTCTGCAGCTGTCAGGCAGTAGAATAACGCGGTAGCGGGTTGTGCCCAGCCGGGGCATTGATACCGGCAATGAGTCAGGCTCAGTGAGCGTGGAATTTGTGAATGTGGGGTTAGTGAGAGCACGTTCCTGCAAACATTCGCGAAAATGCAAAATCTGCACCCAGGGGGTGCAGTGGCACTCTGTCTCCAGTAAGACGCTGATCTGACGATCGGGGAAATACAGACGAATCATGTCTTCAGAAATGAGCAATGCGACGGGCTGCGTACGCCGGAACTGACTCGACAGCACGCTGAAGGAAATCCCAAGCGCTAGAACACAGGAAGCCCAAGGCGGAATATCCGCAAACACCAGACTGGCAAGGGCTAGCAGATACGATATCGCAATTCCTGCAAATAGCAGGCGGGAAGGTGCCAATTCCACTCTGAGCAGCATCTGCTTTCCTCCGTGAAAGCCAATTCAGTGCCACAGCTAATCTCTTCACCAGGCTGCTACACTTACTCTGATCAAGCCGACCATTCTCTGCAACTCGGCATCTGGCGCTGGATGACGCAAGAGCAGCCAGGCAAACAGGTCCTGATCCTCTTCCGATAACAGACGCTGATATAGCAGTTGATCCGCTCCATTCAGCGTCGGCAAATGTCTTTCCACAAACGGCAAAAGCAACAGATCAAGCTCCAGCATTCCCCTTCTGCTATGCCAGGCAAGTTTCTTGTACTCAATTTCTGTTAACATGTAAAAACCTGAAGTGCCCACCAATCGGTGCCTCATGATATCCCAATTCGCTGATTTTATCCGAGCTAGATCCATGGCAAGCATGCTGACTGACCTGAACAATTTTGATCTGATCGCCGTTACAGGCGCAGATGCCGCCACGTTTCTACAAGGACAACTCACCGGTAATATCGATCACGTAACTCCCGAAAAAAGCCTTGTTGCCGCTTACTGTGATATCAACGGGCGAATCATAAGTGACATGCGAGTGATTGGGATGAATGGGTCTCTCTACCTACTCTGTGCACGCGGGATGGGCTATGCGTTGAAAAAAATTCTCGACAAGTACATCGTTTTCTCCAAGGCGAGTACCCGCGTTGAAACCAGTCAATATCAGCGCTATGGCGTTTACGGTCAGAGTGCAAAGGAGACGGTGTTGTCATTGTTTGGAAGTGCCCCCGAAAACCAGGGTCAGGTTCTGCAGATCGAAGGAGGTGTTGTCTACAGACTCCCTGATACCGAACCACGCTATGAAGTGCTTATCTCTGTCGATCAGGATGAGACGCTGGAAAAACTAGAGGACTTCGGGGTGACTGACGACCTGGAGGAGTGGGAACTTGCCGATGTACGTCAAGGAATCGTCCACATCACTCCGGCGATTCAGGACACCTATACTCCGCAACTCTTGAACTATGACCTGAATGGGACCATCGACTTCAAGAAAGGGTGCTACACCGGCCAGGAGATTGTGGCTCGGATGTACTACAGAGCGACTGCGAAGAAGCGCCTCTATCGGATAGCCGTGAACGGAATCCGAGCGTCACTGGACTCGACAGTCATTCACAAAAGCGAAGTTGTCGGCGAAATCGTTAGTGTGGCGCGCACCGAAAACGGGGCCTACGAACTCCTGGCCATTTTACCCTGTGAGCTGGTGGATCAGAAGGTTACTCTAGAGTTATGCAATGAACCTGGCGATTCTGCAGGGGACAGACAAAACAAGGTTGCAGCGCAAATCCTGACGTTGCCGGATCTCGTCACTCAGGAACCTTCGAAGTGAAAATCGGTAGTGGCGTTCTCTCCAGAGCGGGAGAGAACCTTTATCGAAACCCCTTATACCTATGAACTGCAGGATAGACTTGACGACCCCGGCTTGTGGCGAGCCCACTCGGGGCGCTTTTGCGCGTAGCGCGAATAATCTGCCTGCTCAGCATACGGCTGCATGAGAACACTGTGCAGTTCGTGCAACATTTCATAATCCCCGGCATGCGCTTTATCGATCACTTCCTGCGCCAGATAATTGCGCAAGACAAAGCGCGGATTGACGGAGTTCATCTGGTTCCTTCGCTCATGCCAGGGCACATTGTCTCGCAACACACGTCGTGCATAGCACTCTCCCCAGGCTTTGATAACAGCGCCCTCATCTGATTCTAGTGTGACTGGGGCGTATAACGCACAGGCTATGGTGTCCAGAAAACTGGCAGCAGGATTATTCGGATCAAAATCTGCCAAGGCACGATAGAACAACGTCATGTCGGTTTCTTGTTGCTGCAGCATCGCATCAAGGCTGGCCAGCAACTCTTCATCCCCTTCTCCCTTGTCGAACTGCCGAAGACCAAGCTTGGACGCCAGCATGTCCTGTTTCTTTGTCTCGTAGTATGTGGAAAAGCGCTTCAGGCTCAGTTCGAGGGACGCCGTATCTCCAATGACAACAGCAATCGAGCTGGCCAGTTGCCACAGGTTCCATTGCGCGATGGCGGCCTGGTGACCGTATCGATACCGTCGCATCTCGGAATCTGTCGTGTTGGGAGTCCAATTCAGATCATAGTTGTCAACCCAACCATATGGTCCATAGTCAATGGTCAGACCAAGAACCGACATATTGTCGGTATTCATCACCCCATGCACAAAGCCCACTCTGAACCAATGCACGATCATGTCTGCCGTGAGACGGCAGACATGATCAAACCAAAGACTATAGACCTCACTACGGGAGCTGGCCGAATTCGAACCTGTCTGCAGGTGCTGGAAATCATTTGTAATCGTGAAATCCAGCAATCGCCTCAACAATTCGTGCTCACCCCTTGCTACACAAAGCTGAAAATGTCCGAAGCGAATGAACGAGGGTGCAACTCGGCATACAACAGCCCCCGGCTCCTCCTCGGGATTACCGTCGTAAAACATGTCCCGGACGACTGAGTCGCCGGTCAATACGAGACTCAGCGCGCGCGTGGTCGGCACTCCCAGAAAATGCATGGCCTCACTGCATAAAAACTCACGAATGGAAGAGCGCAATACCGCTCTACCATCGGCGCCTCGGGAATATGGCGTCGGGCCGGCGCCCTTGAGCTGAAGAGTGAGAGAACCAGCAGCCTGTCGAGACACCTCACCAAGATTGATGACCCGCCCATCACCTAGTTGTCCGGCCCAGTTGCCAAACTGATGCCCTCCATAACGACTTGCATACGGGCGCATGCCAGGCAGTTGCTTATTGCCCGCAAAAACCTGCGCGAACTCGGGACTGCGACAAAAATCCGCATCGAACCCACAACAGGCTGCAACGTCCCGCGACCAAATCAAAGTAGTCGGCGCGGACACCGGGGTGGGAAGTACTCTTGAATACAACGCGTCATACACTTGTCGACCATGGTTAGCTGTCTGTGTGTCAGCTGGAAACATATCCACAAAGCGACTCTCGAAAGTCGTCATACCACTATCCGCCTGGCCACCTGGTCTTGATTTCACACTATGTGCCCGACCCAGCGACCAGCAAGCATGACACCTATCCATAAGGCGATCGAAGATGCCGCCACCAACCGCGCCGCAACAGATGTGTTGATCCGAGGATCCCAGTCTACATTGTGTCGAAAGATAATCAGATGAAAGACTGCCACATTAATTCCAGCCAAAACCATTAGCAGCATTTTGATCTGAAAGGCTGGATTGACGGCGTGGGCACTGGCTCTTGTAATGAACATGGCAATCCCTGTTACGCTGGCTACACCAAGGGCGACAGCAGACCATGGGACCAACTCACGACTCAGGGTACTGACTGAATAGCGAGTGGCAGCGAGTCCCAGTACACGAAGATCAACCATGAGTATCGCGCCAAGCATCAGCGTGATACTCACCACGTGCAGCGACTCAATCAGCGGGAACCACCAGGTCGCTCCGATATGTTGAGCCAATGGCAGATATTCCAGGCTCAAGAAGAACTCATTCAGCACTGAAGTTCACCCCTCATCCAGGCCAGAACAGATATTCAGAATAGGCTATCCAGCGTCCTGCCATAACAACTCCTAACCACAACGACAAAGAAACAAATGCGTATGCTTTTGCAAGACTGAATCTGCTACTAGATTCGTCCCATATACTGGCCTGATTTCGACCCCATCGATAGAAGGCAAAAGTAAGAATTATCGCTAGAGCAAGCAATGCAAATTTGATTTGAAATACCGGGTTGGAAAAATATCGATTAGGTCTTGCGAGTATGAACCATACTCCTGAAGACGCCGCTCCGACGATACCCCACAGTGTCCACGGGCTGAGGCGGGTAATCATTTCCCCGATATCCTGACTGGGAACAGCAAGACCTAAAACACGGAGATCAATCATGACAATCGAGGCCATGATCGCGACGATGCTCAACAAATGTATCGTCTGCAACACTGGCGGAAGGCCGGGGATAGATGAAAGAAGACTCGCTGAAAAATCCCTGACAGGAGCATTCGAAAGCCAATCCGCCAGCTCACTCATCATTTTCTAAAATTCCCCTTCGTTGGATTCCAGCAGATATGACTGTAAGTACCGCCGATGGATAACACACAGAGGAATAGCTGAACGTTATGGGGCCTGAAGCCGGACAGTCTCTGCAGAAGCTCCTGCAGAGACTGTCGGAGATGATCAACCAAGCAGTGCTCGTTTGGCCAGACTATCAACGAGGTGTAGTTTGAAACCATTGTGATTCAATGGCTGAGCACCCTGACTCGCAAGGGTTCCCAATGACTGTGCAGTAGCCTCCGTTCGTGGTTGCCCACGCACGGCACTTTCTACATCCAGCAATCGTCGCGGGGTACATTGAACAGCACCGGCAACAAACCTGGCGTCCTGGATCACCCCTCCTGATTCGCGCATGACTGCAGCGATGCTGACCAATGCGAAATCCCAGGCATTTCGATCAGCAACTTTCTCGAAGTAGAATGTTGCATTGGCCCAGGTCGTCGGCAAACGCACTGACGTCAGAATTTCTCCTGGTCGCAGCACAGTAGTATTTTGAATATCCACATTAGGGCCTATGAAGAAATCTTCTGCGGCCACTACCCGTTCTCCGCTTTCGCTTCTGATGACCATCGAGGCTTCAAGCGCCACAAGTGCGGGTGCGGTGTCTGACGGCGTAACAGCCACACAACGACTAGCACCGAATATGGCATGCTCTCTGTTCATACCTTCCGGCGTATCCGCGTAGCACAGGTTACCGCCTGCACGGTAGCAGGAAAGACCTCTACGGTAATACCAGCAGCGGACGTCCTGAGCCACGTTGCCTGCCACAGTTCCGACATTGCGAATCTGAGGACTCGCTACCCTTTCAGCCGCTGAAGCAAGCAGAGAGTAGCGCTCTTTGATCAGCGGGTTATTGACAAGCTCGGTCAGCGTTGTCAGAGCACCAATCTCGACCCCATCAGCGGTTTCACGAATCCCACGCAGAGACTCAATACCATTGAGGTCAATCATGGCTTCAGGAACTTTAGTCCGGTCCTTCAACCAGCCATAAGTATCCTGCCCTCCACCCAGAAGCCAGCCCCTGTCGGCCAATCTGGTCGCAAGCGCTAGCGCATCCTCTACCTGTACTGGCTGGTAGAGTTCGATATCCGGCATAACGTCATGTGATGGCATAATAACCTCAGAATGTGTTTATTTTCAGTGACTTGTTGTTGTAGGTGTTTTGCGCCACGTGATCGATAATCATATCTGGCGTTACTGGGGTTCGGTTGAACAAATGTCCACCCAATGCGTCCGCAATGGCACTCATCACCGCCGCTGCCGCACATCCCATCGCCGGCTCACCAATACCTCTGGCACCGATCGGAGTCTGAGGATCCGCTATGTTGACTGCGGCATTCCTCATCACTACTGGCACGTCAAGGATTGTCGGCGGCTTGCTCTGATATAGCCCAATGTTCGCAGGAAGACCATTCTGAGGATCGTAAACGTGTCGCTCGAATCCGGCCATCCCCATTCCCCATGTGCCACCACCATTCATGCCGTGTGACAGGCCTTTGGGGTGCACTACTGTTCCGCATTCGGCAACACCGAGATAATCGCGGATGTCGTATTTACCGGTATCGAGATCCAGCTCGATTTCAGCAAACCCGATTGCCAGTCCTGGGGCAGTGCCATTCTTTTCAAGATTATCCTTCGCGACACCGATCAACCCGCTGCCTGCAATTCTCTGCACAGCAAGAGCGGTCAACTCATTGATGTCATCGGGATATTCCGCACCACTGTAGCGGCCACCAAGAGTAATTGCGCGCTGTGCCGCTTCCGCGTAGGTCAGACCTTCCGTCGGCGTGGCTGTCTTGAATACGCGCTCTTCACCGATACTGTAGTCGTCAACAGTGCCGCCGAGCTCAGCTGCAGCGATCTCCTTCAGCTTGCCAACAGCATCCATGGCTGCCACATAATTCGAACGGGTATGCGTGAAAATGGTGTTACTTCCACCCTGCCCGGAGCTGTGCGGCAGACCAAGATCGCTGTTCCCACGCACAATTTCGCAATTCTCCCAGCGGCACTGCAGAACTTCAGCTGCTGCTCTAACTGTGCCCGCATAAGAATATGTGCCCAGGTTTCCGACGCCTGTATGGAGGTAAATCTTGCCATCCGGACCTATTCTGACAATACCATCGAAACCGTTGTTGCCAGCACCGTGATAAGCCATCCCAACACCAACCCCGATCACCTTGCTTCCATTGCGGCGCGGCTGACTGATTTTCGCTGGCCAATCGAACAGTAGGGAACCCATATCAATGGCTTCTCTCATATATGCACTGGTCACCGGCCCCTGATTAGCCTCAACTTTGGCATTATTATCTGGAGCATTCAGACGTCTGAATGCCAGTCGGTCTATTCCAAGCTGATTGGCTGCCTTGTCCATGATCGGTGCGAGGACAGCATGCATTTCATTCTGGCCCGGGCCACGCTGTGCACCACGAGGGGTAGTATTGGTGAACACGGAAACGCCACGGAATCGCATGGCAGTCGGTTGATAAACGACCGAAATGGCTCCGGCAGAAGATGAGCCACTACCCGATCCGCTGGATCCGCCATCGTTCACGATTATCACATCGACAGCCGCGACTTTGCCATCGGGCTTGAGACCGGCCTTTATCCAACCCTGCATTCCCGACCGCGCGGAACCGATGAAGAACTCCTCTTCACGAGTAATGCGCACTTGCACCGGGCGATTGAGATTTCGTGATAAATAACCAGAGATCGCCATGAATGGGTATGGGCCGATTTTTGATCCAAAACCGCCACCGGTGGTTTCATTGATAAAGCATAGATCCTTCAGCTCGATTCCAAGCATACGCGCCAAAGGCGCGTTCGCCGCACTTTGGCTCTGCAACGATCCGTGAAAATAGCAACGGCCATTTTCCCAGTAAGACATACAGGTACGTGGCTCAAGGGAGTGGTGCGGATATCCAGCAGTCACGAAAGGCTCTTCTACGATCACACTGCACTCTGCAAAAGCGGCATCCAGATCACCGTAGGACCATTCTGTAGTGAACTCAACGTCCCCTGGGTCGCGACCATTGCGGAAAGCTTCCACCGACTGAGGGGCCCATTTCAGTGACTTGAGGGCCATTCCGTCCGCCGTCCGTGCCATCACATTGCCTTCAGGATAGGCATCCGGACCTCCAGCAGCGAGACTCACCAGAGGGTCCACTACAAATGGACGACGTTCAATGTCCAATTTGATCCTCTCCAGAGCATTTTCAGCTATTTGCTCAGAGATCGCGACGAGTGCAAGAATTGGTTGACCGACATAAGTAAGTTCATTGGTCAATGCTGGCACACCAGGCCTTGGGGCAGCGGGCAGATCATCGGCGGTGAGAATACCGACCACGCCATCCATCCTGAGCGCTTCAGATGCATCAATATTGCGGACCATTCCACTCGGAACGGGGCTGGTCAGCAACCTGGCGAATACCATTCCTTCTTTACGAAAATCCTCGGCATAACGAGCCTGTCCGGTAATTTTTCCTTGCACATCAGGCGGAGTGAAATTTTTTCCAATGTACATAAATGTCATGACAATTGCCCCGAGGCGCGCATGACGCCATTCAAATAGTGATCGTATGCGCCACAGCGGCAAAGGTTACCCGAGAGTGCCTGGCGTGCCTGTTCACGAGTAGGTTTGGGATTGGATTTCAGCAGAGCTACTGTAGCGATTACCTGACCGGGCGTGCAGAAACCGCACTGAGGGCTGAGTTCATCCAGGAAAGCCTGTTGGACCGGGTGCAATTGTCCATCTGGTGATTGCAGCCCTTCCACAGTAGTAACAGCCCGTTGCTTGACGCTATGGGTGAGAGTCGAACACGCATAATTGGTTACATCGTCGATAAGAACCGTACAGGCTCCGCACTCACCTCTATTGCATCCGAGTTTAGTCCCGGTCAATTCCAGCTTGTAGCGCAATGTATGTGCCAGGGTTTCCTGTGGCAACACATCGACTCTTCGGGTACGTCCATTGACGTTAATCGAGATCAGTCGCTCAACAGCAGCAGCTGGTCTGGATTGGGCGTTGGTGAGGTAAAAACCTGCACCGGACACGGCGGCAGCACTGGAGTAAATAACTCCTTTGATGAAACGCCTTCGCGTTAGTCGTGGGTTCACTGACTGGGTACTCCGATGTTTTTAGTTGTTGTAGGGAGGCGCACAGGTGCAAGCTGCGCACGGTCTTCTTAAGGCTATGTTCCTCCGAAGACTACACGTTTTTGTAAAAAGGTCAATTACAGTGGGATGAGTATCTACCGAACCGGCGTTCGAGCTATTCAGGGTAACGCGGGGCACGAACCATTGTGCTTTAAGAGCAAATCCAGCACCTGCATCTCATCGACCGGACGCGAGTAGAAGTAACCTTGGGCCATCTCGCAATCCAGCTCGTTTAACAACTTGGATTCCTCAAATTCCTCTACTCCCTCTGCAATTATTTTGATGTTCATATTCTGGCTGAGGGAAAGGATCGACTTGACCAGACCAAAGACCATTGCATCTTCGCGCATTTTGCGGATGAAACTCTGGTCGATTTTTAGCGTATCTATTGGATACTGATGCAGGTAACTGAGGGAAGAGTAGCCGGTGCCAAAATCATCGATGACGATTCCCATACCTCTTGCACGACAGCTATCAAGAGTCTCTTTGACGTTTTTGGGCTGTTTCAGGAGAAGTCGCTCAGTTATTTCAATATGTATTCGGTGCGCAGGGATACCAGTCTCTTCGAGAGTATCGTAAAGATTGTCCAGAAAGCTCTCGTCATCAAAATCAGTCGCCGAGAGATTTACGCTGACATAAAGATCCTGCATATCTGGCCGCGCCTTATCCAGACGATTCAGCATCTGGCAGACTTCTCTTATGGCCCAGCGGCTCGCATCCACAATCAAGCCACTATCCTCTGCCATCGGAATAAACATATCCGGTGGTATCAATCCTCGCTCTGGATGCTGCCATCGCATCAAAGCTTCAAAGCCCAGAATCCGACCAGTTTCCATGGAAAGTATCGGCTGATAATTCAGGATCAGCTGCTGGCAGGCTATTGCGACTTTGAATTCGTTGGCCATCTTGATGGCCTCAACAACATTGATCTGCTCTGCGTACTCGCGCTCCAACTCCTCTGCTGACGGGCTATCTGCACTGTCAGCCAATAGTGTTTGAGAGCGCCTTAAAATATCTCTGTAGCGCATCAGAATAACTTGCGCGATCAGCCTCACAATAGGATCGGCACCACGCACACTACGTGCGAAATCGTCTTTTGTGATTTCCAGCAGCGTACAGTTTTCAAGCGACTTGATGGTTGCGCTGCGAGGTTGATTATCGACAATCGCCATCTCACCGATAATACTACCGGGACCGCGCGTCCCCATATGCAATAGCTTTCCATCTGACTTTTCGACAACTATCCCTACTCGCCCCTTTTGAATGAAGTAAGCGCACAACCCGGCATCTCCCTGGGTCATAATTACTTCACCGGCTTTAAAAACCTTTTCTGCCTTCAGAGTTTGCATTCCGAGCAACACCTTGATTGGAGTCTACTTGCTAAAGATTGGGTTCAGGAAGTCCTGTCTCTCAGGAGACCCCCGCATCATAAAGCATACATTTTGCTAAAGAAACAAGCTGGACGCCTGGGGTTTCAGAGTCCGACACGCTGCAAAAGCCTTGATGGTTTTCTTGATATCCGCCTCAGAGATATCCAGATGAGTCACCAAACGAAGGCGACGGGCAGGATTAATCCTCACCCCACAGCTATGCAGACTCACGGAGAATAACTCCAAGTCAACATCGCCAATATCAACGAAGACCATATTTGTCTGAGCGGGAGCAGCCTGATACCCCAGATCACACAACCCTTCCTGAAGCTGTCTCGCATGAAAGTGATCCTCAGCAAGCCTTTGAATGTTATTCTCCAAGGCATATAGTCCGGCCGCCGCCAGTATGCCGGCTTGCCTCATTCCGCCGCCGGTGACCTTGCGCCATCTCCTTGCCTCTTTTATGAAATCAGAGCTTCCCAGCAAGACCGACCCAGCTGGCGCACCCAGCCCTTTGGAAAGACATACTGAGACGGTCGTAAATTGCGTTGTTATTGCGGCCACATCCACGCTCAGCGCCACCGCAGCATTAAACACTCGCGCTCCATCAAGATGAAGCTTCAACTCTCTGCTGGAGGCCAGACGATTCGCTTCAATCAGATACTGAACGGGTAACACTTTGCCTTGCATGGTGTTCTCCAAACACAGGAGTCGCGTGCGTGCAAAATGGTCATTCAATGGCTTGATGGCCGCCTCGACCTGTTGCAGATTCAATCCCCCAAACTCGGAAAAATCCAACGGCTGAGGCTGAATACCACCCAGCACGGCAGCTCCACCCCCTTCATATTTATATGTGTGCGCCTGTTGTCCAACAATATACTCGTCGCCGCGACCACAATGCGTAAGCAGAGCTACCAGATTTGACTGTGTTCCCGTTGGAAGAAAAAGCCCAGCCTCCATACCAACCATCTCGGCAAGGGTCGATTCGAGCTTATTTACTGTCGGATCTTCGCCATATACATCATCGCCAACATCAGCACGCGCCATGGTGCGACGCATCTCAACGCCTGGCTGCGTGACAGTATCGCTACGCAAATCGATCCAGCGTTCAGCGCTCAAAATGAATCCTCTGTTATTGAACTAGCACTAGGGGAATTACTCATATTGGTCGCCAACTCCCAGTCGTCAATCTCGGAAATCCTTGAACCATGCCGTTATAAAGGTAGATCCAGGCAACTCCAAATCTTGTAGCACATTGAACACGTCTGTAGAGCCCATTTTCAGGCATTGCATAATCAACTTCCTCCAACTTGTCCAACTTGGCCAAAACCCGTTGCGAAACCTCATAAACTTCAATTTGGATTCCATCTGATGGCTCTAATCGTGCCGCTGGAAATTCATCAAGTTCATACAAGACAATATTCGCAAGACAATCTTCGCCAACGAATCTGCAATCGACCAACAGCTGATGATTAGCCATCCCTCGTTTGAGGGTTCCGTATACAGCCACAATCATTCCTCATCCTCGCCAGCCGCCAGATCAATTCAGCGGATACAAAACTCAGTATTCGGTGTACTTCTTTGCACTGCCGCGCACTTTCAAAACCGGATATTTGTGCGCATTCAACCGCATCTTCTCCTCGACCAAGTGCAATATGTCTACTCCAAGTTTATCGGCGAGTCTCACTAGGTAAACTTGTACGTCCGCTATCTCGTGGCCTACTGCCGCCAACTGCTCTATTGACAGACTTGATGATTCAGCTTCAGTTAGCCACTGAAACGTCTCTACCAATTCCGCAACCTCGACACTGAGCGCCATAGCCAGATTTTTGGGAGAATGAAACTTATCCCAATCTCTCTCCGAAGCAAATTCGGCTACTTTCGCCCTTACCTCTTCCAAATCCTTCATGCACCAGCCTTCCCTTCAGTTCAGATACACCCGCCAAATGATCATGACACAGCATTATTATGTTGTTATTGAAATATAAATTTCACATCACCTTACCCAAAGACAGCATGCAGCATACTCATTGAATTAGCCAATGAGGTGCATTATTCTGTCGGTCCATTTAGCTATGAAGGGAGCTTCCTCCGCCTATGTCAAACTATAATAAGAGCTTTAAATCTGCATTTGTTTCCTTAACTGCAGCCGTCGCCATGTTGCCGATGCTGGGCTTCGCACAGCCGGATATGGCCCCGGTTAATGCCCTGCCCAATCCATATCAGACCATCGAAGGTTGGGCAAAGATGCCAGCGGGACGAGCCTGGGGTTCTACCAGCGCTGTCGAAATTGACCGTGACGGCGTCAGCATCTGGGTGGCAGAACGATGTGGCGGCAACATAGGCCCATGCGCCGAGGGCGTCCTCGATCCTATCATGAAGTTTGACGCCAACGGCAATATGGTAACGAGCTTCGGTAAGGGAATGGTTATGTGGCCACACGGTATCCACGTGGACCCAGATGGCAATGTCTGGGTAACCGATGGTCGTGACAACCGTACAACCGACGGTACAGCACCAGCCGAATTGAAAGGTCATCAAGTCCTGAAGTTCAGCCCTACTGGTGAATTGCTGATGCGCATCGGTGAAGCAGGCGGCGCACGCGCTCCTGGCTATCTGTTCCAGCCCAATGACGTCCTGGTAGCACCCAATGGGGACATATTCATCGGTGAAGGCCACTCCAATGCTCCTGGCTCCACAGCTCGAGTACTGAAATTCAACAGCAATGGTGAATTCATTAAAGAATGGGGTTCACTTGGAACAGGCCCGGATCAATTCCAACAGCCGCACTCTCTTGCCATGGACTCCACAGGAAGATTGTTCGTCGCGGATCGTGGCAACAATCGTGTAGTGATTTTCGATCAGGAAGGAACTCGTCTCGACACCTGGTATCAGTTCAGCCGCAATAGCGGACTGTACATCGACAAGAACGACATTATTTACGCTGCAGACTCTGAATCAGGCTCCGTCAATCCAGATCACATTGCATGGCTCCGAGGCATTCGAGTCGGAAATGCAGCGACTGGCGAAGTTACTGCGTTCATTCCTGATCCGAAACCGGATTGCACTGGCACCTGCACTGCTGAAGGTGTAGTAGCTGATCGTAATGGAGTAATCTACGGCGCTGAAGTAGGCCCTGTGGGTGGAATCAAGCGTTACGTTCGACAGTAATATCGAGCAGTCGAGATAAAAAAAGGGCGCCCTTAAGGCGCCCTTTTTATTTTGGTCGGGACAGCAGGATTTGAACCTACGACCCCCAGTCCCCCAGACTGGTGCGCTACCAGGCTGCGCTATGCCCCGAAACTGTTGATATCAGCGGAAGAAATATTCTGAAGTGGATCGGAATGAATTCTTGAATTCTGCATCTATCTGATACGCCATCACCACCTGCTATACGGACATCCCCACTCAGAACATCCACCCACCGGGTGAGAAGCGGCGGCAATTCTACCGTATTTTCACAATTGTGCTATCACTTCTTCCAAATCTTTAATCATTTCCTTAAAGCTCTTGCTGTCCAAACCAACCTTCTGAGCTTCCTCACCGCCACTCATTCTTTGTCGAGCCCCACCAATGGTAAATCCTTGATCATAGAGCAGAGATTTGATCTGGCGAATGAGTATCACATCCTGTCTTTGATAGTACCGTCGATTACCTCTGCGCTTGACTGGTTTGAGTTGAGGAAACTCTTGTTCCCAATATCTGAGGACATGCGGTTTGACAGTACAAAGCTCTCCAACCTCACCAATCGTGAAATAGCGCTTGGGAGGAATCGGTGGCAATTCGTCGTTATTGCTTGGTTCCAGCATAGCTTTCCACTCTTGCTTTAAGCTTCTGACCCGGACGGAATGTCACGACGCGGCGTGCCTTGATTGGGATTTCCTCTCCAGTTTTAGGATTACGCCCCGGTCTTTGTTTCTTATCTCGTAAATCAAAATTACCAAATCCGGAAATTTTAACTTGTTCGTTTGACTCAAGTGACAAACGCACCTCTTCAAAGAACTGCTCAACCAGCTCCTTGGCTTCTCTCTTATTCAAGCCCAACTCCTCAAAGAGTCGCTCGGCCATCTCTGCCTTGGTGAGTGCCCCATCTGCCATAGTTAATTCCTTAACTTTGCATTAAATTTAGCATCTAGACCTTTGACACACCTGTTAATTATCTCATTTATGTCGTCTTCGCTTAGAGTGCGCGAAGGATGCTGCAAGGTCAAGCCCAAAGCAATGCTTTTTTTAGTTTTCTCTACTGCATCACCTTGATATACATCGAATATTCTAAGATCGGCCAGGCTGCCCCCTGCACTTTCGCGAACATTGTCTAGAATCTGCGCAGCAGAGACTTCCACATCAACCACAATAGCGAGATCTCGATTAACTTCAGGGTACCTTGAAAGCTCCTTGATTTTAGGTATTTCTGCTCCTTGAAGACTTTCGATATCCAATTCAAACAGATAGACGCGACTATTAATGCCCAGCTCACGCTGCAAGGCGGGATCGAGCGCCCCTACCATTCCAATGCAAACCCCATTCAACTCCAGGGCCGCACACTGTCCACGGTGAAGCGCCTGATGCTGTGACGGAACAAAGCGGAACGAATTCTGATTTTTGGAAAAATCCAACAGAGTCTCTACGTCCCCTTTGATATCGAAAAAATCCAGCTGCTTTTTGGTGTGAGACCAGATTTCTGGATTTAGAGACCCATAGATAAGACCACTGAGATAAGCAGGGTAATTTGTACGCTCCCCCTTCTTGAGAAACACCTGTCCCATTTCGAAGATACGCACGCGTTCGTGCTGTCGGTTCACGTTGTGCTTTAGTACGTTTAACAGCCCAGACCATAGACTGGTACGCATAACAGACATGTCACTCGAAATCGGGTTCTGCAAGGCGATTGCCGGAGGGGTCGAATTCACCCGCTGCATCAGACCGGGCTCTACAAAGCTGTAAGTCACAACCTCTTGATAACCAAGCGCGATTAATCTGTCCTTGAAACCAGAAACGCCAGATTTTGTTTCGGTACGATCCCCCAGGCTCATACGAGTCAGCGGACGAGTTCTGGGAAGTCGGTTATATCCATATACCCGCGCAATCTCTTCTATCAGATCTACATCCAGGCTGATATCAAATCGGAATGAAGGTACCTTAACCACGATCAGCTCGTCAGAATGCTTGAGCACCTCCATCCCAAGCATCGTGAGAATGCCTTGAATCTGCGAAGAAGGTATTGTCAATCCCAGCATTCGAATGACTTTTTCGAGGCGCAACTCGATAACTGGCGCATCAGGAAGGTTACCCAGATTCTCAACTACAGGACCAGGCTGCCCGCCGACAATTTCTATCAGCAACCCGGTCGCACGCTCCATTGCCAGAGCTTGAATCTTATGATCGACACCCCGTTCGTAGCGGTGGGAGGCATCGGTGTGCAATCCATAACGACGTGCACGCCCCGCCATAGCCAAAGGCGCAAAATATGCGCACTCCAGAAATACATCCTTGGTAGATTTGCTGACTCCAGAACTCAATCCACCCATTACTCCCGCCATCGCCAATGGACCTTGGCTATCGGCAATTACGAGGATGTCCTCACTCAGACTGACTTCCTTTCCGTCCAGCAATACCAGTTTTTCACCTGCACGCGCCATACGCACCGCAATTCCATCTTTCAGAACAGAAAGATCAAAGGCATGCATAGGCTGGCCGAGCTCCAGCAACACGTAGTTGGTCACATCAACCACGGGGTCAATGCTACGCATACCACATCGTCGCAGCGTTTCTTTCAACCACAATGGAGACTCTACTGTAGCGTCAACACCTCTGACCACGCGCCCCAAGTAGCGCGGACACTGATCGGGGGCGAGAATTCTAACTTCAAATGTATCGCTTATAGCTGGTGGAATCACCGGGATTTCAGGAGTCTGTGGCACTAGGCCATTGAGCGCTCCGATTTCTCGCGCGAGTCCCGCGATTCCAAGGCAATCACCTCGGTTCGGGGTCAAGTCCAACTCAACACTGACATCCTCAAGATGCAGGTACTCCCGGACACACTCCCCGACTGGCGCATCGGATGGCAGCTCTAAAAGCCCATCGGCACTCTCGGCAAGACCTAACTCCTGAGCTGAACAGAGCATGCCGTTTGACTCCACGCCACGAAGCCTTGCCTGCTTGATCTTCAGAACGGCAGCACCAGCCGCCGAGTGTAGTTCGGCTCCCACACGTGCAAATGGAACTCGCAGCCCTGCACGTACATTGCTGGCGCCGCAGACGACCTGAACAGTCGCGGTACCATCACTGACTTCGCAAATTCTTAATTTGTCCGCGTCTGGGTGTGGAATGACCGACATCACCTCACCTACTACCACGCCACTGAATTTTCCAGCGACCGCCGAGAAACCATCGACTTCCAGACCGGCCATGGTCAATTGATCCATCAACTGTTGTGTCGTAAGTGAGGGGTTCACCCACTCGCGAATCCACTGCTCGCTGAAAATCATGTTTTGATACTCTGTTGATTGGCTTGTAACACAGAAAGCCGAAAGGACGTTGGTGCGCCGCCAGGCGGGCTAATTAAACTGTTTGAGGAAATGCAGGTCGTTTTCAAAGAAGAGCCGAAGATCATTCACGCCATAGCGCAACATGGCGAGTCGCTCGACCCCCATGCCAAAAGCAAAGCCGGTGTATTTCTCTGAATCAATGCCCGAAAGCTCGAGGACTCGCGGGTGCACCATGCCGCAGCCCATTACTTCGAGCCAACCGGTTTGACTGCATATACGACAACCTTTCCCTTCACACATCACACAGGCCATGTCGACCTCGGCAGATGGCTCGGTAAAAGGGAAATAAGAGGGGCGGAATCGGACAGCCAGATCTTTTTCGAAAAAAGCCTGCAGGAATTCTTCCACAGTTCCTCGTAAATCTGCAAAACTGACATTTTCGTCAATCAACAGCCCTTCGACCTGATGAAACATGGGGGTATGAGTAATGTCCGAATCACATCGATAGACTCTTCCCGGACAAATCATTCTGAATGGGGGTTTCCCCTGCTCCATTACTCTGACCTGCACAGGCGATGTATGCGTACGCAATACGGTGGCAGAATCAATATAGAATGTGTCGTGCATGGCACGAGCAGGATGATGATCGGGGATATTGAGAGCGGCAAAATTATGATAATCGTCTTCGATTTCGGGACCAACTGCCACCGCATAGCCCGCAGCCTCAAAAATCCCTTGAATTCGCTCAACCGTTTTTGAAACTGGATGTAATCCACCCGCTCCCTGCCGACGTCCAGGCAAGGTGACATCCACAGCTTCAGAATTCAATTGAAGGTTTAGTGCTAATTCAACCAAATCTTTCTTACGGAGCTCAAGCGCATCCTGAACCTGACGCTTGGCAATATTGATACGCTCCCCTGCTTGCGGGCGCTCTTCTGGCGGCAGTTTACCAAGCCCTTTCAGGAGCTCGGTAAGACTGCCCTTCTTGCCAAGAAAATCTACGCGCAACGACTCCAGCGATTTTTCATCGCCGGAGTCGTTTATGGCACGCAGTGCCGCATCAACCAGGGAAACGGTATCTACCATGACATGTACTCAATCGTGAAAAGGCAGGCCTTATGTTATGCAGCCAGACTTGCTTTAGCTTGATTGACCAGCGCTGCAAAGGCTGACTTGTCATGCACAGCCAGATCGGCCATCACACGCCTGTCGACCTGAATGTTGGATTTCTTCAAACCCGCTATCAACTGACTGTAAGTCATGCCGTTAGCACGTGACTGGGCATTGATTCGCGTAATCCAAAGAGCGCGGAACACTCGCTTCTTGGTCTTGCGATCGCGATAAGCATACTGACCAGCTTTGATGACGGCCTGCTTGGCGACTCGGTACACTCGACTCCGTGCACCATAGTAGCCTTTCGCAAGCTTCATAACTTTCTTGTGACGACGTCGCGCGGTGACGCCTCTTTTAACTCGAGCCATTTTTCAATCCTCTCAAAAATTTGTGTTTAGAAACGCTTCCCAAGCATGCGATCGATCAAAGGCTTGTCAGATGGATGTACCAGTGACGTGCCTCTCAGATGACGCTTACGCTTGGTGGTCATTTTGGTGAGGATGTGGCTCTTGTTGGCGCTTTTTCGCTTCCAGCCGCCGGCAGTCTGCTTGAATCGCTTGGCTGCACCGCGATGGGTCTTGATCTTACTCATTTCATACTCCGCATTTGTTGTCTCCAGACGTCATATACCAAGAGACAGCTAAGGGTTGGTTTAATGAAACCGCAGACACAAAAAATCCACTGCTATCTGTCAACCTCAGAAAGACTAGTGTCTGCCTGGCGGTTATCCAGAGAGAGCAATGGACTGATGTTTTACGGCTTCTTCTTTTTGGCAGGCGCCAGAACCATAACGATCTGGCGACCCTCCATCTTGGGTTCCTGCTCCACTGTGCCATATTCAACCAGATCTCTACCGATCCGCTGAACAAGCTCCAGCCCAAGATGTTGATGGGCAAGCTCACGACCTCGGAATCTCAACGACACCTTGGCCTTGTCCCCATCGCTAAGGAAACGTATCAGGTTGCGTAGTTTTACCTGATAATCCCCTTCCTCCGTCCCTGGTCTAAACTTAATCTCTTTTACTGTTTGCTTGTGTTGCTTTTTCTTGTTGGCAACTTTTTGCTTTTTCAAGTCAAAAATATGTTTGCCATAATCCATGATCTTGCAGACAGGAGGCTCCGCCTCCGGCGCAATCAGCACCAAATCCAGTTTTGCCTCACTGGCAGCAGCTCTCGCTTCGTCTATAGACACGATGCCGGCTTGATCTCCATTGGCCAACACCAGGCGAACCTCGCTGGCATCTATATGCTCGTTAATAACGGGCTTCTTTGAACTACTCCTCATAGGCGCTAGTTAATTCTCTCCGGACTTGGTTAATAAATTGGTTAATTGTTCAATACGTTAATGCTATCAATCGCTGGCTTGGGTACGCCCAAACTTCGCCACTTCAGACTCGAGATGACGAGAAAAATTCTCAACCGTCATTGTGCCAAGATCTTCACCAGCCCGCGTACGCACGGAAACAGTACCCGTCTCCACCTCTCGATCACCCACTACAAGCAGGAACGGCGTCTTCTGCATGGTGTGTTCGCGAATTTTAAAACCGATCTTCTCGTTTCTCAAGTCAGCACTAACTCTAAACCCTTTGTCTGACAGAGATTTTTTAACAGTCCGGCAAAAGTCCGCCTGTTTGTCAGTAATATTCAGCACAACAACCTGCTCTGGCGCCAACCACGCAGGCAACGCACCGGCATAATGTTCAATCAAGACACCAATAAAGCGCTCGAAAGAGCCAAGAATTGCACGATGCAGCATTACCGGCGTCTGCTTGCTGCCATCTTCAGCCACGAATTGCGCGCCTAATCGCTCCGGCATTGAAAAATCGACCTGGATGGTACCACACTGCTGTATGCGCCCCATACAATCTTTCAAAGAGAACTCGATCTTGGGACCATAAAATGCCCCCTCGCCCGGCAACAACTCCCATGGCAAACCATTACTCTGTAATGCCTGCTTCAACGCCAGCTCGGATTTATCCCACAGCTCATCACTGCCTACCCTCTTTTCAGGGCGAGTAGACAGGCGCAGGATGATTTCATCAAAACCAAAATCTTTGTAAACCGCAAAGAGCAGTTTCATAAATGCGGCAACTTCACTCTGGATGCTGGATTCGGCACAGAAAATATGTCCGTCATCCTGCGTAAAGCTGCGCACTCGCATCAGTCCGTGCATACTGCCAGACGGCTCATAACGATGACATGACCCAAATTCGGCCAATCGCATTGGCAGATCGCGATAGCTCTTCAAACCCTGGTTGAAAACCTGCACATGGCACGGACAGTTCATCGGTTTGATCGCGTAAAGACGGTTCTCCGACTCAACGCTGAACATCTGATCTGCAAATTTGTCAGCATGACCTGACCGCTCCCAAAGGCTGTAATCAACCAGCTGCGGGGTCCGAATTTCCAGATAATCATTAGCTCTTTGCAATGACTGCATATAACTCTGGATAGCCTGGTAAATTGCCCAGCCCTTTGGGTGCCAGAAGACCATCCCTGGCGCTTCTTCCTGGAAGTGGAATAACTCCAATCTCTTGCCAATCTTGCGATGATCACGCTTCTCAGCCTCTTCGAGCCGCTGCAGGTACTGGTCAAGAGCTTTCTTGTCGCCCCATGCAGTGCCATAAATGCGCTGGAGCATTTCATTCTTGGCGTCACCGCGCCAATAAGCACCGGCCACTGACGTCAGCTTAAACGCCTTAAATTTACCCGTATCAGGGACATGTGGCCCGCGACAAAGATCAATAAATTCGCCCTGTTGATAGAAGGACAAATCCTCGTCTCCAGGAATGCTTGCGATAATTTCAACCTTATACTTTTCGCCCATTCCTTCGAACATTGATATGGCGTCTGCCCTGCTCATGATTGAACGATGAACCGGCAGATTCTCCACCACTATCTCGCGCATCCTGTCTTCAATCTTCTGAAGATCGTCTGGCGTGAAGGGCCGCTCAAATGCAAAGTCATAGAAAAACCCATCTTCTATAACTGGGCCGATCGTCACCTGGGCTTCTGGAAAAAGACGCTGCACCGCCTGCGCCATCAGATGTGCGCACGAATGCCGAATAACCTCCAGACCATCCGCATCGCGCTCAGTGATAATCGCGAGATCGCAATCCTTCTCGATTAAAAACGACGTGTCAACAAGCACTCCATCTACACGACCTGCTAGTGCTGCACGCGCAAGCCCCGCGCCTATAGAGGTCGCAACATCAGCGACACTCAACGGCTTATCGAAAGTGCGAGAACTTCCATCTGGCAATCGAACTGACGGCATGGGATTCCTGGTGACAATAAAAAAAGAGTCAGAACGTATGACCTTCCGACTCACATATGATCAAAAAGATTCAATTGACGCAAACCGTACGGCAGGATGGTTGCCACGATTTCGGCTGCTAAAGGGAAATTCTGGTAGGCACGACCAGATTCGAACTGGTGACCTCTACCATGTCAAGGTAGCGCTCTAACCAACTGAGCTACGCGCCTGAATCCACCCTTACAAAAGAACGGCGATTATAGGGGCATGAATTGGAAACTACAATACAATCACACTCTTGCCAGACAAAAATACATGAGCACAAAGCCACCAAAGATCGCAATCAGCGCACAAATCAGCACTGCAATAATTGCGCTTTCAAGGCTGCAATTTGATCCCTTGACCTTGCTGCCTCTTCGAACTCGAGATTTCTCGCCAATTCATACATGCGGGCCTCCAGACGACCAATCTCTTTGGACAGCGCCTTGGCATCCATCACTCCAGAACTTGCATTATAAACAGGTCGCGCATCCGCCACCGCTCTGTTTCTCTTTGAGACCCGGGACTCGCCTGCACCTCCATAGGCGCCCTCCATGACATCGCCGACCTTCTTGTTCACACCCACAGGCGTTATGCCATTTTGCAGATTGAATTCCAACTGGACAGTGCGTCGCTTCTCCGACTCAGCAATCGCACGCTCCATTGAACCCGTCATTCGATCAGCGTATAGAATTGCCCGGCCATTGAGGTTTCGAGCTGCTCGACCAATAGTCTGAATTAACGAACGCTCTGAGCGTAAAAAGCCCTCCTTATCCGCATCCAGAATTGCGACAAGAGACACCTCAGGGATATCCAGTCCTTCTCGCAAAAGATTTATCCCGATTAGCACATCGAAAACCCCAAGTCGCAAATCACGAATGATCTCTGAACGCTCTACAGTCTCAATATCGGAGTGCAGATAACGCGCGCGCACATTGTGTTCAGAAAGATAATCTGTCAGATCTTCAGCCATGCGCTTGGTTAACACCGTTACAAGCACCCGCTCATCACGGCCCGCAACTTGTCGTATTTCTGACAACAAATCATCCACCTGAGAGGTCGCAGGCCTGACCTCCAACATCGGATCCACCAAACCCGTCGGTCTTACGAGCTGACGCACCAACTGACCTGCGTGCGTCTCTTCGTAGGGCCCCGGCGTGGCTGAAACATAAATAATCTGCGGAACCAATTGCTCCCACTCAGCAAAGCGCAATGGTCTATTATCCAACGCCGACGGCAACCTGAACCCATACTGCACCAACGTCTCCTTACGAGAGCGATCGCCTTTGTACATCGCACCCAACTGAGGAATTGAAACGTGAGATTCATCGGCCACTACAATGGCATTCGGTGGCAGATAGTCGTACAAAGTGGGCGGCGGTAGCCCGGCAACACGTCCGGATAGATATCGCGAGTAGTTTTCAATTCCAGTGCAATAACCAAGCTCAGCAATCATCTCCAAATCAAACCTCGTGCGCTGAGCCAGTCGCTGAGCCTCCACTAGTTGATGATTACTTTCCAATTGCAGCAGTCGCTCGTTGAGCTCGATCTTGATCAGATCCATTGCATCAATCATGGTCTGTTGCGGAGTCACATAATGAGATTTTGGAAAAACTGTAAGCCGAGGCACCTTCTTGATCAAGGCTCCTGTTAGTGGATCGAAATATGAGAGCTGCTCAATTTCATCATCGAATAATTCAATTCGAATTGCATATCTATCCGATTCTGCAGGAAAGACATCAATGACGTCCCCGCGTACACGATATGTCGCTCTCTGCAATTCCATGTCATTCCGTGTGTATTGAAGTTCGGCCAACCTTCGCAGAATACTTCTCTGCTCAACCTTGTCCCCTCTATCCAAATGCAACACCATCTGCAGATATGATTTCGGATCACCGAGACCATATATTGCTGAGACAGTGGCCACCACTATTACATCCGGCCTTTCCATTAATGCTTTTGTGGCAGACAAGCGCATTTGTTCTATGTGTTCGTTGATGGAAGAATCTTTTTCTATATAAAGATCTGACGACGGAACATAAGCTTCTGGCTGATAGTAGTCGTAGTACGAAACAAAGTACTCAACAGCGTTGTCAGGGAAAAATTCGGAAAACTCACTGTAGAGCTGCGCAGCCAATGTTTTGTTGGGCGCCATGATTAGCGCTGGGCGCTGCGTGCGCTCAATAACATTTGCAATGGTGAATGTCTTGCCTGATCCGGTGACCCCAAGCAAGGTTTGCGCTGCAAGCCCGCTATCCAGGCCCTCCACAAGCTTTTCAATGGCCTGAGGCTGATCCCCGGAGGGCTTGAATTGGGAGTGAATTTTAAAGCGATTGGGCATAATGAAACCGCAGGATACTGACACGAAGTTGCAAGGTGACGGCAGTATAACAACTAAAGCTCAAGGTCGGACCCCGGCGAGATAAGAGTTGACCACTCAGGTGATTGTGATTAGTATACGCACGCTTTGTCGGCATACGAAAAGTATGCCGACAATTCACTGCCCAATAGCTCAATGGTAGAGTAGGTGACTGTTAATCACTTGGTTCCTGGTTCGAGCCCAGGTTGGGCAGCCATATTATAGATGGCTGAAATTTGTACCGCCTGCCCCGCTCCTTGCCAATTTCCGGCAAAAATTCCGCAAAATTTAATCCCCGCTCAGGGCTCGTTAAGCTGACTTGACTCATGCTTAGTCCTGCCGTATCAGGCGAGCAATCTCAGGGCTTATCGCGATAGTCACAATGCGGTATAGTGACCGCGATTGAAATTCAACCAAAAATTCACAGGAGTTTGACCCCAATGCGATCCTTATTTCTCACTCTACTTCTCAGTTTCAGCGCCTTCGCCACTGCCGCAGAAAGCACGAATCCTGTTGTTGTAATGGAAACCAACAAGGGCACCGTCAAAATTGAACTTTTCGCCGACAAGGCGCCAATCACAGTGGAAAATTTTTTGCGATACACTGACGAAAATTTCTACAACGGACTGGTCTTTCATCGAGTGATTGCTGGTTTCATGGTTCAAGGTGGGGGCTACAATTCAGACATGGTACAGAAAACGCCCTATGAGCAAATCAAGAACGAAGCGTCTGCGGAATTACCAAACAATCGTGGCACACTTGCCATGGCAAGAACTCAAGTTGTAGACAGCGCCAGCAGCCAGTTCTTTATCAATCTCGTGGACAACAGCTATCTTAACCACACGGATGAAACTCCTCGTGGATTCGGCTATGCAGTTTTTGGAACCGTGATTGAAGGGATGGAAGTTGTCGACCAAATTGCGGCAGTTGCCACGGGCAGTGTCAACGGTCAACAGGATGTTCCACTTGAGCCAGTAATCATCACCAGCATGAAGAGACAGTAAACCTCACCTTCCCCTCGCTCGGGCTCGTGTATGAGAACCGAACCCGAGGAGGGGGAGCCTGCCACCCGTATTCTCACTTGTACAAAGTCGTCACTTTACTCTCCGCTTTCTTCCTGTCCGCATCATGCTCTTCGCGAACCGCTTCTGACGCGACCTGGTCCCACAGTGGATCACTTGCAACTTCTTTTGGCTCAAATCCATCCACGGCAAGCATGAGAATCTCCCTGATTTGATGCAAATCCATTCGCTTACATGCCGCCTGCAATCTATGGGTCAACACTTCCAGCTCAGCTAGAGATAAAGCATCCTCCTCCGCTCGCATTATTTTCGGATGCTCTGTGCCAGTTACCGATTCACCTATTAACAACTCCTCAAACAATTTTTCACCGGGGCGAAGGCCGGTATACTCGATTGCGATGTCACCTCGATAAGAGTTTTCATCTTTGACGTCATAACCCATCAAATGCACCATCTTCTTGGCAAGATCGACTATACGAATAGGTTCGTGCATGTCCAGAACGAATACATCCCCCCCTTTCGCCATGGCGCCCGCCTGAATAACGAGCTGTGCGGCCTCCTGGACAGTCATGAAATAGCGTGTAACTTCCGGATGCGTAACGGTCACAGGCCCTCCCATGCTGATCTGGCGACGAAACAGAGGCACCACTGACCCGGAGGATCCCAACACATTTCCAAAACGAACCATGCTGAAACGGGCCTTGCTTTTATTGTAGGCCATCGCCTGCAGGATTTGCTCTGCAAACCGCTTGGTGGCTCCCATGAAATTTGTGGGGCGAACAGCCTTGTCCGTCGAGATAAAAACAAAATTTCTAACACCTGTCTTCTCTGCAGCCTGGGCGGAAATCAGTGTGCCAAAAATATTGTTCTGAACCCCCTCGATAATATTGCTCTCAACCATTGGAACTTGCTTATATGCAGCGACGTGATATACGGTCTCGACAGCAAACCGCCTCATCACATGCTCCATCAGCGATGGATTACAAACATTCCCCAATAGAGCAATCAGTTCAATCTGGTTGCCATTCTCTACCGCCGACATCTCCTCCAGTAACTCGTTTTCAATGGTGTAGAGTCCATATTCAGAGCTATCCAACAGTATCAATCTAGCCGGTTGAAGTTGCAGAATTTGCCGACAAAGCTCTGAGCCAATTGATCCAGCTGCACCGGTGACCAGAACTGAGCATCCGCTTATACATGCCCCCATGAGCTTAGGATTCGGCGGCACTATGTCTCTGCCCAGCAAATCCTCAATATCTATATCCCTTACTTCGTCCACACCAACCTTGCCGGATACCATGTCAAAAAGGTCAGGCACTGTTTTTACATGCACAGGCAAGTGCTCCAGCCGATTCAATATCTCTTTGCGCTCCGCGTGTGTCGCAGAAGGAATTGCCAGAAGAATTTGCCTCACAGAGAAATTTTCTATCAGCTCAAACAATGCCCCCGGACTGTAGACTCGAATGCCATGCACAGTGCTACCTATAAGCCCCCGACTGTCATCTACAAATGCTACAGGAAGATATTGATCGCCATTTTGCAGTGCAGCCACCAACTGCATACCGGAACCGCCAGCGCCATAAATGATGACGGGCTCTTTCGGTCGAAAATTCTGAATGAGGTTCTGGAGAGCGACTTTGGCTACAAATCGGCTGCCCCCAATAAAGAGCAACGCTATCATCCAGTAGATTGGGAAAATCGAATTATCGTAACTTTCTGCCGAAACGAAAAAAATTGCGGTCGCCGCAAGTATCACTGTTGAAACAGTGACGCCTTGCAGGACAATAAACCCCGATTGAACTCCCATATAGAGCAAAATTGCTCTGTATAACCCAATCCTCAGGAAAACCAGGACGCTGGCTATATTAGCCAATGCGAAGTACCCATACGCACTGTCAGGACGATTGAAAAAATCGACGCCAAGCAGAGCAAATGATAGCCAAAGTGCCAACGCCAGCATGACAAAGTCAGCTAACATCATCAGCATTTGTCTCACTGTGCGTGACAATGGCATTGCATATAAATTCATAGCGACTCCCAACCTTATGACGACAGACACTTGAGTACTTTAAACGCAATTCGCATCGGTCAGTCAGAGACCTTGCCCGCATCCAACCAAAGAGCCAGTATGACCAAGGGTATCAATCCAATCGCCGTCAAATATACCCCATATTCGGGGTGTATTGTTGTGAGAACGGCCATGGGTAACAACCATATGACATTGATCAACAGTAATCCCGTAACAATACGCTCATGACCGGCAAATTTTCTGGCAGCATTCTGAAAAGCGTGCGAACAATGCGCTTGATACCATCGTTCCCCGGAGGCCACGCGCCTTAATAATGTCAGAGTCGCATCCACAATGAAGCACCCCATCAACAGCACCCAACTCCACAGGCTCATGCTTTCATGCACAATGCTGAGAATAGCGGTTACCCCCAAGACAAACCCGATGAACCCGCTGCCGACGTCCCCCATGAAAATGCGAGCTGGGGGCCAATTCCAAACCAGAAAACCGGCAGCACCAGAAGCCAGAAATAGACATAGTAGCGCAAGACCATAATCTTCCGCGTAAAACAGCATGCCGGCTGCAGCGAGCCCCACGAAGCACGCTTGGATACCCGCAAAACCGTCAATTCCGTCCATAAAATTGTAAAGATTTGTCATCCACAATAGCGCCAGTGAGAAAACTATCCAGACAACTACTGAAGAGTCGGCAAATACGCTCAAAATCACCGATTGCGGAATGTCTCCAATAAATGCCAGCGCCACGAAAACAGCAACAAACTGCACTATCAGCCTCAAGCGAAAATCCACATGACGTCGATCGTCTATCAGGCCAATCATGGCCACGACAAGACTGACAGCAAGAGCCAAAAACTCAGATATGGGAGTGAATCCAGCCTGCAATGCGATCAACAAACCTATGAAATAGGTCCCAACGATGGCCAACCCTCCACCTACCGGTGTAGGGGTATGGTGCGAACTTCTATCTCCTGGCATTGCAATCAGATGTGCTCTTGCCGCCAGCCGAAGCACTATTGCGGTGACTAATACCGAAATTAAAAAAAGTGGGACGGCTAGAAACGCTTCAGACATTGTTAACCCTGAAATCAATGCTTGCGCATACAAAAAATCAGGGGCGCCGATCAGCGCCCCCTTCTATCGATACCTCTAAGCCAGTCCTCTTACTTTTTCACCGCAATGATGATTCTGTCCCTATTCTTTGCAATGGTCGCCTCGCCAATGCCCTTGACCTCTGCAAGCTCTTCAATCGACTTGAATTCGCCGTTCAGTTCACGGTAGGCCACAATCTCCTGTGCCTTAGCCATTCCTATGCCATCAAGCGCAAGGGCCAGAGTGGCGGCATCAGCGGTGTTGATATCTACCTTATTGAGCACATCGCTGACTTCGGCGGGCTTTTCAACAGGTTGTGCGAACAGCGTAGTTGGAGCACCCAGCGTAATTGACACAATCATAGCGATAAAACAGAACATCCTTTTCATGACAAGTTCCTTTTAAGTGAAACATCCGGTTCATTTGGAATATCACAGCGATTCTGCTGCAATAAAGACTCTAGCAAAGATCCGGAAAACTGCCACATATCTGCTTGTATATCTCACTCAATTTATCCCGAGGATTTGCAGACATGGTGATCGGACGACCAATCACAAGATAATCACTGCCACGAATGAACGCTTCGGCTGGTGTCACCACCCTCTTTTGATCACCGGCATCATCTCCGGCCGGTCGAATGCCTGGCGTGACAAGCACAAAATTCTTGCCAAAATTCGCCCTGAGCAATGTCGTCTCCTCTGCTGAACATACGACGCCATCCATCCGACACTCACGAGCCAGCGCAGCAAGACGGTTAACCTGAACTATTGGGCTCACATCTACGCCTGTCGCTGCCAGATCTGCCTGCGACATGCTGGTAAGCACTGTTACAGCAATCAGCAAGGGCTTGTTATCAGAGGCGTCAACCGCAGCTCTGGCCGCACACATCATGTCCCGTCCGCCAGATGCATGCACATTTACCATCCAAACGCCCATGTCCGCAGCTGCGGACACTGCTTTGGCTACGGTATTGGGTATATCATGAAACTTGAGATCCAGAAACACTTCAAATCCCGAGGCAATAACCTTCTTGACAAGATCAGGGCCACACCGCGTGAATAATTCCTTGCCAATTTTCACACGACATTGAGCGGGATCGAGTTGCTTAAGCAGATCAATAGCGGTTGCAGAGTCTGCAAAATCCAACGCGATAATAATTCTCTTACGATCCATACCTAGAGCCTCTACACACACACCCCAAAACTTACCGGAGGTAGCTAAATAAATTAAGGGTTCGTTGCCCTCACCGAAACATATTAATCTTCAGACCGATTCGCAGCTCGCTGAGTAGACTTCGAATGTCGCCACTTTCCGGACATGCCAGCACCAAGAAACAGTCCAAGCAGCCCGCCAGAGGCAAAAGCCAATACAACCCAAAGCGACAAAGGTTTAGGGCTCAACACGACAAATCCGAACGAAAGTGAGACAGGCTCAGTATTGAAGAACGAGAAGGCAATACTGGCAAGAAACACCAGAAACAAAAAAATCCACGCACATAATCGCATCAATTTATTCATTAAACCTGTTACCCCCTAAAACTCAATCAGGATGTGCATCCAACCCCTATAAAGCAAAAAACGGCTGTACCCTTTCGAGTACGCCGTTTCTATTGCTTACCACTCCTTGAATCGCAAGCGAGAACACTTGGATCAGGGGTAGGTATCCAGGCTGAGATTGACTCTATCACGCAGCTCCTTACCAGGTTTGAAATGTGGTACGTACTTCCCAGTTAAAGCGACCGGCGTGCCAGTCTTTGGATTACGCCCAACACGAGGGATACGGTAGTGTAATGAGAAACTACCGAACCCTCTGATTTCAATACGACCACCCTCTGACAATACCTGAGACATATATTCAATCATTGCCTTCACCGACAGTTCGACATCCTTGGATGACAACTGGCTCTGCTTTCCCGCAATTCTGTCAATAAGTTCAGACTTCGTCATGGCCTATTCCCTGTAATAAAATGCTGCATTCAAAACAACACTGCAACCCGAAACAAGCTTTCGCAGATATTACTTCTTGTCCATCTCTGCTTTGATCAGATCACCGATGGTTGTCGGTGCAGCCGAAGTCGGCTCCTGACTCTTGTGTTCCTGAATTGCTGACTTCTCGTCATCAATCTCGATTGCCTTGATAGAGAGGCCAAGCACTCTGCTCTTGCGATCAACACTGATTACTTTGACTTCTACTTCGTCGCCTTCTTTCAGAACGTTTCTGGCGTCTTCAACTTTGTCTCTGCTGATTTCAGAAGCACGAAGAACACCCTCTACGCCTTCAGTCAGTGTGACAGTTGCAGACTTCGCATCTACTGAAGAAACCACACCCTTCACGATGCTGCCTTTCTCAAATTCGCCAACATAGCTGACGAACGGATCGTCGGACAGCTGCTTGATGCCCAGAGAAATACGCTCACGTTCGGAGTCGATCGACAGAATGACAGTTTCGATTTCATCGCCCTTTTTGTAGGCTCGAACTGCTTCCTCGCCTGGCTCATCCCAAGAGATATCGGAAAGGTGAACCAAGCCGTCGATGTTGCCCTCAAGACCGATGAAGATACCAAAATCAGTGATGGACTTGATGTTGCCACTGATCTTGTCGCCCTTCTTGTAAGTCTCGGCAAAGCGATCCCATGGGTTCTGGAAGCACTGCTTGATACCCAGAGAAATACGACGTCTTTCTTCGTCGATGTCCAGAATCATCACATCCACTACGTCGCCCAGTTGCACGACTTTGGATGGGTGAACATTCTTGTTCGTCCAGTCCATTTCGGATACGTGAACAAGACCTTCGACACCCTGCTCCAGTTCGGCAAAGCAGCCGTAGTCGGTCAGATTGGTCACAGTTGCCTTGACCACGGATTTCTCTGGATAACGGGCTTTGATAGCTACCCATGGATCTTCGCCAAGTTGCTTCAGGCCCAGTGATACACGATTACGCTCGCGGTCGTACTTCAGAATCTTGACTTGAATCTCGTCGCCAACATTCACGATTTCGCTTGGGTGCTTGATGCGCTTCCAAGACATGTCAGTGATGTGCAGCAGACCATCAACACCGCCCAGATCCACGAAGGCACCGTAGTCGGTAAGATTCTTGACAACGCCCTTGACGGACATGCCTTCCTGCAGAGCAGCCAGCAGTTCATCACGCTCTTCAGTGCTGACAGCTTCCAGCACTGCGCGACGGGATACCACGACGTTGTTGCGTTTCTGATCCAGTTTGATCAGTTTGAATTCCAGTTCCTGACCTTCCAGGTGAGTTGTGTCGCGGATTGGGCGTACATCAACCAATGAGCCTGGCAGGAAGGCACGAATGTTGTTCAGATCGACAGTAAAGCCACCTTTGACCTTGCCGTTGATAACACCCATGACCACTTCATTTTTCTCGAACGCTGCTTCCAGATCCATCCAGGACTCGGCGCGCTTGGCCTTCTCTCTGGACAAACGAGTGGCACCGAAACCGTCTTCAACGGATTCCAGAGCAACCTTTACTGAGTCGCCTATAGATAATGAAAACGTGCCGTCTTCATTGAGGAATTCACTTCTTTGAATGACGCCTTCAGACTTCAATCCTGCATGGACTGTTACCCAGTCCGAATCGATATCGATAATGATGCCAGTGACGATGGCACCAGGTGTCATATCAATGTCGTTTAAACTCTGTTCAAATAATTCAGCGAAACTTTCACTCATCTTTATTCCTGTAAATTTCAAGATTAACCGTATTCCAGCTCATACGGGGTTATTACTAAAAGCCCAATACCCGATAGATGCTGGCAATTCGGGTAAAGAGCAATAAGAACGTTTGATACAACTAAACAATCACGTGGATAAGCAGCGCTGACGAATCAGATCAAGCACTAAAGCTACCACTTGTTCTATGCCGATCTCAGTCGTATCGATCAACAAGGCATCGTCCGCTGGCCTCAGCGGTGACGCAGCTCGGGAAGAATCTCTCTCATCACGCGCCGTTATATCCATAAAAAGGTCGGAGAGGTTAACATCAATCCCCTTTGCAATCAACTGCTTATAACGCCTATTTGCGCGCTCCTCCACCGAGGCAGTCAAGTATATCTTGAGCTGGGCATCCGGAAATACCACTGTTCCCATATCGCGACCGTCCGCCACGAGGCCAGGCAATTGCCTGAAGTCATGTTGAAACTCCAGCAATGCCTGCCGAACACCAGGGTGAACCGCCACTTCGGAAGCAGCGGTCCCACTGGTCTCTGTTCGCAACTCTGACGACACTTCCTCGTCATCCAGCCAAACAGCCCCTTGATCAGGCCCAAATCTGATACGCATCCGCTCAATCAATGGCAATAGCGCGGTTTCATCAGCAGTGGAAACCCCGGCTCGCCTTGCAGCCAGCCCCAGTAATCGGTACAAAGCACCACTATCCAAATAGTGCCAACCCAATATTTGTGCTATTCGAGCACTGATTGTGCCTTTGCCAGAGCCTCCAGGCCCGTCAATTGTCAGGACCGGCACAACTTTCTGCGCGGGGACAATCTGATTTGAATGACTATGTGTTTCGACGCCATTACCGTTAGAGAAGTGTTTGCGAGCAAAACTGTCGCGAGCATCCTTCGCACTTTGAAACCTACTGAGCAACAGGTCACCATCGCCCGCAACGATAGCATCGCGCACGCTCCCAAGTTCTTGAACATAGGCATCCAGTACAGCAACAGTAGCCGGTCCGTTGGCGAGAAATATATCCCGCCACATTACAGGATCACTTGAGGCAATGCGGGTAAATCCGGCAAATCCACCAGCCGCATAACGAAAAATGTCGTCTGTCTGCTTTTCATGCGCCAGAGTGTTGACCAGTGAAAAGGCGAGCAAATGCGGCAGATGGCTTGTCGCTGCCAGCACGGCGTCGTGGGTGTCTACACGCATCTCATTTACCAGAGCCCCAAGCGCCTGCCATAACTGCGTCACAACCAACAAGGCCGCGCGGTTGGTGTTGGCAAGCGGGGTCAGGATCACCTTGCGGCCCATAAACAACTTCGAATTCGACGCCAGGTATCCAGTCTGCTCTGATCCCGCTATAGGATGTGCGGGGACAAATTGACCACACTCATTTCCGAATACTGCTTGAAAATCTTCAACCACACTGCCTTTCACACTGGCAACATCCGTCAGAATGGTCGTATCCGACACCACTCCTTTGAGGTCTTCAAACACACGTCGTACGGTCAGCGTAGGGACACATATAAGAATGACGTCCGCTTTGACAGCGATGGACTTGAGATCGGTAGACCATTCGTCTATCACTCCGTCGGCCTGCGCTTGCTGTAACGGACGCTTGTCTCTACCACAGGCGTAAATAGCACGACACAGACCGCCGTTACGCAACCCGCGCGCGACGGATCCACCGATAAGCCCCAACCCGACGATCAGTACACTCTTGTTCTGCAACAGACTCATGCTGCGTCACCGCCCTCGCTGTTCAAGGCCGCCGGGTAGGAACCCAGAGTTTTGATCTTGACGGCACGCCCCTGCAACCGATTGAAGACGCTCTGCACAGCGGGATCGTCCCGATGCCCTTCGAAATCGATGAAAAACACATAATCCCAGATACTGTCTCTGGCGGGGCGGGCTTCGATTCTGGTCAAACTGACCTGCTGCTTCTCGAACGGCTCGAGTACGCGGAACAAGGCTCCTGGTTTATTTTCGGTGTAGACCAGAATCGAAGTCTTGTCGCGACCAGTCGGATGCGTCAATTCATTAGCCAGCACCAGAAATCGAGTACTGTTGTTGTGCTGATCTTGAATACGCCGCGCGTGAATTTTCAGCCCATAGAGTGCCGCTGCCCGCTCTCCAGCGATGGCAGCCACACTGCCATCTTCAGACGCGAGCCGCGCCGCCTCGGCATTACTGCTGACTTCCTGCGTGGGAATTTGCGGCCAATTCGTCTTCAGCCAACGCCGACATTGTGCAAGCGATTGCCGATGAGAAACTATCCGAGAAATTTTTCCAGTCTCCGCATCCTGACGCATTAAAAAATTGTGTTCGATGGGAATAATGACTTCAGCAATGATATTGAGTGACGTATCGATCAGGCAATCCTGAGTATTGTTCACCGCTCCTTCGGTGGAGTTCTCCACGGGCACTACACCGTAGCGCGCCCGACCGCTCTCCACTTCGATGAACACATCATCAATGGCCGACACACTAAGCTTTTCGGCATTCAGACCAAAATACCTGTCCACGGCAGCATGGGTAAAGGTACCAAGGGGACCGAGGAACGCGACAATTCCGCCGCTTTCCCCGGTGCTGATAAATTCGGACTTAGTCACAGACAATGATTCCCGCCGGTTTGCTCTTTCTGGTTTAGTCTTCAGCGTGATCCTGCGCAATGTCCGGGATCTCTGCATCAACAACATCGCCGATAAATTGCTCTGCAGACTCCTCGGGCTCTTCTACTCGTTCCAGTCCGACCAGTTTCTCATCGGCCTTGAGCTTGATCAGGCGCACGCCCTGAGTATTGCGGCCCTGCACAGATATTTCGTCGACTCGAGTCCTGACCAGCGTGCCTCTGTCGGAAATCAGCATGATTTCTTCGCCATCGTCTACCTGGGTGGCGCCAACCACACGGCCATTACGCTCACTGGTCTGCATCCCGATGACTCCCTGACCACCACGGCCGTAGAGAGGGAAGTCTTCATTGTGAGTCCGCTTGCCATAACCGTTCTCGCTGACGGTCAGGACCTGCTTGCCGTCCTCCGGAATAATAAGTGCAATCATTTCGTGACCGGCAGCCAACCGAATGCCACGAACGCCGCGCGCGGTGCGCCCCATTTCACGTACTTCGATCTCGCGGAAGCGAATCATCTTGCCACTGGTGCTGCACAGCATGATGTCGCGCTGACCATCCGTTTGCGCTGTCCCAATAAGAGTGTCGCCTTCATCCAGCTCGATCGCACGCAAGCCAACGCTGCGCTGACGGGAGAAACTGGTCAGCGAAGTCTTCTTGACCGTGCCCTGACGGGTCGCCATGAAAATGAAGTGCCCTTCGGTGTACTCCTTGATCGGCAAGAGACTGGTAATGTGCTCCCCCTCTTCCAACGGAAGGATGTTGACGATGGGTTTGCCGCGGGAAGTACGGCTGGCGAGCGGAATATTGAATACGCGCAGCCAGTAAACTTTGCCAGAACTGGTGAAACACAACAGGGTGTCGTGGCTGCTGGCGATCAGCAGATGCTCCACGACATCCTCATCCTTCACGGACGCAGCCGCCTTGCCCATACCACCCCGGCGCTGGGCCTGATAGTCGGACAACGGCTGGGATTTGGCATATCCGGTACGAGAGATCGTGACAACACGATCTTCTTCGGTGATCAGATCTTCCATGGACAGATCGAGCTGGGAGGTGATGATCTCAGTCTTTCTCTCATCGCCATAGTTTTCGCGCACCAGTGCAAGCTCATCGCGCACGACCGAAAACAGCCGCACCTCACTGCCCAGAATATCCAGATAGTCTGCAATCTGACGTAGCAGTTCCTGATAGTCGTTGATCAGTTTTTCCTGCTCGAGCCCTGTCAAACGGTGCAATCGCAATTCAAGGATAGCCTGAGCCTGCACGGGTGACAGGTAATATTCCTGCCCCCGCATACCGAATTCCTGCGGCAACTCATCTGGACGACAGGCATCGGCGCCGGCATCACCCAATAATTGCAGTACGCTCGCGGCACGCCAGGAGCGGGCCAGCAGCTTCTCCTTGGCTTCGGTGGTAGAAGGCGATTCTTTGATCAGCGAAATAACGGCATCGATATCCGCCAGTGCCACTGCCAGACCTTCAAGGATGTGACCACGCTCGCGCGCCTTGCGCAGCAGGAACACTGTCCTGCGCGTCACCACTTCCCGGCGATGACGAATGAAGGACTGAATAATCTCCTTCAGGTTCAGAAGCCTGGGCTGGCCATCGACCAGCGCCACCATATTGATACCAAACACGGATTGCATCTGGGTCTGTGCGTAGAGGTTATTCAATACGACTTCGCCAACTTCACCACGACGCAGCTCGATCACGATGCGCATGCCATCCTTGTCCGATTCGTCACGCAATTCGGAGATGCCCTCAAGCTTCTTCTCTTTCACGAGTTCAGCAATGCGCTCGATCAGCCTTGCCTTGTTCAGCTGATAGGGAATCTCCGACACGATGATGGTCTGCCGTCCGGTTTTCTCGTCTTCGATGACCTCGGCCCGTGACCGCAGATAAATGCGCCCACGCCCAGTTTTATAGGCTTCGATGATGCCTGCCCGGCCGTTGATGATGGCGGCCGTCGGGAAATCCGGCCCCTTAATGTGCTCCATCAACTCATCAATGGTGATGTCTTCGTTGTCCAGCAATGCCACACAGGCATCGATCACTTCACGCAGATTGTGCGGGGGTATATTGGTGGCCATGCCCACGGCTATGCCGGAGGAGCCGTTCACCAGCAGGTTGGGGATCTGAGTGGGGAAAACGTCCGGAATCTTCTCGGTGCCATCATAGTTGTCAGAAAAGTCGACTGTTTCCTTGTCGAGATCGGCCATAAGATCGTGGGCAATCTTGGCCATGCGGATTTCGGTATATCGCATCGCGGCGGCCATGTCGCCGTCAACGGATCCAAAGTTACCCTGACCATCCACCAGTGTGTAACGCAGAGAAAAGCTCTGAGCCATGCGCACGATGGTGTCATACACCGCTGTATCGCCATGTGGGTGGTATTTACCGATGACGTCGCCGACCACGCGGGCTGACTTTTTGTAGGGCTTGTTCCAATCATTGGAGAGTACATTCATCGCAAAGAGGACGCGTCGGTGCACCGGCTTGAGCCCATCGCGGACATCCGGAAGCGCTCTGCCGACGATGACGCTCATGGCATAAGCCAGATAGGACTCCCGCATCTCACTTTCAAGAGAAACGGGCAATACCTGTTTTGTTGTATCAGACATAAATCCAAAGCCCTCAGCGACACACATAGAAGCAACGGATCGCCATGAAATATCTCACGATTCGCGCCCTGTAAAAGTTCGCAATGCTACCACAAACTAATGTCCCACCGACACCCTTCCCAGGCGGGCTATTTCATGCGGCATTGGCTATAATTCGCGTCCATTTTCATCAGCAGCCAGAGTGAGAAAACTGTGCAGCAAGAGAGCCCCTTACAGATTGATCTGCTCATTCATGCCCGCTGGATCATTCCGGCCAACGGCACCCAGAGCGTTTTTGAAGATCACAGTATCGCCGTGCACGAAGGACGTATCACCGCAGTACTGCCCACCGAAAATTCGAAGCAGCGCTATGTGGCAACAGAAGAATTCAATCTGAGTGACCACGCCCTGATTCCAGGCTTGGTCAATGCACACGGCCATGCGGCCATGTCGCTGCTGCGGGGTGCAGCCGATGATTTGCAGTTACACACCTGGTTACATGACTACATCTGGCCACTTGAGAGCCACTGGGTCAGCGAGCAATTTGTTTACGAGGGAACTCAACTCGCCATTGCAGAAATGCTTTTGTGCGGCACCACATGCTTCGCCGACATGTATTTCTTTCCAGATGCTGCCGCCAGAGCCGCCAAGGAAATCGGCATCCGCGCTCAGCTGTGCTGCCCGGTGCTGGATTTTCCCAGTGCGTGGGCCGCCGATGCCGATGAATACATCAGCAAAGCCACGCAACTGCACGACACTTATCGTCACCATCCGCTGATCAACGTTGCCTTCGGCCCGCATGCACCTTACACAGTTTCGGACGCTCCCCTGCGCAAGATCGCGATTCTGGCAGAAGAAATGGATGTGCCGATTCACATGCACGTCCATGAGACCGCGCAGGAGGTTCATGACGCGGAAGCTGCGACCGGCAAACGCCCCTTGCAACGCCTCGCAGCACTCGGACTGGTCTCACCCCGACTACTTTGCGTGCATGCCACCCAACTGACAGACGCGGAGATCACTCTGCTGCATGACAATGGCGCCAGTGTAGTACATTGCCCGGAATCCAATCTGAAGCTGGCCAGCGGATTCTGCCCGGTTGCTAAACTGCACACGGCTGGGGTCAACGTAGCGTTGGGCACCGACGGCGCCGCCAGCAACAATGATCTCGATATGTTTGCCGAGATGCGCACAGCGGCACTGATCGGCAAGGCGGTTGCCGGCGACGCCAGCGCTGTCCCGGCGCTGCAGGCGCTGCAGATGGCAACACTGAACGGAGCCCGCGCCCTGGGTATGGAAGACAACATCGGCTCGTTGGAACCCGGCAAATTGGCTGATATCGTCGCCATCAGAATGGACACTTTCAACGCGATGCCGATGTACAACATAATCTCTCATCTGGTGTACAGCACACAAAGCAACCAGGTCAGTCACGTCTGGGTAGGCGGCAGGCTGCTTGTCGAGGGCGGCCAACTGACCACGATTGACACCCAGAAACTGCGCAGCAACGTCCTTGTCTGGCAGGCTCATATTCAACCCGATGCACGGCGCTAAGGAACCTTCATGTCGAACACGCAAAACACCTCCATCTCCAACAGCGATCTAGCAGAAATTCGCAAGTTTGAGGCCTTGGCATCGCGCTGGTGGGATCCGCAGAGCGAATTCAAACCTCTGCATGAAATCAATCCGCTCCGAATGGGTTTCATCGCCAGCAAGACCACCCTGGCTGGCAAGCGCGTTGTCGATATTGGTTGTGGTGGCGGCATCTTGAGCGAAGCCATGGCACGTCAGGGGGCCGAGGTTACTGCAATCGACCTCGCCGAAGCGTCACTGGCAGTAGCAAGGCTGCATCAACTGGAGAGCGGCCTCACGATACGTTACGAGAACATCGCTGCAGAAACGCTGGCCCAACGCGAGCCAGGACGGTATGACGTGGTGACCTGTCTGGAAATGCTGGAGCATGTTCCGAATCCGGCCGCCGTTGTGGCAGCCTGCGCGACCCTGGTAAAACCCGGTGGCCACCTGTTCTTCTCGACGATCAATCGCAACCCCAAGGCCTATGTTTTCGCGATCCTCGGGGCCGAATACATTCTCAACCTGCTACCCAAAGGCACACACGACTTCGCCAAATTCATACGTCCGTCGGAGCTGGCCGCATGGTGCAGGGATTGCGATCTCGATACAGGTGAACTCGCCGGCATGGGCTACAACCTCATCACCAAACGCTATTCCCTGCAGCCAAATGTCGACGTCAATTACCTGGCCCATTTCACACGCCCGCCCGTCGTCGACCCGATCAGTGCCACTGCAAGGAACTGAGTTTGTCATGCCCTTAAATTCACCGACTGCCATTACCAGCGTGCTGTTCGATCTCGACGGAACGCTGGTAGACACTGCCGCCGACTTTGCTGCGGTACTGGATGAGATGACCCTTGCAGCAGGAATCGCACCCGTGAGTCCGGAGGCCGTCCATCAGACTGTCTCCAATGGGGCACGCGCACTGGTGGAGCTCGCGTTTGGCATTGGCGAAGGTGATGCTCGCTTCAAGACACTGCTCACGAAATTGCTGGCCCTGTATGGCGAACAGATTCCGCAAACCCTGTCTACGCTGTACCCTGGCATGGACCAGCTGTTAAGCCTCCTTGAGCAGCGCGGCATTCATTGGGGTGTCGTCACCAACAAGCCCGAACTGTACAGCATCCCGCTACTGCGCAGCCTCGGCTTGCTGGAGCGCTGCCAGACTCTCATATGCCCCGACCATGTGACATTCACCAAACCACATCCTGAGCCGCTGTTGCTGGCCTGCCGACAACTGGGTTGCGAGCCGTCTGCTGGGGTTTATGTAGGAGATCATCCCCGCGATATCAGTGCTGGGCAACAGGCGGGGATGTACACCATCGCGGCGGCTTATGGCTATCTGCCCGCCTTTCCTCCTGTCGCTGACTGGGGCGCCGACATGATCGTCACTCACGTCAATGACATCACCGCCTGGCTTGATAGCGCCAACAGGAAGCGCTGAAAGGGCTTCTTTTGCCAGATTCAATTTACACAATCACGGAAACACACATGGAAAACTACCAAATACACCCGAACCTCCTCAATGACAAACTGATCCTGGTCACAGGGGCCGGAGATGGCCTTGGCCGTGCCGCCGCCCTCACCTACGCGGCCCACGGGGCGACGATAATCCTACTGGGGAGAACAGTCAGCAAGCTTGAAAAACTCTATGACGAGATCGCGGCCAGCGGAGCGCCGGAAGCCATCATCCATCCTTTGAACCTGCAACATGCCAAGGAAGTGGACTATCGCGAACTGGGTGAAACCATCCTGGAACAGTACGGTCGACTGGATGGGCTCCTGCACAACGCCGCCGCATTAGGGCCACGTACACCACTGCAGTTCTATCCGCTGGATGCCTGGATGCAGGTCATGCAGGTCAACGTGAATGCCGCATTCCTGCTGACTCGCAGTCTGCTGCCTGCGCTGCAGGCTGCCCCTCAGGCAAGTGTCATCTTCACATCTTCCAGTGTGGGCAGAAAAGGACGTGCCTACTGGGGCGGCTATGCCGTCAGCAAATTTGCCGTTGAGGGCATGATGCAGGTACTGGCCGATGAGTTGAAACAGACCAGCGCCATCAGGGTGAACAGCATCGATCCGGGCGCCACCCGCACTGCCATGCGCAAGGCAGCCTATCCCGCTGAAGACCCCACAAAACTGGCCACCCCGGAATCGCGCATGGCCTTGTATCTCTACCTGATGGGTAACGATAGCAAGGACGTCACGGGTCAGGCCCTCCAGGCTTGAGCATGACGTCAGAATCCCACCTTGGAAGCTTGTCACGCGCGTCAGAAAACCGTCTCTGCGGCGAGCAAGCACCGGCAATGCGACAAAATTTGCCGCCCCCGCGACGGAGGTGGCAACCCGGGGTTTGCCGCAGCGGCTCTTTACAGCTCAACAATTATCGATTAACTATTTGTTTTTAAACAATAAAAATCAATAACCTCACTATTGGCATGATAATGGCTTAACACCGGTACCAGCATCAATCGGGATGCTTACCGGACACGCTGCCGCAGCTCGCAGCTTCCGGACTCGGGAGCAATCAAACAATGGCGACGCTACTTCAACCCTCGAACACTATTGATTTCAACAGTGCCCGGATCAGCCTGAGCAGGCCGCTGCCTCCTCCAATCGAAGCTCTCAGGGAAAACTACGGCGAGCGGCGCTACCGCATGGCCGCCAGTCTGCAGACCACTCTGGAAATTGAGCAGTTGCTGCAACTGTTTTTGAAAGAGCTTTCGCCTGCCGTCGAGTTGGACGGTCTTCAATACCTTAACGACCACAAGACACTGCAGTTTCTGGCTGGCTGCAAAGCCTCCCACAGCTGTGGCTATCGGCTGATCACCGCTCTGGATCATCTCGGCGAGATCGTCTTCTACCGCAGCACTCGATTTTCCGACCGGGATCTGGAAGGTATCGAAGTGATGCTGAGTGCTCTCATCTGCCCCCTTCGTAACGCGCTGCTGTACCACGAGGCGCTGACAGCCTCCTTGACCGACCCGCTGACTGGTGCAGGCAATCGAATTGCGCTGACCAACACACTTGCAAGAGAAATCAGCCTCTCCCGCCGCCATCAGCACGCGTTATCACTGTTGGTTCTGGACATCGACAAATTCAAACTGATTAATGATCGCTACGGCCACAGTGTCGGCGACACGGTGCTGAAACAAATTGTCAGAACGCTGAAGCAGGTCAATCGTCAAACGGACCTGAGCTTCCGCTACGGTGGTGAAGAGTTTGTGGTCCTGCTCAATCGCACCAACGCCGAGGGAGCACTGATAATTGCAGAGCGTATCCGTCGCACCATTGCAGACACGGAGATCGCTCTTGAAGAACAATCGGTCAGAATCACGGTCAGCGTCGGGGTAACGACCTTCTGTGATTCAGACTCGCCCGAAACCCTGTTCAATCGTGCAGACAAAGCGCTATACCTGATCAAGAGTGCTGGCGGCAACAAAGTCATTGGACTATGAGTGCCAGCGTAGCGATAACAATAAATGCAAATTCGAGGTGAGTCATGGTGATATCCGTACGGGCAAAAACGCAGTCCGAGACTGATGTCGGCAAGGTTAAGCCGATCACGAAAACAGGTCTACTGCCGGGCGAAATGCCCGACCTGCGCATACAATTGAGTGAAGCACTGCAATCGTCGCTGGAGCTCAACACGCTATTGAGTGTGTATCTGGAGAACGTGAGCACCGCAGTAAAACTCGATGGCATCTACTACAGCAACGAAGATCAGGGCGTCGATGCCAGCATCGCCAAACAATCGACACACAGCTGTGGCTACAGACTGATTACCAGTGAAGATCGTCTCGGCGAGATTGTTTTCAAACGCAGCAAGAAATTTACCGAGAAAGAACTCGGCATACTCGAATCGCTGTTGTCACCGTTGATCTGCCCATTGCGCAACTCGTTGAAATATACAACTGCTGTGAAAGCCGCCTATATGGATCCTCTGACGGGCGCCGACAACATCAGCACGCTCCCCTCTACGCTGGAGCGTGAGATCGATCTTTCCAAACGTCATAACCAGGCCTTGTCCATCCTCCTGATCGACATCAATCATATGGGCAATCTCAACGATCACTTTGGACACATGACTGGAGACAAAGTGTTGAGCGCACTGGCGCGTCGCATCATGCAATTGTGCCGTACCACAGATGCAGTATTCCGCTACGAAGATAATCAGTTCCTCGTGATTCTCCACAATACCGACAAGGAAGGCACCCAGGTTATCGCCAGACGAATTCTCAGGAGCGTCCAGAAAGAGGGACTGGAAGTGTTGGGAAAACTGCCCGACCAGGAACCTCTGCATGTGTCACTCAGTCTCGGTTTCTCAGTACTGACGGGAACCGACTCCAGCACTAGCCTGTTGGAACGCGCGGCCAAGGCACTCGGAAAAGCCAAAGCCTGCGGGGGAAATGCCATTCGTTTCTAGCTGGAGCTGACTGCGCATTCAACGGAACACGCAGCCTTCGAGGAAAAAATCAGCGCCGCACGGGAGCCACTTTCTTTGGACGGGTGTTCAAGGTAAGGTTGACCGCGTTGTACAGCAGAGCCATTTCCTCTTTCGGCAATTCATAGAAATCGCCCTTCTTGACCCTGCTGGGAATGAAGATCGGCCCATAGCGCACACGCTTCAGGCGACTTACCCGGATGCCCTGGGATTCCCACAGCTTGCGCACCTCACGGTTGCGCCCTTCCATCAACACGACGTGATACCAGCGGTTGGCGCCTTCACCGGCAAAGTACTGGATGTCCGAGAACTTGCACAGGTGCTCATCGAGCATCACGCCTTTGAGCATATTGGCAATAATCTCATCCGTGACGTCACCCATCACGCGCACGGCGTACTCACGGTCAACGTTTGAAGAGGGATGCATCAGGCGATTGGCGAGTTCGCCGTCAGTGGTGAACAGCAGCAAGCCGCTGGTATTGATGTCCAGACGCCCGATGGCGACCCAGCGTCCATGAGTGATGGGGGGAAGCTTGTCGAACACGGAGCGCCTGCCTTCCGGATCCTTGCGTGAGCAGATCTCATCCTCAGGTTTGTTGTACAACAGCACTCGTTGCAATTCGCTGACGGCACTGTTCGGATTCACCTTCTTGCCATCCACCAGGAGCGCATCGGCCTTGCCCACGCGATCACCGATATCGGCTACTTTGCCGTTGATCTTGATGCGTCCCTGCTTGATCCACTCCTCCATTTCACGCCTCGAACCGAAGCCCGCGCGCGCCAATACTTTCTGCAGTTTTTCGTCCATCGTCTTCTCCGCTGTCTCACGACATGTGTCTGGCGAACTTCAATTTTGAGGTTCGCACTGTTGGTAATTCGTTCTAATCCTGCTCTGGGGTCAACTCCCCTTGTTTGTTCGCGAACTGGCCAATGCCCAGGATCTCATCCAGCGGGCGTTTCGCCAGCGCCATGGCTTCCTCTTCGTCCAGGAACTCGTCATCGTCCTCATCAATATCTTCGCCATCGTCAGCGTCGTCTCTCGCGCCAGGCTCCATCCCCGTACTCTCCGGCGGCAATTCCAGGACGCGCATGCCAGCGAGGTCGTCATCCTCAAGCGCCAGCTCCGGGTTGAGTTTGTCGAGATCGCGAATCTCGGACAGCGGTGGCAGATCCTGCAGACTCTTCAGATTGAAATAGTCGAGGAACTGACGCGTCGTGGCGAACATCGCAGGTCGGCCAGGCACATCACGATGTCCCACCACCCGAATCCACTCACGATCCAACAGCGTGCGGATAATCGTGGAACTCACACTCACACCGCGAATTTCCTCGATGTCACCCCGGGTAATCGGCTGACGATAGGCCACCAGTGCCAGCGTCTCCAACAAGGCTCGCGTATAGCGCTGTGGCCGTTCTTCCCAGAGACGCGACACCCAGGGGCTGAGGCCCTGTCTGACCTGAAAACGAAACCCCGAGGCCACTTCCTTAAGCTCGAAGCCTCGGCCTTCCGTGTCGGCGGCGATTGCCGACAGAGCCGCCAGCAGCTCCTCTCGAGAGGGACGCTCCTCCTCCAGAAACACTTCGCCGATAGCTTCCAGTGACAGCGGTTTCCCCGCCGCCAGCAAGAGACCTTCAATGATCTGCTTGAGTTTGGTATTGGTTTCGTTCATTCACCGCGCGCCTTCAAATGTATGGGGCCAAACGGCTCGGTCTGGACTATCTCGATGAGAGAATCCTTGATGAGCTCCATAACCGCCAGAAAGGTCACCACCACTCCCAGACGCCCCTCTTCCCGCATCAGCAAAGAGACCAGCGACACGAAGCGCTGGCTGGAAAGGCGTACCAGGATCTCGGACATCTTTTCCCGCGTCGACAGCGTTTCACGCTGCACCTGATGACTCTCGAACATGTCGGCACGACGCAGGACCATGGCCAGAGAAATCAGAATCTCGCGCAGCTCCACCACCGGTTCGGGCGCATTGCGCTCCATCTGCGGAGTCTCTGCCCCAGCAGCGTGGATGTCGCGCTCCAGGCGTGGCAGCTCGTCCATGTCTTCCGCCGCCTTCTTGTATCGCTCATATTCCTGGAGGCGACGAATCAGCTCCGCGCGCGGATCTTCCTCATCCTCTTCCTCGTTGCTGCTGCGCGGCAACAACATGCGCGACTTGATCTCTGCCAGCATGGCGGCCATCACCAGATATTCCGCCGCGAGTTCGAACTGACTTGCCTCCATGAGATCCACGTAGGCCATGTACTGACTGGTGATCTCGGCGACATCGATTTCGAGGATGTCGATATTCTGGCGCTTGATCAGATAGAGCAGCAGATCCAGTGGCCCCTCGAAGGCTTCGAGAAATACTTCGAGTGCATCCGGCGGAATATACAGATCAGTCGGCAATTCGGTGACGGCCTTGCCATCCACAAACGCAAACGGCATCTCCTGCTGGGTGCCGTCAGCACCTTCCTGTTCCAACTGGAAGCCACCCGACCGTCGCAATCCCTGCGTCATGCGACGAACGCGAGGCTCAGTCGACTCTGCAGTCTGCGAATCGCCCTGCCCCGTATCATTCGCGTCTGTGTCGTGCGCAGCGGTCAGCGCCTCATTCGTCACGTTGTGATCACCTGTTTCTCACTTGTAGTTCAGACCCATGGCCTGCCGCACTTCCTGCAGCGTCCGACCGGCACACTCACGCGCCTTCTTGTTGCCCGCTTCGATCACCGCCTTCACCGCAGACGGGTCTTTCTCATAGCTGCTGGCGCGCACCTGAATCGGTTGTAACTCGGCAATCACCGCGTCGATGACGGGACGCTTGCATTCCAGGCAGCCAATACCGGCACTGCGACAACCCGCCTCCACCCAAGCGCGGGTCTCTGCGCCGGAATAGACCTCGTGCAGCTGCCAGACCGGGCAGCGCTGCGGCTCACCGGGATCGGTGCGACGCACACGGGCGGGGTCCGTCGGCATAGTTTGAATCTTCTTCTGTATCTGATCCACGGGTTCGCGCAACGAGATGGTGTTGTTGTAGGACTTTGACATCTTCTGTCCGTCCAGACCGGGCATCTTGGCGGCGGGCGTCAGCAGGGCTTGTGGCTCGGTCAGAATCATCTTGCCACCGCCTTCCAGATATCCCTGCACGCGCTCGCGATCCGCCGCAGAGATATTCTGTTGTTGCATAATCAAGGTGCGCGCAGTTTCCAACGCCTCCTGACTGCCCTGTTGCTGATAGGCAGTACGCAAACCGGCAAACTGCTTCGCAGCACCCTTGCCCATCTTGCGCACTGCAGCCTCGGCGAGTTCGGCGAAATTGGGCTCGCGGCCATACATGTGGTTGAAACGGCGCGCCACCTCACGGGTCAGTTCGACATGAGCCACCTGATCGGCGCCCACCGGCACCAGCCCTGCCTTGTAGATCAGAATATCGGCACTCTGCAGCAAGGGATAACCCAGGAAACCATAGGTCTCCAGATCCTTGTCGCGCAGCTTGTCCTGTTGATCCTTGTAACTGGGGACGCGCTCCAGCCAGCCCAGCGGCGTGATCATCGAGAGCAACAGATGCAGCTCGGCATGTTCAGGCACCTGGGACTGGATGAACAACGAACAAGTGGACGGATCGACACCCACCGCCAGCCAGTCGATGACCATGTCAAAGACGCTCGCTTCAAGAATACCGGGATCGTTGTAATGGGTGGTCAGTGCGTGCCAATCGGCAACGAAGAAGTAGCACTCGTACTGGTGCTGCAGCTTGACCCAGTTATTGAGAACGCCGTGCAGATGCCCGAGGTGTAGACGGCCTGTCGGGCGCATGCCAGACAGTACCCTTTGCTGCGAATTAGCGATAGACAAGCTCTCTCCCCTTCCTGACCGAGTCCTTTTTGAGGGCCGCATTATCGCAGATGGCCTGTTTGAATACGATTATTTTTCTGCCAGCGGCGGCCGCAACGAGAGAGGGCTTACCGGAATGGCGTCGGATCACCCTTGCCGACACGGACCACTTCCACCGTACCATCGACCAGATCGATGACCGTCGTCGCTTCCAATCCGCAGGAGCCACTGTCGATGATCAAATCGACACTGTGCTCAAGACGCTCGCGAATTTCATGGATGTCGATCAATGGCTCAGCCTCGCCGGGAAGGATCAGACTGGTACTCATGATCGGCTCACCGAGTTCAGCGAGCAGTGCCTGTGCGACAGTGTGGTTCGGCACACGTAGACCGATAGTCTTGCGGCGCGGGTGCATCAACCTGCGGGGTACCTCGGCTGTGGCTGTCAAAATGAAAGTGTAGGCACCGGGTGTGTAGGCTTTCAGCAATCGATAGGCGCTGTTGGGCACTTTGGCATAGGTGGCTATCGAGGAGAGGTCCGGGCAGACCAGTGTCAGATTATGCTTATCATCCAGCTGACGAATGCGGCGCACACGCTCGATGGCATCCTTGTCACCGATATGGCAACCGAGTGCATAAGTCGAGTCCGTGGGATAGACGATCACGCCACCGGCAAGCAAGACTTTCACAGCCTGTTTGATGAGCCGTGGTTCCGGGTTTTGCGGGTGAATTTCGAGATACTGCGCCATGCCCGGCACAATAACAGACTGACTACGACAAATCGATTACCATATCCGCCACTCATCGCAAGCCAAGACACGAGGAATCCATTCGATGCTTTACGCCATTATCTGTGAAGATGTCCCTGACAGCCTGCCTCTGCGCGTTGCCACACGCCCCGCGCATCTGGCGCGCCTGCAGGCCATGACTGCGCAAAACCGTATCATCCTCGCTGGCCCTCACCCGGCCGTCGACAGCAACGACCCCGGTGCTGCAGGCTTCACCGGAAGCCTGATCGTCGCGAGCTTCGACTCACTGACAGAAGCGCAACAGTGGGCAAATGACGACCCTTATGTAACGGCTGGCGTATTTCGCAGTGTCGTCGTAAAGCCTTTCAAGCAAGTCCTGCCCTGACGGAAATCAGTTCGATACCGGAGCAGGTCGCAACTGCGGAAAACCAGCATCAAGCGTGGTATTCCACTTCTGTAAATCTGCCTGCTTGCGCGCCATCAGCGCGGTGGTGTCACCGCTGATCGTAATGCTGCGAATCACGTCACCACGGGCGATCTTGTAAACCGTTTCCAGACCGCTGACCACGCGACCGAACACGGAATGCTTGCCATCCAGATGAGGCGTTGCGACCAGTGTGATGAAGAACTGACTGCCATCGGTGCCGATGCCGCTGTTCGCCATCGACAAGGTGCCGGGACGTGTGTGTTTGAGAATCGCCTCGCCAGTAAATTTATAACCGGGTCCGCCCGTGCCGTTGCCAAGCGGGTCACCGCCTTGAACAACGAAATTGCGCTCCACACGATGAAACGTCAGCCCATCGTAGAAACCGCGCTGCGCCAGATTCACAAAATTGGCGACCGTCGTGGGCGCAGCCTGCTCATTCAGCTCCACCTCCATTGTGCCTTTATCTGTGACAATCGACGCTGTCAGCGCCTGCGCGTACACGTCCTGCGCAAAACCCTGCAGCATCAGCAACAAGGTCAACAATAGTCCGGCCCGAGTTTGCAAACGCCCCGTCTTTACCATCTTCGTTATCCTCCACTCGACTCGGCCCTGGCGAGCCTCACTAACTCTGTCACCATAGGTTTCATAAAAAACAGTGACTCCGGCATCACTGCCACTGCTACACCGGCACCACGCAATTGATCCGCAACCACCGGCCCCACCGCTGCAATCTTGACTCTGGCAAGACCGGCGAAAAGGCGTTCTTCGATACCGGCCTTGCGGGCGACCTCCAGCAGGCGCAGAAACTGCGGCTGACTGGTGAAGGTCATCATGGTGACATTTCCCGCATGGAGGGACTCTATAAGTTCCACAACCTTGTCTTCATCGGAGTCCGGTGCATAGAGGTAAGGCGCCACGGTGCTCACTTTTGCACCCCGAGCGTGGAGGTAGTCAATCAGCAACAAATTTGGCTCTTCGCCATACAACTGTACAGCCACTCGCTTTCCCTGCAAATCCAGCTCATCCAATGCGTCGATGATGCCGGGCGTGGTCGGAGCCTTACCCAACAGATCGGGCTTCAATCCCATTTCCTTGAGAGTTCTGCCGGGCTTAGGTCCGCGACAGATCTTGCAGACTTTGTTCAGCGCCGCGGTGAATTGCTCAAGGCAACCCAGACGCTCGGCTGCCGCGCTCAATCGACGCAAACCTTCGCCTGTCAGTACGATCAAATAGTCTCCCGGCTCCGCGATGAATTGCCTCAACCAATTCGCTATGCCCCCTTGATCGACAGCATCCAGTATCGCCACCAGAGGGACACGTATCACCCGTGCGCCTCTGGCGACCAGCAGGTCTGCAAGAATATCCAGCTGTCGACTCTCGGGAACCGCTACCACTTGCCCGGCAAGACTGACGGCCGATTCTTGTATTTCACTCATGCAAAGCCCTCGGAGAATTCACAAATATTCGCGGTATCGGCGACGAGTCGAAGCAATGGCGAGACCGTTACATTAAAACTCACTTAAAAATTAGTGTTACTGTTTTTCACGTTTATGTTACCATGCTCCCCGTTATGACGTCGCCGACGGTAACAATTAAACAAACCCAAGTTAAACCCAAGGAGATAGAAATGAGTGAAGTATTCGTAAACGCACGTGCCGCCTTGATTTCAGTTGCGATCGTAGCCGCTTCTGTTGCTGTGCCTGTACTGACGATGCTGGGCGTTGCCTGATTCGGGAACCGGCCTCAAGCCGGATAATCTTACCCGATCAGGGAATCGCTTATGCAAAGTTACCAACAAGAGTACGCAATAAGTAGACCGCACCGGGATTAGACATTCACCCCCAAGGGTCAGTATCTAATCTCGGTGTTTGTTTTTTGGTAGCGAGTGAAAGCACGAAACGCCAGTGCTGCAAAGACTCTTTTGTCAGCAGACCCACGCTCAGAAAGGCTCAAGGCTTCTTGAGTTTGTCCACAAAATTGCACGGCTTGTGACGACTGTCCAGCTGCTGCGCCACTACCCCTTCCCATGCCGTTCTGCACGCTCCAGGTGAACCCGGCATACAGAACACGATAGTCCCATTACTGAGCCCCGCGAATGCGCGTGACTGAATGGTCGAGCTGCCTATCTCTGCATGCGAAAGATAGCGGAACACCTCACCGAATCCTTCGATATGCATGTCCAGCAATGGTGTTACAGCTGTCACCGTATTGTCGCGAAACGTAAAGCCCGTGCCACCCGTCAGCAGAACTGCCTGCACATTATCGTCCGCAATGTGTGTCGCCACGACGGCGCGCAGCTTGTAGGTATCATCCTTCACGATCTGTTTGCTGACCAGGATATGCCCGGCCGCCTTCACGCATTCCACGAGATAACTGCCGGACTTGTCTGTCTCCTCGGTGCGAGTATCAGACACAGTCACCACAGCAACTCGAACAGGGATGAATACGGATTTTTTATCAGAAGCAGTGTTACTCATTATCGAATCGGCACTCCATGGGATATGACAAACAACGGGATTTACCCGCCAGTCATGTTCATCAGGCGAATGGGTTGAATATAGTCTTTCTCATAAAAATGATGACGCTCGGGCTTCAGATCCATCGCTTTGACGATGGCTTGTTTCAACGCCTCCATGTCGCCCTTCTGTTCTCGAAGAATGGCGCGCAGATCCATGGAGTGCTCGTTGCCCAGACACAACAGCAGGCGCCCTTCCACAGTCACGCGGACACGATTACAGTCGCTGCAGAAGTTATGACTGACCGGTGAGATGAAACCGATGCGGCTCTCGCGTCCCGGAATCTTGAAGTAGCGCGACGGGCCTGCCGTGGTGGTCGTACTGGGTAACAATTCATAGCGACTGGAGATCACTTCGCGCACCCAGTCATTATTGCACACGGTGCTTTCACGATCATGGTCGGAGGCGCTGCCGAGTGGCATCTCTTCGATGAAGGCAATATCGACATCCCGCTCCAGCGCGAACTCGGTCAGCGGCAATACTTCGTCGTCGTTGTAGCCTTTCATGATCACAGCATTCAGGCGAATGCGCTCGAAATTCTGCTGACGCGCCGCTTCGATGCCCGCCAGCACATTTTCAAGTTTGCCCACGCGCGAGATGCGACGGAAGCGCTCTGCATCGAGACTGTCGAGGCTGATATTGATGCGATTGACGCCGGCCGCCCGCAGTGGCTCAGCATATTTCTCAAGTTGTGCGCCATTGGTCGTCAGCAACAATTCCTTGAGACCATCGAGTTTGCCGAGGCGATTGATCAGCGACATGACATTGCTGCGCACCAGTGGCTCGCCACCGGTGAGACGTATCTTGTTGACGCCCAGCTCCGTGAAGGCCTGCGCCACCTGGTAGATCTCTTCAAGAGAGAGCACCTGATCACGCGGCAAGAAGGTCATCTCCTCCGTCATGCAGTAGACACAACGGAAGTCGCAGCGATCGGTGACTGAGAGACGAATGTAATCAACGCGCCGACCGAACTTGTCGATCAGGCCTGTTGAAGTCGTCCCAGTTGAGGCCGCCCCTGCTGAAGTCGCTGTGTTGAAATTACTGCTCATGGTGTCATCAGTTCCGTGTACGGTCACGCTGTCAGGAGGCAAGATCGAGATAATATTTCTCGAATTTCGCTCTTACTTCCGTCTTCAGCAGCTTGCCGGTGGCAGTATGCGGAAGGGCGTCCACGAACACAACATCATCGGGAATCCACCACCGTGCCACCTTGTCTGCGAGGTAACCGATTATAAGCTCTTTACTGCATTCCGCACCCGGCTTGCGGACGATCAGCAACAGGGGCCGTTCATCCCATTTAGGATGTGCAATACCCACTACACAAGCCTCAGCCACGGCGGGATGGCCCACTGCATAATTCTCCAGCTCAATGGAACTGATCCACTCCCCGCCCGACTTGATGACATCCTTGCTGCGGTCGACGATCTGCATGTAGCCGTCAGCATCGATGGTCGACACATCGCCGGTATCGAACCAGCCAGCCCGGAACGCTGAGCGATCATCGTTCTTGTAATAACCGCTGGCGACCCACGACCCGCGCACCATCAAACGCCCGAAGGTCTTGCCATCGTTGGGCAGTTCACGATCTTGGTCGTCGACGATTTTCATTTCCACTCCGAAGACCGGGCGGCCCTGCTTGGATTGGATGACGGCGCGAGCGTCCTTGTCCGCCTTAAGCAGATAGGGCGTTTTCACGCACAGACAGCCCATCGGGCTCATCTCGGTCATGCCCCAGGCGTGGATCGGGAATACCCCGTATTTGTCGTGGAATTTCTCCATCATGGAGCGCGGCGCTGCGGAGCCGCCGATCACCACATTCTCGACACTGTCGAGATTGCCGTTCACCGAGTCGATGTAATTGAGCAGTCCGAGCCACACCGTTGGCACACCCAGCAGTGAGGTCGCCTTCTCGCCATCGATCAAGCCATAGAGCGAGGCGCCATCCATGCCTGCTCCCGGAAACAGGATGCTCGAACCGGCGATCGGGGCGCTATAGGGAATTCCCCACGCACAGACGTGAAACATCGGCACCACCGGCAGCACACGGGACAGCGGGCCCAGATTCATGGCCGACGCGCGGCAAGACGAGATGGCATGCAGCACGGTGGAGCGATGCGAATACATGACCCCTTTCGGATTGCCTGTGGTCCCCGAGGTGTAGCAGAGCCCGGCAGCCGTCTTCTCGTCAAATTCCGGCCAGTCGAATTGCGACGACTGTGCGGCCAGCAGCTCTTCATAACACAGCAGGTTGGACAATGAAGAGTTCGGCATGTGCGCACGATCCGTCATCACCACAAAACCCTTCACATCCGGTATATGGTCCTGCACAGCTTCCAGCAGAGGCACAAAGGTCAAGTCGACGAAGACATATTTGTCTTCCGCATGATTGATGATGTAGATGATCTGTTCGGCAAACAGCCGGGGATTGATGGTGTGGATCACCGCCCCCATGCCGGAGACAGCGTAGTAAAGTTCGAGGTGCCGATAGGTGTTCCAGGCCAGCGTCGCTACCCGGTCCCCCTGATGCACACCCAGCGCACGCAGCGCATTGGCCAGCTGCCTCGTGCGCAGCAGTGCATCCTTATAGCGGTAACGATGGATGCCGCCCTCCACCTGCCGCGTCACAATCTCCGCATCCGTGTTGTATTGCGCCGCGTACTCCAGGATGTCAGCAATATTCAATTGCTTGTCCATCATGATTCCAAACATGTCAGCCCCCGTCCTGCTCTTGTTATTCTTCAGGGCCCCGCCGAAGAGGCGGTGTCTGCATCAGCAGCACAGCACGCTCTGTCAGGGCACGATGTTTTCAATGACGAGCGGGATAATAGCGTGAGTGTTGCCGTGGGCGAAACCCTCTGAGCGCGCCTGATGATCACCCGCCTGTACGTTGGCGGTGCCACTGGAAGACGCGGTGGCAACGATGTAGATCTGCTCTGCTGAGGACAGATTGAAGGGGCCGACGGCATCGGCATTGGTCAGCGTGATGGTGACGGGCAGATCAGCGACTGTCATTACCTCGGCAGCCAGTGGCTGACCACGTCCATTGACCTCCAGTGCGGAGACGAACACGCGCGTGTCGGCGGGCAGATTCAGATCGGCGCCAACAGAAAGCTGCACGTCGATGGTCGGTCCTTCCCCGGCAGCGGCCTGACCATCCTGTGGCGCAACACCCGAGGCGGCCAGTTGTTGCTGGGCGTTGGCAATGCGCGCATTCAGATCATCGGCAGCCGCTCCGGGTGGGGTGCTCTGCAGGATTCTGCGCAGATAAGTGATGGCTGTCTGGTAGTCGCCGCGCTGCTCCGCATCCATCCCGAGAATATCCAGAACAATCTGGTGATTCGGATTGATGAGTTGAATCGCGTCGATGATTCCCTGCACCTTGTCCGTCAGCTTCTGTTCGGCGAGAAAGTATTCGAGATAAGCCTGCTGGCTGAGAATTTCAGCCTTGTCCTGCGGTTCCGCGACATTCGCGGCCGCGCGCTCCAGTGACATCGCCGCCTCCGGGAACTGGCCCAGGTTCACGAGATTTTGCGCGAGGAAGAACCACGCCCAGCCGTTCTCCGGGTCGCTCTGCACGATCTCGCCAATGGCAAAGATCAGATCCCGCGCTTCCTCGGCATTGGTGACACCGGCCCGCGTGCGCTCACCCAGCTGCGCCAGTTCGAGTTCGTCTTGATAACCCCACTGCTCATAAAGCAGATAGGTGGCGGGTGGCACCATCAGCACCAGCAGCAGTGGAATCAGCCGACTGCGTGAAAACAGCGACACACCGCTCTCTGCCTTGCCCTGCACATCGGCCGCGCCAGCATCGACGTCAGAGAGCAGGCTGCGCTGCAGCTCCCGCTTCAGCTCCTGGAAATTCTCCTCGTCCAGAGTGCCAGCCGCACGTTCAGCCTCCAGCTCGGCAACCCTCTCCTGAAATATCAGCAGATTCGTCTGTTCACGGCGGGCACGACCACTGTCGCCGGCACGATGAATTTTCCACAGCGGCAGCAACACGAAAAGAACCGCCAGTACCACCAGCGCAGCAGCGAAAAACCAGAACAAATTATCCCCCTGAATTCACCGGAGACCCGCCGTCAGGCAGTGTCACCGGGATGATCATGTGTAGTTGAAATCAACGCCCGGCAAGAGCGCGTCGGCGTTTAACGATTATCAGACTTGTCCTGCTCGTCCGGACTGTCTATACGGTTCAGGCGATCAACACCTGCCAGCAGCTTGCGCAGACGTTCCTGATCGGCATCGTCGAGCACCACCGCCTGTTGCTCCTGCGGCCGCGCGCGCTTGATGACCCCCAGCACAATCCAGCCACCCAGCAGGAGGAACAGCAACGGGCCGAACCACAGCAGCAGCGTCTCCGTCATCAGCCGTGGTTTGTAGAATATGAAGTCGCCGTAGCGCTCCAGCATGAATTGCTTGATCTCTTCGTCGGTCTTACCGTCAACGATCATGAGGTAGATCTCGCGGCGCAGGTCTTCCGCCACACCACCGCCGGAGCCGGTCAGGCTGGTGTTCTGGCACATCGGACAGCGAAACTCATTGGAGAGCGTGCGGAAGCGGTGTTGCTGTTCGTCGTTCTCGAACTCGAAAGTATCGATGGCAGACCAGGCGTTGGCCGTCAGGCACAGCAGCACCAGAGTCGCGAGCTGCAACAGAATACGCACGGAGCCAATGGCCCCGCGACGCGAATTGGTCATGGCAGCAGGAGTTGTCATCAGTTCAGGGATTCCGCTTTCACCGCTTCAATCGCCGGCATGATTTCTTCCTGCCAGGATTGATAGTCGATCACACCGATGTGCTTGTAGCGGATCACGCCATTGCCATCGATGACAAAAGTCTCGGGGGCGCCATACACCCCCAGATCGATGCCAAGGCGCCCATCGGCGTCCATAACGCTGAACTCGAACGGACTGCCGTTGTCGTCCATCCACATCAGCGCCAGATTGATCTTGTCCTTGTAGTTGATACCGATTATCGGCAGCACATCCTTCTCGGCGGCCGCCTTCAGAATCGGATTCTCCTGCAGGCAAGGCAGACAGTAGCTGCCCCAGACATTCAGCAGGAACGGTTCCTTCGGCAGATCGGCCTTGGAGATCAGGCGGTCAGCGTGTTCCACCGTCGGCAATTCGAACTCGGGCAGCGGCTTGTCGATCAGTACGGACGGCAACGTGCGCGGGTCGAGATAGAGCCCGCGCCAGAGCAGCAGCGCCAGCACCAGAAATACCCCTACCGGGATGAACAGTTTCAATCTGGACATGATTCGTCAACCAACCTTAGTGATGCATTCGATAACAATAGTTTCAATTCGAAACCGGGCGCAGGCCTTCGTCGGACTTTCCAGACGATCCAGATCCGCCAGCCTGCTCCGCCGCTTCACCAGCTAGCGTCCTGACTTTGAGTCGGCGATAGCGTTTGTCTGTGACCGCCACCACGCCGCCGAGCGCCATCAGGATGGCACCCAGCCATACCCAGCGCACAAAGGGCTTGATGTAGATGGTCATCGACCACGCGCCTGACTCACGCGGCTCGCCCAGTGTGATGAACAGGTCGCGCCAGAAGCCGGCATCAATCGCCATCTCCGTGGACGGGCTGCCACTCTGGGTATATATACGCTTTTCCGGGTGCAGATCACGCTGGTACTGGTCATTCTTCATGACCTGGAAGGTTGCGAGATCACCCACGAAATTCGGACCCTGTATCGGCTCGGTGCCCTGGAACACGAAATCGTAGGCACCGAGGTCTACCGTCTCACCGGCACTGAGCAGCACACTCTTCTCGACGCTGTAGATGCTGGTCAGAGAGGCCCCGAGCATGATCATGGCGAATCCAAAATGTGCGATCTGCATGCCGATATAACTGGTCGCCAGCGACTTGAGCCCGCTCAACGTCGAGGCCTTGTTGCTGATCTTGATGCGGATGTCCTGCACGATGCCGAGAATGATCCACAGGCCCAGCATGGTGGCGATGCTGGCGCCGAAATTGAATTCGAAGGTCACCACCAGCGGCAACACCACACCCAGCAGCACGCTGGCAATGGCGACGATACCGAGTTGCTTGCGCAGATATTGCACGGAGGTCTTCTTCCAGCGACTAATCGAGCCCAGCGCTAGGAACAACACCAGGATCGCCATCAGAGGCACGAAAATCATGTTGAAGTAAGGTGGGCCAACAGAGATCAGCTCACCGCCGGAGACCGCCTGATACACCATCGGATACAGCGTACCCAGCAGGATCGCGGCACTCGCGACCACCAGAATGATGTTGTTGGCCAGCAGGAAGACTTCCCGCGAGATCGCCGCAAAACCGAATTCGCTCTTCATCAACGGCGCGCGCAAGGCAAACAGCAGCAGCGAGCCACCGACCACGAGGCCGAGGAAGCCTAGAATGTAGATCCCCCGCGTAGGATCGCTGGCGAAGGCATGCACAGAGGTCAGCAAACCGGAGCGCGTGATGAAGGTGCCCAGCAGACTCGCCGCGAAGGCCATGATGGCCAACAGCACGGTCCAGCTCTTGAACACGCCACGCTTCTCGGTCGCCGCCAATGAATGAATCAGCGCGGTGCCCAGCAGCCAATTGATCATCGGCGGGTTCTCGACCGGATCCCACGCCCACCAGCCACCCCAGCCCAATTCGTAATAAGCCCACCAGGAGCCCAGCGCGATACCGATGGTCAGAATCGCCCACGCCGCATTGGCCCAAGGGCGTGACCAGCGTGCCCACGCCGAATCGAGCCGACCACTGAGCAGCGCCGCGATCGCAAACGCGAACACCACGGAGAAGCCGACGTAGCCCATGTACAGCGAAGGCGGATGAATGATGAAGCCGAAATCCTGCAAGGCGGAGTTAAGGTCGGCGCCGTCCGGGGGCGAGAGCGGCAGAATGCGATCAAACGGGTTGGAAGTCATGATCATGAACAGCGTGTAGCCCGCGCCAATCAGGCCCATCACGCCGAGCACACGCGCCACGAAGTCATCGGGCATCGCCTTGCTGAAGATAGCCACGGACAACATCCAGCCGGACAGCATCCAGGTCCAGAACAGGAACGAACCCTCATGGCCGCCCCATACGGCGGTAATTTTGTATTGAATCGGCAGCAGCGAGTTGGAATGCTGCGCCACGAAGGACACCGAGAAATCGTCAATAACGAAGCTGTAACCGAGGATCACCAGGCTCATGGTGAGGAAGACGAACACGCCCGCCGTCAGCGGCCGCGCCAGCCCGATCCACAGACGGTTGCCGGTGCCCGCACCGATCAGCGGCAGCGTGCCCAGGATCACGCACAAACAAAACGAGAGAATGAGCGTCAGCTGACCCAGTTCAGGAACCATTGCTCTCTCCTGCGGGAACCGCAGCGGCGCGGTCCTTCTCGGCCGCATCCAACGCCGCCTTCACTTCCACGGACATGTAATTCTCATCGTGCTTGGCCAGCACACGGCTCGCCTGGAAGACGCCGTCGGCCACCATGCCTTCTGCGACCACGCCCTGCCCCTCGCGGAACAAGTCGGGCAGAATGCCGTCATAGCGTACTTGCAGGTCATGGCTGTAGTCAGTGGCAATGAATTCCACATGCAATGATTCCTCGCTGCGCACTACGGAGCCTTCCTTGACCATGCCGCCGATGCGAATGCGCTGCCCGCTGGCAACCTCACCCGCTGCGACCTGCGTGGGAGTAAAGAACAGGTCGATGCTGTTGCTGAGCGCATACAGCGACAGACCAATCGCGACACTCAGGCCAGTCGCGATAAAGGCGATGATCGTCAGTTTCTTGCGTCGATGAGGCTTCATTCACTCTCTCCCGGGACGACACTGTCGTCCGCTTGTCCTGCGATTTGGTCAGCTTTGGCCTTTCCCACCTGTGCATCGCGCTGCGCTCGCCGCTTCTGCTCGCGGATGAACTGCCTGCGCTGCACCAGGGGCAGATACAGATTCACAAATATGAAAATGGCGAATACCCCATAGACAGTCCACACATGCAGGGCGTAGGTGCCCATCTGCAGAAATTCGCTCACACTGGAAAACACGATGCCATCTAACATGTTGTTAAACCTTCTCTCTCGCCACGATATCCATCACCCATTGAGATCGGCGTTCACGCATGAGAATTTCATTGCGGGTCGCCAAAATCAGGCTGACGGCGAAGAAGCAGGAGACCGCCGCGAACATGATCAACAGCGGCACCCATATCTCCGGGCCGTTTGCGCCATTCTCGTTCATGGTCAGATCGGTGGCCGGCTGGTGCAGCGTGTTCCACCACTCTACCGAGTATTTTATGATGGGAACATTAATAGCACCGACGACCGAGAGCAGTGCGCAGGCCTTCGCGGCTGAATCGGGACTCTCGATGGCGGAGCGCAATGCAATCACGCCAATCAGCAGGAAGAACTGCAGCAGCAACGACGTGAGGCGCGCATCCCACACCCACCAGGTGCCCCAGGTCGGTTGACCCCAGACCGCACCGGTAATCAACGCGACCGCCGTAAACCAGGCGCCAATGGGCGCGGCACACTTGGCCACCATGTCGGCCAGCTTCATCTTCCACACCATGGTAATGACACCGGCCACGGCCATCAGCGGAAAGCTGGCCAGCGACATGGATGCCACGGGGACGTGTACGTAAAAAATCCGGTTGGTAAAGCCCTGCTGATAATCCTCGGGCACGAACAACAGAGCCCACACCAGACCGACGGTCATGCTCACCGCCATGAATACCACCAGCCAGGGCAGCCACTTGGTAGACAGCTCGTAGAACCACTTGGGCGAGCCTAATTTAGAGAACCACAACCACATATCCGCTCACTCGTATCCGTCGCCTGTCGGCCGAATATAACACAGGGGTCAGACCACCCCTGTTACGTTTTGTAACTACTTATGCACTCTTTCTGCGCACTAATAAACAGCAATTCAGTTAGTTGACGCTGATTTTCAAGGCCGCCGCAGAGGCCAGCGGCGCCAAGCTCAACGACATGGCGAGAATCGCCCCGAGCAACGCATAGTGCATGCCCAGTGGCAGGCCAAGGCTCACATCCGCCACCGCCTTCGCGCCGATTATAAGCACCGGCACCGTCAGCGGCAAAACGATTACCGCCAGAATCAGACCCCGGCTGCCCAGCCCCACAGTCAACGCTACTCCGATGGATCCGAACAGGCTCAACACCGGCGTGCCCAGCAGCAGCGTAAACACCAGCGTCCAGTAGGCGTCCGCAGGCAGATACAGCATGTACGCCAGCAGCGGCGCGAGCAGCACCACCGGCAAACCGCTGATCAGCCAGTGAGCAATGTTCTTGGCCAGCACCATGAAATAGAGCGGTTGCGGCGAGAGCAGCAACTGCTCCAGCGAACCGTCTTCGTAATCGGCGCGATAGAGATTGTCGAGGGACAGCATCGACGCCAACAGGGCCGACACCCACACGGTGCCCGCCGCGATACTGGTCAGCTGCACCGGATCGGGCGAGACGCCCAGCGGGAACAGCGACACCACGATGAGGAAGAACATCAGCGGATTGAGCAGATCGTTACGGCGCTTGAGCGCGATCAGCAGGTCGCGGCGCAGCGTGGCCTTGAAGGCGCTGAAGGTGCTGACCTGGGCGCGGTCGCCGGTGGTTGTGACGGCTCGCCTGTTGGCTGAATGATTAACAGTCGAGTGATCAGTCATGGCCTGTCCAGATTCAAGCGACGCAGCTCATAGGGCACGTCGAGCTTATGATGCGTGGTGACCAGCACGGCGCCGCCCCGGCCAGCGTGATCCGCCAGTAGCCGCTCCAGGGTCTTCACGCCATTCACGTCCAGCGTCGTAAACGGCTCGTCCAGCACCCAGAGGCGCGCCGGACTCAGAAGCAGGCGCGCCAGGGACACGCGCTGCTGCTGCCCCGCCGACATATTGCGGCACACCACATCCGCGTAGCCCGCCAGCCCCACACCTTCGAGCGCCGCGTCGATATCGGCATCAGTCACCGGCGCATGCAACGCACTGCTCCAGCGCAGGTTCTCCCGCGCCGTCAGAATCTTGTTCACCCCCACCCGGTGCCCGATATAGAGCAACGAGGCCAAAAAGGACTCACGATCCTCGTCAATCGCAACGCCGTCCCAGTAAATCTCGCCTTCATAGGAGCTGTTCAGCCCGCACAGAATGCGCAGCAACGTGGTCTTGCCACTGCCGTTGCTGCCCTGCACCTGCATCAGCTCACCGGGAAAGAGGCTGAAATTCAGATCACTGAACAGCACACGATCATCCCGCTCGCAGAACAGCGCGCTGGCCTGCAACAGAGGAGACGCGGGGGCATCATGGGCGTGGGCTGACGTGGCGGCGGCGCTGGCGGACATAGGTAAGACGGCGTCAATGGGTTGGGTTTAAAGTGGCGCGAGTATAACTGACAACGGTGGGGAAAGTCCCAAGGTGGTGCTTTGAGGATTCGGGCAGAACCCTGGGATCGCAGGGCGTTTTCAGAAGAATTGACAAAGATGCGGGAAACGACGCAGATGAGTGATTCGGTGATGGAGGAGCTGCATAGCGGTGCGCGCTACTGATAATTTGTTACGCCGACAACAGCGTGCTGGCAACACTTTGCAGGCAAATGCAAAGCACATGGCAACGTTGGATGACGTATTTGCGCGCAATGCCAAACGACTGAAAATGACTGTTGTCATGTAAGGGAATTCAAGCTCCGTGTCAGCGTTATACAACGCAACCCCGGCTGCGATGGCTGCAGAGTGGTAGGCAGCGGGACGCACAGGCGCAAGGTCATGCCGCGCCCTCATCCCAAGGAGCTTGGACGGCCATGAGGCACTCAAGGCCGGGATTGGGAATGTGTGGGGCATCCAGCATATCGTTGAACTGTTTTAGTTTTTCAGCATCCATGCTGAAAAAGACTTGATCCAGCACCACCGACTGAGCACGCGCGCAAGCCGCTTCGAGCACGAAGCCCGAGCGACTTTTGCCGAGAAGGCTGGCAGCGCGATCGATCAGATCGCGCTGTTCAGACAAAGCCCGGAGTTTTATTGCGACGTCACGCATGTATTACTCTTTTTTTTTACACATCCACTACGCTGCATTCTGGAAACTGGCCGCTACTATTGTGGCAATCTCGTCACGCTGCTGTTGATTAAACTCTCCACCATTCCCTGGATCAGGAGTGAAAGCGGAAAGCGCGGTAATCAACTGATTCAGCTGATTGGCATAGAGCACTTGATTACCAAGGTAGATCGCATCCATCTGATTGTCAGCAGCGGTGAACGCGCTGCTGACAGTGATGCGATCATCGGAGTCAAGTAAATCAATGACCAAGTCGTTCACGTTCTGTGAGAAAAATAACTGATTCGTGGAAATGCCGCTCAACAGTCTCAGTACATCCACATCAGGCGCAGACGCAGTGGTGTTGTTAATCACGTCAATTCCGCCATTCAAAGCGAACAGATACTCATCATTGCCTGCACCTCCAGCCAGAGTGTCCGCGCCAACACCACCATCGAGTTTGTCGTTGCCCGCCGCACCTGCCAGGGAGTCGTTACCTTCGTACCCGAAAATTGCCTCGCCGTCTGAGGTGCCAGCCAGAATATCGTTTCCAGTGGTGCCGTGAATGGTCGCTGCCAGGGCTTTCATCTGCGCCGCCGTCAGCGTGCTGCCATCAGCGAACTGATAGGTCTCGATTTCGTAAGTAGCTGAAGCATAGGCCTGTTCGATCTTGATCGAGTCCGTCACCCCAGGATTGGCCGGATCACTGATCGTGATCACAATGTGGTTCTCCGTGTAGGACACGGCCAGATCGCTCTGCACGATCCCTGCACCAAAGATCACTGTGTCTGCGTAAGGGCTGCTCGCGCCATTTCCGCTGTCGAGGATCACATCCTGACCATCACCGCGATTAAAGTAGTACGTGTCGCGCGACATCCCCGACTCGGTTCGATCATTCCCCGGCCCGCCAGTCAATGATCTGACCTGGCCCGCTGAGTAATTCGACAGCCCCGTGTATTTGATCCAGTCATCGCCCGCCCCAGCATCGATGGTGTATCCCGTCGAACTACCGCCCAGAGTAATGACGTCATTCCCATCCCCGCCCTGGATCGTACCGCCACCGTAATAATCGGTGATTGTGTCATCCCCGGCATCGCCGTAAAGAGTGTCTGTCCCCTCACCTCCATCCAACGAGTCATTGCCCTCTCCACCTTGGACCGTGTCATCGCCCGCCCCTGCATTCAGAGTGTCATTGCCCGCATACCCGAGGAAGGTCTCAGCCTGCGCGGTGCCATTACGCGTATCATCGCCCGCTGTGCCGTGGATTGTTGCTGCCAGTGTTTTGATCTGTGCCGCTGTCAGCGTGCTGCCATCGGCGAACTGATAGGTCTCGATCTCATAATTCGTAGAAGCGTAAGCCTCTTCGATCTTGATCGAGTCCGTCACTCCAGGATTGGCCGGATCACTGATCGTAATCACAATGTGATTGCCAACGGTTGTCACCAACAGATCACTTTGCACGATCCCCGCTCCGAAGAGCACCTTGTCTACATACGGGGCGCCAGTAAGACTCTCATCACGAATCACGTCCTGGCCATCACCACGATTGAATACATAGGTATCACGCCACCGGGCTGACTCGATTCGATCATTCCCCAACCCGCCGGTCAGCGTTCTAACAGAGTTCCCGCTATAGCTCGCCTGCCCCGTGTACTTGATCCAGTCATCACCCGCTCCAGCATCGATGGTGTACTCCATCGAGTTGACGCTCAGAGTAATGACGTCATTCCCATCACCGCCCTGGATCGTACCGCCACCGTAATAATCCGTGATTGTGTCATCCCCGGCATCGCCGTAAAGAGTGTCTGTCCCCTCGCCTCCATCCAACGTGTCATTACCCGCTCCACCATGGAGCGTGTCGTCGCCGGACCCTGCACTGAGGGTGTCATTGCCCGCATACCCGAGGAAGGTCTCAGCCTGAGCGGTTCCGTTACGCGTATCATCGCCTGCAGTACCGTGGATTGTAGCTGCCAGTGTTTTGATCTGTGCCGCTGTCAGCGTGCTGCCATCAGCGAACTGATAGGTCTCAATCTCATAGTTCGTAGAGGCATAGGCCTCTTCGATCTTGATCGAGTCCGTCACTCCAGGGTTGGCCGGATCACTGATCGTAATCACAATGTGATTGCCAACGGTTGTCACCAACAGATCACTTTGCACGATTCCCGCTCCGAAGAGCACCTTGTCTACATACGGGGCGTCAGTAAGACTCTCATCACGGATCACATCCTGGCCATCCCCCCGATTGAACACATAGGTGTCGCGCCACCGGCCCGACTCGATCCGATCATTCCCCAGCCCACCGGTCAGCGTTCTGACAGAGTTCCCGCCATAGCTCGCCTGCCCCGTGTACTTGATCCAGTCATCACCCGCTCCAGCATCGATGGTGTACTCCGTCGAGCTGACGCTCAGAGTAATGACGTCATTTCCATCACCGCCCTGGATCGTACCGCCACCGTAATAATCGGTGATTGTGTCATCCCCGGCATCGCCGTAAATGTTGTCCGTCCCCTCACCTCCATCCAACGTGTCATTGCCCTCCCCACCATGGAGCGTGTCATCGCCCGCCCCTGCACTCAGGGTGTCATTGCCCGCATACCCGAGGAAGGTCTCAGCCTGCGCAGTGCCATTACGCGTATCATCGCCCGCTGTGCCGTGTACCGTCGCCGCCAGTGTCTTGATCTGCGCTGCATTCATCACGGAGCCATCGGCAAACTCGAATGATTCTATCTGCCAGCTATTGCTCGTATACGCGTTCTCCAGCTTGATGGAATCCGTAAGCTCTGGATTAGACGGATTGTTGACAGTGATCACGATATGACCGTTCGCATTGGTGGCGCTTATATCGCTTTGCACAATGCCAGCACCGAAGACAATCTTGTCCGCACCGCTGGTCGTACTGAAGCCATTAAAATCGTTGATTGTGTCTTGCCCGTCACCGCGACTGAATAGGTAAGTGTCCTGACTCGATCCAGACTCAATGCGATCATTCCCCGCACCGCCAGAAAGCGTGTTGGTCTTGGAGGTGACATTGCTACCCGTGTAATTCGAATGGAGGAAATCGTCTCCCTGACCGCCATGGATCGTGTGATTATACGAATGACCAAAGGTAATATTGTCATTGCCTTCTCCTCCGTCAATGGTGTCATTTCCATCCTGACCATCGATGGTGTCATTGCCCTCATACCCGTAGAAAACTTCATTCTGATTACTTCCAGAGAGAACGTCATTCCCGCTAGTACCGTGAATGACCGCTGCCAACGCTTTGAGTTGTGCGGCGCTCATTGCTGTGCCGTCAGCAAATTGCAGGCTCTCAATCTCCAAACTGGCATTGATGTATGCGTTTTCCAGTGTGATGGAGTCCATTGCTGAAGGATTAGACGGATCAATGATCGTAATCACGATATGGCCACTGGAGTTCGTGACCTTCAGATCACCTTGCACGATCCCTGCGCCAAACAAGATTTTGTCAGCCCCAGCAGAACCAAAACTGTTGTAATCCCAGATGGTGTCCTGACCATCTCCTCTGTTGAAAACATATGTATCTTTGCTCGACCCAGACACAATGCGATCGTTCCCTGACCCGCCAACAAAGGTATTGAGTTTGGAGGTGGCGTCGGCGCCGATGTAGCTGGCGTGAAGGTAATCATCTCCTTCGTCACCGTGAATCGTGTGGTTTTCTGAATAACCGAAGGTGATGTCATCATTGCCAGCCCCACCATATATCGACGCATCGCCACTAGTATCAGTAATTGTGTCGTTGCCTCCATATCCGTACAGAATTTCATTCTCCGAACTCATACCATCAAGTACATCCGCTGTTTCAGACCCTCTCACTACAGAAGCCAGTGCCTTCATTTGAGCGGCAGTCAATGTACTTCCGTCAGAAAACTCGTATACCTCTACTTCATTGTTGGAATATGTGTTAGCACCAAACGCCTCTTGCAGAGTGATTGAATCTGTAACGCCAGGGTTAGCCGCATCAGATATCGTGATTACGATATGTTGATCTGTGTGCGTTACAACCAAGTCGCTCTGAGCAATTCCTGTACCAAAAGCGATCTTGTCAGTTCCGTTGGAGGCGGTGGTAAAGTCGCGAATGACATCATGACCATCTCCTCGGTTGAAGATGTACGTATCATTACCCCCAGCTGCATCTGTGATGGTGTCATTGCCCTGCAGACCAAAATAGGTGTCTCCTTGACTGGTACCAGTCATCACATCATCGCCACTGGTCCCGTACTTGATCAAGGCCAGCTGCTTAGCTGCGGCACCCGTCAGCGAACTGCCGTCGGCAAATTGATAGGTTTCAATCATGTAGGAGCTATCGACAAACGCTTGCTCAACAGTGATCCTGTCTGTCGCCTCAAGATTGCTGGGATCAGTGATATCGATAAGAATGTCGGTGCCGTTATTGCTGAAAAGAAGATTTGAAATCGATATTCCGGCACCAAATACAATCTTGTCCGCCTGGGGATAGTACGCAGAACTCTGATCTTCTATGGAGTCCGATCCATCTCCTCGTTCGTACACATAGACATCCGATGTGTATCCAGCGGTGAATACATCATTTCCACGCCCTCCCACATGAGTGGCCTCCACATAGTATATAGAATTATAATTTTGGAACTCAAACAGGTCATCGCCATCCCCTCCCTCATAGCGACTGCTCTTACTGTCAGTGGCACCATAGCGAATCGTGTCGTTGCCAGCACCTGCGTAAACTGTATCAGCTCCGTTCTTCGTTCGAATGACATCATCTCCCTCTCCACCGTAAAGCACATCGTTGCCTCCGGTGATGTCAGTGATAGTGTCATTGCCGCCATACCCGCGGATAACGTCGTTTATCTTCGTACCAATCAGTTCGTTGGCACCTTGATAAATCAACGGATTCACGATATCCATCACCTGGGCAACAAGATCAGTACCCGCAGGAACAGAGGGGTCCACTGTGTAAAGGTTGTCTGTGTCGGCATCGTAACGAAGATGTGGCAGCTGGCTCGTCAATACTCCTGCCCCTACAATAAACTTG
>JAURWS010000015.1 GCA_030654835.1 Gammaproteobacteria bacterium | reverse complement strand
AGTGAGCGCCAGTAGAGGCACTGAAAGGTCTGAAAATCAGGGCTTTTTGATGAGCTGGTGAAAAAACTCAGGATTTAACGCAGGAAACCGCGCATACCGAAAATCGGTGAGAGAAATTTTCCGATTTCCGGAGGTGCCCTTATGTCGCTTAGGAACTTGTATGGCTTTCTCTGCCTCATTTCATGAACGGCTGCTTGCTAAATATCTCGAATGCCTTGACCGTTAACTCATCAAGCTCGGCAAAGAGTACTTCATCGACCACAGTGAAATTGAAACAGGACTTCCCTTGCATTCGCGCCTTCAGTTGCTTTGAGACATCCTCAAGCAAATCAGGGTGCGCATAGACACCCATATGATGAAAGCCTACATAATTCTTTCCGATCTCAACCCATGCAACCGGAATCGGTGTTTTGTGCTTCGGATGTAAGCCGCCCTGAACGCAAAACCGAGTTGGAGTATCTTCGCTTGCGACCAGCATACCTGCTCGCCTCGTTAAGATCGCTTTTAGGGCAGAAAACACTTCTGGAAAGGATTTTGGCGGCATATCTCTGCTCAGCCTGACATTTTTTGTAGCGTGCAATTTCACCCTCGCCACGACCACCTTGTAGTCGTCCGGCGACAGCACCACCTTCTGGTAAGTCGATGGACCGAATGTATCAGCATCCGCCAAGTTCGTGAACTAAATATTTGCTCAGTATCATGACGTCGCTCCAACTCCTAATAAGCAGCGAAATAGCCCACACCACCCTCGCTACATCGCCAAGACTGTTACATTATCAATCAGCCAATCATTCTTCACGGAGAAGCCTCATGCCCCGCTGGATCAAAGTCGACGCACCGATCAATCACTACATCACTGCGCACCTGGAGCCGGAGGCGCCAGTGCTGCAGGCGCTGCAACGCGAGACCTCGACGATGGAGGGCGCGCAGATGCAGATATCGCATGAGCAGGGGCGCTTCATGACGCTGCTGCTCAAGGCCATGGCGGCAAAGCGCACATTGGAGGTCGGGGTTTATACCGGTTACAGCACGCTGATTACTGCGGCTGCGGTGCCTGCCGATGGCAACGTGATCGCGTGCGACACCAGCGCAGAATGGACAGCGGTGGCGCAGCGTTATTGGCAGCAGGCAGGAGTGGCCGACAAGATTGATCTGCGGTTGGCGCCTGCGCAGGAGACGATGCGCGCACTGCTCGCACAGGGTGCGGCAGCGAGTTTGGATTTCGTTTTTATCGATGCGGACAAGACCGGTTACGACGCGTATTACGAGCTGGCGCTGCAGTTGTTGCGCCCCGGTGGAGTGATCATGCTCGATAACTGCCTGTGGGATGGCTCGGTGGTTGATGCGAGCGTGCAGGATGAGGACACGGTGGCGATCCGGGTGCTGAACGACAAGATCGCGCGGGATACGCGGGTGCATTCGTATCTGGCGCCGGTGGGGGATGGGGTTTATCTGGTTTATAAGCGCTGATGTGATTTGTGGGAGCGGGCCTGCCCGCGATTGCTTTTCGCGATACAAAACAAATCGCGGGCGGGCCTTTATGCCCTCTGGGTACGCTCCCACAGGGGTGGTACATGCAAAGGTATAGGGGACGGGTTATTTTTGGTTGAAGAACACGACCTTGTCGGCCTTTTTGATTGCGGGGCGCGCCTTCATGGCGTCGTACCAGCGCAGGATATTCGGGTACGCAGAGAGGTCCACGCTGGTGCTGTCCTTGATCTGAAAACTGGCGAACGCGAAGGTGTCGGCGATACTGATCTCGCTGCCACACAGGAATGCGTTCTCGCTCAGCACCTTGTCTACGTAGGGAAGTTGCTTGCTCAGCCACATATGCGCGTCGGCGATGGCCTTGGCGTCGGCCGGGCGACTGAAGAACATCGGGCAGATCACTTCCTCCCAGAAATACACCGCCATCCAGCGGCCGATGTGAATGCTCATGGTGTCCATTACCTGGTCGATGCGCGAGGCCTGTTTGGGATCATCGCTATAGAGTCGCTTGCCGTTGACGTTGGCGAGGTAGCGGCAGATCGCGGCGCTTTCGAAGACCACATGACCATCGTGATCGAGGACCGGTACCTTGCCGAGCGGATGCCGGGCCAGATGCTCGGGCTTGAGATTTTCACCGGTGCCAAGATCCACCGTCACGAACTTGTACTCCAGCCCCAGCTCTTCAGCGGTTGCCACTACCTTCATCGGGTTGAAGGTGCCATACCCATAAATTGTGAACACTGCTCGTCTCCTTGTTTACATCAGAGTTGTTTACATCCAGGTTGTTAATCGTCGAGGAACGCTTGTATGATGCAAGCGAACGCAGGTTAGGCCAACTAATTGCATAATGCAAGTGATGGATTGTCATGGTTTCCAAGAATGAACACGCCATTCGCTCATCATGCCCCGTGGCCTGTGCGCTGGACATCATCGGCGATCACTGGTCGCTGCTGGTCATCCGCGATCTGCTGCTGATGGGCAAGCACGAGTACAAGGAATTGCTGGAGTCCGACGAAGGGATCTCCAGCAATATTCTCTCGGACCGCCTGCGCAAACTACAGGACAGCGGGCTTCTCGATGTGATTCCTCATCCCGAGAGCAACAAACGCAAGCTGTATTTCCTGACGGCGGCGGGCAAGGATCTGATTCATGTGTTGCTGGCGCTTGGGCGCTGGTCAGCGGTGCATCGCAGCGATGCGATTTTCATTCCCGAGGAGATGCGCGCCAGGATGGCGAAGGGGCCGGAGGCTTTCAGCAAGGAAGTGTTGCGAGAGCTGGCGGTTTGGGAGAAGGAGTATGGGGTTTAACATTGTGGGAGCGAGCCTGCTCGCGATTGATCTTGCGATTGAAGTTGTGTTGCAAGAAAAAATCGCGAGCAGGCTCGCTCCCACAGTAGATCAGGGGTCGTATGAGCAGATTAACCTCGTGCGCCGGCGATGTAGGCGGCGGTAATGGGGTTGGCTGGCGCCTCGAAGACGCTCGCGGCTCTGCCGTGCTCGACGACGGTCCCGGCACCATCGACCAACCAGAACATCGCGACGTTGTCGGCTATGCGACGTGCCTGCGCGAGATTGTGGGTCACGATCACCACAGTGTAATCGCCACGCAGTGAGGCGATGAGGTCCTCCACCACGGCACTGGCGAGGGGGTCGAGCGCACTGCAGGGCTCATCCAGCAACAGCACTTTGGGCGAGAGCACCAGCGCACGCGCCAGACACAGGCGCTGCTGTTGACCACCAGAAAGTCCGAGCGCAGGCGCATCGAGTCTGTCCTTCACTTCTTCCCACAGCCCCACGCGGCGCAGCACGTTCTCCACGGCGGCCTCCCGCGCCTGTCGATCACTCATGCCGTGATGCTTGAGCGGAAAGGTCAGGTTCTCGCGAATCGACAGCGGAAACGGGTTCGGCTTCTGGAAGATCATTCCCACCTGACGGCGCAGCGCGATCAGATCTATCTCGGCACCGACAATCTCCTGCCCTTCGATGCGGACGCTGCCACTGACACGGCAGCCGTCGGTGAGGTCGCTCAGTCGATTCAGGCTGCTGAGAAAGCTGCTCTTGCCACACCCTGACGGCCCGACAATGGCAGTGATGCAGCCGCGCGGAATGTCGAACGTGACGTTGCGCAGCGCAGGCTTGCCCGCGTAAGCAATGGCCAGATCGCGCACCTGCAGGCACGGCTCGTAAGTCGCGCAGCAGGCTTCGCGCTGCATCCATGGGCGCTGGCTTTGCGGGTCGTCGCTGACAGATTCAGCGGCAGCAGGGGAACAATTCTCACTCATTGGTTTTTCTCACAGGAAAGAACATAGTCACACCGCCGTGATGCGTTGATGAAGCCAGCGATCCGCAGCACGGAACGTCAACGCGTTGATGATCAGCAGCAACATGATAAGAACGACCGCCGACGCATAGGCATTGCTTTCACCGCCGGGCACATTCATCGCCAGATCGTAGATGTGGATCGACAACGAACGGCCAGAATCGAGAAGCGAGCCGGGCATGCGATCCACATAGCCACTGGTGAACAACAGTGCGGCTGTCTCGGCCAAGGCACGGCCAATGCCAAGCACCAGCCCTGCGATCAGGCCCGGCGTCGCAGCAGGCAGCAGGATGCGCCACAGCGTCGCGAACACGGGCAGCCCGAGTGCTGCCGCCGCGCGACGATAATCATCTGGCACCGCGCGCAACGCTGTCTCGGAAGATCGAATCAGTAGCGGCAATACCATGCAGGCGAGCGTCAACCCGCCAGAAAGAATTGAGAAACCCATGCCGAGATAGAGACTGAAAAACGCATTGCCAAACAATCCGAAGACGATGGATGGCACTCCGGCCAGCACGTCCAGGGAGTAACGGACCAGTCGGCCAAAAAGTGGATTGCGACGACCGAATTCGGACAGCAGCACCGCCGTGCCCAGGCCGAGCGGAATGGCGACCACCATGCACACGGCGAGAATCAGCAACGTCGAGACCAATATCGGCAGTATGCCACCGGCACGTCCTGCGTCGGTCGGCGTTGCGCTGAGGAAACCCCAAGAGAGATGCGGCAAACCCTGCAGCAGCAGGTCGCCGACGATCCACGCGAACACCGCGCTGATCAACAGTGCCACGCCCCACATGAAGACAGTCGCGATGCGGTCAGCCATGTTGTGGCACCTGCGCTTGCGTCAAGGCCTCAGGGGCAGTACCAGGATCATCGCGCATAATCCAATCGCTCATGCTGACCAGCAGCACAATCAACGCGAGGAGAATCAACCCGCTGACGAACAATGCGGCGCGATGTCCGTCCAGCGCATACCCTAGCTCCAAAGCGATATTCGCCGTGAGCGTGCGCACCGGCGCAAAAAGGCTGTCGGGCACCTTCACGATATTGCCCGCCACCATCAGCACCGCCATCGTTTCACCTATTGCGCGTCCGGCGGCCAGCAGAATCGAGGACATGATGCCACAGTGGGCGGCGGGCAGTGCCACGCCTCTGATCGTGGCCCAGCGCGACAATCCCAGCGCCGCTGCTCCCTGCAGATAGGCGCGCGGAATGCTGCGCAGCGCAGTCTCGCTGAGCAGTGCAATGGTGGGCAGAATCATCAGGCTGAGAATGAGGATGGCGGCGAGTAGACTCTGCCCCGGTGGCGCCCACTGCCGAATCAGCGGTGTCAGCACCACCAGCCCCCAGAAGCCGTAGACAACCGAGGGAATGCCGGCCAGCAGTTCGAGCAGTCGACGAAACCAAGAGGCGATAGCGGGAGGTGCATAGAACCGAGAGAACAACGCCGCAGCAATTCCCAGTGGCGTGGCGAGCAGCATCGCGCCCAGTGTCGCTGCCAGCGTACCTGCCACCATTGGGATCAGATTGAACTGCGGCGTGGTGCTGGCGGGAAACCAGGAAGCGTCGGTGAGGAAGTGGGAAAGGCCCGGCGTTTGCAGCGCTGGCCAGGCTTCGAGAATCAGGAACGCCACGATCAGCAGCGTAATCGCCCCGGCCAGCGCCGCCAGCGCGCGCAGAGTCCACAACAGCGGCAGGTCAGTGCGTGAGGGGGACAAAGTATTGCGCCTCCGTCAGATCGCTGACCGCAGCGGAGGCGGCATATTCGATGAAGGAACGCGCCAGCGCACTGGCCTGCTCGGCCGAGCCAAGAGTCACCAGATGCAGCGGACGCGACAGCGGAAAGGAGCCATTGCGCACATTCTCCAGAGAAGCCTCAATGCCCCCCATCGACAGCGCCTTGATCGCGGTGCCTCGGGAGGCCTCATAGGTCGCCGTGCCAATCGACACATAACCAATCGCATTCGGATCGGCCGCCACGGTGCGGATGCCCTGCTGGTTGTCGCCGATGATGATGGAGGGCTTGATGTCCTCATTGCGTAATTTGAAGTAGCCCAGAAACAGCTCCAGAGTGGAGCGCCCTTCTGCTTTGTTGACGACGGTGATCGGCGCATCGGCGCCGCCGATCTCACGCCAGTTCGTGACCTGACCGGTGTAGATGGCGACGATCTGCTCCTCACTGAGCACGGGCAGTGGATTGTCGCGGTGCACAATCATGGCTACACCGTCGAGAGCGATGGGATAGGCAGTGAGATCGTTCTCGTCCGCATTGAGCGCACGCGACACCATGCCGATGTCCGCCGTGCCCCGACGCGCATCGGCAACGCCGCGCGAGGAGCCACCGGTTTGCACATCGACGCGGGTGCCGGGGTGAGTCTGCTCGAAGCGCTTGGCTATCTCGCCGATCAACGGAGCAACGGTGCTGGACCCGGTGAGCGTGAGCTGTCCGGTCAGCGCACCAGTGTCTGCGCTCTGCTGCGGTTCTCCCGAACACGCAACCATCAAGAGAAGAAAAGCGCACAGGGCGTTCAGCCTGATTCGTGCTCGACACATGGAGTTTCTTTCCTGATTGCTGATTGCGGTACCGACTGACTTCGCCGACAAGGAGTTTACTGGCAAACCTAGACCATCGGAAACAGGAAAACCTTACCAATGCTGTACTACAACGTGTAGACCGGCGCAAAGCCACCGCCGGGCGTGCGAAAGTTGGTGGTCTGGCCTTGATAGAGACGAGCTGCGGTCAGCAACACCTCGCCGTTGTAGGCATACAGACGGATGTCGGCTTTGCGCGCCTCGCAGTGGCCATCGATCTTGATCATGCGCTCGCTGGGTGGCGCGTATTCCTGAGCCACGTAGCCACCTCTGGCGATGTCCTCCCAGACACCGCGCGTCAGCTTCTCGCCCCGGTATACCGCCTTGCCGCCATACCCTGCGACGGGCTTGAAGAAGAGCTTCTTGCGGCGCGCCCATAGATCAACCGCTTTGTCAGGCGTGACCAGCTCGGTGCGCAGTACGTTGCCCAGCGCCTGCAGGTCGGCGGCGGCAACGCCCCAGCCCGCCAGTAGTTCGGGGTCAGACAACAGGGCCAGGTTGCGTTTGTCCGCCAGCAGGGCATGCACGGCTGGGTTCGGAGTGAGCACGATGGCATCGTCCTGCCAGGCCTGCAACAGCGCGGCGTGTTCCGGTAATTCCAGCGCGAAATCCACGACGCGGTTGTACACCATATCGATCGTTGCACCGTTCGCCAGCAACCGCCCGCCTTCGTAAACAAGCGCGGAGGCATCGGCGATCACTGCCTCCATGCCGTGACGCTGGAAGAATTGCTGGGCGAGCCGGAATTCCGGATACAGATACTGCTCTTCGGGCTGATCATCGACGATGGCCACTCTGGCCGGCAGACCAGTGCGGCCCTGCAACTGCCACTCGTGCTGAAACATGGCCAGGAATAATGCATCAAAGTGCGCGGGAGTCACCCGAGGCGGCATGCACAGCTCCACCTCTTTGCAACAGGCGCGCTGAGCGCTGGCCAGCACCGCGTTGAGAAAGGCTCCACCGGCATTGGTGTTGATCTCGATCAGGCGCGGCCCCGCGGCGGACAGGTGGAAGTCATAGCCCATGAATACGCCCAAATCGCCGGAAGACGCGAACGCCGCCTGGGCGCTCGCGGGCGCCCAGCCCTGCACGAGGGCACGGTACTGCGGAAGGCGCACGGTCGCCTCAATGGCACGCACGGTACGCACCATCTCGTCGCGCATAGCGCGGGACATGAACATGGCGGTGTTGGAAAATAGATGCGGACGTTCCTGCATCATCTCTGCCGACAGGCTGTTGCCGGACTCTTCCCGCAGAGAAGTGTGCAGTGCGTCACGATCCAGCGTGATGCAGAAGCAGTCCTGATTCAGTGCATTGGCAATCGACGGGGCGTGGGACATAATCCGATCCAAATATGACAGAGAGCATACAAACTGGGTTCCCATAACAATTATTTCAAGCCTTGATGAGCACGCAATGCTGACTGCCAACCATATCCTGATCAAAGTTGCTGCCGCCCTGCTCTACTGGGGGCTGGCGCATGTCGGCATGTCGATCTTCGCGTTGCAGCCTGACAATATCACACTGCTATGGCTGCCTTCCGGGGTAGCACTGGTCATGTGCCTGCAGTGGGGCTATCGCGCCGTGCCCTGGATCGTGCTGGCGAGTTTCATCGCCAACTTTCCCGGCATGGCGTCGGACTCAATGACGAGGCAGCTTCTGCACACCGCAATCAACGCCATGGCCGACGGGCTGGCAGGCATCATCGCCATGCTGCTGTTCCGGCGCCTACTCCCGGAAGGCCTCGCCACCGCTCGCGACCTGTTGCCGTTTGCAGTGGGGGTATGCCTCGTCACCACACTCATCAGCAGCATCATCATCACGCTGAACCTTGCGTTTCCGCAGTACATCGCCTGGGAGCAGGTAGGCAGCTATATTCGCATGCTGACTCTGGGGGACAGCCTCGGCATCCTGCTGGTCTACCCGATCTACCAGGGCTGGCAGGAATTCCACCGCCTGAGCCTGCTCAACTTGCAGTGGCTGATGACCTCCGCCCTGCTCTGCTCGGCCATCATGCTGCTGGCTTTCACCTGGATGCCCGGCGCCATCTTCTTCATTCTGCCACTGCTGCTGGTGTTCTCGTTTCGACTCAGCCTGCTGGGGGTGGCGCTGCTCAATGCTTTCGCGATGGTCGGCACTGTCGTCGGCACGGCGCGCGGGCTTGGGCCATTCATCGCCGCCGATCAGCTGGATTCGCAGTTCCGCCTGCTGGCCTTTGTCTTTTCGGGCGCGTTTACCATCCTGGGCATGGCCGTCCAGTACCGGCAATTGAGCCCCAGCCAGCAATCGAATGTCTCACTCAAGGAGGCTGCCGATCTCGACCCCCTGACCGGACTGATGAATCGCCGATCTTTCATGCCGCTGCTGCAGCATGAACATCAGCGCGCCCTGCGCAGAGGCGCCAACTACACCTTCGCAATGCTGGATCTGGACCACTTCAAGGATATCAACGACCGCTGTGGACAGGAGGCAGGCGACGAGATGCTGCGACTCTTTGCCGACATCATGCAGGCGAACTGCCGCCACGTTGAATATTCAGTGCGCATGGGCGGCGAGGAGTTCGGCATTCTCTTCCCCGATTGCACCGGGGCTCAAGCTCTGCTGCCACTGGAGCGCATCCACAGCACACTGGAGAAGACACCTCTGCCCTTCAGGAATCAATCCATCGCAATGACTGTCAGCATTGGCCTCACCTCGTTCACCGCTGAGGATACCAAACTGCTGGATGTGCTCGCCCGGGCAGACAAGGCCATGTACGCGGCCAAGGAAGCCGGACGCAACTGCATCGTGCAGCTGTAAAAAACTGTGGGAGCTTGCCTGCAAGCGATTTTTTGTTAAAAACCATCGCTTGCAGGCAAGCTCCCACACAGGTCGATCAGGCCTCATGCCAGTGCAGCAATCCGCCGTGGATGTTGGCAACCTTCTCATGCCCGGCCACTTTCAGAATCGTGATGGCGATGGAGGAGCGCTTGCCCGAACGGCACAAAGTCACCACCGGTTTGTCCCGGGGCACCTCCGCTACCCGCTCGCGCAGCTGGCTGAGCGGAATGGAGAGCGTGTTGATCGAACCCAGCGTAGACTCTCTCAGCTCATCTGCTTCCCGCACATCCAGTATCGTCACCTCGCGCTGATGCTGCACAACCCACTCCGGCTCAACCTCCGGCACTCCTGCGAAGGTGGTCCTCAGTTCCGCCCACGTCGGTTCCTCTGGCAACTTGCCATTTTCCGGCATCCCGGAGCGCAGATTGTTGGGAAGTGCCTCGTCTATCTTTTTCGGGTGCGGCAGCTGCATGGCATTCATGTAGTGCACAAAGTCCTTCTCGTTGGCGCCACCGCCAACACGGGGGTTATGAATCTTCTCTTCCAGAACGGACGAACGAGTTCGGCCATTGTAGTCATGCGCGGGATACACGGCACAGTCGTCCGGCAGCGTAAAGAGCTGCTCCGTGATGGAGTGGTACAGCCGCCCGGCGTTGCCCTGCTGGAAGTCGCTGCGGCCGCAGCCACGAATCAGCAATGCATCACCGGTGAACACCATGCTGTGATCGGCAAGCACAAAGCTCGTGCAGCCATTAGTGTGACCAGGAGTGGCGCGAGCCTCCAGCGTGATGCCCTGCACGCCAAAGGTGTCGCCATGATGCAGCGGCATATCGACATTCACCGCACCGGCATTGGCAGACAACGCTATCCTGCAGCCCGTCTTCTGCTTCAGCAACCAGGCGGAAGTGATATGGTCGGCGTGGGCGTGGGTGTCTGCCACTATCTTCAGGTTCAGATTGAGCTCCTGCAACAGTGCCAGGTCACGCTGAGATTGCTCAAACACCGGATCGATCAGAATCGCCTCGCGACTATGTTCGTCGGCCAGCAAATAGGTGTAGGTGGAAGACGGGGCATCGTAGAGTTGTCGGAAGATCATGGCTTTCTCCTGTCGTGACTTGTTGATCCGAAGAGGGGTCCATAGGGGATTCATCGGAACCAGCCCGAAGTATACGACTTGGAGATGCCAGCACAACCACTCAGATCAAGGATTCCGCGCCCCCATCAGTGGATGCCTAGACTGTGGGAGCGGGCCTTGCCCGCGACGCTTGTGCCCGCGACGCGCTCGGAAGGTGCCCAAGGGCACGTCAGCCTGGCGCCCGGCACAAAGCCTCGCGATCGGTCTCCAGCAGACGAAAGATATCGCGCCAGGTGATGATGCCAACGATGTGCTGTTCACTGGTGACGATGGGGATACAGGAGATCCGGTGCTGATTGAAAATGCGGATGGCTTCAAAGATATCCGCTTCCTTGTACAGGCTGATCGGCTTTCTGGTCATGATATGGTGGGCGCGCTTGTTGAGCGTCGCCGTATCGCGCACTGACTCGAAGGACGTGCCCAGATACGGACTGATTGCCTGCCAAAGATCGCGATCGGAGATCACGCCATACAGCTGTTTGTCCTCCTCCACCAGCAGGTGATGGATTTTTCCCTGGTCGAATATCTCCTTGATGGCGCGCAATGATTCGTCGAGCCCGACGGTCACAACGTTTTTACTCATGATTTTTTCCAGGATCATGATTGCCCCCCGTTGGAAAAGAACATTTGTAGTTCTGTCATTATCGACCAAATTACAGATATCCTTTGGGCACTGCGCCCAGGCGCCTATTTGCGGAGACAAAGCCATGCTCTTAATCCAGTTGATTCGCCGTACCTTCCTCACAGGACTGCCAGCGGCAATGCTCGGTCTTGTCCTCCTGCAAAGCGCGCAGGCACAGGAGTTCATCTGGGCGCCGCAGTTACCGGTGGGCAGTGCGCTGCCCACCATCAGCGCTCAGGATCAGACTGGTACATTGCGCAGCCTGCGGGACATCACCGGGAAAAAGGGCCTCGTGCTGGTGATGAGCCGCTCCTTCGACTGGTGCCCCTTCTGCATCGCACAGCTGCAACGGCTGGTCGAGGCGGCTCCACAGTTCCAGGCCATGGGCATCAACGTTGCCACCATGACCTATGATCCCGTGGCCACGCTGGCAGAGGCGGTAGAAGAACACGGCGTGGAATTCCCCCTGTTGTTCGACGAAAACGTCAAGCACGTCAATGCCATGGGCATCCTGAATACGCAGTACGAGCCGGGCCAGCGAGCCTACGGCATTCCCTATCCGGGGATATTCCTGATCGACGCGCAGGGGGTGATCCGCGCCAAGTTCGCGGAGGAAGACTACAAGTTGCGGCCGGAATTCAGTCTGGTGATGGAAGAGGCGAAGAAGCTCTGAAGGGAGTGTGGGAGCGAGCCTTGCTCGCGATTGTTTTTGACTTACACTGAAAGCAATCGCGGGCAAGGCCCGCTCCCACAATCAGAGGTTACAGGCTATTCAGGCTCCAGTCATAGGGCAGGTCGGCACGCAGTCTGATGCTGGCGGGCAGCTCTCGGTAGCGGCGCAGGAAAGTTTCCACGCCGCCAGCGACGTCGAAGTCCTCACCGAACCAATCGAAGATCTGCGACACGCGCACCCGATCCCCCTCCAGTGCCAACCCCTTGCTGCTCTCCTGCAGGAAACTCCGAGTCTGATCATCCAGTTGTTGCTCCAGCTTCTCGGCGGTGAAAGCCTCGGCGCGCAGATTCGGACAACTGAGCGAGGCGCAGACGATGGCGAAATGCACGCGCGGCTCCCCCATGGGGCGCAGAATCTCGTGCTCGATCTCATCCAGCGTCACCGCCTGACCGCTGATGCTGCCGGCCTCTTTCCCCCACACCGGCGAGAACAGAGAGCCCGCGTCGCGGATGCTCTCCAGGGGCAAGTGATCAATCACCATCTTGATAGCGTAGAGGTTGTACGCGTTGATATAGAACGCGAGACGGGCATTACGCTCCGTAATCTGAGCCGTCGGAAAATTGGCGATGAGGGCGAGCGCCTGCGCGTAGCGAGGGTCCTGACGCACGGCCAGATAGTCAACCCGGTGATGGCGGATGCCGTTGCGTTCGCCCGGTGTCACATGAGCGGCCAGCAGGCCATCGTAGGCGCTCCAATCCATAGCCACGTCTTGAGCCTGAGCTGGCGTCGCAGTCCAAACTACGACCAGGAGCAACAGCAAACGAGCGAAGACAAAACTATCCATAACACTCCTCATTGACGATACACTCACTGGCCTCTCCCTTGTCTGAAGCACAATACACACACTAAAGGACTGACGGATCACTCCCATGTTACAAAACGACGAAAATGCAGAAGACCTGATCGCTCTGCGCGCAGGTGATCATGAGGCATTCTCTGCACTGGTCAAACGCTACCATCGCCGCATGCTGGTCATCGCCAGGGCGATAGCCGGTGATGTCTGGGCAGAGGAAGTCACTCAGGAAGCCTGGGTGTCGATCTTTCGCGCACTGCCCGCCTTCGAGGGGCGCTCATCCCTGCAGACCTGGATATTCACTATCGTCAAGAACGAGGCCCGCACCCGGCTTAGTAAAGAATCACGCTTCGTGCAGCTGGATGCCAGCGCCGCCGATCAGCTGCCAGACTCGCTCGGGCTTCTGCAGGAGCGCTTCCGTGAAGACGGCCGCTGGCGGGATGCTCCCGCTGCATGGCACATCGATTCACCCTCCTCCCTGCTTGAAGAGGAGCAGTTGCGTCACTGCATCCACCACACGCTGACGCTGCTCAGCGCCGACCAGCGGGCCGTCTTCACACTTCGCGATCTGCAACAGATGGAAATGGAAGACATCTGTAACATCCTCGACCTCAGTCACTCTAATGTGAGAGTCCTGCTGCACAGGGCACGACTCACATTGATGCAGGTCATCGACCGCTATCAGGAGACCGGAACATGCTGAAATGCCGCGAGATCAGTCAAATGGCCAGTGACTACACCGAAAAGACACTGACCTGGCACCAATCGCTGGGGTACAGCATGCACCTGCTCATGTGCGGTCACTGCAGGCTGTTCGTTCGCCAATTGCGGACCACCGTCGCCTATGCGCGCGCCCTGCCAGAGCCAGAAGCTCTGGCAGACAGCGACGTGGCTGCAGTGGTAGCAAAAGCGACTTCCGGAAACGAACCTGTTTGACTGTGTGCAATCCCTATGTGCAACCCCTAGAAGGACGACCAAAATTTCCATTTTGAATAGGGCCACCACTGACGACGTCGAGGACCACAACCTCAATGATCAGGACTGGCAACCTGCCCAACGTAACGGCGGACAGATCGGGCTGTTTGAATTCTGGCCAACCTGGCTCATGTATCTACCCGTCGTGTTCGACTGGTTACGGCTCGCCGCCATTCATCGGTCGCTCTCGCTGCCCCTGCTTGCAAATCCACTCCTACCCGTCTCCGGCATGGTCGGCGTTCCCAAGAGCGAACTGATGCGGCAGGCCATCGGCAAATGCGACGCGGCCATTCTGCCGTGGATCCGTTATGAAACCGACGACAGCTCCGCCCAGGAGCAGACCGATGTTTGTCTGGAGCAGGCGACGCGGAGCGGCATCTCGTTTCCCTTTGTCTGCAAACCCGATATTGGCTGCCGGGGCTCGGGTGTCAAGCTCATTCACACCCCCGAGCAGCTCACGAAGGCGATTGGCGACTATCCACGCGGCGCGGCGCTGCTATGCCAGAAGCTGGCGAACTGGGAGCCGGAAGCGGGCGTCTTCTACGTGCGCGATCCTGCCACCGGCAAAGGTGAGATTGTCTCGCTGACGTTCAAATATTCACCCAGTGTGCGCGGCGACGGCGAACGCACACTGGCGGAACTGGTTAGCGCCGACAAGCGCGCGGGTGCCTTGTTGCATCTTTACCGGGATCGTCATCGGGAGCACTGGCACAAGGTGCTGCCGAAGGGCGAGAAGTTCCGCCTTCTGTTCTCGGCCAGTCACTGCCGGGGAGCGGTGTTCCGGGACGCCCGCGAGCACATCACTCCTGCACTGACCGAGACCATGCACGGTATCCTGAGCGACCTGCCCGGCTATCACTACGGGCGCCTGGACGTGAAATTCCGCGACATCGATTCGCTGCGCCGTGGAGAAACCATAGAGATCGTCGAGATCAATGGCGCCAGCTCCGAGTCCATTCACATCTGGGACAAAGACACCCGGCTCGGCGATGCCATCAGCACACTGTTATGGCAGTACCGTACACTGTTCAGGCTCGGCGCCCACCACCGCAAACAAGGACATCAACCACCAGGCCTGCTCGCGTTGCTGCGGCACTGGCAAATTGAACGCGCGCTGACCCGCCACTACCCGAGCACTGATTGAACATGATGAACAATCCACTTGCACTGACCTCACTGCACCCGATGCCGCGCTTCCTGCTGAATCGACTGACACACCTGAACATTCTAAGCGCCTGGTATGACGAGTGGCTGGCCGCGCCGAGTCAACAGGCTCCGTCCCCACAGGCAGATGTGCAAACCGACGGTGGGCACCGCTTTCTCAACTTTGTGCTGGAAAAACTCGACGCCGATCTGCACGTGACAAACCCGGAGCAGCTGTCACAGATTCCAGCGACGGACCCGTTGCTGATTGTGGCGAACCATCCGCTGGGCGCGATGGAGGGGATGCTGCTTTCCAGATTGTTGCTGCGCTATCGCCCCGACCTCCGGGTGCTGACCAACGAACTGCTGCTGGTATTCCCGGAGTTCAAGGATCTGTTCATCGGCGTGGATGTACTCAACCCCAATGCCCAGAGCAAAAACATGAAGGGGATGCGGGAGGCCAACCGGCACCTTGGCAACGGTGGGGCGCTGCTGATATTCCCGGCGGGTACGGTGTCACACATGCGCCTGCCCGGCGGCAGCATCGAGGACAGTCCGTGGTCCTCCATGGTCGGACGTCTGGCTCTCAAGCACGACGCCAACTGCGTCTCGTTCCGCATCAATGGTCGCAACAGCACATTGTTCTATCTTGCCGGGCTGATCCACAAGCGCCTGCGCACTCTGCTGCTGCCGCGCGCCATGCTGGAGAAGCGGGGTTCGCAGTTGCAGATCAGCGTGGGCAAAGTCATCGACAATGACGCCATCAAGCAGCTGGAATCACCGACCTGCGTCACGCAGTATCTGCGCCTGAATTGCGATCTGCTCAGTGACAGCATTTCGGCATCTGACCACCTGCGAACAGCGCTCCCTGCCACACAGCCCGACTCTAACAAAGGGCATGCGCTCGCCGCCCAGTTCGATGCACTGCTACCCTACAAGGTCGCAGAGCATCAGAACTATGCCGTTTACTGCGCCCCTTTTCAGGCACTCGGCTGCATTGCCGGGCAACTTGCACTGGAACGGGAACAGACCTTTCGCCAGTCCGGAGAAGGCACTGGCAAGCCCCTGGATCAAGATCAATTCGACAGCGATTACTGGCACATCCTGGCATGGGATCACGACGCGCAACGGCTGATCGGCGGCTATCGTGTCGTTCGTGCCGAGACAGCCGTAAAGGCGCGCGGACTCGACGGACTCTACAGCCACACACTGTTCCATTTTGATGAGGCGTTCCTGCGCGCCCTCGGCCCCGCCATCGAACTCGGACGCTCCTTTGTCACGTCCGCTTACCAGCGCAACCCCCGAGCACTGGATCTGCTATGGAAAGGCATTGGCGCCTTTGTGCTGCAGAACAGCGACTGTCACACCCTGTTCGGTTGCGTCAGCATCTCGCAGCGCTACTCGCCACTGGCAAGAGCGCTGCTCGCCGACACGTTTCTGCACAACAACGTGGCCGACGAGGAAATGCGCAAACTGGTCAGGCCGGTGGCACGCGAGCGCCGCCAACGCACCCACTGGGACAGAGAGCTGTTGCTGGCCTGTGCTGATACGGCGATCTTCAACAAACTGCTCGGCAGCCACGACGCTGAAAGTCGTGTGCCGACACTTATCAGGCATTACCTCGCGATGAATGGAAAATTTGTGGACTTCTCCATCAACAACAGCTTCAACCGTTCGCTGGACGGATTGATTTTTGTTGACCTGCGCAATGCACCACCCAAATACCTGCAGCGCTATCTCGGCAAGGAACCTGCCGAGCGTCTGCAACAACTCTGGAGGACTGGTCATGCTGAATAGATCGCTGCTCGCCACTCTGGCGCAGATCGGTGCAATTCTCGATGTCGTCAGCACACTGCCCGCAGCACAGCGTTCGACGGTCTATGTGCAGTCTCACGTCGGCGTGCACGTGCGCCATGTGATCGACCATGTGCAAGCCTTCCTGGCGGGGCTGCAGACTGGCGAAATCGACTACAACGTCCGGCACCGCAATAGCCCCGGTGAAGTAGACCCCGACTTTGCTGCAGCCCAGCTGCTCGTCATCATGAGCGCGTGTGAGGCGCTGGAAAATTTGAATTGCGCACCGCCGGAAGAATTGCTGGTCACCTCGGAGATTGATTGCCTGACCACGCACACGGAGAAATTCCGCTCCAATGCCGCGCGGGAAGTCCTCTATCTGATCAACCACACGATTCATCACGCCGCCTACATTCGCCTGTTGCTGAAGGGCTGCGGCATTGAGCTTGCCGCGCATATCGGCATCGCGCCGTGCACCGCCACTTTCCAGAGAGAAAATCAACAATCGACAGCCGAGTTGAGCGCATGTGCACGCTGACGATTGTCTCCACCGCTGACGGACTTGCCATCACCATGAACCGGGACGAGCAACGGACGCGCACTGAAATCGGCACGTTGCTTTCCGGCTGGAGCGAAGAGCATCAACTGTCCTACTGCTACCCGCTCGATGGCCTGCATGACGGCACCTGGTTTGGCGCCAACTCACGCGGAATTGTGCTTGCCCTGTTGAATCGCTATCAGGACTCAACGCGACCTGACGCAGAAAGTCGCGGCCTTATCATCAGCGAACTGGTCAGGCTTCCCTCTCTCGACACGATGCTGAACACGCTTCGGGAGGGGTTGGGACAGCGTTGCAACCCCTTCGAGCTGGTCCTCATCGGGGACGCAAGGGTGGTGGAGTGCCGCTGGAACGGCAGCGACCACAGTTTCCACGACCACGACAACGCGAAGCCCCGCATGTTCACGTCATCCTCGGTGAATGCGGAGAGTACGGCGACCTTGCGAGGCGATTTGTTTCAGAGGTGGCTCGCAGGCAATCGATGCGGGACAGTCACAGCGGAGAAGATTCTCGAAGAGTTGCACCTGCAGCAGGAACTCGATGATCCCTCTTCAAGTATCCTGATGTCCCGCGAACTCTCCCACACCAAGAGTATCAGTCAGGTTCTGGTGCATCCCGATTATCTGGAGTTTCTCTATCTCACGGAAGCCATGCTGCCCACGATTGCTGCAGCACGCTCCGTCAACAATCTGCCCCGCCACCGCATCAACATAGCCTGAGTAGGACCTGTGGGAGCGGGCCTGCCCGCGATAGCTTTTCATTGCAAGTCAAAAGCAATCGCGAGCAGGCTCGCTCCCACAATCAGGGCTTTCTGAACTTGAGGGTCATGCGGTCGCTTTCACCAATGCCCAGCATTCGCTCTCGCAAATCACGATTGAGTGTCGTGCCCCTGAGGGTCGGCGGCAAAGAGTAAACGCCATCTGGGTGATTCTTTGTGTCCAGTGGATTGGCGTTGATTTCTGCCTGATCCACCAATTCAAAGCCAGCGCGCTCGGCCAGCATCACCACGTGCGACTGATTGACGTAACCATCAACTGCACGAGGGTCCTGAGGCACGCTCTCGTTTCCGCGATGATCCACGATGCCAAATATCCCACCGGGCTTGAGCATGCGGAAGATTGCGTCATAGTACTCTTGTGCAGGGTTGTCGTAGATCAGGAAACCATGCGCCCGGAAGACAAGAACTCTGTCTGCCACCCCATCCGCAACCTCGGCGACGGGATCAGGAAAGGCCGATGCATCCAACACGGGAATGTAGGTTCCAGGGCCGCTGACAAAGAACGGTTCCAGAATGCTTCGATACCAGCCTCCCTGACCGCCAGGCCAGATTTCCACCACAGTCTGCTCGGGACGAACCTCGAAAAACATCAGCGTCTCCAACGGGTGGCGATACCGATTGCGTGCTCGCAGCTCTTCAGAGCGCGTCTCGCTGTTGATCAGGATGTTGAGTTGCTCGCTGAGCGCCTGATCAGAAACCTGTTCCGCCGCCTGGGACAATGCTGGCGCCAGAAGATGCAGCGTCGTTGCGAGCACGAATGTGCGTAGAGTCATTTTCATTATCGTTAGTCTCTTGGTGTCAAACTGGTTTTGTAAAACCGGGTTAAAAAACGCGGACATCACTGCTGGCACGCTTCCTGTCACGCCTAACCTGACCGGCATTGACGCCAAAACATTTGCTGAAGGCCCTGGAAAATGCCGCCTGCGATTTGTAGCCCAAGGCATCCGCAACATCGGCCACCGCTCTGCCCGCTTCCAGATAACTCCAACCAAGCTGCATGCGCCACCAGCCAAGATATTGCATTGGCGTCCAACCACTAACCTGGCGAAAGGTTGTCGCAAATAGACTGCGCGACATTGCAGCCTCTGCCGCCATACGCGTCAGTGTCCACGCGGAGCCCGGCGCCTTATGCACGGCATCCAGCGCGTGTCGCAATCTGGCATGGGCGTGCAGCGCCAGAGGGCCGTTCAATTCACTCGACGCCTGTTCGAAATAGTGAGTAAGAGAATAAACAAACAAAAGCTCGCAGAGCCTATCCAACAGCCCTTCCTTCGCCAGCGCAGCCCCATGACTCTCCCGCAAGGTCAGCTCCAGAAGTGGTCGCAACCACGGGCTGTCCGCGTCATTTCTGACGATGACCACAGGAGGCAGCGCATTCAACAATTCGTCACTCGCCGGATGCTTGAAGGTGACTTCTGCGCACAGCAAGCCCGTACCGGCGATGTCTTCAGACTCGCCATAGGGAAGATGCTGCTGCTCTCCGGTCTGCGGCTCTTGAGGAGACATGTTGTGCGCCAACTCTCTGGGGAAAAGCACCAGATCTCCCAATTCCAGCACGGTGGAAAAGTGCCCCGGAATATCAATCGCGCACGCGCCGGATGTCACAACATGGAAGCAGGTATTGCCAATCGCGTGCTCTCGTATCTGCCAATTCCCACAAATCTTTGCGTTGTGGTAAATGCGCGCCTGCAGACGTATCAGTCTTATCAGATCGGACCCTGAATTCATCTCTACCTGCCACCGTGCGTGTCTGCTCGATCTTTCACTAGAACGGGTCTGTTTACCAATCCCGCATGTCAATTCTGTACGCAAGAGCATGCAATATGGACTTTATGCAACCTAACGTACTCGGCGAATGCGTAACATGCAAGCGTGCTTCTCCGGCAGAAGCGACGCTTTCGACCACAAAAACAGCAGAGGAATTGCGGCATGAATCAGATCGATACTGGCAAACTCCAATTACCCCTTCTTGCATTGCGCCTGGGCGTGTTTCTGGTGATGCTCATGTGGACGCTGGACAAATTCCTTAACCCTGGCCACTCGTCTGCGGTGTTTGCAAATTTCTACGGCATTGAAGGTGCCGGGGCGACGCTGCTCTCTTCTGTGGCCGTGGCGGAGATTGTGCTGCTGCTTCTGTTCGTCACCGGCATGTTCAAAAAATGGACCTACGGAGCCGTGTTGCTCCTGCATGCCATCTCCACTCTCTCGTCGTACAAACAGTACCTGGCTCCCTTCGAGAATTTACTCTTCTTCGCTGCATGGCCGATGCTCGCCGCTTGCTTCGCATTGTTCATGCTGCGCGACTATGACAACAAACTCACCATAACCTCCGGCTCGCAGCAGGGGTAAGACATGAGCATCCTCGGCGCAATCCACAGCTTCCGAAGACCGCAACCGCAACCTCAACCTGAGCAAAACAAACAATTCGAAGCGCTATTGACCAGCCTCTTCCTGATGGCGTGGTTCGTGGAGGCGCGCGATCCATACACCGGCGGGCACCTGTGGCGCGTATCCCGGTATTCGCAACTGCTCGCCCGAAAGGCCGGGCTCACACCGTTGGAGATAGCCTGCGCCGGTGTAGGGGGATTTCTGCATGATCTTGGAAAAGTCGGGGTGCCAGATGCCATCCTTCGCAAACCCGACAAACTGACAGACGAAGAATATGCGGTCATGAAGACGCACCCAACCATCGGGGCAAGAATGCTGGCAGCGCATCCTTTGTCCAGCCTCGTGCGCAATGCCGTGCAATTGCATCATGAACGCCCCGATGGCGCGGGCTATCCTTTTGGCCTGCCGGGAGCAGACATTCCACTGATCGCACGCATTGTCGGCATCAGTGACGCATACGATGCCATGACCAGCTTTCGCCCGTATCGCGCCGGAATGTCCCAGGATAAAGCGCTGCAAATTCTAAGAGAGCACAGTGGCACACAGTTCGACCCGGTCTGGGTAGGTCACATGCTGGCACTGGGCGATGCAGGAGAACTCCAACACATCCAGAATCATAGCGATGACGGGATTCAACTGCAGGAGTGCCCAATGTGCGGACCCACGCTGGTCGTTCGCCGAGAGAACCATTCCGGCGACACCATTTATTGCAGAAACTGCGGGGGAGGCTTCACGCTCAAAGCGAGCGGCGACAAGCACGACGAGAAGAACAAGAGTAAGCAGCTGACGGCAATACCAAGCGGGAACAAGGGCAGCGCGATTGATCTGGAAGCATTTGCGGATGAGGCGCTGATATCGAGGTCCATCAGGCAATCGATGGATCTGATGCCAATCGAAGACCTGATGCGGTCCATGCAATAGCGAAGTGAAGGAGTGCCGAATAGCACAGTGACGATTTCGAGCCACTGTAGCGCCACACAAACATGCAGCGCCACAGGTCACTCCCATTCTTGAACAGGATTAAGGTTTGCGAAGTTTCACAATGAACTGATCTGTCACACCGCGAAATGATGCATCGAACACTGTCTTGCTGCGATCATCGGCAGAATTGCGCAGCAGGTCGCTGGTGCCATCGACGACGAAACCCGCAGCTGCGGCGCCTGCCAGCACTTTTTCAAGCTCGGCACGATGCATCGCGCCGTTGTCGTTGCCCGCATTGCCTGCGTGATCGATGATGCCGAGGATACCGCCGGACTTCAGCACTCGCTTCATTTCCGCGAGAAATCTGGCCTCAGTTTGTGGGTCTTCTGCTCGATAAAGTTCGTGATACTCCAATGCAATTACCGCTGCGTCCAGCGACCCTGCTGCCAGACCCAGATCTATATAACCCGTATTCAGGCGTTCCACATTCGCAAGCCGACCACCAGACAAACGCTCAACAATGGCCGCCTCTGTGCGCAGACCACGTTCGCCAGTGAGCGACGCCGGAGAGTTTTGCATGTAGACCTTGCCCTGCGGCCCAACAGCGTTTGCGAGAACTTCTGTGAAGTAACCTCCTGCAGCCACCAGGTCCACCACGTTCATGCCCGGTTCGATGCCGAAGAAATCCAGAGTTTCGGCCGGCTTGCGACGCGCGTCTGCGTCTCTATCTGCGGCGGGCCGCTCGGCACTGGCAAGCGCCGCATTCAATGCGGCGATATCGAGTGCGGAGGTACTTCCGGCGACAATTGCCGCCATAAATGCCAAAGCGATCGTAATAGCTTTCATCACAGACTCCTAATTTTCAGTAATGCAATAATTGTTATTTTAAAAACATTCAAGAACACAACTTTGATACCACAATCCTGACCCAATTGAAATGTGTGCGACGCGACTACTTGATTTATTTGCAGTGTAACAATCGCAAAAATCGGCAGTCTCCTTATCAGCTTCATACAATTTTTTTCTTCAACCGATCGACAGCAACTCAGCAGGTACAAAATGAAAAGTCTGACCGCTCCCCTCTCCATCATGATCCTCACATTTTCCGGGTGCATGTCCACCTCTCCCTCCCAAGGCCCGACGGCGGACGCGTGGAATAATTACAGCACCTGGGACAAGGCCAACCCCTCCCCGCAGACGGGCGACCCAACCGGATTTCTGGGAAATGTGCATCAGGGGCTGCTTGCTTACCGGGAAATTTATGTGAACTCCACAGCAGCGCCGGTCAACAGCGGTGCGCGCCCCTTTCCGTATCCAGAAGGAAGCATCATTGTCAAAGAGAGCTATGCCAATCAGGCCGCTCATTCCGCAAAGGAAACGCCAGAACTGACGATCATGGTCAAACTGCGTGCAGGAAGTTCACCTGAAACTTTCGATTGGGAATACATCATGGGGGCCGATGGCATGAATCGCGGCACTGGCACCTCCGGACTCGCATCGTTCTGTCACGGCTGCCATACTGCGGCGGCCCCCACCGATTTCACCTTCAGCACCTCTGCGTTCTATTCGAAGCGGCGCTAGCTTGTCGCACGTTGATCAAGGGAGCGGATGCCTTTCAATAAACTGCAGTATCTGCAGCGCCACATCCTCTCCCTTGTCCTCCTGGAGAAAGTGACCTGCGCCTTCGATCACTATGTGAGGTTCATTGGCCGCCGTCGGAATGAGTCTGCGCAGGTAATGCTCGTGCGGCCCGAGAGTCTGATCACCGTCTGAAAACATGACCAGCGCAGGCTTGTTCCAGCGGGCGAGACGATCAGCCGTGTCCAGCATCAGACGCCCGGCAGGATCGCCGGGCAGCATCGGCACAATCTGCGGAAACATGTTTGGCCCGGCATAGAACGCAGGATTGGGGAATGGCGCGCTGTAAGCTCTGACGTTCTCGGGATCATTGCGGCCAGTGTTGCCAGCTGAAAATGTACGCTCCTGTCCCAGCGGGGTCTGTTGACGAGTCCTGTCTCTGTAGGCATACCAACCCTCAGTCATCATGCCGTACCCCGTGGGCAGCGCCGTGTTCATGACCACCAGTCGCGCTATTCTATCCGGAATGTGGGCCGCAATCGGCAAGCCGAGGAAACCGCCCCAATCCTGCATGACCAGAGTCACATTGTGCAGGTCCAGAGTCTCGATGAAGGCGATGGCCGCGTCGAAATGCATCTGGAACGTGTAATCAGCCTCCCGGATAAACTTGTCCGACTTCCCGAAGCCTATCCAGTCTGGAGCGATCACGCGATGTTCGGCCGCCACCAGCGGAATGATCTTGCGGTACAGGTAGCTCCAGGTCGGTTGCCCGTGCAGCATCAGAACCGGGTCGCCCTGCCCCTCATCCACATAGTGCATGCGCATCGGTACGCGTTCTTGTCCGGCCACACCCCGCTCAATCAGAACCTCCACATAATGAGGCTCGAACGGATAGTCCTTGAGATCAACGAAGCGTTCGTCCGGGGTACGCAACACACCAGGGCGAATTTCCGCGCTGGTCGGTGCCGTCTGCGATTGGGCGTTGGCTGCGTTGGCGAACAGTACGATAGTCAGCAGCGCGGCAGCGCACGTCACAACTGACTTTCCAGCAAGGGTCGAACCGGGCATCTTGAACATGAGCTCTCCACTGTTTTCTGATTGTAATTATTGACCGAGGGACACTTTATTCTCTGCACAATTTATTCACTGCGTAATGAACAAAGCCCACCACCAGACCCCTTACAGGACCCGATGATGGGCTTCATTTATTCAGTCAGCTTTGCAGAGACTGTGGGAGCGAGCCTTGCTCGCGATTGCTTTTGACTTGCAATGAAAGCTATCGCGGGCAGGCCCGCTCCCACATTGGGTTGTATCACGAGCCTAGACGGTACCGCAGCTTCACGACAATCGTGTCAACGATCGGCTCAGACCAGGCCTCGGACAGCAGGCTGCCATAGTCGTCATACATGGTGCCCGGAATGTTGGAGCCACGGGTATATACCACGAACAGATCCGACAGCGGTGCGATCTCCCAGCGATAACGCGCCTGGAAAGTCATGCGACTGATGATGAAGTCGTCGGAGACGAGGTTCGACTTGGCCACCGGGCGCAGATTGCGCAACTTCTTCGCGTCAACTTGCCAGAAGCGGTCTTCCTGCGCCTTCAGGCCAGTCCACTGCATACTGAAACGCAGTTGCTGTTTGGCACTGATGAAATAGTCCATGGTGACTTTCGGTGACCACTGTGAGCCTTCGAAGCTGGTGTAGCGACCATTGCCTTTGTAAACCAACAGCGCCTCACGGTCGGCGTAAGACACATCCAATCCGAGGGAGAAACTGTCCACGGGGCGGTAGCTCACATCCACGGACGTAGTGACAATCTTCTTGCCCAGATCTTCCTGGTTGCCGTCGAGGTTGAAACCGTAGCTCAGCGGACGACCAGGATCGCTGCTCCAGCCAATATTGGCTGCCCAGCGCTCGGGAATGCGGAACTCACCCGAGCCACGACCGAGACGGTCGTCGATGCGCGGGTTGAAATATCGCACACCGGTGCGCAGCGTAGTGTTGTCCAGGAAGGTGTAGTTACGCGTGAAGAACAGGCCGAGTCGCGTGGGCTGACCGGAGATGTTCCACTGGTTTATCAACTGGAAACTGCTGCTGCGTGAGCGCAGCCCTTCGATGTTGGACTCGTTGCGGCTGTAGCTGTATTCAGCCTGTACGTTGTCGTTACGGCTCAGGAAGCCAAGATCGTTGATGTCGATGGTCTCGTCCAGATAGGACAGCGCCACGCGATGCTGACGGCCGCGCATGGGCTGATACGCGATGTCGGCAAAACCACCGGCACCGGTCACGCCGCGCGTGTCGCTGTGCAACAGCTGAGCATCGGCCACCCAGCGGGTGTCGGCAGAGAAGTAGTGCAGATCCACGCCATTGACGATGGCGTCGTTGTCCGGATGCATACTGCTGGTGCCCATCCAACCGATGGCACGACGTCCGCCTCCATTGGTGTTTTCATAGAGAACGCGGGCAACGGCGAAATCACGTCCCTGGGATTCCAGCTTCACACGGGAGCCATCGGCACGGTAGCCGCGAATCTCCATGTCATCTTCGGACGCGACCAGGGTGCCATAGCGCCAGCTGCCACTCTGCCCGGTCAGCTTCAATGCGCCGAGCAGGTCTGACGGCTGGCTGAGGTCGGTGGCTGTGACGCGGACACCGGTGGGAACGGTGAATTTCGCAGCGCCACCGATACGGCGCGTGTTCAACATGGTCGATGGTCCGCCCGGCCCACGGGCGCCCTGCGAACGCGGCGAGGTGTTGAAGACGTCCTGACCTTCCAGGAAGAAGGAGCGCTTCTCCGGGAAGAAGGTCTCGAAGGCCGTCAGGTTGACCACCACGTCGTCGGATTCGACGTTGCCGAAGTCCGGGTTCAGTGTTGCTGATATCTGCGTGTTGGACGATGGACGCCAGAACACCTCGGCACCGGTACGGATGTCGGAATCGTTCTTGATGCTGTCATGGGTCGTGGAGACATAAGGGTAATAGGTAATCTGGGTACGCGGTTCGATGTCCTGCAGCTCGTATTTGCGGAATGCGGACAGGAACTCATTGACCGTCTCAGGCAGCGCTGGCGAAGACCAGGTCTCGCCAGTGGAGCCAATCTGGCGCTCCGTGTAGAAGCCTATGCGGCGTGAGTCACCAGCCACCTGTGGCAGGGACACCATGGACCAGGGAATGAAATACTCCGCTACCCAGCCACCGTCGACCACACTGGTCTCGGCATCCCAGGAGCCGTCCCACTGCAGATTGAGCTGACGCTCCGGCAGGATCGTAGCATCTGTCATGGAGCCGCCGAGATTGACGCGCATCATGTAACCGTAGAGGCCTTCACCGGAGGGGTCGATCATGATGACGACGCCATCGCGTTCCAGGCGGGTGTCACGCGAAGTCATGCGGGCCACCAGGGTCGATTCTTCCTGGAAGTTCATGATGCCGACATAGATGCCACGTTCGGTGTAGAAAATGCGGGTGTGGGTCTCCAATGAGGCATCTGCCAGAGTATCGGGAATCACCACCTTCATGTCATCGACAACGGGAATACGCTGCCAGATGCCCTCGTCAAGACGACCATCAAGACGGATGTTGGCCTCGCTTTCATCGATCTTGGTTAACTGGGGAACGATGTCCTGGGCATGAGCAACGAGGGGTATTGCAGTAAGAGATAGCGCGGCAAGGGTGGCGGCCTGCGTGGCGGCTGCACTGGCGCGCGCCAGCAGGGACTTTTGATTCTTTTTAAACATCGGCAAACGCTCTTCTTGTTGGATAGAAAACACTCTTTCCGCCTTGCTTCCGAGGCAGAAACAGACAGGCTTGTTTCAACAGGTGCCGGAATATACCTCATTTATTTCACGCGATCCGCAATGGATACAAATAGTTACAATGCAACCCTTTGGATCAACATGTGGTGACGAATCTTCAAGACCCCCCCCTCAGCGATTAATAATCCCTTAAGTTTGACGCGCCATTATCATCTCATTCCTGAAAAACCCTGAACGAGGACTTCACATGCACACCTCCTTACCTCACGCCAGACACACGATTCGTCGCCTTGCCTCGCTCGCCCTTGGTGCCACTGCGCTGGCGTTTGCCATAGGCAGCATGGCCGCTCCGGCTCCCGCATTCACGCTGCCGACTACCACTGGCGCCAACGTCAGTCTTGGAGATCACAAGGGCAAGATTGTCTATGTCGACTTCTGGGCTTCCTGGTGCGGCCCTTGCCGTCAATCCTTCCCATGGATGAACGAGATGCTGAGCAAGTATCAGGCTCAGGGCTTTGAAATCATCGCCGTCAATCTCGATGCCGCCCGTGCCGACGCGGATCACTTCCTCGCCGACAACCCTGCCAGCTTTACTGTGGCACTCGACCCCCAGGCCACCATGCCGCCGCAGTACGGCGTCAAAGGCATGCCGACCAGCTATCTGATCGACGGCAACGGCGAAATCATTCTTCAACACACCGGCTTCAACGATTCACACAAAGCCGATCTTGAGGCCGCCATTCAAAAGGCGATTGAGACCAAATAAAACAGTTCAATAAAGGAGAACGACCAATGCAACCGACCCGCCTCAACAAGCCCGGCTTGCCCCTGCTGCAGAAAGCCATCGTTCTGGCAGTGCTCGCCGCCAGCACCAGTGCCTGTTCGCTGATCCAGCCCGTGCAGCCCTGGGAGAAAGGCACTCTTGCCAAGCCGGAAATGATCTTCGATGAAGACAGGCTCGACTCGGCCTATGTGGAGCACACCTACAGCAGCAAAGAGGCCGCCTTCGGTGGCGCGGGCGTGGGCGGCGGCGGTTGCGGTTGCAACTGATCGACAGCAATCAATCAGACGTAAAGGAATCAACGATGAAAAACACTCCCGATGGCAACCAACTCATGAGAGCATTGCTAGTGAGTGCATTGCGCCGCAGCGGCATGATAGCAGTCGCCGCGACATCTGCCGCACTCGTGGCTCAGCCGGTATTTGCCGAGGCAGCACCGGAAAAATCCACGATCAACTTCAAGACTCTGTCCTATCGCGACTATCAGCCCTCAGACGACAGGATCAACATCGATGCCGAATCGTTCCTCATCCAGGTACCGATCGCCGGCCAGTGGAGCGTCACCGGCACGGCCGTGCATGATGCGATATCCGGCGCCTCTCCGCGCTACCACTCGTCTTCGCTCGCCCAGGTCAAGGACACCCGCAAGGCTTATACTGGCGCAGTGACCCGCTACTTCCAGCAGGGCAGCGTGACGGTAGGCACCGCTTATTCGAAGGAAACAGATTATATCTCCCGCAACTACTCGATCCAGAACTCGTGGTCCACACCGAGCCAGAACACCACGTTCATCGTTGGCCTCGGCTACACCGCAGATCAGATTATTCCCAACAGCATTTTCCTGACCCAGAAGGAAGACAAGCGCGTGGTCGACGTGGCACTTGGCGTCACTCAGGTGCTCAGCCAGACCGACATCGCGCAGGTGACCTATCACCACACCCGTGGTCGCGGTTACTACTCCGATCAGTACAAGCTCTATGACGCCCGCCCGGACAATCGCGACAGCGACTCGGTGCTGGTGCGCTGGAATCATCACTTCATCGAGAGCGCCAACACACTGCACTCGTCTTATCGCTACTACACCGACAGCAACGATATCAACGCGCACACGCTGGAGTTCGATTACGTGTTCAACCTGCCGAATCAGTGGAGCGTCACGCCGCTGCTGCGGTACTACTCGCAGTCCGCCGCCAGCTTCTACTACGACCCTGTGGCGAACGACCCTTGGGCGGACGCCGACACTTTCGGCGCGCCAATCTCGGTGGTCTACCCGCTGTATGCCGAGGGTCGCTTTGCCTCCATGGATCAGCGCCTCTCGTCGTTCGGCGCGATTACATATGGCGCGAAGCTGACCAAACACTTCGGTGAAAACTGGATCGCAGACGTCAAGTTCGAGCAGTACGAACAGAAGGGCAGTTGGGCGCTGGGCAATGGCAGCGATGGTCTCAAGGACTTCGGTGCCCGCAGCATTCAATTCGGGATCAGTCATTCCTTTTAGCCGTAGAGATGAAGCAGTCCATGTCAGCACTGACCTACAGACATGAGTTCAAGGCCATGGCCAGCCACTGCGAAGTGGTGCTGGCCGGGGTCTCCGCCGAAGAGGCGCGGCGCCTGTCAGCACTGGCCGAAGCCGAGGTGCTGCGCATCGAGCACAAATACTCCCGCTATCGCCCCGCCAGCCTGCTCTCGGTCATCAACCGCTCGTGGGAGCGGGCCTCGCCCGCGATGGATTCCTCGCCGGTCGCAGCCATTACCGTCCCCTGCGACGCGGAGACTCTCGACCTTCTCGACAAAGCCGAACTGCTCTACCAGCACAGCGGTGGACTGTTCGACATTACCAGCGGCGTGCTGCGCCGCGCGTGGAATTTTCAACTCAAGCAAGTGCCGGAACCGCAAGCTCTGCAAGCCCTGCTGCCCCTGATCAACTGGCCCGCCGTCGTGCGCGAGGGCGACACCGTCGCCCTGCCGGTGGCTGGCATGGAACTGGACTTCGGCGGCTTCGGCAAAGAATACGCGGCGGATCGCGCGGCGGCCGTGTTGCTGAAGGGCGGCGTGCACAGCGGCTACGTCAATCTGGCCGGAGACATGCACATCCTCGGCCCCAAACCCAATGGCGAACCCTGGTCCATCGGCATCCGTCATCCCCGCCACGCCGACCGCCTGCTTGCCAGCATTCCCGTGAGCAGCGGCGCGCTGGCCACCAGCGGTGACTACGAACGCTATTTCGAGAAAGACGGCAAACGCTATTGCCACATCCTCAACCCACGCACGGGCTATCCCGCCAGCTATTGGCAGTCAGTCTCCGTGCTCGCTCCAAACACGCTGATCGCCGGCAGTTTCTCCACCATCGCGATGCTGATGGAAGAGAAGGCTCTGGACTTTCTGCACACATCAGGACTGAGCTTTCTGGCAGTAGATCAGGAAGGCAGGATTCATCAGGAGTCTCAAGATGCGTAAGTCTTTAATTCAGTCTTTAAATCGGTCACAACAAGTCCTCGCGGCCTCATTGCTTGCCCTGCTGCTGTGGAGCACGGGTGCGGCTGCACAAGAATCGGAACCGGCACAAGAAGAGTTCCTCGACCCCGAGGTGGCCTTCGTGCTGAGCGTGACGCAGGAAGCGCAGCAACTCACCATGCACTGGTACGTCGAGCATGGCTACAAGCTCTACAAGGACAAGATCAACATCCAGCTGCCGGGCACCGACACGTCGGTCATCGTCATGCCCCCAGCGATATCCTTCTTCGATGAAAATTTTGGCGAGACCATGGAGGCTTACAAGGCGCCCATGCAGTTGACGCTACCGATCACCGCGATAGCGGAGCAGACAACGCTCACCATCGGTTATCAGGGCTGCGCGGATGCGGGGCTCTGTTATCCCCCCATCACCAAGCAGTTCACGCTGCAACCGGGCTATGAAGGACTTGTGGCACCTGCTGCGACCAACTCGCTGTTTGGAGCACCGGCCTCGACACCGCTCTTGGTACCAACGGCGACATCAGCGGCTACACCGGCGACTTCGTCCGTGACCGCCGCCGCAGCGCCAGCGAGCGCAGCCGTGGATGAGACCAGTATCGCCACCCGCATGCTGCAGTCCAGCAATCTGTGGACCATCGGCGGCGGCTTCCTGCTGTTCGGCCTGCTGCTCTCCTTCACTCCCTGCGTGCTGCCGATGGTGCCGATCCTGTCCTCGATCATCGTCGGCATGGACAACGGTGCACAACGCAGCCGCTGGCACGGCTTCAGCCTGTCGGTCGCCTATTGCCTGGGCATGGCGCTGGTCTACACCGGCATGGGCGTGGCCGCCGGCCTGCTCGGCGAGGGGCTGGCTGCGTATCTGCAGGCCCCCTGGCTGTTGCTGACCTTTGCCACGTTGCTGGTGGTGTTCTCGCTCTCCATGTTCGACGTCTATCAGTTGCAGCTCCCGCAGGCGCTGCAGGGCAAGCTCGACGGGGTGAGCGGTGGCTTCCAGGGTGGCCGCTTCGCCAGCGTGTTCCTGCTGGGCGCGGTCTCTTCATTGATCGTCGGCCCTTGTGTGGCCGCCCCGTTGGCTGGCGCACTGATCTACATCAGCCAGACCGGCGACGTGGTGCTGGGCGCTACCGCCCTGTTCTCCATGGCGATGGGCATGAGCGTCCCCCTGCTGCTGACCGGCCTCTCCGCAGGCAGCCTGCTGCCACGTGCCGGCACCTGGATGGTGCAGATCAAGGTGGTGTTCGGAATTCTGCTGCTGGCGGTTGCCATCTGGATGGTGACGCCGGTACTGCCGACCCAGCCCATCATGCTGCTGTGGGGCGCGCTGGCAATCCTGAGCGCGATGTATCTGGGCGTATTCGATGGTCCCAGCACCCGCACCGATTTCACGTCACGAATCCGCGCCACCTTCTCGGTGTTGCTGTTGATCGTCGGCCTCTCCGAGGTGATCGGTGCCGTCAGCGGCTCAGGCGACCCCTTGCGTCCGCTCGCTTTGGCCAGCTCCGGTGCAGCGCCACGTGAGGCCGACAACGCGCCGCAGTTCACGCGCATCGCCAGCCTCGCCGATCTGCAGCAGCAACTCGATATTGCAGCCACCACCGGCACCCCGGTCATGCTCGACTTCTACGCCGACTGGTGTGTAGCGTGCAAGGAGATGGAGCGCTTCACTTTCAGTAATCCCCAGGTGGCCGCCACCATGGGGAAATTCACGCTGCTGCAGGCAGACGTGACAGCCAACAACGCGGACGACCGAGCGCTCATGAAGGCGTTCAACCTCTACGGCCCTCCGGGGATCATTCTTTTTGACAGTAGCAGCACAGAGGAAGCGCCTCATTCCAGAATCATCGGCTTTACCCCTGCCGACCGGTTCCTCGCTGCCATCAATCCACTGACGCTTTGAAGGAGAAATTCCATGGCTTATGCAGCATCCACCGGCAACAACACCTGGGAAGTGCCCAGGTATGGTGACCCCAGCAATACCCTGATCGACGGCCTGGCGGGGACCGACAGGCTCAGCTTCGAGCGCCTGCCCCGCAGCCGCTTTCTGATCACGCAAAATGCAGACACCGGCTATATCCACATCGACTCGGTCAGCGGCGCCAGCAGCACGTATCACCTGCGCCTCAAGGACGTCGAGTTTGCCCTTTTCAACAGCGGGCGCGACGTCGTTGACCTGACGGCGATGTTCAAGGATGTGAAGGCACCAACCATCACCACCTTCAACATGCACTCATTCGCCAGCGGGGCGCCGGTGGATACCAGCCTGGTGTTCGGTTTGAGCGAGAACATCGCGCGCGGCACCACCTCCGTTACTCTCAGCAAGATCGACGGCACGCTCATCGAAACCTTCAACATGGCCACCAGTTCCAAGGTCAGCACCAGCACCACGCAGCTGACCATCAACCCGACCGCCAACCTGGCCTACGGCACCACCTATACCATCGCGCTGAGCACTGGCGCCGTGGCCGACACGGCGGGCAATGCACTGGCAGCGGTGTCCTACAACTTCAATACCGTCGCCAATAACGCGCCCGTGGTCGGCAACGCCCAGCTCGCCGCCACCGAAGACACCAGTGTGTCCGGGGCAGTGCCGACTGCGACCGACGCGGACGGCCAGAGCGTGACCTATGCCGTTGCCGAAGGTCCGGCGCACGGCACCATCACGCTGACGGCAGACGGCAAATTTGTGTACACACCGCTCACCAATTACTCGGGTGCCGACAAATTTACCTTTACCGCCTCAGACGGTGTGGCGACCTCTGCTCCCGGCCAGGTCGTGATCACCGTCGCGCCTGTGCAGGACAGAATCACTGGCACGGCTGGCAATGACGTGCTCACAGGTAATATCGATAGCGACATATTCACCGGTGGTGCGGGCAACGATGTCATCAGTGGTGGCGAAGGCATCGACATCGCCACTTACGTCGGCACGCGGGCCAACTTTCAGGTGACGAAGCAGAACAGCCAACTGACTGTGGCAGACAGCACGGGCGCTCTGGGAACCGATACTCTCAGCACTGTGGAAAGATTGACTTTCACTGACCAGGCGCTGGCGTTCGATATCGATGGTAACGCCGGCATGGCGGCAAAGCTGCTTGGTGCCATCGCCGGAAAGACGGCTGCGGCCAACAAGGAGTATGTCGGCATCGCTTTGGACTTGCTCGACAAGGGCATGTCTCCGGCAGACATTGCAACACTGGCGCTTAACGTCGTGCTCGGCGGCAAAACCACTTCCACTGGCGTGGTCGGACTGATCTACCAGAACCTCACCAGCGTTGCTCCCGACACAGCGACTTTGAATCAGTTTGCCGGCATGCTGGATCGCGGCGAAATGACCGCAGGACAACTGGGCGTCCTGGCGGCCGACGTCTCGTTGAACTTGACGAACATCGACATCGTGGGGTTGGCCCAGACAGGCATCGGTTACATTCCGGTTGTGTGATCCTGTCGAGCGCCGGGCGCGTATACTGTCAACATGTATACGCGCCCGACTGCTCTCGATAGGAGTCCATCATTTCCGTTTCCATTTCTACTTCCTCCTCCACGACCATTGTCTGGTTCCGTCAGGATCTGCGCCTGTCCGACAACCCCGCGCTGAGCGCGGCTGCGGAGCATGGCAGCGTGCTGCCAGTCTACATTCTGGACGACATCCACAGCGGCGAATGGACCATGGGCGGTGCAAGTCGCTGGTGGCTGCATCATTCGCTGCAGCGCTTGAATGAAAGCCTGCAAAGACGTTTGCTGGTGCTGCGCGGTGATCCTCTGCAGTTGCTCCCCGCACTGGCTCAACAGAGCGGTGCGAGTGCGGTGCACTGGAATCGCTGCTATGAGCCGTGGCGAATTCAACGTGACTCGCTGCTCAAGGAGCATCTGCAAGGCGCTTCCGTCACCGTGCACAGCCACAACAGTGCGCTGCTGTGGGAGCCGTGGCTGGTTTTGAAAAGCGACCAGACCCCCTATCAGATGTTTACCCCTTACTACCGGCGCGGGTGTCTTAACGCCGTGGCGCCGCGACTGCCGTTGCCGGTCCCTGTATCGCTGGCATTGCAAGAGACGACTGGCGCCGGTGCAGCGGGCATCGAAGCTCTGCAGCTGCTGCCGACGATTCCCTGGGATCGCACCATGGTCGCGACCTGGCAGATCGGTGAACAGGCGGCGCAGCGACGTCTGCAAGATTTTTTGGACACAGGCTTGGTGGGGTACCGCGAAGGCCGCAACATCCCGCAACGTCCAAATGTATCGCGCCTCTCACCACACCTGCACTTCGGTGAGGTCTCGCCACAGCAGGTGTGGGCACAGGCTCAGCAGGCGGGGTTGGAGCAACATGCCGAAGACGATCTGGATTGCTTCCTCTCCGAGCTTGGCTGGCGTGAATTCTCGACCTATCTGCTGTATCACCGTCCGTCGTTGACCCGCGAGAATCTGCAGAGACGTTTCGATCGTTTTCCCTGGGGCGACGACCGCGCACTGTTGCAGGCCTGGCAGCGCGGGGCTACGGGTTACCCTCTGGTCGACGCCGGGATGCGGGAGCTGTGGCAGACAGGCTACATGCATAACCGTGTGCGTATGGTGGCGGGGTCTTTCCTCGTGAAGAATCTGCTGACGCACTGGCATCGCGGCGAAGACTGGTTCTGGGATTGTCTGGTGGATGCGGACCTCGCCAGCAATAGCGCGAGCTGGCAGTGGATCGCTGGTTGTGGCGCCGACGCGGCGCCTTACTTCCGGGTGTTCAACCCGGTGACTCAGAGCGAGAAGTTCGATCCTCAGGGGGTGTATATCCGACGCTACGTTCCGGAACTGGCTCGCATGCCGGACAAGTATCTGCATGATCCGTCGTCGGCACCGGGGGCTGTGTTGAGTGCTGCGGGGGTGGTGCTGGGGCGCGAATATCCGCGCGCGATTGTCGATCTGAAGGAGTCGCGCGAGCGGGCTTTGGCGGCGTTCAAAACCTTGTAGCCATGTGGGAGCGGGCCTTGCCCGCGATGAGTTTTTGATTGTGATCAATCGCGGGCAAGGCCCGCTCCCACAAAAAATCGGCGCTCAGAGGTCCTGCAGTCCCTTCTCCGCTAACTCGACCGCCCGGAAAATCGCGCGCGCCTTGTTGATGGTCTCTTCCCATTCCATGCGCGGCACAGAGTCGGCAACTACGCCAGCACCGGCCTGCACGAAGAGTCGCTCGTCCTTGATCACGGCGGTGCGAATGGCAATTGCCATATCCATGTTGCCATTCCAGCCGAGGTAGCCCATGGCGCCGCCATAGATGCCGCGTTTGACTGGCTCCAGCTCATCGATGATTTCCATCGCCCGCACTTTCGGAGCGCCGCTGAGCGTGCCGACCGGCAGCGTGGCTTTGAGCACGTCCAGGGCGTTTTTGTCGGCACGCATCTCGCTCTCGACGATGGAGGCGATATGCATGACGTGAGAGTAGCGTTCCACAAACATCTTGCGCGGCACGGTGACGCTGCCGGTCTCGGAGACACGGCCGGAATCGTTGCGGCTCAGATCGATCAGCATCAGGTGCTCGGCGATCTCCTTGCTGTCGGCCAGTAGTTCCTGCTCCAGCGCCAGATCTTCCTCTTCTGTCTTGCCGCGCTTGCGGGTGCCGGCCAGCGGACGCACGGTAATCTTGCGGTCTTCCACGCGCGCGAGAATCTCCGGCGAGGCACTGACCACATGATGATCGCCCATGTTGAAGAACACCATGTAGGGTGAGGGATTCAGGAAGCGCAGGGCGCGATAGACATTCATCGGGTCGCCCGCGAAGGGTACGGACATGCGCTGCGCGATCACGACCTGCATGACATCTCCGGCGAGGATGTAGTCCTTGATGCGGTCGACGGCCTTTTCGAAATCCTGTTGTTTGAAGCGCGAGACGAAATCGGTCTCGCTGACCTGGCGGCGTTGCGGCTTGGCGGGCAGCGGCACTGGCTTGGCGAGTGCGGCTTCGAGGGCGTCGAGGCGCCTTTCACCGGCTTCGAGCGCACCGTGCTCCTGCGGGTCGACGTTGACGATCAGCGACAGCGTGCCGCGCAGGTTGTCGAAGACGACGACTTCCTCAGACACCATCAAAAGGATATCGGGCGTACCGATGTCATCCTCGCCCGGTGCCACACCGAGTCCCGGCTCGACATAACGCACGGTATCGTAAGCGAAATAGCCGACCAGTCCACCACAGAAACGTTGTGTGCCTTGCAGCGGGGCGACGTGATAACGTGACTTGAAGTCTTCGATGTAAACGAAGGGATCATCGCAATGCAGACTCTCTATCACCTGACCATTTTTTTCGACGGTGACCTGCTTGCCGACCACGCGCACGATGGTCTGACAGGGCAGGCCGATGATCGAAAAGCGTCCCCATTTCTCGCCACCCTGCACGGATTCGAAGAAGTAGGTGTGCAGGCCGCGCCCCAGTTTCAGATAAGTACTCAGGGGGGTTTCCAGATCGGCGAGAACCTGCCTGACCAGAGGAATGCGGTTATAGCCCTGTGCGGCCAGTGCGGAGAATTGTTCTGAATTCATGGCGATGGAGACTGCTTCAGTGGTTGATGGGAGTGTGTCCGAGTTCGACTCGCATGGCGGCGATGGTGGCGGCGTAGCTGTCGCTGTTGAAGATGGCCGAGCCAGCGACGAACATATCGGCGCCCGCAGCGGCGATCTCACCGATGTTCTTGACGCTGACGCCACCGTCCACTTCCAGGCGGATCGGATAGCCGCTCTCGTCGATCAGTTTGCGAACCTGCTTGAGTTTCTTCAGCGTCGAGGGGATGAACTTCTGGCCACCAAAGCCGGGGTTGACGGACATCAGCAGAATGACGTCGATCTTGTCCATCAGGTACTGCAGGCAATCGAGACTGCTGGCCGGATTGAACACCAGGCCGGCCTGACAGCCGCTGTCGCGAATCAGCTGCAGCGAACGATCAACGTGATTACTGGCCTCGGGGTGGAACGTGATGATACTGGCGCCGACCTTGGCAAAGTCGACGATCAACTGGTCTACGGGCGACACCATAAGATGCACATCGATAGGGGCCTTGATACCGTACTTGCGCAGCGCCTGACACACCATTGGCCCGATCGTGAGATTCGGGACATAGTGGTTATCCATGACATCGAAGTGAACCACATCGGCCCCGGCGGCCAGTACGGCATCCACTTCTTCGCCCAGGCGGGCGAAGTCGGCGGAAAGAATGGAGGGGGCAATCAGGTACTTCCTCATGTCTCAAACCCTTGAATTGGCGTAGTGGCGCCATTTTACAGGGATTATCCCAATCTGCATGGCTTTTGTTGCTGCGTGGGTATGCTGCGTGGGTCAGACCCACGCTACTCACTGAATTTTAAGAAAATATCGATCAAGAACCGCTCTTAAGGAAGCTTATATGGCGTTTTTAGCATGGCAAATTGAAGTAAATTTACGTCTACTTTTGAGGGGTGAAAGTGACGTGTTAAGCCAGAAAATCTGACAAATAATTCAAATAAAACAAGCTACATCAATATGTTGCGCGGGTCTGACCCGCGAGGGTCGCGAGGGTGCAGTCGAGGTCGTGGAGGCGGGCGGGGGTGCCGATGTCGAGCCAGGGGCCGGTGTAGAGCTGGCCTTGCAGCTGGTGATGGAGCATGGCAGCAAGGAGCAGCGGGCGCAGGGGCAGCGGGGCTTCGGAGTAGCCAGCGAACAGCTTCGGGTGCATGACGCTGACGCCGCTGTAGGTGAAACACGGAAGAGTTGAACCCTCGGGAGGCTTGCTGAGCAAGCCAGTCTGGTCGAGATGGAAATCACCACCGGAATGGTGCTCCGGGTTGTTGACCATCACCAGCCTCGCCAACACCTTGTCGCCGTCAACCGGCGTGAGGCTTGCAAAAGGAAACTCCGTCCAGATATCCCCGCTTACCACAATGAACGGGTCATCGCCCAGCAACGGCAGCGCGCGGATGATTCCCCCGGCCGTCTCCATGCGCTCGATCTCGGGCGAGTAAACAATCCGCACGCCATAGTCACGCCCATCCCCCAGCGCCTTCTCAATCTTCTCGCCAAGGTAGAAGTGATTGATGACGATATCAGTAACGCCCGCCGCCGCCAGATTGAGAATGTGATACTCGATCAGGGAACGCCCGCCCACCTTCAACAACGGCTTGGGAGTGTCAGCAGTGAGTGGCAGCATGCGCGTCCCGAGTCCCGCCGCCAGGATCATCGCCTTCATTCGACTCCCTCGCTGATAACACCCTGTTCGGAAAACGCCCGCAACTTCGGCAACGCAATCGGCAACACTTCATTCTGAAACCAATCCAGGAAAGGCTTCATCTCCGGATGCATGATCGCAACACGCAACACATAATCGATCACCAGCGGCACGTCGGCCATATAACGCACCTTGCCATCGCGCAGATTCAGTCGGCAGAAAATGCCAATCACTTTAATGTGGCGCTGCAGCCCCATCAGATCGAAATCCCGCAGAAAACCAGACTCATCGCCAGCAGGGATGATGCCGCGCAGCACCGCCTGCTCCCGAAATTGAAGCACCCAATCGCGCACACGCTCCTGCGGCCAGACGATGTAGCAGTCGCGCAGCAGCGACACCAGATCATAGGTGCAGGCCCCGAGTACCGCGTCCTGAAAATCAATCACACCCGGCGCATGAGTAATGTCGTCGTGCAGAATCATCAGATTGCGCGAGTGATAATCGCGATGCACACACACCTGAGTCTGTGCCAGTGCTGCATCCTCCAGGAAGGTCCAGGTCTCATCGAGCAGCGCCCTCTCTTGCACACTCAACTTCAGCCCCAGAAAACGTTCACAGAACCATTCGTCAAAGAGCGCCATCTCGCGACGCAACAGCGCACGATCATAAGGTGCCAGCTCGCCGCCTTTGCCGCGCGCCTGCAGTTCGATCAACGCCGCCATCGCCGCTTGATAAAGCGTGTCGGCAGCGGCATCACCTGACGCTTCACTCGCCAGCAGTTGCGGCAGATACAGCGTGTCCCCGAAATCCTCCAACAACATGAAGCCCTGCTCGTAATCCGCCTGAATGACACGGGGAGTCAGCAATCCTGCATCACGCAGCAGACGAGCGATGCGCACGAATTTATGACAATCCTCGTGCGCTGGCGGCGCATCGACGAGCACGAAGCTTGCGGCGCTCAGCAACTCTTGCAGTGGCTGCCGCTGTTCGAAAACAACGCCACCGCCACGCAGCAGCGAGCCATCCAGACGGATGCGAAAATAGCGGCGAAAACTGGCATCCCCGGACACCGTTTCCACCGGCGCTTGCGCCAGCGCACGAGCCGTTTCACTCTCCGGCCGCAGACCGGCCAAATCCTCCAGACATCGTCGCGCCCAAGCCGACAACGCGCTCTTTCTCTGATCCATCACGTTCCCGATTTGCAGTGTTTCTATATGAATCCCAATGAATTATTATGCCGTTCACTGATCGGCGCCCGCAGCAGCACGTTTCCCGTTGCAGCGACCTCCCGAAGCCACCCTATTCTATTGGATTGCCTGCGACAATGCAGTTTCGAAAAAGCCTTTTGTGCTCCAACATCTCCCTGATCCTCGCCGCCGGTGTCCTGATGAGTCAACCTTCAGCATCGGCGCAGGCTCAGACTCCCGCCTCGGATCAGGGACAGTGGACATGCAGCGCAGCGGCCGATGGCAGCTGGCAATGTGTCGAAAATCCCGCATCTGCCAGAGCGACTCTCAATTCCGGCATCGTCGTTACCCGCTCAGCCTCGGGCCGCAGCACTTCTCAAAATGCAGTCGGCAGCCCGACAGCGACACGAGCACAAAACACACTGGACTGGACCACCACTGAACAAATGACGCCAGAGCAGCGCGCAGCAATGCCCGCCAACTGCTGCGGCGCTTACATTGAGCCCGTGCGTCAGGGCCTCGACGGCCAGCCGGTCGATCCGGATGCAGATCCTGTCGGTGCGCCGACGCTGTTCAGCGCCCCGGGGGGCATCGACCAGACCAATGGCAACGTGGCACGCATCGACGGCAATGTCGCCATCCAGCAGGGTAATCGCACCGTCACCAACACCTCCTCAACCGTGATCGATCAGGACGCCAACACCGTGTCTCTGACCGGCGACGTGGTGTTCCGCGAGCCCGGCGTGCTGCTGACCGGTGACGCAGCGTTCATGGACCAGGCCAACAGCATCAACCGCATCGAGAATGCCGACTACGTCCTGCATCAGTACGGCGTGCACGGCGCTGCCAGCGTGATTGTCTATGACAGCGCCGGTGAGGTGCTCGCCATCGAGAATGGTGAATTCAGCCGCTGCGAACCCGGCAACGAGTTCTGGAAGCTGCAGGCCCGCAGTATGACGCTGGACACGCTGGCCGGCATCGGCACCGCTACCGCCGTGACCCTGCGCATCAAAGATGTGCCGGTGTTCCACTACCCCTTCACCGTGCCCTTCCCGCTCGGTGACCAGCGCGTGTCCGGTTTCCTCGCTCCGAGCATCGGCTCCACCAGCGACGGCGGACTCGATGTTGCCCTGCCCTATTACTTCAACATCGCCCCGCAGGCAGACGCGACGCTCACCCCGCGCTTCATCGCCGACCGCGGCATGATGGTCAGCGCCGAGGCGCGTTATCTCGCCGACTGGTCCATGAACACGCTGAGCCTGGCGACATTACCCGGCGACAAACGCTATAACGTCGCCACCGCCAACATCCCCGGCTCCAGCTCACCGCCCCAGGAAAACCGCTGGTTCGTCGGCTACGAACATCAGGGCGCCATCGGCGACAACTGGAGCACGCAGATCAACTACGAGGACGTGAGCGATGTCGATTACTTCCACGACCTCGGCAGCAGCGGCCTCAATGTCTCCAGCCGCACGCACCTGCAACGCAGCGGCCAGCTCAACTACCGCTCGGCAAACTGGTACGCCGGCACCCGCGTGCAGAGCATCGACATCATCGATCCCTTCATTTCCGCGAGCGACCTGAACCGCCCCTATGACCGTCTCCCGGAATTGCTGCTGGGCAGTGAATACGCGCTCGGCCCCCTGCGTGTCGGCTTCGATGCCAGCCATGTGCGTTTCGATCGCACCCTGGACAAGGACCTGCTCACGATCGCGCAACTGAACAACGGCGCACTGGTCACCGGCACGCGCGCCCACATCGAGCCGCAGATCAGCTGGCCGGTGCGTGGCAACGCCGGATTCTTCGTGCCGACGGCCAAATACAAGTACACCACCTGGCAGCTGGATCAGCAGGCCAACGGCACGCTGGACAACCCCAACCGTGGTCTTGGCGTCTTCAGCCTGGACACCGGCCTGTTCTTCGACCGCCCCATGAGCAATGGCTTCACTCAAACCCTGGAGCCGCGCCTCTACTACCTGTACAGCGAGCAGGAAGATCAGTCGTTGCTGCCGACCTTCGACACCGCGCAGCTCAACTTCAGCTACGGCCAGCTGTTCCGCGACAACCGCTTCAGTGGTCAGGATCGCATTGGCGACGCCAATCAGCTCAGCGTCGCGCTCGCCAGTCGCTTCATCAACGCCAGCGGCGAAGAGAAGGCCAGAATCAGCCTTGGGCAGATCGTCTATTTCGAAGACCGCATCGTCTCCATGGACAGCCTGCTGCAGAACTGGGTGACATTGCAGGCCCGCAACACCGACCGTTCGGCGATCGTGGGCGAGGGGCTGTACCAGTTCAACGACCACTGGCGCATCAACTCCGACGTGCAATGGAATGAAGATCAGCAGCACGTCGACGAGGGCAGCTTCGGCTTCCGCTATCAGTCCGACGCCAACCACATTTTCAATCTGGCCTACCGCTACCGTCTGCTCGTGGATCTCTATGGAGCGGTGCCTGTCCAGATCGATCCACGCATCAAACAGAGCGACGTTTCCGCCATCTGGCCGCTGAACAATAGTTGGCGTTTGCTGGGTCGATGGAACTATGATCACAGCAACAGCCGCAATCTCGACACCTTTGCAGGCGTCGAATACAGCAACTGCTGCGCCACTATCCGACTGGTCGGCAGGGAGTGGATCGATGACGACGAGTTCTACCTGCTGCATGACGAAACCAACACCGGCGTATTTTTTCAGCTGACACTCAACGGCCTCGGCAACATCAACGGCGGTGGTATCAGCAGACTGCTCAGTGACGGCATCCTGGGCTTCAAGGAGTATGGACAAGATGAGTAAGTTGCAATTCACCGCGCGCGGGCCACAAGCCTGGGCGGCGTTCGCCATTGTGATATTCACCCTGCTGAGCAGCAGCGGCGCCTGGGCGCAGCGTGAAGTGCTGGACAAGGTATTGGCGATTGTGGACGAAGGCGTCGTCCTGCAGAGCGAGCTTGAAGCGCGCATGGAGCAGGTGCGCGAACAGTCCGCCGCTGCCGGACAGCCGCTGCCTGCCGCCGCCGAACTGCGCACCCAGCTGATCGAGACACTGGTGGTGGAAAATCTGCAGGTACAACTGGCTGAGCGCATGGGCATTCGTTATGACGACGACACCATCAATGACGTGATCAACTCGATTGCCCAGCAGAACAACATGTCCTTCGACGATTACGTCACCATGCTCGAAGGTCGGAACGAATACCTGACCACCCGCGATCAGATCCGCAAAGAACTCACCCTGCGCGACCTGCAACGCGGCATGGTCAACCGTCGCATCAACATCACCGATCAGGAGATCGAAAACTTCCTGAATTCGGAGATGGGCCGCGTCACCATGGCGCCGGACTACCTCGTCGATCAGACGCTGATCGCCGTGGGTGAAGACGACCCAGAGGAACTGATTCAGGCCAAGGAGCAGTTCGCCCGACAGATGCTGGAAGCCATTCAAGGCGGCACGGATTTCACTCAGGCCCGCGCTATTGCCCAGCGTGGCGCTGCCGCCACACCACCCACTGCTTATCAGGCCACTGGCGGAGAACTCGGCTGGCGCAAGGCTGACGCCCTGCCCACACTGTTCGTCGATCTGGTTCCGACCATGAAGGCCGGGGAAATCCGCGGCCCGATTCGCAGCCCCAGCGGCTTCCATCTGGTGTTTCTGAAGGAAGTGCAAGGCGACATCGCCAGCATGGTCAATCAAACCCGTGCCCGCCACATCCTGATCACCCCGAACGAGATCCGCACAGAAGAACAGGCCAAGGCTCTTATCGACTCTCTCTATGCGCGCATCAACAATGGCGAGGATTTCGCCCAGATCGCCCGCGAGATGTCCGATGACTCCGCGTCAGTGGTCGCGGGCGGGGACATGGGCTGGGCCAATGAAGGCGGCATGCCGCCCGATTTTGAATCCGTCATAAAGGACATGGAAATCGGCAAGGTCAGCGCGCCCTTCCGCACCAGCTTCGGCTGGCACATTGCCGAAGTGCTGGAGCGCCGCGAGCAGGACATGAGCCGCGAATTCAGCCGCCAGCAGGCAGAAAACACGCTGCGCGGCCGCAAGTTCGAGATCGAATTGCAGAACTGGCTGGTCGAGATTCGCGAGAAGGCCTACGTCAAGATTATCGAGTAGTGAACGCCCCGACTCCTGTCATTGATCGCATCGTCATTACCCCGGGGGAACCTGCCGGTATCGGCCCGGACCTGTGCATCCAGCTCGCCCGCGAGCCCAGCACGGACAGCGAGCGCATTGTGATCGCCGACCCGCTGCTGTTGCTGGAGCGCGCGGCGCAACTGGGCCTGCCCCTGATCCTCAGCCCCTTCGACCCCGCGGCGCCACGCCGCGCCAGTGCGGCCAACACCCTGAGCATCATTCCCGTCAGCCTGCGCGAGCCGACCGTTCCGGGGCAGCTCAATGTCGCCAATGCTGACTATGTGCTGGAGACCCTGCGCACCGCCGTGAGCGTCTGTAAGAAGGGTGACGCCGATGCGATGGTCACCGGCCCAGTGCAGAAGAGCATCATCAACGATGCGGGTTACCCCTTCACCGGCCACACGGAGTTCCTCGCCGATTTGTGCGGCGTTGAGCTGACCGTGATGATGCTCGCCACCCCCGGCCTGCGGGTGGCGCTGGCCACCACGCACCTGCCACTGGCCCAGGTACCGACAGCGATCACCGTGCCGTTGCTGCGCAACATCATCCGCATTCTCGACGCCGACCTGCGGCATCGCTTCGGCATCGCACGCCCGGCCATTCTGGTCTGCGGGCTTAATCCTCATGCCGGGGAAGGTGGGCATCTGGGGCGCGAGGAAATCGAGATCATCGAGCCGGTGCTGCACGAGATGCGCGCGCTGGGAGTGAACCTGATCGGTCCGCTGCCGGCAGACACCCTGTTCACTGCCAAATACCTGGACCATGCCGACGCCGTGCTGTCGATGTACCACGATCAGGGACTGCCAGTGCTCAAATTCAAAGGCTTCGGCAATGCCAGCAATATCACGCTCGGCCTGCCGATCATCCGCACCTCGGTGGACCACGGCACGGCGCTGGATCTGGCCGGAACCGGCAAGGCCAGTGTCGGCAGCCTGCAAGAGGCGATCGCCACCGCGCAGCTGATGGCCAGACACACAAGACATGGGAGGTAGCCAGTCATGAACAAGTTCCCGCGCAAGCGCAATGTTGACGCTGATTCTCGTGATGGCGGGCGTAATTCCTCAGCAAAGAAGGGGCTGCAGAACGACGGTTTCGAACATCGCGCCCGCAAGCGCTTCGGGCAAAACTTCCTGCACGACCAGAATGTCATCCAGCGCATCATCAACGCCATTCATCCGCAGCCGACGGATCACATGGTCGAGATCGGCCCCGGCCAGGGCGCTCTCACGCGCAAGCTGCTCGCCAACTGCGGCAAGCTGGATGCCGTCGAACTGGACCGCGACCTCGCCGCCTATCTGCAGCAGACGCTGGGGGAAGACCCGCGCTTTGCATTGCACCTGGGCGACGTGCTGAAGTTCGACTTCAGCACCCTTTGTGACCCCAATGGCGACAAGCCGCGCTCACTGCGCGTGGTCGGCAACCTGCCCTACAACATCTCCACGCCGTGCATGTTCCACCTGCTCAACTACAGCCACCTGATTCAGGACATGACCTTCATGCTGCAGCTGGAAGTCGTACAGCGTCTGGCGGCGCAACCCGGCGATGAAGAATTCGGCCGTCTCGGCCTGATGATGCAGTACTACTGCGAGGTCGAACATCTGTTTGATGTGCCGCCCGGCGCCTTCACTCCTCAGCCCAAGGTCTGCTCTGCCATCGTACGCCTGACCCCGCACCGTGAGTTGCCCGTAAAGGTGCTCGACGTGCGCTGCCTGCAGGATGTGGTGCGTGTCGCTTTTACTCAGCGCCGCAAGACCTTGAAGAATAGCCTGCGCACCCTCATATCAGAGGCAGAGTTAAGCAAGCTGTCAATCGATCTGGGTTTGCGACCTGAGAATCTGTCACTGGCGGATTACGCCAGGATAAGCGACAGTATCACCAGGGCCGCCGGTACCGGGTCGAAGGCAGCAGAACAGGAGGAGTCCTATGTTGAATAATGAGTTCAGGCATTTGGCCACACCCCAGGGCATCGACATTTCTGTGCAGTCGCAATATCTGCAGGAACAGTCTGACCCCGACAACAACCGTTATGTTTTCGCCTACACCATCGGCATCGAGAACAAGAGCGAGAAGCCCGTCAAGCTGCTGTCGCGCCACTGGATAATTACCGACGACAACGACAAGGTCGAAGAAGTGCGCGGCAGTGGCGTCATCGGCCAGCAGCCCATGATCGAGCCAGGACAGGTCTTCCACTACACCAGCGGTGCAGTCCTGACTACCGGCTTCGGCACCATGCAAGGCAGCTACGAAATGGTCAGCGAGGATGGCGAGAAATTTGCCGCTCCGATACCGGCATTTCTCCTGTCCCGACCACTGACTGTGCATTGAAGGAAGGCCGCCGGGCAATATGTCGACATACGTGATCGGAGACATTCAGGGGTGTTACAAACCCCTGCGGCAATTGCTCACCAATATCGACTTCAAGCCCGGCCAGGACCGGCTGTGGTGCGTCGGCGACCTGATCAACCGGGGGCCGAAGTCGCTGGATACCCTGCGCTATCTGCGGGACCTCGGCAGCGCCGCCACCATCGTGCTCGGCAACCACGACCTGCACTTCCTCGCCATCTATTACGGCGTCGCGCCCTCGCGCGCCAAAGACACCCTGCAGCAGCTGTTGGATGCTCCCGATTGCGCGGAGCTGAGCGACTGGCTGCGTCGCAAACCACTCGCCCACTATGACTGCATCGAGACCAACGAGGGCCTGCAATATTTCCTCATGGTGCATGCGGGTGTGGCACCACAATGGTCATTGCAAAAGACTCTGGAGCTGGCCGCAGAGGTGGAACTGACCCTGCGCGGCACCGATTTCCTGCATTTCTTCGAAAACATGTACGGGGATACTCCCAAGCGCTGGAAGAACAGCCTGGTCGGGTACGAGCGCCTGCGCTGCATCACCAACTACCTGACCCGCATGCGTTTCTGCGACGAACGCGGCACATTGAATCTGCAAGTGAAAGAAGGGCTTACTGCTGCCCCCGAAGGCTACCACCCCTGGTACAAATTCGAGAAGCTAACCCCTGCCACCCGCATCCTCTTCGGCCATTGGGCCGCCCTGGAGGGCCAAACCGGCAACCCCCTCGTCTACGCCATGGACACCGGCTGTGTCTGGGGGCGGGAACTGAGCGTGATGCGTCTGGAGGACCATCAACTGTTCAGCGTCTGAGCCGGGCGTTACACTCTCACCATCAGCTTTCACTGGAACCCACCCGAACTCATGAAAACCTACCTCGTCGGGGGCGCCGTACGCGACAGACTGCTCGGGTTTTCAAATTCGGCCTCCGGCTCGGACCGGGACTACGTGGTCGTCGGGGGCAGTGTCGCCGAGATGCTGGCTCTGGGTTATCAGCAGGTAGGCCGCGACTTTCCCGTATTTCTCCATCCCCAGACCAAAGCCGAATACGCCCTCGCCCGCACCGAACGCAAGACCGGGCCCGGCTACACAGGCTTCGCCTTCAATGCCTCCGCCAGTGTGACGCTTGAGGAGGACCTGCTGCGCCGCGACCTCACCATCAACGCCATCGCCCAGGACGAACACGACAACCTCATCGATCCCTACCACGGCCAGGCCGACCTCGAACAGCGCGTCCTGCGGCATGTCTCACCCGCCTTCAGTGAAGATCCCCTGCGCGTGCTGCGGGTAGCACGCTTTGCCGCGCGTTTCGCCCACCTCGGATTCCGCGTCGCCGATGAGACACTGGCGCTGATGACGCGCATGAGTGCCAGCGGTGAACTCGACCACCTGGTGGCCGAACGGGTCTGGCAGGAGATGGACAAGGCATTGCGGGAACGTTCCCCAGCGGTATTCTTTCGCACGCTGCGCGCCTGCGGCGCACTCGCGGCGATCCTGCCCGAAGTGGATGCCCTGTTCGGCGTGCCACAACCGGAGCACTATCACCCGGAGGTCGACACCGGCGTGCATGTCATGATGTGCCTGGAGCAGGCCACACGCCTTTCCTCAGACCCTGTCGTGCGCTTCGCGACACTGGTGCACGATCTCGGCAAGGCCGTCACACCGCCCGGCAACTGGCCACATCACTACGGCCACGAGAAGCTCGGGCTGACGCCACTGAAACGCCTGTGTGAACGACTGCGCGTGCCCAACAAATACGCCGCCATAGCGCGGCTGGCGAGCGAATATCATACCCACTGCCACCGCATCGCCGAACTGCGTCCAGCGACCATATTGCGCCTGCTGGAAGCACTGGATGCCTTCCGCAGGCCTGAGCAGATGCAGCAGTTTCTGCTCGTCTGCGAGGCCGATGCGCGCGGGCGTACCGGATTCGAAGACACGGCGTATCCGCAGGCTGAACGGCTGCGGCACGCGCTGCAGGCGGCCCTGAGCGTCGACATCAAAGCCTTGCTGGAAACCTGTGGGAGCGTACCCGAGGGCATAAAGGCCCGCCCACGATCAGATAAGGAGTCAATCGATCGCGGGCACGGCCCGCTTCCACAGGACTTGATCCGCCAGCAGCGCACCATCGCCATCGCCATCGCCACAGCATTGAAAAGCAAGGAGACTCTTGATGCTTGAGGCCGTGTGGATTGGATTTGCGTTCAGCGTTGGCTTTTTGGTGCGCCTGACCGGATTGCCACCACTGGTCGGTTACCTCGCCGCCGGTTTTCTGATTTCATCCCAATCTTCCCTGCTCGGGCTACCATCAGGCAGTGGCGAGGTCCTGAGTCATGTCTCCCATCTCGGAGTTCTGCTCCTGCTCTTCACGGTTGGCCTCAAGCTCAACGTGCGCAACCTGATCAAGCCGGAAGTGATTGGCGGTGGCACTCTGCATTTCGTGCTCTCCAGTGCCCTGCTGACGCCAGCGTTCTATCTGTTCATGGATATCACTTTGTACGAAGCCCTGATGCTGGCGCTGGCCTTGTCATTCTCCAGCACGGTGCTGGCCGCCAAGGTGCTGGAGGGCAAGCGCGAGCTGCGCGCCTTCCATGGCCGTGTCGCCATCGGCATCCTGGTCCTGCAGGATCTGCTGGCCATGCTGGTGATGAGCTTCGCCAACGGCACCACACCCTCGGCCTGGGCACTGCTGGTCTTTGGCCTGCCCCTGCTGCGCCCCCTGCTGTTCAAGTTGATGGATGCCAGCGGCAGTGACGACCTGCAGGTTCTGTTCGGCCTGTTGCTGGCACTGGTGATCGGGGGTTTCGGTTTCGAGCAGGCCGGGCTGAGTTCGGAGCTGGGGGCGCTGATCTTCGGCGCCCTGCTGGCGGGGCACAAGCGCGCCGGAGAACTCTCCAAGGCCTTGTGGGGCATCAAGGAATTTTTCCTGGTGGGCTTCTTCCTGCAGATCGGCGTCGGTGGTCTGCCCGATGCCGATGCCTGGATCTTCGCGCTGATCATGACGGCGCTGCTGCCATTGAAGGCGCTGCTCTTCATCGTGGTGCTGGTCGCGTTCAAATTGCGGGCTCGCAGCGCCTTCCTGTCCGGACTGAGTCTTACCAATTACAGCGAATTCGGCCTCATTGTCGCCAGCGTCGCCTCGCCAGATTGGATTGTGCCGCTGGCTCTGACCGTCGCTCTCTCCTTCGTCGTGTCCGCCCCCTTGAATCGCTTCGCGCATCCGCTTTATGAGCGGCTGGCCCGGCACCTGCTCCCCTTGGAGCGCGATATTCGCCATCCTGACGAACAGCCTCTGTCGCTGGGCGACGCCGACGTGCTCATCATGGGCATGGGGCGCACCGGCAGCGCCGCATACGAATACCTGCAGGACAAGTGCAAGGTGGTGGCACTGGATTCTGACCCGGCGCGAGTGCTGCAGCATCACAAGCTCGGTCACCATATCTTCTTCGCCGACGCCGAGGATCCGATGTTCTGGAGCCGCCTAGATTACGGCTCCGTGCGGGCAGTAATTCTCAGCCTCAACGAGGCTGAGGCCAAACAGATCGCTACCCGCAAGCTGCGCAAGAGTGGCTTCAAGGGACTGGTGGTGTCGCACAGCATGCACGAGGACGAGGCGCGCCAGATCATGGCGGCTGGTGCGGACCAGACCTATCTGACGATGTCGGAAGCAGGGTTCGGGTTGGCAGAACATGTGCGGCGGAACATCCTGCCGACCTCAGCGCCATGAGGGCATTCCCATGCACCGCATCAATCGGGGAAATCGATTACGGCGCTGAGTCAGGGCGTCATGCGCGCTGATATCTGTCGCCCGCGCCACTCGAAGTTCACCGGCCACAAAGGCTGGCGGGACTTGTCATAGGCATCCCATAGCTGGGCGTAGGTGCGACCGCTGGAGGCGTGCAGCCAATCACCGCATAGCTGCGCCAATGGACACAGCACATGGGCGTTCTCTATCACCTCTTCCCTCGGCAATACGATCCCGGCATGGACTCCACAGAGATCTCCATAGGTCAGGATGTCGATATCCAGCGTGCGGCCACTGAATCGCGGTTCGCTGCGAATGCGGCCGTGCTCATCCTCCAGCCGCTTCAGATAGCGCGCCAACTCCTCCAGTGTGTCGATGGTATCGATGACGACGGCCAGGTTCAGAAAATTGGCACCCGTAAACCCAACCGGCTTGCTCTCGAAAACAGAGGATATCTGCAAGGCACCGAATTTCGCCTGCAGCGCATTCAGTCCCGCAATGAGATAGTGTTCGGGATCGCTGTTGCTGCCCAGACTCAGAGCCACGAGTGTCATGGCGCGCTACTCCGCAGCGCTGCTGACGATAGGCTGCGCTGCGCTGCGTGAGCCTCTTTCGATGCTGACGCCGACGTCCCTGGCACCGGCAACGGCGCCGGGCTTGCCAATACGCAGGCGCAGCCAGGGCACGGAGAACTCGCGCATCACAAGGGCCGCCACGCTCTCGGCCATGGTTTCGAGGAGCAGAAACTCACTCCCCTCGATAAAGCCAATCAGACGCATGGCGACGGCGTGATAATCCAGCGCGAGCGCGATGTCGTCGCTGGCAGCGGCGGGCCGTATATCGGTTCCCATCTCCATATCCAGACTGATGGTTTGCCGACGTTCGCGCTCCCAGTCATAGATGCCGATGATGGTCTCGATCCGCAGGTCGTGAATGTAGACGATGTCCATGCTGGCAAGAGACCTGCTGTTAGTGGGAAGAACCGCTGGGGGTGTTGTTGGAAGTACCGATGGGCGCAAGGCTCGCCAGCGGCCAGCGCGGCCTGACGTTCAGCTCCAGTCCGTCGCGCTCGCCAGCCAGCAGACGCTGACATCCCGCATAGGCAATCATGGCGCCATTGTCGGTGCAGAAACGCGGCTTGGCATAGAACAATTGGCTCTTCTCCTTCTCGACCATCGCCTGCAGCCCGGCCCGCAGACGCAGGTTGGCGCTGACTCCGCCGGCAATGATCAAGGTCTTCAGCCCGGTCTGTTGCAGTGCGCGGCGGCACTTGATCACAAAGGTCTGAACGACGGCGTCCTCGAAGGCGAAGGCGATGTCCGCCTTGGTTTGTTGATCGACCTCACCATTGGCACTGCTGGCGAGTGCCTCCACCAGTGTGTTGCGCACGAAGGTCTTCAGACCACTGAAACTGAACTCAAGGCCGGGACGGTTGGTCATCGGCCTCGGGAAGGTAAACCGCCCGGGAGTACCGGACTCTGCCAGCGCTGCAACTCGTGGCCCGCCCGGATAGGCGAGGCCGAGCATCTTGCCGACCTTGTCGAATGCCTCGCCTGCGGCATCATCCAACGACTCTCCGAGCAGGGTGTAACTGCCGATACCATCGACCCGCACCAGCTGGGTATGTCCACCGGAGACCAGCAAGGCAACGAACGGGAAGGCTGGGGGCGACTCTTCCAGCATCGGGGCGAGCAGGTGGCCCTCCATGTGATGCACGCCGATCGTCGGGACATCCAGGGCCATGCCCAATGAGCGACCAACGCTCGCACCTACCAGCAGAGCCCCGATGAGCCCAGGCCCTGAGGTATAGGCGATGCCATCCAGATCAGACAATGCCGTTCCTGAGCGTTCCAGCACCTCCATAATCAGGGGCAATGTCTTGCGGATATGATCGCGGGAGGCGAGTTCCGGCACCACACCACCGAAGCGCGCATGGATGTCGACCTGACTGTAGAGACTGTCTGCGAGGAGCCCCTGCTCACTGTCGTAGACAGCAACACCGGTTTCATCGCAGGATGTTTCTATACCTAAAACCCGCATCAGCCTGACAACCCTTTCTCGAAAAGGCCGCTATCATATGCCAGCAGCAGCGAAAATAACCAGCCAGAAGCCACAAAGTCCGCGTCGCTCAAGGGCTTGCGGGCAATGTCGCTTTCTCTCGTATGATTCCTTTGCATTTGCCTGATTGCCGCATTAACATATGCCCCCTTTGATTTTAATGGGCAACCCTCGTTGTGGGGGCGGCCGGAAACAGTAATTAGCGCAACAACTTTGGAAGGTATCCAGTCATTATGCCGATGGTAAAACTGAAAGAAAATGAACCGTTTGACGTAGCCCTGCGCAGATTCAAGCGTTCATGTGAGAAAGCCGGAGTGCTGGCAGAAGTTCGCCGCAAAGAGTTCTACGAGAAGCCCACAGCAGCACGCAAGCGCAAAGCAGCAGCAGCGGTGAAGCGTCATCTGAAGAAACTGCAACGCGAAAACAAGAAGACCAAGCGCTTCTATTAATCGCATAATCGCAGTCTGTTGAGAGCAGCCCGACTTTCGGGCCTCGGCTCATCAAGTTCACTGGACAGCAAATGGCAGAAAGCGCGCTTAAACAGCGGATCACAGAAGCAATGAAAGACGCCATGCGGGCCAAAGACAAGGTTCGCCTGGGGACTATTCGTTTGGCATTGGCCGAAATCAAGAAGATCGAAGTCGACGAGCGCATCGATCCGGATGACACTCGCGTCACCGGCATTCTGGACAAAATGATCAAGCAGCGCCGCGAATCGGTGAGGCAGTACGAGGCCGGCAATCGTCAGGACCTCGCCGACATCGAGACTGCCGAAATCAGTGTATTGCAGGAATTCATGCCCCAGGCACTGTCTGCCGATGACCTGAAAGCGATCATAAGCAAAGCGCTGGCAGAATCCGGAGCCACTGGCATTCAGGACATGGGCAAAGTCATGGCGGCCGTACGCCCTGCGGTGATCGGCCGTGCCGACATGGCCGCTGTCAGCCAGATCATCAAGCAACAACTGTCCGGCAGCTAGCTGGCAGCGCAAGGACGATAGACCCCGCAAGTCCCCCGATTCATCACTCTCAGGTATCGTGACGCATGGCCGGTCTGATTCCGCAAGCATTCATTGATGATCTGCTCAGCCGGGTCGACATTGTCGATGTGATCGACAAGCGCATCAAACTGCGCAAAACCGGCAAGAATTACTCCGCGCTCTGCCCGTTCCACACAGAAAAATCTCCTTCTTTCAGCGTCGAGCCCGACAAGCAGTTCTATTACTGCTTCGGTTGCGGCGCGGGCGGCAACGCGCTCGGCTTCGTCATGGACTACGAACGCATGGATTTCCCGCAGGCCGTCGAGGCGCTGGCAGGAGACTATGGCCTGGAAGTGCCGCGCGAGGAAGGCAAGGGCGAAGACAAACGCCAGAGCGAAAACAAGCAATTGCTCGCAGTACTGCACGACGCCAACCAGTTCTACCAGAAGCAACTGCGCGCACATCCCCTCAAAACCCGCGCTGTCGATTACCTGAAAAAACGCGGACTGACCGGCGAGGTCGCCAAACAGTTCGGCATCGGCTTCGCGCCGCCCGGCTGGGACAATCTGCTCAAGGCACTGGGCAACAACGCATCCACCATCGAGTCCATGATCAAGTCCGGCCTGCTGATCAAGCGCGATCAAGACAACGCCGAAGAGGCTTCATCACAGCAAGGTCCCCGCAAGGAAGGCCAATACGACCGCTTCCGCGACCGCATCATGTTCCCGATCCGCGACACCCGCGGAAGAGTGATCGGCTTCGGCGGCAGGGTGCTCAACGACGATAAGCCCAAGTACCTGAATTCGCCGGAAACCCCCGTCTACCACAAAGGCAATGAGCTCTACGGCCTTTATGAGGCGCGCCGCGCCAACCCAAAGCTGATGCGTTTCGTGATCGTGGAAGGCTACATGGACGTGGTAGCGCTGGCCCAGCATGGCATCGACTATGCCGTGGCAACGCTGGGTACCGCCACCAATGCCACGCATCTGACCCGGCTGTTCCGGCTGGTATCGGAAGTGGTTTATTGTTTCGACGGCGACAACGCCGGCCGCACCGCCGCATGGCGCGGCCTGCAGACGGCGCTGCCCGTCCTTGAAGATGGCAGACAGGTGCGTTTTCTGTTCCTCCCCGATGGCGAGGACCCGGACACGCTGGTGCGCAAAATCGGCAAAGACAGGTTCAACAACCTGATCGACCATGCCACGCCGCTCGCGGATTTTTTCTTCGACCACCTGCGTGAAGGACTGGATGCCGAGAGCATAGAAGGCAAGGCCAAGCTCAGCAGCCTGGCCATTCCACTGCTGCGCCTGCTGCCCAATGGTATCTACCGGCAATTGATGCTCGATCGCCTCGCCAGCTTGGCAGGGGTGGAAAGCCGTTCCATCGAGGCCATGGTCAACAAAAGTACGCCAGCCCCGCAGCCCTCCGTCGATTCAGCGCCCCCTGACTACGACTATCCGATGCCGCCCGAGAGTGACTTCAGCCCGCGCAGCGCCGGCCCCAAACGAGGCACGAGTGCGCGGCAACCAGCGGCACGCCAGAAGCAGGAACCACGCAGTCCAGGACTCAAGGCCATCGAATTGCTGCTCTATAAACCAGAGGTTGCACACGGCCTGGACAAGGATCTGGAACCATTGCGCGAAAATGGCGACCAGTACACAGATTTATTGCTGGAACTCATTGAATTAACGGCATCAAGCCCCACAACTAACACCTACACGATGCTTGGCCACTGCTACGGCACGCCACTGGGAAGTCAGCTGACCTTGCTGATGAAGAATGAAAAGATTACGCCCCTTGAAGGGGTCGCGAGCGAGTTCCACTACCTGATGGAGAGCCTTCTCGCCGATGCAAAGAAAAAGCAATTCAAGAAGCAATTGATTGAACAACTGAAACCTCGTCTGCGGTCAGGTAATACAGGCGGTTGATATTGAACCGGCAGCTGGCAAGGTTGCCACTATGTGGCTATAATGCCCGGCTCTTTTAAACTACCACGCTCAACATTCGGTCACCCTCGGCCGACAACGGGAACCCATGTCTGATACTCGATTAGCCCTTACGCCACAATCAGGTCTCAAGGCCCTTATCGCCAAAGGTAAAGAGCAAGGCTACCTTACCTACACAGAGGTGAATGACCATCTGCCGGAATCGATCTCCGATCCCGATCAGGTGGAAGACATCATTCAGATGATCAACGACATGGGCATGAAGGTCTACGAGACCGCGCCCGATGCCGACACTCTGCTGATGAACGAAGGCGAAGGGAACACCGACGAGGTTGCCGCCGCCGAAGCTGCCGCCGCACTCGCCGCCGTAGAAAGTGAAGCCGGACGTACCACCGACCCGGTGCGTATGTACATGCGCGAGATGGGCACGGTAGAACTGCTGACCCGCGAAGGCGAAATTGTGATCGCCAAGCGCATCGAAGAAGGCCTGCGCGAGCTGATGAAGGCCATGGCCTGTTTCCCTGGTACCGTCGCTCATATCCTCAAGGAGTATGACGGCGTTGATACCGAAGAGCGCAGGCTCAGCGACATCATCACCGGCTATCTCTCTGCCGACGATGCCACGGAAGTCATTGCCGCCGTCCTGATCGAACCGGAAGTGGAAGAGATTCCCGTCGCCGAAGACGTGAAGGAAGATGACGACGAAGTTCTCACTGCCGCCGATGACGAAGAAGGCGTTACAGGCCCTGACCCGGAAGAGGCGCGCCTGCGCTTTGGCGAACTGCGCGAGCAATTCGCAGCGACAGAGGCCACCATCAAGAAGCATGGCCGCACGCACAAGAAGACCCTGACCGAGCTGGACAAACTGGGCGACGCCTTCAAGACCTTCAAACTGACACCAAAGCAGTTCGAGCCGCTGCTGAGCCAGATCCGCTCTGTACTGCAGAAAGTTCGCCGCAACGAGCGCACCGTGATGACCTTGTGCTGCCGCAATGCCGGCATGCCACGCAAGCTCTTCATCCAGAGCTTCCCAGGCAATGAAGTCAGTGAGAAGTGGATAGAGCAACACATCGAATCCGGAGAAACCTGGTCCGCAGCACTCGCCAACATCAAGGGTGAAGTCCTGCGCGCGCAGAAGAAACTGATCGCCCTGGAAAAAGACCACAGCGTCAGCGTTGCCGAAGTCAAAGAGATCAATCGCAATATGTCCATTGGTGAGGCGAAATCACGCCGCGCCAAGAAGGAGATGGTCGAGGCTAACCTGCGTCTCGTGATCTCTATCGCCAAGAAGTACACCAACCGCGGTCTGCAGTTCCTCGACCTGATTCAGGAAGGCAACATCGGCCTGATGAAAGCTGTGGACAAGTTTGAATACCGACGCGGCTACAAGTTCTCGACCTACGCCACCTGGTGGATCCGTCAGGCCATCACCCGCTCCATCGCGGACCAGGCCCGTACGATCCGTATTCCGGTGCACATGATCGAGACGATCAACAAGCTCAACCGCATCTCCCGCCAGATGGTGCACGAGAAAGGTCGCGAGCCCACGCCGGAAGAACTGGGCGAGCGCATGGACATGACCGAGGACAAGGTGCGCCGCGTCCTCAAGATTGCCAAAGAGCCAATCTCCATGGAGACGCCAATCGGCGACGACGAAGATTCGCATCTGGGGGATTTCATCGAGGACTCCACAGTGGATTCTCCGGTGGATTCATCCATCGACGAAGGCCTGCGCGAAGCCACCAAGGAAGTACTGGCGAGCCTGACCGCCCGCGAAGCGAAAGTGCTGAGAATGCGTTTCGGCATCGACATGAATACGGACCACACACTGGAAGAAGTCGGCAAGCAGTTCGACGTGACCCGTGAGCGTATCCGTCAGATCGAAGCCAAGGCGCTGCGCAAGCTGCGTCACCCGACCCGCTCGGATCACCTGCGCAGTTTCCTCGACGATTGATTCGTCGCTGAAGAGCAGCCAACCGCAGTCCGGAGCCTGACTCGCGATGCATTTAACGACCCATACCGACTATGCACTCAGAGTCCTGCTGTATACGGCCACGGCCAGCGAGCCCGTCACCATCAGCAGGGTGTCGGATGCCTTTGGCATCTCCAAGGAACATCTGCGCAAGGTGGTGCACTCGCTCTCTCAGCTCGGCTATCTCGCCACCACGCAGGGCCGCAACGGCGGTATCCGCCTGGCCATGGCCCCGAGTGCGATCAATATCCGCGATGTCGTCATGCAGTTCGAGAGCTCGAAGATTGTCGAGTGTTTTGACGCCCAAACCAATACCTGCCCCATCCACGGAGCCTGCGGCCTGAAGCAAATTCTGGCTCAGGCTCACAAGAGTTTTATGGATACGCTTGGGCAGTACCATCTCAGCGATCTCATCAGAGATCCGCGCCTGATAAGCTTCAGTCGAGAATAAAAACCACGCAATTCTTTGCGCTGGATCAGCAAAAAACGGTTGACCCCTGGCGCCGCTCCGTAAATAATGTGCACGCAATACATCATTAAGGGCGATAATTTTTTCGCCTCCCTTTCCAATAAGTTTGCCAACAGTAAATGCCGACCGACCCAACAATTTCGGGCGGCCATTCAAGGAGTCGATATGAGCAGTGTTTTCGAGAAAATCGGTGGTGCAGCAGCTGTAGATGCCGCCGTGGATATTTTTTACCGACGAGTGCTAAGTGATGATCTGATCAGCCACTTCTTCGATTCAGTCGACATGGACAGACAGATCGGCAAGCAAAAAGCCTTCCTCACGATGGCCTTCGGCGGGCCAAATCATTACAGCGGCAAAGACATGCGCGAAGCGCACAAACACATGCACCTGAAGGAAGAACACTTCAATGCCGTGGCTGGCCATCTGGCAGGCACGCTGCAGGAACTGAATGTCCCCCAGCCGCTGATCGACGAAGTGCTGACTATCGCCGGCAGCACTCACGACGACGTCCTCAATCTCTGATTCGCAGACCCCATCATGCCGACAGTTCAATTCAACTCCGCAGCGTTCCCGCTGCAGGAGAACGAAAATGTGCTCGACTGCCTGCTGCGCCACGAGCAGAAAGTGCCACACGCCTGCAAGTCGGGCGTGTGTCAGGCGTGCCTGGTAAAGGCCGTCGACAAGGACGCCACCGCACGGGCTCAGAAGTCGCTCAAACCGACACTGCAAGCGCAGGGTTATGCGCTCGCCTGTCAGTGGGTTCCCGAGCAGGATGTTCGCGTCAGCCTGCCAGCCCTCGACGAGTGCGCGGTGGCCGTGCGGATCAGCCGCATCGAACCGCTGAACCACCGCATCGTCCGTCTGCTTCTGGAGGTGAGCGGTGATAGTCCCATGTTTCCCTATCACCCAGGGCAATATCTGAACGTCACCAACGCCGCCGGTATCAGCCGCAGCTACTCCATCGCCAACCACTATGCAGATGATCAATACATCGAGCTGCATATTCAGCACATGCCCATGGGAGCCTTCACCGGCTGGCTGTTTACGCAGGCCCGAGTCGGCGACATTCTGCATGTGCGTGGCCCTGCGGGCGATTGCTTTTACTCGAACCCGACGCAAGAGACTTTCCCCATGGTGCTCGCGGGCACCGGAACTGGCCTAGCACCCTTGTATGGCATCGTCCACGAAGCTCTGCGTGAAGGGCATCAAGGCCCCATACACTTGTTCCATGGCGGAGTCACTGCACGAGATCTGTATTGCGTGGAGGCCTTGCGCGCACTGGAATCGCGACATCCGCAATTTCACTACCATGCGTCGTGCCTGAAGGCGCCGGAAAGTCTGTCAGACCATGACACAGTGGAAGTCGGTGCACTGGAAGTCGGTGCACTGGATGAAGTCATTCTGCGCCATCTCAATGTCGGCAGCATCGCACAGACCCGCGTCTATCTTTGCGGCGCGCCCGAGTTGGTGCAATTGCTGCGCAAGAAGATCTTCCTGAAGGGAGCGAAGTCGAGTCACATCTTCTGCGACCCCTTCATCGAACGCCGAGTGTCTGCGGCGGCCTGATCGGGCCGCCTTTGCACCGCCTGCCAAGTGCGCCTGCAGAGTTGTAGTTGCTGCCGAATTGCGGGAACATGCCGCGAACTTACTGCGGCAGCCGCTATGACTCTGACTTCCTGCATACAACAGCTCTTCTCCCCTGCACTCGGCACGTCGCTGCAACCCAGAGTGCGCCATGACACGTGAATTGCACATCAGCGGGCTGCTGGGGCTGGTCGTGCTTCTCGGCATGGGCGGTGCGCTGGCGATGCAGCTGGACGGAGCAACCGCCGCCCAGTGGGTTATACAAAGCGTTGCGCTGTGGGCGCTGGTCTGGCAACAAACCTGGCAGCGACGCCACCTGAATCGCGCCACGTCCATTGCAGCGCCCTATTCGACGCTTGGCCTGGCCAACCAGCTCACACTGCTGCGCGGTGGCCTGATCGCGGCGACCGGCGGCTTCCTGCTCTTTCCTGCCTTCGCAGGCGTCATCGGCTGGCTACCAGCTCTCTTCTACAGCGTGGCGGCCATGCTCGATCGCGTCGATGGCTTCGTGGCACGGCGCACCAAAAGCACCAGCTTGCTGGGCAGCGAACTCGACACGGTGTTTGACGCGCTGGGTCTGCTGGTAGCCCCACTGCTCGCGGTCAGCTATGGCAAGGTGCATTGGAGCTACCTGCTGGTGAGTGTCGCGTATTACCTGTTCCAGTGGGGAATCCACAGCAGACGCCGTAAAGAGCTGCGAGTCTATCCTCTCGCGCCGAGCCAGCTGCGGCGCACACTGGCGGGGTTTCAGATGGGCTATGTCGCCGTGGTGCTGTGGCCGCCGCTGCTGGCACAGGTGACGGTGCCAGCGGGGTTCGGCTTCATGGTGCCGTTGCTGCTCGGGTTCACTGTGGACTGGCTGGTTGTCTCGGGTCGCATCCGTCCGGAGCAACCTGACACTGCCCTTTTCTTTCGTCGACTGGCGTCATTCAGCGCCGGATTTTTTCAGCCAGCTTTGCGCATAATTCTATTACTCGCGCTCGTCGCGCTGCTGACCTCCACAGCTCAAGAGACAACTGCCACCGCCGCGCAGTCAATTATCATCGCACTGTCCTGCGGTGCCGCCCTGCTGGTGCTGCTGGGAGTCGCAGGTCGCGCTGGCGCGCTCATCGTGCTGATGCTGCTGGCCTGGCAGCCAGCCACCGCATCTCTCGACCCACTCAGCGCCGTCACCCTCTTCAGCGCCATCGGCATTCTCCTGCTGGGCTGTGGCCGCTACAGCCTGTGGCAGGGCGATGACCACTGGGTCAATCGTCAGGATGGTGCCTGATGCCCCGCTATAAAAGGATCGCGCTGCTGCTGTGGCTGCTGGCACTCGCTCTGGTGGGATGGACGCTGACGCAGTTGCCACTGGAGGCTATCGGCCAGACCATGCAGGCGCTGACCTGGCCGCAATGGCTGGCGTGGGGCGGCGTGAATGTGCTGATCATCTTGCTGGGGACGGAACGCTGGCATGTGCTGACGCGTCTGCTCGGATTGCCGGTGAAATTCCTGCCACTGTTGTTGATTCGCCAAGCCGGACAGACGGTGAGTTTCATCACACCGGGCCCGCAATTCGGTGGCGAACCGCTGCAGATTTACTGGCTCTACCAACGCTGCGGCATCGCGATTCACAGCGCCGTGCTGGCGCTGGGTATGGATCGCTTTTTTGAACTGTGGATCAACTTCTCCGTGCTGTTGCTGGGCGTGGCGCTGCTGTTGCTCTCGCCAGTACAGACGGGTGCCGACCTGCCGCAGATCATGGCGGCTCTGTTGGGTATGATTGCTGTTCTCACAGGGCTGGGATGGCTGGCGCTACGAAGGCCGCGCTGGGTTTCAGGACGTCTGGAGCGTTTGAGCCAGCGCTGGCTGCAGAGTCCGCGTCTGCGTCAACTCGACGATCACTGGCAGGCGCTCGGCGCCGATCTGCAGAATGTCTTCAACACCCGCAAGCCCGGCCTGCTGTGGGCGCTGACTCTGTCGGTACTCGGCTGGGTTGTCATCTTCGCGGAAATGGCGCTGGTGCTGGCGTTTCTGAATATCGAAGTCGATGTGGCGGGATTCGTGTTGATCATGGTCGCCATGCGGCTGGCCTTGCTGCTGCCGCTGCCCGGCGGCATCGGCACGCTGGAGGCCTCGGTATTGTGGTCCTTTCAGAGTCTGGACTTGCCTGCCAGCGCCGCCGTTGGCGTCATCGCGCTGATGCGCTTGCGTGATGCTCTGGTGCTGCTGGCGGGGCTGCTGTGTCTGCGGGCCGCTCAGAAGGTCTGACGGAAGGCCGCCCAGCAGCTGGCGTTTTCCCATAGCTTGACAGTGAGGGTGCCAGTGCCGGGCGGATGAATCAGCGTCAGCAGATTTTCACAGATGATGCGGCTGAAATGTTCGATGCTGGGATTCAAGCCCGCGAACTCTTCCTTCTCATTGAGCACGCAGTCGCGGAAATAAGCGACGATGCTGTTCAGTGCACCTTCGATCTCCACGATGTCAACCAGATAGCCATGACGATCCAGCTGCGCAGCTTCGATGCTGACCTCGGCGACGTAATGGTGCGCATGCGGAAAATTCTCACTGCCCCAATCGCCACCGATGAGAAAGTGGTTGGCGATGAAATCTTTGGTGACGGCTACTGTGTACATGGTGGTTCCCTTTTTTCCCTGTTTTTTCAAAAGCGAAAGATTGCCTGCAGCACGTCGCCAGGCGCCTCGTGCAACAGTCTGTAGAGCACATCCGCTTCATGCAGCGGCGCGCGATGAGTAATCAACTGCTGTGGCCGTGTCTGCCGGATCATCTCCCAGGCCAGCTCGAAGCGCCGCGCCTTGTCCCAGCGTCCGCTCAACGACGGCGCGATGGTGCTGACCTGACTGGTGCTGATGTGCAATCTGTTCCGATGCGCCTCGCCGCCGAGCGGCACCACAGTGCTCTTGCTGCCATACCAGCTGCCGATGACGATGCGGCTGCTGTAGCCACTCAGGCTGATGGCGAGATTCAGTGCCTCGGGCACTCCGCTGACTTCGTAGATCAGATCGGCGTCCGAACAGAACGCCGATTCTTGCTGCGGCGACTTCGCCACAGACTCAACGACAACTTCAGGAGCAAAAGCCTGCCGGGCACCAGCGCGCAAAGCCTGGGCGCGTCGTGCCGCAATACCGTCCACCGCCATCAGATCGGCCAGTGGAAAGCGGGACAACAGGCCCGTCAGCAACAAGCCCACCACGCCCTGCCCCAGCACCGCGACACGTTCGCCGATTGCGGGAGCGCCGTCCTGCACCAGATTCACTGCCGTTTCCATGTTGGCCAGAAACACGGCTGCTTCAGGCTCGATGTCATCCGGCAACACGATGACGCTGGCGGGCGTCGCCAGAAAATGGCTCGCATGAGGCTGAAACGAGAACACCCGCTTGCCTGTCCATTCGGGATCGACACCCTCTCCAATCTGCTGCACGACACCGACGCTGGCGTAACCGTATTGCAAGGGATAATTCGCCGTGCTCTGCAGGGAATCCAGGCTGGCATCAAGAGTCATGGCGCCGGGAATCTGGCCGCGATAAACCAGCATCTCGGTGCCCGCGCTGATCGCCGAGCTCAGCGTTTTGACAAGCAATTCACCGGCCGCAGGCATCGGCAAGGATTGCTCGCGCACCTCCACCGCGAAGGGTTTCGTGAACCACAATTGCTGCGCCTTTTGTGGCTTCGCAAGCGAAGAGTGATCGGCCGCCGAAATCATGAGGACGCCCCTTCGTAATGTAAATTACCCCACAGAATCACATCGTCTCCGAGTCGGCTACTGAACACCGGCGCGATACTCGGCAGCTGCGCCTTGACGGCGATACCCAGATCGCCGACGGCCTTGTAACCGCCCACCAGTGTCGGCGCCACGGTCAGCACCAGTGCGTCGACCAGCCGCTCCCGCAGGAAGGCGGTAATGACGTTGGCGCCGCCCTCCACCATCAGGCTGCGAATGCCGCGGCGGCGCAATTCACGCAGCGCCTCATGCAGACACACATGTCCTTCGGCGTCGCCCGGCAGGGTAATGATCTCCAACGATGAGTCGACCAGCTCTGCACCGCTGCGACTGGTGAGCACCCAGCAACGCTTGTCGGCCAGATGGCACAGCCGTGCCGCCGCAGGAATTCGCAACTGACTGTCGAGCACGATGGGTTGTGGATTGGGGCCGGGAGGAGTCGGGCCAGACCACTGCCGCACATTGAGCTGCGGGTCATCCGAGAGCACCGTGCCGATGCCGACCAGAATGCCGTCGTGCTGGCTGCGCAGGTGGTGAGTCAGACGCGTGGATTCTTCGCCACTCAGGGCGAGCGGCTGGCCGGTTCGCAGTGTGATGCTACCGTCCCAGCCCTGCGCATAACTAAGTGTGACAAACGGCCGTTCGTGCTGGGAAAAACGCTCCCGGCTCGCCGCCAGCCAGCGCTCAATTTGCTGATTGAGGTGCATGGGGTTCACTGACTTTTTTTTCGGAGGCTGGCGCGGAATAACCAGACCTGGGGGCCAGCAGATGATCCATGCGGCGAGCCTTGGTCAGCAGGTACTGTTCGTTTTCGGGATTCACGGCACCTTCCAGCGACACGCGCGCAGTCACCCGGATTCCTTCGGCCTGCAGCGCTTCAATCTTCAGTGGATTGTTGGTCATCAGGCGCACCGATTTGACGTCGAGATCGTCGAGGATGCGTGCCGCCAGCGAGTACTCACGCTCGTCCGCCTTGTGACCCAGCATCAGGTTGGCATCAACAGTGTCGTAGCCTTGGTCCTGCAGATTATAGGCACGCAGTTTCTGCAGCAGACCGATGCCACGCCCTTCCTGACGCAGATAAACGATCACGCCCTGCCCCTCGCTGGCCACCATCGCCATGGAGCGGTGCAACTGTTCGCCGCAATCGCAGCGCTGCGAGCCCATCACGTCCCCGGTGAAGCACTCGGAGTGGATGCGCACCAGCACATTTTCGGACTGTGCCAAATCTCCCATACAGAAGGCCAGATGCTCCTTCTTGTCGACGGTGTTGGTGTAATAGCAAAGCTGGAAATCCCCATATTCAGTAGGGATTCGAGCACAGGTCATGCGGGTAACGGATGGTTTTGACATGGCGGGGAATGTTACGGCGCAGGCCGGTAATAGGCAAGCTGCGGTCCGGGTATGTTTGGACCGCCCGGCACTACATGGTGGTGTTGCCCGCGCGGGGATTTGCATACAATGGCCAACCGCAACCGCTTCGGACATCTCTGGAAACCGCCGTGACTCCCGACCTCACCTTTGCCATTCCCGGCGACCTGCAGACTCTCACCGGAGGCTATGGCTATGATCGTCGCCTGATCGCCGGGCTGCAGGCACTCGGTTTGAGCGTCGCCCACATGCCGCTTTCAGGAACCTTCCCCGTTCCCGATGCAGCGGCCTTGGCGGATGCCGAGTCACGCTTCGCCACGCTGCCGGACGGCGCCATCGTGATCGCCGACGGGCTGGCCTTTGGCGTGATGGAGGAGATTGTCGAACGCCATGGCGCACGGCTGCAGATCATCGCCCTCTGCCACCATCCTCTGGCGCTGGAAGCAGGTTTGTCCGCAGCAGAGGCGCAGCGTCTGCAACTCTCCGAGCAGCGCGCGCTGCAGGCCGCACGCGCCGTCCTCGTCACCAGCACGCCGACGGCGAATCTGCTGACCCAACAATTTTCGATCTCTGAGTCAAAAATCACGGTGGCACTGCCCGGCACTGACCGGCAACACTTCGCGCCGTGCACGGGCAACCCACCCATGCTGCTGACTGTCGCGACGCTCACGCCGCGCAAGGCGCACGACGTGCTGATCGAAGCGCTGGCGCAGATCAGCGATCTACCCTGGAGCGCGCGCTTTGTCGGAGGCATGGAGTTCGACCCGGCCTGGGCCACAGCGCTGCAACACAAAGTTCACGCCTGCGGGCTGCAACAACGCATTCATTTCCTCGGCGGCTTGACCGCACTGGAGCACGAGTACGACGGCGCTGATCTATTCGTCCTCCCCTCCTTGTTCGAAGGCTATGGCATGGCCTTCGCGGAGGCGCTTGCGCACGGCCTGCCGGTGGTTGCCGCCCGAGCCGGAGCGGTGCCGGATGTGGTGCCGGAGTCAGCAGGAATTTTGGTGCCACCGGGCGATGTTCAGGCTTTGGCAGAAGCGCTGCGCCGTCTGCTGACCGAGCCAGCCCTGCGCCAGTCTTTGCAACTCGGCGCACAACAGGCCGCTGCCCGCTTGCCGACGTGGACAGATACGGCGCGCATCGTCGCCAACTTGATCAATCGAATTCGAACAGCTTCGCAGCAACAGTCTTCGCAGGAACAGGAGTAGAAAACGCATGAGTGGATTTTCGGTGGCATGGCTGGACCTGCGGGAGCGCGCGGACAATGCTGCCCGCGACAAAGCACTGGCAGCACAGGCACTAAGCTGGCTCACAGCAGATGAGGCCGCCATGCCGATCATCGTCGACCTCGGCTCCGGCACTGGCTCAACACTGCGCGCCCTATCCCTTGTGGGAGCGAGCCCCGCTCGCGATAGTCCTCGCAGCCCCGATGGTGATTTAGTCTGGCGCCTCGTTGACCATAACCCGGCCCTGCTCAACGAAGCCCTGCGCCGCCACGGCAAAACGCACGTCATCGAAGACCATGAGGCCGACCTGCTCGACCTCGCCACACTGCCGCTGACCGGTGCACGACTGGTGACTGCATCCGCGCTGTTCGATCTGGTCTCACTGTCCGTCGTCGATGCGCTGACCGCGCGCCTCGTGCAACACCGGGCCGGACTCTACGCCGCGCTCAATTACGACGGCACCACCACCTGGACGCCGCCGCACCCGCTCGACGGGCACGTGCTCGCGGCCTTCAATCAGGATCAGCGCAAAGACAAGGGATTGGGGCTCGCACTCGGCCCGGACGCGGGGGACTATCTGCAGATGGCGCTGACCCGAGCCGGCTACACGATATGGGTTGCCGACAGCCCGTGGACGCTTGGCCCGGCCGATGCGGCACTGGTGAGAGAACTGATTCCCGGGATTGCCAACGCTGTGGCAGAAGGTTATGGTTTGGACACCCATGCGCTGCAAGAGTGGAAGGATTTCCGAATGGCGCATGCTGCCACCGGCCGCTGCGTCGTCGGCCATCAGGACGTGCTCGCGCTACCCACTACGTGACACTCTGTGGGAAGCGAGCCTGCTCGCGATGGGGTTGAATGCCACCCTTCAGAGATCGCCTGCAGGCAGGCTCCCACGGCAAAGCCTCCTTCAAAAGGCATCGCGGGCAAGGCCCGCTCCCACAGGAAGTGCTTCGGCATCGCGGGCAGGGCCCGCTCCCACAGAAAACGCTTCCACAAATCTATCCCGCACCTCATCCATGCGCCACACCGGCACATCGTCGGCGGGCAGCATGCCTGCGGTCCACTGCCAATCCGCCATCGCCGCGAACACCGCAGGGTCCTTCGCGATCAGATGCACCATCACGTCGCGATTCTCAGTCTCGTCGGTGACGTAGGGCATCGGCTGGTGGTCGCCCAGAATCAGCATCACCAGATTCTCGTCGCCGAAGGTCGTAGCGAATGACACCAGCGTCTGCACCACGTACTCCACCGTTCCGCGATAGTGATCCAGCACCCGCTGCCGATTCTGCCAGACCACCTCAGGAGGGTCATCCGACGTGGCCTGCTCGTCGAACTCCGAACCATCCCGCACCGCGCGCCAGTCGATCAGCTGCGGCACCGGCGTCCACGGCGCATGGGACGAGATCAGCGCAATTTCCGCCATCACCGGCGTGCGCGGTCCGGGCGTACGCTCCAGCCTCTGGAACTGCGCCAGCGTGAACTGATCCGGCATGGTCACGTAATTGAAAGGCTTGCCCTGATAGGCCAGCTCGCGTGAATCGTAGACGTGGTCATAACCGAAGTACTGCCCCTCGGGCCACGCCATCGTAATCGCCGGCATCACCCCCAGCGTGCGCCACCCGGCACGGTTGAACAGCCGCACCAGCGACGGCCGCTCACTGATCATCAGGCTGTCGTAACGAATCTGACTGTCGATCCACATCCCCGACAACGCCGTGCCATGCGCCAGCCAGCTGATCCCACCCACCGTCGGCGAGGTCAGGAAACCGCTGCGCGCCTCGAAGCCACCGGCAGCCAGATCCGCCGTCGCCTGCTGCAGCGCCGGACGCACATGAGACGAATAGTGTTCGCTGTCGATCACGATGCGACCATAGGACTCCACGAACACCACCAGCACGTCCTTGCCGCGTAGCGCGCCGAACAGCGAATCGCCCGGCACATCGGCATAGGCATCGATATTCACCACCTCGCGGAACGAGCGCAGCTCAGCCAGACTGGTGCGGGTGTTGGACACATGCATCGCCAGCTGATCATAGAAATATTTGGATACACGCGGCACGCCCATAAAAAACAGCCCCGTCCACACTACCATTCCAGCCAGCAGCACCGCACCGGCCTGCCGCTGCGGCACGCTCAGCAGCAACGCCCTGGCCCGCGCCAGCGCGAAGTAGCTCAGCACCAGAATCCCCACTGCCAGCGCCACCAGCAGCACCGCCACCACCACCGCGCCGACCTGCCCGATCGAGCTGCTCAGCAAATTCATGCCATCGGCGAGCAGATAGAGATCCAGCACAGGATTGAAGGGCCGCGCAAACACCATGAACGCCGACATATCGGCGATGCGGAAGATCACGCCCGCCCCTATCAGCACGGCAGCGAAGCAGCGGATTATGAGTCCGTTGCGCCCCGGCACCAGCAGGAGCAGGCCGAGCACGAAGGCCTCCAGCGGCAGATAAGCGAAGGACAGCGGCGTGACCCAGCTCAGGCGGTTGGGAATGACGAAGGCAGCGAAGATGAAGGCCAGGGCCTGGACATTGAGGGACACTGACAGCATGCGGCGTCTGGAGCTGTGCGGCACGGCACCACTCAGTGGATCGGGAACATTGGAGTCCATGCGCGGCAGCTTCACTCAGTTGGTCGGGCGATTGGGACGATGGTTTTGGCCGGGAGAGTCGGTCGGGCGCCACTATGGACGGGAGCCGCGAGGGGTGTCAAGCGTGCCCGGGGGCCGCCGACTTAGCGCTGGCAAGATTGGCGGCACCCGCATATAATTCGCGGCCTTCGCAGTGCAAAGGGCCTATAGCTCAGTTGGTTAGAGCAGCGGACTCATAATCCGTTGGTCCCTGGTTCAAGTCCAGGTGGGCCCACCAAATTCCTTAGATTTCCTTCGAAAAACCTCTTCCCCTTCATCTGAACAGAATTAACCCATTGTTTTATATTGGAAACTTTCGACTGCCGCATAAAATGCACTCGATTGTTCGTGCAGACTTACGAGCATCTATACTCTTTGTACTGAGTTCAGACCTTGATCTCTCAGATACACGGTTGCCCGCCTGATTGACAGCGCCCAACCATTAACCAAGTTGCTAAAAATAACCAAGCAGGTTAAATTCAAGCCATGGAGAAAATGACGCCACACTACAAGTTGGCAGTGGTTCAGGCGCTTGCAACAGCGGGGAAAGTTCGTACCACGCACGCTGCACGTGCCGGCGCGAGTGAGTTGGGGCTGACCCTCTCAGATATGCTCAACACAGTGATGGCGATGACATCGGCGGATTTCTACAAGAGCATGACTACCTACGCTGATCATACACTTTGGCAGGACGTATACCGCCCTGCCTCTCAGTCGGGTGGTGTGTACCTGAAGCTGACGGTTGTGGACGATTTACTGATTGTGTCCTTCAAGGAGCTATAACGATGAAATGTCCGGTTTGTGGTGCAGCGGAACTGATCCACGACACGCGCAACCTGCCTTACACCTACAAGGGCGAGACAACTGTCGTCGCGGCAGTGACGGGCGATTTCTGCCCAGCCTGTGCAGAATCTATTCTTGACGCAGGTGAAACCAACCGGGTTATGCGTGAAATGAGCGCTTTTTCCAAACAAGTCAATGCGGCGATTGTTGATCCGGCTTTTATCGTCACGGTGCGCAAAAAGCTCAACCTTGACCAGCGTCAGGCAGCTGAAATTTTTGGCGGTGGCATCAATGCCTTTTCGCGCTACGAAAACGGCAAAACCAAACCGCCAGTGGCCTTGATCAAACTGCTCAAGTTACTGGATCGGCACCCCAACCTGATTGATGAGATCAGGACGGCTTGAGGCCTGACTTTTTCGAAAATGGGGGTACTACTCGATTTTATGAACGCCCCACTTTCGGACTATTTTTAGCTTTTAGTGCCGTACGCTTTTTAGCTTTTAGTGTTGTGGCTTTGCTGGCTTAAGCTGTCCGCCCAATCGAATGCTGCGTTGATGTCGGCAGCGGACTCATAATCCGTTGGTCCCTGGTTCAAGTCCAGGTGGGCCCACCAAATTCCCCAGATTTCCTTCGAAAAACCTCTTACGTTTCATCTGTTTAGCAGCTGGGCAACGGACTTTTGGTCGGTTGGGGCGACGGACTATGCATCCGTTGCTCCGGGAGGGGCCGTACTGCGCGCATGCTGTCCGAAACATAGTCTGGAGAGAAATCGTTGGCTCAACTTATTATTAGTGCGCACCATCAACACGAGCTTAGAGCCGCTGGTTGCTCCGCTACTGCGATGGATGGCTTCCCGTGTCGAAGCACCAAGTAATCTGACCATCCCTGAGCCAAAAGTGACTGAGGCAACCCTTGTCTCTCCATATCGACGGATACAGAGTTGGTCGCCCCGAATCTGAATTCGTTAATCTCCAATGAGGGCTATGAGCAGCTTGTAGGGATAATGTGATGACATCCCCGCAACCGCAAGGACATCGAAACAATGACCACTTCGGCTTGCCCGCGGACATCACACAGTAGAGCAACCCTAACAAAATCTGCTCGTTCCGTGGAGCAGCGTAGACGACCTTGACCTCAGGAAAGAGAACTGGCGTTACCGACCCTTGAGGTTGGTCAGAATCGGTGCGAAACAGGCTGCCAAACCACTTACCAATCCAGTTAAGTAAATTCATCGCGCTTGCCTAAATATGGTTGATTCAATCGATACACCTCTTTCATTAGAAGAAATTCGCGCTGACGGCAATACGGGCAATCAGGCTTCTCTTCGACCTGGTAACTGCGGATTTCCATTGTTACGAAGTCGACGATGTACATGTCCTTGCGCAACGCTAGTGGAAATCGCCGAAACGGCTTTATCAGATCAAACAACGTTGCTATCGCAAAATCGGCTGTCGCGCTCGTGAACGGACCAACGCCAGGAGCGCCGGTACCTCCATCTTCAAGGTATCTTTCTTTGAGCTCTTCTTCGGTAATCTCTGGATTTTCCCGACGCGCCTGTTGCGTACGAATCCAAACATCGCGAACAACATCCTGACAAAACAGGCACTGTCCTGCCTCAGGCAAAATACTGCTGATTCGACCAAAGTGGTAGCGAAGGACTGGCTGCCCATCAAGGTCACCGTGAACTCGGCCACCGAGCCCAACATCGATTAGAAGCTGCGCATAGACATAAAGCGCAGTACTCATTACACCACGACCAGCGTAATCATCAGTACATCCAAAGACAACATCGCAGCTGGCAAGGGCATCAAGTGCCACAGGATCATTGTCAACTTCAGACTCGAAGGCAGCGACCTTAACCGACAAACCGATACTGTCGATAAATTCCTTAAGTGCGCGCGCCTTATTCTCGCCGACATCTGCTGCCCTCAGGCCTCTGACTCGGTTTAGGTTGCTTTTCGCAAGTGTGTCTTTGTCAATCTGAACGAGTTCGCCGATACCGGAACGCGCAAGCAGTGTGGCCAAGGGACTTCCGGTGCCGCCACAACCAACAACAGCAACGCGAAGCGACTGGAGCATATCGACGAAGGGTCGACCAAAAGCAGCAGCTTGTCGAGCCTGCATTTCCGAATGATCTGCGCTGCTCTCCCGATATCCATAGAGATGAAGACGGTTTGACAGCACGAGCGTATGCCTTACCGGGATAGCAACTTCAGGAGCATTCGCACGACGTGTGCGGGCTACCCACTTCCCATTTGCCCACAGCATCGCTACAAAGGTGATGTTGTTTCCGTTTCGGTTCCGAAGCGCTGTTAACAGGGTGATTTCGTTTTCATCATCAACGGTTGAAAACTCCGTTGGTCCGCCCGGGTGGTTATGCACAAACCCAAAAACCAGCCCCTCCTCTTCACATCTTCTGAACAGGTTTCGCAAAGATGCGAGTTTGAAAGCGATATACACCGGTGAACTACCGCTCACCCATGACTCTTCAAATGGAATGATCTCCTTAGCGATATAGCGGTCGGAATCTTCTAGCCCTTCAACCGGAATATGCAGTCTGCGAAACAACACAACAGCCGCTTTCTCATGCCCATCAGGATGAGAGTCCAGAAATGATGTCAGCGTCTCATGCTGGGAGTTCAGTAATGTAATGCGTCCGTTGTTCATTGCGCGTCAGGGTTCCCGACGGCCCACGCAATACGGCGCAAGATCGTGACAATATTGTCCCTCCCTGGCCTCCAGACAGAGGGGCCACTCTGCCAGTGCCGAGACCAACGGCAGAATTCTGTCCCGTTGAATACCCGGTTATCACCACCCCCTGACTCATTCGTTGCTGGAATCTGTTTGCCATCGGTACGGACAAGACGTGGATGCGTCCAGAACATGTCATTGCCATCCCGGTTATAGGCCTGGGGAACGAGAATCAGAATGTCGCAGCTCTTCTGACGATACATGTCGTCAGGGAGTTGGTAGTTCGACAAGACGAGGAAGCGGTTAGGCTCGTCTTCGACGAATTCGAGCCCGCACGCATTCAACTCCTCGTAGTCTGTGTCCAGAAGCAACGCCATTTTCTCACCCCGCCTGGGAACCAACTGACTGGGTTGAAAAGCGATCAGGGCCGGGGTGATTTTTGAGGTTGATAACAGTGTCGTTCTTGACCTCAAGATCCGGATGACCGGGATTCTTCCAGAAGATTTGGACATCGTCCGGCAATGCCCCTAGCTGACGCAATTGCGCACCTGTAATGGTGTCCTCGTGCCAGTCATAGCGTTCATTGTCGATAAAAAGCTCTGGCGAATTCGGTTTCGAGTTGTGATCTTTCACGGTGCCTCCTATTTCTCTTTTCTGACGCCTTTGAAGGGGCTCTTGTCGGATGTCTTCACATCCATGAAGCGCCCGGTATCGGCATTGCGTTTGACGTAGTGCCCGGACGATGTTTGCGTCTGGGATCTGCTGCGGACCGAGCCATTACGATGACCATCGCCTTTCGGGGGGTTGGTAGCCATTATCTCTCCGTTTCTGTTAAAGTTAACCTGATTAATCAGACTCCGATAAAAAAGGCGTTTCCGCCATGTCGCTAATGTAGCCTCACATTCTGGTTAACGCAAGCCGTTTTATCGGATTGCTTGATATACGAACTCCAACCCCCCCGATTCTGCCGTTTCCTTTGAGCCGAGTACCAGCCCCATGGAATGCAGCTTTTTCATTTTCGCGCTGGCGTTCTGAGCCGAAACGTCAAATCTCTTTGCGACCTTCGATGTGGTAACCACTCTTTCTTTCATGACGAAGTCGAGTAGCTCTTTGTTTCCTGTGCTGAGCTCCGGTCCGATAACGGCGTAGTCCTTCGATCCTTTAAGAACAATGACCGCCTGGTTCTTTGCCTTCGCCGCGTAATTCCAGTTGTCAATCAAGTCATCGGAAACAAAGTCTTTCAGGAAAAAGCCCTTTTCTCCGCATAGCAGCTTAGCCAGAGAAATAACGCTCTCTCTTGGGAAAGACGCATCAGTGGCCAAAATGCCCTTCAACGAAATCCCAAAGATGGCCACTTCCGGATGCGAGTCTGTGAGAAGCTGTAGAGCTTGAAAGACTTTCTTGCCCAGTACATTGCCGGATAAAAAGTCTTTCTCGTCAGTGACGGCGGAAAGGGAAATTATCATATGATCCTGCTTCATCTGGTTAACTATATGGCCTTAAGAAGATTCAATCAAGATAAAAGTCGAAGCAAATGTGGGTTCCCATCAAGTTTGAGAGATCGCTCCGCCTTTCAACATTAATCAGCTCGCCCTCGCAATATTTAAACTTTAAGCAAAACTCCTGCTGCCTAACGGAGATCTCCGCATTGAACTTTATAGCCTGTTCGCGGCTACTTTTGAAGCCAAGGCCGCGCCCATCGCCATATCGGCTTATCTCTCCCTTGCTCATGGCCGCCGTAACCAGACCGATGTCCGATTCCAGCGACGGCTCCCCGAACGTCTTGTACAGCGCGGGGTAATGCGCCTTTAGTCCAGGCCGCAGTGTTCTAGCGATACCTATTCCGCTATCGGAGACGACTGTCTGAATGTGATTGCGATGACCGCCGTACTTTTGCAATCCAGCGAATCCTGCCAGTGGTGATTCACTGTGCTCGAATACATTGCCAATGAGTTCTCCAAACACAGTCAGGGCCGCCACCCGATGGTCCGTCGTAGAGTGCTGCACAAATTTGTTGGTCAATTGCTCGATAAGATCGTTGTTGCTCCCTTTGGGATCGACTCGATCAAACTCGACAAGATTGCCGCTATTGCCTTGATACCGCTTCGCGGCTGACACGGATGGGCGGCGCGGAAGGACTGCTACGCCTTGGTCCAGCAGGTCGAAAAAACCTGCACGATTGAGATATGTCAGCGTCCCACCGGCTTCTGTGAAATCAGCGGTGACCTGCTTGCCCCGATGGGCCAGTTGGTTCATTACCGCAAGCAATCTCGCAATACAGTCGATCATCGTCTTGCATTTGGGAGAGAAGACGAAATCGATGCGCTGACAAGGACCATCCAGAATATCACCCGCCTCCTGAAAGATCGTCTCAAACGCTTCACCCGTCACCCACCCGGTTGGAAGAGCGATCCTCGCGTGCTTGGCATCAATCAAGCGCCACCTAAAGTCGGCATCTTTCTCATAAGTGTCCTGACTTTGATGGAGGAAGGAGTTCACCTCTTTACGCGCCATTCCGAGTTCCTTGGAAATATGCTTGGCCGTAAGAAGAGCACCTCCGGACAACAGTCGATTTATACCTTCCTTCATCTCACTTCCTTGGTTATCTGGTATTTCAAAAGTGCTAAAGCAAAAACCATAGGTGGAAATCTATAAGAGGTTGCCGTTTTGGACACGCCCCCTAAACCCTGCCACCCGCTTGATACAAGTACCTCTGAAACCCCACAAACACTTCCCTGATCTTCTCGGGGCTACCAAGGTCCGCAACAGCATCAGCCAGCGAGTCGTTGTATCGGAGGCGCAGCAGCGGCGTGATCTTCTCGGCATCCAGTTCCTCCACGCCCTGGCTCACATACTGCGACAGCACGAAGTCGATGAAGGCTTCCTGTTTGGCATTGAAGCTGTTGTGCACTTGCTGCCGGGCCTTCGCCGCTCTGTCGGCGCGGGGAATCGGGTCGAGTGCCAGCGACACATAGGCAAGCACGTCGAAAAGGTCGCTGTTCTCCGCATCGATGATCGCCTGCATCTCGGACATGATCTCTTTGCCGAAGCCCTTTTCCTCCAGGCCGAGCAATAGTGCCTTGCGCGTGTTCGGTGCGCTCCAGAGGGTGCGCAGTTCATCTTCATCCTTGAAGAACTCCGGCAGGGTGCCGAACAGGTTTTCCAGGAACTGCGCGGCGGACATTGGCTTGCCGTCGGCGCCCCAGAACATGGTGGCTGTCATGCTCTTGATCTTGCGCACACTGCCGTCTGAAAGGGTGACGGTTATGATCTCCGGGCGTGGCTGCCTCGGTGGCTGCGGCGGGTTTGGCTCGCCGACTTGGCCCACCCCGGGGCCTTCGCCCGAAATTGTCGTGGTGGTTTGATCTTCCGGCTCGCCGTCCCATGCCGGGTCACTGAACAGGTAGTGGGCTTTCACGAAGTCGTAAACGGTGAAGTATTCCTTGCCTTCAAACAGGCGCGTGCCGCGTCCGATGATCTGCTTGAACTCGATCATGTTGGTGACAGGGCGCATCAGCACGATATTGCGAACATTGCGGGCATCCACGCCGGTGGATAGCTTTTGCGACGTGGTGAGGATTGTGGGAATGCTACGTTCGTTGTCCTGAAAGTCCCGGAGGAACTGTTCGCCCGCTTCGCCGTCATCGGCGGTGACCCGCACGCAGTAGTCCACGTCTCTGGACTTCTTCACCTTGTTGATCAGGTTGCGCACATCCAGCGCGTGTTGCTGTGTGGCGCAGAAGACAATGGTTTTCTCGTTCTGGTTGATCATGTTCATGAAAAACCTCACCCGGTATTCCTCGCGCTCAGGAATCTCGATGATGCGGTTGAAGTCAGACTCCACGTACAACCTGCCGGGCTCCACCTCGCCCTTCACCACCACGCCGTCGCCGGGCACATGCAGATACTCATCGAGTGTGGTGGCAATCTGCTTGACCTTGAACGGGGTGAGGAAGCCGTCGTTGATGCCTTCCTTCAGCGAGTACACATACACGGGCTCGCCGAAGTATTCATAGGTGTCCACATTGCCCTTGCGCTTGGGCGTGGCGGTCAATCCCAGCTGCACCGCCGGGGAAAAGTACTCCAGAATGGCGCGCCATGTGCCTTCGTCATTCGCGCCGCCGCGATGGCATTCGTCGATGATGATGAAATCGAAGAAGTCCTCGGGGTACTCCCCGAAATAGGCGGTGTCGCCCGGGCCGCTCATGAAGGTCTGAAAGATGGTGAAGAAGATGCTGCCATTTCTGGGCACCTTGCCCTTCTTCCGAATGTCGGCCGGATTGATGCGGATCAGCGCGTCTTCAGGAAACGCCGAGAAGGAGTTGTAGGCCTGATTTGCCAGCGTGTTGCGGTCGGCCAAAAACAGTATGCGCGGGTGCCGGCTCGGTGTTTCACCGCTTCTCCAATCGCTCAGATTCCAGCGGCTGTGAAACAACTTCCACGCCAATTGAAACGCGATGAAGGTTTTGCCAGTGCCGGTGGCCAGCGTGAGCAGAATGCGATCCCGCTTGTCGGCGATGGCTTCCAGCACCGCGTTGATGGCGTTGTCCTGATAGTAGCGAGCGCCCCAGGTGCCGCCTTTGTCTTCAAACGGAATGGCGGCGAAGCGGTCGCGCCACTCGTTCTGCTCGGCAAATGTCAGGGTCCACAATTCATCCGGCGTGGGATACGCGGAAACATCGCCCTCGTGGCCCGTGACCATGTCGATACCGTAAATGCGCTGGCCGTTGGTGGCATAGGTGAAGCGCACATTGAGTTTCTGCGCGTAGCGTTTAGCTTGGGCTGCGCCCTCGGTGTAATGCTTGTCCCACGCCTTCGCTTCAATGACTGCCAGCTTCAGGTTGCGATACTCCAACACATAGTCGGCAATCTCGGCCTTGCTGCGTTTGCCGCCGCCCTGAATGCGACCGGGCGTGATTTCATAGGCCGACTTCTCGCGCCGAATCTTGCTGCCGTCCACGACGCCCCAACCCGCAGCCTTGAGGGCGGGGTCTATGTGTTCAGCGCGGGTTTCGGCTTCGTTCACTGGCACTCCGGGTTTGCGTTAAAACACTTAAGTTGTTGATTTTGCTTCCACAAAACTGAGAGTCGCATTATCCAAACGGTTTGCACTAAAACACTATCAAGCCCAGAAAGGCAGGTAGCGAGCATAGCGTGTCGAAGTAGTTTCAGATTCGTCTGCCTTGATCAGATTGGCCTCCCTGGCGGCCGCAATCACCACAGAAACCGTAGCTACCTTGGACTCAGGCACTCCAAACCGCGCCCGCAATGACTGATTGGACATGCGCTGGTTGCTCACATACATCAGGCAACAATGCTGGTAGCAGGCCCGCACCCTGTCTGCCTTGCTCATGCACGAAAAGTCCTGATGAGCAAACAGAATGGCCGTAGTGCGCATAGCTCCTACCCGGAAATCCGGCGCAGGCAACTGAAAAACCTCGGCAGCCTTGATAACCTTATCCACGCCGCTGCCTTTTTCTTCACAAATACCGAGCCTGCGCATCAGATCTGCCAGCCGCTCATTGCGTGAACGATACTCATCAATAAATCGCTCAACGCTGATGGGCGGTTTGCCAGGGTTGGAGATTTCAACACGATCGGCGTACATCTCAATCATCACGGATGCGCCCGTTTCCAGAAAATCCTGATGCACGAGCGCATTGGCAATCAGTTCTCGCAATGCCTGCTTGGGAAACATTTTTACTTCTTCGCGCACAACCTCCTCGATGCTGCGATTTTGCGGTGCGGCGGAATGCACAAAATCGACGAGGCTTTCAAAACCAACTGCATAACCTCGATTGCCCGGTTTGTCTTCACGGGTATTAGTCTTGTCTTTGCCTTCATAGATCACCACGCGGGGGGCCTTTCGCGCCAACTCTGGTGAAAAAGCATCCAGCTTTTTGGCAAGTAAAATGGCAGCCAGATTCGAGATCGACCAGCCCCGCGAAGTTCGTGCAATCAGATTTTCATTCGACAAGCGCTCCAATACGCCATCACGGCTAGTGGGAAACGGTAACTTGGCCAGATCAAAGTAAGTTTGCGTATCAAGCAGGGCAATCACTTCATCGGCACCGGCATCGCTCTTGGCTGCTTGTGCAAACCAGTCCGGCTGGCCTTCGGCAAAAATTCTCTTCAACATGTCAGGCGTCATATTCACCAGACTTTCACCTGAGCGCATCGGATAGGCGCCGTCAATGTCGATCGGATGGCCAATCGGTCTTGAAGGAATAGCGAACACGAGTACGCGCCCATCAGGATGTTGCAGTTCCATGACTTCAACTCGAAAGCGGAATTTGTCAGTAATCACCTTTTTTATATGGTTGAGTTCGGTTGCTGCAACAAAGGCTTGCGATCCGACCACGCGGCGCGGCAGCTTGTCACCCACTCCCAACACCAGATAACCACCACCTTCATTCGCCAATGCGGCGCAATAGCGCAGTAACTTTTCGTTTTGATAGCCGGACTTGGCCTCCTTGAATTCAAGGTGCTCGCTTTCGGCCGGTGCGGTAAGCCAGTGCTGTAATGTTTCAAGTGTGATGGTCATCTGTTCATACTCACAACTCTCCACTAAACGCCTTGTGCAGGAGTGCTTTTTTCAGTTCGTCGAGTGCGGCGATTTTCTTTTGATATATTTGGGTGATGCGCTGGGTCTCTTCACTAAGAAATTCAATTTTCGAGTTAAATGCCTCCTGCTCTGCGGGAGGAGGTAAAGGAATCGGCATAGCTCGAAGGTCTGCGATTGAAAGGTTCGGTTGCATCAATGTATTTACTTTCTCTCTAACATATTCAACGACTAACTGAGTCGAGAGATAAGAAAATAGAAATCCACTACTCAATATGGTTTCGTTTGCAACTAATGCAGCAACGCGTTGGTTTAGGAGTGCGCCGTTGTATTCTTCAGGCACAATAGAAACCTTTAGCCCTCCAGAGATAATTGTTCGGGTCAGTGCTATCACAATGCTACCCGCCTTGACCGATACTTTTTTATACTCTTCAGCAAATCCAACAGGTAGAAAACCATCGGAATTACAGACGAATTCTCTTACGCCAACATTCGTAATCTTAATGCACTTTGTACCCACCTTAGTGTCGAAATCAGTACTCTTAAAGGCATGGCCATTAAGAATTGACGAAACTGCGTCAAGAGGCCGATCTACCCAACCCGGCCCACGATGAGTAAACACAGATTGCAGATGGCTTTCGAAGAGAGCGCGTGCGTTCTGGAGGTTCTTTTCGGCGTTGGCCTTGGCGGTGGCGATACCCTCAAACGCTTCGTCGAGGAGGCTGACGATTCGCTGCTGCTCTTCAATCGGGGCAATCGGAATATCAATATCCCGAATGATCGGCATATTTAAACCACGACGATCATTGTCAGCGTCGCTAGTTAAATATCGAATTTCTTGATAACGGCCATGAAGATTTGCATACAAAAACTCAGGTAACAATTTAGCTGGTTCTTTCGGAATGATACAAACTAACGACTGGTTACAAGTCGCTTCTGTTCGTAACAATGCGACAGACCCCCTGGTTTTTCCTTGACCATTAAGAGCAATCATTACTGAGTTTATTGGCAACAACTTTGCATTTGAATTATTCATTCCTTCATTGGTAATTCTTCCCTCACAGTCAAAAATTTCTCTTGCATGAATGTCACCAGAGACTAGCCATCTAATATTGCCGCCAAAATATTCTGGTTTTCCCCTACTCGGCGTACCACCAGTCATGAGGTTGCAGACTTCGCCAAGCTTCTTTTTCTGCCAACCATTTTTCATAACAACGCCCCAATGTTACCCAGCACTTCCGCACTCTCCGAATTCAGCGCCCCATCGTCCGCCGGGAAAACTCTCCGCAGCGCGGAGACAATGCCGTAGTTGGTTGTCACTCCAGTCCTTGGCACATTTATTGGCCATGAGCGCAAGCGTTGTGTCTGTTGCGTGCGTAGTCATAGCAATGCCCTTATCCCTGCCAGCACTTTCGCACTCTCCGCATCCAGCGCCGCGATCTCATCCATGATCTCCTGCGGACTGCGATGCGTGACTTCCTCGCCCCCATTCGGATTCTTCACGGACAGATCGAAGGTGCTTGCGTCAATGTCCGCAACATCCACACTCCAGCTCTTGAGCGAATCTCCTTTGCTCTTTTGCAGCTCGATGAATTCGGCAAGATCATCGTCATTGAGTGGATTGGTCTTGCCCATGTTGCGGCCGGGGTCTAGCTGGTAGTACCACACCTTGCGCGTGCTGGTGCCTTTCTCGAAGAAGAGCACCACGGTCTTCACGCCCGCCCCGATGAACGTGCCGCCGGGGCAATCGAGCACGGTGTGCAGGTTGCAGTTCTCCAGCAGCAGTTTGCGCAAGGACACTGATGCGTTGTCGGTGTTGGAAAGGAACGTGTTCTTGATGACGATCGCGCCCTGGCCACCGGCCTTGAGCAACTTGATGAAATGCTGCAGGAACAGGAACGCGGTCTCGCCGGTTTTGATGGGGAAGTTCTGCTGCACTTCCTTGCGCTCTTTTCCCCCGAATGGCGGGTTGGCCAGCACGATGTCGAAGCGATCTTTGTCTTGCACGTCCGACAGGTTTTCGGCCAGCGTGTTGGTGTGAATGATGTTGGGCGCTTCGATGCCATGAAGAATCATGTTCATGATGGCAATGACATAGGCGAGGGATTTCTTCTCTTTGCCGTAGAAGGTTTTCTCTTGCAGCGTCTTGAGGTCTTTGGTCGTGAGGTTGGGCTGCTGGGTCAGGTAGTCAAACGCCTCGCACAGGAAGCCTGCAGAGCCGCACGCACCGTCATAGATTGTCTGGCCGATCCTGGGTTGCGTCACCTGGACCATGGCCCGGATCAAGGGGCGCGGCGTGTAGTACTCGCCGCCGTTGCGCCCGGCGTTGCCCATGTTCTTGATCTTGGCTTCGTACAGATGTGAGAGCTCGTGCTTCTCCGTCTGCGAGCGAAAGCGCAGGCCGTCGATGATCTCCAGCACTTCGCGCAGGTTGTAGCCGCTCTGGATCTTGTTCTTGATCTCGCCAAAGATTTCGCCAATTTTGTATTCGATGGTGTTGGGCCCTGTGGCGCGCTGCTTGAACCCTTTCAGATACGGGAAGAGTTTCTGATCGACGAACTCGGTCAGGTCCGGCCCTGAATACGCCTTGTGGTGATCGATCTTGCCGTCCTCTGTCTTGGGGGCGGCCCAAGTTTCCCATTGGTAGGCTTTGTCCAGAATGAAGCTGTATGGCTTGCCTTCCAGCGCGGCCTCCATTGCCTTGTCTTGCTCCAGCGCGTCCAGATATTTCAGGAACAACAGCCAGGAGGTTTGTTCGGTGTAATCCAGTTCGCTGGAAGAGCCAGCGTCCTTGTGCAGGATGTCGTCGATATTCTTGAAAGCTTGTTCGAACATTGAGTTTTCGCTTTTGAAGTACGGGGTGTCAGTGGCTGTAAACAGGGCGGGCGAGTGTGGTCTTCATGCGCGAGGCAATGCGTGCGGGACGCATGACGGTCTGAAAATCGGGTATTGGCATGGCTGGCTATCGCTCCTTGGCTGTGTGCCCCTGTTCTTATAAGTGCGGGAAAAACGCCATCTTATATGAATCAGATTCATATCCTTCTGATTCATAAAGGCAACTGCCCCGGAACATAGCGGTATTCCGCATTCCCGGCAAGTGTCCCCTGTTATAAACCCCCTTCAATCCCCAAAGGAGCAATACCCATGAGCACCAAACCAAAAGCCAGCCCCAAGAAAGCCACCCCCGCAAAAGCACTGCCCAAAGCAAAACCCGCCAAGACAGCCCCTGTCGTCGCAGCCCCAGAGATCGCCATCAAGGTGATCAAGAAGGGCTCCTGCCCAAGCCTGTCCGACACCGGAGTGCTGGAGTATGAGATCGGCTCGGATGAAGCCAAGGAAACTTACTTCAGAGTGGTGGCCAACAACGCCGGGGGATTCTTCTCTCAGGAGTGGGTGGCGTGGGGCAAGATCTTCGCCGCCTGTAACCACTGCGACTGGCTCACGTCCATTCATCTGCGGAGTCTGTTCAATGGCAAGAGCGTCAATACGGCGGGGTTCCTGCTGGCTGCCCTGATGGATCAAGGACTGGTTCAGCGCAGGGAAGGCAAGTCGCGACACTATGTCCTTACAGACAAAGCCCGCAAGGCAGCCACGCCAGTCTAGTCGGGGGACGTTTGTAGGGATCTCTTGTCCGTTGCTCCAAGCTTCCGCCCTTCCCATAAGCCCTTGATTTTGTTGACTCTCGGAAAGCACTCTCCTCGCAAGACCCTCCTCCACCGAACCAATACCGACCCAAATTTCAATACGACGCAAAAACCAGTTCGGGATTGATTTCTCTTTGAGAGTTGAACCTTACATCTTCCACATGGCCGCCACGTCCGTTGCTTGGGTTGTCGAATACACAGCACTTAATCTGCCGACTACTCAATTGCGGGGGGGGGGGGGCGTCCTTTTGAGGGTCAAAATTAAATGCAATCACTGGGTCAGATTTCGATGTAGCTGCGACTTTTATGTTTATTCCCTTAGCCTTCCTGCGCTGTTAAGCAGATCTAGCAGGCGCGGGTCAAAGGCGAAGTCGTACTCCCCTTTTATTGTTATGGATTTAGCAGCAGGATGGCTTGGGTTAATTACAAGATTACACTCCAGTGGAGCGATGGCAGAAGGAACGATCAACCCCAGATGAGAGTTTGATTTAATCCACTTGGAGCCAAAGTTCATACTCTGACTGTCATAAGGAACACGCTCCCAACCGTCAGGGAGCTCGCTAATTGGCACGCGCCAGTACAAAGAGGCGTCATCAGGTAATTCGAATAGTACGCTCTTCAGTCCAACAACAGCGGATCCGTTAAAATGCACCAACGTCTCTAGCACGGTGATAGCATGCGTCAATCCCATGTAAAGTGCTTTGTCATCGATGTTGTTCCAGCGCCCCCCGTTAAGCGCGGCGCCGGCCCCGCTCAAGTCTCTGGAGCGTTTTGCTTTGCATGTACGCCAAGCGAGCATCAGGCAGCATTACCCCACTCTATCGCACTAAGAATTCGCCGGACTTGGCGCGCCCCGATCTCTGTGTCACACAGAGTAATAGGCGCTTGATCCCGCAGGGCCGAGTGAGCCCGTGTCAGCCATCTTGCCGCCTCTTCTCGGCTCTCCAAGACATCCTCTGCCATGCTAGTGATTTGGGCAATACGGTCAAGTCGCTCAGAGGCCACCTGACCCAGTGGCTCTTCGCTTTTAATGCGCCGCTCTAGCGTGGAAGTTGAGATATTCAGAAGCTTGGCGACCACGGAGGCGTTGATATCCAGGGCGTCGCGCAATCCATAGGGAATCTCGACGGATAGACCGCCTTGTATATTTCTGAGACGTTCATCTTCTGTCATCTTCTGATGCAGACCCACAAAGTTCCAGAAAGCTGCTGCGCGTGAACTACCCTGACCAATTGCGCGCGAATATGTCAGCCCTCGAGCTATTTGGTTTAACCGGCTGGGTGCCCTTGCTTTAGCTACGACCGTGCCTCTTAGCGCTCTCGCCTTCGGGGTTTTGGTCTTTGGTGCTCTCGCTTTTGGCTTTGCGGAAGCACTTTTGTTGGCTTCTTTCGGGGGATTCATTTGATTTCCTATTTGACGTCTTTAAAACTTCAAATGAAGGATACCCCTAACATTGTGCAATGTCACTACGATGGGTGGCTGCAAATAGGGATAGCAGTGAAACGGAAGTGAGCCTATCGGTGGCTGGCCGCTTTTTCTGGCTCAATTGAGTTATGCACTTCGGAGTTGAATTCACCTCATTTTGATCTTCTCATCGGTTCCGCTTATGCCAGCTCCCGCCAGCCCACCACCTTGCACTGACCGCGCAGCCAAGCGCCAGAGCCTCCAAATACCAGTAGCGGCGGCAACGCGTCGTTGCCCGCAAACGAGAGCCACTTGTCGGGGCCTTGCAACCAGTCGGACGCAAACGTTGCACCTGACTTGATTTCCACGGCCTGCAAGCCTTCCGGGGTTTCGTACAGCAGATCGATTTCGTGACCGACATTGTCGCGCCAGAAGTACAGCTCTGCGGGCCGACCGGCGTTGTAGCGTTGCTTGATGAACTCACTGATCACAAAGCTCTCGAACAGATGCCCGCGTTGAGCGTGAATGGCGAGCGCATCCGCGCTATGTATGCCCAGCAGCCAGGCCATCAGCCCTGTATCCAGGAAATACAGTTTGGGTGTTTTGACCAGCCGCTTGCCAAAATTGCGGTGATAGGGCTGCAGTGTCACGACCAGATAGCTGGCTTCCAGAACACTCAGCCATTCCCGCGCAGTGACTGCGGAGATGCCGCAATCGGCGCCCAGCGCTGTCAGATTGAGCAGCTGCCCCGAACGTGCCGCGCACATGCGCAGAAAGCGCTGGAACTGTGTCAGATCACGCACTGCGAGCAATTGCCGCACATCGCGCTCGACATACGTATTCACGTAGTTTGCGAACCAGTCGTCGGCACGCAGTTCCCGGTCATATAGCGCAGGATAACTGCCCTGCCATAACAAGGTGTCCAGGTCCGGCAACAGCGCTGCGGCGGCCAGTTCGCCAGCACTCAGTGGCAGCAGTTCAATACGGCCAATACGACCGGCCAGGGATTGTGTGAGGCTGGAGACAAATTCAAACTGGGCGGAGCCGGTCAGGATGAAGTCGCCCATGTGACCACGTTCATCCACAATCCCTTGCAGCCAGGACAACAAACCGGGGCAGCGCTGAACCTCGTCGAGAATCGCACCGCTCGCAAAGCGTTGCAGAAAACGCAGTGGATCTTGTTCTGCAAATTCGCGTTCGTCTGGGTTTTCGAGCGATACGTAGGGCTTATCCGCGCCGAATACCGCCTTGGCGAGGGTTGTTTTCCCGGACTGACGCGGCCCTGTCAGGGCGATGATGGGAAAGCCTTTGGCCAGGCGTTTCAAGGTGTCAGAGGCTTTTCGTGGAATCATCTTACAAATCCAAAGTTATAACTTGTAATTGTAAGAGTACGCTCCGGTGCCCGATTCGGCAAGAGCCTCTACTTCCAGCCTTGTGCGGCAGATTGGGAATTAACTTGTCAGTACCTAACGGCAACGCATATCCTGAATTTCCTGAACACAACCGGGTGATGTATGAGAAATTGGCGCTTCCATTCACTTCTGGTTCTGGTGCTGTGTTTTCCGGCGTCGCTCGCAACCGCACAAGAACTAGCCTGGGAAATAGGACTCAGTGCGCAGCGAACAGTGATCGAAGCCTATGGCGTCAGCGCTGGATTGCCGAATGCACGAACAGTGGTGTATCTGGGCGGATTGTCTGGAGCTTCACCCGCCGCCACGCGGATCCGCACTCTGCATGAGGACTATGCGCAATTATCCAACGCAGCTCGCACGATCAACCTGATCGCAATCCCTGTCGCAAATCCAGACCCGGAGAGACTGCAATTCCCCCCGGATGGTGAGGCATATGGCGAAAATCCGGTTTCTCACGCGCTGTGGCGCTGGCTGGCAGTACACGCTCCGGACCTTGTCATCATTGTTGGCTCTGATACCGCAGGGCTGGGTGATGCATTGCAGCGCGAGAAAGTGGCGGGGGTCGGTTCGATTCCAGTGCAGGTGTTGCCGGAAACAGCGGTATCTCTCGCACAATTGCTACAGATGCCTCCAGTGGTGGAATCCGCTGCACGTCAGGAACTCACCCGGCGCATACAGCGTTCACCGCAACAGTTGGCTGAGCAGTTGGCGCAGGTTTATGGCCATGAATTTTCCGCACCAGTTTACGTCCCCGGCATGAGTCTGATCGGTCGCATGAAACTCGGGGAAATCAAAGCCGTTGAAGCCCTGATCCAGCCATATTTGTCAGGCGCTGAAATAGCGGTCGACAATGCTTCGGTGATGGCTGGACAGCTCGTATTTGCAGAATACGCGGAGCGTACTGGCGACACCGCAGCAATACAAATCGCAGTGCGTGCAGCACGCCTCGCTTTTGATGATCAGGGCAATATGCTGGAAGCAGCACCCTTTCACAACGAGATGAGTGATTCGGTGTTCATGGCGCCGCCACTTCTGGTGAAGGCAGGCAAACTGAGCGGCGAGACAAGATTTTTCGATATGGCAGCTCGCCATATCGCCTTCATGCAGGAAATGCTGCTACGCGAAGACGGTTTGTATCGGCATTCACCGCTCGCCGATGTGGCCTGGAGCAGGGGTAACGCCTTTCCTGCTCTCGGCCTGGCACTGAGTCTCAGCGATATTCCTTTATCACATCCTGCCTATGGCGCTGTGCTTGAGTCTTATTTGCAGTTGTTGGCTACTCTGCTCCCCTATCAGGATGCAGATGGAATGTGGCGTGAAGTTATCGATCACCCCGGGGCATTTGCAGAGATCACAAGTACAGCGATGATTGGCATCGCTATCAAGCGCGGAATCGATCGTGGTTGGTTGGAGCGATCGCTTTATGCACCGGTTCTGGAAAAAGCCTGGCAGGGAGTGCTCGCGAGGACGAGTCTCGACAGCGAGTTTGTAGACGCCTGCACTAGTACCGGCAAGTTAGACTCTCTGGAAGCCTATCTGGACAGGCCTGCAATTCTCGGTCGCGACGACCGTGCTGGAGGCATGGTCATGAATTTTGCGAATGAGATGGTCGGCAATTACCCCTCAGATACGACTAGCCCCCGCATTTAATAAGGTACAGGGTATGCCGACGCAAGTGAATGTGAAGAAGGTATTGGCAGGAAGCTCAATGCTGGCTCTATCAGTACTAATTATCTGGAGGCTACTGTATGAAGTATCAGCGTACAGCTGGCTCGTCTTGATACCCCTACTCGTTGCTTGCACAGCAGGAAGCTATCTCGGCGTGGTTCAAAGTCGGCAAGCATATCTTGACGCAGCGCTAACTCAGGATACATGGCTGAGGAAGTGGCTGAAGGGGCGAGTCTATGCGATGTTTACCTCCGTGGTATTCGGGTTCACGGCAACCTTGTTCATTGGCTATAAGGCCTTGGTCGTGACGGGCGGCGAGTTCGTCTTGTTGTCACTCATCTTCGTCGGCTCAGTCGTGATGTATTGCAGGCAGATTAATACATTGCACCCCCACGTGAACGCTCGTTACCTCCCCACAATGAGCACTTCGATTACGCTGGTAATTGCAGGGAGCATTTCGGCTCTCCTTTACGGATTCTATGTTGCGAACGAAACTATTCCCGGAGAACTTCGCAATGCCGGCTTTTCGCAGATATGGGAATTCAAAGTGCAATCGCTCCCTCAAGGAACCGGATTGATAGCCAAGTTCATGGAACTCTTTGTCACCATTGATGCAATTGAGCTCTACGCGGTTGTGCACGGATCAACTCTGACCAGTCTGGTTGTGCCCCTTTATCTCATAAACAGCGTCGCTGTCGCCTATGTCATTGTCAGGTTTGCGGCAGCGATCAGTGAATTCCTGAGAAGCCTCTTTATGAGCAGGGTAGTCCAGAATGAGCAGCAATAAGCAGCCGCCAAGCAATGTGGCGATATTCGAAAAGACTTTCTGGATAACGATTTTTCTTCTGATTGGGGTCACGTTGCTCTTAGTGCTAGCCCCGTCGTTTCTATCCGGCAACGGGCGATCACTGGCTCAATACGGAGTTGGCACTGAGCCAGAACAAGCCCCTCGTACTTATGAAATTCAAAGTGAAGTGCTGCAAAGGGCAATACCAAGGGCGTCACAGATGTCCTTGGAGCAAATTGAGATTCCCGTCGATGCAATTCTGGAACGCGTCTTTGCTCCGGTTTATGCGGGAATCCCTGCCTACACGGATTTTCACTACACAGTGCTCGGTGAGTACACCGAACTCGTAGGCGCCGTCTTGGTTGACTCCACCAGCAGTATCGAAACCATGATATTCGACGGCTTTGACGAGCGACTTGATGGAGAGCTGATAGACATAGACTCGCGGTTCACAAATTCTTTTTCGAGTAACTTGTCGGCTGTTACTCAAGAGTCACTGCCCCCAGGCGTTGAGATAGCAAGCCTTGGACCCATCAGCTCCACCATCATCAAGGACATCTCAGATCGAGCTCAGTATACAGTGCCATTGGCGGGCATCAGCTCATTGGGCGGTGCTTCGCTGGCCAAATTAGCATCGCAGAAGATTGCTGCTCAATTGTCAGCAAAGCTATTGGTAAAGAGCGGAATCAAAGCTACTGCGAAAGGCGCAAGCGTGATGGCGGGTGTTGGCACTGGCGCTATGTTCGGATCAGCGGTTGGCCCTATTGGCTCGGTCGTTGGGGGCGTGGTGGGGGCGTTAGCAACATGGCTCGCCGTGGATAAGGTAATTATCGAGATTGATGAGTATTACAATCGCGAAGAATTTGAAAGTGACCTGAGGGCTGCGGTAGATCTGAAAAGAAGCGAAATGCAGGCATCTATCATGGAAGGGTTTGTTGAGAAAAAGCAGGAGATTGACGGCTTCACAATCCGAGATCTTTGAGGCTTGCGACTGCGGGACCTACTTCGCACTCCAGCTGGCAGTGGGCCAATCTAGCGCGCAAATCAACACCCTGAATGCACGACTCCAGATTGGCCTTGATGCCAGACTCACCGTGAAAAGCCTATGTAACAAGCTCAAGGGGCCGGAACTCCTGGGGACCACCGTCCCGCATTAAACCCCAGCATCCGCCCACTCAACATCGCCCCCACCGCCAGATCATAATCCATCTTCTCCCCCTCCCAGCGCGTCACCGCCGTGCGGGAATCAATCGCCAAACCAAGCCCGTCATGTTCTCTCTCGATAGCCAAAGTTTCACTCGCTATGTCCTCGGCCTCCGCCGAAAATTGCGGGACAAGCGCTGCTCGCATCGCGCCACCAGCAGGGGTCAAAAACTCGAACTGCTGCTCCCCGTTTGTCACTATTTCGTACCCCTCCTGATGCAACAGCCGATGGTGATGCCGACACAGCAGCACCAGATTCTCGAGCCTCGTCTCGGCGCGATGGCACCAGTGCTGCACATGGTGTGCGTCCTCGTAGCGGGATTCGCAGCAACCTGGAAAGCGGCAACCGTGATCGCGAATCTGCAGAGCACGTCGGATTGAAGGCGGAATAGCGCGGGTCTTGCGGCCGACTTTCAGCACATTGCCGTTGGCATCCTCCAGCACTGGGA